>NZ_JBNCKQ010000008.1:58040-284312 GCF_049841615.1 Micromonospora sp. DT63 | reverse complement strand
GGGGGCGGGGGCGCGCGGGGGGGGGGGGTGGGGGGGGGGGGGGGGGGGCGGCGGGGGGGGGGGGGGGGGGGGGGGCGGCGCCCCCCCCCCCCCCCGCCCGACCGGCGGGAATCACCAGGCGCGGGCGTACTGGGCGGGCCCGCTGTACGCGACGCCGAGCTTCGCGGCGGCGCGGCGCGGCCAGTACGGGTCGCGCAGCAGTTCCCGGCCGAGCAGCACCAGGTCGGCCTCGCCGTTGGCGACGATCTGCTCGGCGTGCTCCGGCTCGACGATCAGGCCTACCGCGCCGGTCGGCACGCCCGCCTCGCGGCGGATCTGGGCGGCCAGCGGCACCTGGTAGCCGGGGCCGAGCGGGATGCGCTGGTCGGTGCTGACGCCGCCGGAGGAGGTGTCGACCAGGTCGACGCCGACGCCGGCCAGCTCACCGGCGAGCACCACGCTGTCCTCGACGGTCCAGCCGCCCTCGACCCAATCGGTGGCGGAGATCCGGGTCAGCACCGGCACGCTCTCGCCGACCGCGGCGCGCACCGCGCGGGCGACCTCCAGGGTGAGCCGCATCCGGGCGGCCCGATCGCCGCCGTAGGAGTCGGTGCGGTGGTTGGTCAGCGGCGACAGGAACTCGTTGAGCAGGTAACCGTGCGCGGCGTGGATCTCCACGGCGGCGAAACCGGCGGCGAGCGCCCGCTCGGCCCCGGCGGCGAACGCGTCAATCAGGTTGGCGATGCCCGCCGCGTCGAGGGCGGTCGGCGTCCGGTAGCCGGGAGTGAACGGCTCGGACCCGGGGGCGACGGGCGTCCATCCGCCCTCGGCGTCCGGCACCCCGCCGCGCTCCGGCGCCCACGGCCGGTAGGTGGAGGCCTTGAAACCGGCGTGCGCGAGCTGGACGGCCGGCACCGCGCCGTGGGCGGCGACGAACGCGGTCACCGGCCGCCAGGCGTCCACGTGCGCGTCGGACCACAGCCCGGTGTCCTGCGGAGAGATCCGACCCTCGGGGAGTACGGCGGTCGCCTCGGTCAGCACCAGCCCGGCCCCGCCGACCGCGCGGCTGCCCAGGTGGATGAGGTGCCAGTCGGTGGGCAGGCCGTCCGGTCCGGCCGAGTACTGGCACATCGGCGCCACGGCGATCCGGTTGGGCAGGGTGACGCCGCGCAGGGCCAGGGGAGTGAACAGGGAGCTCATGTGGTCATCCTCTCCGAAACGGCGACGGGCCCCCGGGAGAGGGGGCCCGTCGTCGTGCGGTGAACGGGTCAGGCAGGGACGGGGCTGAGCTCGGGCCGGGTCTCCGCGACCGGCTCCGGCTCGGTCAGGTCGCGTCGACCGGCGGACTCGTACGTGGCCCGGTCGAGGGTGCCCTCACGGGCGGCGACAACTGTCGGCACGAGCGCCTGCCCGGCCACGTTGGTGGCGGTGCGGATCATGTCCAGGATCGGGTCGATGGCGAGCAGCAGGCCGGCGCCGGCCAGCGGCAGACCGAGCGTGCTCAGGGTGAGGGTGAGCATGACGATCGCCCCGGTCAGGCCGGCGGTGGCCGCCGAGCCGACCACCGAGACGAACGCGATGAGCAGGTAGTCGGTGACGCCGAGCTGCACGCCGAACACCTGCGCCACGAAGATCGCGGCGAGGGCCGGGTAGATCGCGGCGCAGCCGTCCATCTTCGTGGTGGCGCCGAACGGCACCGCGAACGAGGCGTACTCGCGGGGGACGCCGAGCCGCTCGACGGAGCGCTGGGTCACCGGCATGGTGCCCACCGAGGAGCGGGACACGAAGGCCAGCTCGATGGCGGGCCACGCGCCTGCGAAGAAGCGCAGCGGGTTGAGCCGGCCGGCGAGGATCAGCACCAGCGGGTAGACCACGAACAGCACGATGGCGCAGCCGACGTAGACGGCGGTGGTGAACTTCGCGAGGGGCGCCAGCAGGTCCCAGCCGTACGAGGCGACGGCGTTGCCGATCAGGCCGAGGGTGCCGATCGGGGCGAGTCGGATGACCCACCACAGGGCCTTCTGCACGATTTCCAGCAGCGAGCGGTTCAGCGCCACGAAGGGCTCGGCGGCGTCGCCGACCAGTAGGGCAGCGGCACCGACGACGAGGGCGAGGAAGACGATCTGGAGGACGTTGCCCTCGACGAACGCGCCGACCGGGTTGGTGGGCACGATGCCGGTGAGGAAGTCGGTCCAGGAGCCGGTGTTCTTGGGCGGGGTCGCGCCACCCACGTCGAGGCTCACGCCGCGGCCCGGGTTGACGAGCAGGCCGAGGCCGATGCCGATGCTCACCGCGATCAGCGCGGTGATGCCGAACCACATCAGGGTCTTGAGCGCGAGCCGGGCGGCGTTGGCCACGCCGCGCAGGCTGACCACGCTGACCACGATGGCGGTGAAGACCAGGGGCGGCACGGCCAGCTTGAGGAGCTGGATGAAGAGGCTGCCGACGGTGTGCAGGGTGCTGGTCAGCCAGCTCAGGTCGTTGCTGCGGGCCAGGAAGCCGAGGGCGACGCCGAGCACGAGGCCGAGGAGGATCTGCACGGAGAAGGGAATCTTGCGCAGGCCGAAGGGCATGAGGTGTCCAATTGTCTGATCTGGTCGGGGTAGGCGCGTGGAGGGCGGCTACGCCGGACAGATGCCGCTGGCCTGCAGTCGGAGATCGACATACAGGCGAACGGTGAGGCCCCAGACATTGGTCATCGCTCGCCGACGATACGCCGATCGGCGCGGTCTGCAAGGCACGATGTCCGTGACGCTCCTTACAAGCCCCGTTCGCGGCGGGTCAGGGCCAGGGCCGTGCCGGTGGCCGCGCCCCACAGCACCGCGAGCCCGAGAACCAGTCGCTCCACCACGCCGACCAGGGTGCCCCGGCCGACCACGAGCATGGCCAACCCGATCGTCGCGCACAACGGCAGGGCGAGCACGGCAGTGCCGGCCGCCAACCGGCGGACCATCGCCCCGGCCGGCCCGGACACGGCGAGCGCGACCATGGCGAGGACCACCGCAGCCGTCGCCGCGATGCTCGCGCCCCCGTGCACCAGATCGGCCACCGTGGTCCGCTCGAACGGCGGCAGTGGGCAGCCGGCGGAGCAGGTCACCGCCCCGGACACCGCGGTGAGCACCGCGCCGGTGGCGAGCAGCGCCGGCGCCACCCGGACCCCGGGAGGCAGCGCCCCGGCGATCAGCAGCAACGCGCCGGCCAGGGCGAGAACCCCGATCCGGTACGTCACGGCGTGCGCGCTGCCGGCGATGCCCGCCTCGCTCACGTACCCGGTCAGACCGGGACCGGGACCGGCGACGACCGCTACCGTCACCGCGACCGCGCCGGCCACCGCGCAGCCGGTGGCGGCGGACCCGGCGACCCGGCGGGCGACGTCCCCGCGGGCGGCGGGTGCCGTCGCGGTGCCGGCCCGCCCCGACTCAGTCACGCCCGTGCGGCGTCGTCCAACCGGACTCGTCGGGGCCCAGGGGCACGATGCCTGTCGGGTTGATCTCCCGATGGGTCCCGTAGTAGTGCCGCTTGATGTGGTCGAAGTCCACCGTCTCGCCGAAGCCCGGGGTCTGGAACAGGTCCCGGGCGTACGCCCAGAGCACCGGCATCTCGGTCAGCTTGCTGCGGTTGCACTTGAAGTGCCCGTGGTACGCGGCGTCGAAGCGCACCAGCGTGGTGAACAGCCGCACGTCGGCCTCGGTGATCGTGTCGCCCATCAGGTAGCGCTGCCCGGCCAGGCGTTCGGACAGCGCGTCCAGCCGGGCGAAGAGCGCCCGGAACGCCTCGTCGTACGCCTCCTGGGAGGTGGCGAACCCGCACCGGTAGACGCCGTTGTTGACGTCGTGGTGGATCTCGGCCATCAGCGCGTCCATCTCCGGGCGCAGCGCGACCGGGTACAGGTCGGGTGCGCCGGGCGCGTGCAGCGGCTGCCACTCGGTGGAGAAGTCGAGGGTGAGCTGCGGGTAGTCGTTGGTGACCACCCGGCCGGTAAGCGTGTCGACAAGCGCCGGCACGGTCACCCGGCCGGTGTAGTCCGCGTCGGTGGCCAGGTACGCCTCGGAGAGGAAGCTGACACCGAGGACGGGGTCGAAGCCGTCCGGGTCGAGGGCGAACGCCCAGCCGCGTTCGTCCCGGATCGGGTCGACGGTGCCCAGCGAGATCGCGTCGTCCAGCCCGAGCAGGCCGCGCACGATCCTCGCCCGGTGCGCCCACGGGCAGGCGCGGCACCAGATCAGCCGGTACCGGCCGGCCTCCAGCGGCCAGCGGTCCTGCTCGTCGGGGCCGCCACCCGGCGGGGAGGTCGAGTCGGCGGTGACCCGACCGGTGAACCGGTTGGGCTGGCGGACGAATGCGCCACCACGGCTGGTCTCTGCGCTGAACTGGGCCCGGGCCATGCCGCCAACCTATCCGCTGTGCGCGTGGATATCCTGGCGGCTGGGGAGTCCCCCGCCACCCGGTGGACGCCCGCACCCCCGCCCTTCCCACCCCCGAAGGACTCGCGATGACCGTGGCATACCTGGTGGCCGGTGTCCGTACCCCCATCGGCCGGTACGCCGGCGCGCTGGCCGGCGTCCGCCCCGACGACCTGGCCGCACACGTGATCCGCGAGCTGGTCGCCCGGCACCCGTCGGTGGACTGGGCCCGCGTCGACGACGTCGTTCTCGGCTGCGCCAACCAGGCCGGCGAGGACAACCGCAACGTGGCCCGGATGGCGGCGCTGCTCGCCGGCCTGCCCGAGGAGGTGCCGGGCAGCACGGTCAACCGGCTCTGCGGCTCCGGCCTGGACGCCCTCGCCATCGCCGCGCGGTCCATCGTGGCCGGCGAGACGGACCTGGTGGTCGCCGGCGGGGTGGAGAGCATGAGCCGGGCGCCGTTCGTCGTGCCGAAGGCGACCTCGGCGTACTCCCGCTCGGCCGAGATGTACGACACGACCCTGGGCTGGCGGCTGGTCAACCCGTTGATGCGGGACGGCTGGGGAGTCGACTCGATGCCGGAGACGGCGGAGAACGTGGCCGCCGAGTACAGCGTCGACCGGGCCGAGCAGGACGCGTTCGCGTACCGCTCGCAGCAGCGCGCCGCCAAGGCGCAGGCCGACGGCCGGTTCGCCGAGGAGATCGTGCCGGTGTCCGTGCCCGCCGGTCGCCGCGAGACCCGACTGGTCGAGGTCGACGAGCACCCCCGGGAGACGTCGCTGGAGAAGCTGGCCGCCCTGCCCACCCCGTTCCGCGACGGCGGCACGGTGACCGCCGGCAACTCCTCGGGCGTCAACGACGGCGCGGTCGCGCTGCTGGTGGCCAGTGAGGCGGCGGTGCGACGGTACGGCCTCACCCCGCTGGCCCGCATCGGCGGCGCGGCGACGGCCGGCGTACCGCCGCGGATCATGGGAATCGGCCCGGTGCCGGCCACCCGCAAGCTGCTCGACCGGGTGGGCGTGGAGCTGGGCGCGGTGGACGTCGTCGAGCTGAACGAGGCGTTCGCCGCGCAGTCCGTGGCGGTGCTGCGCGAGCTGGGGTTGCCCGTCGACGCCGAGCACGTCAACCCGAACGGTGGCGCGATCGCGCTCGGGCATCCGCTGGGCGCCAGCGGCGCGCGGCTGGCGCTGACCGCCGCCCTGGAGCTGCGCCGTCGCGGCGGCCGCCGGGCCCTCGCCACCATGTGCATCGGCGTCGGGCAGGGCATCTCGCTGCTGCTGGAGTCGGCCGCCTGAGCGCGGAAAGTTACGTGAAGGGATCTCCCGTACGTGGGAGTCGGCGGCCTAGAGTGGTCCACACCACACGACCCGCGGGGTCGGCCGGCGGTCGCGCGCGCTCGTCGACGCCGGTGCCGCCTCGCGCCGCGGCGACGAACTGGGGAGCACACCGATGCCGGACGCACTGCCGACCGAGATTGACCTGACCAGGCCGAGCGCGGCCCGGGTGTACGACTACTTCCTGGGCGGGGCGCACAACTTCGAGGTCGACCGGCAGCTGGCCGAGCAGATCGCCAGCATGACCCCGAATCTCGCCGCCACCATGCGCTCCGGTCGGGAGTTCCTGCGCCGCGCCGTCCGGGCGCTGCTCGACGCCGGCATCGACCAGTTCCTCGACATCGGCTCCGGCATCCCGACCGTGGGCAACGTGCACGAGGTGGCCCAGGCGGCCAACCCGAAGGCCCGGGTGGTCTACGTCGATATCGATCCGGTGGCCGTCGCGCACAGCCGTGAACTGCTCGCCGGCAACGACCTGACCGGGGTGATCCACGCCGACCTGCGCGAGCCGGAGCGGATCCTCGCCGAGACCCGGCGGCTCGGGCTGATCGACTTCAGTCGACCGATGGGCATCCTGCTGGCCGGGGTGGTGCACTTCATCCCGGACGCCGACGGTCCCGAGGAGATCCTGTCCACCCTGCGGGCCGCCGCCGCGCCCGGCAGCTTCCTGGTCATCTCGCACTCCACCTTCGAGGACCAGCCGCAGGAGATGCTGGACGCCCAGCGCCTCTCCGCCCGGACGGCCACCGAGATCACCCTGCGCTCCCGCGCGCAGGTCACCGGCTTCTTCGGCGACTGGACGGTGCTCGAACCGGGCGTGGTGCACATGCCACTGTGGCGTCCCGACTCGCCGGCCGACGTGGACGAGCACCCCGAGCGGTTCGGCGCCTTCGGGGGCGTGGCCCGGTACGACCAGCCCGCCGGCTGAACGCAGTGGCCGCCGTCCCGGACCCCACCGGGGTCGACGTCGGCCGGGGCGGCGCCCAGGGCTTCGCCGCCGACTGGGCCCGCGCCGTACGCCGCATCGGCTTTGTGCCGCTCAGCGCGGCCGAGACTGAGCGGCTGTTGCTGCTGCACACCGTCCGGCTGGCCCAGGTGGTGCGGGCCGAGCCGTTCAGCGCGCGTCCCGCCGAGGAGGTCGGGCGGGCGCTGGTGGAGGCGCATCTGACCGAGCCCCGGGCGTTGGAGTGGTCGCTGCGCGCGCTCGGCGAGGGCTTCCCCGACCGGGTCCTGGCGACCGGCGACCGGCCGCCCGACCTGGGCGAGCGCATCGCCGCGGTGCAGGGCGGGTTGGCCGCCGGCTTCGCCCGCGCGCTGCGCGACCGGACCTTCACCCAGCAGGAGCGCATCGCCCGCTCGGCCTGGCAGGCCCGCGACGAGGTCGAGCAGGCGTTGCGCGACAGTGAGGCGCGGTTCCGGGCGGTCTTCACCGGCGCGGCGATCGGGATCGGCATCGCCGGGGTGGACGGCCAGATCATCGACGTCAACACGGCGTTCGCCGACATGCTCGGCTACTCGATCGAAGAGTTGTGCGAGATGAACGTGGCGGAGCTGTTCCACGCCGACGACGCCGCCGGCATGTGGGAGCTGTACCAGGAGCTGATCGAGGGCAAGCAGGACTCGGTCCGGGTGGAGAAGCGCTACCACCGCAAGGACGGCAGCATCGTCTGGACGGACCTGGCGGTGTCGCTGATCCGGTACGACGACGGGCGACCCCGGTTCACCGTCGCCATGATCGAGGACATCACCGAGCGGTACGAACTCCAGCAGCGGCTGCGTTTCCAGGCGCTGCACGACCCGTTGACCGGGCTGCCCAACCGGACCCTGTTCTTCGAGACGCTGGGCCGGGTCTTCGACACCGCCGGGCCCGCTCAACGGGTCGGGGTGTGTTTCCTCGACCTGGACGGCTTCAAGGCGATCAACGACAGCCTCGGCCACGACCTCGGCGACCGGCTGTTGGTGGCGATCGGCCGGCGGCTCGCCGAGTGCGTGGCGGACCACGGCCACCTGGTCGCCCGGATGGGCGGCGACGAGTTCGTCATCCTGGTCGACGGCGGCGACGACGTCGACGACGCGGTGGCCGTGGCGGAGGCCGCGCTGGCCGCCGTCGCCGCCCCGGTGCACCTCGGCGACCAGCAGTTGGCGGTCTCCGCCAGCGTGGGCATCGTGGACTGCCCGGCCGCGGAGACAACCGCCTCGGAGCTGATGAAGGCCGCCGACACGACGCTCTACTGGGCCAAGGCGGCCGGCCGCGGCCGGTGGGCGGTGTACGACCCGGAGCGCAGCGCCCGCGACCTCGCCCGGTCGGCGCTGGTCGCCGGGCTGCCGGCCGCGCTGGACCGGGGCGAGTTCGTGCTGCACTACCAGCCGATCGTGTCGCTGCTGGAGGGCACGATGCTCGCGGTGGAGGCGTTGGTCCGCTGGGAGCACCCGGAGCTGGGGCTGATCGGCCCGGACCGCTTCATCGGCCTCGCCGAGGAGACCGGCCTGATCGTCCAGCTCGGCGAGTGGGTGCTGCGGCGGGCCTGCCACGACGCCGAACGCTGGCGGCGGGAGTTCCCCGAGGCCCGGCTGGTGGTCAGCGTCAACCTGGCCGCCCGGCAGGCCGACGACCCGGCGATCGTCGCGACGGTGGCGGACGCGCTGGCCACCAGCGGCCTGCCGGCGGAGTTGTTGCAGCTGGAGTTGACCGAGAGCGCCGTGATGGGCAGCGCCGGCGAGCCGCTGCGCAGCCTGCACCGACTCGCGGCGCTGGGCGTCCGGCTGGCGGTCGACGACTTCGGCACCGGATACTCCAACCTGGCGTACCTGCGGCGGCTGCCGATCCACTGCCTGAAGCTGGCCGGCCCGTTCGTCGAGGGCATCCGCGCCGACGGGACGGACGTGGTGGCGGACCACCGCGACGAGCGGATCGTCGACGCGCTGGTCCGGTTGGCGCACGCGCTGGAGCTGTGGGTCACCGCCGAGGCGGTGGAGACGCCGGTGCAGGCCGAGCGGCTGCGGGCGCTGCGCTGCGACACCGGGCAGGGGCGGTACTTCGGCGCACCGGCGCCGGCCGAGGAGATCACCGCCCGGCTGCGGCGGGCGGCGGTGTGAGCGGTGGGTCGGGGCGGTCCCGACGGTGGCGACGGAAGGCGACGGCGTGAGCCTGAACGACTCGCAGACGGTGGTCACCGTGGTGGCCGCGTTGGCCATCCTCGCCGGGCTGGCTGGTGTGGTGGTGCCCGGCCTGCCGGCGTTGCCGCTGTGCTGGGGTGGGGTGCTGGTCTGGGCGATCTTCGGCGGCGCCGGCCCGGGTGGCTGGGCGGTGTTCGCCGTCGCGACAGTTGTCGCGGTCGGGGGCATCGTCGTGAAGTACCTGTGGCCGGGCAGGAACCTCAAGCGCACCGGCGTGCCGACGTCGTCTCTGCTGGCCGGGGGCGTGCTCGGCCTGGTGGGGTTCTTCGTGATCCCCGTGATCGGTCTGCTGCTGGGCTTCGTCGCGGGAGTGTGGGCAGCGGAGCGGCTGCGCCTCGGCAGCAACCGGCTCGCCTGGCCGTCCACCGTGCAGGCGCTCAAGGCGGCCGGCCTGTCCATGCTTGTGGAATTCCTGGCCGGCCTGACCATCGGCGCCCTCTGGGTAGCCGGCCTCCTCCTGACCTGACCCGCCCGTCACCGCGGGGCGGAGCGGGCGGCGCGGGGCATGTGTGGGTACGGCGGTTGCCGTACGGAGAGAGAGGCGTGCCCCGCGCCGCCGCGGTGCTGGGCGGTCCGAGCGCCCGGTCGTGGCCCGTCGCGATCGGGCCTGGTCACGAGGTCAAGCATGCGGGCGGCCCGGACGTGCGGCAACGCAATTAGCCGGTTCGGCGGTGAGATTCCCACCGGCATCGTATTGACCTGTCTTGATCGGCGGGACGACACTTTGCGCACTCGTTCGCGGAACCACCTCAGGGAGGTGTGCAGTGGCCACGACGCCCGTGCCGACCGCAGAGCAACCGATCGACGACGACGCCCGACGACTCGCCGAACTCGGCTACAAGCAGGAGTTGCGCCGCAAGTGGAGTGGCTTCTCCAACTTCGCCATCTCGTTCTCCATCATCTCGATCCTGGCCGGCTGCTTCACCACCTTCGGCCAGGCGTGGAACAACGGCGGGCCGGTCGCCATCTCCTGGGGCTGGCCGCTGATCTCACTGTTCATCCTGATCATCGGGTTCTGCATGGCCGAGTTGGTGTCGGCCTACCCGACGGCTGGCGGGATCTACTGGTGGGCGGCGACCATGGGCCGCCCGGTGCACGGCTGGTTCACCGGCTGGTTGAACCTCATCGGCCTGGTCGCGGTCACCGCCTCGGTCGACTACGGCTGCGCGACCTTCCTCAACCTCACCCTGTCGGCGCTCTTCGACGGCTGGGCCGGGACGCTGCGGCAGGCGTTCGTCCTCTTCGTGATCATTCTGGCGCTGCACGGCCTCATCAACATCTTCGGGCACCGGATCATCGACGTACTCCAGAACGTCTCGGTCTGGTGGCACGTGGCCGGCGCGGCGGCCGTGGTGGCCATCCTGGTGTTCGTTCCGGACGATCACCAGAGCTTCCAGTTCGTGTTCACCGAGCGGTTCAACAACTCGGGCTTCGGCGACGGGGACACCAGCGGGCTGACGTTCTGGTTCTACGTGCTGCCGCTGGGCTTCCTGCTGACCCAGTACACGATCACCGGCTTCGACGCCTGCGCGCACGTCTCCGAGGAGACCCGGGGCGCGTCGCAGGCCGCCGCGCGCGGGCTCTGGCAGTCGATCTTCTATTCGGCTGTCGGTGGCTGGATCCTGCTGCTGGCGTTCCTGTTCGCGGCCACCGACGTCGAGGCTGTCAACGCCGCCGGCGGCTTCTCCGGCGCCATCTTCGAATCCGCCCTGACCCCGGTCTTCTTCAAGATCGTCATCATCATCTCGACGATCGGACAGTTCTTCTGCGGCATGAGCTGCGTGACCTCGATGAGCCGCATGGCGTACGCGTTCAGTCGGGACCGGGCGGTGCCCGGATGGCGGCTCTGGTCGACTGTCGATCGCAACGGCACCCCGGTCAACGCCATCATCGGCGCCACGGTGGCCGGTCTGGTGCTGACCCTGCCGGCGCTCTACGAGAGCTCGACCGGCATCCCGATCGCGTTCTACGCGGTGGTCTCCGTCGCGGTGCTCGGGCTCTACCTGTCCTTCCTCATCCCGATCGCGCTGCGGCTGCGCCTCGGCGACCGGTTCGTGCCCGGCCCGTGGACGCTGGGACGGAAGTACAAGCTGCTCGGCTGGATCGCGGTCATCGAGATCGCGGTCATCGCCGTGTACTTCGTACTGCCGATCGTGCCGGCCGGCGTGCCCGGCAACGACGACTTCACCTGGTCGGCGGTGAACTACGCGCCGTTGGCTGTGGGCGGGGTGCTGCTGGTGGTCGCCGTCTGGTGGTACGCCTCGGCCCGCAAGTGGTTCGCCGGCCCGGTCCGTACCGTCGAGGAACCCGCACCGGCGGTCGACCCGGCACCGGTCGACGGCCCGGCCTGACCCGCGCCCGGCGGGACGTCCCGCGCGGCCGTCCCGCCGGGTTTGCCGCCCTCGGCCCCGGGGGCATTGACGGTGATCCGGTTTGCCAGTAGACCTTGGTGATGGAGGCCCGCGCATGACGAAAGCTCCGCTCACGCTGGAACAACTGCGGGTCGCCGTCGCCGAGGGCGAGATCGACACGGTGGTGCTGGCCCTCGTCGACATGCAGGGCCGGTTGCAGGGCAAGCGGTTCCACGCGCCGTTCTTCCTCGACCAGGTGGTGGCCAACGGCAGCGAGGGCTGCAACTACCTGCTCGCCGTGGACGTCGACATGAACACCGTCGACGGGTACGCGATGTCGAGTTGGGAGCGCGGTTACGGCGACTTCGCGATGGTGCCGGATTTCGCCACCCTGCGTCGGGTGCCCTGGCAGCCCGGCTCCGCCCTGCTGCTGGCCGACCTGACCTGGCTGGACGGCTCCGGTGACGTGGTCGCCTCGCCCCGGCAGATCCTGCGCCGGCAACTGGACCGGCTGGCCGAGCACGGGCTGACCGCGTACGCCGGCACCGAGTTGGAGTTCGTGCTGTTCCGCGACTCGTACGAGGACGCCTGGCGGCGCGGCTACCGCGACCTCACCCCGGCCAACCAGTACAACGTGGACTACTCGCTGCTCGGCACCGCCCGGGTGGAGCCGCTGCTGCGCCGGATCCGCACCGAGATGGCCGGCGCCGGGCTGACGCCGGAGAGCGCCAAGGGCGAGTGCAACCTCGGCCAGCACGAGATCGCCTTCCGGTACGACGAGGCGGTCGCCTGCGCCGACCACCACGTGATCTACAAGAACGGCGCGAAGGAGATCGCCGCCCAGGAGGGCATGTCGATCACCTTCATGGCCAAGCCGAACGAGCGGGAGGGCAACTCCTGCCACATCCACTTCTCGCTGCGCGACCGCACGGGCGCATCGGCGATGCTCGGTGACGGGCCGGCGCACCTGTCGCCGACCGGGCAGCGGGTGCTCGCCGGGCTGCTCGCCACCATGCGGGAGTTCAGCCTGCTGTTCGCCCCGAACATCAACTCCTACAAGCGCTACCAGCCGGGCTCGTTCGCCCCGACCGCCCTGCGCTGGGGCGTGGACAATCGCACCTGCGCCCTGCGGGTGGTGGGGCACGGGCAGGGGATGCGGGTGGAGAACCGGGTGCCCGGCGCCGACGTCAACCCGTACCTGGCGATCGCCGGGCTGGTCGCCGGCGCGCTGCACGGCCTCGAGCGGGAGTTGGAGCTGGGCGAGGAGTGCACCGGCAACGCGTACGACGATCCGCAGGCCGAGCGGGTCCCCAGCACCCTGCGCGACGCACTGGCCCTCTGGGAGGCGTCCAGTGTGGCGCGGGAAGCGTTCGGCGACGAGGTGGTCGCCCACTACGCCAACCAGGCGAGGGTGGAGCTGGCGGCCTTCGACGCCGCGGTGACGGACTGGGAGCTGACCCGTGGCTTCGAACGCCTCTGAGGGCCCGCGCCGGGTTGCCCGTGTCGATCATGGACTTGTGGCGGCCGAAGCACGGTGGATTGCGGCTTTCGCGAGGCACCACAACTCCATGATCGACGAGGAGGGGCGGTGGGGGCGTGACGGTGGTTGTTGATCCGGCTTCCGGGGTTGGGTTTCAGGAGGTTAGGGGGGCTTCCCTTGCTGAGGTCGACTCGGCGATCTCGCGGGCGGCTCGGGCGTTCGAGACGTGGCGGGGCGTCGGGGCGGGGGATCGGGGGCGGTTGCTGCGGAGGTTCGCCGCCGTCGTCGACGCGCACGTGGACGAGCTGGCCGCCCTGGAGGTCCGCAACTCCGGGCACACCGTCGGCAACGCCCGCTGGGAGGCCGGCAACGTCCGCGACGTGCTGGACTACTACGCCGGAGCGCCCGAACGGTTGACCGGACGGCAGATTCCCGTGCCCGGCGGCCTGGACGTCACCTTCCACGAGCCGCTCGGCGTGGTCGGGGTGATCGTGCCGTGGAACTTCCCGATGCCGATCGCCGCCTGGGGGTTCGCCCCCGCACTCGCCGCCGGCAACACGGTGGTGCTCAAACCCGCCGAGCTGACCCCGCTCACCGCGTTGCGCCTGGCCGAGCTGGCCCGCGAGGCCGGCCTGCCCGACGACGTGTTCACCGTCGTCCCCGGTGAGGGCGCGGTGGTGGGGGAGCGGTTCGTCAGCCACCCGGCGGTCCGCAAGATCTGCTTCACCGGCTCCACCGAGGTCGGCACGCGCATCATGGCCGGCTGCGCCGCCCAGGTGAAGCGACTCACCCTGGAGTTGGGCGGCAAGAGCGCCAACATCGTGTTCGCCGACGCCGACTTGGAACGCGCCGCCGCGACCGCGCCGGGCGCGGTCTTCGACAACGCCGGCCAGGACTGCTGCGCACGGTCGCGGATCCTGGTCCAACGCCAGGTGTACGACAGGTTCCTGGAACTCCTCGAACCGGCGGTACGCGCGGTACGCGTCGAGGACCCGTCCCGCGACACCGCCGAGATGGGTCCGCTGATCTCCGCGGCCCAACGGGACCGGGTAGAGAGCTACGTGGCCGGGTCGACTGTCGCCTTCACCGGCTCCCGCCCGGACGGCCCCGGCTTCTGGCACGCGCCGACGGTGCTGCTGGCCGACTCGCCGGCCGACCGGCACTGGCGGGAGGAGATCTTCGGCCCGGTGGTGTCGGTGCTGCCGTTCGACGACGAGGCCGACGCGGTCCGGCTCGCCAACGACACCGAGTACGGCCTCTCCGGCTCGATCTGGACCCGGGACGTGGGACGCGCGCTGCGGATGGCCCGCGCCGTCGAGGCGGGCAACCTCAGCGTCAACTCGCACTCCTCGGTGCGCTACTGGACCCCGTTCGGTGGGATGAAGCGCTCCGGGCTCGGCCGTGAGCTGGGCCCGGACGCGCTGCACTCCTTCACGGACGTCAAGAACGTGTTCATCGCGACTGAGGAGTGAGGCCAGTGCAGGGTCGGTTGCAGGACCGGGTGGCAGTGGTCACCGGAGCGGGCAGCGGCATCGGGTTGGCCACCGTGCGGCGGTTCGCCGCCGAGGGGGCGCGGGTGGTCTGCGTGGACATCGACGCGGAGGCCGGCGAGAAGGCCGCGCAGGAGTGCGGCGGTGAGTTCGTGGCCACCGACGTGGCCGACGAGTCGGCGGTTCGCGACCTGTTCGACGGGGTGGCCGACCGGCACGGCCGGGTGGACATCGCGTTCAACAACGCCGGCATCTCACCGCCGGACGACGACTCCATCCTGGACACCGGCCTGGACGCGTGGGAGCGGGTGCTCCGGGTCAACACCACGAGCGTCTACCTCTGCTGCAAGTACGCGATCCCGCACATGCGCCGCCAGGGCAAGGGCTCGATCATCAACACGGCCTCGTTCGTGGCGCTGATGGGCGCGGCGACGTCGCAGATCGCGTACACGGCGAGCAAGGGCGGGGTGCTGGCGATGACCCGGGAGTTGGGTGTGCAGTTCGCCCGCGAGGGCATCCGGGTCAACGCGCTCTGCCCCGGCCCGGTGGCCACCCCGTTGCTGCTGGAGTTGTTCGCCGCCGACCCGGAGCGGGCTGCCCGCCGACTGGTGCACGTGCCGATGGGTCGCTTCGGGCAGCCGGAGGAGATCGCCGCCGCGGTGGCGTTCCTGGCCAGCGACGACGCCTCGTTCATGACCGCCGCGCAGTTCGTGGTCGACGGCGGGATCACCGGCGCGTACGTCACACCGCTATGAGACGGCCGTTGATCGGGATCAGCGCGTACGTCGAGCCCGCCGACTGGGCTGTGTGGCGCGGGGTGCGGGCGGTGCTGGTGCCCGAGGCGTACGTGCGGGCGGTGACCGCTGCCGGTGGCCGGGCGGTGGTGCTGCCACCGGACGACTCCGACGGCGACGTGCTGGCGGTCCTCGACGGGCTCCTGTTGGCCGGGGGCGCCGACGTCGGTCCGGGGCGGTACGGCCAGCAGCCCCACCCGCGGACCGAGGACCGGCCGGACCGGGACGCCGGTGAGCTGACCCTGTTGACGGCCGCGCTCGCCGTCGACCTGCCCGTGCTGGGTGTCTGTCGGGGGATGCAGCTGCTCGCCGTGGCGTACGGGGGGACCCTGCACCAGCACCTCCCCGACGTCCTCGGGTCGGAGGCGCACCGTCCGGCTCCGGGGGTCTACGGCACCCATCCGGTGCGGTTCGCGCCGGGGAGCCTGGCGGCGAGGACGCTGGCCGGGGTGGACCGGGTCAACTCGTACCACCATCAGGCGGTCGCCACCCCGGGGCGGCTCGCGGTCAGCGGCTGGGCGGCGGACGGCGTGATCGAGGCGGTTGAGGACCCGGAGCGTTCGTTCGTGCTCGGGGTGCAGTGGCATCCGGAGAACGAGCCGGACCCGCGCCCGATCACGGCGCTGGTCCGGTTGGCCGGCGAACGCGCGTCCGGCCCGCTGGCGCGGGGCCGCCACGAGGGCATGGACGCGGCGGGGTCGACGACTGTGTGACGCAGGTCGCCCCCGGCGGGGCGTGGCTGCGATGGGAGGATCACCGCATGGGCAAGGTCTATCCGGAGATCGACGGTCGTCTGGGGGAGTTCATCGCGGCCCAGCCGGTCTTCTTCGTGGCCACCGCGCCGTCCGGGCCCGAGGGGCACGTCAACGTCTCGCCGAAGGGCATGACCGGCACCTTCGTGATCCTCGGCCCGCACCGGGTGGCCTACCTGGATTACCACGGCAGCGGCGCGGAGACCATCGCCCACCTGCGCGACAACGGCCGCATCACCCTGATGTTCTGCGCGTTCGACGGTCCGCCGAAGATCGTGCGTCTGCACGGCAGGGGCAGCAGTGTCGCCGTGACCGAGGCGGGCTACGCCGACCGGCTCGCCGAGTTTCCCGCGCCGCCGGACGTGCACGCCGTGCGGGCTGTGATCACCGTCGACGTCGAGCGGGTCAGTGACTCCTGCGGTTATGCGGTGCCGCTGATGGACTTCCGCGCGGAGCGTGACCTGTTGCTTACCTCACACTCCCGCCGTACGGCCGATGATCTGGTGACGTACCGGGCCACCAAGAACGCCGCGAGCATCGACGGACTGCCGGTCTTCTGACAGGTCAGGGGCGCTTGCGGCGACCACCCGGGCCGGCGTCCACCCCTGCGCTGTCGCGTCGGCGGCGGGTGCGGCACTCCTAACCAGCGTCCAAGCGTCGTCATGCGTTACGTTGCTGGTCCGCCGGGGTACAAGTCGGAGCACGGCGCGTGAAGATCAACGGCTGCGGGGTACGGCCGAAGCGGGGAGGCAGCATGAGCTCGGCCCAGGGGGGCGCGGATGCGGGGCATTCCTTCGCGGACGTCCACCACATCCCCCCGCTGCTCGCCGCCGCGTATGCGGGCGGCGGTGAGCTGGGCGAGCGGCTCCGCGCCTTCGACTGGTCCACCCATCCCCTGGGCGGCCCGTCCGGGTGGCCGGGGGCGCTCTCCAACGCCATCGGCATGATGCTCTCCTCCAGCGCGCAGATCGTCATGTTCTGGGGTGACGAGCAGCTCGCCTTCTACAACGACGCGTACCGGCCGACCATCGGCAGCAAGCACCCGCACGTGCTCGGCCAACCGGCCCGACACCACTGGGCCGAGACGTGGGACGTCCTCGGCCCGCTGCTCGACGGGGTCCGGAGCACCGGGCTCTCCTACCGCGGCGAGGACCACCCCTTCCTGCTGGACCGCTCCGGTTTCGTCGAGCAGACCTACTTCGACGTCTCGTACGACCCGATCCGGGGTGTCGACGGCTCGGTCAGCGGCGTCTACTGCATCGTCAACGAGACCACCGGGCGGGTGGTCGGCGAACGCCGGCTGCGGGCGTTGTCGGAGCTGGGCACCGAGCTGGCCGACGTGATCAGCGCGGGCGAGCTGGGCCGGACCGCCACCGACGTGCTCGCCCGGCACTCCGCCGACGTGCCGTTCGCGCTGATCTACCTGGCCGACTCCACCGGCCAGTTCACCCTGACCGCCACCAGCTGCGTCGACCCGGCCGCGGTGAGTGTCCCGCCCGACACGATCGCCGAGCTGGTCGCCGAGGGCTCGCCCGCCACCGTCGAGGTGAGCCGTTTGCTCGCCCAGCCGCCGGCCGGCGCCGCCGACGTGGCGCTCGTGCTGCCCGTCAAGGCCGCCAACGAGACGGTCGGCGCGCTGGTCGCCGGCGTCGACCGCCGGCTGCCGCTCGGCGACGAGTACCGCGACTTCCTCGACCTGGTGGCCGCGCAGATCTCCCGCGCGGTGGGCACCCAGCGGGCGTACGAGCAGGAGCGCGCCCGGGCCGCCGAGCTGGCCGCGCTGGACCGGGCGAAGACCAACTTCTTCGCCAACGTCAGCCACGAGTTCCGTACGCCGTTGACCCTGGTGCTCGGCCCGCTGGAGGACATGCTGGCCGACCCGGAGCTGCCGGCCGCCTACACCGACCGGCTCGTCGTGATGCACCGCAACGCGTTGCGCCTGCTCAAGCTGGTCAACACCGTGCTCGACTTCTCCCGACTGGAATCCGGGCGGCTGGCCGCCCGCTACCAGCCCACCGACCTGGCCGGCTACACCGCCCGGCTGGCCAGCACCTTCCGCTCGGCCACCGAGCGCGCCGGGCTGCGACTTGTGGTGGACTGCCCGCCGCTGCCGGCGCCGGTCTTCATCGACCGGGACATGTGGGAGAAGATCGTCCTCAACCTGGTGTCGAACGCGGTGAAGTTCACCTTCGACGGCGAGATCCGGGTGCGGGTCCGCGCCGAGGACGGCGTCGCCCGCCTGGAGGTCACCGACACCGGCGCGGGCATCGTGCCGAGCGAGCTGCCGCACGTCTTCGAGCGTTTCCACCGGGTGCCCGGGGTGCGCGCCCGCACGCACGAGGGCACCGGGATCGGGCTCGCGCTGGTCCGGGAACTGGTCGAGATGCATGGCGGCGGCGTCGGTGTGACCAGCGAGATCGACGAGGGCAGCACCTTCACGGTGACCGTCCCGTTCGGATCGGCGCACCTGCCCGCCGACCGGGTCGCCCCGTTCGCGCCCCTGCCCACGGGTGAGCCCGAGCAGGCCCGGCTGTACGTGGCGGAGACGGCCCTGTGGGCCGACGAGGACAGCACCGAGCCGGCCAGCCGCCAGCCGACCGACGCGGCCCCGGCTGGCCGGATCCTCGTCGTCGACGACAACGTCGACCTGCGCGAGCACGTGACGCGGTTGCTCTCCCCGACCTGGGAGGTCGTCACCGCGAGCGACGGTCTGGCAGGCCTGACGCTGGCTCGTGAGGGCGGGTTCGATCTCGTGCTCACCGACGTGATGATGCCCCGGCTGGACGGGTTCGGCCTGGTCGGCGCGCTGCGCACGGACCCCCGCACCCGCGACGTGCCGATCGTGCTGCTCTCCGCCCGCGCCGGGTCCGCCGAAGCCGTCGCCGGCCTCTCCGTGGGCGCCGACGACTACCTGACCAAGCCGTTCTCCGGGCAGGAGCTGATCGCCCGCGTCCGGGCCAACGTCGAACTGGGTCAGCTGCGCGGGCAGATCATCCGTCGGCTCCGGGCGCTGGCCGACGCGGCGGTCGCGGTCAACACCGCCCGCTCCACCGCCGACGTGCTCCAAGTCGCCGCCCGGCACGCGCTCAGCCTCGCCGAGGCCGCCCGGGTCGTGGTCACCGCGTCCGGTGCCCGCTCCGAGGCCGACGGCGGTGGCGTCACCGCCACCGACCCGTCCTTCGTGGCGGCGCTGACCGGCACCACCCGCGAGCAGCTCGGCGAGCTACAGGTCTGGCGGGCCGCCGGCGACGATTCGCAGGCCGACGAGGCCGCGCTCACCCAGCTCGCCCGGCTGGTGGGGGTCCGGCTGGAGAACGCGCAGCTCTACGAAGCCGAACACCGCATCGCCACCACGTTGCAGCACAGCCTGCTGCCGAGGTCGCTGCCCCAGTTGCCGGGCGCGGTCGTCGCGAGCCGGTACCTGCCGGGCAGCGCCGACGTCGAGGTCGGCGGCGACTGGTACGACGCGCTCGCGATCGAGGGCGACGACCTGGTGCTGGTCATCGGCGACGTGGTCGGCAAGGGCGTCCAGGCCGCCGCCGCGATGGGGCAGCTGCGCAACGCGCTGCGGGCGTACCTGCTGGAGGGTTTCGACCCGGGTCAGTCGCTGAGCCGCCTCAACCGACTTGTCGGGTCCACCGAGGGGCGTTCGTTCGCGACAGTGGTCTGCCTGCAGTTCAGCCCCCGCACCGGCCGGCTGCGCTACGCCAGCGCCGGCCACCCGTCCCCCCTGCTGATCCGAGGAGACGACGTGGCGTTCCTGCACGACCGCGCGCTCGGCCCGCCGGTCGGCGCCATCCCCGACACGACGTACCGGACCGTCGAGGGGGAGTTGACCGCGGGTAGCCGCCTGCTGCTCTACACCGACGGGCTGGTCGAGGACCGTCAGCTCGGTATCGACGCCGCGTTGGCACAGCTGCGCGCCGACGCGGCCACCCCCGGCGAGCACGTGGCGGATCTGATCGACACGGTGGTCGAGCGGGTCACCGGACGGCCGCGCCGCGACGACGTGGCGGTGCTCGCCCTGGAGGCGGCGGAGCTGAACCGGTTCGCGTTGCGGCTGCCGGCGGACCCGACCCGGCTGAGCGTCCTGCGCAAGCGCCTGGAGGACTTCCTCGTCGCGCACAACGTCGGCGAGACGGACCTGTTCGACCTGACCGTGGCGGTCTCGGAGGCCGCCGCGAACGCCATCGAGCACCCCGTCCAGCCGGCCGAGGCGGTGATCAGCGTCGAGGTGGCCATCGAGGACCGGACGGTGATCGCCACCGTGCGCGACACCGGGCAGTGGCGGGAGTCGACCGACTCCGGATTCCGGGGGCGCGGCCTGTCACTAATCAAGGCGCTGGGTGACCTGATGGTGCGGCGTACCGACGAGGGCACCGAGGTGACGCTGCGCCGGCAGTTGCAGAGTTGACCGCGCACCCGGCGGCCGGGGTGTCAGCGGCCTCAGACCGGGTCGAGCCAGCTCTGGTCGCCCAGGCCGGAGATCTCCAGCACCCGGCGGACCTGCCGGGACGGCAGCACGGTGAGCGTGCCGGTGAACTGCTGGGCGAGCCGGACCACTGCGTGGATGGCCGCCGAGTCGAAGAAGGTCACGGCCCGCAGATCGAGGGTGATCCGGCGGGCGGGCTCGCGCAGGGCGGTCTGGAGCATCGTGTCGGCGGTCGCCATGTCGACCTCACCGGTCACCACCACGCGGAGGTGCTCTCCGTCGATCTCCGCGCTGGCGGAGAAGACGGGTGGTGCTCCCCCTTGATCCACGCAGACACCATGGCACAGCCGACCTGGCAGGGCAACAACCGGGAGTGACCGGCCGTGGCACGGGTCACCAGCTCCTCCGGCGATAGGCTTGCGCCATGACCGTCCGTCCGCCGCTGACCCCAGGCACGCTCTCCCCGATGCGACAGGTGCCCGCCCACATTCCCCGCCCGGAGTACGTGGGTAAGAAGAGCCCGCAGCAGTGGCGCGGCTCGCACGTGCAGACACCGGAGACCATCGAGAAGATGCGGATCGCCAGCCGGCTCGCCGCCCAGGCGACCCAGCTCGCCGGTGAACACTGCAAGCCCGGCGTGACCACCGACGAGATCGACCGTCTGGTGCACGAGTTCCTCTGCGACCACGACGCGTACCCGTCGACGCTCGGCTACCGGGGCTACCCCAAGTCCTGCTGCACCAGCGTCAACGAGGTCATCTGCCACGGCATCCCGGACTCGACCGTCCTGACCGACGGCGACATCATCAACGTCGACGTGACCGCGTACATCGGTGGGGTGCACGGTGACACCGACGCGACCTTCTGCGTCGGCGAGGTCAGCGAGGAGGCCCGGCTGCTCGTCGAACGCACCCACGAGGCCATGATGCGCGGCATCCGCGCGGTCAAGCCGGGTCGGCAGATCAACGTGATCGGCCGCGTCATCGAGTCGTACGCCAAGCGGTTCGGCTACGGCGTGGTCCGCGACTTCACCGGCCACGGGATCGGCGAGACCTTCCACAGCGGGCTCTACGTGCCGCACTACGACAGCCCCCGCCCCACGGACATCATGGAGCCGGGGATGACCTTCACCATCGAGCCGATGATCACCCTCGGCACCTACCAGTACGACATGTGGGACGACGGGTGGACGGTGGTCACCAAGGACCGCAGGTGGACCGCCCAGTTCGAGCACACCATCGTCGTCACCGACGACGGCCACGAGATCCTGACCCTCCCGTGAGCGCGAGGAACGCAGCGAAGCGAAGTCCCGCAGTCGCGAACGAAGGGCAGCCGCTGTGACCGACACCCCCGCAGCCCTGCGCGAGGCACACCACGCGGACGTCTCCGGCGGCTGGCTGCGCCCGGCCGTCTTCGGCGCGATGGACGGGCTGGTCACCAACATCGCCCTCATCGCCGGCGTCGGCGGCGGTGGCGTGTCACCCCGCAGCATCGTGCTGACCGGGTCCGCCGGCTTGGTGGCCGGTGCGATCTCGATGGGGCTCGGCGAGTACACGAGCGTCCGCTCGGCCAACGAACAGGTCGCCGCCGAGGTGGCCAAGGAGCGGCGCGAGCTGGAGCGGCACCCGGAGGCGGAGGCCCGCGAGCTGGCCGACGCCTGGGTGGCCCGCGGCCTGCCCCGCGACCTCGCCACCCAGGTCGCCGAGGCGGTACGGCGGGACCCGGAGGAGGCGCTGCGGGTGCACGTCCGCGAGGAGTTGGGCGTCGACCCGGACGACCAGCCGAGCCCGTGGGCGGCGGCGATCTCCTCGTTCCTGTTCTTCTCGGTGGGGGCGCTGATCCCGCTGCTGCCGTACCTGCTGGGCGCCACCGACCTCTGGCTGGCGCTCGCCGTCGGCGGGATCGGCCTGTTCGCCGCCGGGGCCGTGGTGGCCAAGTTCACCAACCGACCCTGGTGGACGAGCGGCCTGCGCCAGCTCGTGCTGGGGGCCGCCGCGGCGGGCGCCACCTACCTGGTCGGCTCGCTGATCGGAGTGCAGGGCGGGCTGTGACGCCGGTCAACCGGTGAGCAGCTCGTCGATGGTGCCGTCGACCGGGCGGCCACGCGCCGCCAACTCCTCGGCCTGCCGCGTCAGCACCGCGCCGACCTCCGTCATGTCCGCGCCGGCCAGCCCCGTGCGCCGCACCGCGTCCCCCGGATCGCGGAAGTAGGTGCGGCCCAGCAGGCCGGTCACCGTCGCCGCGGCCAACCGCGCCTCACCGAGCATCAGCAACGCCTGGTCGGTCTCGTACCACTCGGCCAACCGGGCGGCCCGCGAGTGCGCGGCGCTGCCCCGGTACCAGGCCTGCCGCGCCGCGGTGCTGAACTCCGCCGGCCGGGCCCGGGCGAGCCGGCCGAGATGCTCGTCCCGCAACGTCCGCAGCCAGCTCGTCGGGTCGTACAGGGACCGGGTGGTGACGTACCGGTCGGCCGTCAGCGGCCACAACGGGGACAGCACCCGGGCCTGCCCGAGATAGTCGTCGGCGGCGGCCACGGTCAGATCGACAAGCACACCGTCCACCCGCCGGGTCGCCGGCGGCGGCCCGGCGCCCGGCCGGTAGGTGACCACCAGCATCCCCACCTCGCCGTCACCGCCACCGTCGTCGTCGCCGTGCGCCAGGGGACCGTGGACTCCGATCGCGAGCACGTCGGCCGGAAACCGCCGCCGGATCACCTCGGCGACCCGCTCCGCCACCGTCCACCGTCGATCGTCGAGGCCCCGGTCGACACCCGACCGCTCGTTCGTCGCGCTCACGGGTGGGCCTTTGTTCGCGGCTGCGGGGCTCGCAGGACCGGCTCACTCCTCGCGCTCACGGGTGGGCCTTTGTTCGCGGCTGCGGGGCTCGCAGGACCGGCTCACTCCTCGCGCTCACGGGTCAACCTCCGCCTGAAGCGACTGGCGTCAGCCTAGCCAGCCGGCGGGGGGTCGGCCGGTACGCCGCGCCCGGTCGGCACCAGCCGGAAAATGCGGATCTCCCGGCCGCCGGCCCGCTCGACGTACGTGCGGTACGCCGGCCACTCGGTGACCAGCAGCTGCCACAGCCGGTCCCGTTCGTCCCCGGTGGCCAACTCGGCCCGCACCGGGAGCCGGCGACCCTTCACGTCCACCTCGGCGGCCGGGTCGGCGAGCAGGTTCATCGCCCAACCGGGCTGGTGGGTCTGCCCCCAGTTGGAGCCGATCACCACGTACGCGTCGCCGTCGGTCACGTAGAGCAGCGGATTGCTGCGCGGCTTGCCCGAGCGCCGACCGGTCGTGGTGATCACAAGGGACGGGAGTACGCCGAGCGCGACCACCCGGCCCCGGGTGAGCCGGCCGACGATGCGATCGGCGGGGACCAGCAGGCGGGCGGCCGCCCCGAACCAGCGGTGGTGGCCGAGTCGACGGGTGAGGGTTGCGAGCGCTGACACGGGGCCCAGTCTGCCGCCTGCCCTGCCCCGACGACACCACCGGACGGTCCGGTTCCGGTCCCACGGCCCCGGGGTGCCCGGGTTCAGTCCAGGCGACGTTCGATCGGCAGTCCCGACCGGGTGAACAGGCCCGCGCCGAGCATCGCCACCACCGGCACCAGGACCAGCACGCCCAGCGCCGGCCACGGCACCAGGTAGGGGTACGGCTCCCGGACCGGCCAGGCCGTGGCGTACTCCCGGTTGGCCGAGAACAGCACGATCGCCGCGGTGCCGAGCCCGGCCACGATGCCGAGCACCGAGCCGAGACCGGCGATCACTCCGGCCTGACAGATCGCCAGCAGTCGGCGTACCGCAGGGGCGGCGCCGACCGCGGCGAGGGTGGACAGCTCGGCGCGGCCCTCCGCGGCGGCGAGCGCCGTGGCGATCCCGGCGGCGCCCACCGTGATCAGTCCGGCCGCCGCGGCGAGGAGCAGCAGCAGCGGAGAGTCGTCGCGCGGAGCGGCGCCATGCTCCACCTGGAGGGAGTACGTCCCGAAGGCCCGCAGGTCGTCGGCGAATCGATCCTGGCGGCGCTGGCTCGGCGGCGCCGGGGTGTCGACCACCCAGCCCGCCTCGACAGTGCTCAAACCGAGTTGCCGGGCGGCGGACGCGGACAGCAGGAGACGGGGCAGGCCGACCGTCCGCGGCAACACGTAGCCGGGCACGTCCCGCCGGGCGGTCGCCTCGTCCCGCCCGATCCGCACCTCGTTCACCTGCACCGTCACCCGGCCGTCGTGCAGGTAGCGCGGGTCGGTCACCACCACGCCTCCGGCGCGCAGCACCGCGGTGGCGGCGGAGGTCGCCGCTGCGTCGGCGCCGGTGAGCAGCGGCAGCGCGCTGCCGTCGTCCACCAGTGTCTCGACGCCGTTGCCGAAGTAGTCGGCGGCACGGTCCTGGCAGCGCGGGTCGGCCCGCGCCTGGCGACGCTGCGTCGCCGACAGGCCGTCACCGGGGGGAAAGGGGCAGATGCGCTCCGGCGGGATTTCCGGCCCGACGGAGCAGTAGTCCGCCGGGTCGTCGGTCGAGGAGCAGAGCGGCACGCGTACGGGTGCGATGGCGGTGGCGCCCAGCTGCGCCCGTGCGACGGCGTCGACCTGGGCCAACGTCGGCTCGGGCTGCCGGCGCGGCTCCTCGGGGTTGATGCGCACGTGACCGGTGGGCAGCATCGGCCGGTAGGCGCGGGCGTCCCGGACGCCGTCGCTGGTCAGGTATCCGCCGAGCGCGACGCTGCTGGCCACCGCGGCCATCACGGCGCAGATGGCCGGCGCCGCGGCGGCCCGGTTGCGGCTGGCGTCGCGCAGCGCGATGCGGGGCGCCAGCGGCAGCAGCCGGCCGAGCCGGGCGAGGACGCCGATCAAGGTGGGCGTGCAACAGACCAGGCCCAGCTCGCCGAGGATCAGGCCGGTCAGGATCACCGCCGGTGACGTCCGGCTGGCCCCGAACGCCGCGAGCGCCGCCCCACCGACCACAAGCGTCAACCCGAGGGCCAGGGCGCGGGCCCGGGGCGGCGGAGGGGTACGTCGCCCGGCGAGCCCGGCGATGACGTCCTGCCGGGCCGCCGTCCAGGCCGGCGCGAGCGCGGCCAGCACCCCGGCCAGCACCGCGACCCCGCCGAGCACGACCAGGGCCGAAGGCCAGCAGCGGTACCCGCCGAAGCGGGCGCTGAAGACGTACTGCTCCATGAGCGGACGGCCGGCGAACGCCGCGCCGACACCGAGCAGCAACCCCGTCGCGGCGCCCAGCACGCCCAGCACCACGCCGTCGGCGAGCACGACCCGACGCAGTTGGGCCGCGTCCCCACCGGCCACCGCGACAAGCGCCAGGTCGCGGCGCCGACGGCGGACCCCCACGGCGAACGCCGGCCCGACCAGCAGTACGACCTCCAGCAGCCCCAGGCCGGCGATGAGCACGCCGGTGCTCAGGTCGGTGGTGTCGGCGTAGCCGATCCAGCTGCGGGACGACATCGCCGAGGCCGGAAGGTGGCGGGGTACGACCACCACCCCGTGGTCGTTGAGCCGCGACACCATCGCCGCGTCGACGACGCCGGGCACGTCGACCAACCAGCGGGTGTCCGACTGAGGATCGGCCCGCCCGACGGCCGTCGGGTGCAGCGCCACCACCGGGCCGAGGTCGTCAGGAAACTCGACCACCCCGACCACTGTGTACGTCCTCGTCCTGTCGGCGGTGGCCACGGCGTCGCCCAGGCGTACGTCCAGGCGGCGCAGCGCCGTCGGGCTCACCGCGATCTCGCCGGGCTGCTGCGGCGCCCGCCCCGACCGGAACCGCACCAGGCTCCGGGCCAGCGGGTCGGTGAGGTCGAGCACCCGCCCGTCCAGGGTCTCGTCACCTCTCGGGCCCCGCACCTGCACCGGCCCTCCGGCGCGGACCTCGGTGACCCGGCTGCCGGAGCCGAGCAACGCGGTCACCTCGGCGGCGGTGGCCGGACGGCCGACCGCCGACTGGGTGCCGTCCCGGGGATACCAGCTGTCGCCCCACTCGTCCTGGATGAGCGGCGTCTCGGCGACCCACCGCAGTTCCGCGTCGGCGACGCCGAGGCGCCGGTCGAGACGCTCCTGCGAGGTCAGTTCGGACATGTCGTAGCTCGCGGCGAAGAAGGCCAGCACGAGCACCGGCAGGGCGATCATCGCGAGCACCAGGGCGGTACGCCGACGCGCCCGGCGCGACTCCCGTCGGGCGATCCGCAGCGCGGCCCGCCACGAGCCGGTCAGTTCGGCGAACCTCCGCCGCCCGGCGGACGCGGGCGGTGTCACCGGACCCACCGCCGGCGGATCGACGCGGCGGCGTGCCAGCGGCGACCGGCGCAGGGTCAACGGTCGCTGCCGGACAGCAGTTGCTCGACGCTGCCCAGCGGGGCCGTCGTGTCGACCAGAACGCCGTCGCGCAGGAACACCACCCGGTCGGCCCAGCCGGCGTGGCGCGCTTCGTGGGTGACGAGGATGCCGGCGGCGCCCGCGTCGACCCGGCGGCGCAGCAGGTGCAGCACCGCCTCGCCGGTCTGCGAGTCCAGGGCACCGGTGGGTTCGTCGGCGAGCACCAGCCGCCGCTCGCCGACCAGCGCGCGGGCGATCGCCACCCGCTGCTGCTGACCACCGGAGAGCTGGTCCGGGAAGCGGTCACCCAGCGCCGGCAGGCCCACCTCGGTCAACGCGGCCAGAGCCGCCGCGCGGGCCCGCCGGCCGCCGATGCCGTCGAGCTCCAGCGGGAGCGCGACGTTCTCCAGGGCGCTCAGGCTGCCCAGCAGGTTGAGCTGCTGGAAGATGTAACCGATGCGACGGCGGCGCAGTTGGGCCAGCCCGCGGCGATCCAGCGCCCCGAGCGGCTGGCCCTCGACCCGGACGTCGCCGCGGGTCGGTCGGTCCAGCCCACCGGCGAGAGCCAGCAGCGTCGACTTGCCCGAACCGGACGGACCCATCACGGCGACCAGCTCGCCCGGCCGGACGACCAGGCTCACACCGCGCAGCGCGTGGACCGCCGCCGGGCCGGAGCCGTGGGTGCGGTGGACGGCGCGCAGCTCCAGCACCGCGTCGTCCGTTCCGCTCACCGTCGCGCCTCCTCGTCGACCCACCGCGCGCCGTCCGACGCCCCGGGGTCGGGCGGCCGGGGCGGGTGCGTCGTCGGCCCGTTGGGCTGATGCCGGACCAGGCTGCTCTCGCAGTGGTCCAGCCACCGCACCTCAGCCTCTGCCTGGAACACCATCGAGTCCAGCACCAGCCGCCACGGCATGTCCTCCGGGCGGTCGCTGCCGTACTTCAACCGGGTCAACTCCTGCAACGTGCGCATCGTCGCGCTGCGCTGGGCCTGCACCACCGAGCGGACGTCCACTCCGGGGGTGGTGAGCGCCAGGGCCAGTTTGATCGCCAGCTCGTCGCGGGGGCGGTCGTTACGGCTGATCGGGGTGGCGAACCACAGCGCGAGGTCCGCCCGGCCGGCGTCGGTGATCTCGTACGGGCGCTGCCCGGCCTCGCTCTCCGGCAGCGGGCGCACCAGACCGTCCCGTTCCAGCCGGGACAGCGTGGTGTAGACCTGCCCGATGTTCAGCGGCCAGGTCGAGCCGGTCGACTCCTCGAACGCGGCGCGCAGCTGGTAGCCGTACATCTGGCCGCGTTCGAGAAGGGCGAGCAGCCCGTGACGGATGGACATGGCAACGGAGTATGCATACCTGGTATGCGCTCCGCAACCGGAGCGGACCGGCTCAGCTCGGGCGGCCGGGAAATGCGACAGTCAGCGGGGTCACCCCTGCGGTCTTTCGCCACCGCGTGGCCCGTACGGCGTACTCGACGAGGGCGGCCAGTGCCTGGTCGCGGTCCGGGCCGGTGGTGGACGCCAACGCGGCCCGCCAGTGCGCCGCGGTGCGCTCCTCCACCTCGACGGCGAGCCGCAACGCGCTCGCCCGGTCGGTGACGGGAAACGGCAGGGCGTACCCGGCCCGGCCCGGCGGAACGGTGCCGCCGGTGGTGCTGAGCTGCACCACCAGGGCGTCGCGCCGGCGTCGGTGCGCGGCCTCCGCCTGGTGTGCGAGGTCGCGTGCCGCCCCGGTGAGGCGGACGCCGATCCGCCCGTAGGCGTAGATCGCCGCGTACTCGGCGGAGAGGGCGGCGGCGAGGGCCTCCCCGGCGGTGGGCTGCCTCACTTCAGTGCCTCCTGGTGGGTGGCCCGGGCGGCGGCGATCGACCCGAGCAGCGCCGCCCGCTCGGCGGGCGCCGCCGCGCAGGCCGCGGTGGCCGACTGTTGTGCGGTCTTCTCCCGCGCGCGCAGGGCGGCCAGCGCGTCGGCCGGCTCGGTCGCCGCGGTGGCGCTCGGGTCGGCGGCGGGCGCGGACCCGAGAGTGACGCCGATGACCCGGGCGAGCTCGGTGGCGTGCGCGGTGTGTGTCTCGGCGATGGGGCCGAGGCGGTCGGCCAGGTCCGGGTGGGCGGCGGCGCCCGCCCGGTAAGCGGCGGCCAGGCCCAGCGCCTCGTCGACCATCGGGCGCAGCGGGTCCGGCGGTGGCGCCGGCTCGTCGTCGCGGTCGAAAAGATCACAGCCGGTCAGCGGCGCCGCTGCGCAGCCGAGCGCCAGCAGTGCCCCGGTGCGCAGGAGCTTTCGCCGGTTATGTCCGGATACTTGGTCGCGCGGTGTCGTTCTGCCGATCCCCACCGGGCAAGTGAACACCATCCGCGCCGGTCCGGGGGCCATCGCCGTCGGTGCGCCGCCCGGTCCGCCGCCGGGCAGGCGCGTTACGCTCTGCGCAGCCACCGGCGCGTCCGCTCCGGTGGCGTGCCGGCATGGCGGGACGAGGGTCCCGGTCGACCAGGGAAAGGGTGCGCAGATGACGCAGCGTGGCCGTGCCACCAGGTCGACGGGTCGACCCCGCGACGGCGCGGGCTCCCGCGGACCACGCGACGGCGCCACTCCGCGCGCCGCCGCCCCGCGCGGCGGCGGTGATCTCGCGGCACGACGCACCCGGTTGCGGACCGTGATCGAGCCGGTGGTCAACGGCGTGGGCTACGACCTGGAGGACCTGTCGGTCTCCCGGGCCGGCCGCCGGCACGTGGTGCGGGTGATCGTGGACGCCGACGGCGGCATCGACCTGGACGCGGTCGCGGACGTCTCCCGTGCGGTCTCGGCCGCGCTGGACGCCGCCGAGGAGACCGACGGCGACATTCTCGCCGGGGAATACCAGCTCGAGGTCAGCTCGCCGGGTGTGGACCGGCCGCTCACCCTGCCCCGGCACTGGCGGCGCAACGTGGGCCGGCTGGTCAAGGTCACCGTCCGGGGCGCGGCAGCGCTGCCCGGCCAGCGGGGCGAGCAGCCCTCCGGGGATCGCCAGCTGACCGGCCGGGTGGTCGGGGCCGACGACGAGACAGTGCAGTTGGAGACCGACGCCGGCCGCGACTCCTGGGCGTACGCCCAGTTGGGTCCGGGCCGGGTGCAGGTCGAGTTCACCCGCCTCGCCGAGCTGGGCGAGCCGGACGACACCGACGAGTTCGACGACGCGGACGACGCGGACGAGAACGACGATTCAGACGACATCGACGACGAAGATGATGTGGAGGACGAGGAGAGGTGAACATCGACCTCGCGGCGCTGCGCGCACTCGAGCGCGAGCGGGAGATCCCGTTCGACACGATTCTCGCGGCGATCGAGACCGCGTTGCTGACCGCCTACCGGCACACCGACGGCGCCGAGCCGCACGCCCGGGTGGAGATCGACCGCAAGTCCGGCGCCGCCCTGGTGTACGCCCAGGAGATGGACGCCGACGGTTCCCTGGTGCGCGAGTGGGACGACACGCCGCACGACTTCGGGCGGATCGCCGCGATGACCGCCAAGCAGGTGATCCTCCAGCGTCTGCGGGAGGCCACCGACGAGGTGCACTTCGGCGAGTACGTGGGCCGCGAGGGTGACCTGATCACCGGCGTGGTGCAGGCGCACGAGACCCGTACCGAGAAGGGCATCGTCAGCGTCGACCTGGGCAAGCTGGAGGGCGTGCTGCCGCAGTCCGAGCAGGTGCCCGGCGAGCGGTACGCCCACGGCGAGCGGGTCCGGTGCGTGGTGGTGCACGTGGCCAAGGGCATGCGCGGCCCGCAGATCACCCTGTCCCGGTCGCACCCGGCGCTGGTCAAGAAGCTGTTCGCGCTGGAGGTGCCGGAGATCGCCGACGGCACTGTCGAGATCGGCGCGATCGCCCGTGAGGCAGGTCACCGTACGAAGATCGCCGTCCGCTCCACCACCCCCGGGGTGAACGCCAAGGGCGCCTGCATCGGTCCGATGGGCCAGCGGGTGCGCGCGGTGATGAGCGAGCTGCACGGTGAAAAGATCGACATCATCGACTGGTCGGACGACCCGGCCACCTTCGTCGGCAACGCGTTGTCGCCGGCCAAGGCGCTGCGCGTCGAGGTGGTCGACCTGGCCGGCCGGGCCGCCCGGGTGACCGTCCCGGATTTCCAGCTCTCGCTCGCCATCGGCCGCGAGGGGCAGAATGCCCGACTCGCTGCCCGGTTGACCGGTTGGCGGATCGACATCCGGTCCGACGCGGAGCAGACCGCGCCCGCCGCGCGCGGGGCGGCGGAGCACGTGCCGGAGCCGGGCGGCGCGATCTCGGGCAGCTAGGGGTAGACTTCCTCCAGTGGTACGACGCGCGCAGCCGGAGCGCACCTGTGTGGGCTGCCGGAAACGTGCGCCGGCCAGCGAATTGCTGCGGATCGTCGCGATCGGGGACGAGGCTGGTCACAGCCTCCGGCCTGATCCGCGCCGCAGGCTGCCGGGTCGGGGAGCGAACATGCACCCGGATCCGGCCTGCTTCGCGCTGGCGGTGCGGCGCCGCGCCTTCGGGCGAGCGCTGCGCATCACCGAGGTCCTCGACCACGGTGTGCTGGCAGAGCACGTCGATGCGCCAACCACTACGTCCGGTCAGCCCGACCGGGCGAGGGTCGCTAGCAGGGTAGGACGACCGACATGAGCACACGATGAAGTCCCTGAAATGACCAGGCTTCAAGTGCACGAGTGAGGTCGCTGCGGGTGCTGCCCGCACGACCTCGGAGTGAGGAGTGCAGTGGCAGGCAAGGCCCGCGTACACGAGCTTGCAAAAGAGCTCGGGGTCGAGAGTAAGACCGTTCTCGCCAAGCTGAAGGAAATGGGCGAGTTCGTCAAGTCCGCGTCCAGCACGGTCGAGGCGCCCGTCGCCCGACGGCTGCGTAACGCTTTCGTCGCGTCTTCCGGTGCTCCGGCGCCGGCAGCCCCGTCGGCGCCCGCGCCGACGCCGGCTTCGACGCCGACCCCGACGCCGTCTCCGACCCCGGGTGCCCCCCGGGTCTCGGCGAAGCCGATGCCGCCTCGGCGGCCGGCCGCGCCGGCACCCGGTCCGAAGCCCAAGGGTCCGGTGCCCGGTGCGCCGCAGTCGGCGGCCCCGGTCGCCAAGCCGGCGAGTGCCCACGACATCGAGGTGGCGGCCGCCGAGGCGCGTGCCGCCGCGCTGAAGGCTGAGCAGGAGGCCGCGGTCAAGGCCGCGCAGGCCGCCCGCCAGCAGCAGCGGGAGAACCCCGTTCGCCGGGAGCCTCCGGCGGAGGGCAACCGTCCGGGTCCGCGGCCGGGTCCGGCCGCGATGCCGCCCCGTCCCGGTTCGCCGGCCGCTCGGCCGAGCACGCCGGCGCCGGGTCCCGGTGCCCGACCGGGCGGTCGTCCGCCGGCGCGCGGCGCCGGTAACAACCCGTTCGGCATCCAGGGTGGCCAGCAGCAGCGGCCGCCGGCCGCGGGTGCGGGTGGCCCCCGGCCCAACAGCCCGGCGGGTATGCCGCCGCGGCCGAGCCCGAACTCCATGCCGCCGCGGCCCAGCCCGGCGTCCATGCCGAGTCAGCGCCCGGCTGCCGGTCGTCCCGGCCCGGGTGGCGCCGGTCGTCCCGGTGGCGGCGCAGGTCGCCCCGGTGGCGGTGGCGGCGGGTTCCGTGGTGGTCCCGGCGGCGGCGCCGGTGGTGGCGGCGGTTACCGCGGCGGCCCCGGTGGCGGCGCGGGTGCCGGCGGTGGCGGTGGCTACCGTGGCGGTCCCGGCGGCGGTGGCGGTGCTCCCGGCGGTGGTTTCCGTCCGGGCGCACCCTCGGGCGGCGGCGGTCGTCCGGGTGCCGGTGGTCGTGGCCGTGGCGGCGGCGCCGCGGGTGCCTTCGGGCGTCCGGGTGGCCGGCCGACGCGTGGCCGCAAGTCCAAGAAGCAGCGCAGACAGGAGTTCGACAACCTGTCGGCTCCGACCATGAGCTCGGGTGCTCCCCGGGGTCAGGGTCAGGTCGTCCGGCTCTCCCGTGGCGCCTCGCTGTCGGACTTCGCCGACAAGATCAACGCCAACCCGGGTTCGCTGGTCCAGGAGATGTTCAACCTGGGCGAGATGGTCACCGCGACCCAGTCCTGCTCTGACGAGACCCTGCAGCTGCTGGGTGTGCACCTCGGCTTCGAGGTGCAGATCGTCAGCCCGGAGGACGAGGACCGCGAGCTGCTCGCGCAGTTCAACATCGACCTCGACGCGGAGGTGGCCGAGGAGCGTCTGGTCAGTCGTGCGCCGGTCGTGACCGTCATGGGTCACGTCGACCACGGTAAGACCAAGCTGCTCGACGCGATCCGTAAGGCGAACGTGGTGGCCGGCGAGGCCGGTGGCATCACCCAGCACATCGGTGCCTACCAGGTCCACGTCCCGCACGAGGGCGAGGACCGCGCGGTGACCTTCATCGACACCCCGGGTCACGAGGCGTTCACCGCCATGCGTGCCCGTGGTGCCCAGGTGACGGACGTCGTGATCCTGGTGGTCGCGGCCGACGACGGCGTGATGCCGCAGACCATCGAGGCGTTGAACCACGCCAAGGCGGCCGACGTGCCGATCGTGGTCGCGGTCAACAAGGTCGACAAGCCGGAGGCCAACCCGGACAAGGTCCGCCAGCAGCTGACCGAGTACGGCCTGGTCGCTGAGGAGTACGGCGGCGACACCATGTTCGTCAACGTGGCCGCGAAGCCGGGCATCGGCATCGAGGAACTGCTCGAGGCTGTCCTGCTGACCGCCGACGCGTCGCTGGAGCTGACCGCTCCGATCGACGGGCCGGCGCAGGGTGTGGCCATCGAGGCGCACCTGGACAAGGGTCGCGGTGCGGTGGCGACGGTGCTCGTGCAGAAGGGCACCCTGCGGGCGGGCGACTCGATCGTCGCCGGTGGGGCGCACGGCCGGGTCCGGGCCATGCTCGACGAGAACGGCAACCAGCTCACCGAGGCCGGTCCGGCGCGTCCGGTCATGGTGCTGGGTCTGACCGCGCCTCCCGGCGCGGGCGACACGTTCCTCGCCGCGGCGGACGACCGTACGGTGCGGCAGATCGCCGAGCAGCGGCAGGCGCGGCGGCGGGCGGCGTCCTTCGCCAACTCCCGTGGTCGGGCCACTCTTGAGACGCTCATGGAGCAGCTCAAGGAGGGCGAGAAGACGTCGCTCAACCTCATCCTCAAGGGCGATGTCTCCGGTTCGGTGGAGGCTCTGGAGGACGCGCTGTTCAACCTCGACATTCCCGAGGAGGTCCAGCTCAAGGTCCTCGACCGGGGTGTCGGCGCGATCACCGAGAGCAACGTCATGCTCGCGAGTGCCTCGTCGGAGCCGGTCACGATCATCGGCTTCAACGTGCGGGCCTCGAACAAGGTCCGCGAGATGGCCGACCGCGAGGGCGTGGAGATCCGGTACTACACGATCATCTACCAGGCCATCGAGGAGATCGAGGCAGCGCTCAAGGGCCTGCTCAAGCCGGAGTACGAGGAGGTCGAGCTGGGCACCGCGGAGATCCGCGACGTCTTCCGCTCGTCCAAGATCGGCAACATCTCCGGTTGTATCGTCCGGTCGGGCATCATCCGGCGCAACGCGAAGGCACGCCTGCTGCGGGACGGGGCGGTCGTGGCGGACAACCTCACGATCACCTCGCTCAAGCGGTTCAAGGACGACGCCACGGAGGTCCGCGAGGGCTTCGAGTGTGGTCTGACCCTGGGTGGTTACAACAACGTCCAGGTCGGCGACGTCATCGAGACCTTCGAGATGCGGGAGAAGGCTCGCGGCTGATCCGGCAGTGACACGCTGATCAAGGGGTTTACGCCAACCGGCGTAAACCCCTTGATCATGCGGGGCGGGTTGCCGGTATCGTCCTGGGCGATGTTCACCGGAAACGCGGTCTTCGACCTGCTGCTGCCGGGCGACTCCCGGTCGCTCAAAGCCAAGAGATCATATGTACGGCCGATCGTGGCGGCGCTGCGCCGCTTCGAGGTCTCGGCCGCCGAGGTGGGTGCGCTCGACCTGCACGGTCGAGCGGAGATAGCGGTGGCGGTGGTCGCCGCCGAAGCGGCGCACGTCCGCGAGGTGCTCGACTCGTGCGAGCGCCTGGTGGCCGCGCGCCCCGAGGTCGAGTTGTTGTCGGTCCGGCGCCGGCTGTACGGCGTGGACGACGACTGACCCGGGGTGCCGGCGGTGCCGGGCGACTGGCGCCGCCGCAAAGGTAGTGTTCGACATGTTGGCCGGTCGGCCGGCGGCCCCGGGTCGCCGGGTCGGCCGGGAGCAGGACGCCGTGGAGGTGGCGAGATGTCTGATCCGGCCAAGGTACGCCGGCACGCGGAACGGGTGCGTGAGCTGGTCGCGTCGGTGGTGCGGAGCCAGATCAAGGACCCGCGGCTCGGCATGATCACCATCACTGATGCCCGGATCACCGCTGACCTGCGCGACGCGACGGTCTTCTACACGGTGCTCGGTGACGCGGTGGCCCAGGCGGACACGGCGGCGGCTCTGGAGAGCGCCAAGGGGCTGCTACGCAGCACGGTCGGCAAGGCCCTCGGGTTGCGGCACTCGCCGACGCTCACCTTCGTGCTGGACGACGTGCAGGACCAGGTCAAGCACATCGACGATCTGCTCGCCGCCGCCCGCAACGCGGACGCGGAGGTGCAGCGGCTCGCCGCCCGGGCGGAGTACGCGGGCGAGGCACAGCCCTACCGGGTCGACGAGGACGAGACCGACGACGAGACCGACGAGGCCGCCGACGTCCCGGAGAACCCCCGGGGTGGGGCAGCGCGGTGACGGCCGCCGCCGGTGCACAACTCGTCGCGCCGGTCGACACCGGCCCGGCCGAGGCGGACTGGGCCGCGGCCGAGGCGCTGATCCGCGCCGTCGGGCCGACCAGCCGGGTGCTGCTGATCTGCCACGTCAACCCGGACGGGGACGCGCTGGGCAGCATGCTCGGTTTCGGTCTGGGTCTGCGCCAGCTCGGCGTATCCGGGTTGCAGGCGACCTTTCCCGGGCCGCCGGAGGTGCCCGAGCCGTTCCGGGGGCTGCCCGGCTTGGAGCTGCTGGTCCCGGCCGGCGCCGCGGATCCAACCCCGGATCTGGTGATCTGCTTCGACGCGGCCAGCGAGTCGCGCCTCGGTGAGCTGGCCGGTCGGCTGTCGACGGCTCCTGCCGTCCTGGTGCTCGACCACCACGCCTCGAACCCGGGCTTCGGCTCCGTCAACCTGGTCGACCCGCGGGCCGCCGCCACGTCGGTGGTGGCCGAGCAGCTGTTGGCGCGACTGGGCGTACCGCTGGATCGGGCCATCGCCGAGTGCCTGTACGTGGCGTTGACCACGGACACCGGCTCGTTCCGGTTCGAGGCGACCACTCCGGCGGTGCACCAGCTCGCCGCCCGGCTGCTGTCTACCGGCATCTCGCCCGGGGACATCTCCCGGCGGGTGTTCGACACCCGACCCTTCGGCGCGGTCCGCCTCTTCGGGGAGGTCCTCGGCCGTGCTCGGCTGGAGCCGGCCGCGGCCGACGGTCTGGGGCTGGTGTGGACCTTCGCCACCCTCGACGACCTCAGCCGCCACGATCAGCGGCCGTACGTCCTGGAGGCGTTGATCGACTCGGTGCGGTGCACCGCCGAGGCGGACGTGAGCTGCGTGCTGAAGCAGACCGCCGCCGACGAGTGGGCCGTGTCGATGCGGAGCAAGGGCGCGGTGAACGTCAGTCGCGTGGCGGTGGCGCTGGGCGGGGGTGGCCACACGTTCGCGGCCGGGTTCACCGGCCGGGGGACCGCCGAGCACGTCATCGAGGCGATCCGCGGCGAGCTGACCGGGGCACTGATCACCGGCGACGCCTGACACCGTTCCCGGGCCGCCCGACGCCACCGACCCGTCCACGTTCTGATCCGGGGCGGGAAGTTCAGGGTCAGCTCCGGGGAGTGTTGGTCTTCCCGCGCTGTGTGAGAACGGGAAGAATTGCGGGATGGAGCAGCCGCACGACCTCACCGTGGAGGCCCCCCGAGCCTGGGACCGGCCCGCCGTCTCCGTTCCGGTTCTCCTCTGCCTGTCCCTCGTCGGCGGCCGGTTCGCGTCGTTCTCGACCGAGGCGAATCTCTACACGCTCGGCACCGGCGGCGTGTTGATCTGGCTCGGTCTGAACAGCCGGGTGCCCCGGCGGCCGGCGCCGCGTCGGCTGGGGCCGGGAGCGGCGTGGTGGGCACTGCCGGTGGTGGTCTTCGGGGTCTTCGAGGGCGCGACCTTCGTGTTGGCCGTGGGCGACGACTTTCCCACCTTCTCCCGGTTGGCCGACCCCTTGCTGGAGGATCATCTGACCCGGTCGGCGGCCTGGTTCGCCTGGCTGGCCGCGTTCTGGGGGTTGGTGCGGCGATGATGCGGGCTCTCGCGATCGGCGGTTTCATCACCGCGCTGGCCCTGTTCGTCGGGGTCGAGTGGCTGGCCCGGCGGGAGGGATCCCGCATACCGACCCTGGGCGAGGTCTGCGCGTACGTGATGCGCTACGAGGTCGGGTCGGTGCCGGTGGGCAGGATCGGTCTGTTCGGGTTCTGGTGGTGGCTGGGCTGGCACTTCCTGGCCCGCTGAACCGGGTCGCCGCCCGTCCAAATGGCGGGAACCGAGAGCAGCATGTGGACCTGAACGATAACTTGGGAGGCGGCCGGCATCACGTGGTGATGCAGGTCGTGGGCGGTGGTGCCACACCTCGCGCTGCCTCCCTCCAGGGTCGGACCGACCCGGGCTCACGCTGCCCAGTCGGCTGCTCCGGTAACCCCGGACCGCCGTGGGGCGCTCAGCACGACCGCCCGTGAGGGCTGCCGCGTGCCGGTGGCTCGCACCCTGGAAGGAGCGCCACCATGCCGAACAAGCCCAAGCCCGAGACCACCACCGACGACGCCCGCGAGCAGGCCCGCCGCGCGCTGCAGACGTCGATGGACACCCGCCAGTGAGCCAGTCCGCCGAGCGGTGACGCCTCCGCTGGAGTAAGTCCTCGGCGGGATTGCGATCCTTACCGTCGTCGTGCCAGGATCGGCGGCGATGAGCCACCCTGCCACCACCGACCGATCCGCCTCGCCGCGCCGCATCGCCGGCCTCGCGTTGCCAGCCCTCGTCGTCCTCGCCGCCGAGCCGCTCTACGTGCTCGTCGACACGGCAGTCGTCGGTCACCTCGGTCGGGTGCCCCTCGCGGCGCTCGCCGTCGGCGGCACGGTGATGACGCTCACCGCCTGGCTCGGCACCGTCGTCGCGTACGGCACCACCGGGCGGTCGGCCCGCCGCTTCGGCGCCGGCGACCGGGCGGCCGCCGTGGCCGAGGGAGTCCAGTCGTCGTGGCTCGCGTTCGGCGTCGGGCTGCTTGTCGCGATCGGCATGCAGATCGGCGGGGGCGCGCTGGCGCGTACCCTCGCCGGAGGTCCCGGCGACGTCGCCGACGCCGCCGCCGGGTGGCTGCGCATCGCGGCGCTCGGCGCCCCCGGCCTGCTGCTCGCCGCCGCCGGCAACGGCTGGCTGCGCGGTGTGCAGGACACCCGGCGGCCGCTGTTCTTCGTGCTCGGCCCCAACCTGCTCTCCGCCCTGCTCTGCCCGCTGCTGGTCTATCCCGCCGGCCTCGGCCTGACCGGTTCGGCGGTCGCCAACGTGGTCGCCCAGACGATCGCCGGTGGGCTCTTCGCCGCGGCGCTGGTCGCCGAACGGGTGTCGCTGCGGCCCCGACCCCGGGTGATCCGCCAGCAACTCGTGCTCAGCCGGGACCTGCTGATCCGCGGCGTGGCGTTCCAGGCCAGCTTCCTCTCCGCGACTGCCGTGGCCGCCCGCTTCGGCGCCGCCGCCGTCGGCGCGCACCAGATCGCCCTGCAACTCTGGTTCTTCACGGCGCTGGTGCTCGACGCCCTCGCCATCGCCGCGCAGTCCCTGGTCGGCGCCGCGCTGGGCGCCGGCGACGCGGCGGACGCCCGTGCGCTGGCCCGCCGGATCGGCGTGCTCGGCGGCGTCTGCGGCGTCGCCTTCGCGCTGCTGATCGCCGCCGGAGCCGGCGTCGTGCCGTCCTGGTTCAGCTCCGACGAGCAGGTACGCGAGCAGGCCATGGTGGCCTGGCCGTGGTTCGTGGCCATGCAGCCCCTGGCCGGGGTGGTGTTCGCGCTCGACGGCGTGCTGATCGGCGCGGGCGACGTGCGCTACCTGCGCAACCTCACCATCGTGGCGGCGCTCGGCGGTTTCCTGCCGGCCATCTGGCTGGCGTACGGGCTGGACCTGGGGTTGGGCGGCATCTGGGCCGGGCTCACCCTCTTCGTGGCGATCCGGCTGGTCGCCCTGCTGCTGCGCCTGCGCAACGGCGCCTGGGCCGTGGTCGGCCCGACCCGCTGACGGACCGACCCGGCTCAGCAGTCCTCGCCGCCGCCGGGCCGCCACCCCGGGGTGTACGCCTGCGGGCGGGCGGGAGGGCGCCGGGCGACTCCGGTCGCCGCTGGGCTGTCTGGCAGGCTTGGACGACGTGAGCACCCCCGATGGTCTGATCGTTGTCGACAAGCCCGGCGGCATGACGTCGCACGACGTGGTGGCGCGGATCCGCCGGCTGGCGAAGACCCGCCGCGTCGGGCACGGCGGCACCCTCGACCCGATGGCCACCGGTGTCCTGGTGATCGGTGTGGGGCGGGCCACCCGACTGCTGACCTACGTCATCGGCGCGGGCAAGAGCTACACCGGCACGATCCGGCTCGGCCAGGCCACCGTCACCGACGACGCCGAGGGTGACGTGATCGCCAGCACCCCGGCCGGCCACGTCACCGACGAGGCCGTCCGGGCCGCGCTGACGCCCCTGACCGGCGAGATCGACCAGGTGCCGAGCGCGGTCAGCGCCATCAAGATCGACGGTCAGCGGGCGTACAAGCGGGTGCGTGACGGCGAGAGCGTCGAGCTGCCGGCGCGGCGGGTCACCATCTCCCGGCTGGAGGTGCTGGCGATCCGCCGCACCGAGCCGGACGTGGTGGACGTGGACGTCGACGTCACCTGCTCTTCGGGGACGTACATCCGGGCCATCGCCCGGGACGCCGGCCTGGCGCTCGGCGTCGGTGGGCACCTCACCGCGTTGCGTCGGACCGCGGTAGGTGGCTTCACGCTCACCGAGGCGGCCACGCTCGACGAGTTGGAGCAGCGCGCCCCGGCCGTGGTGAACCTGCCGCTGGACGCGGCGGCCGACCGGTTCTTCCCGCGCCGGGAGGCGACACCCGACGAGGCGAAGGTGCTCGGCCACGGCGGTCCGCTGGACCCGGCCGGCATCGCCGGGCCGTACGCCGTCTTCGGACCGACCGGTGGGCTGATCGCTATCGTCAGCGAGCGGGACGGGCGGGCCCGCGCGGAGATCGTGCTCGCCCCGGCCTGACGGCGGTACGCAGGTCCGTCGGCTTCCGGCCGGCGGTGTCGACCCGCCGACCGGCGGGACAGCAGGAGAGGAACGGCATGCAGCGGTGGCGGGGGTACGACGCGGCGCCCGGCGGCTGGGGACGCTCGGTCGTCACCATCGGCGTCTTCGACGGCGTGCACAAGGGGCACCAGGCGACCATCGGGCACGCCGTGGCCCGGGCCCGGGAGCTGGGCGTGCAGTCGGTGGTGGTCACGTTCGATCCGCACCCGGCCGAGGTGGTCCGCCCCGGCTCGCACCCGGCCGTGCTCACCGAACCGGCCCGCAAGGCGGAACTGATCGAGGCGCTCGGCGTGGACGTGCTCTGCGTGGTGCCGTTCACCCCGGAGTTCTCCCGGCTGCCGCCCGAGCAGTTCGTTCACGACATCCTGGTCGAGCACCTGCACGCGGCGCTGGTGGTGGTCGGCGGCAACTTCCGCTTCGGGCACCGCGCCGCGGGCGACGTGGCGCTGCTGGAGCGGCTGGGCAAGACCTTCGGCTTCGGGGTGGAGGGCGGCCCGCTGGTCGCGCAGGACGGCACGGTCTTCTCCTCCACGTACATCCGCTCCTGCGTCGACGCCGGCGACGTGGGCGCCGCGGCGGCCGCGCTGGGCCGCCCGCACCGGGTGGAGGGGGTGGTGGTCCGCGGCGACCAACGCGGCCGGGTGCTGGGGTTCCCCACTGCGAACCTGCTCTGCCACCGGTACGCGGCGGTCCCCGCCGACGGGGTGTACGCCGCCCGGCTGATCCGTCGTGGGCAGTCCGAGCCGCTGATGTCCGCGGTGTCGGTCGGCACCAACCCGACCTTCTCCGGTCGGGAGCGGCGGGTGGAGGCGTACGCGCTGGACTTCGACGGCGACCTGTACGGCGAGCGGCTGGCCCTGGACTTCGTGGCGCACCTGCGCGGTCAGGTCCGGTACGACTCGATCGAGCCGTTGATCGCCCAGATCGAACAGGACGTCGCACGCACCCGGAGCGCCCTGAGCTGATCATCCACCGGGCCGCGCAGGCCCTTGGCCGGGTGTTACCCGTGGGTGCTGGTAGTCTTGCGGGGACGTCGGGTGACCGGCGTGGGGCCTCGCGTGCCTGCTCGACGCCGCGGGTGCGAGGTACCGGTCCGTTCCCGGGTCCATCGGGACGACGGACACCTACTTGATCAACCCATCGAAACAGGGAGAACATGGCGCTCGACCAGGAAGCCAAGGCCAGCATCCGCGCGGAGTACGCGACCGCCGAGGGCGACACCGGTTCGCCGGAGGTCCAGGTCGCGGTCCTCACCAAGCGGATCGCCGAGCTGACCGAGCACCTGAAGGTGCACAAGCACGACCACCACAGCCGCCGTGGGCTGCTGCTGCTGGTCGGCCGTCGCCGTCGGCTGCTCAACTACGTCCAGAAGAAGGACATTGCCCGCTACCGGACGCTCATCGAGCGGCTCGGTCTGCGCCGGTGACGTGACGGGGGAGTGGCCGACCGGCCGCTCCCCCGATCGGCGTCCCACCTGAAGAACACGGGCCGCGCGACCAACCCGAGAGGGAGCCGGTCAGCGTACCGGTCTCCGGTAGTGGCCCCCGGGAACCCGGCAGCACGCCGGCACCCGGGCGCTTCGATCGAAGACCGGCCGGCTGAGCAGCTCCCCGACGTCGCGGGCCCACGACGCGAAGGAGCACGACAGCACATGACCGAGACCAAACTCGGCACCGAATCCCGCACCGCCGTGATCGACAACGGGTCCTTCGGCACCCGCGAGATCACCTTCTCCACCGGTCGGCTGGCTCGCCAGGCCGCCGGTTCCGTCATCGCCCAGCTGGGCGAGACGGTGGTTCTCTCCGCCACCACCGCCGGTAAGCACCCGAAGGAGCAGTTCGACTTCTTCCCGCTGACCGTCGACGTCGAGGAGCGGATGTACGCCGCGGGCCGGATCCCCGGCTCGTTCTTCCGCCGTGAGGGTCGGCCCAGCGAGGACGCGATCCTCACCTGCCGCCTGATCGACCGGCCGCTGCGCCCGTCCTTCGTGAAGGGCCTGCGCAACGAGGTCCAGGTCGTCGAGACCATCCTCGCGCTCGACCCGCAGCACCCGTACGACGTGGTGGCCATCAACGCGGCCTCGATGTCGACCAAGCTCTCCGGCCTGCCGTTCTCCGGCCCGATCGGCGCGACCCGGGTCGCGCACATCGACGGCCAGTGGGTCGCCTTCCCGACCCTGGAGGAGCTGGCCCGCGCCACCTTCGACATGGTCGTGGCCGGCCGCACCCTCGACGACGGCGACGTCGCGATCATGATGGTCGAGGCCGAGGCCACCCCGAACGCCGTCGCCCTCATCTCGGCCGGCGCCACCGCCCCGACCGAGGAGATCGTCGCCAGCGGCCTGGAGGCCGCCAAGCCGGCGATCCGCGAGCTGTGCCGCGCGCAGAGCGAGCTGGCCGAGGTTGCCGCCAAGCCGGTCACCGAGTTCCCCGTCTTCCTGGACTACCAGGACGACGTGTACGACGCGGTCGCCGACCTGGCCCGCGCCGACGTGGCCGAGGCGATCACCATCGCCGGCAAGGCCGACCGCGAGGAAGCCCTGGACCGGGTCAAGGCCCGGGTCGCCGAGGAGTTGGGCGCTCGGTTCGAGGGTCGGGAGAAGGAGCTCAGCGCCGCCTTCCGCTCGCTGACCAAGTCCGAGGTGCGCAACCGCGTGCTGCGCGAGCAGGTCCGCATGGACGGCCGCGGCCCGCGCGACATCCGGCCGCTGACCGCCGAGGTCGGCGTGCTGCCCCGGGTGCACGGTTCGGCGCTGTTCGAGCGCGGCGAGACCCAGATCCTGGGTGTCACCACGCTGAACATGCTCCGCATGGAGCAGATGGTGGACACGCTGTCCCCGGAGAACCGCAAGCGCTACATGCACAACTACAACTTCCCGCCGTACTCGACGGGTGAGACCGGCCGGGTCGGCTCGCCGAAGCGGCGCGAGATCGGCCACGGCGCTCTCGCCGAGCGTGCGCTGATCCCGGTGCTGCCGTCGCGCGAGGAGTTCCCGTACGCCATCCGGCAGGTGTCCGAGGCGCTCGGCTCCAACGGCTCCACCTCGATGGGCTCGGTCTGCGCGTCGACGCTGGGCCTGCTCTCCGCGGGTGTCCCGCTGAAGGCGCCGGTCGCCGGCATCGCGATGGGCCTCATCTCCGACGAGGTGGACGGCAAGACGCAGTACGTCACGCTTACCGACATCCTCGGCGCCGAGGACGCGTTCGGTGACATGGACTTCAAGGTCGCCGGCACCCCGGAGTTCGTCACCGCGCTGCAGCTCGACACCAAGCTCAACGGCATCCCGTCGGACGTGCTGGCCGCCGCGTTGCAGCAGGCGAACGAGGCCCGGCAGATCATCCTCGGTGTCATGAAGGCCGCCATCGAGGCTCCGGCCGAGATGTCGGACTACGCGCCGCGGGTCACCACCGTCAAGATCCCGGTCGACAAGATCGGCATGGTGATCGGCCCGAAGGGCCAGACCATCAACGCGATCCAGGACGAGACCGGCGCCGAGATCTCCATCGAGGACGACGGCACGATCTACGTCGGCGCGACCAACGGCCCGTCGGCCCAGGCTGCCGTCGACCGGATCAACGGGATCGCCAACCCGACGCTGCCCAAGCAGGGCGAGCGGTTCCTCGGCACGGTGGTCAAGACCGCCGCGTTCGGCGCGTTCATCTCGCTGCTGCCGGGCCGCGACGGCCTGCTGCACATCTCCAAGGTGGGCGACGGCAAGCGGGTCGAGCGCGTGGAGGACTTCCTCAACGTCGGTGACCGGGTCGAGGTCGAGATCGCTGACATCGACGCCCGCGGCAAGATCTACCTGGACAAGGTCCGCCCGGAGGGCGCCGAGGCGCCGGCCGCCGGTGAGGCCGCCGGTGGCGACCGTCCCTCCGGCCGGGACCGGGGCGACCGGGGTCCGCGTGACCGGGGCGACCGCGAGCGTGGCGGCGACCGGGGCGGGCGTGGCCCGGAGCGCGGTGACCGTGGCGAGGGTGGCGGCGGCGGCGAGGGTGGTGGCGAGGGCGGCGAGCGTCCGCGCCGCCGGACCCGGCACAGCTGACCACCAGCACCTGCAACACCCACCCCTCGTCGAACCGGGAGCAACACGTGAGTCGGGCCTTCAGTGCGCCGTTTCCACCGGATCGACGGGGGGTGGCCCCGTCTCGGGACACCGGGGTGGGCCGCTCCGGCGGCGCCGCCCGTGCGGTGACCCGGACGCTCAGCGACGACCCGCTGGGCGGCACGGTACGACGTACCGTGCTGCCCAGCGGCCTGCGCGTGCTGACCGAGGCGATCCCGGCGATGCGCAGCGTGTCCTTCGGCATCTGGGTGGCGGTCGGTTCGCGGGACGAGACGCGTCCGCAGGCCGGTGCCGCGCACTTCTTGGAGCACCTGCTCTTCAAGGGCACCCACAAGCGCACCGCCTTGGAGATCTCCTCGCAGATCGAGGCGGTGGGTGGCGAGACGAACGCCTTCACCACGAAGGAATACACCTGCTACTACGCCCGCGTGCTGGACGAGGACCTGCCGCTGGCGATCGACGTGATGTGCGACCTGGTCGCCGACTCGCTGCTGGAGCCGGCCGACGTGGAGACCGAGCGTGGCGTGATCCTGGAGGAGATCGCCATGCACGACGACGAACCAGGTGACGAGGTGCACGACCTCTTCGCCCGCGCCGTCTACGGCGACCACCCGCTGGGCCGACTGATCTCCGGCACCGAGGAGACCGTCACGCCGATGACCCGGCGGCAGATCCAGAGCTTCTACCGCGGTCACTACACCGCGCCGCAGATCGTCATCGCCGCCGCCGGCAACCTCGACCACGCCGCGGTGGTCAAGCTGGTCCGGCAGGCCGTGCGCGGCACGCCACTGGACAGCGACCCCGCCGCACCGGCCGCACACCGCGCGGCCACTCCGGCGGTACGCACCAAGCCGGCCACCACCCTGGTCGAGCCGAAGGAGACCGAGCAGGCGCACGTCCTGCTGGGCTGCCCCGGCATCGACCGCACCGACGACCGGCGTTTCGCCCTCGGGGTGCTCAACAACGTCCTCGGTGGCGGCATGTCCAGCCGCCTCTTCCAGGAGATCCGCGAGCAGCGCGGCCTGGCCTACTCGGTCTACTCCTACGCCAGCCAGTACGCCGACAGCGGCCTGTTCGCCGTCTACGCCGGCTGCGCGCCGGGCAAGGTGGACGAGGTGCTGGCCCTGACCCGCGCCGAGCTGGCCCGGGTGGCCGCCGACGGGTTGACCGAGTTCGAGGTGGCCCGGGGCAAGGGGATGAGCAAGGGCTCGTTCGTGCTCGGCCTGGAGGACACCGGCTCCCGGATGAGCAGGCTCGCCAAGGGTGAGCTGCTCTACAGCGACCTGATGCCGGTGGACGAGCTGCTCCGCCGGGTCGACGAGGTCAGCGTCGAGGACGTGAACACCCTCGCCGCCGAGCTGCTCAGCCGGCCGATGTCGCTGGCCGTCGTCGGCCCGTTCGGTGAGGGCGACTTCTCCGCCTGAGGGCCGTCGCTCGCAGGGCGGTCGTCCGCAGAGCCGTGGTCTGTTGGGCGGTCGCCCGCAAGGCCGTGGTCTGTTGGGCGGTCGCCCGCAAGGCCGTGGTCTGTAGGGCGGTCGTCCATAGAGCCGGGCACGTCCCGGTCGGTGGAGCGGACCGGATCCGGCAGTGGTGGCGCGTCCCGATTGGGATAGGTTGTGCCGCGTGACTGACGAGCAGGAGAAGACCCGCGTCGGCGTGTTCGGTGCCCGCGGGCGGATGGGCATCGAGGTCTGCAAGGCGGTCGACGCCGCCGACGACCTCGAACTGGCGGCGTCGATCGACCAGGGCGACAGCCGTTCCGCCGTCTCCGGCGCCCACGTGGTCGTCGACTTCACCACGCCGGACGTCGTCATGGACAACCTGAAGTGGTGCATCGAGCAGGGCATCAGCGCGGTCGTCGGCACGACCGGCTTCACCGAGCAGCGGCTGGAGCAGGTACGCGGCTGGCTCGCCGACAAGCCCGGGGTGGGCGTGGTCATCGCCCCGAACTTCGGCATCGGCGCGGTGCTGATGATGCAGTTCGCCGCGCGGGCCGCCCGGCACTTCGAGTCCGTCGAGATCATCGAGCAGCACCACCCGCGCAAGCTGGACGCCCCGAGCGGCACCGCCACGCACACCGCCCGGCAGATCGCCCGGGCGCGCGCCGAGGCCGGTCTCGGGCCGGTGCCGGACGCCACAAAGGACGAGGTGCCGGGCGCGCGGGGCGCCGACATCGACGGGGTACGCGTCCACGCGGTGCGTGCCACCGGCCTGGTCGCGCACCAGGAGGTGCTGTTCGGCGGCACCGGCGAGACGTTGACCATCCGCCACGACTCGTACGACCGGGTGTCCTTCATGCCCGGCGTGCTGCTGGCCGTCCGCGCGGTACGCAACCGCCCCGGCCTCACCGTCGGCCTGGACGCCCTCCTCGACTGACCGGGCCGCTCGTCCGCGCCGATGCCAGCGCAGATCTTGGACACTTTCCGTTCCGCGTTGACGGAAACTGTCCAAGATCTGAAGGCGTTGCGGGTCCGGGTAGCATCCGCCGGATGATCGATGCGGGACACCTGGATCGGGCCGGGCGGAGAGTGACGCTGCGCCCGGTGGACGACGACAACTGGCGGGCGGTCGCCGACGTCGCCCCGCGCGACGACCAGCGTCGGTTCGTAGCCGCGCTGGGCGCTCGGTACCTGCTGCTGAGCAGCCGCTCGCAGGTGTGGACCTCGCTCGCGGTGTACGCCGACGAGACAGTCGTCGGCCACGTCATGTGGGGTGCGGACGACGACGGCTCGCACTGGATCGGCGGAATGCTGATCGACGCCGCGGAGCAGGGCCGGGGCGTCGGCCGGGCCACCATGCAGACGCTGGCGCCCTGGCTGGCGGCCCGAGACGGCAACCCCCCGGTCCGCCTCTCGTACCACCCGGACAACACCCCGGCAGCGGCCCTGTACGCCTCCCTCGGCTTCCACCCCACGGGCAGCGTGGACGACGACGAGCTGATCGCCGAACAAACCCCCTGACCCCCGTCGCCACATCCGGCCCGGCCTGACCGGCGTCGATCATGGAGTTGTGGTGCCCCCGCAAAAGGGACGCATGTGGAGCTGCTGCCCACCACGACTCCATGATCGACGAGGACGGCGGCGGGGGCGAGGGCGGGGGCGAGGGCGGGGGGTTAGCGGGGGTTGGATGGGGTTCTGGGGTGGCGTTGGGTGGGGAGGGTCGAGGTCTTCAGGGGGGTGGGGTGGCCTGTCATCGTGGCTTCGCCGGTGCGGTTCACCGTGACTGTCACCGGTCTGCCGGCCACGCGGAGGTTGGCGGCGCGCACGGCGCCCAGTTCGGGGCCGGCCAGCGGGGTCAGCCGGACCGTTTCGCCCGGTACGTCGGGGTAGAGGCCCGCCGCGGCCTGGAGCAGCAGCACGGCACCCGCCGCGGCCCACGCCTGCGGCCGGCACGCCGCCGGGTACGGCACCGGGCGGTCGAGCAGCGCCCGGTCGTCACCGCCGTACAGCTCCGGCATCCGGTAGTCGAACGCCTCGGCCGCCGCGAGCAGCCCCTCGGCCAGGCCGAGCGCGGCGTCGCGGTGCCCGCCGCGGGCCAGCCCGGCGAGCACGATCGCTGTGTCGTGGGTCCAGATCGAACCGCAGTGGTACGACAGCGGGCTGAAGCCGGCGTCGTCGGTGGACATCGTCCGTAGTCCGAAGCCGCCGGCCAGCGTGTCGGTGGTGAGCAGGCGGGCGACCTGGCTCTCCTCCTCGACGGTGAGCAGGCCGGTGCCGAGCAGGTGACCGATGTTGCTGGTCAGCGAGTCGACGGGGCGCTTGTCGCGGTCGAGGGCCAGGGCGGGCTGCGGGCCGTACCGGCCGTCGACCCAGAAGCTGTCCCGGAACCGGCGGGCCAGCGTGGCGGCGTGCTCGCGCCAGCGGTCCCCATCGGGGCGGCCGAAGGCGTCCAGCAGGGCGGCGCCGTTCACCGCCGCCTCGTGCGCGTACCCCTGCACCTCGGCCAGCACGATGGGCGCTGTGGCCAGGGAGCCGTCGTGGAACCGTACGGCGTCGCCGGAGTCCTTCCAGCCCTGGTTGGACAGCCCGTGGCCGGTGGTGTCGACGTACTCGACGAGGCCGTCGCCGTCGGGGTCGGCGTGCTCGCCGAGCCAGCGCAGGGCGGCCTCCAGGTGGGGCAGCAGAGGCTCGATCTGCTCGGTCGGCAGGCCCCAGCGCCACGCGTCGTGCAGGAGGTTGACCCAGAGCATGGTGGCGTCGACGGTGCCGTAGTAGGCAGGCGGGAGGCGCAGTCCGTTTCCGGGCAGCGCGAACTCCTGCCCGCGCAGCTCGTGCAGGATCTTGCCGGGGGCCTCCCCGGTGGCCGGGTCGACGCGGGTGCCCTGGCGACGGGCGAGGACGCGCAGGGTGCCGGCGGCCAGGTCCGTGCCGAGCGGCAGCATCATCCGGGCCGCCCAGAGGCTGTCCCGGCCGAACAGGGTCAGGAACCAGGGCACTCCGGCGCCGAGGAAGACGTCCCCGGGGGCGCCGGTCTCGGCCAGGCGTAGCCCGCGCAGGTCGTCCAGGCTGCGGTCGAGGAAGCGGACCAGTCGCCGGTCGTCGGCGGTCACCTCGGGTCGGGCCCACTCCGGTTCGCCGCCCGGGGCGATCACGACGGCGCGCGGGTCGTCGATGGTCACCTGCCAGCGCAGCACCGTCTCGCCTCCGGGTGGCAGGTCGATCGGCCAGGCCAGTCGGGGCGCGGTGGCCCGTTCGTCGGCGGTGAGCACGTCGGCGTCGGGCGCGGTGACGGTGACGGTGATGCCCTCCGCCGACCAGGTGAGCAGGCCCGGTTGGCCGGTCTTGGCCTCCAGCGGCACGGCCGCGCCGCCGGACTTGACCACCTCGATGGGCGCCAGGTCGCAGCCGAGGTCGACGCTCACCGTGGCCCGTACGCCGACGGTGGCGGTGGAGACGATCCGCAGCTCCTCGGTGAGGCCGTTGCGAGTGGCCCGCCGGAGCCGGTCGACGCGGACGGTGGGGTCGGGCGTGGGATCGCCGAGCCAGCGTGCCAGGGCCACGAAGCGGACGCCGTGCGGGCCGTCCGCGCTGCGGGTCAGCCCCTCCAGCTCCTGGTCGTCGACCCGCAGTTCGGCCCGGGAGAGCACGCGGGCGTCGGCGTGGAAGACGCCCTGGACGCCGGTCGGGCGGATCTGCCCGGTCGCGTCCCCCAGCGCACTGGTCGGGGCGAGCACCACCCCCACCAACTCGTGCAGGAGGGGTTGCAGCTGGCGTTCGATCACGGTGCGGCTCCAGATCTCGGGGTGCGGGGCGGACATCTTGACAACGCGGCCCCTGGCGGTGCAAAGTGCGAAACATTCCAGAAACTTGAACGATCTAATCCTGCACTATCCGAATTGGATCGTTCAAGACGGCGAGAGGGATTAAGTGCCCGAGAAGGTAACCATTGCGACGGTGGCCCGGCACGCCCGAGTAAGCCGGCAGACGGTCTCCAACGTGCTCAACGCGCCGCACATCGTGCGGCAGGAGACCCGCCAGCGGGTCGAGGACGCGATCAACGCGCTCGGCTACCGGGCCAACCAGGCGGCCCGACAGATGCGCACCGGCCGGTCCCGCCTCATCGCCGCCCGGATCGAGCCGACCCGCGACGGCATCAACGGCTCCGTTCTCGACCGCTTCCTGCACGGCCTCACCGAGACCGCCGACGCCGCCGGCTACCGGGTGCTGCTCTACACCGCCACCGACGACGATCGGGAGATCGCCACCTACGACGACCTGCTCGGCACGTACGAGCTGGACGCGTTCGTGCTCGTCGGCACCAAGTACGGCGACCCGCGTACCGCCTGGCTCGCCGACCGGGACGTGCCGTTCGTGACCTTCGGCCGCCCGTGGGACGCGCTCGACGCGCACCCCTGGGTCGACGTGGACGGCGCCGCCGGCACCGCCGCCGCGACCCGGCACCTGCTCGACGCCGGGCACCGGCGGATCGCGTTCATCGGCTGGCCCCTCGGGTCCGGTGTGGGCGACGACCGGCGGGCCGGCTGGCAGGACGCGCTGCGCGCCGCCGGTGTCGACCCGGCCGGGCTGCACCGCGAGACCGAGGACGGCATCGCCGAGGGCGAACGCCTGATGCGGGACCTGCTGGCCGCCGACGCGCCGACCGCAGTGGTCTGCGCCAGCGACTCGCTCGCCCTCGGCGCGCTCCAGGCCATCCGGGATACCGACCCGCCGGTGTCGGTGATCGGCTTCGACGACACGCCGGTCGCCGCGGCGGTGGGGCTGGCCAGCGTCAGCCAACCGCTCGGCGAGGCCGCCGCCCGCTGCGTGGACCTGCTCACCGGAGTCCTCGACGGCAACCACGAGACCCCCACCCACGTGCTGCTCCAGCCCTCGCTGGCGCTTCGGCACACCCCGTAGTCCCATCCCCCCACCAGGAGAACCCCATGGCACCTCGACACCTCACCCGGGCGGCGGTGGCCGGCCTCGCCGCCGTCGCCCTTCTCGGGTCCGCGGCCTGCGGCAGCGGCTTCGACGACTCGTCCGGCGACGCCACCCAGTCCAGCGGACCGGCCAGCCTCCAGATCCTGATCGGATCCTCCGGCGAGGCCGAGACCAAGGCCGTGCAGGACGCCGCGGCGAAGTGGGCCAGCAGCTCCGGCAACACCGCAACGGTCACCCCGGCGCAGGACCTCACCCAGCAGCTCGGCCAGGGTCTCGCCGGTGGCACCCCGCCCGACGTCTTCTACGTGGACGCGGCCCGGTTCGCCGACTACGCGAGTGTCGGCGCGCTGGAGCCGTACGGCGACAAGATCTCCAACCCGGACGACTTCTACGAGAGCCTGCGCACCACGTTCACGTACGACGGCAAGCTCTACTGCGCGCCCAAGGACTTCTCCACCCTGGCCCTGCAGATCAACACGGACCTGTGGGCGAAGGCCGGGCTGACCGACGCCGACGTGCCGACCACCTGGGACCAGCTCACCGCTACCGCCCAGAAGATCAAGGCGAAGGGGCAGGTCGCCCTGGCCCTCGGCGACACCCGGGACCGCATCGGCGCGTTCCTCGTGCAGAACGGCGGCTGGCTGCTGAGCAAGGACGGCAAGCAGCCGACCGCCGACACCCCGGAGAACCTGGCCGCCCTCCAGTACGTCAAGTCCCTGCTCACCTCGGGCCTGGCGAAGTACCCGAAGCAGCTCGACTCGGGCTGGTCCGGTGAGGCGTTCGGCAAGGGCAAGGCCGTCATGACCATCGAGGGCAACTGGATCAAGGGCGCCCTGCAGAACGACTTCCCGAACGTGAAGTACAAGGTGGTGGCGCTGCCGGCCGGCCCGAAGGGTCAGGGCACCCTCTCCTTCACCCAGTGCTGGGGCATCGCGGCGAAGAGCAAGTACAAGGACCAGGCCATCAAGTTCGTCGAGGCGATGACCAGCGGTGAGCAGCAGCTGACGTTCGCGAAGGCGGTAGGTGTCATGCCGTCGCGGCAGTCGGTGCGCGACCAGTACACGGCGGCCTCCCCGGCCGACAAGGTGTTCATCGACGGCGCCGCGTACGCCCAGGGCCCGGTGAACGCGCCGAAGATGGACAGCGTCCTCAAGGACCTCGACACGGGTCTGCAGAGCCTGACCAACGGCGACCCGAAGACCGTGCTGCAGAACTTCGACAAGAACGCCAAGGCGGCGCTCGGCGGCAGCTGAGGTGACGGCGGGGGCCCCGACGACGAGCGGGGCCCCCCTCGCGCACCTTCGGCCCGAGACAAGGAGGGAGGGGAGATGGCAACCGAGACACTGACCGCCGTGGCCACCGCGCCCGGGACGAGCCCTCGGCGACGGCGCGGAGGCGTACGCGGCAACGAGAACCTCGCCGGCTGGCTCTTCGTCGCGCCGGTGATCGTCATCCTGGGGCTGTTCCTGCTGCTGCCGATCCTGATGGCGCTCTGGGTCAGCCTGACCGACTGGAACGGGCAGGGCAGCCCGTTCACCGGCGACGTCCCGTTCGTCGGCGCGCACAACTACACCCAGTTGTTCACCGAGGACGGGCTGGCCCGCCGCGACTTCATGACGAGCATCCGCAACAACATCTACTACGTGGCGATAGTGGTGCCGGCCCAGACCGTGCTCGCGCTCGGGCTGGCGCTGGTGGTCAACAACCGGATGCTCAAGGGCAAGAGCTTCTTCCGCAGCGCGTTCTACTTTCCCTCGGTCACCAGCTCGGTCGCGATCAGCGTGGTGTTCCTGTTCCTCTTCGCCAACTCCGGCGCGGTGAACGCGCTGCTCGGCTTCTTCGGGATCGACGGGCCGGAGTGGTTCGCCGACTCCCGGGGCGTGCTGCACCTGCTCCTCGGCGCGGTAGGCGTCGACTCACCCCCGGCGGCCCTTACCGACGGCGGCCCGTTCGGGCTGACCTGGTGGGACTGGCTGGCCGGCCCCAGCGTGGCGATGATCTCGATCATCACGTTGGTCGTCTGGACCACCTCCGGCACGTTCATGCTGATGTTCCTGGCCGGCCTGCAGAACGTGCCGGTGACGCTGGACGAGGCCAGCACGCTCGACGGAGCCTCGGCCTGGCAGCGGTTCCGCCACGTGACCCTGCCGATGATCCGGCCGACCACGTTCCTGGTGCTCACCCTCGGCATGATCGGCTCCTGGCAGGTCTTCGACCAGGTGTACGTCATGAGCCAGGGCGACCCGGCCAAGACCACCCTCACCCCGGCCTACCTGTCGTACCGGACCGCGTTCCGCGACTTCGACTACGGCTCCGGCGCGGCGATCTCCTTCGTGCTGTTCCTGATCATCATCGTGCTCACGCTGATCCAGCGCCGGGCGCTCGCCGAGCGGGACACCGACCGGCCGCGCCGCGGCTGGCGGCGTCGACGCGTACCGGAGAGGTCCTGACATGGCCGTGTCGACCGACCGCCCGGCGGCGGCGCCCGCGCGCGGCGACCAGCGCGCGGCCCGCACCCTGGCCACCCGCTTTCTGGGGTACGCCACGCTTGTCTTCTTCGGGCTGGTGTTCCTCTATCCGTTCGTCATCCAGATCGCGAGCTCGTTCAAGACCGAGCCCGACGCGGCGGCGAACCCGCTCTCGCCGTTCCCGGACCCGCTCAGCCTGGCCGGTTTCGAGCGGATCTTCGCCGGCACCAACTTTCCGCTCTGGCTGGGCAACTCGCTGCTGGTCACCGTGCTGGTGACCCTCGGCCGGGTGTTCTTCGACTCGCTCGCCGGGTACGCGTTGGCCCGGCTGCGGTTCGCCGGTCGAGGCGGGCTGTTCGCCGCGGTCATCGCGGTGATGGCGGTGCCCGGCGTGGTGCTGCTGATCCCGAAGTTCCTGGTGCTCAACCAGCTCGGCATCTACAACAGCTACGCCGGCCTCGTGGTGCCGCTGCTGGCCGACGCGGCGGGCGTGTTCATCATGAAGCAGTTCTTCGAGTCGATCCCGGTGAGCGTGGAGGAGGCCGCCCGCATCGACGGGGCGAGCATCTTTCGCACCTTCTGGTCGGTGGTGCTGCCGATGGCGAAGCCGGCGCTGATCACCCTGACCATCCTGTCGTTCCAGGGCTCCTGGAACGAGTTCCCGCACAGCCTCGTGTCGGTGCAGGACCCGGACCTGTTCACCCTGCCGCGCGGCCTCGCCGACCTGGTCAGCGGCTCGCTGGGCAGCGGCACCCAGTACCCGCTCAAGCTGGGCGCGGCGCTGCTCGCCACCATCCCGGTGGCGATCATCTTCGTGGTGTTCCAGCGCTACTTCGTCCGCGACGCCAACGACGGCGCGGACAAGGGCTGACCCCGGACCGACAGTGGCGGCCTCGCGTCGGGGCCGCCGCTGTCGGTCAGTCGGTCTTCTCCGGCGGAACGGCCACGTGCAGGCGCACCTGAGGCACCAGCATGTCGTCGACGTCCAGCGCCCGGGCCGCCCCGTCGGGCTCCCAACCGGTGCTGGTGAGGAACGTGCGGGTCGCCTCGTCACCGTCGAACGCCCAGGCTACCGCCCGGCTCATGCCGTCCTCGCGCCACAGGTCGACGGCGGCGGCGAGCAGCCGGCTGCCGTGCCCCCGCCGGCCCCAGCGCGGCTCGACCAGCAGGTCGGTCACCGCCGCCACGTCCGGGCCGAGCGCGTCGGCCGGCTCACCCGGGGCGAGCGCCTCGCCGTCGGCCGGACCGGAGGCGGCGAACCCCACCAGATACGATTGCTCGGCCTGTTCGACGGCGACCAGCACCCGGTGCGCGCCCGAGGGCGGCTCCAGCACCGCGGCGCTCCACCGCCTGGCGAGGAACGCCTCGTCCAGGTTGTCGAGCACATGCCGAGGCAGGATCCGGCGGTACGCGACCCGCCAGGTCGCGAGCTGGATGCGTGCGATCTCGCCGGCGTCCTCGGGACGCGCCGGGCGGACGTACCCGAGAGCCATGGGACGGGAGCCTACTCAAGGGCCAGGGAGGCGACGGTGGCGCAGGGTGCCAACAGGACGACCGTGCAGGTCGTCGGGGTGGTGGTGCTCGCCGCGGCGGTCACCGCGTTCCTCGCCGTCGCGGCCGTCCGGCACGGATTCTTCGACCTCAAGGTCTACTACGGCGCGTTGACGTGGTGGGTGCACGACGGCGGCGAGATCTACGACTACCTCAAACCCGGCACCCAGTACGGCTTCACGTACCCGCCGTTCGCGGCGCTGGTCATGCTGCCGATGGCGTACCTGCCGTGGTCGGCCGCGATCGTGGTGAGCGTGCTCGCCAGCGTGGTCACCACGACGGTGCTGATCTGGTGGCTGGTCGACCCGATCGCCCGTCGCGCCGGCTGGACCCGGTGGTTCGCGCTCGCCGTCGCGCTCTGCCTGGCCGCCGCCTTCGAGCCGATGCGGGAGACGGTGAACTTCGGCCAGGTCAACACGCTGCTGCTCTTCCTGGTGGCGGTGGACCTGCTGCGGCTGCTGCCGGCCGGCAACCGGTGGGCCGGGGTGGGCATCGGCGTGGCCACCGCGATCAAGCTGACCCCGGGCGTCTTCATCGTCTATCTGCTGGTCACCGGGCGGTGGCGGGCGGCGCTCACCGCCAGCGGCGCGGCCGCCGGGGTGACGTTGCTGGCCGGCGCGCTCTTCCCGGACGCCTCCCGGGAGTTCTGGACCGAGGCCCTGTGGAACACCGGGCGGGTCGGCGAGCTGGCGTTCGTCTCCAACCAGTCGCTGCGCGGGGTGGTCGCCCGGCTCGACCCGCAGCACCCGAGCACAGTGCTCTGGCTGCTGCTGGTGCTCGGCACCCTGGCGCTCTGGGCCTGGCGGTCCCGCACGGCCGTCGCCGCCGGTGACGAGGCGACCGGCCTGGCCCTCACCGGCGCGGTGATGTGCCTGGTCAGCCCGGTCACCTGGGTGCACCACCTGGTCTGGCTGCTGCCCGGGCTGATCCTGCTCGTCGACAACGCGATGGCCGCGCCGGCCGGGCGCCGCCGGCGCGTCCTGCTGACCGCCGCGACCATCGGGTACGTGCTGCTGATCAGTCGGACCGTCTGGTTCTGGGAGAAGGACTTCACAGGTGTCGACGGCTTCGTCGGCAGCAACGCGTACGTCTGGATCAGCCTCGCCCTGCTGGCGTTCCTGCCGGTCCGCAGGTGGCTGGCACCTGGCGGGTCAGTCGTCGAGACGGCCGGCGTACCGCAGCTCGACCAGCCCGACCGGCCCGCGCCCGCCGGCGAGCGGCACCTGGTAGGTCGACCGCTCACCGTCAGGTGACAGCCCGACCCGTTCGCAGAACCGGCGGGCCCGCTTGTTGTCCTCCAGCACCCATGCCCGATAGCCGGTCCAGCCTCGCTCACTGAGCCCGACACGGGCGGCGGCGAACAGCGCGGCGGCCGTCCCGTCACCCCAGAACGCCGGCTCCACGTAGAGCGCCAGCACCTCGCCGACGGTCGGATCCAGATCGTCGCGGTCCTGGTCGCGGCGGTACGGCCCGAACGTGGTGAAGCCGACGACCAGCCCGTCCACCTCGCCGAGCAGGGTGCTGAACGGGTGCTCCGGATCGGCCGTGCCCAGGTCACGACGGCGCTGCGCCCAGGCCACCACGTTGAGCCGTCCGAGCACCTCGTCCGGCATGAAGCCGGCGTAACCCGCCTGCCAGCCGTGCACGTGCACCCGGGCGACCGCCTCGGCGTCGTCGGGCTCCTCCCGGCGGATGGTCAGCATTGCACCGTTCTATGCCCCCGTGGCCGTCGGAGTCCAGCTTCCCGCACCGGCGTCGTACCGATGATTTATCGTCGCCGACGATGGCCGCACCGGAAGCACTCTCACTCGCCCAGGCCCGCCGGGTGGCACTCGCCGCCCAGGGCTTCGCCGACCCGCCGCCGGTCGGGGTGCCCACACGTCGACATCTGCGCCGGGTCCTCGACCGGGTCGGGTTGATCCAGATGGACTCGGTGAACGTGCTGCAACGGGCGCACTACCTGCCGCTCTACAGCCGGCTCGGGCCGTACCCCACCACGCTGCTCGACCAGGCCGCCTACCGGCGCCCCCGCGAGCTGTTCGAGTACTGGGGCCACGAGGCGTCCCTCGTGCCGGTGGGGCTGCACCCGCTGCTGCGCTGGCGGATGGCCCGCGCGCACAGCGAATCCTGGGGCGGCATGCGGCGCATCGCGCAGGAGCAGCCGGAGCTGGTCGCCTGGGTCCGGGACGAGGTGGCCGCACGGGGCCCGTTGACGGCCGCCGAGATCGAGCACGACGCTCCCCGGGAGACCGGCAACTGGGGGTGGAACTGGTCGGCGGTGAAGCGGGCTCTGGAGTTCCTGTTCTGGGCCGGCGAGGTGACCGCCGCCGAGCGCAGCACCTCCTTCGCCCGCCGCTACGACCTGCCCGAGCGGGTGCTTCCGCCGGCCGTGCTGGCCGCGCCCACCCCGACCGACGCCGAGGCGTACCGCGCTCTGGTGGCCCTGGCGGCGCGGTCGCTCGGAGTGGCCGCCGAACCGGAGCTGCGCGACTACTTCCGGCTGCCACTGGCCGGCGCCCGGCAGGCCGTCGCGGAGCTGGCCGAGGCAGGCGAGCTGGTGCCGGTCACCGTGGCGGGCTGGCGGCAGCCGGCCTGGCTGCACGCGTCCGCCCGGCTGCCCCGGTGGGTTCGCGGCAACACCCTGGTCAGCCCGTTCGACCCGCTGATCTGGGAACGTGCCCGCACCGAGCGGCTGTTCGACTTCAGCTACCGGATCGAGATCTACGTCCCGGCGCCGCAGCGGGTGTACGGCTACTACGTCCTGCCGTTCCTGCAGGGCGACAGGTTCACCGCCCGGGTCGACCTGAAGGCCGACCGCAAGGCCGGAGTGCTGCTGGTGCCGGCCGCCTGGATCGAGCCCGGCGCCGACCCGGGGGAGACCGCCGTCGCCCTCGCCGCCGAGCTGTACCGGCTCGCCGGCTGGCTCGGTCTGGACGCCGTGGCGCCCCCCGCGGCCGGCGACCTGGCCGGTCCGCTCACCGCCGCGTTGGCAGGCGTGTCAGGTGTACCGTGAGCGCGTGACGAGCGCTCCCGGACCGGTCGACCAGCCGCAGCCCACCCCCGGTGCGGGTTGGCCGGCGAGCCCGTCGGGTGACTACGGCTACCCGACGGCCGAACCCGACCGGCTCACCCGGCTCGTGCTGCGCCTGCACGCGCGGTCACCGCGCTGGGCGGGGCCGCTGGCAGCTGTCGGGTGCGTCGGCCTCGGCATGGGCTACGCGCTGCTGAGCAACCCGGCCCACGCCGACCCGGACGCCGCGCCGACCTGCCTGCTCAAGCTGACCACGGGGCTCGACTGTCCGGGCTGCGGCGGCACCCGCGCGCTCTGGTACGTGCTGCACGGCGACCTGCCGGCCGCCGCCCGGCACCACTTCCTGTTCGTCTTCGCGGTGCCCTTCCTGGCGTACCTCTTCGTCGCCTGGGCCGGAAACCAGGCGTTCGGTTGGCGGCTGCCCGAGCTGCGGATCAGCTCGAAGGTGATCGTCGGTTTCCTTGGCGCGTGGCTTGCCTTCTCGGTGCTGCGCAATTTGCCCTGGGCGCCGTTCACGTCGCTCTACGTCTGAGGGCCCACCAGCTCCGCCCTGCGTGATGTGGCGGGGCCTTGCTCGGTCGGGCTGCGCGGGGTCCTTCCTGCACGTCCTGTCGAGCTGCCCCACATGTGGGGCATGGTGGTGGTGGGGCCCGGCGTGGTGCCGTCTGCACCGGACGTGGGCGTGGTGGTGGGTCCGGCGTCGTGCCGCCCCCGACGTGGGGCTTGGCGGTGATGGGCCCGGCGTCGTGCCGCCTGCCCAGAGTGGGACGCGGCGTGGTGGGGCCCGGCGTCGTGCCGCCTGCCCAGAGTGGGACGCGGCGTGGTGGGGCCCGGCGTGGTGCCGTCTGCCCCCGGGCGTGGGGCAAGGCGTGGTGGGCCCGGTGTCGTGCCCCGCCTGCCCCAGATATGGGGCAGCTCGACAGGGAACCGAGGACGTGGCAGGGACCCGGCAGGGCGTCGGCGTGCCGGTCGAGATCTTGGACACCTGGGGCCCCGCTGGTGCGCGCAAGCCGGTGATTTTGCGGTAGCTGGGCGCTTTCTGCACCGCGAGCCCGAGTTGGGCAGGGGACCGCCGGCCACTACAGTCCCAGGAATGCCGGAGATGGTGCAGCCCCAGGTCAAGTTGATCGCGTGGACCCAGTTCGCGGCCCCGGACGACGTGCCGTGGTCGACCGACGCCGAGGGCGGCCAGGCGCTCGCCGAGTTCGCCGGGCGGGCCTGCTACCAGTCGTGGAAGAAGCCGAACCCGGCGACCGCGACCAACGCCGGCTATCTCGCGCACATCCTCGAGGTCGGCCACCTGAGCGTGCTGGAGCACGGCTCGGTGACCTTCTACTTCACCGGGGTGTCGCGCTCCTTCACCCACGAGTTGATCCGGCACCGGCACTTCTCGTACTCCCAGCTCTCGCAGCGGTACGTCCCGGAGCGCGACGCGGCAATGGTCGAGCCGGCGGTCATCGCCGACGACCCGGAGCTGCACAAGAAGTTCACCGAGGCCGCCGAGGCGAGCGTGCGGGCCTACACCGAGCTGCTGGAGGGTCTTGAGCAGCGGTTCTCCGACGAGCCGAACCCGACGCTGCGCCGCAAGCAGGCGCGGCAGGCGGCCCGCGCGGTGCTGCCCAACGCCACCGAGACCCGGATCGTGGTCAGCGGCAACTACCGGGCGTGGCGGCACTTCGTCGCCATGCGGGCCACCGAGCACGCCGACGTGGAGATCCGTGAGCTGGCCGTGGAGTGCCTGCGTCAGCTCCAGGGAGTCGCGCCGAACGTCTTCGCCGACTTCGTGATCTCGACGCTCCCGGACGGCACCGAGGTGGCGGCCAGCCCGCACGAGGCGTCCTGAGCCCTTCCCCGGCGGGCTCCGGCTGGTCGTCCGCTAGGTTGGAGGGTATGACGCACGACCACCCCGACGCCGCGGCCCGAACGGCGTCCCGCCCCTTCGGCCGGGTGCTCACGGCCATGGTGAGCCCGTTCACCCCCGACGGCTCGCTCGACCTCGACGGCGCCGCCCGACTGGCGAGCCACCTGGTCGACGAGCAGGGCAACGACGCGCTGGTGGTCAACGGCACCACCGGTGAGTCGCCGACCACCACCGACGCGGAGAAGGAACGCCTGATCCGGGCCGTGGTGGAGGCCGTCGGTGACCGGGCCAGGGTCGTCGCCGGGGTGGGCACCAACGACACGCGGCACACCATCGAGCTGGCGGCGGCCGCCGAGAAGGCCGGCGCGCACGGTCTGCTCGTGGTCACCCCGTACTACAACAAGCCGCCGCAGAGCGGCCTGCTGCGGCACTTCACCGCCGTGGCCGACGCCAGCGGACTGCCGGTGATGCTGTACGACATCCCACACCGCTCCGGCGTGCCGATCGACACCGAGACACTGGTCCGGCTCGCCGACCACGCGCGGATCGTCGCGGTCAAGGACGCCAAGGGCGACCTGACCGCCACCAGCTGGGTGACCAGCCGGACCGGCCTCGCCTTCTACAGCGGCGAGGACGCGCTCACCCTGCCGGCGCTGGCCGTCGGTTGCGTGGGCGTGGTCGGCACCTCGACGCACTTCACCGGGGCGCTGACCGCAGAGATGATCGAGGCGTACGACGCGGGGGACATGCCGGCCGCGCTTGCCCTGCACCGGCGGCTGCTGCCGCTGTTCACCGGCATCTTCCGCACGCAGGGCACCATCCTGGTGAAGGCGGGCCTGGCGTCGCTGGGCCTGCCGGCCGGCCCGGTGCGACCCCCGCTCGTGGACGCCACCGACGACGAGATCGCCCAGCTGCGCGCGGACTTCGCGGCAGCGGGCCTGGAGCTGCCCGAATGATCGAACGACACGATGGGCGCCGAGTGACGGCGTCGCAGAATGAGGTGGACGCGTGACCGAGGCGCACATCGAGGCGGAACTGCCCCCGCCGCTGCCGGAAGGTGGCCTGCGGATCATCCCGCTCGGCGGGCTCGGCGCCATCGGTCGGAACATGACCGTCTTCGAGTACGACGGCAAACTGCTGATCGTCGACTGCGGGGTGCTCTTCCCCGACGTCGAGCAGCCGGGCGTGGACCTGATCCTGCCCGACTTCGGCCCGATCCTGGACCGGCTGGCCGACGTCCAGGCGATCGTGCTGACCCACGGCCACGAGGACCACATCGGCGCGGTGCCGTACCTGCTCGCCCACAAGCCCGACATCCCGCTGGTCGGCTCGCAGTTCACCCTCGCCCTGGTCGAGGCGAAGCTGGCCGAGCGGCGCATCCAGCCGTACACGCTGACCGTGCGCGAGGGCGGCCGGGAGCGGCTCGGCCCGTTCGAGTGCGAGTTCTTCGCGGTCAACCACTCCATCCCCGACGCGCTCGCCGTGGCCATCCGCACCCCGGCCGGCCTGGTGCTGCACACCGGCGACTTCAAGATGGACCAGCTCCCCCTGGACGGCCGGATCACCGACCTGGCCGGCTTCGCGCGGCTCGGAGCCGAGGGCGTCGACCTGCTGCTGTCCGACTCCACCAACGCGGAGATCCCCGGCTTCGTCACCCCGGAGCGGGAGATCGGGCCGGTGCTCGACTCGATCTTCGCGAAGGCCAAGGGTCGGATCATCGTCGCCTCGTTCGCCTCGCACGTGCACCGGGTGCAGCAGGTCTTCGACTCCGCCGCCGAGCACGGCCGCAAGGTCGCGTTGATCGGCCGGTCCATGGTCCGCAACATGGGCATCGCCCGGGACCTCGGCCTGCTCAACATCCCGGCCGGCCTGGTCATCGGGATCGAGGAGGCGACCACGCTGCCTCCCGAGCAGATCGTGCTGATGTCCACCGGTTCGCAGGGTGAGCCGATGAGCGCGCTGGGCCGGATGGCCAGCGGCGACCACCGGCACATCACCATCGCCCCCGGCGACACGGTCGTGCTGGCGTCGTCGCTGGTGCCGGGCAACGAGACCTCGGTCTACCGGGTCATCAACCGGCTCGCCCGGGCCGGCGCGGTCGTCGTGCACAAGGACGTGGCGAAGGTGCACGTCTCCGGGCACGCCCCGGCCGGCGAACTGCTCTACCTGCTCAACGTGGTCCGTCCGAGCAACCTGATGCCGGTGCACGGCGAGTGGCGGCACCTGCGCGCCCACGCCCGGCTCGGCATCGAGTCCGGTGTCGCAGCCGACCGGGTGGTGATCTGCGAGGACGGCGACGTCGTCGACCTCGTCGAGGGCCGCGCCAGCCTGGTCGGGCACGTGAAGAGCCGGTACGTCTACGTCGACGGCCTCGCCGTCGGCGACGTCAGCGAGTCGCTGCTCACCGAACGGCGGATCCTCGGCGACGGTGGCTTCATCGCCACCACAGTGGTCGTCGACTCGGTCACCGGCAAGGTGGTCGCCGGCCCGACGCTGTCCGCGAAGGGCTTCTCCGAGGACCCGGAGGCGTTCAACCCGGTGGTCCCGCTGGTCACCGAGGCGCTCAACCGGGCCGCGGCGGACGGCATCACCGACCCGCACCAGCTCCAGCAGATCGTCCGGCGGACCGTGGGGCGGTGGGTCAACGACAAGTACCGTCGTCGCCCGATGATCGTGCCCACCGTCGTCGAGGTCTGACACGCGTGACCGGGCCGGTCGCCGACATCCCCCGTGGATGTCGGTGACCGGCCCGGATCGTGTCGCGGGCGCGCTCTGGCTCAGGCCCGCGACATCCGGCGGCGCAGCACCAGCAGCCCGGCGCCGAGGGCCAGCAGCGCCACGCCGATGAGGGCGTACGTGCTGCCGGACGACCCGGTGCGGGGCAGTTGCGCGGCGTCGGGGATGGACGTGCTCGGCGCGGACGGGGTCGCCGTGGCGGTGCGTGGTCGGTGATGGCCGTACCACATCGACCCGGCGCCTCCGGTTGCGTGCTGTCGGATGTCGCGCAGTCGCGCCCCGCCCTGCAACCAACTGCCCTGTCCGCGGCATCAGGGGAGCGCGGCGACCGCCTCGGCGTAGGCGACTCCGGTGGCGATGGCGGCGTCCACCAGCACCGTGAGCTGCGCCGGGGCCACCCCGTGAGCCAGGTTCGTGGCCACGTCGCCGGCCAGCACCAGCTCCTCACCGAGGTCGTGCGCGTACGCCTTGGGCAGCAGCCGGTCGTGGTTCCAGGCGTTGCAGAAGGCGTACACCTCGGCGCGGCGGGTCGCGGGCAGCCGGCGGGCGGCCATGGCGCGGGCGTGCAGCACCTCGCCGCGCTCGCCGGCCCGACGGAACTGGATCATCACGGCGCCCCACGAGCCGACCACAGTGGCGCCCTCGTCAACGACGTACCGGTCCCCGCGTCGGTCCAACACCGCGGTGATCATGTCGATGGTCAGCGTCGCCAACTCGCGTTCGTCGTCGTCGGGCTCGATGTCGGGGTCGGGTCCGTCGCCGGGCTCGTCGTCGGGGGGCAGGGGCACCGCGGCCGCCACGGGACGCTCGGCCAGCCAGCCGGCCATCCGGCCGGAGTGGTGGCCGGTGCCGTTGCGGGCGTCGAAACTGCCCGCCAGCTCGTTGGCGACCGCGAGCAGCAGCGCGCCGAGGGTGGCGACGTCCAGGTCGGTGGCCGGCCGCCCCCCGTACGCCGGGCGGGGCACAGTGCGCACGCCGAGCCCGGCCTCGACGGCCAGGGCGCAGACGAGCGCGCCCGCGGCGGCGAACTCCATCGCCGCGAGGTCGTCGGTGGGCCGGTCCAACCGGGGTAGCTGTTCGGCCAGGATGGTCAGGCCGCGTTCCAGGTGCCCGCCCAGGGCACAGAACCGCAGGTGCGCGGCGAGGTACGGGAATGCGGCACGCTCGTGTCGGTGCCGCCGGTACGACCGCACGTGCGCCGCTGCGGCCCGTTCCGGCTCACCGGTGCGCAGCTCGGGCAGCAGCCTGGCCACCAGCGCCCGCTCGGGCTGGTCGGTGCAGTCCACCGCGTCGCCAGCCGGCTCCCGCAGCTCGGCCAGCGCGGCCCGCCACTCTCCCCAGCCGGCGAGCAGGTCCGCGCGGCGGGCCGGGGCGCAGCCGGGGCATCCACCGGACGGCCCGCTGGCCGTGCCCGCCCACCGCTGGTACCAGTGGCGGGCGGTGGGCTCGTCGCCGAGGTGGTCGGCGATCCGACAGCGCAGCTCCGCGACGGTCGGCGCGTCGGGTCCGTCCGTACCGACCCGGTGGGCCAGGTCGTCCAGGAGGGACCGGGTCTGGTCCAGCCCCACCCGGGGGGTGCCGAGCAGCGCCTCCACGGCGTACCGCTGCAGGCGCAGCAGCAGTCGGCCCTCATCGTCGGTGAGCAGCTCGGGCCGGTAGTCGGCGGCGGCCCGGCACCGGCGCACCGGCTCGACCAGCCGCCACCGTTCGCCGTGCAGCAGGTACGCCTCGATCAGCGCGAACCGGGCGTCCAGTGCGGACCGGAGGTCCCCGGCCGCGTCGGCCCGCTCGGCGAGCCGTTCGAGGGCGAGCAGCCGGTCCGGCCCGTCGGGGAGGTCCCGTGCGTCGGTGAGCGCGTTCACCAGCGCCGGATCGCGGTGTACGGTCACGCCGGCACCGCGCCGGGCAGCCGGCCGACGGCCACGGCGAGTTGGCAGCCGGCCGAGATGCCACAGTCGAGCAACTGGTCGAGCTGGTGCGGGGTGACCCCACGTTCCAGGTCGGTGATCACCTCACCGTAGATCCGCGCCCTGCCCCCGTCGTCGACGTGCACGAAGGCCTTCGGCCAGAGCCGGTCGTGGTTCCACGAGTTGCAGAAGATGTACAGGTCCGGGACCCGTTCGATGCCGAAGGCGGGCGTGACCATCGTGCGGACCTGGAGCAGCTCGCCGTCCCCGCCGAGACGCAGGAACCAGATCAGGTTGTCGTCGAAGCGACCCACGAGGTCACCGTTCACGGCGCGGCCGACCGACCGGCCACGCGCGGCGAGCACCGCGGCGAGCAGCTCGTCGGTCAACGGGCGCAACCTACCGGGGTGCCCGGCCAGCGGATCGTCCTCGAGTCCCGGCGACGCCATCGGGCATCCCTTCTGAGGCGGATATCACGACCGGCGGTGGGGTCCGTGCTGCGACGCGCGGACACGACCCGGAAAAGCGGCGATCTGCCCGGCCCCACCGTTACCGTGACTCTATGGCGGGCCGTACCTCTCAGGCGAGCCGGCGACGCGGCGCGTCGCCGCGCGGTGGCACCAACAGCCGTGCCCGTCAACCGGCGAAGAAGACCCGGGCACCGGTACGGCGACGCACCACACCCGCCCGTCCCGGCCCGGCGGTCTACGTTGGCCGCGCGATCGGTGCACTGTGGATGGGGCTGGCGCACGGAATGGGTTGGGCCGTGCGGGCCGCCGGCCGGCAGGCCGCCTCCGCCCGCGACCTCGACCCCGAGCACCGTCGCGACGGCGGCGGGCTGCTGCTGTTCGGGCTGGCCCTGCTCAGCGCCGTCGCGCTCTGGTTCTCCGGGGCGGGCCCGGTGGGCGCGCGGCTGGCCGACACGATCCGGCTGTTCCTGGGCGCGATCTCCGTGGTGGTGCCGGTGCTGCTGATGATCGGTGCGTGGCGGCTGATGCGCCAGCCCGCCGATCCGGAGCACCGGGGTCGCGGGTTGATCGGGTGGGGCTCGCTGCTGGTCTCGACCGCCGCGCTGCTCCAGATCGGTCAGGACCCGACGGACACCGTGCAGCGCGACTACGCCGGTGGCCTGGTCGGCGCCGGCGTGGGCGGGTTGCTGGAGCGGGCGGTCACCGCGTGGGTGGCCGTACCCTTGCTGGTCCTGCTGTTGCTCTTCGGCCTGCTCGTGGTCACCGCGACGCCGATCAACAAGATTCCCGAGCGGCTGGGCCTGCTCGCCGGAAGCCTGGTCGCGACAGCGGACCCCGACGTCGCCGAGGAGGTCGACGAGACGGTTCTCCGCCCGGCGCGCAAGCGACCGGCGAAGCGGATGCCCCCACCACTGGACCCGGACGACTTCGAGGACCTGGAGGGCGCCGACCTCCAGGAGACCATGGTCCTGCCGCGCAAGGCCCCGGCGAAGGTGCCGGCCAGCCGCAAGCCGGCTGAGCCGCCGGAGCACTCGCCCGCGCCCACCCGCGCCGAGCAGCTCGCGTTGACCGGCCTGGCCGGCGACTACACCCTGCCCCCGGCGAACATGCTCAGCGCCGGCGCCGCCGCGAAGACCCGCAGCAAGGCCAACGACGAGGTGATCGCCGCGCTCACCGGCGTCTTCGACCAGTTCGACGTGGACGCCGCGGTCACCGGGTTCACCCGGGGCCCGACCGTCACCCGCTACGAGGTGGAGCTGGGGCACGGGGTCAAGGTCGAGCGGATCACCCAGCTCTCCCGCAACATCGCGTACGCGGTGAAGTCGCCGGACGTACGGATCCTCAGCCCGATCCCGGGCAAGAGCGCGGTCGGCGTGGAGATCCCGAACACCGACCCGGAGAACGTGGCGCTCGGTGACGTGCTGCGCTCCCGGGCGGCGACAAGCGACCACCACCCGATGGTGGTGGCGCTCGGCAAGGACATCGAGGGCGGCTACGTGGTGGCCAACCTCGCCAAGATGCCGCACATCCTCATCGCCGGGGCCACCGGCGCGGGCAAGTCGAGCTGCCTCAACACGCTGCTGGTGTCCATCCTCACCCGGGCCACCCCGGACGAGGTGCGGCTGCTGCTGATCGACCCGAAGCGCGTCGAGATGACCGGCTACGAGGGCATCCCGCACCTGGTCACCCCGATCGTGACCAATGCCAAGAAGGCGGCCGACTCGCTGGACTGGGTGGTCCGCGAGATGGACATGCGCTACGACGACCTCGCGGCCAACGGGGTCCGGCACATCGACGACTTCAACCGCAAGGTCCGCAACGGCGAGATCAAGGCCCCGCCGGGCAGCGAACGCGAGATGCGTCCGTATCCGTATCTGTTGGTGATCGTGGACGAGCTGGCGGACCTGATGATGGTCGCGCCGCGCGACGTGGAGGACTCGGTCGTCCGGATCACCCAGTTGGCCCGGGCCGCCGGCATCCACCTGGTGCTGGCCACCCAGCGCCCCTCGGTCGACGTGGTGACCGGTCTGATCAAGGCGAACGTGCCGTCCCGGTTGGCGTTCGCCACGTCGTCCCTCGCGGACTCGCGGGTCATCCTGGACCAGCCCGGCGCGGAGAAGCTGCTCGGCCGCGGTGACGGTCTCTTCCTGCCGATGGGGGCCTCGAAGCCGGTCCGAATCCAGGGCGCCTGGGTCACCGAGCGCGAGATCGCCGACGTGGTGAAGTTCTGCAAGGACCAGCGCGAGCCGGAGTTCCGCCCGGACGTGCTGGCCCCCGCCAAGGACAGCCAGAAGAAGATCGACGAGGACATCGGCGACGACCTCGACCTGCTGGTGCAGGCGGTGGAGCTGGTGGTCACCTCGCAGTTCGGCTCCACCTCGATGCTCCAGCGCAAGCTGCGGGTCGGTTTCGCCAAGGCGGGCCGTCTCATGGACCTCATGGAGACCCGCGGGGTGGTCGGCCCGTCGGAGGGGTCGAAGGCCCGCGACGTGCTGGTCAAGCCGGACGAGCTGGAGGACGTCCTGGCCGGCCTGCGCGGGGACGTGGACTGACCCTCGGTCGATCCGGGATACGCGACGGGCCCGCCGGTAGCCGGCGGGCCCGTGTCGGAGTGCGGTCAGTTGTTGATCAGCGCGCCGATGATCACCAGGCTGATGATCGCGGCGACGACGCTGGCCACGGCGGCGTACCAGCCGAGCGGCTTGTCGCCGAGCACCGCGCCGACGACGCCGGCGATCACGCCGAGCACGCCGAAGATGATCGGGTTGAGCAACAGGGCGAGCACGGCGAAGACGAAGCCCACGATGGTGAGGATGCGGGCGGCGTTGTTACGCGGGCGGGCGGTGGTGGGGACGTCGGCCATGTCTTCCTCCGGTGTGAGAGCCTGTCGTGCCAGACCGATCAACTACCCACCGTGGACATTGGTCACGCGTACATCTTCAGTGGAAGATCTTCAGCCCGACCACGCCGGCGATCACCAGCAGCAGGCAGAGGATCCGGGGCAGGCTGGCCGACTCGCCGAGCGCCAGCATCCCGACCAGCGCCGTCCCCAACGCGCCGATGCCGACCCAGACCGCGTAGCCGGTGCCGACCGGTATGTCGCGCAGCGCGTACGCGAGCCCGCCCATGCTCAGCACCAGGGCCAGTACGAACACCGCCGACGGGAGCAGCCGGCTGAAGCCGGCGCTGCGGTCCAGGGCGATCGCCCAGACCGTCTCCAACAGTCCAGAGATCACCAACACCAGCCAGGCCATCGTCCACCTCACGAAGGAGCGCCCGGGCTGCCGCACCGGACGGGTCGGGTCGTCACGTGGGGCGTCTTGGCCTGACCGGGTACGCCCACCGCTCGTCCGGAGTGGTCACCGGCATCCGGGCCACCGTGGCCGACGCTAGCACCGGCCCGACGGCCCCGGTGGTGACTCCCGCCACCACACGTTGACCTCTACCTCACTTCAACTTGCAGTATGGCGAGATGGCCCTGCTCTATGCCGATCCCGAGATCGCCGCCGTCCTGGACGCCACCACCACCGTCGACGCCATGCGCGTCGCCCTGGTGGCCGCGTACGAGGGGCGGCTGGTCGCCCCGCCCCGGGCCGCCGCCCCGCTCGGCGGGGGACGGATGGTGCTCACCGCCGGGCACCTCGTCGGCGAGTGGTACGGCTACCGCTCGTACGACACGTTCGGCCACCCGCAGGGCGAGCAGCTGGTGGTGCTGCACGACGCCCGTACCGGAGCGGTGCGGGCGGTCGCCGTCGGCGAGGAGCTGGGCTCCCGGCGTACCGGTGGGCTGGGTGGCGTGGCGGTCGACGCGCTGGCCCGGCCGGACGCGGTGACCCTCGGCGTGATCGGCTCCGGGCGGCAGGCGTGGACCCAGGTGTGGGCCGCGGCCGCCGTCCGACCGCTGCGCGAGGTGGTGGTGCACAGCCGCTCGACGGCGCGACGGGACGCCTTCGCCGCCCGGGTGCGCGCCGAGCTGGGCGTGCCGGCCCGCGCGGCCGCCGACCCGGGGGCGGCCGTCACCGGGCGGGACATCGTGGTGCTCGCCACCACCAGCCGCACCCCGGTGCTGCGGTCCGGCGATGTGAGCCCGGGCACGCACGTCAACGCGGTCGGTTTCAAGCAGCAGGACCGCAGCGAATTCGGCACCGACCTGCTGGACGTCGCCGACCTGCTGGTCACGGACTCGCCGGCCCAGGCGGCGGACTACCAGCCGCCGATGCTCGCGGCCCTGCCCCCGTACGCCGGACGGTTGCGTGACCTGGGCGGCGTCCTGGCCGGCGCGGTTCCCGGCCGGAGCACGGCGGACCAGATCTCCGTCTTCTGCTCCACCGGCCTGGCCGGCACGGAGGTCTTCCTGCTCGACGCGCTGACCCGCGTGGGCGCGGCGACCCGCTGACCGGTCGCTGCCCGGCGACGACGCGCGGGGTGTGTGCCGGCCGACCACCCCGGCCCGCGTGCGCGGGCCTGCGCGACCGGCCCGGTACCCTCGGATGGTGTCTGCCACCTCTCCTTCTCCTTCCGACAACGCCGAGGGCCGCCGCGTCGCCCTGCTCACCCTGGGCTGCGCCCGCAACGAGGTCGACTCGGAGGAGCTGGCCGCCCGGCTGCACGCCGACGGCTGGCAGGTGACCACCGACGGCGAGGGCGCCGACGTGGTGGTCGTCAACACCTGCGGCTTCGTGGAGAAGGCCAAGCAGGACTCCATCCAGACCCTGCTCGCCGCCGCCGGCACCGGCGCCAAGGTGGTGGCCGCCGGCTGCATGGCCGAGCGCTACGGCCGGGAGCTGGCCGACAGCCTGCCCGAGGCGCAGGCGGTGCTGAGCTTCGACGACTACCCGGACATCGCCGCCCGGCTGAACGCAGTCGTCGCCGGGGAGCAGATCACCGCGCACACTCCCCGGGACCGCCGCGAGCTGCTGCCGCTGACCCCGGTGCAGCGCCAGAGCGCCACCGTGTCCCTGCCCGGGCACGGCACCGTGGCCCGCGCCACCGTCGACACCGACGAGCACACCCCGGCGCACCTGCGCCAGGTGCTGCGCCGCCGACTGGACACCGGCCCGGTGGCCTCGCTGAAGCTCGCCAGCGGCTGCGACCGGCGCTGCGCGTTCTGCGCCATCCCCGCGTTCCGTGGGGCCTTCGTCTCGCGTACGCCGGACGAGCTGCTCGCCGAGGCGGAGTGGCTGGCCAAGACCGGCGTACGCGAGCTGGTGCTGGTCAGCGAGAACTCCACCTCGTACGGCAAGGACCTCGGTGACCCCCGCGCGTTGGAGAAGCTGCTGCCGCAGCTCGCCGCGGTGTCCGGCATCGTCCGGGTGCGGGTGAGCTACCTCCAGCCGGCCGAGACCCGGCCCGGTCTGGTCGAGGCGATCGCCGGCACTCCCGGGGTGGCCCCGTACTTCGACCTGTCGTTCCAGCACTCCAGCGAACCGGTGCTGCGCCGGATGCGCCGTTTCGGCTCCACCGACCGTTTCCTGGAGCTGCTGGCCAGCGCCCGGGCGCTGGCACCGGAGGCGGGCGCGCGGAGCAACTTCATCGTGGGCTTCCCCGGCGAGACCCGCGCCGACATCGACGAGCTGACCCGGTTCCTGACCGAGGCCCGGCTCGACGCGATCGGCATGTTCGACTACAGCGACGAGGACGGCACCGAGGCGGCCGGCCTGCCCGGCAAGGTCTCCGCCGCGACCATCAAGCGGCGCTACGACCGGCTCAGCGCGCTCGCTGACGAGCTCTGCTCGCAGCGGGCCGAAGACCGGCTCGGCTCGACAGTCGAGGTGCTCGTCGACGCGATCGTCGACGGTGTGGTGGAGGGCCGGGCGGCGCACCAGGCGCCGGAGGTGGACGGTTCCACCACCCTTGTCGCACCGGCTGACGGAGGGGTCGACCTGGCCGCGTTGCGCCCGGGTGACCTGGTGCGGGCCACGGTGACCGGCACCGAAGGGGTGGATCTGCTCGCGGTGCCGGATGAGATGATCTCGGCGGCGCCCGGCGCGGCACGGTGACGGCGGGCCCGGACGGAGCGGGGGAGCCAGGTGGTGCGGTGCCGGAAACGCCATGGCGACCCGAGCGGAGCGAGACGGTGACCGGGGCGACGGAGTCGACGCCGGCCCGGGTGGTCGCGCGGGTGCCCGTGCTCAACGCGGCAAACGCCCTGACCGCGCTGCGGCTGGTGCTGGTGCCGGTCTTCGCCGCGTCCGTGATCGTGTCGGGGATGACCCACGCGGGTTGGCGGATGGCGGCCTGCCTGATCTTCGCGGTGGCCTCGGCGACCGACCTGGTGGACGGTTGGATCGCCCGCCGGTTCGGTCTGGTCACCTCGGTCGGCAAGGTGGCCGACCCGATCGCCGACAAGGCGCTCACCGGCGCGGCCCTGGTGCTGCTCTCCTGGTACGACAGGTTGCCCTGGTGGGTGACGGCGCTGATCCTCGTCCGCGAGCTGGGCATCACCGGCCTGCGGTTCTGGGTTATCCGGCACGGGGTGATCGCGGCCAGCCGCGGCGGCAAGATCAAGACTGCGCTCCAGATCCTGGCCATCGCCTGGTACCTCTGGCCGATGCCGGCCGCCCTCGTCGCCGTCGGCCCCTGGATCATGGGTGCCGCCGTCCTGGTCACGGTGGCGACGGGCTTCGACTACATCACCCAGGCCCTGCGCCTCCGCCGCCCCCACCAACCCTGACCCCCCACCCCGCCCGCGGTGATCATGAAGTTGTTGCCGTCGGGGCCGGCGTGGCGGGGCGATAACTTCATGATCGACGGGTGTGGCCCGGAGGGTTGGGGGTCGGCGGGTGGGGAAGGACGAGCTCATGCAGCGGGAAGAGCGGGAAGAGAACGCCACGGGTAGCGCGGCGGCGGGTGTCGTGCACAGTCTGTCGCAGCGCCACGAGACCCTGGCCACCGTCGAATCGCTCACCGGCGGGCTGCTGGCCGCGTCGATCGTGGAGATCGCCGGGGTCAGTGGGATCTACCGGGGCGGGTTGGTCGTCTACGCCACCGACCTGAAGTCCACCCTGGCCGGCGTACCGGCCGATCTGCTGGCCGAGCGCGGCCCGGTCGACCCGGACGTGGCGGCTGCGCTCGCCGAGGGCGGCCGGCGGCGCTGCGGCGCCGACTGGGGGCTCGCCACCACCGGGGTCGCCGGCCCGGAGCCGCAGGACGGCAAGCCCGTGGGCCTGGTCTACGTCGCGGTCGCCGGCCCGACCGGGGGAGAGGTCCGCCAGCTCGACCTGGACGGCGGGCGGGACCACGTACGCTCGGCCGCCGTGATCGAGGCGCTGCGGCTGCTCGCCGAGCGGATCCACGCCGCCGACGAGGCCGCCCGCGACGGCGTGGCGACGGCCGAGGAGGCCGCCCGCGACGGTTCCGGGACGGCCGGCGTGGGGCGCCGATGAGCCGCCCCGGGCGAACCGACGGGCGGGGCGGGATGTCGCCGGGCCCCACAGCGGGTACGGTTGCGGGAAGGCTCCGACGCTCGGAGCCGGCGCGGTCCGCCGCGGCCGGCCGCCCGACGCCGGGCGAGAGGTATCCCTCAGGGGGAGGTGCGATGGTCCTGCTACGCCGGGTGATCGGTGACGCACTGCGGACGCGCCGGCAGGGACAGCAGCGCACACTGCGTGAGGTGTCCACCGCCGCCAACGTCAGCCTCGGCTACCTCTCGGAGATCGAGCGGGGGCACAAGGAGCCGTCCAGCGAGCTGCTCGCCGCGATCTGCGACGCCCTCGGTGCCCGCCTGTCCGAATTGTTGCGCGAGGTGAGCGACACCGTGGCCCTCGCCGAGCAGATGCCCGCCGGGGTGCTCGTCGGCATGCAGGACGAGCCGGCCGAGGCCGCGCCCGTCGGCGCGACGGCCGCCGTGCGCAAGGGCGCCAACCGGGGCGTCCGGCAGGTCACCTCCGACGGCAAGGTCGCCGTGTCGGTCCGGCAGGATTCGCCGCTGCGGGCCACCCTGCGCAGCACCCGGGTCCGCCCCACCGAGCGCGACCGGGACGTGGTCTGCGCCGCCTGAGCCCGTCGAACCGTTGACCATGGGCGACGTGGCCCCGGCCGCGTAGGGTTGCCCGCAGGAGCCGACGGTTCCCGTCGAGCACCCGGTACGGATGCCCCGCTGGCGTTCGGCTGGGACGATGGAGACCGGCCGGTCCGCGGTCGGTCGGCTGAACCCGGCCCGATCGCGGTGGAGCGACGCTACTGAGGGGATACCGCGGAGATGGCGAACCCGTTCGTCAAGGGCTGGAACTACCTGATGGCGCTCTTCGGTGCCAAGATCGACGAGCACGCCGATCCCAAGGTGCAGATCCAGCAGGCCATCGAGGATGCCCAGCGGCAGCACCAGGCGCTGGTCCAGCAGGCCGCGGCGGTCATCGGCAACCAGCGTCAGCTGGAGATGAAGCTGTCCCGGCAGATGTCCGAGGTCGAGCGGCTGCAGGGCAACGCCCGGCAGGCCCTGGTGCTCTCCGACCAGGCCCGCGCCAAGGGCGACGAGGCCGAGGCGGTGCGGTTCGAGCAGTCCGCCCAGGCCCTGGCCACCCAGCTGGTCTCGGCCGAGCAGGCCACGGAGGACCTGAAGACCCTGCACGACCAGGCGCTCGGCGCCGCCGCGCAGGCCCGCCGCGCCGTCGAGAACAACTCGATGATCCTCCAGCAGAAGCTCGCCGAGCGCACCAAGCTGCTCAGCCAGCTGGAGCAGGCCAAGATGCAGGAGACGGTGGCCCGCTCACTGGAGTCGATGTCGTCGATGACCGCCCCCGGCACCACCCCGTCGCTGGACGAGGTGCGTGACCGCATCGAGCGGCGGTACGCCAACGCGATGGGCCGCGCGGAGCTGGCCGGCAACTCCGTCGAGGGCCGGATGCTGGAGATCCAGAAGGCGACCATCGACTCGGCGGGCTCGGCCCGGCTGGAGCAGATCCGGTCCAGCATGGCGGGGGAGCAGCTCGGCGGCACGGCGCAGCGCCCGGCGGTGCCGCAGGGTGAGAAGGCCGGTCCGGGCAGCGACCCGACCGCCGCCGCCCGGCTGGACGAGCTGCGCGCCAGCATGGCCCGCGAACGGGGCACCGGCGACCCGACCGCCGCCGGCTGAACGGTCCGAGGAGGCTTCGGTGGCAGACGAGCGCACGCGGTATTTCCGTCAGCTGGGTCGGCTGCGCCGGTCCGCCCGGCGGTGGAGCGTGCTGGCCGGTGGGCTCGGCGGCGCCGCGGCGGTGCTGACTCCGTACGCCGGCCTCGGTCTGCCGGACGCGGCCTGGGCCGGCGCCGCGGGCAGCGCGGTGGCGTTGGCCGCCTGGCGCTGGATCGATCTGCGGGCGCTGGCCGCCCGCCCGGCGCCCCCGGCCCTGGATCCGGCCGAGGCCGCCGCCCGGTCCCGCGCCCGGCTGGTGGCCGCCGTCGAGCGCCTGCCGGTCGGCTCGGGCGTGCTCGCCGAGGTACGCCGCGTTCGCAGTCGGGTCGCGCTGCGCGGCACCACCGCCGGGCAGCAGTGGGCCCGACTGGACCGGGCGTCGCTCACCCTGGCCGGGATGGCGCCCCGGCTCACCGGGCTGGCCGAACCGGCCGTGCTGGAGGCGGCCGCCGCCGACCGGTCGTTGCGTGACCTCGCCACGCGGGTGGCCAGCGTGGAACGGGCCCTGCGGCTCGCGCCGACCGACGCCCGGGCGCCGCTGGCCGAGGCGCACCGCACGCTGACCGCCCAGCTGGAGAGCGGCGTGGCGGCCTACGAGCGGCTGGTGGTGGCCGCCGCCGGTTACCTGGCCGAGGACGCCCGACCGGAGCCCACCCACCCGGCCGCCGACCGGCTGACCGAGGCGACCGACCTGCTGCACGGGGTCGCCTCGGCCCTGGCCGAGCTGCGCGCCGGCAGCTCCGGGCTGCGGGCACCCACCAGCTGAGCCACCCGCCCCGCCCGTCACGGTGGGGTAGTGACCGGGATCGGCCCGGTGTACGGCGAACTGCCCACGACGTTGAACGACCGGATCCGGTAGTGGTAGGTCACGCCCCGGGCCAACCCGGTGTTGGTGAAGCCGCGACCGGTCACCGTGAAGGTCGCCACCTCCTGGCCGAACGCCGGGTCCAGCGCCCGCTGCACGATGAACCCGGACCCCGGACCGGCGGGCGTGTGCGCCGTCCACCCCAGCACCACAGTGGCGGTGTCCGGCCCCGGCGCGGTCGCGGCGGCGGTCACCCCGCTCGGGATGCCCGGCGCGGGCGGGGTGCTCGCCGCGGCCACCGTCGACCAGGCCGAGGCGGCGCCCAGGTACGTGGTGCGGACCCGGTAGTAGTACGTGGTGTCCGGGGCGGCAGTGGTGTCCAGGTGGTTGTCACCGACCCCGATGGCAGTGGTGCCCGGGCCGCTGGTGAAGGTCGGATTGGTGGCCCGCTGCACGTCGATGCCGGTGGCGAAGGAGCGGTTCGTCCAGCGCAGGGCCACCCGCAGCGGCGCGGCGGGCGGGATCGCCGCGATCAGCCCGCCCGGCGCGGCGAGATGCACCGAGGCGGGCACGCTGTTGGACCAGGACGAGTAGCTGACGTCGTTCTCGGCACGGATCCGGTAGTGGTAGGTCTGGCCGGGGGTGACCGTCGCGTCGGTGTAGCGGGTGGCGGCGGCCGCGACGGTGATCGTGGTGACGTCGCCGCCGAAGGTCGCGTCGGTGGCCCGTTGCAGCAGGTGGCTGGTCGCGGGTGGGCGTCCGCCGTTGCCGGTCCACGCCAGGGCGATCGCCGGCAACGCGGTGGCCGAGCCGGGCACCGGCGTGGCGGTCAGCCCGGTGGGCGCCCTCGGCGTCACCCGCAGCACCAGGGGACGACTCATGCCCAGGTCGCGGTGGCCGGCGAGCTGGCTGTGCCAGCGGTACTCCCATCCGAGGTTGACCATCTGGTTGACGACCACGGCGGCTCGCCCGTCGGTCGGGCTGATCGGCGTCGACCCGGCCCGCGCGCCGGGTGGACGCCCGGGGTCGAGCAACCGGACGCTGTCGCCCAACTTGAACGGCAGGGCCGGAGCGACGGGACGGAGCGCCACCACCACGTCCTCGCGCGGGTTGACCCGGACGATCTGCTTCCAGCCCAGCTCCGCCGGGTGCGGCTGGCGCTGCGTGCCGTCCCAGCCGACCCGGTTGACGACCTGCACGTCGCAGCCGCCGAAGTGCAGCGGCTCGGTCTGCCGGACGTTGCCGCTGATCCGCCACAGCTGGGTGCCGTCGGCCGGGGCGCCGACCGGGATGGCCGGGTCGGCGGCGTACAGCACCTCGGTGACCGGGTCCGTCGGGCCGAGCGGCAGGGTCGCCGGTGCGAGCGGCCCGGCGTGCGGGTGGGCGACGCCGAGTCGCCCGGCCAGCCGCCCGTGACCGGGTTCGAACACCTGCTGGGCGGCCTTGATCTCGATCGGCAGGGTCACCGGGCCGCCGCCGCCCAACGGCGTGAACGTCACCGTGTCGGCGTGCGCCGACACCGTCGTCTCGGCCGCCGTCCGGCTGCCGAAGGCCGGGTCGTACGCCGGCTGCGGCACGATCGGCGGGCGCTGGCTGGCCGCGTACGCCCCGGGCAGCCGCTCGCACAGCCGGGCCAGGTCGTACGCCGGTTCGGGCACGCCGCGCACCCGGAACTGGAGCAGGGTACGGGTGTTCGGCCCGTACCCGGGCTCGGTGGGCGGTGGGCCGCCCTCGGCCGTCCGGTCCGGTGCGTCGGTGTGCTGGTCGTTGCGCGGGTCGAAGCCGGGCAGCGGGGCCGGGGCGTCGTTGTAGAGGATCAGCGTGCTGCCCGGCGCCACCGTGGAGAAGTCGACGAGCACGTCGGCGCGCTCACCCGGGGCGAGCAGCAGCGTGTGCCCGTCCACGTTCAGCACCGTTGGGTCGAGCCGGTCGTAGCGGTAACCGATCGGCCGGTTCGGCAGCACCACCGGGGCGGGCAGCAGCCCGGCCTCGTTGCCGATCTGGACGAACTCCGGGCCGGCGGCCCGTGGGTCCGGCACACCGCCGTCCCGCCCGTCGCTCGGCCAGGCCGCCGGCCGGTCCGGTGCCCGTACGGCGGGCACCATCGGCACCTCGCCGGCGTCCGCGTCGGCCAGGACGCCGTCGTCGGTCCACATCGGCGCGTCCGAGCAGGCCCGGTAGAGCTGTAGGTGGAGGCTGCGGTCCAGGCAGGCGTTGAGGATGCGGAACCGGTACGCGCGGGGACGCACCTCCAGGTACGGGTAGGCGACGCCGTTGACCAGCGGGGTGTCGCCGTACGCCGCGGGCACCGCGGACGGGTGTGGCACCCCGGGGCGCAGCGGGGGCTCGGTGGGCGCCCCGACGGGGTCGTGGTGCGGGTTCGGCACCGGCCCCGGCCCGGTCGGTGGTGGCCCGCCGGTGATGCGTTCCGCCAGCGGCCAGCCGTCGACGGTGGGCTCGCCGTCGGCCCGGCTGCCGTCCGGGGCGGGACTGCGCGACCAGGGGCCGTAGTCCCACCGGCCGGTGGGGTTGCGCCCGCCCGACCGGTACGGGTTCTGCCGGGGCTGGTAGACGTGGGGGTGCCAGAGGCTGCCCCGGGCGCCCCACCGTTCCCGGTCCCAGGTCGGGTCCTCGGCGGCGAGTTGGGTGTCGTCCGGTACGAACGTCTTGTCCTCGATCACCAGGGGCAGCTGGTCGGCCGGCAGCACCCCGTCGGCGACGAGCTGGTCCTCGACCGGGTCGGTGAGCAGGTAGGGCGCGAGCTGCCCACCGTAGACGGTGAGCCGCGCCAGGCCGACTGTGTTGTCGTGGAACCAGAGCAGCCGGCCGCTCTGCTCGTTGGGGAAGTAGAGCGTGGTGGCCCCGACGCCGGGCGGTGGCATGTCCGGCACCGGCGTCAGGCCCGTCCCGGTCGGGTACGGGGTGATCTCACCGGCCGGGGTGATCCAGTGCCCGGGGTTGCCCGCGCTGGTCCAGCCGGTCTGCGCCCCGGCCAGGTGCAGGACCGCCCGGTTCTGCGGGTACGGCGCGGGGCCGTCCAGCGGGCCGATGCCGGCCCCCTCGACCGTCTCGTCGACAGGTAGGAACAGCTCGCCGGCCCGGCCGGTGGGGAGCTGGTTGATGAACTTCACCCGGACCGGCCGGCCCCGCCGGGCGTGGATCATCGGGCCGAGGTGCCAGGGTCGCTCCGGGGGCGCCACGGTGTTGTGGCCGGACGCGTCGGTGCCCAGGTTGAGCTGGCGGTAGCCGCGCAGCCGGGTGGCCGGCAGGTCCCGGTGCAGGCGCTGCGTGTACTCCTGGAGCCCGATCTCGTAGTAGTCGCAGCCCGGGTAGCTGATCGTGTCGGGCACCGCCACCGGCAACCGCCCGCCGAGGTCGGTGCCGCCCGCCCGGCCGGGGATCGGCAGCGCGTCGACGAACTTGCGCAGCCCGGTGCCCGGCGCCGGCCGGCCGTCGGGGCCGCGCGTCGGGCGGGGACTGTACGCGACGTTCGGCACCGGCCCGAAGCAGCGCGGCACGGCGGTCGGGTCCAGGCTCGCGGCGGGTGCGGCCTCCTCGGTGGTACGCGCGGCCGGCACGGACACCGTCCGGCCGAGGCTGTCGGGGGTGGGCCGGTAGAAGAAGGTGGAGCGGAGTCTGCGGAAGATCGCCATGACTCTCCCCGAGGTTGGGGCACGAGGATCGCCACCCCGGCGTGGCGGCCCTCGGCACTCTGCTGACGGGCGGTGAGCACTCAACCGCAGCATGCGACGTCGGAGGCCGGATAGGAATTACCCAATCGTCCGTATCTGGGCTGGCCCCGGCCGGCGAGGGCCAGTTCAGGTGTCCGACTGCTCCGGCTGGCACACCGGGCACCAGTAGGTGACCCGTTCGCCCAGCTCCTCCTTGCGGATGGCGGTGCCGCAGCGGCGGCACGGCTGGGCGCGGCGGCCGTACACGTAGCTGGTCTGCCCCCGGTGCAGCGAACCGGTGGTGCTCTGCGTCCAGCGGCCCCGGTTGGCGGCCAGCAGCCGCTGCGCGAGCGCCACAGTGGCGGGCAGGTCGGGCACCGCGCCGACGGGCGTCCACGGCGACACGCCCCGCAGGAACAGCACCTCGCACTTGTAGAGGTTGCCCACCCCGGCCAGGTTGCGCTGGTCGAGCAGGGCCTCGCCGATGGTCTGCTCCGGGTGCCCGGCGAGCCGCCGGACCGCCTCGGTCGGGTCCCAGTCCGGGCCGAGCAGATCCGGCCCGAGGTGACCCACCAGGCCGTCCTCCTCGCCGGTCGGCACCAGGGCCAGCTCGTGCAGGTGGTAGCCGACCGCCACCGCGCCGGGGGTGCGCAGCACCACCCGGATCAGGTGCGCGGGTCGGCCGCTCCACCGTTCCCCCGGCGCGTACGCCCGCCAGGCGCCGTCCATCCGCAGATGGGAGTGCAGCGTCCACCGCGCGTCGTCCGGGGCGGTGAGGCGGAGCAGCAGGTGCTTGCCCCGGCTGGCCGACTCGCGGACGGTCCACCCGGTGAGGTCGGTGGTGGCCAGCTGCGGCACCCGGAAGTCGGACCCGGTGAGCCGCGCGCCGGCCAGCGCGCGGTGCAGCACGCGGGCGGTGTTCCAGACGGTGTCACCTTCGGGCACCCTGCCATCCTCCCTCTTTCGAGCAAGATTCGCATGTGTCGCTATTTGTAGTCAGGTTCCTCATGATCTCCTGACATGCGAGGGTCAGGGAGTTCTGAGGAGAATGCCCATGACGCGACCTCATTGTCGTATCCGACCCGCCACCCTCACCGCCACCCTCGCCCTCACGCTCACAGCCGCCGTAGCGCCCGCCACCAGCCTTTTCCCGACCACCGTCCCCGCAACCGGCACGTCGCTCACCCTGACCGCCGCCGCGCCCGGTGCGGAACGGTGGAGCGCCGACCTGTCCGTCGACCGGGACGACGTCAACGTCCGGCGTACCGCCGCCGGGCTGCGGCTGCGCGAGGCGCGCACGGCCGGACGCACCCCGCGCAGCCCGCACAGCGCGCTCGCCGAGGGCATGCTGCTGACCGCGCCACGCGCCCTCACCCGACCGGCCACCCGGGTCCGCGCCGCGATCAACGCCGACGTCCCCGCCGGCGCCAGCGTGGAGGCACAGGTCCGCGGATGGCGGGTCAGTGGCTGGACCGAGTGGCGGGCCGCGACCGCCACCGCCGGCACCGTCTTCGACCGGCCGGTCAGCCAGGTGCAGACCCGGGTGGTGCTGACCGCGCGGGCCGGCGGCGCCACCGCGACGGTACGCGGCGTCCAGCTCACCGCCGACGCGACAGCAGCCGTCTCCGCCGCCACGCCCGGCCTCACCTACCGGGTGTACGCCACCCGGATCGGGCTGGTCGGCGAACTGACCGCCAACGGCCACACGATCCAGCCGCGCGACCACTTCGCGGCGCTACCGTCGCGCCGGGGCCTCTCCCCGCTCAACAGCGGCGACTACACCGTGCGGGTCTGCACCACCACCACTGGCGCCCGCTGCGAGTACGCCCCGGTCTGGGACGTCGGGCCCTGGAACACCCGCGACGACTACTGGAACCCGTCCGCCGTACGGGAGAACTGGAAGAACCTGCCGCAGGGCCGGCCCGAGGCGCAGGCCGCCTACCAGTCCGGCTACAACGGCGGGCGGGACCAGTTCGGGCGTACGGTGCTCAACCCGGCCGGCATCGACCTGGCCGACGGCACCTTCATCGACGGCCTCCAACTCACCACCAACGCCTGGGTGGACGTCGCCTACCTGTGGACCGGCGGCGGGCCGCGCGGCGTCGTCGGTGACGGGCCGCTCAACATCCGCAGCGGGCCCAGCACGTCGTACGCGGCCCGTGGCTTCGCCGCACGGTTCGCCAACGTGCCGATCCAGTGCTACGTCACCGGTCAGTCGGTCGCCGGCCCGTACCGCACCACCACCAGGTGGAACCGCCTGGCCACCGGGCAGTACGTCAGCCACGCGTACATCTCCGCCGTCTACGGCGGCACCGTTCCGGTCTGCTGAGTCGACCCCGCCTCGGCGGACGTCCTCAGGGACGCTCGTCGGGGCGGGCGGGGCGCACCATGTCCTGGTAACGCGGGTGGCTCGCCCCGTACACGGCGTAGTTGAGCCGGGCGTGCGACAGGCTCAGGTCGCCGTTGGCGCCACCCCGCACGGCGTCGGCGTCGGCGTCGCTCTGACCGTCGTCGGTCCAGAAGCAGACCGGGCAGGTCCCGCCGCCGGTCCGAGAGGCACAACAGGGACAGCCCACGGGAACTACGTGTTCACCCACCGGGGCAGCATTCCATAGTCGAATGTCACCCGGCCACCCGCAGGAGGTCACCCGGAGACACACCGAGGACGTCCACCGCCCGGCCGCCGTTGACCGCCACCGCCACCAGATCGGCCGAGTCGACGTACACCACCAGGCCGCCCTCCGGCGCGTCGCCGAACGTCCGTCCGCGCACTGCCGCGCGGGCCGGTCCGGGCCCCGACGAGCCCACCCGGACGGCGGCCGGGAGTGGGCCGAGCACCTCGGCCGGTGCGGCTAGTTGAACGTTTCCGAAATGGTCGACGGTCAGCACCTCGGCGGTGAAGCCCTCGGCGTCGCGGGCCACGACCGGCGGCGGCAGCCGGACCAGCCCGTCCGGGTCGACCGCCGGACCGGCCCCGGCCAGCGGCGCACCGAGCGCCAACCGGGCCGCCACCGGGGCGAAGACGTCCCGACCGTGGAACGTGCCGGAGACCCGGGCCGCCAGCCAGCGCGGCTCGGTGAGTTCCACCGCGGCGGTCACCCCGCCGAGCGCGGCGGCGGCGTCCGGCAGCAGCCCGTTGTCCGGCCCGACCAGCAACCCACCCGGCGTGGCCAGCGCGACCCCCCGCCGGGCGGTGCCCACCCCCGGGTCGACCACCGCCACGTGCACGCCCACCGGCAGGTAGGGCACGGTCTGCGCCAGCACGGCGGCGCCGCGCCGGACGTCCGCCGGCGGCACCAGATGGGTCACGTCGATGACCCGGGCGGCCGGCGCGATCCGGGCGATCACCCCGTGGCAGGCGGCCACGAAACCGTCGGTGAGGCCGTAGTCGGTGGTCAACGAGATCCACGGTGTGCCGGACATGCCCGCAGGTTAGCCTCCCAGCGCGTCGTTCCCTGACGAGTCGTGCCATTGGGTTGGCGGATATGGGACAGCGCGCTGCCCGACCGGCCACTGCCGCCGTCGGGCGTGGGCCGGCAGACTGCCCTGGTGACACATCGGAGCCTGCCCGCCGTCGGGATCCTTCTGGTCGCCGTCGCTCTGACCGCTGGCTGCGGCAGTGACGACAACAGCTCTCGGGCGGCCTCGCCGGCCTCGCCCGTCGCGACCCCGGTGGCGAGCGACCTCGCGAGCGCGCCGACGCCGTCGACGGTCCCGTCCGGTTCGGCCGATGCCGCCGAGCCGTCGGGTCGCCCCGTCCAGCCGACCCCGCCGCCCGCCGTGCCGCCCGCGCCAGCGCAGGGGCCGGTCGAACGCCGGCCGGCCAGCCCGCCGCCGGTGGTGCTGCCCGCGCGCCCGGCCGGTGCGCCCGGCGCCCGACAGGTGGTCGACGCCTTCAAGGCCGCCGGTCTGCGAGTGACGCACCCGAAGGACCGCTCCGTGGACTGTGGACCGGACGGCCTCGGGCTGGGCTGTTCCGAGATCGTCGCCACCGACGGCGTGACTGTCTACGTGTTCCCCGACGAGACCAGCGCGGGCGACATCGCCGAGACGTGGGGCGGCCAGTCGTACCGGCGTGGGGCCGTGGTGCTCAACTACCTCGAGGCGAAGACCCCGGCGGCCGACCGACTTCGCTACGAGAAGATCCTCAACAGCCTCCGCTGAGGATGCCCCCTCCCGTCGCCCCACGGGCGTCGCGCCTGCGCCCGCGGTCGGGGTATGTGCCCTTTTCCTTGTGATGCCTGTGAGTCATCATGATGACTCACAGGCATCATCGTCGCGGCAGTGCTGCCTGTCGCCGTCCCGCCGCACGTTGGGTCGTCGAAGCCGCCCGGCCGCTGCGACGGATACCGTGCCGGGCGAGTCGGCGACGCGTGTACCTGGGTCAGCCGCGCAGGCGCAGGCCACGCGGGGTGGCCCGGAAGCCGGCGGCGGTCAGCGCGTCACTCAACGGCGACGAGTGCACCGCCTCGCCGTCGGCCCGCTCCACGGACATCGCGCCCAACGCTCCGGAGTGGACGGCGTCGGCGAGCGCCTTGCCGGCCGCCGCGAGCGCCTCGGTGTCGTCGGTGAAGGAGAGCAGGGTCCGGCCGCCGCGTTCCACGTACAGCACCAGGTCACCGGCGACCTGCACCACCAGCGCGCCGGCCTTGCGACCCGCCCGGTGCCCGGTCGCGGGGGCGGCCCCGTCGCCGGAGTCGACGACGCGTTCCGGCCAGGGCAGCGCCGCGCCGTACGGGTTGGCGGGGTCGGTGGCCGCGAGGACTGTGGTCGGTCCGCTCCGGCCGCGCGCGCCGTCGGCCGGGTCGGCCAGCGCGCGGAGCCGGTCCACCGCGCCGGGCACGGCGAACTGTGCCGCGCCCAGGCCCTCGACGAAGTAGCCCCGGCGGGCCGCGCCGCGCTCCTCCAGCGCCGACAGCACCGGGTAGACGGCGGAGAACCCGCCGACCACCTGCTCGGCCATCACCGCGCCCCGGGTGACCACGCCGTGCCGTTCCAGCAGGACGTCGGCGAGGGCGGCGGCCCGCCTGGTCGGGTCGAGGTCCCGCTCCGGTAGACGCGACCAGCGGCCGGCGACGGTGGGTGGGCCGCTGCGGGTGGGCAGCGCCACCCGGCCCGGCCGCCGGTAGCGGGTGCGCGGCGCGGAGGGGCGCGACCGGTGCGCGCCGCCGGCGCCGAGCACCGCCCGCAGCGGGGCGAGGGTGTCGTTGGTGAGGTGCCCCGCCCAGACCAGGTCCCAGATCACCCCGGTCAGCGCGGCGTCGTCGGTGGAGCCGACCCGGTCGCCCAGCGCGCGGAAGAACAGCGCCTGCCCGTCGCCGAGCGCGTCGAGCACCGCGTCGTGCAACGGGGTACGCGTCAGCGCCTCGTCGGGCGGTGGGAGCAGCAGCGGCGCGGTATCCGCGTACGCCAGGGTGACCCAGCCGTCGCCTCCGGAGATCGCCCCCGAACCGGCCCAGAGCACCTCCCCGCTGGCGCACAGCTCGTCGAGCTGGGCGGGGGAGTAGTCGGCGACGCGGCCGGGCAGCACCAGCCGTTCCAGCGCGGACGCCGGCACCGCCGCGCCCTGCAACTGCTCCACCGTGGCGGCGAGCGCCTCCACGCCCCGGGCCGACGAGCCGACCTGCTGCCAGCGCGGCAGGAACGTGGCCAGCGCCCGGGGCGGCACCGGCTCGATCTCCCGCCGCAGCGCCGCGAGCGAACGGCGGCGCAGCATCCGCAGCACCTCGGCGTCGCACCACTGGGCGCCGGCCGTGTCCGGTGTGAACTCACCGGAGACGACGCGGCCGGTGGCGGCGAGGCGGCGCAGTGCCTGCTCGACGACGAACACCCCGAGCCCGAAGCGCGCCGCGCAGCTCGCGGCGGCGAACGGCCCGTGGGTGCGGGCGTAGCGGGCCACCAGGTCACCCAGCGGATCGGCCACCGGGGCGAGGTACGCCTCGGCGACCCCGACCGGCAACGCCACGCCGAGGGCGTCGCGCAGCCGGGCGGCGTCCTCGACGCCCACCCAGCGCTGCTCGCCGGCGATGCGGACCCGCAGCACCCGGCGGGTGGCCTCCAGCTCGGTCAGCCAGCCCTCCGGCACGCCCCGCTCGGTCAACTCGGCGTCGCTCAGGTCGCCGAGCACCCGCAGCAGCTCGACCACGTCCTCCGCGTCGCGCGGGCGGCGCTGGTCGGTCAGCCAGCGCAGTTGCCGATCGGTCTCGGCGAGCACCGCCGGATCCAGCAGCTCGCGCAGGTCGACCCGGCCGAGCAGCTCGCCGAGGAGGGTGGAATCCAGGGCGAGGGCGGCGGCCCGGCGCTCGGCGAGCGGGGCGTCGCCCTCGTAGAGGAACGCGCCGACGTAGCCGAACAGCAGCGACCGGGCGAACGGGGACGGCGCACTCGTCTCCACCTCGACCAGGCGGACCTTGCGGGCCGCCAGGTCCCGCATCAGCCCGGCCAGCGCCGGCTGGTCGAAGACGTCCTGGAGGCACTCCCGGGCGGCCTCCAGGGTGACCGGGAAGTCGGCGTACTCGCGGGCGACGTCGAGCAGTTGCGCGGCGCGTTGCCGCTGCTGCCAGAGCGGCTGGCGGCGGCGCGGGTCGCGGCGGGGCAGCAGCAGCGAGCGGGCGGCGCACTCCCGGAAACGGGCGGCGAAGAGCGCGGACGTGCCGACCGACTCCTCCACGAGCTGGGCGATCTCGTCCGGCTCGAAGACCACCACGTCGGCGCCGGGCGGCTCGTCTGCGGTGTCGGGCAGCCGTACGACGATCCCGTCGTCGGAGGGCATCACCTGGGCGTCCACCCCGTACCGTTCGGCCAGCCGGCGGCCCACGGCGAGGGCCCACGGCCCGTTGACCCGCGCGCCGAGAACGCTGTGCACGGCCAGCCGCCAGTCGCCCAGCTCGTCGCGGAACCGCTCGACAACGATGGTGCGGTCGTCGGGCAGCGAGCGGGTGGCCTCCCGCTGGTCGCGCAGGTAGGCCATCAGGTTGGTGGCGGCCCAGTCGTCCAGCCCGCCGTCGCGCAGTGCGGTCAGCGCCGCCTCGTCGCTCGACCGCAGCAGGGTGCGCACCCGGGCGCCGATGGCCCGACCCAGCTCGACCGGGCGGCCCAGCTGGTCGCCCTTCCAGAACGGCATCCGCGCGGCCTGACCGGGTGCGGGGGAGACCAGCACCCGGTCGGGTGTGATCTCCTCGATGCGCCAGGACGAGGAGCCGAGCAGGAAGACATCGCCGACCCGGGACTCGTAGACCATCTCCTCGTCCAGCTCGCCGACCCGGGCGGCCCGCTCGGCGCCGGCCAGGAAGACCCCGAACAGACCTCGGTCGGGGATGGTGCCGCCGCTGGTCACCGCGAGGCGTTGCGCGCCGGGGCGGCCGGTGAGCAGGTCGCTGGCCCGATCCCAGACCAGCCGGGGGCGCAGCTCGGCGAACGCGGTGGACGGGTAGCGCCCGGAGAGCATGTCGAGCACGGCGTGCAGCGCGGAGTCGGGCAGCTCGTTGAAGGGCGCGGCCCGGCGGACCAGCACCGCCAGGTCGCCGACCCGCCACGGCTCCAGCGCCACCATCGCGACGATCTGCTGGGCCAGCACATCGAGGGGGTTGCGCGGGTAGTGCAGCTCCTCGATCGCGCCGTCGGTCATCCGCTCGGCGACTACCGCGCAGGACAGCAGATCGCCACGGTGCTTGGGGAAGACCACCCCGCGCGAGACTGCGCCCACCTGGTGCCCGGCGCGGCCGACACGTTGCAGGCCGGCGGCGACGCTCGGTGGGGCCTCGATCTGCACCACCAGATCGACAGCGCCCATGTCGATGCCCAGCTCCAGGCTGGAGGTGGCCACCACCGCCGGGAGCTGGCCGGACTTGAGCGCCTCCTCGATGTGCTTGCGCTCCTCGCGCGAGACGCTGCCGTGGTGCGCGCGGGCGATCACCGGCGCGGCGCCGGTGGCCGCGCCGGACTGGGCCATCACCTCGGCCGGCGACCGGTTGCTGCCCGGACCGGGCGCCGAGCCGCCGTTGGCCGGCGGCCGGTTGCGGACCGGACCGGCCGGGCCACCCCACCGCTGCGCGCCGGGTGCCGGCCCACCGTCGGCCGGCGGCTCGCCGTCCACCGACAACCCATCTGGTACGTCGATCGCGTCCCCGCCCGACGCGGAGGCCAGCGCGGCGGAGGCGACCTCCTCGGCGGCCAGCTCGTTGAGCCGGGCGCACAGGCGCTCGGCGCTGCGGCGGGAGTTGGTGAAGACGATTGTGGAGCGGTGCTGTCCGATGAGGGTGAAGACCCGTTCCTCGACTGCCGGCCAGATCGAGGCACGGCGTGGGCCGGGACCGCCGAGGGAGTCCTCCGGTGGCTGCTCCTGCTCGTCGAGTCGGGTCATGTCCTCCACGGGGACCTGCACGCTGACCTCGATGGTCTTCGCCGTGGCCGGCTGCACGACGTCGACCGGCCGTGCGCCGCCGAGGAACCGGGCGCAGGCGTCGATCGGCCGGACGGTGGCGGAGAGGCCGATCCGTTGAGCCGGCGCGGGCAGCAGCTCGTCCAGGCGTTCCAGCGAGAGGGCGAGGTGGGCGCCGCGCTTGCTGCCGGCCACCGCGTGCACCTCGTCGACGATCACCGTCTGGACGCCGCGCAGCGAGTCCCGAGCGGCGGAGGTGAGCAGCAGGAACAGGGACTCGGGTGTGGTGATGAGGATGTCCGGTGGGGTGCGGGCGAAGGCCCGTCGCTCGTCGGCAGGCGTGTCGCCGGTGCGCATGCCGACGGTGATGTCCGGTGGCGTGACGCCGAGCCGGGTCGCCGCCTGCCGGATGCCGGCCAGCGGGGCGCGCAGGTTGCGTTCGACGTCGACGGCGAGAGCCTTGAGCGGGCTGACGTAGAGCACCCGGCACCGCTGCCGCGCCTCGGCCGGTGCGGGTTCGCGGGCCAGCCGGTCCAGCGACCAGAGGAAGGCGGCGAGCGTCTTGCCGGAGCCGGTGGGCGCCACGACGAGGGCGTTGCGGCCGGCGGCGACGGACCGCCAGGCGCCGGTCTGGGCGGCGGTGGGTGCGGCGAAGGCGGCGTCGAACCAGGCGCGAGTGGCGGGACCGAACCCGTCCAGCACCTCGCCCTTACCCGCATCTGCCCCGCTCACCGGTCCATCGTGCCCCGCCGGTACGACAACCACGAACGACCCACGGGGGATCATGCCGCGTTGTATGGAAATTGCGCGTGATGCGACATTAATACGTTAAGTCTCACTTAACTGCTTGCTTGTGAGGAGCAACATAAAGTAACTTCACCCGCAACGCGAATCGGGTGGAGGGGATCGGATGGCCGTCGAGCCGCGACACGCCGAACCCGGCACCGATGTGCTGATCCGCAAGGTCGACAGTCACCTCGCCACGCTCCGCGTCGGTCTGCACGGGCCCGAGCTGGAGCTCGCCGAACGCCTCGCCCGCTGCCTGCGCGAGATGGTCGTCTCGACCGCCCAGGCCAGCGCCGCCGACCGGGGGCAGGTCCGCGTCGCCGTGCACTACTTCGTGCTCCGCCGCGAGAGCCGCGGTCGACTGCTCTCGATGCGGTCCCTCGCTGTCGCGGAGCGGGTCGTGGCGAAGGTCGCCCGCCAGCTCGGCCGCGTCGACCTGCTGAGCGAGCTGCGCCTGGAGGGCTCCGCCCTCGACGACGAGCTGACCGTCGGCGACGCTCTGCTGCGCTGACCGCCGACCGCACACCCGAGTCGATAGCGGGCTAATTCCGGCAAAACCGCCCGGCGGGCGGAGATGTGGCGTCTGATCGCTGCTAGGCGCCACCGCTGTACGGGCGTCGGCCACCTCGATCGGGAGTGCGGGTGCTGGTACTGCTCATCCTCCACCTCGTGGCGGCCCTCGCCGCGCCGCTGCTCGTCCGGTGGTGGGGTCCGCGCGCGTGCTACCCGCTGGCGCTCGCGCCGGCCGCCGCGTTCGGCTGGGCACTGGCCCGCGCTCCGGCCGTCGGTCACGGCGGCGCGGTGGTCGAGACGTACCCGTGGATCGGGCAGCTGGGCCTCGACATCGCGCTGCGCCTCACCACGCTGTCCTGGCTCCTGACCCTGCTGATCGGCGGCGTCGGCGCGTTGGTGCTGGTCTACAGCGCGCGCTACTTCGACGCGGACGCTCCCGGGATGGCCCAGTTCGCCGCGGTCCTGGTCGCCTTCGCCGGCGCGATGCTCCTCCTGGTCTTCGCCGACGACGTGCTGCTGCTCTACGTCGGCTGGGAACTGACGACGATCTTCTCGTACCTGCTGATCGGGCACAGCACCGAACGCCGGGCCAGCCGGTGGGCGGCGGCGCAGGCGTTGACCGTCACGACGGCGGGCGGGTTGGCCATGCTCGTCGGGTTCATCCTGCTCGGCGAGCACGCCGGCAGCTACCGCTGGTCGGAGATCGCCACCCACCCGCTGCCCGGCGGCGGCTACCTGATCACCGCGGTGCTGCTGATCCTGGCCGGGGCCCTGTCCAAGTCGGCGGTGCTGCCGTTCAGCTCCTGGCTGCCGGTCGCGATGGCGGCACCCACCCCGGTCAGCGCGTACCTGCACGCCGCCGCCATGGTCAAGGCGGGCGTCTACCTGGTCGGCCTGCTCGCGCCGGTGCTCGCCACGGTCGGCCCGTGGCGGCCCGTGGTGCTCATCGCCGGGGTGGCCACCATGATCATCGGTGGTTGGGCGGCGCTGCGCCAGACCGACCTGAAGCTGTTGTTGGCGTACGGGACGGTCAGCCAGTTGGGCCTGCTGGTCGCCGTCACGGGGGCGGGCACCCCGGCCGCCGCGCTGGCCGGCACGGCGATGCTGCTGGCGCACGCCCTGTTCAAGTCGGCGCTGTTCCTGGTCGTCGGCGTCATCGACCACGGCGCCGGCACCCGCGACCTGCGCGAGTTGTCCGGGCTGCGGCGCTGGTCGCGGCCGTTGTTCGCGGTCGCGGTGCTGGCGGCGGCGTCGATGGCCGGGGTGCCACCGCTGGTCGGGTTCGTCGCCAAGGAGGCGGTCTTCGCGGCGTTCACCGACGACCCGGTGCTGCTCGCCGGGCTGGTCGCCGGGACGGTGCTCACCGTCGCGTACAGCGCCCGCTTCCTCTGGGGCGCGTTCGCCGACCGGCCGGGCGTCGAACCGGTCCAGCCGACGCCGATCGCGGCGTCGATGCTTGTGCCCCCGGCCGTCCTCGCCGTCGCCGGGCTGCTCGCCGGCCCCGCCGCCGGCGTGCTGGACGGCCTCCTCAGCCCGTACGCCGAACTGCTCGGCACCCTCGACGCGCATCTGACGCTCTGGCCCGGGCCGACCGCGGCGCTCGGTCTGTCCGTGCTGGCACTGGCCGGCGGCGGGCTGCTCTTCGCGCTCCGCGGCCCGCTCGCCCCGGTGCTGGCCCGGCTCCGCTCGCCGGTCGGCGGCAATCAGGGGTACGAGTGGACGGTGGGCCGATTCGACCGGCTCGCCATCGAGGTCACCGGCGCGACCCAGCGCGGCTCCCTGCCGCAGTACCTGGGCATCATCCTGGTCACCCTCGTGCTGCTGCCCGGTGGGGCGATGCTCGCCGCCCGTCCGTGGCGGGCCGGGCTCCCGCTCTGGGACAACCCGCTGCAACCGGTGGTCGTGGTGGTGATCGCGGTGGCCGCGCTGCTCGCGGTCGGCGCTCGCCGGCGGTTGACCGCGATGCTGCTGGTGGGGATGACCGGCTACGGCACCGCGATGCTGTTCGTCCTGCACGGCGCACCGGATCTCGCGCTCACGCAGTTCCTGGTGGAGACCGCGACCATCGCGGTGTTCGTCCTGGTGCTGCGCCGCCTGCCGGAGCGTTTCTCGGCCCGTCCGCTGCGCCGCAGCCGATGGACCCGCCGGGTGATCGGCGTGGCGATGGGCGTGGCGGCGGGCGGGCTCGCCCTCGTCGCGGCCGGGGCCCGTCGCGCGCCGGACATCTCGACAGTCTTTCCGGACCTGGCGGTGGGCGAGGGGTACGGCCGCAACGTCGTCAACGTGACCCTCGTCGACATCCGGGCCTGGGACACGATGGGTGAGGTGTCGGTGCTGGTGGTGGCCGCCACCGGGGTGGCCAGCCTGATCTTCGAGAGGTCCCGCACCGGGCCGCGGCCGCGCCGGCCGGAGTCGGCCGATCGCGCCGCCCGGTCCGACCGGCCGGTCTGGTTGCGGGGCGGCCCGACCCTCTACGAGGAGCAGCGTTCGATCGTGCTGGAGGTGGTCACCCGGCTGATCTTCCACACGGTGGTGCTGTTCTCGCTGTTCCTGCTCTTCTCCGGGCACAACGCGCCGGGCGGCGGGTTCTCGGGCGGACTGGTGGCGGGGCTCGCGCTGGTGGTCCGCTACCTGGCCGGCGGCCGGTACGAGCTGACCGAGGCCGCTCCGGTGGGCGCCGGCCTGATCCTCGGCGCGGGGTTGGCCGTGGCGGTGGGCTCCGGCGCGGTGGCGCTGGCGGCCGGTGGATCGGTGCTGGAGAGCGCCAAGCTCGACGTGTCGCTGCCGCTGGTCGGCGACGCCCACCTGGTCACGTCGCTCTTCTTCGACATCGGGGTGTACCTGATCGTGATCGGGCTGCTGCTGGACATCCTGCGAAGTCTCGGCGCCGAGGTGGACCGGCACATCGAGGCCACCGGCGCGGCGAGCGGCGGTCTGGCCGTCGACAAGGGTGGCCGGCCATGACGGCGGGCGCCGCCGGGCCCACGGTGGTGCTGGTGCTCGCCGTCGCGGTGCTCGTCGGGTGCGGTGTGATCCTGCTGCTGGAGCGCAGCCTCACCCGGATCCTGCTCGGCGTGATCCTGCTCGGCAACGGGGTCAACCTGCTGATCCTGCTGGGTGGCCGATCGGGTGGCGCTCCGGTGGTGGGCACCGGCCCGGTGGACCGGATGAGTGATCCGTTGGCGCAGGCGATGGTGCTGACCGCCATCGTGATCACGTTCGGGTTCACCGCGTTCCTGCTCGCCGTCGCGTACCGGAGCTGGTATCTCACCGGCGACGACGAGGTGCCCGACGACCTGGAGGACCGCCAGATCATCCGCCGTGCCGAGCGCCACCAGGTGGGCGCCGTCGACCGTGGCGGGGAGGGCCCGGGCAGCGACCCGGAGCAGGTCGACCCGGAGCCCGCCCGCCGCCGACTACGACGCGGCAGAGGGGACGGCACCTCGTGAGCAGGCTCCTGCCGCTGCCGGTGGTGGTGCCGCTGCTCGGCGCGGCGCTGACCCTGCTCCTGGCCGGCCGACCCCGGGTGCAGCGTACGGTAAGCGTGCTCTGCCTGACGGTGACGTCCACAGTCGCGGTGGTGCTGTTGGTGCAGGCGTACCGGCACGGCCCGGTGGTGCTCGCGGTCGGTGGGTGGCCGCCGCCGGTAGGCATCGTGCTGGTGGCCGACCAGTTGGCCGCGCTGATGCTCGTGGTGTCCTCGGCGGTGACCCTCTGCGTGCTGCTGTACTCGATCGGCCAGGGTCGCAGCGAGACCAGCGAGAGCGCGCCGGTGGTCATCTTCCATCCGACGTACCTGGTGCTCACCGCGGGCGTCACCAACGCGTTCCTGGCGGGCGACCTGTTCAACCTGTTCGTCGGCTTCGAGATCCTGCTGGCGGCCAGCTTCGTGCTGATCACGCTGGGCGGCACCGAGGCACGCATCCGCACCGGCTCGACGTACGTGGTGGTCAGCATCCTCTCCTCGCTGATCTTCCTGACCGCGGTGGGGCTCGTGTACGCGGCCACCGGCACGCTCAACATGGCGCAGCTCGCCCAGCGTCTCGACGACCTGCCGGACAACGTCCGCGTGACCCTGCAACTGACGCTGCTGCTCGCGTTCGCGGTCAAGGCGGCGGTCTTCCCGCTGTCGGCCTGGCTGCCGGACAGCTATCCCACGGCCCCCGCACCGGTCACCGCCGTGTTCGCGGGGCTGCTCACCAAGGTCGGCGTGTACGCGATCATCCGTACCGAGACGTTGCTGTTCCCGGGTGGCCAGGTCAACGACCTGCTCATGGTCGTCGCCGGGCTGACCATGGTGGTCGGCATCCTCGGAGCGGTGGCGCAGTCGGACATGAAGCGGCTCTTCTCGTTCACCCTGGTCAGCCACATCGGCTACATGATCTTCGGGGTGGCGTTGAGCACCGCAGCCGGTCTCGCCGGCGCGATCTTCTACGTGGTGCACCACATCACGATCCAGACCACGCTGTTCCTGGTGGCCGGTCTGGTCGAGGAGCGGGCCGGCAGCACCGACCTGCGCCGTCTCGGCGGGCTGGCCCGAATGGCGCCCCTGCTCGGCGTCCTCTTCTTCGTCCCGGCGATGAATCTCGCCGGGGTGCCGCCGTTCTCCGGGTTCCTCGGCAAGCTCGGCCTGCTCCAGGCCGGTGTGGCGGCCGGCGGGGCGCTGCCCCTGACGCTGGTGGCGGCCGGCACGCTGACCAGTCTGCTCACCCTGTACGTGGCCTCCCGGGTGTGGAACATCGCGTTCTGGCGGGCGCCCCGGACCGTCACCAGCGAGCCCAGCGTCCGGCTGCCCACCATGACGGTCGGCGCGACCGTCGCCCTGGTCGTGTTCGGGTTGGCGCTCACCGTGCTGGCCGGACCGCTCTTCGACGTCACCGCCGACGCGGCCACCGACCTGCTCTCGCGTACGCCGTACGTGCGGGCCGTCCTGCCCGGTGTCGTGCCGTGACCGCCAGGCGTGCACCGACCCCGGCGGGCGCGACCTCGAAGCTGCGGGGCCGGTTCGGGCGTTGGCGAGACCAGGCGTTGGCGCTCGGCTGGCTGGTGCTCGTCTGGAACCTGCTCTGGGGGTCGATCACCTTCGCCAACATCATCGGTGGTCTGCTGGTCGGCGGCGCGGTCCTGCTGTTCTTCCCGCTGCCGGCGGTCAGCTTCACCGGCCGGCTGCGGCTCGCCGCGCTGGTGGCGTTCGCGGGCCGGTTCGTCGTCGAACTCGTCACCGCCAGCCTGCACATCGCCCGGATCGCCGTGCAACCCGGCTACCGCCCCCGCGGGGCGATCATCGCCGTGCCGCTGCGGGTGCCCACCGACCTGAACCTGGCGCTCACCGCCGAGGCGGTCTCGCTGGTGCCGGGAACGCTGATCCTCGAGGTGGACCGGGAGGCGGGGACGCTCTACCTGCACGTGCTGGACACCCACGGGCCGGCGGACCTGGACGTCTCCCGGGAACGCACCCTCGACCTCGAGCGGCGGATCGTCCGGGCGGTGGGCAGCGCCGCCGAACTGCGCAGCGTCGGGCCTCATCCCGTAGAGAAGGGCAACTCTCAATGATCACGTTCCTGGCCGTCGTCCTCACCGCCCTGCTGTCGTTGACCGCGCTGCTCGCGCTGATCCGGCTCTACCGGGGCCCCTCGCTGCTGGACCGGGTGATCGCGGCGGACATGCTGCTCGCCACGATGGTCGGCGCGGTGGGCGCGGAGGCGGCGGTCAACCGGCACGCCACCACGCTGCCCGTGCTGGTGGTGCTCTCCCTGCTCGGTTTCGTCGGCTCGGTGTCCCTGGTCCGCTTCGCCGTCCGGGAGCCGGCGTGACGGTGGCGACCGGCGGGCACTCGGCGGCAGGTGCGCTCGCGACGGTTGCCGACTGGCTCGGTGCCGCCTGCCTGGTGACCGGCGCGCTGCTCGCCCTGTCCGCCGCGATCGGTGTGCTGCGCTTTCCGGACACCCTGTCCCGGATGCACGCGGCCACCAAACCCCAGGTGCTGGGCGTGCTCCTGCTGCTGCTCGGCATCACGCTACGGCTGCGGTCCGTGGCCGACATCGGCATGATCCTGCTGGTGGCGGTCTTCCAGTTGGCCACCGCGCCGGTCTCGGCACAGATGATCGGTCGGGCCGCGTACCGGTCCGGCCGGCTCGACCGTGGCCTGCTCGACGCCGACGAGTTGGCCGAGCGCCCGACCGGCGGCGGCTCCGGCGACGGCCGCGCCCCGTCCTGATGAACCGGACGATCGACGCCTTCGGCCCACCCTCAGCGGAGTCCCAGGCAACGCCGATAAAATGGCGGCATGATCGACTCTTCTGCCCAGGAGGGCAGCAGTAGCCAGCCGGGTCGTGCCCGGCATATTCCCGTCCCGACGACCTCGGGAGCCCTGAGCGACAGGTGCTGATCGTCGTCGGCCTTCTCTTGATCATCGTGCTCACCGCCGCCACCGGTTACTTCGTGGCGCAGGAGTTCGGCTATGTCGCCGTGGACCGGGGCAAGCTGCGCCAGCTCGCCGACGACGGCGACCAGGCCGCCGCCCGGGCCCTCACCGTCACCAGCCGGCTCTCCTTCGTGCTCTCCGGCGCGCAACTCGGCATCACCGTCACCGCACTGCTGGTCGGCTACGTCGCCGAGCCGTACCTCGGCGGCGGCCTCGCCGACCTGTTCGGCGTCGCCGGTCTCCGCGAGTCGGTCAGCCTGCCGCTGTCGGTGGCGCTGGCCCTGGTCATCGCCACAGTGGTGCAGATGGTTCTCGGCGAGCTGGCCCCGAAGAACCTCGCCATCGCCCGGGCCGAGGCACTCGCCCGGGCGCTGAGCCGGTCCACCCTCCTCTACCTGGCCATGGCCGGGCCGGTGATCCGGCTCTTCGACCGCGCGTCGATACGCCTGCTGCGTCGGGTCGGCATCGAGCCGATCGAGGAGCTGCCCAGCGGCGCCACCCCCGCCGACCTGGAACAGATCATCGCCGAGTCCCGCGAGGAGGGCAGCCTGGACGCCGAGATGTCCACGCTGCTCGACCGCGGGCTCGACTTCCGGGAGTTGACCGCCGGCGAGGCCATGGTGCCGCGCGTCGACGTGCACACCGTGCGGGCGCACGAACCGGTGAGCCGGGTGGTCGAGCTTCTGGACACCGGCCACTCCCGCTTCCCGGTGCGGGGTGCCGACGGCGTCGACGACCTGATCGGCATCGTCGGGATCGCCGACGTGCTCGGCGTACCGCCGGCGGAGCGGGCCACCACCCCGGTGAGCGCGGTGGCGGGGCCGCCGCTGCTCGTGCCGGAGACCCTGCCCCTGCCCACGGTGCTGGACCGACTGCGGTCCGGGCACCGGCAGATGGCCTGCGTGGTGGACGAGTACGGCGGCTTCGCCGGCGTGATCACGCTGGAGGACATCGCGGAGGAACTGGTCGGCCCGATCCGGGACGAGGACGATCCGCCGGAGCGCGCCCCCGCGCGCCAGGACGACGGCTCGTGGGTGGTGCCGGCCCGCTGGCGGATCGACGAGGTCGCCGACAGCACCGGCATCGCGCTGCCCGAAGCCCCGGAGTACGACACGCTGTCCGGGCTGGTCATGCGTGAGCTGGGCCGGGTGCCGGAGGTCGGCGACCGGCTGGAGATCAGCCTGCTGCCCGAGGGCGCCGAGCTCGACGACGGTGCGGCGGAGCCCCGCGCGCTGGTCGAGGTGCTCGCCGTGGACCGGCACGTCGCCGACTCGGTACGCCTGCAACTGAGCACGCCGGGGGTGACCGCGTGAGCCCCGGCATCGCGCTGTTCAGCTCGGGCGTCCTGCTGGCGTTGAACGGGTTCTTCGTGGCCGCCGAGTTCGCCCTGGTGGCCAGCAAGCGGTACCGGCTGGAGCAGGCGGCGGCCAGCGGCGGCCGGGCGGCCCGGGCCGCGCTGGACGGCGTCCGCGAGCTGTCGCTGATGCTGGCGGGGGCGCAGCTGGGCATCACGCTGTGCACCCTGGGCCTCGGCGCGCTCGCCGAACCGGCGATCGAGCACCTGATCAGCCCGCTGCTGCACGCGGTGGGGCTGCCGGACGCGGCCAGTCACGTGGTCGCGCTGGTCTTCGCCCTCGCTCTGGTGACCTTCCTGCACCTGGTGGTGGGGGAGATGGCGCCGAAGTCGTGGGCGATCACCGACGCCGAGCGTTCGGCGACGCTGCTCGCGCTGCCGTTCCGGGCCTTCGCCCGGGTGTCCCGGCCGGTGCTGTCGGCGTTGAACGCGCTGGCCAACGCGATCCTGCGCCTGGTCGGGGTCAACCAGCAGGATCAGCTCGCCCAGGTGCACGGCCCGGACGAGCTGCGGATGCTGCTGGAGCAGTCCCGCGAGCACGGGTTGCTCGGCGCCGAGCAGCACCAACTGCTCACCAGCATGCTGGAGTTGCAGGGCACGTCGGTGGCGCAGGTGATGGAGCCGTTCGCCACCATGGTCACCGTCCGGCGCGACGACCCGGCCGAGCGGATCGAGCAGGTCAGCCGGGACAGCGGCCGGTCGCGGCTGGCGGTCCTGGACTCCGGCGGCGACGTCTGCGGCCTGGTGCACGTCCGCGAGGCGGTGCGGGTGGTCACCACCGGCCGGGCCGCCACCGCCGGGGAGTTGATGACCCCGGCGTTCACCCTCCCGGCGACGTCCACGGTCACCGAGGCGGTGGCCGCGATGCGCGCCCGGCAGTCCCAGCTCGCGCTGGTCCGCAACGGCGGTGGTCCGGCCCGCCCGATCGGCTTCGTCGCTCTGGAGGACCTGCTGGAGGAGGTCATCGGCGAGTTCGACGACGAGACCGACACGGTGCCGCGCGGCCGGCGGTTGCGGTGAGGCGTACCCGGCGGGTCGGCATCCGTTCGAGGTGGCGGGCGTGAGGTGAGCGCGACCGGGTAGGCGCGGTCGGTCCGGGGCCAGGGGGGCCTCGTTCCGCGAGGGGGCGCGCGGTGCGGTTGACGGGGGTTTCCCGGGACTCCGGCTGGACCGGGCTGTCCGTGCGGACCACGCTGCCGAACCCGAGCACCCGTCCGGGCCTGCGCCTGCCCGGGCGGGTGACCCTCGCCGCCGGGCCGGACGACGTGCTCGTACGCCACATCCGGCTCGGCCTGGTCACCACCGTCGAGCCGGACGACCCGGACGCCGCCCGACGCCTCGTGCAGTTCTTCTCCCTGCCGATCGCCGGGCGGTTCGTGGTGCCGGCGGGTCGCCGGCGGGCTGTCGACTTCGCGTTGCCGCTGCCGTGGGAGACCCCGGTGACCACGTTCGGCGGGGTGCCGTTGCTGAGCCTGCGGATGGGTCTGCGGACCGAGGTGTCCGTCGACCCGGATCTGGACCAGGGGGCCATGGTGCCGGTCCTCGTGCACCCGATCCCCACCCAGCAGCACGTGCTGGCGGCGCTGGCCACGCTCGGCTTCATGATCCGCCAAGCCGGGTTGCAGGAGGGCGGGCTGCCGGGGGTGGAGCACACCTTGGCGCTGCACCAGCGGTGGGGCTACTGGGTGGGCCCGCTCTACGCCGGCCCGATCACCGAGCTGGAGCTGATCTTCGTGACGAACTCGGCGGGCCTGGAGGTGATCATCTGGCTGGACCGTCGGCTGGCGCTGGCCGGGATCACCCACCAGAGCATCAGCCGGTTCCGGATCTGGCACGCGGACGCCGGGCAGCGGGACTGGGTCGCCACCGTGGACGGCTGGCTACGTCAGGCGATCAACCGGCACGCCGCGGCCGCCGCGCACGCCGACTGGTCCGCCACCATCGGCGGGTCCGCCCATGTCAGCCGCCACCCCGACCATCCGATCAAACCCGGCTACGGCCTCGGCGGCACGGCCGGAAGCGGAGGTGTGGGAGGCGGCTCCGGCGGCGGCGACGGCACCTGAGGGGTCAGCCGGCGCTGGCGGTGGCGAGCTTGAGGCTGAAGGCGAGAAAGAGAGCTGCCACGGCTGTGGTGCCACCCACGGCGAGGCGACGGCGTCGGCGGAACTGGGTAGCCAGGAACGTGCCCGCGAAGATCAGCGCGGTCAGGTAGAGCGCGCTGGTGACCTGGGCGATCAGGCCGAGCAGCAGGAACGACAGCGCGGGCCAGGCGTAGTCGGGATCGACGAACTGGATGAAGAACGAGATGAAGAACAGGATCGCCTTCGGGTTCAGCAGGCTGATCACCAGAGCCTTGCGGAACGGGCTGCGCATCTGCGCCGGTTCCGCGGCGTCGATCAGCCGCGGCGTGTCCGGGTCGTTGCGGTCGCGCCAGCGCCGCGCGGCGCCGAGCAGCATGGTCACCCCGACATAACCGAGGTACGCGGCACCGGCGTACTTGATCACCAGGAACAGCGGCGGATACGCCTTGAGCAGCGACGCCACCCCGGCGGCGGACAGGATCATCAGGACCCAGTCGCCGACGAAGACCCCGCCCGCCGCCCGGTAGCCGGCGCCCACGCCCCGCTTGGCGGCGGTGGACAGCACGAAGAGCGAGTTCGGTCCGGGTAGCAGGATGATGGCCACGGTGCCCAGCACGTACGTCCAGATGTCGGTGATCCCCAGCACGCCCGCCATCATCACGCCACCGATGCCGTCCGCAGAAGTCTTTTCCGCAGCGTGGCCTGTGCGTTCGGCCACTCGTCGACGGTCATCGCGTACTGCACGGTGTCCCGCCACGAGCCGTCCGGACGCTGGCGGTGCATCCGCAGCACTCCCTCCCGGGTAGCGCCGAGGCGTTCGATGGCCGTCTGGGAGCGGGCGTTGCGGATGTCGGTGTGCCAGGCGACCCGCACCGCGCCCAGGTCGTCGAAGGCCCTGCCGAGCAGCAGCAGCTTGGCCTCGGTGTTGATCCCCGTACGCCACCACGGCCGGCCGAGGAAGGTGTGCCCGATCGCCACCGACCGTCGTTCCGGGTCGATCTCGTAGTAGGACGTGGTGCCGACCACCGCCCCGGTCCTCGCGCAGCGCTGCACCCAGGGCGCCCGCTCGCCGCGCTGCTGGGCGGCCAGCGCGGCGGCGACCACATCGGCGGTTCCGGCCGGCGCGGTGGGCCGCGTGACGGAGAGGTGCCGCCACACGTCGTCGTCGGCGGTGGCGCTGTGCAGGTCGTCGGCGTGCGCCAGGTCCAGCGGCTCCAGCAGGACGTGTTCGCCGCGCAGTGGCACCGGGTCGTGCCAGGGCGTGCGGGCCGTCCGCAGGTACGCCGGCAGGGGCGCGGTGACCCCGGCCGCGGGTTGCGGCAGGCCGGCGGTCAGCCGCAACGGCAGGACGCCGGCCCAGTGCGGCAGGTGCAGGTCGGTCTCGTCCTCGCGGACCCCGCCGGTGCGGGACCGGACGGACACCTCCCGCAGCGGCAGCGCCAGCACGGCGGTCTCAGCCAGCTCACGTCGGCTCGGCGGACGACTGTCCGTGCTGCGGCCCGCGCCCACCTTCTCGACAAGCGCGGTGAGCATGGCGCTCTTCTCCTGGTCGTCGGTGACCAGGCGGGCGGTGCCGAGCGCGACCACCGAGCGGTAGTTGGCGCTGTGGTGGAACTGTGAGCGGGCGTAGACCAGCCCGTCGAGCAGGGTCACCGTGACGCAGACGGGCAGCCCGTCGCCCCGGGCGGCGAGCAGGGGCCGGCTGCCGGTGGACCCGTGCAGGTAGAGGGTGTCTCCGATGCGGACGTGCAGGGTGGGCAGCACCCGGGGTTCGCTGTCGACGGTGAAGCCGAGCGCGCAGTGGTACGCCTCGTCGAGGACGGCGTGCGCCGCCTCCCGGTCGTAGCTCATCCGGTCGCGCGAGCGGTTGGGAGTGGTCCGGGCGGTGGGTGGATACATGCGCGCCCCTTTGTTCTAGTACAATCTCCTGTTTGTGTCAGCACGCTATCAGTTCAGTGGAACGACGGCCGTCACGATTTCGGCCAGCATCGAGTCGGGCATCCGTACCGGCGCCCTGCCGCCCGGGGCCGCCCTGCCGCCGGTGCGGGCCCTCGCCACCGAGTTGGGCGTCAGTCCGGCCACTGTCGCCCGTGCCTATCGGGAGCTGCGCCAACGGGGCGTGCTGGCCACCGCCGGCCGGCACGGCACCCGCGTCCGTCCGCGCCCACCGGTGGCCGCCCGCCGCTCCGCGCTGCGCCCCGCGCCGCTGCCGGACGCCCGCGACCTGTCCCGGGGCGAGCCCGACCCCCGACTGCTGCCTCCGATCGGCCCGCACCTGGCCGCGCTCGCCGCCGACACCGGTCCGCCGGTCGGCTACTCGCAGGCCGGCGTGCTCCCGGAGCTGGCCGAGGCCGCACGCGCCCGGTTGAGCGCCGACGGCGTACCCGCCGGGGACCTCACCCTCACCGGCGGCGCGCTGGACGGCATCGAGCGGCTGCTCGGCGCCCACCTTCGCCCTGGTGACGCGGTGGCGGTGGAGGATCCCGGCTGGGCCAACCTGCTCGACCTGGTCGCCGCGCTCGGGCTGCGGCCGATCGGTGTGCCGCTGGACGACGAGGGTCCTCTGGTGGCCGGGGTAGCGGCCGCGCTGACCGCCGGAGCGCGGGCGCTGGTGGTCACCAGCCGGGCGCAGAACCCGACCGGCGCCGCCGTCTCCGCCGCCCGCGCCGAGGAGCTGCGCGCACTGCTCGCCGGCCGGCGGGACCTGCTGCTCATCGAGGACGACCACGCGGCGGAGCTGGCCCGCGTACCCCTGCACCCACTGGCCGGGGCGACCGCGAGCTGGGCCTTCCTGCGCTCGGTAAGCAAACCGTTCGGCCCGGACCTGCGGCTCGCGGTGCTGGTCGGCGACGAGACCACGGTGGCCCGGGTGACCGGCCGGACGCGGGTCGGCGCCGGCTGGGTGTCCACGGTGCTGCAACGGCTGGTGCTCGCCCTGTGGGGTGACCCGGCGGTCGACGAGCTGGTCCGGCGGGCGGCGCAGAACTACGACCTGCGGCGCGAGGGCCTGTTGGCCGCGCTCGCCGAGCACGGTCTGACCGCGCACGGCCGCAGCGGCATCAACGTCTGGCTGCCGGTGCCGGACGAGACCAGCGCGCTGACGGCGTTGCGGGACGCCGGCTGGGCGGTGGCGCCCGGCGCCCTCTACCGGATCGCGGCCCCGCCCGCCCTGCGCGTGACCGTCAGTTCCCTGGCCGTCGAGGAGCTGACGCCCCTGGCCGCCGCCCTGGCCCGCGCCGTCCATCCCGCCCCTCCGTCGGGCTTTGCTATCTGAGGGGCAACCGAACCTTCCGCCGGTAAAAGGGGGAATCACGACGATTCAGAGCGAGTGGGGTGGGTATGCGGGCCGCCGGAGGTGCCTGACCATGGCTACAGGTGGAAACCGCAGGGGACTGTGGATCGCGATCGCGGTCGCCATCATCGTGATCATCATCGTGCTGATCGCCATCGCGTCCTGTGGCGGCGGCGGGAACGGCAACGGCTACTGACGCGGCCATGCCGCGCCCACCCGGGGCGTAACCGGCAGGCGATACCTAAGAGGTATATAACAGTCGGCATGGCCGAGCAGACCGACAGCGCTCCCGGCGCCCAGCGGTTCATCCCGCCCGACGCTGACACCATCGACGAACTCCGCACGGCATCGGGCGGCTGTCGGGGCTGCGAGCTGTACCGCGACGCCACCCAGACCGTCTTCGGCCGGGGTGACGAGAGCGCCCGCGTGGTGCTCGTCGGCGAGCAGCCCGGCGACATGGAGGACCAGAAGGGGTTGCCCTTCGTGGGCCCGGCCGGCCGGCTGCTGCGCCGCGCCGTCGACGACGCCAAGCTGGACCCGACGCAGCTCTATCTGACGAACGCCGTCAAGCACTTTCGTTTTGCGGCGCGCGGCAAGCGGCGCATCCACCAGACCCCGGACCAGGTGCACATCACCGCGTGCCGGCCCTGGCTGGTGGCCGAGTTCGCCCGGCTCGACCCGGAGATCGTCGTGGTGCTCGGCGCCACCGCCGCCAAGGCGCTGCTCGGCCCGTCCTTCCGGGTGACGAGACAGCGCGGCGAACTGCTGCCCTGGCCCGCGTCCGCCCAGCATCCGGAGGACTTCACCCAGGTGCCGGTGGACAGCGCCGGAAAGCGGGTCGACGCCCCGCCGGCCCGCCTGCTGGCCACGATCCATCCGTCCGCCGTGCTGCGTGCCGACGACCAGGACAAGGCGTACGAGGGTCTCGTCGCCGACCTCACCGTCGCCGCCCGCGCCCTCGCGGGATAGCGCGGCCGCTCCACCGGGGACGGTGGCCTCGACGTCGTGGCACAGCCGTACGTCGCGGCGGCCGTTCGCGCTGCCCACGAAGGCCGGCTTCCCCGCGGCTGAGGCGATACCTGCCGGAAACGGCGTTGCGTGATCCGCGTAACAGCTCCTCTGCAGACTCACGTGAGTCGATCTTGTAGGGGAGGCGTTCATGAGCGATCAGACGCAGTCGACGGTGAGCCGGCGTGGGTTCCTGCGCGCGGTAGGGATCAGCGGCGGTGCCGGTGCGATGCTCGCCACGATGGGAGCCATGGGTCTCGCGCCCAGCGCCGACGCGTCGGTGACCCCGGCGTTCCGGGCGCCCGAGCGGTCCGACTTCACCCTGACCGGCCGGCCGGGGGCCAGCGTCGTCGTGCTCGGCGGTGGCATCGCGGGGCTCACCACCGCGTACGAGTTGGGCAAGGCGGGCTACCACTGCACGGTCCTGGAGGCGCGGCACCGCGTCGGCGGGCGGAACCTGACCATCCGCGGCGGCGACGTCGAGACCGACCTCGACGGGCACACCCAGCGGGCCGGTTTCTCCGACGGCGTCTACTTCAACGCCGGGCCGGGCCGGATCGCACAGTGGATGGTCACCATGGACTACTGCCGGGAGCTCGGCGTACCCATCGAGGTCTTCACCAACCAGAACGCCGACGCCTGGATCTACAACGAGTCCGCCGGGATGACCGAGCCGGTGCGGTACCGCACCGCCAAGGCCGACGTGTACGGCTACGTCTCGGAACTGCTCGCCAAGGCCACCGACCAGGGCGCGCTGGACGCGCGGCTCACCACCGAGGACCGGGACCGGCTGCTGTCGTTCCTGCAGGGCTTCGGCGCGATCGGCGGGCGGGCCAACGACTGGGTGTACGCCGGGACCAACCGTCGCGGCTTCTCCGCGTACCCCGGCGCCGGCAACGACGGGGGAACGCTGCTCGGCACGCCGCCGGCGCTCTCCGACGTCTTCGCCAGCAACGTGGGCCGGTACTTCTCCTTCGAGTTCGGCTACGACCAGGCGATGCTGATGTTCCAGCCGGTGGGCGGCATGGACCAGATCCCGCGTGCCCTCGCCAAGGCCGTTGGCGGGCACCGGATCCGGCTCAACGCCGAGGTGACCGGGGTGACCGACCGGGGCAGCCAGGTCGAGGTGACCTACCGGCAGGGCGGCCGGCAGTCGCAGATCACCGCCGACTACTGCGTGGCGGCGCTGCCGCCGCACCTGATGGCCCGGGTGCCCCACAACCTCGGCGCCGGGGTGACCGCCGCCCTGGCCGACTTCCCGGTCACCGCCGCCGGCAAGATCGGCCTGGAGTACCGCAGCCGCTGGTGGGAGACCGATCAGCGGATCTACGGCGGCATCACCGAGACCGACCTGGACCTGTCGCACATCTGGTACCCGTCCTACGGCTTCCACGGCAAGCGCGGCCTGGTCGTCGGCTACTACAACACCGGGGCGAACGCCCGGGCGTACAGCGGGCTCACCCCCGAGCAGCGCCGGGAGCGTGCGGTCAGCCAGGGGGCGAAGATCCACGGCGACAAGTACCGCAGCGAGCTGGTCACCTCGTACTCCCACGCCTGGGACCGGACCCGCTACATCGAGGGCGCCTGGACCTCGCCCCGCTACGGCACCGCCGGCTACAACCTGCTGCTCCAGCCGGCCGGTCGGGTCTACTTCGCCGGGGACTGGCTGAGCCACGAGGTGGCCTGGCAGCACGGGGCGTTCGTCGCGGCCCGTGCGGCGGTGTCGTCCCTGCACCAGCGGGTGCTGGCCGGCTGACCGACGGGCACAGCACCAGATCTTGGACAGTTTCCGTCATCCGCTGACGGAAACTGTCCAAGATCTACAGAGCGACGGGGCCGCGCGCGGGTCCGGCAGGGGTCGGTGGACCACGGCGCGCGTGCGCGAGGATGGGCTGTCACCCCGTCCTGAGGAGCGCCGATGGCCACCGACCTGACCGTGCCGCGTAGCGACGCCCGGCTCGACGTCGCGCCGATCCAGCGGCGCACCATGCGGCTGCTCTTCACCACCCAGATCATCGGCGGCATCGGTGTGACCATCGGCATCTCCGTCGGCGCGCTGCTCGCCGCCCGCATCGCCGGCACCGCGGTGGCGGGCGTCGCCCAGAGCGCCGGTGTGGTCGGCGCGGCGCTGCTCGCCGTCCCGGTCACCCGGATCATGGCCCGGCACGGCCGTCGTCCCGGCCTGGTGCTGGCGTACGCGGTGGGCGCCGTCGGCGGCGTCCTGGTGGTGGTGGCGGCGGCCACCCGCTCGGTGCCGCTGCTCTTTCTCGGCATGCTGCTGTTCGGCGGTGGCACCGCCGCGAACCTGCAGGCCCGCTACACGGCGGTGGACCTCGCCGAGCCGGCCCGTCGAGGGCGCCAGCTCTCGCTGATCGTCTGGGCCACCACCATCGGGGCGGTGGCCGCGCCGAACTTCGCCGACCTGGCCGACCGGGCCACCACCGGCTGGGGGCTGCCGCCGCTGGCCGGCCCGTTCGCGTTCAGCGCGACGGCATTCGTGCTGGCTTCCGTCGTACTCCTCGGGTTGCTCCGGCCCGACCCGTTGCTCACCGCACGGCGGCTCGCGGCGGCCGACGCGCCACCGACCGCCGCCGGGCCGCCCGGCGACGCCGCGCCGGCCGCCGGTGGGGCGGCCGAGGCGCCGGCGGGCGGCGGGGCCGGGCCGGGCACCGCGCCGGTCGCTGCGCGCGCGCCCCGCAGCGCCGGAATGGGGCTGGCCTGGTCGGTGGTACGCGGACAGCCGGCCGCCCGACTCGGCATCACCGCAGTGGCGATCGGCCACCTGGTGATGGTGGCGGTGATGGCGATGACCCCGGTCCGGCTCGGTGAGTCGCACGCCGACGCCGACGTGCTGCGGCTGGTCGGGATCGTGTTGAGCCTGCACATCGCCGGCATGTACGCGTTCGCCCCGGTCGTCGGCTGGCTCACCGACCGGCTCGGCCGGCGGGCGGTGATCCTCGGCGGGGTCGGGCTGCTGCTGGCCGCCTGCGCGGTCGCCGGCACCGCCGGGCACCACACGCCCCGGCTCTCGATCGGTCTGGTCCTGCTCGGGCTGGGCTGGTCGGGGACGATGGTGGCCGGCTCGACGCTGCTCTCCGAGTCGGTCTCGGCCGGTGTGCGGCCCAGCGTCCAGGGGTTCTCCGACCTGATCATGGGGTTGGCGGGGGCCAGCGCCGCAGTGCTCAGCGGGTTTGTCATGCAACTCGCCGGTTATCCGGTGCTCACCCTGCTCGCGGCGGTCGCAACAGTGCCCCTGGTGGCGCTAGCGTTGCGCCCGGTGCCGACCGGGGCACCCGGCGAGGAGGATTGATCACGTGCGGCTGACCGACTTCTGGGCGCGGTTGGAGGAGGCGTTCGGGCCGGGCTACGCGGCAAGCATCGCCCGGGATCAGGTGCTGTCCCAGCTCGACGGCCGGACCATCGAGCAGGCGTTGGCATCGGGTGAGCGGACGAACGTGGTGTGGCGGGCGGTGTGCGCCGCATATCCCGACCGCGTACCCGCGCGACTACGCTGAGCAGCCTTTTCGTCGGTTCCGCGTGTCGCTTGTCGAGTCGTACACCTGTTCGGCTATTGTCCACAGCGGGGTGCTCGTCCACAGCTCGCGGCCCGTCGGCTGGTTTTCTGTCGGACCTAGCGCCTAGCGTGTCCGCGTGACGCGAAGCTCAGCAAAGACGCCGGCGAAGGCAGGGGTGGCAACCATGGCAGCAGGGCCTGACCGGGAGAAGGCACTCGACCTTGCTCTCGCTCAGATCGACAAGCAATTCGGCAAGGGCTCGGTGATGCGGCTGGGGGAGCGGCCGGTCGTCCAGACCGCCGTGATCCCGACCGGCTCCATCGCGCTCGATGTCGCGCTCGGCGTGGGTGGCCTGCCACGGGGCCGGGTGGTCGAGATCTACGGCCCGGAGTCCAGCGGTAAGACGACTGTGGCGCTGCACGCGGTGGCCAGCGCCCAGCGGGCCGGCGGCATCGCCGCCTTCATCGACGCCGAGCACGCGCTCGACCCGGAGTACGCGAAGGCTCTCGGTGTCGACACCGACGCGATGCTGGTCTCTCAGCCGGACACCGGCGAGCAGGCGCTGGAAATCGCGGACATGCTGATCCGCTCCGGCGCGATCGACATCATCGTGATCGACTCGGTGGCGGCCCTGGTGCCGCGCGCCGAGATCGAGGGCGAGATGGGCGACAGCCACGTGGGCCTCCAGGCCCGGCTGATGAGCCAGGCGCTCCGGAAGATCACCGGTGTGCTCAGCAACACCGGCACCACGGCGATCTTCATCAACCAGCTGCGCGAAAAGATCGGCGTGATGTTCGGCAGCCCGGAGACCACCACCGGTGGTCGGGCGCTGAAGTTCTACGCCTCGGTCCGGCTCGACGTGCGACGCATCGAGAGCCTCAAGGACGGCACCGACGTGGTCGGTAACCGCACCCGGGTCAAGGTTGTGAAGAACAAGGTGGCCGCGCCGTTCAAGCAGGCCGAGTTCGACATCATGTACGGCAAGGGCATCTCGCGTGAGGGCTCGCTGATCGACGTCGGCGTGGAGCAGGCGATCATCCGCAAGTCCGGAGCGTGGTACACGTACGACGGCGACCAGCTCGGCCAGGGCAAGGAGAAGGCCCGGGAGTTCCTGAAGGAGAACCCGGACGTGGCCGCCGAGATCGAGAAGAAGATCCTGGAGAAGCTCGGCGTCGGGGTTGGCGCGAGCGACGCCGCCGGTGGCCCCGAGCTGCCGCCTGTCGACTTCTGACGGGTCGCTGACTCATGGCAGGACGACGCGCCCGTACGGGGCGGGGCTGGGATGCCAGTCCGCCTCGTACGGGCGACGCCGCCGATCCGCCGCGTCCCCGCCGGGGCCGCCGGGCCGAACCGTCGGCGGAGGAGCAGGCGTCCACGCCGCGCGACGAGTCCGAGGTGGCCCGCGAGATCTGCCTCCGCCAGCTCGCCGTCCGTCCGCGTACCCGCGCCGAGCTGGCCGGGGCGCTGGCCAAGCGGGGCATCTCCGAGGAGGTGTCGGCCGAGGTACTGGACCGGTACGACGAGGTCGGCATCATCGACGACGCCGCGTTCGCCCGCGCCTGGGTGTCCAGCCGGCACACCGGTCGTGGCCTGGCCCGCCGAGCGCTCGCCAACGAGCTGCGCCGCAAGGGTGTCGACGGCGAGGTGGCCACCGAGGCGCTCGGCGAGCTGGACGAGGAGACCGAGTCCGCAACCGCCCGCGCCCTCGTGGAGCGCAAGCTACGCACCGCCCGGGGTGAGCCAGACGCGGTCTTCCGCCGGCTGGTGGGCATGCTGGCCCGCAAGGGTTATCCGCCCGGCGTGGCCATCCGCGCGGTGAAGGACGCGCTCGCCGCGCAGAGCGCCGAGGCGGCCGAGTTCGCCGAGCAGATCGACGCCGACGCGCTCGCCGACGCCGAGGGCGATCTGGAGCGCGACAGCCGTCCGCTCGACTGAGTGGCGCGGTGGGTGCGGTGGGGGTGACCCGATGGTGAAAGCGTGTCTGAACGGCCAGCGCAGTCGTGCCGCCCATCCGGCCGTGCCGGTGACCCCGGCGGAGTTGGCGGCCGACGCGGCCCGCTGCGCCGCGCTGGGCGTCGCGGCCGTGCACGTCCACCCCAGGAACGCGGCCGGTGTCGAGTCACTGCACCCGACGGTGATCGCCGACGCGCTGACCGCGATCCGTGCGGCCCGACCGGGGCTGCCGGTGGGGGTGAGCACCGGGGCCTGGATCGAACCGGACCCGGCCGCCCGGGTGGCAGCCGTCCGCTCCTGGTCGGTGCTGCCCGACTTCGCCTCGGTGAACGCGCACGAGCCCGGCGCCGAGGCGGTCGCCACCGCGCTGCATGAGCGTGGCGTGCTCGTCGAGGTGGGGCTCTGGACTGTCGACGCCGTGCAGGCGTACCGGTCCTGGCGGGTGCCGGCCGGCCGGATCCTCGTCGAGTGCATGGCGCAGGAGCCGGTCGTCGCGCTTGCCGATGCGGCGCGGATCCTCGCCGCGCTGCCGCCGCCCGCGCGGACGCCCGCCGCGCCACACGGGTCGGGGTTGCCGGACGGGGTGCCGGGGTCGGCGGGGATGCCCGGCGTGCCACAGGGGTCGGGGTTGCCGGACGGGTCGCCGCCGGAGACCGCGGGGACTCCGCCTGTGCTGTTGCACGCCGAGGGTCCGGCCACCTGGGCGGTGCTCGTCGAGGCGGTCAGCCGTGGGCTGCACACCCGGATCGGGCTGGAGGACACACTCCTGTTGCCCGACGGCACAACGGCACCGGGCAACGCGGCGTTGGTCACCGCCGCGCTGGCAGCCGGCGCCAGCTGAGCCGCCGCGGATGATCGTGCTCGATCCAGGATGTAGGGGCATCGTCGCGCCGGTGAGGCCACTACTTCCAGGATCGAGCACGATCTTGAGGCGGTTCGCGGCGTCGGGCCGACGGTGAGGCCGCCCGGCGTGGCCATCCGGGCGGTGAAGGACGGCTCGCCGCGCAGAGCGCCGAGGCGGCCGAGTGCGCCGAGCAAGATCGACGCCGACGCGCTCGCCAACGCCGAGGGCGCTCTGGAGCCCGGAAGTCGCCCGATCGAGTGAGCGGTGCGACCGCCGAACTCCGGAGGTCGGTCAGCGGGGGAAACGCAAGCTTTCCACGATCAGGTCGCAGCCCGCCCGCATCTGCGCCGCCGGCAGTACGCCGTGCCGACACATGATCATGAACTCGTCGGTGGCGTCGGGAACGACACCGAAGACCGTCACGTCACTGACGCCGGGCATCTCATCCATGCTCGCCATCGGCTCAGGAGGGAGCTTGTAGGAGTCGAGCCGGACGGCCTTCGCGCCGTCGAGCGTGAATCGTTGGACCGCCGGATCCGAAGGCACGATGACGGGGTCGTCGACGAGGAACAGATCCATCGGTGAGCCCTCCACCGGGTTCGGCGCTGTGATCATCAGCATGACCACGTCGCCCTCGCCCCCGCCCTTCGGCGAGACCTGGGCACAGGCCGGGTCTTCCCGTGGCGGGCAGGGGCGCGTCGTCCAGCCTGCCGGCGCGGTGAAGCTCATACGCCCGTCTGCGGTGGTGGTCCGTTCACCAGGCTTGAGCGCTGGCGTGTCATCCGACCGGCTTGCGGAGTCGATGGTCGGTCGCCAGTTCGCGAAGACCACCACGGCACCGAACGACAGCGCCAACACGCCCATGAACAGGAGCAGCCTTCGCGTCATGCCTGGACGGTAGGGGACCTTCAGATGATCGACAATCCGCCAGCGGCACGGTCTGTGCTCGCGTCTGTACCACCCTGCATGCACCGAGGCGGATGATCGTGCTCGATCCAGGATGTAGGGGCATCACCGCGCCGCTGAGAGCACTACATCCAGGATCGAGCACGATCTTGCGGGCTGTGTGCGGGTCGCGTGCGATCTTGGGCCACTGCGCGGGGGTTGAGCGCGATCTTGGGGCACTGCGCGGCGGGTCGCGTCGGGATCGGGTAGGTCGAGCGAGGTTCGCGACTCCGCAGGTCACCAGTATCACCACGTCGGCGCCGGGCGGGGGGTGCCGCTACCGCTGAACAGGCACGACATCCGAATCGGGGGCGTCGGCTCGCCGCGTTTGTCCTGCCGTGTCCGACACGACATCAGCTTTGCGTGACGCTGCAACTTCTCTCCGTTCGGGGGGTTTGATCATGAGTCCTTGACCAGACCGCCCTCGGCGACCTAGCCTCGCCATACAGGCTCACATTGCCCGACCAGCGCAGGCTAAGCGCACAACATAGATCTCGTAACAGAACAGCATCACTTTGGCCGACTCCGCGGCCTTTGGCGGCAGTTCCGGACTGGCCGGTCCGGCACTCCGCGACAACTGCACCCGGTCGCCGACGATGCCCGAGGGCACCGCCGGCGGAGAGAGCTACCCACGGCCAGCCGCTCCGGTCGGGCGTCCACAGCCGCAGGAGTGTGCCTCGGGCACAGTCGCTGCGGTCTTGACGTTCAGGGGAGGCGGCCATGGCGGGGCGGCGGCACAGGTTCACCGGTAGACCCAGCGGGGTCCCGGCATGAACGCCCTCGACGTCGTGCTTCTCGCGGCCGTCCTGATCCTCGCGGTGGTCGTGGTCGGGGCGGTGCTGGTCGGCATTCGGACACTGCGTCGGATGGGCGCGGCGCCGGCCCCGGAGGATCCCGCCTTCATCGCGGAGAAGGACCGTCAGGAACAGTCCCTGGCTGCCCTGCGCAACGCCGCCGACCAGGCGAACAGCACGATCGATGTGGCCAAGTCCGCGGCCTCCGCCGCTCGTGCCGAGGCGGCGGCGGCGAAGGCCGAGGCGAAGGCGGCCCGGGCCGAGGCCCGACGGGTGCTCGACGACGCCCGTGCCGAGGCGGACACCGTGCTGGAGCGGGCGCACAAGCAGGCCGAGGCGGACGCCGAGCAGCTGCGCACGGCGGCGCGTCGCAGCGGCGAGCGGGAGGTCGCGGTGCTCGCCGCCACGACCCGGGAGCAGGCCGCCGAGGTGGAGCGCCGGGCGGCCCGGATGGACGAGCGGGAGCGGCTGCACACCGAGGAGGTGGAGCGGTTCGCCGAGCGGGAGCGGCAGCTCACCGCGGCGAGCGCCGCCCTCGCGGCTCGGGAGTCCGCGCTCGCCCAGCGCGAGACCGAGCTGGCCGAGGTCGAGGAGCTGCGCCGCCGGGAGCTGGAGCGGGTGGCCGGTCTCACCGCCGAGTCGGCGCGGCTGGAGCTGATCGACGCGATCGAGACGCAGGCCAAGCGCGAGGCGGCGCTGCTGGTGCGCGACATCGAGTCCGACGCGCGCAGCACCGCCGAGCAGCGGGCCCGACACATCGTGGTGGACGCGATCCAGCGGGTGGCCAGCGAGCAGACCGCCGAGAGCGTGGTCAGCGTCCTGCATCTGCCGGGCGACGAGATGAAGGGCCGCATCATCGGCCGGGAGGGGCGCAACATCCGCGCCTTCGAGTCGGTGACCGGGGTCAACCTGATCATCGATGACACCCCGGAAGCGGTGCTGCTCTCCTGCTTCGACCCGGTCCGCCGCGAGGTCGGCCGGCTCACGCTGGAGAAGCTGGTGCTGGACGGACGGATCCACCCGCACCGGATCGAGGAGGTCTACGACCTGGCCCGGCAGGAGGTAGAGCAGCTCTGCCTGCGCGCCGCCGAGGACGCCCTGGTCGAGGTCGGCATCACCGAGATCCACCCGGAGCTGGTCACCCTGCTGGGTCGGCTGCGCTACCGCACCTCGTACGGGCAGAACGTGCTCAAGCACCTGGTGGAGACCGCCCACATCGCCGGCATCATGGCCGCCGAGCTGCGACTGGACGTGCCCACCATCAAGCGGTCGGCGTTCCTGCACGACATCGGCAAAGCGCTCACCCACGAGGTCGAGGGCAGCCACGCCATCATCGGCGCAGACCTGGCCCGCAAGTACGGCGAGCACGAGGACGTGGTGCACGCCATCGAGGCGCACCACAACGAGGTGCCGCCGCAGACCATCGAGGCCGTGCTCACCCAGGCCTCCGACGCCTGTTCCGGCGGTCGGCCGGGCGCGCGCCGGGAGAGCCTGGAGGCGTACGTCAAGCGCCTGGAGCGGATCGAGGAGATCGCGGCCGGGAAGCTCGGCGTGGACAAGGTCTTCGCCATGCAGGCCGGCCGGGAGATCCGGGTGATGGTCAAGCCCGACGACGTGGACGACATCGGGGCGGCCGTGCTGGCCCGCGACGTGGCCAAGCAGATCGAGGAGGAGCTGACCTACCCGGGTCAGATCCGGGTCACCGTGGTCCGCGAGTCCCGGGTCACCGAGATCGCTCGCTGATCCCGAAACAGACGACGGGCGGGTGGCTGTGGCCACCCGCCCGTCACTCGTTCCGCTGGTCCCGTCAGATCATCCGGGCGGAGTCCTCGCCGACGCTCTGGGCGGGCAGCACCTTCGCCGCCGTCCGCGGAGTGCGGCCCATCCGCTTCTGCAACCACCAGGCCAGGATCGACAGGGCGCCGCAAATGGTGATGTAGACGGCCGCCACGATCAGGTACGTCGGCACGTACGGCAGTCCGAACGGCAACCGGCCGCCGATCTGCTTCCCGGCGAACAGCAGCTCGGGGTACGTGATGATGAAGCCCAGCGCGGTGTCCTTGAGCAGCACCACGAGCTGGCTGACGATCGCCGGGAGCATCGACCGGACGGCCTGCGGCAGCAGGATGAGCCGCAGCACCTGGTTCTTGCGCAGGCCGATCGCGTACGCGCCCTCGGTCTGCCCGTACGGCACCGCGTTGATGCCGGCCCGGAAGATCTCCGCGAGGACCGAGCCGTTGTACAGCATCAGCCCGATGACCAGCGCCCACAGCTTGTCGATCGACCAGCCGTACTGCAGTGGGACGTAGTAGCCGAAGAAGATCAGGATCAGCAGCGGGATCGCCCGGAACAGCTCCACCACGAAGGTCGACGGTGCGCGCAGGATCCACTTGTCGCTCAGTCGGCCGCTGGCGAAGACCGCGCCGAAGAGCAGGGCCAGGACGGCGGCGATGCCGGCCGCCTTCAGCGTCGCCCACAGGCCGCCGAGCAGTTCGCGTTGCACCGAGGAGTACTGGAACTGCTCCCACTTGCGAGCCTCGAACTGGCCGGTGTCGTAGAACTTGTAACCGATGTAGGCGAGCAGGGCGATGATGCCGACGGTGGAGGCGACGCCCAGGATCGCGTTGCGCCGCTTGGCGCGGGGCCCGGGCAGGTCGTAGAGGATCGACGCCTGGCTCAACTCAGCCACCTTCCGTTCGCGACTGCGGGGCTCGCAAGCTCACTCCTCGCGCTCACCGCGCACCTTCCGTTCGCGACCGCGGGGCTCATCGGGCCACCCGCCACTTGCGTTCGAGGAACCGCTGCAGCGCCACCAGCGGCAGGATCAGGATCAGGAAGCCGATGGTGATCCAGAGCAGGACGGCGAACTGCGGCTCGCCCCGCTCGGCCATGTACGCCGGGATCGCGCCGGCTTCCAGCACCGAGAAGCCGGCGGCGATGGTGGTGTTCTTCAGCATCGCGATGAACACGCTCATCATCGGCGGGACCATCGCCCGCAACGCCTGCGGCAGCACGATGAGCGTGAGCACCTGACCGAAGGTCATGCCCAGCGCGCGGGCCGCCTCGGCCTGGCCCGCGGCGACCGTGTTGACGCCGGAGCGGATCACCTCGCAGACGAACGCCGAGGTGTAGACGGTCAGCGCGATGGCGGCGCTGGGGAAGTAGTCGATGTTGACGTCGAGCTTCGGCACCGCGAACACGAGGAACGCGAAGACGAGCGTCAGAGGGGTGTTGCGCACCAGGTTGACGTACGTGGCACCGAACGCCCGCAGGGCCGGCACGGGGGACACCCGCATCGCGCCGAGCAGCGTGCCGAGGACGAGGCTGCCGACCGCGGCGATCAGGAAAAGTTTGACGGTGTTGGTGAACCCGTCGACGAACAGTTGCCCGTTGTCCGTCAGTACGCGGAAGAACTCGCCCATGCCTCGCTCTCAGTCCTCGGACGGGCGCCGGACGGGGACGAGCCCCGCCCGGCGCCGCAACTCGTGTCGAGCCGGACGATCAGTACCGCTCGACCTTCGGCGGGGTGCCCGCCGAGCCGGACAGGCCGAGCGTGCCGTCGTAGATCTTCTGCCAGGTGCCGTTGGTGAAGGCGGCCTCGATCTGGTCGTTGACGTAGTCGCGCAGCGCCTTGTCGTCCTTCGGCAGGCCGATGCCGTACTTCTCGGTGCTGAACGGCTGGCCGACCACCTTCAGCTCGTCCGGGTTCTGCGCCGCGTAGCCCTTGAGGATGGCGTCGTCGGTGGTGACGGCGTCGACCTTCTTGTCGAGCAGCTGCGACACGCACTCCGAGTAGGTCTTGAACTCGACGATGTTGTTCGCCTCGGTCAGACCCTCGTCGCGGACCTTCTGGATCGGGGTCGAGCCGGTGGCCGAGCAGACCTTCTTGCCCTTGAGCGCGTCCTTGCCGGTGATCGCCGACTCGTCCTTGCGGACCAGCAGGTCCTGGCCGGCGACGAAGTACGGGCCGGCGAAGGAGATGTCGTTCTTGCGCTTGTCGGTGATCGAGTAGGTGCCGACGTAGTAGTCGACCTCACCACCCTTGATCGCGGTCTCCCGGTTGGCCGACGCGATCTCCTTGTACTCGATCTTCGCCGGGTCGACGCCGAGCGTGCTGGCCACGTACTGGGCGATCTCGATGTCGAAGCCGCACCGCTTGCCCTGGGCGTCCTTGTAGCCGAGGTTCGGCTGGTCGAACTTGACGCCGATGGAGACCTTGCCCGCCGCCTTGATCTTCTCGAAGGTCGGGCTGCCGGCGACGGCAGCGTCCGTCTTCGGGGTGAAGGTCGCGCCGGAGCTCTTGCAGGTGTCGGCCTGGGCGCCACCGGAGGCGTTCCCACCGGCGCTCGGCGTCGGCTCACCGTCCTTGCCGCAGGCCGCGGCGGACAGGGCGAGCGACGCCATCATGGCGACCGCCGCCACGCGCTTCATACGCATACTCTTCTCCTTCTTCAACGGAGCCCGCCGTTGTACGGCACGCTCCACTACGGACGCCTAGTGCGTGAGGATCTTGGAGAGGAAGTCCTTGGCCCGCTCACTGCGCGGGTTGGCGAAGAACTCCGCCGGGGAGGCGTCCTCGACGAGCTTGCCGTCGGCCATGAAGATGACCCGATTGGCGGCGTGCCGGGCGAAACCCATCTCGTGGGTGACCACGACCATCGTCATGCCGTCGCTGGCCAGCGAGGTCATCACGTCCAGCACCTCACCGACCATCTCCGGGTCCAGGGCGCTGGTCGGCTCGTCGAACAGCATCGCCTTGGGCTGCATGGCCAGGGCGCGGGCGATCGCTGCCCGCTGCTGCTGACCGCCGGAGAGCTGGGCGGGGAACTTGTCCGCCTGGTTGGCGATGCCGACCCGGTCGAGCAGGGCCAGGCCGCGCTCGCGGGCCACGGAGGCCTTCTCCTTGCGGACCTTGATCGGCCCGAGGGTGACGTTCTCCAGGATGGTCTTGTGAGCGAAGAGGTTGAAGGACTGGAAGACCATGCCCACCTCGCTGCGCAGCCTGGCGAGGGGCTTGCCCTCGGCCGGCAACGGCTGACCGTCGAAGGTGATGGTGCCGGAGTTGATCGGTTCCAGTCGGTTGATGGCGCGGCACAGCGTCGACTTGCCGGAGCCGGACGGGCCGATCACCACGACCACCTCGCCCCGACCCACCGACAGCGAGACGTCGTCCAGCACGTGCAGCGGCCCGAACCACTTGTTGACCGCGTCCAGCACGATGAGCGGTTCGCCCGTCGTCACGTCGTCCACCGTCCCTGTCGTCTCCCCGGATCGGGGTCGGTTGACCCCCGGTTGGGCAACTGTAGGCGGCGTGAAGTGGCGGAACGCAACTCAGTTGGTCACGGAGCGGTAACACCGGCCCCGATCGTTGTCGGGCGTCCGATTTCGGTCACCACCGGGCCGCAACTGTGGCGTCCGCGCGGGCTTGCCGAGATCATGGAGGGATGACGGAACCGGTACGGCTGACCCGTTACGCGCGCGGCGGTGGCTGCGCCTGCAAGATCCCGCCGGGCGAGCTGGAGGTCATGGTGGCTGGCCTTGGCCCGGCCACCGGCACCGCTGAGCTGCTGGTCGGCCTGGACCACGGCGACGACGCCGCGGTGGTCCGACTGGACGAGCGGACCGGCATCGTCAGCACCGCGGACTTCTTCACCCCGGTCGTCGACGACGCGTACGACTGGGGGCGCATCGCCGCGGCCAACGCGTTGTCCGACGTGTACGCGATGGGTGGCATCCCGCTGGTGGCGCTCAACCTGCTCTGCTGGCCGCGCGACGTGCTGCCGCTGGAGCTGGCGCGCGAGGTGCTGCGCGGCGGTCAGGACGTGGCCCGGGAGGCGGGCTGTCACCTGGCCGGTGGGCACAGCGTGGACGACGACGGCCCGAAGTACGGTCTCGCCGTCACCGGCACCGTCCGCCCGGAGGAACTGATCACTCTGGACGCCGGCCGCGCGGGAGTGCCGCTGTCGCTGACCAAACCGCTCGGGGTGGGCGTGCTCAACACCCGGCACAAGGCCACCGGTGAGACCTTCCCGGAGGCGGTCGCCTCGATGAGCGCGCTCAACCGGGACGCCGCCCGCGCGGCGGTCGCCGCCGGCATCCGGTGCGGCACCGACGTGACAGGCTTCGGCCTGCTCGGGCACGCGTCGAAGCTGGCCCGTGCCAGTCAGCTCACGGTGGCCATCGACACCGCCCGGGTCCCGTACCTGGCCGGTGCGCGGGAGGCGCTGCGCGACGGGTACGTCAGCGGCGGCAGCCGTCGCAACCTGGAGTGGGTCACCCCCTGGACGGATTTCGGCGCGGCGGACGAGGGTGAGCGGCTGCTGTTGGCCGACGCGCAGACCTCCGGCGGCCTGCTGGTCGCCGGTGAGCTGCCGGGAGCGCCGGTGGTGGGCGAGCTGCTGCCCCGCGGGGAGCACCTGGTCGTCCTGCGCTGACCGGCGCGGCGGAAAGGCCCGGTGGCGGTGCCGGGACACGCGGTCCCGGTGGTTCGGATGGCGCACGATAGCCGATAAACTGTCACCTTCCCGCTACTCCGAGCAATGCCGCTCAGGGAAATTTTGCCCGGAATGGTCACAGACCGGTAACTTGCCCCCGGCTGGGGTCATATGCCCCCCACCATCGTCAGTAAGGCCCGATCCGGAGGCCGGTGGGACGAACGCAGCGAGGAGGCGGAATGACCGAGCTGTGGAACTGGAGAATCGATCGGGTACGACCCGTGGAGGTCTACCCGGCGCTGGCCGAGGCGCTCGGTCGGGTGGTGATGCCGCTGGCAGTGGCGGATCCGGCCCGACTGCCGGCGTACGCGGTGGTGTGTGACGTCTGGCAGGCGCCGGGCGAGTTCTCGACGGTGGTCGACTGCTACGGGGTGCCCGACCGGCTCTCCGAGCACGCCAGCATCGCCGCGCTGGCCCGCCTGCTGGGCCGCAACTGCCTACTGCGCGACGACACGCTCGACGCCGGTCGGCACCTGCTCGTCGCACCGGACGGGACGGTCCGCCCGGTGCACTTCGACGTCCGGGACACCGACGACGGCGAGGTGCTCAGTCGGCACCGGCTGTGCACGCTGGGTGATCCGGGTTGCCGGGGCTGGTCGCAGTGTCACCGCTCGCGCTGGGCACCCGACACCGTCGCACCGGTGCTCGCCGCAGCCTGACGCGGCACCCAGCCAGGCGGGCCGGTGCCGGGCCGGTGCCAGGGTGAGCCGGGCCGGGGCAGGTGCCGGCCAACCCGGGCCGGTCCCCGGGGCGAGCCGGGCCGGCAGGTGCCGAGCCAACCCGGGCCGGTGTCGGTGCGCCGAAGTGGTCAGCCGCGCCCGGTGGTGGCGGCGGCCGGCCGGTCGGCGGCGCCCGACCCGCCACCCCGCACGACCAGCTGGTCGAGCAGGGTGCGGGTGGCCTCCGTCACGGCGGCCACCGCGGCCTCGAACGCGGCGGCGTTGTGCGCGGCGGGCGCCCGGAAGCCCGAGATCTTCCGGACGTACTGCAACGCCGCCGCCTCGATGTCCGCCTCGGTCACCTGCGGGGTGAACGGCTCCCGCAACGTCTTGATGCTTCGGCACATGTCGGGTCCTCCTCGGTTCGGGGTGATCCGGTCGACCCGGATACGCTGTCCTGGTCATGACTACCGCAGCGGCGGGCAGCCCGCGCACCTACCAGGTGCGCACCTACGGCTGCCAGATGAACGTGCACGACTCCGAGCGCATCTCCGGCCTGCTCGAACAGGCCGGCTACGTGCGCGCGCCCCAGGCCGACGACACCCCGGACATCGTCGTCTTCAACACCTGCGCGGTGCGGGAGAACGCGGACAACCGTCTCTACGGCAACCTCGGTCATCTGCGCCCCGTGAAGGACAAGCACCCGGGGATGCAGATCGCCGTCGGTGGTTGCCTGGCGCAGAAGGACCGCGGCGAGATCGTCCGCAGGGCGCCCTGGGTGGACGTCGTCTTCGGCACGCACAACATCGGTGCCCTGCCGGTGCTGCTGGAACGGGCCCGGCACAACGCCGCCGCCGAGGTGGAGATCCTGGAGTCGCTGGACGTCTTCCCATCCACGCTGCCGACCCGCCGCGAGTCCACGTACGCCGGCTGGGTCTCGATCTCGGTGGGCTGCAACAACACCTGCACGTTCTGCATCGTGCCCTCTCTGCGCGGCAAGGAGAAGGACCGCCGTCCTGGCGACATCCTCTCCGAGGTGCGCGCACTGGTGGACGAGGGCGTGCTGGAGGTGACCCTGCTCGGGCAGAACGTCAACTCCTACGGCGTCGAGTTCGGCGACCGGTACGCGTTCGGCAAGCTGCTGCGCGCGACAGGTGAGATCGACGGCCTGGAGCGGGTCCGGTTCACCAGCCCGCACCCGAAGGACTTCACCGACGACGTGATCGCCGCGATGGCCGAGACACCGAACGTCTGCCACTCGCTGCACATGCCGTTGCAGTCCGGCTCCGACGACGTGCTCAAGGCGATGCGCAGGTCGTACCGCTCCGAGCGGTACCTGGGGATCATCGAGAAGGTCCGCGCGGCGATGCCGGACGCGGCGATCACCACCGACATCATCGTCGGCTTCCCCGGCGAGACGGAGGCCGACTTCCAGCGCACGCTGGACGTGGTGCGCGAGGCCCGGTTCTCCTCGGCCTTCACCTTCCAGTACTCGAAGCGCCCCGGCACTCCCGCCGCGACGATGGACGGCCAGTTGCCCAAGCCTGTCGTGCAGGAGCGGTACGAGCGGCTGATCGCGGCCGTCGAGGAGATCTCCTGGGCGGAGAACAAGCGTCTGGTCGGGGAGCCCGTCGAGGTGCTGGTCGCGGTCGGCGAGGGTCGCAAGGACGAGCGGACCGGGCGGCTGTCCGGCCGGGCCCGCGACGGCCGGCTCGTCCACTTCGACGCCGGCAGTTTCGCCGGGTCGATCCGGCCCGGCGACATCGTGCACACCACCGTCACGTACGCCGCGCCGCATCACCTCAACGCGGACGGGGCGCCGCTGTCGCACCGGCGCACGCGGGCCGGCGACGCCGCCGAGGCGGGGCGCTCTCCGCGTACCCCCGGGGTGTTGTTGGGCCTGCCCACGATCGGCGCACCGGCGGTCGCGCCCGCGCCCACCGGCGGCTGCGCCGCGCACTGACCCCGGCCGGGGCCCGCCGGCACGGCGGACCCCGACCGACTCACGGTCAGACCGTGATGCGACCGGCGCCGGCGCCGGCCGTCACGACGGACTTGACGTTGCTCGCCGTGTCCAGTTGGTACGAGTACGGGATGCTGGCGACGCTGCCGCCGGTCTGCCCGGCCGGCGAGTTGACGAAGTAGTTGTTGCGGGCCACCAGGCGGCCCGGCCCGGAGTCGGCCTCACCGAGGTGGTATGTGTCGGGGACGTTCTCGAAGTAGTTGCCCTCGACGAGCACCCCGGCGTTCTCGGTGGAGGCCACGCCGTAGCCGGTGTTGGCCCGGTAGTAGTTGTTGTAGACGTGCACCGGGTTGCCGAAGCGCACCCGCGGGTTGCGCTGCTTGCTGCCGTCGAACCAGTTGTGGTGGTACGTCACGCGCAGGTGGCCGGTGTCCTGCGCGCCGTTGTCGTCGCTGTGGCCGAGCAGCATGGTCTTGTCGTGGTTGAAGACCCGGTTCCACGACACCGTGACGAAGTCCGATCCGCGCTTGATGTCGACCGCGCCGTCGTACCCGTTGCTGAAGGTGTTGTGGTCGATCCAGATGTTGGTGGCCGACTCCTGCACGTTGATCGCGTCGTCGTTCCAGTCCCGGAAGGTCAGGTTCCGGATGATGACGTTGCGGTCACCGCTGACGTTGAGTCCACAGCCGACGATCGTCGCGCCGGAGTTGCCGAGGATGGTCTTGTTCGACCGGACCCGCAGCATTCCCGAGCAGGAGATGGTGCCGGAGACGCGGATGACGGCGGAGCCGGTGGCGTTCAGTGCGCTGGTCAACGCCGAGGCGTTGGAGACGGTGGTGGCCGGGGCGCCGCCACCGCCGGTGGTGCCGCCGTTCTGGGTGGCCCAGCCGACCAGACCGGTCTGCGGCGGAACGCTGGGCGGCGACTGGCTGGGGATCGGCGGGGTGGTGGGCGGGGTTGTCGGCGTGCCCGGGGTGGTCGGGGTGGTGGTGCCGCCGGTGCACGCCACGTTGTTCAGGGTGAAGCTGGTCGGGTCCGGGTTGCTGGAGTTCCAGCTCGCGTTGAAGCCGAACGAGGTGCTGCCGTTGGTGGCCAGGGTGCCGTTGTAGTCGACGTTGGTGGCGGAGACCTGGCTGCCGCTCTGGGTGACGGTGGCGCCCCACGCCTGGCTGACCTGCTGACCGGCCCCGTACGACCAGCGCAGCGTCCAGCCGGAGACCGGGTCGCCGAGGTTGATGACGGTGACGTTGCCGGTGAATCCGCCCGGCCACTGGCTGGCGACCGAGTAGGCGACCTGGCAGCCGGCGGCCGCCTGGGCCGAGACGGCGGTCAGGAGCCCGCCGGTGACCAGGGCCGCGGTGGCTGCGGCGGTGGTGGCGAGCAGCGTCATCCGACGCTGTGGTGTGCGCATGCTGCTTCCTCTCGATGAGGCGGACGGACCGTCGCGACGCCCATGCCCGTGGGCGGCGAGGTGGCCGGGACCCACGGGGTCTCGGGTCCGCCGGTGCAGTTCGGTGAAAGCGGCTCCCGCGCTCGCGCCGACCACTACGGAGGCAAGCGCTTTCCCGATGAGAACATAGAAGGACCTGGATGTAAATGCTCGGGGTGGCCGGCGCCCCCCACGGGGGCGCCGGCCACCCTCGCGACTCAGCAGCTGGCGCCGTTGAGCTTCACGGTCGCCGGGGCGCTGGCCGTGCCGTTGGCGGTGAAGCCCACGGTGACCGAGGCCCCCGCCGCCAGCGACGGCGCGTGGCTGGGCGCGGCGGCGGTGACAGTCGTGCCCGACTGGGTGACTGTGGCGTTCCAGCCACTGCCAAGCGTCACGCCGGACGGCCAACTCCAGGTGACGGTCCACGGGTTGACCGCTGCCGTACCGGTGTTCTTGACCGTCAACTCACCCTGGAAGCCGCCCTGCCAGGCGTTGACCTGCCGGTAGGTGGCCGTGCAGGCGCCCGGAGGCGCGCTCGTCGGCCCGCCGGTCGGCCCGCCGGTCGGTCCGCCTGTCGGTCCACCCGTCGGCCCGCCGGTGGGTCCGCCACCGGACGGCGCGATCAGGTACGGCTGGAGGATCGCCTGCTTGGTGGTGTTGATGTTCGTCCAGTCGTCCAACGCGATGCCGCCGGTGTCACCCGAGTTGGGGTTCCACGACCAGTAGGTGAAGGACATGCCGGTCACCCCGGTGCCGGTGTACGCCATCAACTTCTCCAGCCACACCTTGTCCTTCGGGTCGGCCAGGGTGCTGCCGAACTCGCCCATCATGATCGGCGCGATGTTCTGCTTGTACAGGTAACCCCAGTACTTGTCCCAGATGGCCGGCAGGTTCGCCGGGTAGTCGGGGGCGTCGAACCAGGTCTGCCGGTAGACCGACGTGGCGTACTCGTGCGGCGAGTAGACCAGCCGGTTGGCCACGTTCAGCCGTACCGGGAACTGGCCGGCCTTGGACAGGTTGCCGCCCCACCAGCCGCAGTCCTCGTCGTTGCTCGGGTCGTTGTCCCACACGTTGGAGAGACCACCGCTGGGGCAGCTCACCCCCTCCACGAAGATCAACCAGTTGGGCTGGACACCGAGGATGGCGTTGCCGGCCCGCTCGGCGGCGAGCCGCCAGTCCCGCGCGGTGTCACCGCAGCCCCAGCACGCGCCGGTGGCCGCCGGGTTGGTGCCCTCGGCGTGCGGCTCGTTGTGCAGGTCCGCACCGATCACGGTGGGGTTGCCCGCGTACCGCTGGGCGAGCATCTTCCAGTCGTTGATCCACGTCGCCTCGGAGACCGTCGACGTGTACCACAGCGGCGACTGCCCGGCCGACGTCGGCCGGTGCCGGTCCAGGATGATCCGCATCCCCTTGCTGCCGGCGTAGTCGATCACCTTGTCCAGGATCTGCAACGGCGACAGCCCGATCAGGTCCGGGTTGACGAAGTCGTTGATCCCGGTGGCCGTCGCGCCCGCCTTCAGCGCGTCGTTCGAGTACGGCACCCGCAACGTGTTGTAGCCCAGCCGGGCCATCGTGTCGAGCTGCCCCCGCCACGGATTGCTCGACCAGAGCCCGTGGAAGGTCTTGTTGTCGGTCTCCATGCCGAACCAGTTGATGCCGGTCAACCGGACCGTGGCGCCGGTGCTGTCCACGATCTGACTGCCGTTCGTGTGCAGATAGCCGGTGCCGGTCCCCGCGGCGGAGGCCGGGGTGGTGCTGACGGCGGCGGCGATGAACACGCCGGCCGCGACGGTGGCGAGCGCGGTCAGCGCACCGCCGAGAGCTTTGGGACGGAACATTCGTGCTCCACTTCAAAGGCCCGGCGCCGGCCAAGGGCCGCGCGGGCGAGCTACCGTCGGCACGTCACGGCCCCTTTGGGGTACGCGGACAGTGCGCGACGGTCCATGTCACGCGGACGGGGACACTCGCGAACGCTCACCGGCCGATCCTCGACAGCGGAGCCCCGCCGTCGTCGCCCTCGTCCCGGTGGCCCTACCTGGCTCCGTCGCCCATTCTCATCAGCCCGCCTCAATGCGTCAACTGCAAGGCCCGCCGCCCAGCCCACGCCCCCGCCCAGCCCGCGCCCCCGCCCAGCCCGCCCGAGCGCGCTGCTCGGTGGCGTGCGCCGCTCGCCCGCGCACCCGCTCCGCCCGCGCACCCGCCCAGCCCCGCCCGCGGCACCCACCCGCCCGCCCGCGCACCCGCCCGCCCGCGCACCCGCGCACCCGCGCGCCCGCCCGCTCAGCCCGGCCGTGTGCCCAGCCCGGCCGTGTGCGCCGCCCGGCCGTGTGCGCCGCTCGGCTGCGTGCGTTGCTCGCCCCCGTGCGCTGCTCGGCTGCGTGCGTTGCTCGCCCGCGCACGCCCCGCCTCCACCCGTTGGGCCTCCACGCGCGCACGCCCCGCCCCCGCGTGCCGGGCCCCCACCTCATGATCACGCTCGAACATGGATGTAGTGGCATCCCCGCGTTCGGTGGCCACTACATCCTGGATCGAGCGTGACCTTGATGCCTGCGGGCACCCCCGACCCCGCTCCCGGCCATGGAGCGCGCGCCCGTCACCAAGATCCGCGCAATATCAGGGATGTTGCTGTCTCCCGCGCGCCGGAGGCAGCAACATCCGGGAAGTTGCGTGGATCTTCACGCGGGGCACGAGACACGGGTCGCGCGGCGCGGCGCGGCGGCAGGTCGGGCGCGGGGCGTAGCGGCGCGGGCGCGGGGCGCGGCGGCGCGGCACGTAGGTGCGGGGGCGCGGCACGTGGGGTGCGGGGGCGCGGCACGTGGGGTGCGGGGGCGCGGCACGTGGGGCCGGAGGGAGAAAGACGGGGTGCGCGCGGGGCGCGGGGGTGCGGATGTGAGCGCCGGACACGGTGGAGCCCCCGGTCCCGCACGGGACCGGGGGCTCTCCGACGGTCTCAGGTCAGCCGGCCTGCTCGGCGAGCTGGAGGAACTGCCGCTTGGCGGCGAGTGCCTGCTCGGCGTCCTTGATCCGGCGCGCGTCCCCGGCGCTCTGCGCCCGGGCCAGCCGCTCCTCGGCCTCCGCAACCTGCGCCCGCATCTGGGCGAGCAGCGGGTTGTCCTCCTTGGTGGTGCGGCGCCACGCCGAGTCCATCACGTCGCGGACCTTGTCGTCGATGACACGCAGCCGGCGCTCCAGCCCGGCGGCCGCCTCGCGGGGCACCCGGCCGGCCTCGTGCCACTGGGCCTGGATCTCCCGCAGCTTGGCCTGGGCGCCCTTCGGGTCGGCGTCGATGTCCAGGGCCTCGGCCTCGGCCAGCAGGGCCTGCTTACGCTCCAGGTTGCCGCGCTGCTCGTTGTCCCGCGCGGAGAACACCTCGCTGCGCCGGCTGAAGAAGGCGTCCTGCGCGGCCCGGAACCGCTCCCAGAGCTTCTGCTCGGCCTCCTTGGAGGCACGCGGGGCGGCCTTCCACTGCGTCATCAGCTCCTTGAGCTGGTTGGCAGTGGCCGCCCACTCGGTGGAGTCCTTGATCTTCTCGGCCTCGGCGACCAGCTCTTCCTTGACGGTCTGCGCCTGCTTGCGCGTCGCGTCCAGGGAGGCGAAGTGGGCGCCCCGACGCCGGGTGAAGCCGTCCCGTGCGGCGGCGAACCGCTTCCACAGCTCACCGTCGGCCTTCTTGTCGACCCCGCGAATGGTCTTCCACTCGTCGAGGATCTCCTTGAGCCGGTCACCTGCCGTCTTCCAGCCGGTGGACTCGGCGGCGAGCTTCTCGGCCTCCTCGACCAGCGCGGTCTTGCGGGCCAGGGCCTCGCCGCGGGCGGCGTCCCGGGCGGCGCGCGCCTCGGTGGCCTTCTCCTCGGCAAGTGTCGCCAGCTTGTCCAGCCGGGCGGCCAGGGCGTCGATGTCGCCGACCACGTGGGCCTCGGGCAGCGTGGTGCGGATCCGCCGAATTGTGCTCAACGAGTTCCCGGCGTCCGCCGCGCCCGAGTTGAGTCGTGCTTCGGTCAGGTCCACCTCGGTGACCAGGTCGGCGAAGCGGCGTGCGAAGTGCGCGAGACCCTCCTCCGGTGCTCCCGCCTGCCAGGATCCGACCACCCGCTCGCCCTCGGAGGTCTTGACGTAAACGGTGCCGTCCGCGTCCACCCGTCCGAAGGCAGTCCAGTCGCTCATGTGCCCATCCTCGTTCTCCCGGCGTCGAGGGAGCCATCCCCCGTCGCCGCCACGGCGCAGCCAAGTTACTTCCGGCATTGTCACAGGTCCGACCCGGTCCCCGTCGAGCGCCTATCGCCGACCGTGACCATACGGTGTCCTAGAGCCTGATTGACCGGATCGGCGCGGAGACGCACCGGGCGTTCCCGCTACGGTGAACGGGTGCCACTGGTCGCCGCCGCTGTCTGCCCGCATCCGCCCCTGCTCGTGCCGGAGGTTGCCGGTGCCGCCGCCAGCGAACTGGACGACCTGCGCGCGGCCTGTGACCTCGCCGTACGCCGACTGCTGGCAGCCGACCCGGACGCGGTGGTGCTGCTCGGCGTCGGCCCGTCGACAGGCCCGATCCGGCCCCCGGCCTCCGGGTCCCTCCAACCCTGGGGCGTCGACCTGGACGTGCCCTTGGTCCCCGGTCAGCCGGACCGCGGCGCGGTGCTGCCGTTGAGCCTGACTGTCGGCGCGTGGCTGCTGGCCCGGCACGCCGAACGCCCCGCCGCGCCGGTGACGGCCGCGCCGGTGACCGCCGTGCAGGTGACCGCCGACGCCGGGCCGGTGGAGGTGGCCGCGCTCGCCGAGCAGGTCGCCGCGGCCGGTGACCGGGTGGCGCTGCTGGTGCTCGGTGACGGGTCGGCCTGCCGGGGGGAGAAGGCCCCCGGGTACGACGACCAGCGCTCCCTCCCGTACGACAAGCGGGTCGCCGCGGCCCTGGCCGGGGCGGACCTGGACGTCCTGCGCGACCTGGACGCGGGTCTGTCGGCGCAGTTGAAGGTCGCCGGCCGGGCGTCCTGGCAGGTGCTCGCCGAGGCGGCCCGGTCGAGCGGCGGCGGGTGGCGCGGCGAGTTGCTGCACGACTCGGCCCCCTACGGTGTGGCCTACTTCGTGGCGTCCTGGGAGCGGGCGTGACCGGCGGTGCGGCAGTCCCGGCCGGCACGGTCGTGGCGGTGGTCGGTCCGACGGCGGCGGGCAAGTCGGCGTTGAGCATCGCGCTCGCGCACGCGCTGGACGGGGAGGTGGTCAACGCCGACTCGATGCAGCTCTACCGGGGCATGGACATCGGCACCGCCAAGCTGACCCCGGCGGAGCGGGAGGGGGTGCCGCATCACCTGCTCGACATCTGGGAGGTCACCGAGCCGGCCAGCGTCGCGGAGTATCAGCGGCTGGCCCGCGCGGCGGTGGACGACATCCTGTCCCGAGGTCGGGTGCCGCTGCTGGTGGGTGGCTCGGGGTTGTACGTGCGGGCGGTGCTCGAACGCTTCGAGTTCCCCGGCACCGACGCGGCGCTGCGCGAGCGGCTGGAGCGGGAGTTGGCCGAGGTGGGCCCCGCGCCGCTGTACGCGCGGCTGCGCGCCGCCGACCCGGTGGCCGCCGAGGGCATCCTGCCCGGCAACGGCCGGCGGATCGTGCGGGCCCTGGAGGTGATCGAGTTGACCGGTGCGCCGTTCGCCGCGTCGTTGCCGCAACCGACTCCGTACTACCCGTCGGTGCAGCTGGGCGTCGATCTGGACACCGGGCTGCTGGACGAGCGGATCGCGCTGCGGGTGGACCGGATGTGGGCCGACGGTCTGGTGCCCGAGACCCGCGAGCTGGTGGGTCGGGGGCTGGCCGAGGGACGGACGGCCAGCCGGGCGCTCGGCTACCAGCAGGTGCTGCGCCTGCTCGACGGTGAGCTGACCGAGGCGCAGGCGCACGACGAGACCGTCCGGGCGACGCGGCGTTTCGTGCGCCGGCAGCGGTCCTGGTTCCGGCGCGACCAGCGGATCCACTGGCTGGATTCGGCGACTCCGGACCTGATCGGGGCCGCGCTGCGTCTGGTGCCGGCCGCTGCGCGATGATGGGGGCGTGGAGTTCACCAAGGGCCACGGCACCGGCAACGACTTCGTCCTCCTGCCCGACCCGGACGGTCAGCTCGACCTGACTCCGGAGCTGGTCGCGGCGCTCTGCGACCGGCGGCGGGGCATCGGCGCGGACGGCGTGCTGCGGGTCGTCCGGGCGGCCAAGCATCCGGACGGCGCCGGGCTGGCCGGCGAGGCCGAGTGGTTCATGGACTACTGGAACGCCGACGGTTCGTTCGCCGAGATGTGCGGCAACGGCGCGCGGGTCTTCGTGCGCTACCTGCTGGACAAAGAACTGGCCACGCCGGCCGGCGCGGCGCTGCCGGTGGCCACCCGGGCCGGCGTCGTGCGCGCGCTGGTCGAGGGCGACGCCGTGTCCGTCGAGATGCGCCGCCCCCAGGTGTACGACTCCTCGACCGCCACCCTGGGCGGTCTGACCCTGCCCGGCACGGTTGTGGACATCGGCAACCCGCACCTGGTCTGCGTCCTGCCGGCCGGCGTGGAACTGGCCGCGCTGGATCTCACCGTCGCGCCCGGGTTCGACCCGGAGGTCTTCCCGGCCGGCGTGAACGTGGAGTTCATCGTGGCGGGCGACCCGGTCGACGGCACCGACGGGCACTCCCTGATGCGGGTGTACGAGCGCGGCAGCGCCGAGACCCTGTCCTGCGGCACCGGCGCCTGCGCGGTGGGCGCGGTGGCCCTGCGCGACGCCGGCCGGGACACCGGCGTGGTCGCCGTGGACGTGCCCGGCGGCCGCCTGACGGTGACGGTCACCGAGACCTCGTGCTGGCTGTCCGGCCCGGCCGTCCTGGTCGCAACCGGCGAGGTCGACCTCTCCATCCTGTCCGCTGCGCCCGGGCGCTGAGGCCGGCCGCGCACCCGGCTGCGCGCCGGCGGCCAACTTCTGCTCACCGGCCGCTCACCGGCCGCTGCTGTCGGCCCTTTGCTCTGCTTCAACCCGCGCAACACCCGGTGTCCGATAACCGGACATCAGGTGTTGCGCGGGGTGAAGCAGAGCAAAGGAGGGAAACGACCCGGTCGGGGGCCTCCCTCGCCTAGCGCCCGCAGGCGTCGAGTTGCTCAGGGGGTGGCGCTGGCGTTCGCGGCGATCTCCGGGAGGTCCGACGGGCCGGGGTCGGCTGCCGGCAGGGGGCTGGGGTTGTGCGCGGCGGCGCGGACGGCGGCGGCGACCGCGGGGGCGACCCGGGAGTCGAAGACGCTCGGCACGATCACCGTCGGGTTGATCTTGTCCTCGCCGACGACGTCGGCGATGGCCTGGGCCGCCGCGATCGCCATCTCCTCGGTGAACTCCTCGGCGTGCGCGTCGAGCATGCCGCGGAACACGCCGGGGAAGGCGAGCACGTTGTTGATCTGGTTGGGCTGGTCCGAGCGGCCGGTGGCGACCACCGCGGCGTACTTGCGCGCCTCTCGGGGGTCGACCTCCGGGTCCGGGTTGGCCAGCGCGAAGACGATCGAGTCCTTCGCCATCTGCGCGATGTCGTCCCCGGTGAGCAGGTTCGGGGCGCTCACCCCGATGAACACGTCGGCGCCCCGGATCGCGCCCGGCAGGTCGCCGGAGTAGTTCTCCTTGTTGGTGTTCTCCGCCAGCCACTGCCAGGCCGGGTTGAGGTCGGTCAGCCCGCGGTGCAGGGCGCCCTGGCGGTCGTACGCGATGATGTCGCCGACGCCCTGGCGCAGCAGCAGCTTCATGATCGCGGTGCCCGCCGCGCCGGCGCCGGAGACGACGACCCGGACGTCCGCGAGCTGCTTGCCCACGACGCGCAGCGCGTTGGTCAGCGCGGCCAGCACGCAGATCGCGGTGCCGTGCTGATCGTCGTGGAAGACCGGGATGTCCAGCGCTTCGCGCAGCCGGGCCTCGATCTCGAAGCAGCGCGGCGCGGCGATGTCCTCCAGGTTGATCCCGCCGTACGCGGGCGCGATCGCCTTGACGATCTGCACGATCTCGTCGGTGTCCTGGGTGTCGAGCACGACCGGCCAGGCGTCCACGCCGCCGAAGCGCTTGAACAGCGCGGCCTTGCCCTCCATCACCGGCAGCGACGCGGCCGGGCCCAGGTTGCCCAGCCCGAGCACCGCCGAGCCGTCGCTGACGACCGCCACCGTGTTGCGCTTGATCGTCAGCCGCCGGGCGTCCGCCGGGTTCTCGGCGATCGCCATGCAGACGCGGGCCACCCCCGGGGTGTACGCCCGGGACAGCTCGTCACGGTTGCGCAGCGCGACCTTCGAGGTCACCTCGATCTTGCCGCCGAGGTGCAGGAGGAACGTGCGGTCCGACACCTTGCGCACGTCCACGCCGTCGAGCGCGGTCAGCGCCTCGACCACCTGATCGGCGTGACCGGCGTCGGCGGTGTCGCAGGTCAGGTCGACGATCACGTTCGTCGGGTCCGAGTCCACCACGTCCAGCGCCGTGACGATCGCTCCGGCCTCGCCGACGGAGGTGGTGAGCCGGCCGATCGAGGACGCGTCCGCGGTCACGGCGATCCGGATGGTGATCGAAAATCCGGCGCTCGGCAGTCGGGTGATGGCCACGGGATCCCTCCGTCACGGCTGTGCGGCCGGTCGGCCGCCGCCTGAGCATTTCTACCGGGTTGCCGTGGTCGACCGGTATTCGCCCCCACTTTTGGCGACCTCCAGCACGGGCATATAGCAGGTGCGTTCGGCGTTGTGTCATGTCAGGATTACGTTCTACTCATCATTTCGGACAGGAGAACCGCTTGCGAGACCAGGAGAGCTTCGTCCCCGTCGAGGACGAGTTCGACGACGTCACCACCGGCGAGATGGAGCTGTCGGAGCGACAGTCCCTGCGACGCGTCCCCGGCCTGTCAACCGAGCTCTCCGACGTCACCGAGGTGGAATACCGCCAGCTGCGGCTGGAGCGGGTCGTCCTGGTGGGCGTCTGGACCGAGGGCACGGTGACCGACGCCGAGAATTCCCTGACCGAGCTGGCCGCGCTCGCCGAGACCGCGGGCTCGCAGGTGCTCGAAGGGCTGATCCAGCGTCGTACCCGACCCGACCCGGCCACGTACATCGGCCGCGGCAAGGTCGACGATCTGGGCGCGGTGGTGCTCTCCACCGGCGCCGACACGGTCATCTGCGACGGTGAACTGTCCCCGTCGCAGCTGCGCAACCTGGAGCAGCGCACCAAGGTCAAGGTCGTCGACCGTACGGCGCTGATCCTCGACATCTTCGCCCAGCACGCCAAGAGCAAGGAAGGCAAGGCGCAGGTCGAGCTGGCGCAGCTCGAATACCTGCTGCCCCGGCTGCGTGGTTGGGGTGAGACGCTCTCCCGGCAGACCGGTGGTTCCGGCCGGGGTGGCGGCGCCGGCGGCGGCGTGGGCGTGCGTGGTCCCGGTGAGACCAAGCTGGAGACCGACCGGCGGCGCATCCGCCACCGCATCTCCCGGCTGCGTCGCGAGATCAAGAGCATGCGCACGGTACGCGTCACCAAGCGCGCCCGTCGCACCCGCAACTCCGTGCCCGCCGTGGCCATCGCCGGCTACACCAACGCCGGCAAGTCCAGCCTGCTCAACCGGCTGACCGGCGCGGGCGTGCTGGTGGAGAACGCGCTCTTCGCGACGCTCGACCCGACCACCCGCAAGGCGACCACCTCGGACGGGCGGCTCTACACGCTCTCCGACACGGTCGGCTTCGTCCGACACCTGCCGCACCAGATCGTCGAGGCGTTCCGCTCGACGCTGGAGGAGGTCGCCGAGGCGGATCTGGTGGTGCACGTCGTCGACGGCACCCACCCGGATCCGGAGGAGCAGGTCAGGGCCGTGCACGAGGTGCTCGCCGAGGTCGGCGCGGACCGGCTGCCCGAGCTGCTGGTGGTCAACAAGACCGACGCGGCCGACGAGGACGCGCTGCTGCGTCTCAAGCGACTCTGGCCGGAGGCGATCTTCGTCTCGGCGTACTCGGGTCGGGGGATCGACGCCCTGCGGGCGGCGATCGAGGAGCGGCTGCCGCAACCCGCCGTGGAGGTCCGAGCCGTCCTGCCGTACGACCGGGGTGACCTGGTGTCCCGGGTGCACCGCACCGGCGAGGTGCTCAGCACGTCGCACCTGCCGGAGGGCACTCTGCTGCACGTCCGGGTCAGTGCGGCGCTCGCCGCCGAGCTGGCGCCGTTCGACGTGCAGCGGGAGGGCCAGGCGGTCGGCAGCCGGCCCTGAGCGGCCCCGGCGTCATCCACCGGAAACGCGCGGCATGCGACACTGGCCGAATGCGCCGCGTTGTTTCCTCGGTCACGGTTGCCCTCGGCCTGCTCGGGGCAACCGTGGCGCTGGCCGGAGTCGCCGTAGCCGCTCCCGCTCCCGGATCATCCCAGCCGTCCGGCGCCATCCCCGGCAAGAAGCGCTGCTCGGTCACCGACGAGCGGCTGCGGGAGCTGTCCGGGCTGGTGGCGACCAAGACCGGCTACATCGTCATCAACGACGGCACCGATGTTGAGGCGCGCAAACGGATCTTCTTCCTCGACAGCAAGTGCAAGATCGCCAAGGAGCCGGTCCGCTACTCGGGCCAGGGGCCGTTCGACACCGAGGACCTGGCCGTGTCGCCGAAGGGCGACACCCTGTGGATCGGTGACATCGGCGACAACACCAGCAACAAGGAGCGGCGGTCGCGGATCGCGGTCTGGACCATGCCGATCACCGGTACGAAGCAGCCCGTGCTGCACCGGCTCTCCTACCCCGAGAACAAGCCGCACGACGCCGAGGCGCTGCTGGTGGGGGCCGACGGCCTTCCGCTGATCATCACCAAGGTGTCGAGCGGCAACGCGGAGATCTTCACCCCGACGGCGAAGCTGAAGAACGGCGACACCGAGCCGGTGCCGATGAAGAAGGCCGGCGAGATCAAGCTGCCGAAGACCTCCACGGAGAATCCGCTCAGCGTCTACGGTCGGCTCGCGGTCACCGGTGCCGCCCGGTCGCCGGACGGTAGCCGCGTCGTCATCCGGACGTACGCGGACGCCTTCGAGTACGACGTGACCGGCGGCGACGTCCTCGGTGCGCTCACCACCGGCAAGCCCCGGGTGACGCCACTGGCCGACCCGTTCGGTGAGGCGATCTCCTACACGCCGGACGGGAAGACCTTCGTCACGGTCTCCGACGGCGGGCAGCTCACCGCGGACGAGCCCGTCGACATTCTGAGTTACACGCCGTCCACCAGCGTGGCGGCGCCCCTTGCCGCTCCCGGGGGTGGCAAGCCGGCGGCCGAGAAGTCCTGGATCGACGGGCTCAGTTTCGACGACATCACCTACCTCGTGGGCGCTGTCGGCGTGCTCGGTCTGCTGCTCGTCGGCGCCGGCATCTTCGGCATCCTGCGGGCCCGCCGCCGGCCACCCGCGGCCGACGATGCGGATTCGACGGACGGCCGGGACGATCGGCGCGGCGCGCTGCGGGACGAGGACGTCCCGCCCGGCGGTGGCCGTCCCGGCACGGGCGTGTACGGCGGTGCGGCGGCCGGTGGCGGCGGCGTCTACGGCGGTGCTTCGGGCCGGGGCGGTCCCGCTCCTGCCGGCGGTGCCGTGTACGGCGGCGGCGGTGCACGCCCGGCCGGTGGCGGTGGTGCACGCCCAGCCGGTGAGGGCGGCGGCGGTTACGGCCCTGCCCGACCCGGCGGTGGTGGCGGTGCTCCGGTCGGGGGCGGTGTCTACGGCGGCGGCGGCCGTGCCGGCGGCGGCCCCGGAGGCCGGCCCGGCGGTGCCGGTGGCCGACCGGGAGGCGCGGGCGGCGGAGTGTACGGCGGCGGTGGTGGCCAGCCCGGCGGCGGTCGGGCGGAGCCGCCACGGCGCGGTGGACAGGAGCCGGACTACCGGGGCCAGCGGCCCGGCCGTCGGCGGGACGGCGACGCGCCCGGCGACCCGTACGGGCAGTATCCTGGCGGCGGCCGTGGCCCTCGGGGCGACCGCTACTGACCGGTCAGCGACATTGGTCCGGCGGCGCGGGTGAGCGCGGTGGGCCACCCACCCGCGCGCCGACCGGTCAGATTCGGCGGAGCACCGCCACGACGCGGCCCATGATGGTGGCGTCGTCGCCGGGGATCGGGTCGAAGGCCGGGTTCTGCGGCATCAGCCAGACGTGCCCGTCGCGTCGCCGGTAGGTCTTGACGGTCGCCTCGCCGTCGAGCATGGCGGCCACGATCTCGCCGGAGTCGGCCGTCGGCTGCTGCCGGACGACCACCCAGTCGCCGTCGCAGATCGCCGCGTCGAGCATCGAGTCGCCCTTGACCTGGAGCATGAACACCTCGCCCTCACCGACCAGCTCGCGGGGCAGGGGGAAGATGTCCTCCACGGCCTGTTCGGCGAGGATCGGCCCACCGGCGGCGATGCGACCGAGCATCGGCACGTACGCCGGGGTGGGTCGTTGGGCGCGGGACAACTCGTCGTCGATGGCCTCGCTGGGGGCGCGGACGTCCACCGCCCGGGGGCGGTTGGGGTCGCGGCGCAGGAACCCCTTCTTCTCCAGCTCCTTGAGCTGGTAGGCGACGCTCGACGGTGACACCAGGCCGACCGCCTCGCCGATCTCCCGGACGCTCGGCGGGTAGCCGTGCCGCTCGACCCAGGTGCGGATGAACTCCAGGATGCGACGCTGGCGGGCGGTCAGGTCGACCGTCGCCGGGTCGGGGAAGGCGCTGACCACCGGGGTGACCGGGCGCACGGCGGGCTGACCCGTCCGGCTGCGCGCGGCGCTGCGGCGTCGGGTGGCCGGCGGGCCCGCCTCGGTGATCTGCTGCGGGCTCTTCGGCCGGCTGGCCCGGTCCTCGGTCACGTCCGTCCTCCCTGGTCGGCGCTGGGTGCCTCGTCGGCTCGTGGTGCGTGCGGTGGTGCCACGGATGGTGCTCGGTTGGTGCGTCGCCGGGTGCGGTGAAGATCCATCGCGCCCGGTTGTTCCTGACCGTATAGGTGAGATCGGTCATTTTCAAACATCTGTACGACCTCTCACCGGCGTGTCGGGGTGAAAAACCGCCCCGGTCGTACGGATGTTCTGATAAATGGTACGTCGGATAGCACGGATGTTCGATCGGTGGCTGTTTTCCGGGGCGTTCCGGCCGTGCGGCCGGTAACCGGGGCGGGTTCTCGGCGTTGGTTCTGCGGTGGCGCGCGGTGTGCGGATGACCGGATGGTCCGTGACGCGCCGGACACGCCGGCCAACTTGACCGGGGTTCGCCAGCGACATACGGTCAACCCCTAGATGTAGTAGTGACATGGGCGTAAGTTGCCTACAGGTTGGGTTCGACTACCGACCGCACTCCCGTAATGTTGATCACGACAGGCGTCACCCGAGGTGGTGCCGTCGTGGCGGACCGTGTCCGGGAGTGCTGGGTGCGTCCGCGGTTGATCATGATTTTGGAGGTTGGGCGATGCGGTGTCCGTACTGCCGGCACGCCGACTCCCGGGTGGTCGACTCGCGGGAGGCCGACGACGGCCAGCTCATCCGGCGGCGGCGCTCCTGTCCGGAGTGCGGTAAGCGGTTCACCACCGTCGAGGAGGCGGTCCTCGCGGTCGTCAAGCGCAGCGGGGTGACCGAGCCGTTCAGTCGCACGAAGATCATCGGCGGGGTGCGCAAGGCGTGCCAGGGCCGGCCGGTGGACGACGACTCACTCGCGCTGCTCGCACAGCGGGTGGAGGAGACCGTCCGGGCCAAGGGGGCCGCCGAGATCCCCAGTCACGAGGTGGGCCTGGCGATCCTGGGCCCGCTGCGCGACCTGGACGAGATCGCCTACCTGCGGTTCGCCAGCGTCTACCGCTCCTTCGACTCGCTCGCCGACTTCGAGCGCGAGATCGAGACGTTGCGGGCCGTGGCGCGAGCCCGGGAGCAGGGCCGGGCCGACGCGGTCGAGGCCGCCGGCCGTACCAGTTGACTTCACTGTTTTTCGAGAGATCAGGACGCGCGGTGGGTGACCGCGCAGACGAGGGGGGCGACGGCGTGACAACGAGCCGTTCACGGAACAAGGCAGGCGCGGGGCTGAAGATCGAGCGGGTGTGGACGACGGAGGGGGTCCACCCGTACGACGAGGTGTCCTGGGAGCGCCGCGACGTCGTGATGACGAACTGGCGGGACGGCTCGATCAACTTCGAGCAGCGCGGGGTTGAGTTCCCGGAGTCGTGGAGCGTCAACGCGGCGAACATCGTCACCACCAAGTACTTCCGGGGCGCGGTGGGGACCCCGGAGCGGGAGTGGTCGCTCAAGCAGCTGATCGACCGGGTGGTCACCACCTACCGCACCGCCGGCGAGGAGTACGGCTACTTCGCCAGCCCGGCCGACGCGGAGGTCTTCGCCCACGAGCTGACCTGGATGCTGCTGAACCAGGTGTTCAGCTTCAACTCGCCGGTCTGGTTCAACGTCGGCACGCCGTCGCCGCAGCAGGTCAGCGCCTGCTTCATCCTGGCCGTCGACGACTCGATGGACTCCATCCTCGACTGGTACAAGGAGGAGGGGCTGATCTTCAAGGGCGGCTCCGGCTCCGGCGTCAACCTGTCGCGGATCCGCTCGTCCCGCGAGCTGCTCTCCTCCGGCGGCAACGCCTCCGGCCCGGTCAGCTTCATGCGCGGCGCGGACGCCTCGGCCGGCACCATCAAGTCCGGCGGCGCGACCCGCCGGGCGGCCAAGATGGTCATCCTCGACGTCGACCACCCGGACATCCAGGAGTTCGTGGTCACCAAGGCGCGCGAGGAGGACAAGATCCGCGCGCTGCGCGACGCCGGGTTCGACATGGACCTCGGTGGCTCCGACATCGTCAGCGTCCAGTACCAGAACGCCAACAACTCGGTCCGCGTCTCCGACGAGTTCATGTCGGCGGTGGAGAACGGCAAGGGCTTCGACCTGCGTGGCCGGCTGGACGGCGCGACGATCGAGACGGTCGACGCCAAGAACCTCTTCCGTTCCATCGCCCAGGCCGCCTGGGAGTGCGCCGACCCGGGCCTGCAGTACGACGACACGATCAACGACTGGCACACCTGCCCGGAGACCGGGCGGATCACCGCGTCGAACCCGTGCTCGGAGTACCTGCACCTGGACAACTCCTCGTGCAACCTCGCCTCGCTCAACCTCATGAAGTTCCTCCGCGCCGACGGTGGCTTCGAGGTGGAGAAGTTCGTCAAGTCCGTCGAGTTCGTCATCACCGCGATGGACATCTCGATCTGCTTCGCGGACTTCCCGACCGAGAAGATCGGTGAGACGTCCCGCGCCTACCGGCAGCTCGGCATCGGCTACGCCAACCTCGGCGCCCTGCTGATGGCCACCGGCCTGCCGTACGACTCGGACCAGGGCCGTTCGGTCGCCGCGGCGATCACCTCGCTGATGACCGGCACCGCCTACCGCCGCTCGGCCGAGCTGGCCGGCGTCGTCGGCCCGTACGACGGCTACGCCCGTAACGCCGAGCCGCACAAGCGGGTCATGCGCAAGCACGCCGCGGCCAACGACGAGATCAAGCCGACCAGCCCGGTGGCCACCGCGATCGTCCGCGAGGCGACCAAGCAGTGGACCCAGGGCAACAAGATCGGTGACAAGAACGGCTGGCGTAACGCGCAGGCCAGCGTCCTCGCACCGACCGGCACCATCGGCTTCATGATGGACTGCGACACGACCGGCGTGGAGCCGGACCTGGCGCTGGTCAAGTTCAAGAAGCTGGTCGGCGGCGGTTCGATGCAGATCGTCAACCAGACGGTTCCGCGCGCCCTGCGCAGCCTCGGCTACCCCGAGGAGCAGGTCGAGGCGATCGTCGAGCACATCGCCGACAACGGCCACGTGGTGGACGCCCCCGGCCTCAAGCCGGAGCACTACCCGGTCTTCGACTGCGCGATGGGGGAGCGGTCGATCGCCCCGATGGGCCACGTGCGGATGATGGCGGCGATCCAGCCGTTCGTCTCCGGCGCCATCTCCAAGACGGTCAACATGCCGGAGGCGGCCACCGTCGAGGACGTCGAGAAGATCTACTTCGAGGGCTGGAAGCTCGGCCTCAAGGCGCTGGCGATCTACCGGGACAACTGCAAGGTCGGCCAGCCGCTCTCGGTGGCCAAGTCCAACAAGGTCACCACGCCGGCCGCCGTCGAGACCGCTGCCGCCGCGCCGGCCGCGGTGGAGAAGGTCATCGAGTACCGGCCGGTGCGCAAGCGCCTCCCGAAGAAGCGCCCCTCCGAGACGGTCAGCTTCTCCGTCGGTGGCGCCGAGGGTTACCTCACCGCGTCGTCCTACCCGGACGACGGCCTCGGCGAGGTCTTCCTCAAGATGTCCAAGCAGGGCTCGACCCTGGCCGGCGTGATGGACGCCTTCTCGGTGGCCATCAGCATCGGCCTGCAGTACGGCGTGCCGCTGGAGACGTTCGTCAGCAAGTTCACCAACATGCGCTTCGAGCCGGCCGGCATGACCGACGACCCGGACGTGCGCATGGCAGCGTCGGTGATGGACTACATCTTCCGTCGCCTGGCACTGGACTTCCTGCCCTACGAGCGCCGCGCCGAGCTGGGCATCTTCACCGCCAGCGAGCGGGCCGCCCAGCTGCGGGCCGAAGCCGACGCGGAAGCCGCCGGGGTCACCGGAGCGGAGCTCACCGCGATGGCGTCATCCGCGCCGGTCGAGGCCCCGGCCAAGCCGGAGGCCGTCGCCCAGCCGGCCCAGGAGATGGCCGACGTGGCCGCCGCCAAGCCGGCACCGAGCGTGGGTTCCAGCACCGAACTGCTGGAGGCCGTGATCGGCAAGGCCGCCGACGCGCCGCTCTGCTTCACCTGCGGTACGAAGATGCGCCCCGCCGGTAGCTGCTACGTCTGCGAGGGCTGCGGCTCCACCAGCGGCTGCAGCTGACGTACGCGAAAAGCGGCGCTGCCCCGGCTTCCCTCACGGGGGGTCGGGGCCGCGCCGTTTCCAGGTTCTCCGCGCTCGCGAGAATTTTGCAGAGGCGGATGCTCGACCAATCGGCACATGAGCAAGCCTGATGGAACTGCTTGGAGCCACTCCGCGTAGGAAGGCACGCCCGGATGACTTGGGCGCCGCACACGGGTGGGAAGCCTATCTTTACCCTTCTGGCAGCTCAGGCCCGACTGACATCTGAAGGACGCGACAATTGCTGGGACCCGAAGCAGGTGAATTTCCAGAATCACTTGAACGGTTGAGTGGTCTTTTCATAGGGCAGGTTCCATCCAGCTTGGGTGGCTACCTTGCCGCGCCTACTGCAGGTCGCCAGTCTCCACTCGTCGGCCCAGTGCCACATCCGAGAAATTACACGCGAACTGCGCAGGGCTTGTGGGCTCCGCGATCAGAGCAGATCGACCCAAATCCGCTCGATAATGCGAAGACCTACATCACTTTCAGTGATGTCGCCGATGGGCAAAAAATAGACGGCACGTATCTAATTCACCTTCTGCGGCGAGTTCCAATTCGAGAGGCCCTCGGCGTGGTTGCGCTCTGCATGGCAACTATCCGTCGGCTCGACAGGGGCGAATCTGCTCGGAAGCTGGATCGAGAATCGCTGCGATTTTTTAAACCGCCCGCACGAGATCGTGTGGCGACAGCACTGAAAGAAGGGTCTGTCCTTCACGCGCCACAGCTGCTAATGGTCTTGGCGAAGCTAATCCTTCGCGTTAGTCCTGACGAAGTGGCCGACGAGGATAGGGTAACGATTCCCTTGCCAGCGTTGCTGCTAGTTTTGGCCGACAGTATTGATGCTGATCTTCCGGATAATGCCGACCCTCCCTCGTTGAATGAGATCGGCCTCGAAATGGCGGCCAACACAAATTTCCACTCAAGGGACCGCGTCGACTCACGGGCCACGAGCTTTCTTCGTCGGTGGATCGAGATGCCGGCCGAACGTCGCGCAACTCCCCATCAGGCAACGATGGAGGAGTCCTTCGCTGCCGCATGTAAATTTACGATCAACGAACTGGCGGCCTTCTGCGTTCTATTGTGGATGAAGGCTGCGAATGGAAACGGCTGCTGGACTCGTCCGGACGAATACTTCGGTCGGGCTGGTTGGCGGCCGGACACCGTCCAGAAAATCCTGCAATACATATCTCTCCCTGTGGGCGAGTACAGGCAAACCATGGCGACAGAGTGGGACGATCGAAATCTCGCTTGGCATTTTACAACGATCACACGATTCCCGCTCGTTCGATTTGGCGACGAAGTGCTTGCCTTGGACCCTGACTTAGTCCTTGATCGGTGCATCGATTTTCCCTTGTGGTATGACATTGGGCATGGACTTGGGCCGGCGGGAGGCAGGGCAACTCTGGACGTCCGCCAGGCTTACGACGAATACTCGGAGCGGCACGTCGGCGAAGTATTCCAGTCGATTGTAGGCCGTTTTCAAGCCCAGCGCGTTTACCTGGATAGGCATCTGAAGAAGGCATACAGGGGTAGTTCTGTCGCCGACATCGCCGTCGACTACGGCGATGCTTGGGTTGTTGTGGAGGTAACTACCACGCCGCCTCAAAGGCATACAGTTAACGCCTCGTCAATCACCGGATTTGAGCGGGATATTGAGATGGTGATCGAGGAAGTGAGCCAAGTCTCTGAAACGATCGATCGTCTGCGATCTAATCCTGCCAGGCTAACGGGTCGACCGGGCGTGAGAGCCAGAGAATTCTTTCCCGTCATTGTTCTGGCTGAGGGCTTTCCTAACAATTTCATAGTGACAGGCATTGTCCGGGATGAGCTTCGCAGGCGGGGAATTCTGCAAGAAGCCGGCATCGCGCCCGTAGAACTGATGACGCTCGGCGATCTAGACGTGGTTGAGGCTATGGCGGAGCATCAGGGATCCACGCTTCCCGATCTACTAAGAGGAAAGGCAGCGTCGGCGTTCCGGTCAGACTCCATCAAGAACTTTATCTTGAGTCAGCCGTCATGCGATCTTAAGCGTTGCACGCGTGTCGCGGCCAGCTTTCAGAGATTCTTCTCGTATGTCAAGGAGGCGATCGCGCTCGGTGATCTACGCTGAATTCTTATGACGCTGCGGTCTGATACAGGCTGGGAGCGATGTGTACTCGCAAGCTCGGTGAGTACCCAGGTAACGAGGTCGCCGAGTGTTGGCCCCACGGTGCCATCCACCTCCAGCGAAGTGGCACTCGCGCTCGTGGAGGAAGTCACGAGCATGGCATCTCGTTGCTCGACGTGTTGCAGATGCTGGAATCGCTGCACTGCACGGTAAGCCTGCTGCCGCTGGGTATTGCAATCGGGAACTACCGGATGCTACGTACGAACTCCGTCCATGCGCCTCTCGTGAAGCGAAGAGTCGAACTACCGGGGTTCTTGCTGTCGCGCACCTCGATGCTCGTATCTAGTTCGGCAACCTCGACACAAGCGCCGCCGTTGTTGTCGCTGTAGCTCGACTTGCGCCAGACCAGGCGATCCGAAGTCTCCATGATCACTCTCTCAGGTCTGTTGCCGCTCCACGTCGTCCGCCATCTTCAGGATGAGCTTGCGCGACTCTACCGGCCCGAGAGCGGCTGCCCGGAGTCGGTCCCACAGTCGAGTGTAGGCCCGTACGGCGTCTGGCCGGTCAAGGTAGTCGGCGTCGGTGAAGGTCTCGACGTAGATCACGTCCGATGCAGCGTCGTCCCCGAAGCGCAGGATGATGAAGCTGAACGATGCCGTCTCGTAGGTCTGTGCGTTGAACGGGAACACCTGCAGCGCGACGTTGGGCTGCTTGCTGACCTCTGCCAGGTGCAGGAGTTGGTTGCGCATCGTCGTCGCGTCACCGATGCTTCGGCGCAGCGCCGACTCGCTGAGGATGAAGCTTAGGTCGGGCCCGTCGTCCTGCCGCAGAATCGACTGCCGTTCCATGCGCACGGCAACCTGTCGGTCGACCTCATCGGTGGGCGGGCGTGGGTGGGCGATCGCGTTCATGGCCCGGATGTAGGGCTCGATCTGAAGGACTCCGGGGATGACCTCTGGCTGGTACCAACGGATCTCTGACGCGTCACCTTCGAGGTCCAGGTACTGGCGGAACCAGTCGGGTACGGCGTTCCGGTAGGTGCTCCAGCGCCCGCGTTGTCGACCTGCGCGTGCGAGGTCGCGGAGCGATTCGGCGTCATCGCCTCGAACTCCGTAGAGATCGAGTAGCAGGTTCAGGTCGGTGAGCTTGATGCCCGACTGTCCAAGTTCGACTCTACTGATCTTGCTCGCTGCCGCGTCGATGACGGTGGCCGCATCGTCCTGCGTCTTGCCTGCACCTTCGCGGGCGCGTTTGAGGGCAAGGCCGAGGCGCCGTCGCTGGATCGTCGGGTTCACCACCGGCCGATTATGGCGTGGCTCTAGCTGGATCCCGCGACACGCCGCGAAGAGGTTCCCAAAATAGGAGTCCAACTTTAGCGTGGTTGTACTTCCAAAATAGGAGTCCAAGTTTGGGGTCTCATGGGATCGCACCTGCCGTACGACGACTACCTGCTGGCAGTGGCGCTGACCTTGGCTCGGCGTCATCGGCCGGTCTGGTCATGGCCGCGGTGGCGGTGGATCTGCCGATGTGGGGCCGACCTGCCGTGCCGAGCCCGGCACCGCATCCCGATCCGGCGAGGCCACTGGCCAGGGGAGGAGCAGGAGTGACCGAGGATCAGGTACGGAATCTTGTCCGTGCACCTGCCCGGCGTTGACGGGCTTTGCGCCGGCTGTCGCTGGTGGTGGGCACGGCTGTCCCCGTACCCCTGCTATCAGGCGGAATGTGCGGCCCGCTGGCACGCCCGGTCGGTCATCCGGCGCTTCCTGGATGGTCTGCCGTGACCACCCACGGCCCGGTCCTTCCGGTCTGGACCTGCGGCGGTTGCGACGCGCCTTGGCCCTGCCGGACCCGCCGCACCGAGATGGTTGCCGAGTTCGAGGGCGCTCCCGTGTCATTGGCCCTCTACATGGGGTCCTACCTGGTCTGGGCATCCGAGGATCTGACCTGGGTGCCCGCCGGGCTGCTGCACCGCCGCTTCCTGGGCTGGGGCCGGTGAGTCTGATCCGGCGGGGCGATGAGCGGTTCCACTACAGCGACAGCTCGCACAAGTGGATTCCGCCGAACCCGGACTACGACCAGGAGGTCTGGGACGAGATGGTCCGGCAGCATCAGCTCCAGCACCTGGAGGAGATCTCCAACCGCAGAAAGCCGGCCCGATCGCCTGATGCTGAGTAGCTGTGGACGACCGGGCTGCTCAGCATCAAGCGATCTCAGCGACCGGGCTACTGGCTCGCGCGTTCGGCGGCGCGTACGGCGTTGCGAAACAGCATCGCGACTGTGGTCGGACCGACCCCGCCGACCCGGGGCGTGATGGCGCCGGCGACCTCGGCGCACGCTTCGTCCACGTCCGGCAGGAGGCGCCGGCCCTCGTAGCGGACGCCGGCGCCGATGACGACGGCGCCGGGCTTGACGTGCTCGGGCTGCACGATCCCGGGTACGCCGGCGGCGGCGACGAGGATGTCGGCGCGGCGGGTGTAGCGGGCCCAGTCGGGCACGCCGGTGTGGACGACGGTGACGGCGGCGTTGGCGGTCGGGCGTTTCTGAGCGAGCAGCATCGCCAGGGGACGGCCGAGGGTGGCGCCCCGGCCGAGGATGACGACCTCACGGCCGGAGACGGGGATCTCGTGGTACGCCAGGAGGGCTTCGATGCCGGCAGGGGTGCACGGCAGCGGACCGGGCAGGCCGACGGCGAGACGCCCCATGTTGAGTGGGTGCATGCCGTCGATGTCTTTGTCCGGGTCGATGGTCTGCAGCGCCGCGTCGTAGTCCAGGTGCCCCGGCACCGGGTACTGCACGAGCAGCCCGTGCACGGCCGGATCGTTGTTGAATCGGGCGATGGCCCGGTGCAGCTCGGCCTGGGTGGCGGTGGCCGGCAGGTGCGCGTGCGGGGAGGCGAACCCGAGCGCGGCGGCCTGCCGCTGCTTGATGGCGATGTAACCGGCGCTGGCGTCGTCGTCTCCGACGAGGATGGTGGCGAGGCTCGGTGTGATCCCGTGGTCGCGCAGGCGGGCGGCCGCGGCGGCGGTCTCGGCCAGGACGGCTTCGGCCACCGGTGCGCCCGGCAGGAGCCGGGCGGTGTCCGGCGGGGTGCGGTGTGTTGCGGATTCGCTGGTCGTGGTCATGGCGGTCCCTCGACGCAGGCGCCCAGGCGGTCGACGCCCGCGAGAGGCTCCCCGATGGTTGGACCATCCCCGTGCCGCCAGTCGCCGGTGGTCCGATAATGCCGCATCACCAGGGCGGCTGCCCAGCCGGACCAGCGGCGTCGCCGTCAGCGTCAGGCAGACCCGCACTCGGGGTATGCCGCCGATCGCCGACATACCTCAGAGTCATAAATATGACTCTGAGGTATACCGCTCGTCGGGGTTGGTGCCGCCGATGGCGCCGGCCGGGCCAGCACGACGGTTCACTCGGGGTTCGGTAACACCCATGCTCCGACGAACGAAGAAGAGGTGTGAACGCGCGAGAGAGGACGGCCTGTGAATGAGCCGAGCCGAGCCGATGACGACATCTCCGGCATCGGAGTGGATCCGGTGGCCTTCGAGGTCTTCTACCGGCGGCACCTGGAGGCGGTGGGCCGGTTCGTGGCGCGGCGGGTCGACGACCCCCATCTCGCCGCCGACCTGACCGCCGACGTGTTCCTGGCGGTGATCGAGTCGGCGGCCGGCTACCGGCCGGACCGGGGTAGCCAGATCGGCTGGCTGTACGGGGTGGCCCGCAACGTCATCGGCGACGAGCGGCGTCGTGCGGCTCAACGACTGCGGGTGACCGGCCGACTGGCTGGACGACGGGATCTCGGCCCCGATGACATCGCCCGCATCGAGGAGCGGATCGACGCCGAGTCGGCGGCCCGCCGCACCCATCGCGCGCTGAGCGAGCTACCCGAGGGCACCCGATCGCTTGTCGAACTCGTCGCCGTGGACGGCCTCACCGTCGCGGAGGCGGCGACAGTGCTCGGGATGTCACCGGCCGCCGCCCGGGTCCGCCTGCACCGTGCCCGCCGCCTGGTTCGCGCCGTGCTCGCCAGCCCGGTCACCACCCTCGCCTGAGATGAGACGGAGCTGACGATGAACAAGACTGAACGATCGCCGCAGGGTTTCGAGGAGCAGCTTCTCAGGGACCTGAGCGCGCACGTCGCCCGACGGGCCGAGCTGGCGTCGGCGGGCCGTCCGGCCGGACGCCGTACCCGGTTCCCGCGCGGTTGGCGTCTCGCCGGAGCGGTCGGGCTGGCGGTGACGCTGACCGCCGGTGCGCTGGCGGTCCAGACCATGAGGCTCGGCGATCAGTCGCCGCCCACGGCCAGCGCGTCGGAGGTCTTTCACCTGGCGGCCGACGCCGCCCGGCAGCAGCCGGAGCTCACCGCCCGCCCCGACCAGTACGTCTTCACGGAAACCGTGGCGACGATCCGGGACATGCCGGCCAGTGGCCCGTACCGGACCATCCGGAACCAACTGTGGCAGTCGGCCGGTGGAGTCGCGTACACGCAGGGGCGCTATCGACCGGAGAGCGACCCGAACGGGTGGAGCGAGCTCAGGGTGCTCCGCATCGATGATCCCGCCGATCCCGAGAAGGAACTCGACGCGTTCCAGCCGCCCGCGTACCACGGCGATCTGCCCACCGATCCGGACGAGCTGCTGCGCTACCTTCGGGCGCACCCGGTCGACCTGCATCTACCCGAAGGCGCCGACGAGGAGGCCGTCTACGGGGGCGAGAGCATGGCGTACACCACCGCGTGGTCGATGCTCGACGGATACGTGCCACCCCGAGCGCTCGCGGCGCTGTTCGAACTGCTGGCACGGCAACCCGGAGCGGTAGTCATCTCGGGTGACGTGGTGGACGCTGCCGGCCGTCATGGGGTGGCGATTCGGATGCCCGGCGTGATCGGTGGAAACCTGGACCTCATCTTCGATCGGGACTCCCACGTCTACCTCGGCACCCGCAACTCGTTGGTGCGTAACGGCAAGGAGTCCCTGTACAACACTGCCGCGCTACTGCGCGTCGCCATCGTCGACCGACCGGGCCAGCTGCCCTGAGCGGTGCCCGGGATCGAGAAGGCCGGTGGGTCGGCGCACGAGCACGGGGCAGACCCACCGAACCTGGGCTGCGACGATGAGGGCATGACAACCGCTGAGGCGTACGTCGAGTTCGCGCGCCGCGAGGCACACGGGGTATCGCCCACGTACGAGCGACTGTCCGACGTCGTCGCCCACGACGGCGACCTGCTCGCCCTCCTCGACACGCTCCCGCCGGCCAAGCGTCAGCCGAATCTGCTGTTCGGCGTGGTCCGTTGGTTGGGCGGCCCGGTCGACGACCCGACCGCGTTCCACGACTTCACGATGGCGCACTGGCCGGCCGTCGAGGCGGAGATGCGAACCCGGGCCACCCAGACCAACGAGGCCGGCAGGTGTGCGGTCCTGCTGCCCGTTCTCGCCGCGCTGCCGCAGCCCCTCGCCCTGCTGGAGGTCGGGGCGTCCGCCGGCCTCTGCCTCTACCCCGACCGGTACGCCTACCGGTACGGCGAGCACCGGATCGGGTCCGGCGAGCCGGTCCTGGAGTGCGCGGCCAGCGGCTTCGAACCGCCGACACGCGTACCCCAGGTGGTGTGGCGGGCCGGCCTGGACCTGAACCCGCTCGACGTGACCGACCCCGACGACGTGTCCTGGTTGGACACTCTGATCTGGCCGGAGCGCGGGCACCGACGGGCCCGCCTGCGCGCCGCCGCTGCGGTCGCTGCGGCCGACCCGCCGCTGCTGATCCGCGGCGACCTGGTGGACGACCTGCCGGCGCTGGCGGCGCGGGCGCCAGAGGACGCGACGCTTGTCGTCTTCCACACCTCGGTGCTCTACCAGGTGCCCGTCGCCCGTCGGGAGGCGTTCGTCCGGCTGGTGCGGGAGCTGCCGGGACACTGGATCGCCAACGAGGCCCCGGAGGTGCTGCCCTACGACGGGCTGCCCGACTCGCCGGACGCGGCGCTGCACAACGTCCTCGCGCTGGACGGGCGACCGCTGGCCTGGACCCGGGGGCACGGCCAGGCGATCACGTGGTTCGGGTGACACCCTGGCTCACGCGGCCGGTGCGCGTATCGGGGCGCGCAGGGCGCGGATGAACCAGTCCACGGCCGGCGTGACCGCGCCGCCACCCGACCAGCCGTTGATCACCGAAAGCAGGTCGAGGTAACGGTCCCGGCGCGGGTCGTTGGCCAGAACCAGCCGGTCGAGCAACCGCTGGCGCAGGTCGGCGTCGTCGGGGAGGCCGTGCAGACGGGCGTACCGGCTGGTGACCGCCGCGACCACCGGCTCGGCCTCGGGGCCGACCGGATCGAGGCCGGCGGCCAGGGCGGCCACCACCCCGTCCCGGACCACGGCGACGGCGTCCGGGCGGGGCAGCCCGGGCACGTCGTGGTCGGCGGCGTGCTGGCGAACGAGCCGCCGCATGCTCGCCCGAAAGGTCGGGTCCCGGCACAGGTCGGCCAACTCCACCCACGCCCGCACCTGCTCGGTGGTCGGGTCGTCGGGCAGCTCGGGTGTCATCGAGACGAGCACACCCGGGTACGGCGCCGGGTCGCCGGTGAAGACGCTGTCCAGGAAGTCGTCCACCAGCTGCCGCCGCTCGTGGGCGGTGAGCCGGGCCAACCGGTGCAGGTCGTCCACCTCGGACGGATCCGCCTCGCGCCTCGCCGCGACGGTCAGGACGGCCTGGCGCAGCCGCAGCACCCGGACCTGCACCGCCAGCGCCTCGGCGTGCGCGGCGGCCACCTCGTGCAGGGGCACCTCGCGGTCCACGACCCGACGGATGGAGGCCAGGTCCACGCCCAGGTCGCGCAACGTCCGGACCAGTTCGAGTCGCGCCACGGCGTCCGGGCCGAACTGGCGGTAGCCGGCCGGGCTCCGGTCGGTCGGCGGCACGATCCCGCTGTCGGCGTAGTACCTGATGGTCTTGACGCTCAGCCCGGTGCGTCGGGCCAGGTCGCCGATCGTGTACCGCTCGTCACCGCTCATGCCCCCACCCTGCGGTCTCCCCCCGCTGGAGACTCAAGCCGACGGGACTCTACGACGCAAGCGGCGGCGTGTCCCGCATCCGTCGCAGCGGCGAGCAGACCACGAACAGGCACGCCGCCCAGGTGCCGAGCACGCACACCCAGAGCGCGCCGCGCAGCCCCAGCGTGGTGCCGAGCGCCCCGCCGGTCAGCGCGCCGAGCGGGATCACCCCGAAGCAGATCCAGAGGAACGCGGCGTTGACCCGGCCGAGGATCGCCGGCGGGGTGATGCGCTGCCGGTACGACATCGCCGCGACGTTGAACAGCACCGCGTTGGCCGAGAACGCGGCCAGCCCGACGCCGTAGAGCAGCAGCCCCCAGCCGGGTCGGGCCAACGGCATCAGCAGATAGAACGGGCCCGGGACGGTCATCGCCAGCCAGATCACCCGGGCCGAGCCGAGCCAGGCCGACAGCCGGGCGGCCAGCACCCCCACCACCAGCCCGCCGACGGCGCTGACCGAGAAGACCAGACCCACCTGCACCGGCGCGGCGTGCAGCTCCCGCACCAGGAAGGTCACCTCGATCGAGGCGGACGCCATCACCCAGAAGTTCGACCACGTCGTGCAGGCCAGGATGCTGACCAGGATCGGCTGCCGCCGGATGAAGCCGAGCCCGTCGGTCAACTCCACCCGCAGGGGTACGCGGGGAGCCGGCTCGCGGCGTACCGGCGCCTCCCGGATCAGGATCAGCGTCAGCGCGCTGACCAGGAAGGCGAACCCGTTGGCCAGGAAAGTGCGGGCGGCGCCGACCAGCCCGATCAACGCGCCGCTGACCGTCGGACCGACGAGCTCGGCGGCGTCCTGGCTGATGGTCAGCTTGGCGTTGCCGTCCACCAGCAGGTCCGCCTGCACCAGCCGGGGCAGCAGGGTCTTGTACGCCACGGTGAACAGCACGGTGAGCACGCCACCGAGCCCGACCACCGCGTACAGGAAGGGCAGGGTGAGGTGGCCGACCAGGGCGGCCACCGGCAGGGACAGCAGGAGCGCGGCCCGACCCAGGTCGCACGCGATCATCAGCCGCCGCTGGTCGAGCCGGTCGGCGACGATGCCCGCCGGCAGCGAGAACAGCAGGTACGGCAGCCAGGCCAGGACGGTCAGCAGGGAGACCTGGAACACGCTGGCGTGCAGGGTGTCCGCGGCGAGCAGCGGCACCGCCACGTTGGCGATGCGGGTGCCCAGCTCGCTTACCGTCTGGCCGCCCCAGAGCAGCAGGAAGTTCCGGCTGCGCCACAGCGACGGGATGGCCCCCGCCTCGACCGCCGGGGACTGCTGCACCTGCTGACTCACCGTCGCCGCCTGTCCGTGCGGGTTAAGCGCCGCCGGCCGGCGGCCCGCGGACTCTATCCACGGCGCGAGCCGTCCGACACCGCATTTCCGCTGCCCCGGCCGTCGCCGTGCAGCGCGGGCCGGGGCACTGCCGGCCGGACAAACGACCTGGGTACGGTCGTCGGGCCGTCCGGCGGCCGGACGGCGAATGGAGGCTCGACCGTGTCCATCGCGCTCATCACCCTCGGCGGGACCATCGCGATGGGCGGGGTGGACGCCGGCCGTTCCGGCGTGGTCACCCGGCTCACCGGCGCGGACCTCACCGCCGCCGTCCCGGGGCTGGCGGATCTGGGCGTGCCCGTGGACGTGCGGGACACCCACGCGGTGCCGAGCGCACACCTCACCGCGCGGCAACTGCTCGCCGTGGTCGACGAGGCGTCCCGGACGGTGTCCGCCGGCGCGACAGGTGTCGTGGTCACGCAGGGCACCGACACCCTGGAGGAGACGGCGTTCCTGGCCGACCTCATCTGGCCGCACGCCGCCCCGCTGGTCTTCACCGGCGCGATGCGCAACCCCACCCTGGCCGGCGCGGACGGGCCGGCGAACCTGCTCGCGGCGCTGCGGGTGGCCGCCGCGCCGGGCACCCGAGACCTGGGCGTGCTGGTCGCCGTCAACGACGAGGTGCACGCCGCGCGGTGGCTGCGCAAGACCCACAGCACCAGCACCGCCACGTTCGCCTCGCCCAACACCGGCCCGCTGGGCCAGGTCATCGAGGGGGAGGTGCGGGTGCTGACCCGCCCGGTGCGCCACGAGCCGTTGCCGCCCGTCGACCCGGACCGGCTCGACGCGACCCGGGTGGCGTTGTACGTGGTCACCCTGGACGACGACGGCGCGCTCCTGCACGGCCTCGCGGACACCCACCACGGCCTGGTGGTCGCGGGGTTCGGGGTCGGGCACGTGCCCGCGACGCTGGTCCCGGTGCTCGGCGATCTCGCCAACCGGATCCCGGTGGTGCTCACCAGCCGCAGCGGCGCCGGCTCGGTGCTGCGCCACACGTACGGGGCGGTCGGCTCGGAGACCGACCTGCAACGGCGGGGACTGCGTAACGGCGGTTTGCTCGACCCGTACAAGGCGCGGGTGCTGCTGCGGCTGCTGCTGGCCGCCGGCGCGGACTCCGACGAGCTGACCGCCGCCCTGGCCCGGCACGGTTGAGTCGCCGTCGTCGGGGCGCCTCTAGACTGCTGCGGGTGACCCGGAAGGACCGCTGCTGGTGACCGGTGAGCGACGACCCCTGGCGGATCGACCGCTCACCGAGCCGCACCCGTCCCGGCTGCCGCCCGGGCACCCCGGGCGGGCCCGGATCCTCGCCGCGCACGCCGCCGCGCTGGCCGCCGACGAAGCCGGTTACCTCGACCCGGCGACAGGGCTCTTCGTGCTCAGCGCCGGCTTCCTCGCCCGCCGCGGCACGTGCTGCGGCCGGGGCTGCCGCCACTGCCCGTACGTGGACGATCCACCCTCGGAATGAGGACTTCCGCCCGACCCGGACACCCCGTACGGTGTCCGACGGACATCCGGCGGGGCCACTTCCGCCGTCGGTCGGCGAGAGGGTGGAGCGTGCGCGGGCGGATCGTGGTCGCCGGGCTGGCGGGCCTGCTGGTGAGCGGCTGTGCCGCCGAGGCCGAGCCGGTGGCGGTGCCGCCGCAGGCGCCGGTCGCCCTGGACGTGTCGGCGGCCTCCTCGGGGGGCGCCTGCCGGCTGCTGGACTTCGCGGTGATCGAGCAGCTCGTCAAGGTGCGCTTCGACGTGGCGGCGGCCAGCGAGCGGGGTGACACGCACACCTGCGTGGTCCGGGCCGAGCGCGCGGCGCTGCCCGAGCTGATGCTCAGTGTGTCCGAGACCACCATCGACAAGACCACCTTCGGCGCGGACGTGGTGCCCGACAAGGCGGCGAAGGTCACCGGACTGGGTCAGCAGGCGTACCGGCGTACCACCGCCGCGGCCGGCGGGCACGGCCCGGTCGCCGAGGTCGGCTGGCTGGCCGCCGACGGTCGCCTCGCCACGCTGACCTGGACCGGCGCCCGTGCCGCCGACCGCGCGGCCGTCGACAAGCTGGCCGGGGACCTGGTCGGGCTGGCGAAGAAGGTGGACACCCGGGCGCTGTGACGCCCGGGTGTGCGGCCGATCAGTTGGCGGCGACGAAGACCCGGGAGGCGACCTCGCGAGGCAGCCGCACCCGGTCACCGGAGCGGTCGATCGACACCCCGTCGCGCTCCTGAGCCACGGTCACCGTGGCGCCGGGGTCGACGCCAGCGGCGTGCAGCTGGCGCAGCACGTCGGAGTCGGTCTGCACGCTCTCGCAGATCCGGCGGACCACTACCGGCCCGGACAGCCCGGGGAAGGCCAGGTTGCGCTCACCCTCGCCCGGCTCGCTGGCCGGAGCCTCGGGGGAACCCAGCTCCTCCAGGCCCGGAATCGGGTTGCCGTACGGCGAGCGGGTCGGCCGGTTGAGCAGGTCGTACACCCGCTTCTCGACGGCGTCGCTCATCACATGCTCCCAACGGCAGGCCTCCTCGTGGGCCTCCTCGTAGGGCATCCCGATGACGTTGACCAACAGCAGTTCGGCGAGGCGGTGCTTGCGCATCACGGAGACGGCGCTGCCCCGGCCGAGCGGGGTGAGCGTCAGGTGCCGGTCGCCCTCGACGGTGAGCAGGCCGTCGCGCTCCATCCGGGCCACGGTCTGGCTGACGGTGGGTCCGCTCTGCTTGAGGCGCTCGGCGATCCGGGCACGCAGGGGCGGCACCCCCTCCTCCTCCAGCTCGAGGATGGTGCGCAGGTACATCTCGGTCGTGTCGACCAGATCGTGAGACTTCATAAGGTATGCGGCCCTCCGATGCACGATGCTACCCTGCCGCGCGGCGAGCGACCGCTGCCGAATCGCGTGGTGGTGACCCGGATGGTGTTGGATGGTCGGCATGTCCGGTACCGAGGAACTGCTCGTCGAGGTGGACCGGCTCGCCGCCGAGCTCGACGACGCCGACCCGCCCACCCTCCTCGACGTCCGCTGGCGGCTCACCGGCCCGCCCGGTCGTGACGACTACCTGGCCGGCCACCTGCCCGGCGCGGTCTTCGTCGACCTGGACACCGCGCTGTGCGGGCCGCCCGGGGCCGGCGGCCGGCACCCGCTGCCCAACCCGGGCGCGCTGCAGGCCGCGCTGCGGGCCGCCGGCGTCCGCGCCGGTCATCCAGTTGTGGTGTACGACGGCGGCGACGGCCTGGCCGCCGCGCGGGCCTGGTGGACCTTGCGCTGGGCCGGGCACCGGCCGGTGCGACTGCTGCACGGGGGCTTCCCGGCCTGGGTGGCCGCCAGACGACAGGTCTCCACCACCGCGCCCGCCCCGGCCGACGGTGACGTCGAGGTGCGCCCCGGTGACCTTCCGGTGCTGGACGCCGGGCAGGCCGCCGCGCTGGCGTCCGCCGACGACGCAGTGCTGCTCGACGTGCGCGCGGCACCCCGGTACGCGGGCGAGGTCGAGCCGATCGATCCGGTCGCCGGTCACGTGCCCGGCGCTGCCAACCTGCCCGCCGGCGAGTACGTGGGCGCCGACGGGCGTTTTCCGGCCGCCGACGTGCTGCGCGAGCGGTTCGCCTCGGTCGGCGCGACCGGGGCGCGGGCGGTCGGGGCGTACTGCGGCTCCGGGGTGACCGCCGCGCAGGCGGTCCTCGCGCTGCACCTGGCCGGCCGTACGGACGCCGCGCTCTACGTGGGTTCGTGGAGCAACTGGGTGGCCGACCCGGCCCGGCCGGTCGCGTCCGGGCCGACACCCGGCCGCTGACCAGCGCGTGCGGTGGGCCGACGACGGTCCTCGTGCGACGATGGGCTCATGTCCGACGACACGGTAGTGGTGTGGGACCCCTCGCTGCTCGCCTATGACATGGGCGACCATCCGCTCGACCCGGTAAGGGTGGAGCTGACCGTCGCGCTCGCCCGGGAGCTGGGCGTTCTGGAGCGTCAGGGGGTGCGCGTCGTCAAGCCGGAGCCCGCCGACGACGCGGCGCTCACCCGCGTGCACGACCCGGCCTACCTGGCCGCCGTGCGTGCCGCGCCACGTGATCCACTCTTCGCCGGGTACGGGCTGGGCACCTCCGACAACCCGGTCTTCGAGGGGATGCACGAGTCCAGCGCACTGATCGCCGGGGCGACGCTGGCCGCGGCCGAGGCGGTCTGGCGCGGTGACGCGCGTCGAGCGGTGAACGTGGCCGGTGGCCTGCACCACGCGATGCCCGCCCGCGCGTCCGGCTTCTGTGTCTACAACGACCCCGCGGTGGCCATCGCCCGACTGCTCGATCTGGGCGCCGAGCGGATCGCGTACGTGGATGTGGACGTGCACCACGGCGACGGGGTGCAGGACATCTTCTGGGACGACCCGAGGGTGCTCACGGTCAGCCTGCACGAGACACCGCTCGCGCTCTTTCCGGGCACCGGTTTTCCGGACGAGACCGGCGGGCCGGGCGCGCAGGGCACCGCGGTGAACATGCCGCTGCCGCCGGGCGTCGACGACACCGGCTGGCAGCGGGCGTTCCACGCGATCGTGCCGTCGGTGCTGCGCGCGTTCCGGCCGCAGGTGCTGGTGAGTCAGTGCGGCGCGGACGGGCACCGGCTGGATCCGCTGGCCGACCTGAACCTGACGGTGGACGGGCAGCGCGCCACCTACCTGGCGTTGCGGGCGCTCGCCGACGAGCTGTGCGAGGGCCGCTGGGTGGCCACCGGCGGCGGCGGGTACGCGCTGGTCGAGGTCGTGCCCCGAGCCTGGACCCACCTGTTGGCGGTGGCGACCGGCGCTCCGATCGACCCGGCGACGCTCACCCCGCCGGGCTGGCGTGAGCTGGCCGCGGCCCGTCGGCCGGGTCGGGAGATTCCGCTGCGGATGACCGACGACGCGGACCCGTCGTACGAGCCGTGGCAGCCGACGGGCGAGCCGAACGCGGTGGACCGGGCGATCGCGGCGACCCGTAAGACCGTCTTCCCGCTGCTCGGGCTCGACCCGTACGACCCGCGGGACTGAGCCGGGCCGTTTCCTGTGACGACCGTGGACCAGCCGGTGGACGTGCTGCTCAGCGACGGCAGCACCGTCCAGTTGCGACCGATCAGCCCGGACGACGCGCCGGCCGTCGTGGCGATGCACAGCCGGTTCTCCGAGCGCACCCGCTACCTGCGCTACTTCTCGCCGTACCCGCGCATCCCGGAGCGGGATCTGGTCCGGTTCGTCACTGTCGACCACCACGACCGGGAGGCGTTCGTGGTGCTGGCCGGGGACCGGCTCGTCGCCGTCGGCAGGTACGAGCGGCTCGGTCCGCAGGCGCCGGAGGCGGAGGTCGCCTTCGTGGTCGAGGACGCCTTCCAGGGCCGGGGCATCGGCTCGGTGCTGATGGAGCACCTGGCGGACGCCGCGCGGCGCAACGGCATCATGAGTTTCGTCGCCGAGGTGCTGCCGGCCAACGGGACGATGCTGCGGGTCTTCTCCGACTTCGGCTACCAGGTCCAGCGCGCGTACGCCGACGGCGTGGTGCACCTGAGCTTCCCGATCGCCCCGACGGAGGCGACCCTGGAGGTGCAGCGCGGCCGGGAGCACCGCACCGAGGCCCGCTCGATCGCCCGGCTGCTCGCCCCGCGAGGCATCGCCGTCTACGGCGCGAGCGCCACCGGCCAGGGCGTCGGCGCGGCAGTGCTCGGGCATCTGCGGGACGGCGGGTTCACCGGCGCGGTGGTGCCGGTGCACCCGAGCGCGTCGACGGTGGCGGGCCTGCCCGCGTACCCCTCGGTGGTCGACGCCGGGGTGGCGGTGGATCTGGCGGTGGTGGCGGTCCCGCCGGAGGCGGCGACCGCGGTGGTCGCCGACGCAGCCGCCGCCGGGGTGCACGGCCTGGTCGTGATCTCGGCCGGCTTCGCCGAGGCCGGCGGTGAGGGCGCGGCCACGCAACGTGCGCTGGTCCGCGCGGCGCACGCGGCGGGGATGCGCGTGGTCGGCCCGAACTGCCTGGGCGTGGCCAACACCGACCCGGCGGTACGCCTCAACGCCACCCTCGCCCCGGCGCTGCCGCCGGCCGGTCGGGTGGGCATCTTCAGCCAGTCCGGCGCGTTCGGGGTGGCGCTGCTCGCCGAGGCGGACCGGCGGGGCCTCGGGCTGTCCAGCTTCGTGTCGGCCGGCAACCGGGCCGACGTGTCGGGCAACGACCTGCTGCAGTACTGGCAGGACGACCCGGGCACCGACGTGATCATGTTGTACCTGGAGACGTTCGGGAACCCGCGCAAGTTCGCCCGGCTGGCCCGGCGGATCGGCCGGGCGAAACCGGTGGTGGCGCTCGCCTCACCGGCCCGCCCGCCCGGGGTGGGCGACTCGGCCGGCCCGGACGAGGTGGCGGTGGCCGCGCTCTTCGCCCAGTCCGGGGTGATCCGGGTGGACACCGTGCCGGAGCTGCTCGACGTGGGGGTGTTGCTGGCCAACCAGCCGCTGCCGGCCGGCGGCCGGGTCGGCGTGGTCGGCAACTCGTCGGCGTTGACCGGCCTGGCCGCCACGGCGTGCGTCGGGCAGGGCCTGACCGTCGCCGACGGCTACCCGCGGGACGTCGCACCGAGCGCCGGCGCCGACGAGTTCGCCGCCGCCCTCGCCGAGACGGCCGCCGACGACGGGGTGGACGCACTCGTCGTGGTCTTCGCCCCGCCGCTGCCCGGCCAGCGCACCGAGGTGGACGCCGATGTCACCGCCGCGTTGCCGGCCGCCCTCGCCCTGGGCAAGCCGACCGTGGCGACGTTCCTGGTCGGTCGGTTGCCCGCCGGGGTGCCCGCGTACGGCGGCGTGGAGGAGGCCGTCCGGGCGCTCGCCCGGGTGCACCGGTACGCCGAGTGGCTGCGTCGCCCGCCCGGGGTCGCGCCCGAGCTGCCCGGGATCGACCGGGACGCCGCGGCGGCCGCGCTGCGCGCCGACGGCACCGACGTCGAGGCGCTGCTGGCCGCGTACGGCATCGAGACCGTCGCGTCGGTGCCCGTGGCCTCGGTCGACGCGGCTGTCGACGCGGCGACGCGGGTGGGTTTCCCGGTGGCGCTCAAGGCCGCCGCCGCGGGGCTGCGGCACCGGCTCGACCTGGGCGCCGTCCGCCTCGATCTGCCCGACGAGGCGAGCGTCCGCCGCGCGTACGCCGACATGGCCGCCGGCTTCGGCGCGGACGTGCTGGTGCAGCCGATGGTCCCGCCCGGTGTGGCCTGCGTGGTGGAGTTGGTGGAGGATCCGGCGTTCGGGCCGGTGGTCGGCTTCGGTCTCGGCGGGGTCGCCACCGAGCTGCTGGGCGATCGGGCCTGGCGGGCGGTGCCGCTGACAAACACCGACGCCGCCGAGCTGGTCGACGAACCTCGGGCGGCTCCGCTGTTGCGGGGGCACCGGGGCGCGGCGCCGGTGGACCGGGCGGCCCTGGCCGACCTGCTGCTGCGGGTCGGTCAGCTGGCCGACGAGCAGCCCCGGGTGCGCTCGGTGACCCTCAACCCGGTGCTCGCCCGCCCGGACGGCATCTCGGTCCTGCACGCCCAGGTGCGGGTGGGCGGCGTGGTCGCCCGTCCGGACACCGGCCCCCGGCGTCTCTGAGCGCGGCAGCTCAGGCGCGGCTGGAGATCTGCTGGACGGCCCAGGCGTTGCCGTCCGGGTCGGTGAAGAAGACGAAGCCGACGTTGTCCAGCGGGTCCAGCACCGGGCGCGGGTTCTGGCCCACCACCTGGATGTCGCTGACCTCCACGCCACGGGCGACCAGCTCCGCGTGGGCCCGCAACAGGTCGGGCACCACCAGTTGCAGGCCCCGCAGCGAACCCGGCGGCATCTCCGGGACCACGCCCTTGCCGATCACGATCGAGCAGCCGGAGCCGGGCGGGGTCAACTGCACGATGCGGGCGTCGTCGCTGATCACCGTGTCGTGGTCGACGGCGAAGCCGAGCTGGTCGGCGTAGAACGTCTTCGCCCGGTCCAGGTCGGAGACCGGCACGATCACCACTTCCAACGTCCAGTTCACGGCACTCTCCTCGCTCGTCGCGGAGTCGGTCGGCGCCACAGTCAAGCACCTCGACAGCGGGCAGGGCCCCGGCGAACCGCCGGGGCCCTGCCTTCCCATCCGGTGCGTCAGCAGGCGTACGCCTCCAGGCGCTGCGCCCGCTCCGGAGCGCGCAGCTTCAGCAACGTCACCTTCTCGATCTGCCGGATCCGCTCACGGGACAGGCCGAACTCGCGGCCGACCTCGTCCAGGGTGCGCTGCCGGCCGTCGTCCAGCCCGAACCGGAGCCGGATGACCGCCTGCTCCCGCTGCGACAGCGTGGCGAGCACGATGCTCACCTCGTTGCGCAGTTCGCCCTGCGCGGCGCCCTCGCCCGGGTCGGTGCGCGGGTCCACCGACGCCACGAAGTCACCGAGTGCGCTCTCGCCGTCGTCGCCGACGGTCTGGTCCAGGCTGACCGGCTCGCGGTCGTACGAGATCAGCTCGATGACCTGGAACTCGGGGATGTCCAGGGCCCGGGCGACCTCGGCGACTCCTGGCTCGCGACCCAGCGTCACCGCCAACTCCCGGCGGGCCCGGACCATCCGGTTGACCTGCTCGACCATGTGCACGGGGATGCGGATGGTGCGGGCCTGGTCGGCCATGGCACGGGTGATCGCCTGCCGGATCCACCAGGTGGCGTACGTGGAGAACTTGTAACCCTTGGCGTAGTCGAACTTCTCCACCGCCCGGATGAGGCCGAGGTTGCCCTCCTGGATCAGGTCGAGGAAGGCCATCCCGCGTCCGGTGTAGCGCTTGGCGATGCTGACCACCAGCCGCAGGTTCGCCTCCAGCAGGTGGTCCTTGGCGGCGCGGCCCTCGGCGACGATCAGCTCCAGGTCGGCCCGCAGCTCTTCAGAGACCGGGGTGCAGGTGGCGAGCTTCTCGTCGGCGAACAGGCCGGCCTCGATCCGCCGGGCCAGGTCGACCTCCTGCGCCGCGGTCAGCAGCTTCGTCCGGCCGATCCCGTTCAGGTACGCCCGGACCAGGTCGGTGGAGATGCCGCGCTCGTCGGTGGCGTCCAGGTCGGTGAGGGCCTCGGCGGACCCGTTGGTCTCGGTGCTGGTGGCTGCCGGGCGCGTCCGGTGTTCCGTCATCTGCAGGACCATCTCTGTCTCTCCCCGTTTCCACGTCTGTGCCGTGTCTCCGGCCCAGTGGTGCCGGTGTGAGACACAGCTTGGCGGGCGGGGCGTAAAACGGGAGTGAGGCGATCGGGCACCCGACAGGAATCCGGCCAGATCGTTGCCGCGGTGTGTCATCCCGGCGGTTGCGGGCCCGGCCCGGCTACGTTGCGGACGGTCGGCCGCCCCGGGTCGGCGTGGTCCGACGATGGAGGACGGTGTGGTCTTCAGGCGGCTCATGAAGGCGATGGGGGTCGGCGGCCCCTCGGTCGAGACGGTGCTCGCCGACCCGGACTGCCGCCCCGGCGGGCAGCTGGAGGGCCACGTCCACGTGCTCGGCGGCGACCACCAGGTCGAGATCGACCACGTCACGCTCGGCCTCGTCACCCGGGTCGAGGTGGAGAGCGGCGACAACGACTACGACACCACCCAGGAGTTCCACCGCCAGCGGGTCACCGGTGCGTTCCGGCTGGAGCCGGGGCAGCGCCACGACCTCCCGTTCCGGTTCGACGTGCCCTGGGAGACACCCGTCACCGAGCTGTACGGGCAGCACCTGCACGGCATGACGATGGGCCTGCGGACCGAGCTGGAGGTCGCCCGCGCCGTCGACTCGAGCGACCTGGACGCCGTGTCGGTGCACCCGCTGCCCGCGCAGGAGCGGCTGCTGGAGGCGTTGCTGCGCCTCGGCTTCCGGTTCGCGCGGGCGGACGTGGAGCGTGGGCACCTCTACGGCGTACGGCAGACGTTGCCGTTCTACCAGGAGATCGAGTTCAACCCGGCACCGCAGTACGCCCGCTCGATCAACCAGTTGGAGGTCACCTTCATCGCCGACGCGCGGCAGATGCAGGTGGTGCTGGAGGTCGACAAGCGCGGCGGCGTCTTCACCGAGGGCCGGGACACCTTCGGCCGGTTCACTGTCGAGCATGCCACCGCCGACGACACCGACTGGACCGTCGAACTGGACACCTGGCTCCGCCAGTCCCTGACCCGCCGAGGCCTCTTCTCCCAACCCACCCACCCACCCACTCCCCAACCGTTGATCATGAAGTTATTGCCACGACACGCCGAGGCGGCGGGCAATAACTTCATGATCAACCGAGTGGAGGGACTTGGCGGCAGAGGGGGAGCGGGGTTGGGTCAGAGATCCAGGAGGAGGGTCTGGGGGCCGATGTTGAGGCTTTCCACGAGCATGTGGGTCCGGAAGCGGCCCGTCTCGACAGTGGCTCCTCGTTGGCGTAGGGCGTCGACCACAGCTGTCACCAGGGGTTCGGCCACCTCGGCGGGGGCCGCCGCGGTCCAGCTTGGACGGCGGCCCTTGCGGGCGTCGCCGTAGAGGGTGAACTGACTGACCAGCAGGATCGGCGCGTCGGTGTCGGCGGCGGACCGTTCACCGTCCAGGATGCGTAGCTCATGGACCTTGCGGGCCATCGTCTGAGCGGTCTCCGCCGTGTCGGTGTGTGTCACCCCGAGCAGCACCAGCAGGCCGTTCTCGATCGCGCCGACCACCTCGCCATCGACGGTCACGCTGGCCCGCCCGACGGTCTGCACCACCGCCCGCATCAGCGCGCCACCGCGCACATCGTCCGCATCAGCCGGTCACCGGCTCGATGAAGCCGCGCTCCACCAGGTGCGCGACGATCGGGCCGGCGGCCTCGGCCATCTCCGCGGGTTCGACGTCGTGGGCCGCCGCGAGCAGGGCGAGCTGGTCGCGCAGCGGCAGCCGGCCGTCGGCCCCACCCACCAGGGCCAGCACCAGCGGGTCGATCTCCTCGGTCCAGCGCAGGCCGTTCGGCATCGCGAGCACCTGTCGGTCCACCGCCCAGCCCTCGTCGCCCATGGTGGCCTCCTGTCGCAGCTGAAGGCCGTCGGTGGCCCGGTAGCGCTCGGCGAGCAGCGCCTCGGTGCCGCGTACCCGCAGGAAGTCCTGGCGGTCGAACCAGCCGCCGATCTGGTCGCCCAGCGGTGGCTGCACCCGCTGACGCAGGTCCTCCACGCGGACCACCGGGTCGGCGTGCCCGCCCTGGCGCAGCGACACGATGCCGAAGCCGATCGCCTCGATCTTGTGCGCGTCGAACCAGTCCAGCCAGACGGCCGCCCGCTGCGGGTCGGCGCCCTCGCCGACGTCGGTGAGCCACAGGTCGACGTACGCCATCGGGTCGGCCACCTCGCGCTGGATCACCCAGGCGTCCAGGCCGGTGCCGGCGAACCAACCGGCCACCCGCTCGTCCCACTCCTCGCCGGCGATGTGCACCCAGTTCGCCAGGTACTGCATGGTGCCGCCCTCGGTGAGCAGGCCGGGGGCTGCGGTGGCCAGCTCGGCGGCGATCGCGTCACCCACCCGCCCCGAGTCGCGGTAGACGTGCGTGGTGGTGCCGGGGCCGACGACGAACGGTGGGTTGCTCACCACCAGGTCGAAGCGGCGGCCGGCCACCGGTGCGACCAGGTCGCCGCGCAGCAGCTCCCAGTCCTGGCCGTTGAGGGCGGCGGTGGTCGCGGCGAAGCGCAGAGCCCGTTCGGAGAGGTCCGTGGCGGTCACCGTGTCGGCGTGGGTGGCCAGGTGCAGGGCCTGGACGCCGGAGCCGGTGCCCAGGTCCAGCGCGCTGCCCACCTGCCGGCGTACGGTCGCGCCGATCAGGGTCTGGGTGGCGCCGCCGATGCCCAGCACGTGCTCGGCGTGCAGCGGGCGACCCGGTCGGGCGCTGGCCGGCACGTCGGCGAGCACCCACCAGTCGTCGCCGTACGGCTCCAGGTCGACGCCGGCACGCAGGCCGTCGCCGTACCGCTCGACCAGCCCACCCGCGATCGCCTCCGCGAGGCTGAGCGGCGCCAGGGCGGTGGCCACCGCGCTCTCCGGCTCGGTCTGGTCGCAGATGAACACCCGGATCAGGGTGCCGAGCGGATCGCCGTCCTCGGTGGCGCGCAGCGCGGCCCGGTAGTCGTTGCGGGAGACCGCAGCGGTGGCCTGCGCGCCCAGCCGCTCGGCGATGCCGTGGCTGGTGAACCCCGTTCGGGTCAGCGCGGTCCGCAGCGCGTCGACGCCGGCGGGGGAGAGCAGCATGTCGTGTTGGTCCACGCTCTCATCCTGCCGGTCGCCCCGTCCCGCGTCGGCAGCACCCGCCGGACGACTGCCGGAGCGTCGGTGACCGCCCGGATCCGCGCGCCAGGCAAGATGGCAGGTATGACGCTCGTGCTGCCCATCGATCCGGAGGCCAACCGGCTGCTGGAGCACAGTCCGCTGGCCCTGCTCATCGGCATGACCCTGGACCAGCACATGTGCTGACCATGGAACGTCTCCTCACGGAGAACGTCGACTTACCTGGTGATTCGGTGCTCCCACCAGGGGAGTTGTCGAGGTGCCAGGGGATTGGGCAGGGTCCGCGCTCGGTACTCGTCGTCGAGTGGCGCGACCAGGCGCAACAGGGCCCGGGACGCCGGCGTGCTGAGCTGATCGAGGGCTTCTTGGAGAATCGCACGGCTTAGACGCCCGCAGCAGTCGCAGGGGTGGGCGCTGCGAGCGCTGGGTAGCTGGGCGGTTGCTCGCCATCCGGCGAGGGCTTCTGCCACGGCACCGGGCCAGAGACCGACGCGAGCCCAGTCGCGTGCGCTCCACAGCTCGATTTGATTGATCTCCTGTTGTACGCAGCCGGCAAGCCCACGGACGTGGGATCTGCTGCGCCAGGACGGCCGGTGAAGCTGATCTTGCCGTAGCTGGTGGGGCCGCCTGCGCGGCATGGTGCCCTTTTTCCGTTGGCTCGTGAGACCTATCCGAAGGATAGCTGCGCGTCGAGCGAACCAACGGCCGGCCACCTGGTGGCAGCATGTGGGCATGACGCTCTCCCTTCCTATCGACCCCGAGGCGAACGAGCTTCTCCAGCGGAATGCTCTGGCACTTGTCATCGCGCTCGTGCTCGACCAGCAGGTGCCGATGGAGAAGGCGTTCTCCTCGCCGTACGTCCTCACCCAGCGGCTCGGCCGCGACCTGGACGCGGCGGAGCTGGCCGGCTACGAACCGCAGGCCCTGGTCGCGCTCTTCGCCACCCCGCCCGCGCTGCACCGGTTCCCGAAGGCGATGGCCGCCCGGGTGCAGGAGGTCTGCCAGGCGCTCGTGGAGCGCTACGACGGCGACGCCGCGCTGCTGTGGGCCGACGTCGCCGACGGGCCGGAGCTGCTGCGGCGGGTGGCCGGGCTGCCCGGCTTCGGCAAGCAGAAGGCGCAGATCTTCGTGGCCCTGCTCGGCAAGCGGTTCGGGGTGACCCCGCAGGACTGGCGGGAGGCTGCCGGCGGGTACGGCGATCCCGGCGCGTACCGGTCGGTGGCCGACGTCACCGACGCCGATTCGCTGCGCCGGGTGCGGGAGTACAAGCAGCAGATGAAGGCGGCGGCGAAGGCTGCCCAGGGCTGACGCTCAGGCGGCGGTCGGGTGGGCGAGCGACGCCAGCGCCCGCCGGACGTCGGCGAGGGAGACGGTCGCGGAGTCGTCCAGGTCGGCCAGGCCGGCCTCGATCCACTGCCGCATCAGCGTGGTGACCCCGATGCCCCGGGCGTCGGCGGCGGCGCGGACCCGCTCGTAGGTGTCCAGCGGCAGCCGGACCGATCGACTCACCATCGGCACGTCGGTGTCGGGGGTGGGCAGGTCCACCGCCGGACTCTGGTCGATCAACTCGGCGATCCGGTCGTCGCCGCTGTGGAACTGCTTGGTCGCGTCGTTACGGTGCATCGTCACGGCCCCCCTCATCGGCGATCTCTCCGCACGGCCTCGTCGTAGCGCTTGGACTCGATGTCGCTCAGCTCGCGGGCGGAGAGGATGTCCCAGTCGTTGTCGGTGCCATCGGCCTCGGCGAGCAGCACGGCCAGTCGGCGACCCCGGCGGGCGGCGGCGTAGACCACCATCACGTCGTCGCCCAGGTGGCGGATGACCCGCCGGGCGCTGTGCAGCGCCTCCCAGACTTCCCCGGGTGTGACGTCGTAGACCCTCAGGTTGGCCAACGCCTCGTCGGTGAAGCTGAACCTGCTGCCCACAGCGCGCAGCGTACCACGCGCGTAACACGGATGGGCCTGGTCAATTTTCGCTGATCACGCCTTTGTGGTGACAGGATGAGGCGTAATCCCCTCGAGGAGGTTCATGGTGAAGCGTCAGGCGTACCAGCCGATTCTGATCACCGATGCCTCGCGCAGCCAGAATGATCAGCTCACCAGCCGTCAGCGCCGCTATGTCCTCATGATGGGCATCCGGGTGGCCTGCATCGTCGCCGGCGCGATCCTGGTCGGCGCGAACGCCCCACTGCTCTGGGTCTGGCTGCCGCTGTGCGCCCTCGGCATGGTGCTCATTCCGTGGCTGGCCGTGCTGCTGGCCAACGACCGGCCACCCAAGGAGGAGCACCGGTTGGCCAATCGGTTCCATCCCCGGCGGCAGGACGAGGCGCCGCCGATGAGTCTCACGGCCGAGGAGCGCCCGCACAAGGTCATCGACGTCGAGCCCTGACCCGCCCAGCGGGCCAGGGCTCGACCGTGACGGCCGCGGGTGCCTGCGGCCGTGCTCCGGCCCCTACGGCTGGGGCCGTGCTCCGGCTGTGGAGACGGCCAGCGCGCCGAGGTCGGTGGCGCGGCTCAGTGCCGCGGTCGGGCTGGCGCCGGCGAGCCACGCGGTGAGCAGACCGGCCGCGAAGGCGTCGCCCGCTCCCGTGACGTCCACCACCGCCACCCGACGGGCCGCAGCCGTGCAGACCGGCGTCGTGCGATCGACCCAGACCGCTCCCGCCGCGCCACGCTTGACCACCACCCGCCGAGCCGTCGCCGACAGCGCCCGCCCCTGTGCCGCCGGGTCCAGCCCGCCGGCCAGCACCGTGGCCTCGTCCGCGTTGACCAGCAGCAGGTCGACATCGCGTACCCAACCCAGGAACGTCCGCGCGCCCGCGCGCCGCAGCGGCGCCGCGGACGCCGCGTCGACGCTGGTGGTGAGCCCGCGCTCGCGGGCGGCGGCCAGCGCCCGCAACCCCGCGCCGCGCGAACCGGCGTCCAACAGGGTGTACGCGGACAGGTGCAGATGCCCCGCGTCGGGCACCGCCGCGAGGGCCTTCTCCACGTGCTCGGCGCTCAACGCGAGGTTCGCGCCCCGCGACGTGACCATGGTCCGCTCGCCGTCGGTCGCCAGCACGATCACCGTGCCGGTCGGGGCGTCCACCACCCGCTCGACCGCGCAGTCCACGCCCGCGCGATCCAGCTCGGCGATCCGGTCGCGCCCGGCGTCGTCGTCACCGACGGCGCCGACGAGCGTGACGGCCACCCCCTGCGCGGCGAGCCAGGCGGCGGTGTTGGCCGCCTGCCCGCCGCCGCCGAAACTGATCTCGGCCCCGGTGTCCGAACCGGCCGCGAGCGGCCCGGACAGCACCGCCACCACGTCGGTGATCACGTCCCCGACGACGACCACGCGGGCCGGAGGGGTCATGCCGGTACGGCGGAGGTGCGGGCGACCGCGGCGACCGCGATGCGCGCGGCCAGGTCGGCGTTGCGCAGGATGATCCGGACGTTCACCGCCAGGCTCGCGCCCTCGGTGGCCGAGTGGAAGTGCGCCAGCAGGTACGGCGTGACGGCCTTGCCGGTGATCCCGTCCCGCTGCAGCAGGGCCAGGCCCTCGGCGAGGGTCCGGTCGTGCAGCTCCGGGTCGAGCTGCTCGTCGACCGGCAGCGGGTTGGCGACGAGCAAGCCCCCGAGGTGCACGGCGTGCCCGTCCCGGGCGGCCAGCACGGCGGCGACCTGCTCCGGCGAGTCCACCGACCAGTCCAGGTCGAAGCCCGCGTCGGTGAGGTAGAAGCCGGGGAACCGGCGGGTGCGGTAGCCGATGACGGCCACCCCGAGGGTCTCCAGGCGCTCCAGCGTCGCGCCCACGTCGAGGATCGACTTGACCCCGGCGCAGACCACCGTGATCGGGGTCTGGGCCAGGGTGACCAGGTCCGCCGACTCGTCGAAGGTGTGCGCCGCCTCCCGGTGCACCCCGCCCAGGCCACCGGTCGCGAACACCCCGATTCCGGCGGCGGCGGCCACCGCGCTGGTCGCCGCCACGGTGGTGGCGCCGTCCGCGCCGGTCGCCGCCGCGACAGCCAGGTCGCGGACGGAGAGTTTCGTCACTCCATCGACGGTGGCCAGCCGGGTCAGCTGCGCGTCGTCCAGCCCGACCACCAGCTCGCCACCGATCATGCCGATGGTCGCCGGCACCGCTCCGGCGTCCCGGACCGCCTGCTCGATCTCCCGGGCCACCCGCAGGTTCTGCGGACGGGGCAGGCCGTGCGAGACGATGGTGCTCTCCAGGGCGACGACGGGTCGGCCGTCGCGCAGGGCTTCGGCGACCTCGGTGCCGTAGCTGATGCGAAAGTCAGTCACACCGGCACGGTACGGGGTCGGACCCGGGCCGGGCTCAAGTGGACCCGGCCGTGATGACCTGCCAAACTTGACGGTCGGAGGTGCAGACGTGAGCACAGAGGTTCTCGAGCGTCCGGAGCTGAAGGACGCCGACACCGGTCCCGAGATGTTCCATTACGTCCGCAAGGAGAAGATCGCCGAGAGTGCCGTCATGGGCACCTTCGTCGTCGCGCTCTGCGGGGAGACCTTCCCGGTCACCAAGGCGGCCAAGCCGGGCTCGCCGGTCTGCCCCAAGTGCAAGGAGATCTACGACTCGTACCGCGAGTGAACCGGGGCCGGCGCTCCGGCCGGCGACGTAGCCTGCGGCGGTGACCACCTCCACCGCCCTGCTCCTCGCCGACCTGACCGGGGTGGCCGTCTTCGCCGCCTCCGGTGCCTCGGCGGCGGTGGCCAAACGACTCGACCTGTTCGGGGTCGCGTTCGTGGGCTTCGTGGCCGCGCTCGGCGGCGGGATCCTGCGCGACCTGGTCATCGACGAGGTGCCGCCGCTCGCCTTCGCCGACTGGCGGTACGCCGCCACCGCGGCGATCACCGCGCTCGCCGTCTTCTGGCTGCACCCGCAGCTCGCCCGACTGCGCACCACGGTGCTGGTGCTCGACGCGGCGGGCCTCGGTCTGTTCACCGTCACCGGCACGCTCAAGGCGCTCGACGCCCGGGTTCCGGCGGTCGGCGCCTGCCTGATCGGCATGCTCACCGCGATCGGCGGAGGGCTCGGTCGGGACCTGCTGACCGCCGAGATCCCGGTCGTGCTGCGCCGGGAGATCTACGCGCTGGCCGCACTTGCCGGTTCGGTCCTGGTGGTGCTGCTGTACGTCAGCGGCCAGACCGGGCCCGCGCCGCTCACCGCCGCCGCCGTCCTGGTGGTCGGGCTGCGCCTGATCGCGCTGCGTCGACGCTGGTCCGCGCCGGTGGCCACGCTGCGCCCGCCGCGCGCCGACGGTGCCGATCCCCGCACGGACCGGGAGTGGTGAACGTTCGTCGGATGTGACCAGCGTGGCGTCGCCTGGGCCGGCGGGCCCGCGCTGGTTATGCTGAGTCGGCCTTCGCGGCAGCTTCTGCGCGGAGGCGTTTTCATGGGCGGCGGTACTCGTGGCCCTCGCCCGGTGTCCGCCCTCGTGCGGTCGGAGAGGAGCTTTCGCGTGGCAGCCCGGACGCCGGTGCTCGAGACGTTCCCGGCCCTACGTGCCTGGCAGCGCAAGGCCCTGGTGGAGTACCTGCGCCGCCGTACCGAGGACTTCACCGCGGTCGCCACGCCGGGCGCCGGCAAGACCACCTTCGCCCTGCGGATCGCCGCCGAACTGCTCGGCGACGGCACCGTCGAGGCGGTCACCGTGGTCGCGCCCACCGAGCACCTGAAGAACCAGTGGGCCGAGGCCGCGGCCCGGGTGGGCATTCAGCTCGACGCCGCGTTCCGCAACGCCGACGTGCACTCGGCGGCCGACTTCCACGGTGCGGTGGTCACCTACGCCCAGGTGGGAATGGCCCCGCAGGTGCACCGGCGGCGCACCATGACCCGTCGCACCCTGGTCATCCTCGACGAGATCCACCACGCCGGCGACTCCCGTTCCTGGGGCGACGGCGTCAAGAACGCCTTCGAGCCCGCCGTACGCCGGTTGATGCTCACCGGTACGCCGTTCCGCTCCGACGACAACCCGATCCCGTTCGTCACGTACGAGCGGGGCGGTGACGGGCTGCTGCGCTCCCACGCCGACTCGGTCTACGGCTACGCGGACGCGCTGCGCGACGGGGTCGTCCGGCCGGTGCTCTTCCTCGCGTACTCCGGGGAGACCCGCTGGCGCACCAACGCGGGGGACGAGTTGGCGGCCCGCCTCGGCGAGCCGATGACCCAGGATCTGGTGGCGCAGGCGTGGCGTACCGCCCTGGACCCGGCGGGGGACTGGATGCCGCAGGTGCTGCGGGCCGCCGACGCCCGACTCACCGTGCTGCGCAACGCCGGCATGCCCGACGCCGGCGGTCTGATCATCGCCACCGACCAGCAGACCGCCCGCTCGTACGCCAAGCTCATCGAGCAGGTGACCGGCGAGAAGGCCGCAGTGGTGCTCTCCGACGACCAGGGCGCATCCGCGCGGATCGCGACGTTCGCGGCGTCCGACCAGCGGTGGCTGGTCGCGGTGCGGATGGTGTCCGAGGGGGTCGACATCCCCCGACTGGCGGTCGGTGTCTACGCCACCAGCGCCAGCACCCCCCTCTACTTCGCCCAGGCGATCGGCCGGTTCGTGCGGGCCCGCCGCCCCGGCGAGACCGCGTCGGTCTTCCTGCCCAGCGTGCCGCACCTGCTCGGGCTGGCCAGCGAGATGGAGAACGAGCGGGACCACGTCCTCGGCAAACCCAAGGACTCCGACGGCTTCGACGACGAGCTGCTGGAACGCGCGCAGCGCGACGACCAGGCCAGCGGGGAGCTGGAGAAGCGGTTCGCCGCGCTCTCGGCCACCGCCGAACTGGATCAGGTGATCTTCGACGGCGCGTCGTTCGGGACCGCCGCCCAGGCCGGCACCCCCGAGGAGGAGGAGTACCTCGGCCTGCCCGGCCTGCTCACCGCCGACCAGGTCTCCCTGCTGCTCACCAAACGGCAGGCCGCACAGCTCGCCGCCCAGCGCCGTCGTACGGCCGACGGGGCCGCTCAGCCGGCCGCTGCGCCCTCCGCGGCGCCGCCGGTACCCATGAGTGCCGCCCAACGCCGTGTGGCGCTCCGGCGCCAACTGAACGCTCTCGTGGCCGCCCGGCACCATCGCACCGGCCAACCCCACGGCAAGATCCATGCCGAGTTGCGCCGGCTCTGCGGCGGCCCGCCGAGCGCCCAGGCCACCATCGAACAGCTCGAGGAACGCATCGCGACGGTGCAGACCCTCTGAACGGGTGCCGGAAGCCCCCACGGTCACGATCGACACCGTGTCGCTGATGTGAGGGGATCGGGGGCGGCCGGATGACCCCATGGCACCGATATCGAGTCGGCCACGCGCACCGAGTGGCCCCTGGATGGCGAAAGCCGGCCGGAGACACCCATCGGGTGCCTCCGGCCGGCTATGTCGATATGCGGATCTAGTTCGCCATCAGGTCGGCGCCACGCCAGCTGAAGTCGGGCTCCGCCGCGAACCGCTCGGTGATCTTCACGAGATCCTCCGCGTACTTGTTCGCGTGGTGCCCGCAGAACACCAGTTCGCTCCCACCCGCCAGAGTGATCCGGAGCTTCCCGGCAGCATTGCAGCGGTCGCACCGTTCATCGGCGGCTGGGGGAACCACCGTCTCGGGCGGCGGCGTGAGGGTCGAGTTCATCGCCTTCCTCCTCTGGTCGTCACCGATGAACAATCTCTTCGGTCGTTGCTCACCTATCGTGCAACACCCGTGCCGGGCACTGCCTTCCCTGTGTGCCCGCGGGGGACCGAGGTCACACATGGCAGGGACAGTGTGCCGTGAACCCAGGGTGCCACGTCAACGATCACATTCGTGCATCCGGACGATCACCATCTGGTGTTGCACACCAGGTGATCAAAACGACACGTCCGGTTGACGAAACCGGCTCAGTCCAGGTAATCCCGCAGGACCTGCGACCGGGACGGGTGACGCAGCTTGGACATCGTCTTGGACTCGATCTGCCGGATCCGCTCCCGGGTCACCCCGTAGACCTGACCGATCTCGTCAAGCGTCCGCGGCTGACCGTCGGTCAGGCCGAAACGCAGCCGGACCACACCCGCCTCACGCTCGGAGAGCGTCTGCAGCACCTGCTGGAGCTGGTCCTGCAGGAGCGAGAACGAGACCGCGTCGACGGCGACCACAGCCTCGGAATCCTCGATGAAGTCACCGAGCTGGCTGTCGCCCTCGTCACCGATGGTCTGGTCCAGCGAGATGGGCTCCCGGGCGTACTGCTGGATCTCCAGCACCTTCTCCGGTGTGATGTCCATCTCCTTGGCCAGCTCCTCCGGCGTGGGCTCACGGCCCAGGTCCTGGAGCAGCTCGCGCTGTATGCGGCCGAGTTTGTTGATGACCTCGACCATGTGCACCGGGATACGGATGGTGCGGGCCTGGTCGGCCATGGCGCGCGTGATCGCCTGCCGGATCCACCAGGTGGCGTACGTGGAGAACTTGTAGCCCTTGGTGTAGTCGAACTTCTCCACCGCGCGGATGAGGCCGAGGTTGCCCTCCTGGATGAGGTCCAGGAAGGCCATGCCGCGCCCCGTGTACCGCTTGGCCAGGGAGACGACCAGACGGAGGTTCGCCTCGAGGAGGTGGTTCTTGGCGCGCTCGCCGTCGCGGGAGATCCAGCCCAGGTCGCGGACCATCTCCCGGGCGAGCTTCTCCTCGCCCTCGTCGGCCGCGCGCAGCTGCTCGGCGGCGTAGAGCCCGGCCTCGATCCGCTTGGCCAGCTCCACCTCCTGCTCGGCGTTGAGCAGCGGGACCTTGCCGATCTGCTTCAGGTACGCCCGGACGGAGTCGGCGGAGGCGGTCAGCTCGGCGTCACGCCGGGCCTGCTTGAGCGCCTCGGACTCCTCGTCGTCCCACTCGAAGTCGTTGTCGGTGGCCGACGCGGCGGCGTCGGTCTCGGCGGCCTGGGCCAGCTCGGCCGGCTCCTCCACCACCACGTCCTCGATGGCGGCGGCGAGCTCCTCGGGGTCGATCTCACCCTCGGCGCCCTCGCCCTTGGCCTTGCCGCCGGCCTTGACCGGCTTGGCTCCGGCCGCCGCGGCGACCGTCGCCTTGGTGGCGCGGGTCGACTTGGTCGCCTTCGCCGGGGTGGCCGCTGCGGCGGCGACCTCGGCGGTGCTGCCGGCGGCCTTGCGAGCGGCCACCTTGCGCGGCGCCGGCGTCGACGGCGCCTCGTCGGAGGCGGGCGCCTGCTTCGGGGCGGGCGCGGCGGCCTTCTTGGTGGTCTTGGCGGTGGTGGCCCGGGACGCGGGGGTCGTCGAGCGGGCCGCGGCGACCCGGCGGCGGGTGCTCGCCGAGCCGTCCACCACAACGGTCACTCCCGCCTCGGAGAGCGCCCGCAGGATCTTCTTGGCCTGGGCCGGAGTCACCTCGGCGGTCTCGACGGTGCGCGCGAGCTGAGCCGACGTGAGCTGACCACCGGCGCTCTGCGCGTGGGCGATCAGGGTGTCGGTGAGCGAGCGAACGTCGGCGCCGGGCTGGCGGGGTTCTGTCACGAATGACCTTCCGGAGGCGAAGAGCGGGCACGGCCGGATCGTCCGGCACAGCGTGGGGCAACCGGGCCGGGCGATGTGGTTGAGGGACCCCCGTGTCCCGGGCCGGCCGGTGGTCGGCGGTCCGTGGCGCGTGGGCAGGGGTGAATTGTAACGCCGTCTGCGGCGATCATCCTGCGCCGCACGGCGTAACGGCGGCGGGACCGCCGATTCGGCGCAGATGTGGACTTTGTAAGGATGATACTCGCGCACGGCCCGGAACGCCCCGGTCGTACGGGAAGGGGACCCTGGAATGGACCGTTCGGCGCCGCCACCGCGGGAACTGTTGGCGATCGCGCTCGACGTGGCGCGGGACGCCGCGGCCACCGCGTACCGGATGCGGGCCGAGGGCGTGTCCGTGGCGGCGACCAAGAGCACCGTCACCGACGTGGTCACGGCTGCGGACCGGGCCGTCGAGCGGCAGGTCCTCGACGCCCTGCGCGCGCTGCGGCCGGGGGACGCGGTCCTGGGCGAGGAGTACGGCACGCAGGCCACCGGCCCGGCGGAGCCGGGCGGTGTTCGGTGGATCGTCGACCCGATCGACGGCACCGTGAACTACCTCTACGGGTTGCCGTACAGCGCGGTGTCGCTGGCCGCCGAGGTGGACGGGGTGGTGGTCGCCGGCGTGGTGCGCAACGTGAACACCGGCGAGGAGTGGACCGCCACCGCCGGTGGCGGCGCCTGGCGCGACGGCGTGCGGCTGCGCTGTTCCGGCGAGACGGACCTCGGGCAGGCTCTGGTCGGCACCGGCTTCGGCTACGACGCCGGTCGGCGGGCGCACCAGGCGTCGGTGGTGGCCGGGCTGATCGCGTCGGTGCGGGACATCCGCCGCCTGGGAGCGGCCGCCCTGGACCTCTGCCTGGTGGCGGAGGGGCGGCTGGACGCGTACTTCGAGAAGGGCCTGGCCGCCTGGGACCTGGCCGCCGGCGGGCTGGTGGCCGCCGAGGCGGGCGTGCGGGTCTCCGGCCTGGCCGGTAGCCCGCCCGGCCCGGACCTGGTGATCGCGGCCCCGCCCGCCCTGTTCGCCGAGCTGCACGACCGGCTGGCCGCCCTGGACGCCTCCGGCGGCCCCTGACCGCGCCGCCGTCGTGGACCGGGACGCCCGGCGCGGGCGTCCCGGTTACGCCGTCACTTCTTGGCGGCGGGGGACGGGCAGGAGCCCGCCGGCGCGACAGGTGGGCCCAGGTCGCCGAGGGACTGGTTGACCTCGGTGGTGGTGGCGAGCTGCTGGAAGCCGTTGCCCAACACCACGTCGACCACGTCGTCCGTGCGCTTCTCGTCGTAGACCGGCTCGGCGTTGTTGAGGAAGTACGCCTTGAGCAGGTGGGCGGAGCTGACGCCCTTGGGGCCGTACCGCAGCACGGCGACGTCGTCGATCCCCTTGGGCGCGTTGCCGACCTTCTTGACCTGGAACTTGCGGTTGCGGAAGTCGTCCGCGACGGCGCCGGCCCGGCCCGGCTCGATTGTCGCGTTCAGGACGTTGATCTTGACGTCCTTGGGCTCGTGCAGGGTGACGTCGGCCAACGGCCAACCGTCCGGGCAGCCGCCCGCCGCGCCGGCCTCGCCCTGGCTGTCGCGGACGATCGCGGTGATCACGAACGCCAGGGCCAGGACCCCCAGCAGGCCGACGACGACGAGTGCCCGCACTCGCGCAAAACTCATCTGGGCGCTCCCGAGACCTCAGGTGGGTGGCGGCGGCCGCCAACGATCGCACTGACCGCCGGCCGTCGAATACGCCGCTGAGGTTAACGGTTGTCCGGCCGTCGCGTGGAAACAGTCCGACATGCCGGCGCGGCGACCGTGAACCGGGTACTACTACCCCTATCTTCGTGTCGCCTGAATCACATTGGGAACAACTTGGCGTGCGGGGGCGTACATCTCAGCCGCAAGGGCGGTATACATGCCTCGCCCAAGGGGGGGTAAGGTTCCGCGCTCGCAGGGGAGTGGCCCCAGCGGTCCCGACCCGTACGGTCCCCCGGGTCGGGTGCCCGACACAAGTGGTTGCCGGCCAGCGGAACCGAAACAGCGTCGTCCGGCGTTACAACCGGAAGCGACAACATCGATATGGGAGAGTGACATCCGATGGCCACCGACTACGACGCTCCGCGTCGCGACGAGGTCGACCTCGGCGAGGACAGCCTGGAAGAGCTCAAGGCCCGGCGCGTCGACTCACAGTCGGGCGCGGTGGACGTCGACGAGGCCGAGGTCGCCGAGAGCTTCGAGCTGCCCGGTGCCGACCTGGCCGACGAGGAGCTCACTGTCAAGGTGCTACCGATGCAGCAGGACGAGTTCCGGTGCGCCCGCTGCTTCCTGGTTCACCATCGCAGCCAGCTGGCGGTCGAGCGCAACGGCGAGCTGATCTGCCGAGAGTGCGTCTGACACTCACGACACCGGCGGCGGCCTCCTGATCGGGGCCGCCGCTACCGGTGTAGGCATGCAACGCCGGTGGGTACCTGCTTGACTCGTAGCGGGTAGCCACACCACCGGGAGGTCCGACCCATGAGCGATCGAGGCGACACCACCGGCGACGGCGCGGACGATCTCGGCGCCACCGTCGCGGCGTTGACCGCGGACGACATCGAGCCGGCCCGGCGGCGGCAACTGCTCACCCGGATGGTGGGGCAGGCCCGCAGCCGAGGCATTTCCGACCTGTTCAAGCCCCGCGCCGCCGTGCGCTGGATGACCGACACGGTGGCCGAGATCGCCCCGCACGTACCGGTGCGGGACCTGGCCACCCTGCGTCGACACTTTCCCGGCCTGGACGACGCCGCCCTGGCCGAGCGACTGATCCGCAACGCCTCCCGCGCCACGGCCGGGATCGGCGCGGCCGGCGGGGGAGTCGCCGCCGTCGAATGGACCGTCGCACCCACGCTGCTCTCCGCGCCCGTGCTGCTCGCCGCCGAGACCGTCGCCGTCGTGGCGGTGGAGCTGAAACTGATCGGTGAGCTGCACGAGCTCCACGGCGTGTCGCTGCCGGGCGCCGGCAGCCAACGAGCGGTCGCCCTGGTGCACTCCTGGGCCACCCAGCGCGGGGTCAACCCGATGGTGCCCGGCGTGGGGGTGGGCGCGGTGCTCGGCACCGCAGCCCGCAAGGAGATGCGCGACATGCTGCTGCGCCGATTCGGGCGCAACCTCACCACCCTCGGGCCGTTCCTGACCGGCGCGGCGGTGGCCAGCTTCCTCAACCGCCGGGCCACCCGGCAGATGGCCGACCAGCTCCAGGTGGACCTGCGCCGCCGCGGCATCGCCCGGCCGGCGCCGCCGCCGGCCCTGCCCGGCCCGCCGACGGGCACCTGAGCGGGGTCGTCGGCATCGGTCAGCCCGGCTCGCCGGCCGTACGGTCGGCGGGTCGGCCGGCGTCCCGCGCGGCCAGCACCGCCTCGGCCAGCTCGACCGGACGCCTCGTGCTCACCACCCAGAAGGGGGTCGGATCGGCCGGGTCGTCGAGCACCACCTGCACGGCGCCGCCGATCCAGGGCCGCTGCACCACGAAGGCGAGAGGGTCCGCGCCCACACCGAGCACCTCGCGGCGACCGGCGACGTCCAGCGGGATCACGTCGGCCACGAAGCGCACCGGCAGGCGGGCGTCGTCCACCCGCAGCTCGGCGTCGACGACCGCGACGCGGATCCGGCCCACCCACCACAGCCCGGCAGCGGTGAGCGGCAACAGCACGGCGAACGGCAGCCAGGCGCGGACGCCGCCGGCGCCCATCCAGATCTCGACGGCCAGCAGCGCGGCGGCCACCAGCCCGGTCAGCCACAGCCACCAGGGCAGGTCCAGCCGTTCGGCGTACGCCGGACGGGCCGGCGCCGGCGGCCGATCGGCGGACGGAGAGGGCGACATGCTCACTCCTGCGAGGGTACGGCGCACGGCGGGCCGGCCAACCGGCAGGATGGCAGGGTCACCGGAGACAACCGGACGAAGAGGGGACCCGTGACCGACGTCGTACCCGTGCCCGTACGGCTGCTCGATGCCGAGCTGCCGCTGCCCACGTACGCCCATCCCGGCGACGCCGGGGCCGACCTGGTGGCCGCCGCGGACGTGGAGCTGCCGCCCGGCGGTCGGGCCCTGGTGCCCACCGGCGTGGCCGTCGCCCTGCCGGACGGGTACGTGGGCCTGGTCCATCCGCGGTCCGGCCTGGCGGCCAGGCTCGGCGTGACGGTGCTCAACGCGCCCGGTACGGTCGACGCCGGCTACCGGGGTGAGATCATGGTCAACCTGATCAATCATGATCGGGACACGCCCGCGAAGATCTCCCGTGGCGACCGGATCGCCCAGCTCGTGATCCAGCGGGTCGCGCGGGCGCGGTTCGAGCCGGTGGCCGAGCTGCCCGGGTCCTCGCGCGGGACCGGCGGGCACGGCTCGACCGGCGGGCACGCTCAGCTGGTGCCGTCACCGGCCGGCCAGGAGTGGGTCGACCAGCGGCGGGCCGAGCCGGGCCACGGGCAGACGGAAGAGGTGGCAGGGTGATTGTGAACAGCGGAGGGTGGGCGCAGTGATCTTCTCCCGAAAGCGGGCCGATGCCGGGCGGCACACCCGCGACGAGCGGACCACCGAGGTCCTCGACGAGGGCACCGGGACGTCCGCGCCGGCGCTCGTGCGCGGGCCGTACGACATCTCCGAGGTCGACGACGAGGTGCAGCGCCTCGACCTCGGCAGCCTGCACATCCCGGCGGTGGCCGAGGTGGAGGTGCGGGTGCAGGCCGACCCGCAGGGCGTGATCCAGCAGGTCGTGCTGGTGCACGGGGACAACGCGCTGCAGCTCGGCGTCTTCGCCGCCCCCCGGTCCGAGGGGATCTGGGACGAGGTGCGCGAGGAGATCCGGCAGTCGCTGCTGCGCGACGGCGCCGCCGCCCAGGAGGTCGAGGGCGAGTACGGCCCGGAGCTGCACGCCCAGGTGCGCACCCCGGACGGCCCGACGAACCTGCGGTTCGTCGGCGTCGACGGGCCGCGCTGGATGGTCCGGGGCGTCTTCCAGGGCCCGGTGGCCACCGATCCGGCCAGCGCCGGGCCGCTCGCCGAGTGCCTGGACGGCCTGGTGGTCGACCGTGGCCAGGAGGCGAAGCCGGTCCGTGAGCCGCTGCCGCTGCGCCTGCCCCGCGAGATCGCCGACCAGGCCGACGCCGAGGGCGGGGACACCTCCGCCGCCGCCGAGCCCCGCCAGGTCTGACCGGGCCCGCACCGGCCCGCCGGAACCGGCCCCGTCGGCGTACGCTGGCGGGACGGTTCCGGCGTCGCCGGAGCTGGGCCGGTGCCGGCGGCGAGCCGGTGAGCGTGGAGAGGGTGACGCGGAGGTCATGACGACCGACGAGAGCCGGGTGTCGCTGCGGCGCATCCTGCAACGGTTCACCGCCAGCGAGGCCGAGATCGACGCGCAGGAGTTGCGGCAGGAGAGCGCCGAGTGCGGCGGTGTCCTGGCCCAGCAGTGCTCCCGGGGCCAGGTGGTCTCGGTGGCCGGTCGGCTGCGCACAGTGGTCTACACGCCGCGCACCAACCTGCCCACCCTCGAGGCCGACCTGTACGACGGCAGCGACGTCGTCACCCTGGTCTGGCTGGGGCGCCGGCACATCTCCGGGATCGAGCCGGGGCGGCACCTGACCGCGCGTGGCCGGGTGGCGATGCGCGACGACCGCAAGGTCATCTACAACCCGTACTACGAGCTGGACTCGCCGAAGTGACGGCACCGCGGACGGAAGGCCGGGCATGACGACGGGACAGCACCGGGCAGCACAGCCGGAGACCGATCCTCCGCAGGACGACGAGCCGCTGCCCACGATCGCCGAGCAGATGGCCGACCAGCTCGGCGGCTGGCGGGGGCTTGTCGAGTCCAGCATCCCGGTGGTCGTCTTCGTGCTCGCCAACATCATCGGCGACCTGCGGCCCGCCGTGATCGCCTCGGTGGCCGTCGCGCTGCTGATCGCCGGGTTGCGGCTGGCTCAGCGCCGGCCGATCCGGCACGCGGTCAACGGGCTGTTCGGGGTCGGTATCGGCGCAGCCATCGCCTGGCGCACCGGTGACGAGCGGGATTTCTACCTTCCCGGCATCCTCTACGGCATCGGCTACGGCATCGCCCTGCTGATCTCGGCGGCCATCCGCCAGCCCCTCGTCGGGTGGATCTGGTCGGTGCTGGTCGCCAAGGGCCGCTCCGAGTGGCGGGCCGACCCGAAGCTGGTGCGCGTCTTCACCCGGCTGACCGTGCTCTGGGGCGTGGTGTGGCTCGCCAAGGTGGGCGTGCAGGCCGGGCTCTACCTGGCCCACCAGGACACGGCGCTGGGCGTGGCCCGGCTGGCGCTGGGCTACCCGCCGTACGCGCTGCTGCTGCTCATCACCGTCTGGACGGTGCGCCGGGTCACCCGGGAGCCGCAACCCACCCCGCTGCCGGGCGCCTGAGCGACAGCGCCGCCCGCGCCCCGCGGCTCAGTGGGAGCCGCGGGTCCGCTCGACGCTGTCCGGACCGAGGATGACCGCGCGGACGTCGTCCTCCACCTCGGCGGTGCAGACGAAGATCAGCTCGTCGCCGGCCTCGATGGGATCGTCCGGGCTGGGCACCAGGACGCGCTTGCCGCGCAGGATCGCCACCAGGGCGGAGTCGCGGGGCAGCGGCACCGCGTGCAGGGGCTGACCGACGTAGGGCGCGGTCGGCGGGAGGGTGATCTCGACGAGGTTGGCCTCGCCCTGCCGGAAGGTCATCAACCGGACCAGGTCGCCGACGGTGACCGCCTCCTCGACCAGGGCGGCCATCACCCGCGGCTTGCTCACCGCGACGTCGACGCCCCACTGCTCGGTGAAGAGCCACTCGTTCTCCGCCCGGTTGACCCGGGCCACCACCCGGGGCACCGCGAACTCGGTCTTGGCCAGCAGCGACAGCACCAGGTTGGTCTTGTCGTCGCCGGTCGCCGCGACCACCACGTCGCAGCCGGCGACGTTGGCCTCCTCCAGGCTGGCGACCTCGCACGCGTCGGCGAGCACCCACTCGGCGGCCGGAACCCGGTCCGGCCGGAGCATCTTCGGCTGCCGTTCGATGAGCATCACCTGGTGGCCGTTCTCGATCAGCTCCTGAGCGATCGAGCGACCCACGTTGCCGGCGCCCGCGATGGCGATCCGCATGGCTCAGTGCCCCCCTTCCGGCGGGGTCGCCGCCACCGACGTGACAGTCGCCACGATGTCGTCGCTGACCAGCATGAACACCTGGTCGCCCTCCTGGACGACTGTGGACGCGGTGGGCAGCGTGCCGATGCCGAAGCGGATCAGGTAGGCCACCCGCGCGCCGGATGCCTCCTCCAGGGCGCGCACCGGCCGGCCGATCCACTCCTTGTGCACCGGGACCTCGACGATCGACACGGTGCTCGTCGGGTCGCGGAAGATCTCCACGTTGCCCTCGGGCACGAGGTGCCGCAGCATCCGGTCGGCCGTCCAGCGCACGGTCGCCACGGTGGGAATGCCCAGCCGCTCGTAGACCTGGGCCCGGCGCTGGTCGTAGATCCGGGCCGCGACCCGGGACACGCCGAACGTCTCCCGGGCCAACCGCGCCGAGATGATGTTGGAGTTGTCGCCGCTGGAGACGGCCGCGAAGGCGTCCGCGCGCTCGATGCCGGCCTGGCGCAGCACCTCGCCGTCGAAGCCCGCCCCGGTCACCGTGATTCCGGCGAAGTCGGGGCCGAGCCGGCGGAAGGCGTCGGCGTCCTGGTCGATCACCGCCACCGAGTGTCCCCGGGACTCCAGGCTGTGGGCGAGGGTCGACCCGACCCGGCCACATCCCATGATCACGACGTGCACGCTGTCCCTCCCAAGGTGCGTACCGCTGCCGCTGGCCCTTTCGCCGCCGGTGGCTCCGAGTCCGAGCCTGCCACGTCCGGGTCGACAGCGGGACCGACCGTACCGCGTCCTGTCTGCCACCCGTGATCGCCCACCCCCGCGTTCGGACCGTGGTGGTCGTACCCTTGGCGTTCGTGGCCAGACCCACCTCGCTGTTGAAGCGACTGCTCCTCGGTCGACCGTTCCGGTCCGACCGACTGCAGCACACCCTCCTGCCGAAGCGCATCGCGCTGCCCGTGTTCGCCTCCGACGCGCTGTCCAGCGTTGCGTACGCGCCTGACGAGATCCTGCTGACCCTCTCCATCGCCGGGGCGTCGGCGTTCCTGTTCTCCCCGTGGATCGCCCTCGCGGTGGTCGTGGTGATGCTCACGGTGGTGGCCAGCTACCGGCAGAACGTGCACGCCTACCCCTCCGGCGGCGGCGACTACGAGGTGGCCACGGTCAACCTCGGACCGAAGTTCGGGGTCGGGGTGGCCAGCGCCCTGCTTGTCGACTACGTGCTCACCGTGGCCGTGTCGGTCTCCTCCGGCGTGGCGAACCTCGGCTCGGTGGTGCCCTTCGTGGCCACCCACAAGGTCATGATCGCGGTGCTCGCGGTGGTCCTGCTGACCGCCGTCAACCTGCGCGGACTGCGCGAGTCGGGCACCGCGTTCGCCATCCCCACGTACGGCTTCGTGATCGTGATGGGCGGAATGCTGCTCACCGGTCTGTTCCGCGTCTTCGTCCTGGGTGACGACCTCCGTGCGCCCAGCGCCGACCTGGTCATCCAGGCCGAGCACAGTGTGACCGGGTTCGCGCTGGTCTTCCTGCTGCTGCGGACGTTCAGCTCGGGCGCCGCCGCGCTCACCGGCGTGGAGGCGATCTCCAACGGCGTGCCCGCGTTCAAGGCGCCCAAGAGCCGCAACGCCGCCACCACGCTGCTGCTGCTGGGCGCGATCGCGGTGAGCCTGCTCGTCGGGATCATCTGGCTGGCCCGGCTGACCCACCTGCAGTTCGTCGAGGACCCGGCCCTGCAGATCGTCTCGGGCCCCGACGGGTACGTGCAGAAGACGGTGACCACCCAGCTCGGCGAGACGGTCTTCGGCTCCGGCTCGTTCCTGCTCTACGTGGTGGCCGGGATGACCGCGCTCATCCTCTTCCTGGCCGCGAACACCGCGTTCAACGGTTTCCCGGTGCTCGGCTCGATCCTCGCCCAGGACCGCTACCTGCCCCGCCAGTTCCACACCCGGGGCGACCGGTTGGCCTTCTCCAACGGCATCACCTCGCTCGCCCTCTTCGCGATCGTGCTGATCGTCGGGTTCCAGGCCGAGGTGACCCGCCTCATCCAGCTCTACATCGTCGGTGTCTTCGTCTCGTTCACCGTCTCCCAGGCCGGCATGATCCGACACTGGAACCGGCGCCTGCGCACCGAGCGGGACCCGGAGGCGCGCAAGCGGATGCACCGCTCCCGGGCCATCAACACCTTCGGCATGGGTCTGACCGGCACGGTGCTGGTGATCGTCCTGATCACCAAGTTCCTGCTCGGCGCCTGGATCGCGATCGCGGCGATGGCGGTGATCTACGCGCTGATGCTGGCCATCCGCCGGCACTACGACCGGGTCGCCACCGAGCTGACCCCGCCGGACGAGGGCCGGGCCGTGCTGCCCGCCCGGAACCACGCGATCGTGCTGGTCAGCAAGCTGCACCAGCCGACGCTGCGGGCCATCGCGTACGCCCGGGCCACCCGGCCGGACACGCTGACCGCGGTGACCGTCAACGTGGACGAGAAGGACACCCGCGACCTGCAGGCCGACTGGGAGCGGCGGGAGATGGCGATCCCGCTCACAGTTGTCGACTCGCCGTACCGGGAGATCACCCGGCCGATCCTGGACTTCGTCGCCTCGACCCGTCGTTCGTCACCGCGCGACGTCGTCACCGTCTTCATCCCCGAGTACGTGGTGGGGCGCTGGTGGGAGAATCTGCTCCACAACCAGAGCGCGCTGCGCCTCAAGGGTCGACTGCTCTTCGAACCGGGGGTGATGGTGGTCAGCGTCCCGTGGCAGCTCGCCTCGACCGCCAGCAAGAACCTGGACCGGCTGGACGCCACGCTCTCCCGTACGCCCGCGCGCGGGCCGCGGGGCACCGTGCCACCAGTGGTCACCGCGCCGCCGCCGGACGAGTCCGGCCCGGTGGACAGCGAAACGGTCGGGAACGGCCGTGACTGAGCGGACCACGCCGTCCGTGACGGCGGCTACCGAACGGGGCCTGGCGGAGGCGGAGCGGGTCGAGCTGACAGTCGACGCGGTAGCTCCCGGCGGGCACTGCGTGGCCCGGGTGGACGGGCAGGTGGTGTTCGTCCGGCACGCGCTGCCCGGTGAGCGGGTGATCGCCGAGGTCACCGAGGTGCACCGGGGGTTCGTCCGGGCCGACGCGGTGACCGTGCTGGACCCCTCACCGGACCGGGTGGAGCCGCCCTGCCCGTACGCGAGGCCGGGCGCCTGCGGCGGCTGCGACCTGCAACACGTCGCCCCGGACGCGCAGCTGGCCTGGAAGACCGCGGTCGTGCGCGAGCAGCTGGTCCGCCTCGGCGGGCTCGCCGACGCCGAGCTGGACCGGCTGGGCGTCCAGGTCGAGGCGCTGCCGGGCGGGTCGCTGGGCTGGCGCTCGCGGGTCCGCTACGCGGTCGACGCCGCGGACCGCGCCGGCCTGCTCAAGCACCGCTCGCACGAGGTCGTGCCGATCGATCGCTGCCGGATCGCCCACCCGGCCATCCAGCAGCTGCCCGTGCTCACCCCGACCGGCACGCGCTGGCCGGCGGCCGAGGCGGTGGAGACCGTCGCCAGCACCGGCGGGGACGTGAGCGTCGCCGAGGTCCGCGACGGGGTGGCCACGCCGGTGAGCGGGCCGACCGAGGTCCGCGAGGTGGCCGCCGGACGGGACTGGGCGCTGCCCGCGTCCGCCTTCTGGCAGGTGCACCCGGCCGCGGCGGACACCCTGTCCACTGCCGTGCTGGAGCTGCTCGACCCGCGGCCGGGCGAGGTGGCCTGGGACCTCTACGGCGGGGCCGGGCTGTTCGCGGCGGCCCTCGCCGGCCGGGTCGGCGACGCGCGGGTCACAGTTGTCGAGTCGAGCCCGACCGGGGCGGACGCGGCCCGGGTGAACCTGGCCGACCTGCCCCGGGTCGAGGTGGTCGCCGCCCGGGTGGAGACCGCGCTGGCCCGCCGACGGATCACCGGCCCGGTCGACGTGGTGGTGCTCGACCCGCCGCGCTCCGGCGCGGGCGCCCCGGTGGTGCGCGACATCGTCGCCGCCGGTCCGCGGGCCGTCGCGTACGTGGCCTGCGACCCGGCCGCCTTCGCCCGGGACGTGCGCACCTTCGCCGAGCTGGGCTGGCGGCTGGCCGCGCTGCGCGGCTTCGACCTGTTCCCGATGACCCAGCACGTCGAGCTGGTGGGCCTCCTGCTGCCGGTCGACGCTCCTGATGTGGACCGGCCCTGACCAGGCGCTCAGCGGCCCACTGCGGTGCGTACGGCTCGGGCCAGGCTGCGGAGTGTCGGACGGCCGATAGACTCTCCGGTCATGAGTGTTGAAGAGGACACGGCCAACCACGGCCGGTTGCTGGGGACGGTCCGCGGTCCGCAGGACGTCAAGCGGATGTCGGGCGAGGAGCTGGATGTGCTCGCCGCGGAGATCCGCGACTTCCTGATCGCCAAGGTCTCCCGCACCGGCGGGCACGTCGGGCCCAACCTCGGTGTGGTCGAGCTGACGCTGGCCATGCACCGCGTCTTCGACTCCCCCCGGGACCGGCTCCTGTTCGACACCGGCCACCAGGCGTACGTTCACAAGATCATCACCGGGCGCCAGGCCGGCTTCGACAAGCTCCGCCAGCGCGGTGGCCTCTCCGGCTACCCCAGCCAGGCCGAGAGCGAGCACGACCTCATCGAGAACTCGCACGCCTCCACCGCGCTCTCCTACGCCGACGGCCTGGCCAAGGCGTACGCCCTGCGGGGTGAGGCGCGCAGCGTCGTGGCAGTGGTCGGTGACGGCGCGCTGACCGGCGGCATGTGCTGGGAGGCGCTGAACAACATCGCCACCGCCGGCAACTCCCTGGTCATCGTGGTCAACGACAACGGGCGGTCCTACTCGCCGACCATCGGCGGCCTGGCCGACCACCTCTCGTCGTTGCGGCTCAACCCCGGCTACGAGAAGGTCCTCGACACGGTCAAGGACGCCCTGGGCTCCACCCCGCTGGTCGGCAAGCCGATGTACGAGGTGCTGCACGCGGTCAAGAAGGGCATCAAGGACGCGGTCGCTCCGCAGGCCATGTTCGAGGACCTCGGCATCAAGTACGTCGGCCCGGTGGACGGGCACGACGTGGCGGCCGTCGAGTCGGCGCTGCGCGCGGCGAAGAACTTCGGCGGCCCGGTGATCGTTCACGCGGTCACCCGCAAGGGCTACGGCTACCGCCCCGCCGAGGAGGACGAGGCCGACTGCCTGCACGGCCCGAGCAGCGCCTTCGACGTGGAGACCGGCACGCTGCTGGCCGCCCCCTCGGTGAAGTGGACCCACGTCTTCGCCGACGAGCTGCTGGCCATCGCCGACGAGCGCCCGGACGTGGTGGGCATCACCGCCGCCATGGCCGAGCCGACCGGCATCGCCAAGCTGGCCCGCAAGTACCCCGAGCGGGTGTACGACGTGGGCATCGCCGAGCAGCACGCCGCCACCTCGGCGGCCGGTCTGGCGCTGGGTGGGCTGCACCCGGTGGTCGCGGTCTACGCCACCTTCCTCAACCGCGCCTTCGACCAGGTCCTGCTGGACGTGGCGATGCACAAGCTGCCGGTGACCTTCGTGCTGGACCGCGCCGGCATCACCGGCCCGGACGGCCCCAGCCACTACGGCATCTGGGACATGTCGGTCTTCGGTGTGGTGCCCGGCCTGCGGATCGCCGCTCCCCGGGACGCCGCGACGCTGCGGGAGGAGCTGCGCGAGGCGCTGGCCGTCGACGACGGCCCGACAGTCGTGCGGTTCCCCACCGGCACTGTCGCCGCCGACCTGCCGGCCGTGCGCCGGGTCGGCCCGGTCGACGTGCTGGCCGAGTCGGCGCGTACCGACGTGCTGCTCGTCGCCGTCGGCTCCTTCGGCCAGCTGGGCATGGAGGTCGCGGCCCGGGTCGCCGAGCACGGCTACGGGGTCACCGTCGTCGACCCCCGCTGGGTCCGCCCGGTGCCGGCCGAGCTGGTCGAGCTGGCCGCCCGGCACCGGCTCGTGGTCAGCGTCGAGGACGGCGTCCGCGTCGGCGGTGTCGGTGACGCCCTCGGCCAGGCCATGCGCGACGCCGACGTCCGGGTGCCGCTCAAGGACCTGGGCGTACCGGCCGACTGGCACCCGCACGGCACCCGTGCGCAGATCCTCGCCGATCTCGGCCTGACCGCCCAGGACGTCGCCCGGAACGTCACCGGCTGGATCTCCGGCCTGGACGCCAGCCCGGACCGGCTGACCCCCAGCGACACGGCAGCCCAGAACTAGCTCGACTGTCCAGCTCGACCCGGCGGCGGGCACCCCCACGGGGCGCCCGCCGCCGGCGTTCCCCGCCATACCCCTGCCCGGTCGATCATGGAGTTGTGGTCCCTGGCAAAAAGGGCGGATAGGTATTCAACGCCCACCACCAGCTCATGATCGACCGGTTGGGGGGTGTGGGGGTTAGCGGGAGCGGGGGCTTACCGAGCGGTAGTGGGTCTTGTCGGTGTTGGCCAGGCTGTAGGTCTGGGTGCTGTCCGGCTCGGGGACGACCACCAGGCCGGGGCGCTCCACCAGCAGCGGGGTGCCCGGCGGCACCGAGAGGGAGCTGTCCCGGGTGGCCCGCCAGCTGAGCACCACCAGGGGCTGGCCGGGCACCGGCAGCTGGTACGTCTGCAACGGCGTGGCACGGTCGGCCGGCGAGACCACCGGCGCGCTCCCGTCCGCCGGCCGGTAGACGACAGCGGTCATCATGCCGGCGTCGGTGTCCCAGCTGAGCTGCTGCAACTCGGCCGGCTCGCCACCGCCCAGAGCCACCTCGCCGAGTGAGCGGACCGAGAGCTTCGCCATCGGCCAGGACGTCGGCACCGACTTCGGCGCGTCCCGGTCGCCGATCCGGCGCGGGATGCTGCCGAACGGACCCCGCTCGCCGGCCAGCACGCAGGTGTCCAGGCCGGTGAGCGCCCGCCGGCCCGCGCCGGACTCGTCACGGACCAGCGGATAGCGCGGGTCGGTCGTGCCGGTGCCCAGGTCCAGCAGCCGGTCGGCGGCCCGCCCACGGGGCAGCGACTCGGTGGCCCGCAGGGTCGCCGTCACGCCGACCGCCGTGCAGGCCGGCACGTCGACCGGGGCGCTGAGGCCGTCGGCGACGGTCAGCGCCCGGCCCTGCGGGCCGAGCAGCTGCTGCACGCGGGCGGAGACCAGATAGCGCCGACCACCGGCCGTCTGCACCGGCAGCACGTCGGAGTAGACCAGGTAGCCGGGGTCGGTGTACTCGGTGGCGCGGGCGATCGCGTACCGGCCGCCGTCGCCGGCGAGTTGCAGCAGCCAGGACGCGCTCTCGCCGGGCACGTCGGCCGCGACCAGGGCCACCGGCGCCCCGTCGACCCGCCCCGAGAAGAGGATGCCGGACGAGGGCAGGTGCGCCCGGTCGTCGGCCGGTGAGCGCCAGTCCCGGACGGCCCTGGTGACCGCCGCCGTCGCCGCCGCGTCACCGGCCAGGTCGCCCCGGGGCGGCCACACGGCCAGCGTGCCGTCGAGGCTGTCGTACCCCACCCGCAGGTCGCGGGGCGTGCGCTCCGCGACGGGACCGCACGCGGTGGCGGTCAACAGCGCGGTCAGCAGGACGCTGAGCGCCCTGCCGTGCCGGCGGCCCGGAGTCACCTGATCCGCCCCCGATCGCCTCGCCGTCGTTGTGGGAAAGCGCCATAGTACGAGATGTCCGACGCGACGCCGCCGCTGGCCGGTCCCGCACCCACCACAATGGACGTCACCGGGGCTTTAGTGCCTTTTCGCCGCTCGGGTAGACTCCGCCGACTGTGACGCCTGCCGAGTCCCGCGCCCTGTCCGCGCCGCACCCGGAGGCGGCCGGCCCCGACGAGACAGTGAGCCACCACACTCCCACCGCTTCCCGGGCCAGGGCCGTCGGCGCTCCCGGCGGCACCGCCGCTCCGGCCTCCCATGCCGGCGCCCGCGTGCGCACCGTTGGGCGCGAGCCCGAGCCCGCCACGACGGCGGTCGCCGCCGCGCCGGCCGAAGCCCCACCGGCAGCGCCGGTCGAGACCCCGCCAGTGCCGGCCGAAGCCCCACCGCCAGCGCCGGCCGAAGCCCCACCGGCGGTCGAGACCTCGCCGGCGCCGCCGGCCACTGCCACCCCGGCCGGCGTGCCCGTCGAGGTCGCCCCGGCCGGCGTACCTGCCCAGGGCGACGGCGACGAGGGGACCGCCGGGCCGCGCCGACGTCGGTGGGCCCGCTGGACCCGGCGGCGGCAGCACCTGGCGGTCGGCGCGTTGTTCCTGGTCGCCGCGCTCTGGGTGACCAGCCGGATCTGGCTGGACCCGGCCGGCCGGGTGGCGTCGCTCTACACCGGAGACCCGGCCCAGGTGCAGTTCTTCCTCGCCCACTCGGTGCGGGTGGTGCTGCACGGCGAATATCCGTTCTACACCGAGCAGTTCAACTATCCCGACGGCGTCAACCTGATGGCCAACACGGCGGTACTGGCGCTGGGTATCCCGATGGTGCCGGTGACCCTGCTGTTCGGGCCGGCGGTGTCCTTCGTGGTGCTGGTGACGCTCGGCCTCGCCGGCACCGCGATGGCGTGGTATCTCATGCTCCGCCGCCACGTCGTGCGTACGCCGCTCGCCGCCGCGGCGGGCGGCTGGTTCTGCGGGTTCTCCCCGGCGATGCTCTCGCACGCCAGTTGGCACCCCAACATCATCAGTCAGTTCCTGCTGCCGTTCATCGTCTGGCGGGTGCTGGTGCTCACCCGCTCGCGCCGGCCGGTCCTCGACGGCGCCCTGCTGGCCCTGCTCGTCACCGCCCAGGCGTTCATCAACGAGGAGATCCTGCTCTTCACGGCGCTGGCCTGCGGGATCTTCCTGCTCGCGGTGGTGGCGCAGGAACCGGCCCGCTGGCGGGCGGCGTGGCGACCGCTGGCCGCCGGCCTGGCCGCGTGCGCGCTGCTGGCCGGGGCGCTGTTGGCGTACCCGCTGTACGTGCAGTTCGCCGGGCCGATGGCGTACCACGGGCTCAGCGACGCCGTGCAGGACTACGGCAACGACATCGCCGCCTTCTTCGCCCCCGGCTCGGCCACCCTCGGCGGCAACCAGCGGGCCAACGTCAACCTGGCCCCGAACTACTCCGAGGAGAACGCCTTCTTCGGGTGGAGCCTGTCGCTGCTCGCCGTCGCCGTCGTGGTGTGGCTGCGTCGGGAGATGGTCGTGCGGGCGCTCGCCGCGACCGGTGGCTTCTTCGCCCTGCTCTCCCTCGGCGAGCGGATCTCCTGGTGGGACCGGGAGCTGATCACCGGGCCGTGGGAACTGCTGGTGCACCTGCCCCTGCTGGACGCGGTCGTGCCGACCCGGTTCGGCCTGATCACCACGGTGCTCATCGGTCTGCTGCTCGCGCTCGCCGTCGAGCGGGCCTGGGCGCTGCGCCCGGCCGACCGGCGTACCGTCCGGACGCTCACCGCCGCCGGCCTGGCGTTCGCGCTGCTGCCGATCGCCCCGATGCCGCTGCGGATGGTCTCCCGGCCGCCGGTGCCGGAGTTCATCACCGCCGACCGCTGGCGGCAGTACGTCGGCCCGGACCAGACGCTCGTGCCGATCCCGGTGCCCAGCATGGGCAACACGCACGGCATGCGCTGGGCGGCCGCCACCAACCTCGACTTCAAGATCCCGGGTGGCTACTTCCTCGCCCCCCGCAACGGCAACACCGGTGACCCCGGTCGGTTCGGCGGCCGGCCCAGCGGGGTGGGCCAGCTGCTGGAGGAGGTCGCGACCACCGGCCGGACCCCCAAGCTGGACGACCGGCAGCGTCGGCGCTTCACCGACGAGCTGCGGCACTGGCACGCGGCGATCCTGGTGCTGCCGGTCCGTCAGCAGCACGTCGAACCGCTGCGGCGTACCGTCGAGGAGCTGGTCGGCCCCGGCCGGCAGGAGCTGGACGTCTGGGTGTGGGACGTTCGGACGCTTACCGACCGCTCGGTCTGATGTCCACGGGAACGACGTCGTCGCCGGCGGAGACGGCGGCAGCGACGCTCGGTCCGCCGACCGCGCGCCGACCCCGGCCGGCGTGGCTCCCGGACGCGGTGGTCATCGCCGGCTACCTGGGGCTCGCGGTGCTGCTGACCGGCACCCAGTGGGGCCGCCCCGACCGGCTGTTCCACCAGGCCGGCGACCAGGTGCTCTTCGAGTGGATGCTGGCCCACGCGGCGCACGCCGTCGTCGCGGGGGAGAACCCGCTCTACAGCACCGCCCTGAACGCGCCCGACGGCGTCAACCTGATGGCCAACACCTCGGTGCTCGGCCTCGGTGTCCCGCTGGCCCCGGTGACGCTGCTGTTCGGCTCGCAGGCGGCGTTCTGCGTGGCGGTGGTCTGCTGCCTCGCCGGCACCGCCACAGCCTGGTACGCGCTGCTGCGCCGTCGACTGGTCACCGCCCGCTGCGCGGCGGCGCTCGGGGGCCTGGTCTGTGGCTTCGCCCCCGGGATGATCGCCCAGGCCGGGGCGCATCTGCACGTGGCCGCCCAGTTCCTGCTACCGGCGATCCTCGCCCTGGTGTTCCGTTCCGGGTCGAGCCCGCGCGGGGTGTGGCGGCCCGGTGTCGGCCTCGGGCTGCTGCTCGTGTGGCAGGTGTTCATCGGCGAGGAGGTGCTCGTCTTCCTGGCGCTCGCCGCCGGGGTGTTCGCGCTCGGCTACGCCCTCGCCGACCGGGCCGCGGCCCGCCGGCTCGCGCCGGCCCTGCTCGGCCGGCTCGCCGTGGCGGCCGTGGTGGCGGTGACGCTGCTGGCGTACCCCCTGTGGTTCCAGTTCCACGGGCCGCAGCACTACACCGGAATGGCCTTCGCCGCGCACGGCTTCCAGCTCGACGCCGCGTCGTTCACCGCGTCGGCCCGGCAGACCGTGCTCGGAGACGACTGGCTACCCGGGCTGCTCGCACCGAACCCCACCGAGGAGAACTCGTTCTTCGGCCCCGGCCTGCTGGTGCTCGCCGTGGTCACCGTGATCTGGCTGTGGCGACGGCCGCTGATCCGCGCGCTGGCCGGCTGCGGCATCGTCTTCGCCCTGCTGTCGCTCGGCACCGACCTGCGGGTGGACGGCAATGCCACAGGCGTCGCGGGGCCGTACCGGCTGGTCGCGGGGCTGCCGCTGCTCGACCTCGCGGTGCCGGCCCGGTTCGCGCTGGTCTGCGTGCCGGTGCTGGGTGTCCTGGTGGCGCTCTTCGTGGACCGGGTGCGGGCGGCCCGCCGGTCACCGACCGTGCCGGGACTGCCGGTACGACTGCTGGGGGCGGGCGCGGTGGCCGCCGCGCTGCTGCCCCTGACGCCGACGCCGATCCGGGCGGTGCCGGTCGCGCCGGTGCCGGGGTTCGTCGCCGACGGCGGGTGGCGGCAGGTGGTGCCTCCGGGACGGACCGTGGTGGCGGTGCCCCCGGTGACCGGCGCCGCGCTGAGCCCGGTGATGCTCTGGTCGGCCCGCACCGGCCTGGCGTTCCGCGCCCCGGGCGGGTACTTCATCGGACCGAGCGGCCCGGACGACCCGGCGGCCCGCTGGGGCGCCCCGGACCTGCCGACCGCCGTGCTGCTGCGCCGGGTCGCCGAGACCGGCACGGTGCCGGTGCTCACCGAGGCCGACCGCCGTCAGGCCGTCGACGACCTGCGGCACTGGCGGGCCGCCGTGGTGGTGCTCGGCCGGTCGACGCACGACGAACCGGTCCGCCGGACCGTCGAGGAACTGCTCGGCCCCGGCCGCCCGGTCGACGGCGGGTGGGCGTGGGACGTCCGGACGTTGGTCGGCTAGCGCTGATCAACCAGCGCGCGGACGTCCCAGACCCAGACGTCGTCGACGCGCTGCGGTGGCCCGATCAGGGCGGTGACCAGTTCGCGCAGCACCGCCTCGCGCGGGTGGGCGCCGAGCACCACCACCGACGCTCGCCAGAACCGGAGGTCCTCGACGGCCTGGCGGCGGTTCTCGTCGGTGAGGACGGGGACCGCGCCGGCGTCCATCGTGGAGTAGATGAGGCTGCTGGTGGGCCGGTTCGGTGCGCCGAAGACGCCCTCGCCCAGCTCGTTGGGGCCGATGAAGTAGCCGCCCGGGACGGGGAACTCCTGCCCGGTCAGGGCACTCCAGCGCAGCGTGGGCAGGCCGTGCACGTTGCTCGGGATCGGCACCGGCACGAGGGTCCGGCCCTGGGGCACGTACGGCCGCCAGCCGCCGGCGGTGATGAAGTGCGGCGGCGGGTCGATCTGCTGGGCGGGCAGCGGCCGGGGAAAGAGCGGCAGCAGGGCGAGGGTGACCGCCGCGTACCCCAGTGGGCGCAGCCACCGGCGTCGCGTCGCGACCGGCGCGGTGACGCCCTGGTCGTCGGACGTCGCCGCCTCTGCGGCGGTCGCCGGCTCTCCGGCGCGCGGGGCCGGCACGCGGGCCGGCGCGGCCACCGGACGGCCGTGGCGGGCCGCGGCGTCCCAGGTCAGCGCCAGCAGTACGCCCACCGCAGCGGCGACCACCAGGGTCAACCGGGTCGGCATCATCATCTCGACCAGGGGCAGGTCGTCCGGCACGTACGACCAGGGGCCGCGCACCCCGGTCTCCACCCCGTCGAAGCGCACCCGTGGCCCGATCGAGGCCACCGTGAAGACCACGATCAGCACCGCGACGATCCGGGCGGCCAGCGAACGGCGCACCAGTAGCACGAGGGCCACCACCGAGAGCAGCACCAGCGGCCAACCGAACCAGGTGTTCTGCTCGGTCATGCCGATCGTCTGCTCGACCGCCGGATCGCCCGCCCAGGTGTCGCGGGCGAAGGTCACGAAGGCGACCAGGTCCTCGCCCCAGTTGTGGAAGACGCCGCCCTGCAAACCGCGGTAGGACTGCGGACCGTTGAACTGGAACCAGATCGGGTACGCCGCCAGCAGCAGGGCCAGCCCACCGGCGACGCCCAGCCCGGCCAGGAACGTCCCGGCCGCGGCGCGCGTCGCCCGTGGCCGCTGCACCGCGTACGCCAGCACGACGACCAGGCAGGCCAGCGCCGTGAGCAGCAGCATCTCCTCGTTGATGAAGATCTGGTAGGTCACCAGCACCCCGAGCACCAGCCCGTTGCGCCGCCACCGGCCCGGCTCGCCCATCCGCAGCACCCGCACCACGATCAACGGCAGCAGGAAGTTGGACACGAAGTTGGGCTGGCCGTTGGCGTGGTGGATGATGCCCGGTGCGAAGCCGAGGAACGCCCCGCCGACGAAGGCCGCCGCCCGGGAGCGCACCAGGTGCCGCGAGAGCATCCAGTAGGCGGTGCCGGCGGTGGCCGCCAGCGCGCCACCCAGGTAGAGCGCGTACGTGACCTGGGGGCCGACCAGCATCGTCAGTGGCGACAGCGGCAGGGTCACCCCGAGCAGCGAGGTGTTGGCCATCATGTTCACCCCGTCCGGGGCGTTCTGCCGGGCCGTGAACAGCGGGTTCTCCAGGTGCCGCACCGAGTACGCGCCGTGCGCGAACAGCCACTCGAACCAGCTGTGGTCGGTGGGCAGGTGCGAGGACACCCGACCGGACACGTCCCCCCAGTAATGGAGGCAGACGAAGACGCCCAGCACCACATAGGCTCCGAGGGCCAACAGGTCGGCTCGGGCCGGACGGCGTCGAGGTCGCCGTGTCGGCTCGACCTCGGCCAGTTCGGCGTCGGTCACGGGATTCAACGAGGGGTCTACCACCGGCACAGCCACGACGCGCCATCGTACAGGCGAGGATGCGTCGCTTTTGCCGGGCCGGTACGCCCCCGGCCGGTTTGCCGGGCCCCCGGCCGACCCCGCCGGTGATGGAGGGACCATCTTTGTCGATCATCGAGCTGGGCGAGGTCCGGGACGAGCCCGAATCGCGGCCGACGGTCCGTCGACCGCGCGCCGCCGGCCGCCGGCTGCGCAGCTCGGCGGTGCTGCTGCTGGCCCTCGTCACGCTGGCCGGCGCGACCCCGGTGCGGCAACGGATCGTGACGTCGGTGCCGGCCTCGCCGGGCGCCTCGGTGTACCTCACCGAGGACGCCGTCGTCGTTGTCGACACGTCGACGCCCGTCGGCGACAGGTACCTGACCGCGTACAGCCGTCCCGGGCCGAGGGTCGGGGACACCGTGCGGCGCCGGTGGCGCGCACCGCTGGAACGCAGCGGTGACTTCCTGGCGGTCTGGGCCGACCGCGGGATGCTGCTGGCGGTGGGTGCCAGCACCGCTGACGGGGTGCTGGAGACCACCGCCTTCGACGCCGGGACGGGTCAGCGGCGCTGGCGCCAGCCGGGGATCGCCCAACGAACGGCCGACGGGGGCCTGCTCCTCGCGAACGACCTGGGCGACGGGCCGGGCACGGTGACCCGGGTGGCGCCCGACACCGGCCGTGTGCTCTGGTCGGTGCCCATCGCGTCCGGCAGCCCCGCCTACCACGGACCGGTCAACCAGGTCGACCAGATCGTGTTCGTCCAGCCGACCGGCGAGCTGCAGGTTTACGACGCCGGCAGCGGCGACCTGGTGGGCAGTGTGGACACGTTGCCCGGTGCCCGGTCGGCGTTCCAGCGGGTGCAGGTGGTGGACGACCTCGTGCTGCTCGTTCCGCCCGGCAGCACCGGGCTGGTCGCCTTCCGGCTGCCCGGACTGGAGCAGGTGTGGACGTCCTCGCTGCCGCTGGTGGCCTGGGCGGTGCCGTGCGCAGATCTGCTCTGCACCGTCCAGCAGACCGGCGCCATCCAGGCCATCGACCCCGCCACCGGCGCCGTTCGCTGGTCGGACCCCGGGCCGGACACGTTGGTCGACGTCCGGCGGGACATGCTGCTGGTGACCACGCCCGAGCAGCGGTACGCGGTGCGGGACGCCCGGACCGGGCGGGAACGCGCGGAGCTGGGCCGGTGGCAGCTGGTGGACCAGCTGCGCCGCGACGACCCACTGATCGGCGTACGGCCGACCCCCGACGGCCGGCTCGTCGTCGCCGAGCTGGACCTCAGCGCCGGCCGGACGCGACTCCTGGACGTGCTCCCGGGCGTGGTCGGGGGGTGCCAGGTGGCGTTGCCCGTCCTGCTCTGCCGCCGCCTCGACGGCTCGAGCGCCCTGTGGCGGTTGTCCCGGTGAGCGGTCCGGTGATCGACCTCGGGGAGCTGCGGCACGGGCCGGACCCCGACCCGATCCGGCTGCCCCGCCCGCCGCTGGCGCGGCAACGGCCCCTGCGCTGCGCGCTGGTTCTGCTGCTGGTGCTCGCCGGCCTCGCCGGTTCGGGGCCGTTCAACAGGCGCGAGGTGCTGACGCTGCCGGCAGAACTCGGCGCCGAGGCGCTGGTCACCGACGACCTCTTCGTCCTCGTCGAGCCGCTCGGCGGGACGGGGCAACGGCGGCTCACCGCGACCCGGCTGCCCGGCGGCGAGCCGGCGTGGCAGGTGCCGTTGCCGACCGAGGGCCGGTACTGGGGGGTCGCGCAGCAGGGCGAGACGCTGCTGGTCACCGGCCACGAGGTCGGCCCGGACAATCAGGGGACGCTCACGATCGCGCTGGACCGCCGGACCGGAACGTACCGCTGGCAGCAGCCCGGCAACGCCGCCGCGCTTCCCGACGGCAACCTCCTCATGTGGTCCACCGCCGGCGACGACCAGGGGGACACCCTGCGCGGGGTCGACCTGTGCTGCGGGACCGTGCGCTGGCAGCTGCCGATCAGCCCCGGCGGCATGTTCGTCCTCCGCGACGGCGAGCACGGGGTGGACCGCCTGCTCGTCGTCCGCCTGCGCGGGGCGACCGAGGTCCGCGACCCGACCACCGGCGCGGTGCTGGCCCGCGCTGACCTCGACGCCGGCGGGGGTGCGTCCGGCGTGTCGGTGCAACTCGCGGACGACCTGCTGCTCACCATCGGTGGCGCGACGGCCACGACCACCGCGTACAGGCTCGACGACCTGCGCCAGCGGTGGCGCGTGCCTGCCGGCGAGGCGCTGTACGCGTCGGACTGCGGCGTCGTCATCTGCGTGCAGACCCGCTCCGGCGGGCTGCGGGCGCTCGACGCCGCCACCGGTCGGGACCTCTGGGCGAGCGACCGCTGGGGGTGGGTCTGGCCCTACGCCGGCCGGCTGGTGGCCACCACGGTGAGCAGCGCCGGGCCGGGTGCGGAGGAGATCGTCGTGCTCGACCCACCGACCGGCCGGGTGCTGGCCGAGCTGGGTCGGTGGGAGCTGGCGCAGTTCGCCCGCGGCGGCCCGCTGATCGGCGTACGCCGCCATCCCGACGGGGGTCTGCTCGTCGCCGAGCTGGACGTCACCGGTGGCCAGGCACGGACGCTCGACGTGTTGCGGGACGCGACCGGGGACTGTCAGGCCCTCACCGGGCGGCTGCTCTGCCGGCGGCGCGACAGCGCGTACGGGCTGTGGCGGTTGCCCCGCTGACCATCGGCGGGTCGGTCCGGGCGCCGAGGGAGGATTGTTGCCCGCCGGCACTAGGTTGTCGGTGGTCAGCAGCGAGGAGGCCGGGATGCGGGTACTGGTGGTGGAGGACGAACGCAACCTCGCCGACGCGATCGCGCGCGGGTTGCGCAAGCGGGGCATGGCGGTGGACGTGGCGTACGACGGCGACGCCGGCCACGAGGCGGCGTTCGTCACCCGGTACGACGTGGTGGTGCTCGACCGCGACCTGCCCGGCGTGCACGGCGACCAGATCTGCGCCGACCTCGCCGCCTCCGGGGCGCTGACCCGTGTGCTGATGCTTACCGCGAGCGGCACCGTGGCCGACCGGGTGGAGGGGTTGCAGCTCGGGGCGGACGACTACCTGCCCAAGCCGTTCGCGTTCGACGAGTTGGTCGCCCGGGTGCAGGCGCTGGGTCGGCGGGCCACCCCGGCCGCGCCGCCGGTTCTCGAACTGGCGGACCTGGTGCTCGATCCGGCCCGTCGGGTCGCGACCCGCGCCGGTGTGCCGATGGACCTGACGAACAAGGAGTTCGGCGTGCTCAGTGAGCTGCTCAAGGCCCGGGGCGCGGTGGTGTCCAGCGAGGAGTTGTTGGAGCGGGTGTGGGACGCCAACACCGACCCGTTCACCACCATCGTCCGGGTGACAGTCATGACGCTGCGCCGCAAGCTCGGCGACCCGCCGCTGATCGAGACGGTGGTGGGGGCGGGTTACCGCACGGCCGAGGTCCTGCCGTGAGCCGGCCGGGGCGGTTGCGACCCACCCTGCGGTTGCGGCTGACGCTGCTCAACGGAGTGCTGCTGGTCGGCGCTGGCGCGATCCTGGTGCTGCTGGCCTGGCTGCTGGTCCGGGACGCGCTGCGGCCCACCGACGAGCTGCTGCCCGGCACGACGGTGCTGCTCTCCGACGGTGGGCGGATGGACGCCGCCCAGTGGCAGCGGGAGCTGGTCGACGCCGCCTCCGGGGAGCTGCTGGCCAAGGGCCTGGTCGCGCTGTTGGCGATCAGCGTGGTCGGGGTGGCCGGCGCGTACGCCGTGGCCGGCCGGGCGCTGCGACCCCTGCACCAGGTCACCGCGACCGCACAGCGACTCGGTGAGGCGACGCTGGACCAGCGGATCGGCTACTCGGGCGCGGACGACGAGGTCGCCGAGTTGGCCAAGACGTTCGACGCGATGCTGGACCGGATCGCGTCCGCGTTCGAGGCGCAGAAGCGCTTCGTGGCCAACGCCTCGCACGAGCTGCGGACCCCGCTCGCCGTCATGCGGACCGAGATCGACGTGACGCTCAGCGACGACGACGCGGACGCCGCCGAGTACCGCCGGATGGCGACAGTCGTCCGGGACGCCTCGGAGCGGGCGAACAGCCTGGTGGACGCCCTGCTGGTGCTGGCCCGCAGCGAGGCGCAGGCCGGGCGGCGCCTCGGCCGGCGCACCGAGTGCGACCTCGCGGCGGGCACCGCCAACGCGCTGTCCGCGATGCGCCGCGAGGTCGAGCGGATCGGCCTGCGCGTGCAGACGTCGCTGGAATCCGCGCCGGTGGTCGGCGATCCGGGTCTGCTCGACCGGCTGGCCGGCAACCTGATCGAGAACGCCGTCCGCTACAACCACCTGCACGGTCGGCTCTGGGTGCGTACCGGCACCGACGGCGACCGCTCGTGGCTGGTCGTGGGCAACACCGGGTTCGAGGTCGACCAGGCCGACGTGCCCGGGCTGTTCGAGCCGTTCCGGCGCGGCGGCCGGGAACGCACCGGGGCGCGCGGCTCCGGCCTGGGCCTGTCCATCGTCCGGGCGGTCTGCCAGGCACACGGCGGCACCGTCCGGGTGATCGCCCAGCCCGGCGGCGGCCTGGAGGTGACCGTCACCCTGCCGACCGCGGACGCCCCGGCGGTGACCGGCCCGGTGCCCGCTGCCGGCTGAGCGGTCGGCGCGGCCGCGAGGGTTGCGGACGGCGCTCGCCCGATGGCAAGATCACCCACGTCAGCTCGAGAGCGAAAGGGGGTGCGTCGATGTCCACCATTCAGGGCTCCGCACCCCGGGTCTTCGCCGGCTGACCCCGGGCAGCGGAGCGTCCCCATCCGACCATGGAGGGACCACCCGTGTATCCACGGATCCGCAACATCAGTTTCGACTGCCACGACACGTACTCCCTGGCCGGCTTCTGGTCGGCGGTGCTCGGCTACGCCCGGCACGGCGAGGACGCCCCGGGTGATCCGGAGGCGGTCCTGCTGCCGCCGGACGAGGCCACCCCGAACCTGTTCTTCCAGGCGGTGCCCGACGACAAGGTGACCAAGAACCGGCAGCACATCTGCCTGGAACCTGTCGACCGGACCCGCGACGAGGAGATCGAGCGGGTGCTCGGCCTCGGCGCCACGATGGTCGCCGACCGTCGGCATGCCGACGGCACGGGCTGGGCGGTGCTCGCCGACCCGGAGGGCAACGAGTTCTGCGTGCTGCGCAGCGCCAGGGAACGTGTCGTCACCACCACTTCGGAGGACCAACAGTGAGTTCGACGATCCACAACATCAGCTTCGACTGTCGCGACACGTACGCCCTGGCCGGCTTCTGGTCGCAGGTCTTCGACTGCCCCCGGCAGCCCGACGACTTCCCGGGCGACCCGGAGGCGATGCTGCTGCCGCCGGGCGGGCCGGAGGTGCTGTTCATCGCCGTGCCCGAGGGCAAGGCGGTGAAGAATCGACTGCACCTGGACCTGGAGCCGGCCGACCGGTCGCGGGCCGACGAGGTCGAGCGGCTGCTCGGCATCGGCGCGGTGCACGTCGCCGACCAGATCCGCCCGGACGGCTCGGGCTGGGTGGTGCTCGCCGACCCGGAGGGCAACGAGTTCTGCGTGCTGCGCAGCGCGGCCGAGCGGGCCGCGTCACCGGCTGTCGTCGCGGCGACGGGTGACGCCGAACCGGTCTCCTGAGCGATCGGTGCGGTACGGCAGGGGCCCCGACCACCCTGAGGTGGCCGGGGCCCCGGTCGTGCACGGGTCAGGAGCGCTGCTCGATCTGACCCCGGATGGTGACGAACTCGGCCTTCGTCTCCTCGGCCGACTTGAAGTACATGACCACCAGGCCCACGCTGCCCCGGTCGGCCCAGACGCAGACGCCGAGCGGCACACCCTCGGTCTTGCCGTCGCCGCAGCGCGCGTCACCGCCCAGCGGGCCCGCCTCGACCACCGCCATGTTGGTCACCGACAGCTCGCTGGAGAGCCCGGTGACGGCCTCGTCCAGTTCCTTCTTCGGGTCGGCCATCACGCCGGACACCGCCGTGACCATGATCAGGTCCTGCTTGGCCGGGTCACCGTAGAACGCGCCGATCGTGCTGGTCTCGTTCTGCACCTCGGCCTTCATTGAGGTGACCATCTGGTCGGCGACCGACTGCAACTGCGGGTCGGTGTTCTTCGCCCGGCCGGCGAGGGTGGCCGGCGCGACCACCCGGGTCTTGGTGGCGTCGACGACGTCGCCCACCTCGTCCTTGACCGCGAACCAGGTGATCGCCGCGCCGCCGAGGCAGAGCACGAGCACCACGGCCAGCACGATCAGGATGATCTTGCCGACGTTCGACTTCTTCGCCGGCGGCGGGCCGCCGAACTGGTTCGGGTCGCCGTACGGCTGGCCCGGCTGAGCCGGCCCGAAGCCCTGCTGCGGCGGCGGCCAACCGCCGGGCTGCTGCGGCTGGCCCGGCTGCTGCGGCACGGCCGGCTGGCCCGGCTGCTGCGGCGGGTGAGGGGAATCGTGCGGCGGGCCGAATGGGTTGGCCGGCGGCTGGGACATCAGTCAGCTCCAGGATGGGTGTGCAAAGCGCGTGATCGTAACCCGACGACCGCCCCGGCGTTGCCTCAGCCCAGGCCCGGCACACGCCGTGGCCGGCCACCAACGAGCGCGGTGGCCGGCCCGGTCCACGAGGGACGGTCCGGCCACCGCGACGGTGGTGCTGGGGACGTGTCAGGCGGGCAGGCTCGCCGCTCCGAGCGGCAGGAACCGCCGGCCGGTGACCCGCTCGCTGGTGCCGGTCCGGTCCAGGTACGGCGTGACGCCGCCCAGGTGGAACGGCCAACCGGCGCCCAGGATCATGCACAGGTCGATGTCCTGCGCCTCGGCGACCACGCCCTCGTCCAGCATCAGCCGGATCTCCTGCGCGAGCGCGTCGAGCGCGTTCTGGCGTACCTGCTCGGCGGTCAGCGGCTGGTCACCGACCACGAGCAGCTTGGCCACCTCGTCGTTCACCTGGTCGTCGACCACGATCGGCTGGCCCGAGTCGGCGATCCGCTTGAGGTTCTCGCTGACCCCGAACCGGTCCGGGAACGCGGCGTGCAGGGTGCCGCCCACGTGGTACGCCACTGCCGGCCCGACCAGCTGAAGCAGGGCGAGCGGGCGCATCGGCAGGCCCAGCGGGTCCAGTGCGCTGTTCGCCACGTCCAGCGGCGTGCCGGCGTCCACGGCGGCGAAGACGGTGCCCAGGAAGCGGGTGAGCAGCCGGTTCACCACGAACGCCGGGGCGTCGGAGACCAGCACGCTCGACTTCTTGAGCTGCTTGCCGACCGCGAACGCGGTGGCGAGGGTGGCGTCGTCGGTCCGCTCGCCCCGGACGATCTCCAGCAGCGGCAGCACGGCCACCGGGTTGAAGAAGTGGAAGCCGACCACCCGCTCCGGGTGCTCCAGCTCGGCGGCCATCTCGGTGATGGACAGCGAGCTGGTGTTGGTGGCGAGCACCGCCTCCGGGGAGACGATCTTCTCCAGCTCGGCCCAGACCTGCTTCTTGACGCCCAGGTCCTCGAAGACCGCCTCGATGACGAAGTCGGCGTCCGCGAAGGCGCCCTTGTCGACAGTGCCGCTGACCAGGCCGTACAGCTTGGCGGCCGTGCCCTTGTCCATCCGGCCCTTGGTGACGGCCTTCTCGATCTGGGTGTGTACGTAGCCGACGCCCTTGTCCACCCGGGCCTGGTCCAGGTCGCTCATGACGACCGGCACCTGGAGGCGGCGGGCGAACAGCAGCGCCAGCTGGCTGGCCATCAGGCCGGCGCCGACGATGCCGACCTTGGTGACCGGGCGGGCCAGGCCCTTGTCCGGTGCGCCGGCCGGCCGCTTGGCCCGCCGCTGCACCAGGTCGAACGCGTACAGGCCGCTGCGCAGCTCCTCGGAGAAGACCAGGTCAGCGAGGGCCTCGTCCTCGGCGGCGGTGCCGGCGGCGAAGTCGCCGTCCTTCGCCGTCTCCAGCAGGTCCAGGGCCTTGTACGCGGCCGGAACCGCGCCGTGCAGCCGCTGGTTCAGCGTCTCCCGGGCGAAGTAGAGCACGCCCGCCCACATGTCCTTGTCGACCTCGGGCCGGGTCACGGTGACCTGACCCCGCACCACACCGGCGGCCCATTCCAGGGACCGCTCCAGGAAATCGGCCGGCTCCAGCAGCACGTCCGCGATGCCCATCTCGGCAGCCTGCTTCGGCTTGAGCATCTTGTTCTGCATGAGCGGGTTCTGGATGATCACCTGGGTGGCGGCGGGGATGCCGATCAGGTTCGGCAGCAGTTGGGTGCCGCCCCAGCCGGGCACCAGACCGAGGGAGACCTCGGGCAGGGCGAGCGCCGCCGCACCGCCGGACAGCGTCCGGTAGTGGCAGTGCAGCGCCAACTCCAGGCCGCCGCCCATTGCCGCGCCGTTGACGAACGCGAACGTGGGGACGCTGCTGTCCTTGAGCCGGGCGAAGACCCGGTGGCCGAGCCGGCCGATCTCCAGCGCCTGCGCGCGGTCGGCGAGCTGCGGCAAGCCGACGATGTCCGCGCCCACACAGAAGATGTACGGCTTGCCGGTGACCGCGATGAACGCCGGGTCGGCGGCGAGCGCGGCCGTGATGGCCTCGTCCAGACTGGTCAGACCGGCCGGGCCGAAGGTGTTCGGCTTGGTGTGGTCGAAGCCGTTGTCCAGGGTGATCAGGGCGGCGGGACGGTCCAGCCCCGGCACGGTCACCGAGCGCAGCAGCGCCCGGGTGACGACCTCGTTTGGCGCCTTCACTTGTCGCCCTCCGTCCAGTGCGGGTTCTCCCAGATGACCGTGCCGCCCATGCCGATGCCGATGCACATCGCGGTGACGCCGTAGCGGACCTCGGGGTGCTCGGCGAACTGGCGGGCCAGCTGCGTCATCAGCCGTACGCCGGACGAGGCGAGGGGGTGGCCGATGGCGATGGCGCCACCCCACGGGTTGACCCGCGGGTCGTCGTCGGCGATGCCGAAGTGGTCGAGGAACGCGAGCACCTGCACGGCGAACGCCTCGTTCAGCTCGAACAGGCCGATGTCGTCGATCGTCAGGCCGGCGAGGCGCAGGGCCTTCTCCGTCGACGGGATCGGGCCGACGCCCATCACCTCCGGCTCCACGCCGACGAAGCCGAACGACACCAGCCGCATGGCGATCGGCAGGCCCAGCTCGCGGGCGGTGGCCTCGTCGGCGAGCAGGCTCGCGGTGGCGCCGTCGTTCAGGCCCGCCGCGTTGCCCGCGGTGACCTTCCCGTGCGGGCGGAACGGGGTCTTCAGGGTGGCCAGCTTCTCCAGCGACGTGTCGCGGGGAGCCTCGTCCACGCCGGCCAGACCCCAGCCGCCCTCGGCGTCGCGGATGGCCACCGGCACCAGGTCGTCCTGGAGCTTGCCGTTGGCGTACGCCTTCGCCGTCTTCTGCTGCGAGGCGAGCGCGAACGCGTCGGTGCGCTCCTTGGTGATGTGCGGGACGAGGTCGTGCAGGTTCTCCGCCGTGGCGCCCATGACTAGCGCCGACGGGTCCACCAGCTTCTCCGCGATGATGCGCGGGTTGGGGTCGACGCCCTCACCCATCGGGTGACGGCCCATGTGCTCGACGCCGCCGGCGATGGCGACGTCGTACGCGCCCATGGCGATGCCGCTCGCGACCGTGGTCACGGCGGTCATCGCGCCGGCGCACATCCGGTCGATCGCGAAGCCGGGAACGGTCTTGGGCAGACCGGCCAGCAGCGCGGCGGTGCGGCCGATGGTGAGGCCCTGGTCACCGATCTGGGTGGTGGCCGCGATGGCGACCTCCTCGACCCGCTCCGGCGGCAGCTGCGGGTTGCGGCGCAGCAGTTCACGGATGCAGCGGATCACCAGGTCGTCGGCGCGGGTGTTGGCGTACATGCCACCCGCCTTGCCGAACGGGGTACGGACGCCGTCGACGAAGACGACATCCCGAACTTCACGGGGCACTTGAGCCTCCTAGCCGAACGGGCACGGTACCCCGGATGCTACTCGCCAGTAACCAACCTGCCGCCCGCCCCCGCTGTGGCACACCCCACACCGGGAGGCGGGGACGGGTCAGGGGATGGGGTTGGGGGACAGGGCCCGGGTCAGCTCGGCGGTCAGCAGGGCGATCTGCCACTCGCGGGCGTTGAAGCCGCGCAGGGTCTCCGCCACCGTGTCCTCGGTGACCTCCTCCGGCGGGCTCCACGCCAGACGGCGTACCGAATCCGGGGTGATCAGATTTTCCGGGGGCAGGTTGTGCTCGCCCGCGATGCGGACCACCACCTCCCGGCAGCGGGCCAGCCGACCCGCCGCCACCGGGTCCCGCTCGGCCCACCGGTGCGGCGGTGGTGGGCCCTCCACCGCCGGGGTGACCGGAAGCGCGTCGTCCGGCAGCTCCCGGGCGACGTCCAGCGCGGCCAGCCAGGTGCGGGCCAGCCGACGGACCGACCGGCCGCCGAAGCCGGGCAGCGTCAGCAGGGTCTTCTCGTCCTTCGGGTCCAGCTCGGCGGCGGCGACGATGGCCGAGTCGGGCAGCACCCGGCCGGGCGCGGCGTCCCGCCGGGCCGCGATCTGGTCCCGGGCATACCACAACGAGCGGACCCGGGCCTGGGCCCGCGCCCCGCGCACCCGGTGGATGCCCGACGTGCGCCGCCAGGGTTCCGCGCGGACCCGGGGCGGCCGCGCGCCCGTCCGGACCAGGGCGGCGAACTCCTCGGCGGCCCAGGCCGACTTGCCCTGCCGGGTCAGCTCGGCGTCGAGCGCGTCCCGGAGGTCGGTGAGCATCTCCACGTCGAGCGCCGCGTAGGTCAGCCACGACTCGGGCAGAGGCCGACTCGACCAGTCGGCCGCCGAGTGATGCTTCTCCAGGGTGAATCCGAGTAGCTGCTCGGTCAGCGCGGCCAGGCCGACCCGCTCGAACCCGGCCAGCCGAGCGGCCAGTTCCGTGTCGAACAACCGGCGTGGACGCAGCCCCACCTCGGCCAGGCACGGCAGATCCTGACTGGCCGCGTGGAGCACCCACTCGGCCTCGCCGATCACCGCGTCCAGCGCGCTGAGGTCGGGCAGCGGCAGCGGGTCGATCAGCACGGTGCCGGCGCCCTCGCGGCGCAGCTGCACCAGGTACGCGCGTTGGCTGTAGCGGTAGCCCGAAGCACGCTCGGCGTCCAGGGCAACCGGGCCGGTGCCCGCCGCGAACCGGGCCACGACCTCGGCGAGCTCGGCCTGTGTGGTCACCGGATCAGGGGTGCCGTCGCGGGGGGCGGTCAGCGGAACGGGCCCACCGTCGGTCGGGTCGGGCCCCTCGCCCGCCGGCTGCGGCTGGGCCGACGGCGGCTGCTGGGGTGCGTGTCCCGGGAGTTCTTCGGTGGGCCGACGGCGCAGGGGTGGTTCGTCGGTCACCTGCCAACCCTAGTGCGCGCCGTGATCCGGCGTGTGCAGCCGGTCCGGCGTGTGTCGGTCAGGTGTCCGCAAGGTGTCCTTTCGGATGCCGGACATCGGGGGAGACAAAGCCCTTTCGCGCAGGTACGGTCCATCGAGCCGCCGGCCCCCGTTCGGGTGATCCTGGGCCGTGGCCGCAAGCGCACGACCACGGGGAAGGGCAAGACGATCATGACGGCTGGCTTCGGTGCGGGGGACGCACGGCCAACGGGCGCCGAGCCTGACGACGTGAGCGGGCGGGCGGCCGAACGGCCGGGCCCTCTGCCGCCGCGCATCGAACCGCACCCGGAGGTCGGTGCCACCTGGCACGGTGCCCCGGGCCCCGGTGGCGAGACCACCGCCGCCGTCCCGGCGCCCCGCGCCGGCTGGGCGGCCCCGCCGAACGCCGGCCAGTGGGGCGCGGCGCCCCAGGGGCCCGTGCCGGCCGGCCCACACACCACGGCCGCCGCACCGGGCACCGGAACTGCACACGGCACCGCCGCTGCGCAGGGCACGCCGGCTGCACAGGGCACGCCGACTGCACAGGGCACGCCGACTGCGTACGGCACGCCGGCTGCGCACGGCACGACCGCTGGACCGGGCGTCGCCGCTGGACACGGCAGTGCCGCGCCGTACGCGGCCGGGCCGGCGCCGCACGCGGCCGGTCCCGCGCCGTACGGCGCCGGTCCGTACACCCCAGGCGCTCCCACGGCCTACGGCGCGGGCGGCTATCCGCCCGCCGGTGACCTGGCCAGCGCGCCGCCGTTCCCGACCGCGACTCACCCCGGCCAGCCCGCCTGGCCGGGCGCCACCCCGCCCGCGCGACCCACCCGGCGCCGTTGGCCGATGGCGCTCGCCACGCTGCTCGTCGTCGTGCTGGCCGCCGTGGCCGGCCTGCAGGCGTACCAGCTCAACCGCCTCGGCGACCGGCTCGCCGCCACCGACCGCCGGCTGGCCCAGGCCCAGGACGGCGACGGCACGCGCCTCGACGGCCTGGAACAGCGCACCGACGCGCTGGAGAAGCAGGCCGGGGCCGCGTTCAACCCCGAGGCGGTGGCCAGCGCCGTGCTGCCCAGCGTCTTTCGGGTGCGGGCCGGCCAGTTCACCGGCACCGCGTTCGCGGTGGGCAAGCCGGCCGCCGGTGGCGGCACCAACCTGTTCACCAACTTCCACGTCGTCGAGTCGATCTGGGAGAGCGGCGGCCGACAGGTCTTCCTGGAGCGCACGGACCAGCGCTTCCCGGCCACCATCGTCAAGGTCGACAAGGCCAACGACGTGGCGCACCTGCGGGCGACCGGCAAGTTCACCGGCCTGGTCACCGCGCCCAGCGCCGTGAAGTCCGGCCAGCAGATCATCGTCGTCGGTGCTCCGCTCGGCCTGGAGGACAGCGTCACGACCGGTGTGGTGAGCGCGTTGCGCGCCGCGCAGGGCAGCTCCGGGCCGGCCATCCAGTTCGACGCTCCGATCAACCCCGGTAACTCCGGCGGTCCGGTGATCAACGGCAGCAAGCAGGTGGTCGGCATCGCCACCGCCAAGGCTCGTGACGCCGAGGGCATCGGGCTCGCCATCCCGATCAAGGTCGCCTGCGACGGGTTCAAGATCTGCTGACCGGCGGCTCCGGCCGCTCGCGCCACCCACGGCCTTCCCGGCCGCTCGCGCCACCGACGGCCTCTCCGGCCGCTCGCGTCACCGACGGCCTTCCCGGCCGTCTCCGACCCATCCGGGTCCTCGGTCCCGGACGATCCCGCCGCTGCACCTGGTCCGTCGCGCCTACCGGCGGAGGACCTGCTCACCTGGAGGAAGAACATGTCCCAGCCACCGACCGGGCCGGAGGGTTTCCCGCCCGCCACCCCCACGCCGCCGGCCGGCTCGCCCGACCCCGACGCCACGGTGCAGCACGCGGCCGGCACCGACCCGACCGTGCGGTACCCGGCCGGGCAGCCCGCGCCGCAGCAGTACGCGCCCGGCCAGCCCACGCCGGCGCAGCAGTACGCGCCGGGCCAGCCGGCACCGCAGCAGCAGTACGCGCCCGGCCAGCCCACGCCGCAGCAGTACGCGCCGGGTCAGGCCGCGCCGCAGTACGGCACCCCGCAGACGCCGGGCTACCCGGCCAGCGCCCCGCCGTACGCCGGCCAGCCGATGTCCGCGCCGCCGGTCTCCGGGCCGGCGTACGGGCAGCCGATGTCCGCGCCGCCGGTTTCCGGGCCGGCGTACGGGCAGCCGATGTCCGCGCCGCCGGTCTCCGGCCCGGCGTATGGGCAGCCCATGTCGGGTCCGCCCGGGATGGCGCCGTACGGCGCTCCCGCCGCCCCGCGGCGGGGTCGTGCGGTGCTGGTGCTGGCTCTGGTGGCCGCGCTGCTCTTCGTGGTCAGCGGGGTGATGACCGGGCTGTTCGTGACCAAGAACAACGAGCTGAACCGGACCGAGAAGCGCCTCACCGGCCAGGTCAGCCAGCGCGACGGGACCATCGCGGCCAACACCACCGAGATCGCGAAGCTCAAGACGGATCTGCAGACGATGCAGGACAAGCTCGACAACACCGAGCAGGACCTGACCGGCACCCGCAACGACCGTGACGAGCAGGCGCGGCAGAAGAAGGTCATCGCGAGCTGCCTGGACAAGCTGACCACCGCCCTGGGTGCGGCGGCGGCCGGCAACAAGGGCGCGTACGACGCGGCGATGAAGGGCCTCGACAAGGTGTGCGACGAGGCGGAGAACTACCTCTGATCCGTTGTGCCGGCCGCCGCCGTGGTTTCAGGCGGTGGCGGCCGGACGGCGGTCGGCCAGGGCGGTGACCCCGGGTGGGGGCAGGCCGGCCGTCGAGGCGAGCAGGGCGCACCAGCCGAGCAGGTGTGGGGCGAGGTCGTCGTCGACCGGCGTCCAGGAGGCGCGGATCTCGATGTCGCCGGCCGTCGGTGGCCCGGCCAGGTCGCCGAACCGGGTCGACATGGTCTGGGTGACGGTCCCGCCGATCGCCCGGTGACAGGCGTCCTGGGTGTCGAGGGCGTCGGTCAGCCACGTCCAGCCGACCCCGGGGAGCAGCGGATCGGCGGCGAGGTCGACCTCCAACTCCGCCGTCACGTAGGTGACCAGTCGCAGCGTGCCCTGCCAGGCCTCGTGCCCGGCCGGGTCGTGCAGCAGGATCAGCCGGCCGGTGGCCACCTCGTCGCCGTCGCGCAGCACCGTCGCGGCGAGCGCGAACGTGAACGGCGCGAGCCGCTGGGGGGCGCCGACCTCCTCGAGGGTGATCTCCGGTCGGGGTGCCGGCGACCGGAGCCCGGCGACCGCGCGGGCGAAGGTCTCCGGGAGCGCGATCGGGGGGGCCATGTCGGCAGCCTATGCCGCCGTCGGCCCACCCGCTTCGACGGCACGCCGACGCGTACCCCGACCGACCGCTGGCGCGACGGACGTTAGGTGCGTCCCCTTCCGTTCACCCGCGGCGGGCTGGGGTCGGGCGGCGTGGCACGATTGCGGCGATGACCACGGACACCACGGGCACTGCCGCCCGAGACGGACAGCCGCGCCCCGGCGGCCCGGCCGACTCGCCCTTCATCCGGGCCTGTCGGCGACGGCCCGGGCCGCACACCCCGGTCTGGTTCATGCGCCAGGCCGGCCGCTCACTGCCGGAGTACCGGGAGATCAGGGCCAGCGTGCCGATGCTGGAGTCCTGCCGTCGCCCGGAGCTGGTCGCCGAGATCACCCTCCAGCCGGTGCGCCGGCACGGGGTCGACGCGGCCATCCTGTTCAGCGACATCGTGGTGCCGGTCGCCGCGGCCGGGATCGACCTGGACATCGTGCCGGGCACCGGCCCGGTGGTGGCCGAGCCGATCCGTACCGCCGCCGACATCGAGCGGATCCGCCCGATCGGTCGCGACGACGTCCCGTACGTGGACGAGGCCGTCCGCCAGCTGGTGGTCGAGCTGGGCGACACCCCGCTGATCGGCTTCGCCGGCGCACCGTTCACCCTGGCCAGCTACCTGGTCGAGGGCGGCCCGTCGCGGACCCACGCGAAGACCAAGGCCCTGATGTACGGCGAGCCCGAGCTGTGGCACGCGCTCTGCGGCCGGTTGTCCGAGGTGACATTGGCCTTCCTGCGGGTGCAGATCGAGGCCGGCGTCTCCGCCGTGCAGCTGTTCGACTCGTGGGCGGGCGCGCTCTCCGAGGCCGACTACCGCCGCTACGTGCTGCCGCACTCGACAGCGGTGCTGAGCGGGCTCGTCGCCGCGGGCGTGCCGCGGATCCACTTCGGGGTGGGCACCGCCGAGCTGCTCGGCGCGATGGGCGAGGCCGGCGCGGACGTGGTCGGCGTCGACTGGCGTACCCCGCTGGACGTGGCCACGCACCGGATCGGCCCGGACAAGGCGGTGCAGGGCAACCTGGACCCAGCCGTGCTGCTCGCGCCGTGGCCGGTGGTGGAGGCCGAGGTGCGCCGGATTTTGGCGCAGGGGCGGGCGGCTCCCGGGCACGTGTTCAACCTCGGCCACGGTGTGCTGCCGGAGACCGACCCGGACGTGCTGACCCGGGTGGTCGCGCTGGTGCACGAGGTCTCCAGCCGCCGGGCCGACCAGGGCTGACACGGCGATGCGGCAGCCCTGGCGGGTGGCGGTGGTCGGCGGCGGGATCGCCGGGCTGGCCGCCGCGGTCCGGCTGCGCGACCGCGCGCCGGAAGGCACCGAGATCACGGTGTACGAGCAGTCCGGCGCGGTGGGCGGCAAGCTGCGCACCGGGACGTTGGCCGGAGCGCCTGTGGAGTTCGGCGCCGAGTCGTTCCTGATGCGCGACCCGACGGGGGCCGAGAGCGCGGCGGTGACCCTGATCCGCCGGCTCGGCCTGGCGGACCGGATCGTGCACCCGAGCGTCGGGCAGGCCGCGCTTGTCGTCGACGGAGGGCTGCGCCCCATCCCGGGCGGGACGCTGGTGGGCGTACCCGGGGATCTGGATCGGGTGGCCACTGTCGCGCGCCCGGCCGCGGACGCCGACACCGACGGCGGCCGGCCGCTGGTCGGGCCGGACGCGGACGTCTCGGTGGGCGCGCTGGTCCGGTCCCGCTTCGGGGACGAGGTGGTCGAGCGGTTGGTCGACCCGATGCTGGGTGGCGTGTACGCGGGCCGCGCGGACGACCTGTCGCTGGTCACCACGATGCCGGCGCTGGCACGTGCCGCCCGGGTGGAGCACACCCTCGTCGGCGCGGTCCGGGCGGCGCAGGCCGCCGCGCCGCGCGCGCCGGGGGCCCCGGTCTTCGGCACCCTGGCCGGTGGGCTGAGCACGCTGGTCGAGGCCGCGGTGACGGCCAGCGGCGCGACGGTACGACGGGACGCCGCGGTGCGCGACCTCACGCCCACCGGCACGGGTTGGCGGCTCACGGTCGGCCCGACCCGCGCTCCCGAGCTCGTCGACGTGGACGCCGTGGTGCTGGCGGTGCCGGCCCGGCCGGCGGCCCGGCTGCTCGCCGGCCCGGCCCCGGTGGCCGCCTCGGCGGTGGGCGAGCTGGACTACGCGAGCGTCGCGCTGGTCACCCTGGCGTTGCCGCAGCCGCTGCTGCCCGAGCTGTCCGGCTTCCTGGTGCCGAGCACCGAGGGGTTGCTGATCAAGGCGGCCACGTTCTTCACCACGAAGTGGGGGCACCTGCGGCGGCCGGACGGGCTGGCGCTGGTGCGCGCCTCGGTGGGCCGCTACGGCGAGGAGGCGCAGCTCCAGCGCCCGGACGTCGACCTGGCCGCCACCGTGCACCGGGAGCTGTCGGCGGTGCTCGGCGCCCCGCTGCCCGCCCCGGTCGACGGGCACGTGCAGCGGTGGGGCGGCGCGCTGCCCCAGTACGCGCCGGGGCACGCCGACCGGGTGACGGCAGCGCGGACGGCGCTGCGGGCCGCGCATCCCACACTGGCCCTGGCCGGCGCCGGTTACGACGGTGTCGGCATACCGGTCTGCGTACGCTCCGGCGAGACGGCGGCCGACGAGATCATCACAGCACTGGGAGGATCGGCGAGATGACCGAGCAGACCAACGCGGCCCGGTTGCGGGAGCTGAACGACAGCATCCGTTACACGATGTGGTCGGTGTTCCGGGCGAGCGCCCCGCTGCCGTCTCTGCGGGACAACGTCACAGGTGAGGTCGAGTCCCTCTTCGAGGAGCTGGCCGGCAAGGACGTGGTGATCCGGGGCGTGTACGACGTGTCCGGGTTGCGCGCCGACGCGGACGTGATGATCTGGTGGCACTCCGCGTCGAGCGACGCTCTGCAGGACGCGTACCTGCGGTTCCGCCGCACCACGCTGGGCCGGGCGCTGACCCCGGTCTGGTCGCAGATGGCGCTGCACCGGCCGGCGGAGTTCAACAAGAGCCACATCCCGGCGTTCCTCGCCGGCGAGGAGGCCCGCCCCTACCTGTGCGTCTACCCGTTCGTGCGCTCCTACGAGTGGTACCTGCTGCCCGACGCCGAGCGGCGCGAGATGCTGGCCGAGCACGGCAAGATGGCGCGTGGCTACCCGGACGTCCGCGCCAACACGGTCGCGTCGTTCGCGCTGGGTGACTACGAGTGGATGCTCGCCTTCGAGGCCGACGAGCTGCACCGGATCGTCGACCTGATGCGGGACCTGCGCGCCTCGGGGGCCCGCCGGCACGTCCGCGAGGAGGTCCCGTTCTACACGGGCCGCCGCCGGTCGGTCGCCGAGATCGTCAACTGCCTGGTCTGAGCCCCGCCGGCCGGCGCCGCACCCCCGCCCGGGTGCGGCGCCGGACGGGGATCAGCTGGTCTTCGTACAGGAGACCAGGGGAACGGGGTTGCTGCCGGTCCACGAGCCGAGGAAGCCGAACGTGGTGCTCGCTCCGCCGGCCAGGGCGCCGTTGTAGTTCACGTTGCGCGCGGTCACCAGCGTGCCGTTGGTGGTGAGGTTGGCGTTCCACGCGGACGCGACCTGTTGACCGTTGTTGAAGTTCCAGCTCACCGACCAGCTCTGGGTCGGCGAGTTGGCCCCCGCGGTCACCTTCACCTCGGCCTGGAAGCCGCCGGCCCACTGACCGGTGATCGAGTACGTCGCGTAGCAGGCGCCGGCCGGCACGGGAGTGCTCGGCGGCGGGGTGCTCGGCGGCGGGGTGCTCGGCGGCGGCGTGCTCGGGGGCGGAGTGGTGGGCGGCGGGGTCGTCGGCGGCGGCGTGGTGGGCGGCGGGGTGCTCGTGCCGCCGGAGAAGTCCACGTCACTGCACAGGTAGTACGACTGGTCCAGGTGACTGGCCTGCCAGACCGTGTAGACGATGTGCCGCCCGGTGCGGCCCGGCGCGCTGACCGGGATCTGGATGGACACGCCACCGGTGTCCTTGTCCCACTGCGACGCCGGGGTGTTGCCGATCTGGCCGGCCAGCTCCAGGTCGTCCCAGCCGAGCGCCTCGGTCGACGAGTTGAAGCCCTGCTTGGTCACGTACACCCGGATGTAGTCCGCGCCGTGGCTGGCCTGGTCGAAGAAGCGCAGCCGGAAGTTGTTCGACACCGGGGTGGCCTTCCACGCGCCGATGGTGTCCAGGGCGTTGTAGCGACCGTTCTGTGTGCGTCCGCCGCTGCACAGCTGGCCGTCGGGGACGGCGGCCTGGTGGTTGCCCGCCACACCCTCGCGGAACAGCCCGTTCCAGTTCCACATGGCCTGCGGGTCGGCCTGCCAGGCCTGCCAGCACATCGGGTCCTCGGTGGCCATCCGGGGATTCTGGAAGTCGCTGCCCCAGCGTTGCCAGCAGCTGTAGTTGCGCGAGGCCGGGTCGACGACCGAGCCGTGCGCGGAGGCGGGCTGGACCAGCGCGACGCTCAGCGCGGTGGTCAGCAGGAGCGTGACGGCCGCCGCGATGGCGAGTGGCCGGAGCACGCGTGGTGATCGGGCGAGAGTGGACATGGAGCCCCCGGGGGGATGAGGTCGGACGACGACACCCGGACGGCCGGGAGTTGCCCGCTCCCGTGCCTGCTGCGCTGCTCCCGCGCTGGCTCTACCCGGCACGATGCCAGGTCGATCGTCAGACGTCAATGACCTTGCGGCGCATCGGGGTGTGCGGAATGCCGTCCTCGACGTACTCCGGGCCGCTCACCGCGAAGCCGTGCCGGGCGTAGAAACCGACCAGGTGCGACTGGGCCTCCAGCACGCAGGGCCGGTTGCCGACGAGGTCCAGCGCCGCGGTCATCAGCCGCCCCGCCTGCCCGCCGCCGCGCGCCTTCGGGGCCACCACCACCCGACCGATCCGGGCGGCGCCGTCGGCGTCGGCGAGGATCCGCAGGTACGCCAGCGGCGCGTCGCCGTCGGTCAACCAGAGGTGGCGCGTGCCCGGCTCCACGTCGCGCCCGTCGAGTTCGGGGTAGGGGCAGTTCTGCTCGACCACGAACACGTCGATGCGCAGCTTGAGCAGGTCGTGGAAGGTGCGGGCGTCCAGGTCGGCGAAGGACGCCGCCCGGATCTCGGTGGTCTGCTGGGGCACCCACCGATCGTAGGCCGGGCCGGCTCACGCGGCGTCTCCGCGGGTCGGCGCGAGGTAGGTGGCGGCCACGGCGGTGAGCAGCAGCGCGCCGCCGAGGAGTACCGGCAGGGGGAGCGGCTCGTGCAGCAGCGCCACGGCCAGCGCCGCCGCCGTCAGCGGTTCGAGCAGGGTCAGGACGGCCGCGACGCTGCCGGCCGTCGTGCGCAGCCCGGCGTAGAACAGCGCGTACGCCACGGCGGTGGTGACGATGCCGAGGTGCAGCAGCAGCGCCAGGGTGTCGAGGCGTACGTCGACGGCGACGCCGGCGACAAGTGCCATCGGCGCCAGGGTCAGCGCGCCGACCACCGTGGAGATGGTGGTCAGTGTCATCGGTGCGGTGTGCTGCGACACCTGGCGGCTGATCAGAGTCGTCACCGCGTACCCGAGGCCGGACCCGGCGGCCGCGAGCAGGCCCAGCAGCGGGGCCGGCGCCGCCGTGGTGGGCTCGGCGGTGGCCCCGGTGATCAGGGCGAGCCCGGCCACGGCGGTGATCAGGGTGCCGAGGCGTGTCGGGCCGGGAAGCCGGCGGGCCCGCAGCGACTCCCAGGTCGCCGCGAGCACCGGCGCCAGGCCCAGGCTCACCACGGTGGCCACGCTGACCCCGGCGAGGGCCACGGCGGCGAAGTAGAGCGCCTGGTAGAGGCCGAGGCCGACGCCGGTGAGCAGCAGCGGTACGGGTGCCGCGCGCAGGGCGGCCAGGAGTGTGCGGAGTCGGCCGGCGCTGCACGCCAGCAGCACGAGCGCGGCGATCGCGAGACGGTGGAAGCCGATGCTCACCGGGCTGAGCCCGGTGCCCTCGCGCAGCAGTTGCACCGCCACACCTGTGGTGCCCCACAGGACTCCGGTGACGGTGATCTGGATCAGGCCGGTGCGGGCCTTCAGGGCGGCCGGGGCCGGGGTGGCCGGCGGCGCGGTACGGGACGTGGACACTGTTGCGCTCCGTTGGGATGACGTTGCCGGGGACGACGTCGACGGAGCGCGTACGGCGAACTGACCGGCCGGGGTGGGTCACCCGGTCGGTGTGGGGCGCGGCGCTCCGCTCAGGAGCGCGGCGGGGGCAGGACGCCCAGCAGTGGCCGCATCGGGCGACCGTACCGCAGGGCGCGCGGTCAGGCGGGGCGGGCGCCGACGGCGTCGCGGATCTCGGCGCCCTCGGCGCCCTCGACCGCGCGGGCGCAGTGCCCGCAGCAGAAGAACCGGCCGTTGACCTCCACGCCGTGCCCGACGATCTTGACCTGGCAGTGTTCGCAGATGGGCGCCAGGCGGTGGACGGCGCACTCGAACGAGTCGAAGGTGTGCACGTCGCCGCTGACGGTGTGCACCTCGAACGCCATCCAGTAGTCGTTGCCGCAGACCTCGCAGGTTGCCACCGAAAAACCCCCCGTATCAGGACATGTGCCCTCAGAGTGCCCCAGGGTGGGGCGGCGGCGGGCGGGTTGCCGCCAGCTGGCCGGGTTGGGCGGCGTGTCGGCTCCGGCGTGTCGTCCGTTAGGTCCGATGAGCGCCGTGACCCCGGAGGATCGCCATGATCAAACGCAACAAGCTCTTCGGCAGCCAGACCCGGGTGACGTTCTGCCTCCCGCGGGACACCCCGCCCGGCCCGGTGAGCGTCGTGGGCTCCTTCAACGACTGGGAGCCCGGCCGGCACGAGTTGGTGGCCCGCCGCGACGGCACCCGGACGGTGACGGTGAAGCTCGGCCCGGGGGAGTACCGGTTCCGCTATCTCGCCAGCGGCGGGGTCTGGCTCGACGACGAGACGGCCGACGACGTCGACGACCGCGGCAGCCTGCTGCGACTCTGAGGAGCGAAGTCGTCACCATCGATGTATTTATCGACCGCGCTCTTTACTGTTAATAAAGTTTAAATTACCTTGGGGGCACCTCACCGCACCTGGAGAAGGAGCTGCCCCCATGCGTCGAAGAATCACCGTCCCGCTGGTGGCGGCGGGCGCTGTCGCCGCCACCCTCACCGTCGCCGCGCCCGCCCAGGCGCACGGCTACGTCTCCGCCCCACCGAGCCGGCAGGCGCTCTGCGCCCAGGGCCGGGTGCCCGACTGCGGCCAGATCAAGTACGAGCCGCAGAGCGTCGAAGGACCCAAGGGCCTCAAGAGCTGCAACGCCGGCATCGCCCAGTTCGCCGTCCTCAACGACGACAGCCGGGGCTGGCCGGCCACGTCGGTCGGCAGCTCGCTGACCTTCACCTGGGTCAACACCGCCCGGCACGCCACCAGCAACTGGGAGTACTGGATCGGCAACACCCGCGTCGGCGTGGTCAACGGCAACGGGCAGCAGCCCGGCGCCACTGTCTCGCACACCGTCAACCTGGGCGGCTTCTCCGGCCGGCAGAAGATCCTCGCGGTGTGGAACATCTCCGACACGGCGAACGCGTTCTACTCCTGCATCGACGTGCAGATCGGCGGCGGCGGATCGACGCCCACCCCCACGCCGACGACCTCACCCACGCCACGGCCCACCACCAGCCCGACCACGGCGCCGACGACCCCGCCGACGACGCCGCCCGCGACGGGTGGCACCTGGACCGCCGGCCGGGCGTACCAGGTCGGCGACCAGGTCACCTACGGCGGCCTGACGTACCGCTGCCGGCAGGCCCACACGGCGATCCTCGGCTGGGAGCCGCCGAACGTGCCGGCCCTCTGGCAACAGGTGTGACCGACACGGGTGCGGCCCCGGCCGCACCCGTGCCGCGCCGTCCCCGGATGATCGGAGCCCTCGGCATGCCCCGCGCAACCCTGCTGACCTGCCTGGTCGTCGCGTCGCTGCTCACCGCCTGCGCAGGGCCGTCGGAGCGCCCGCCAGCTTCCGCGTCCCCGGCCGCGTCGGCGGCGGTCGGGCCCGCGCCGACCGGAGCTGAGCTGAGCGGCATCGACGTGGTGTTCCTGAGCACGATGGTCGGGCACACCGAACGCACGTTGCAGATCGTCCGGCTCGTCCGGGACCGGCTGCGCGACGACTCGCTGCGCACCCTGGCCGCCGCCATCGAGGCGACCGAGGCCGACGAGCTGTCGGCCATGCGCGGTTGGCTGCCCACGACCGGGCCGGGCGTGAGCGCGGCCGGGCACGACCACGCCGGGCACGGCGACGACACCGCGCTTGACCGGCTGCGGGCCGCGTCGGACGCCGACGTCGACCGGGTGCTGCGCGAGGTCCTCGCCGACCACCAGCGGGCCGCCGCCGACCTGGCCCGGGCCCAGGTCGGCGTCGGTCGCAACGAGCAGGTCCGCGACCTGGCCCGGCGGATCGACCAGTCCCGCAGCGCGGAGGTCGAACTTCTCAGGGGTACGCCCTGAACGCGCCCGTCAGCGCGGTTCCAGCCGGACCGAGATCGAGTTGACGCAGTGCCGGGTGTCCTTCGGGGTGAAGCCCTCGCCGTGGAACACGTGCCCGAGGTGGCTGTCGCAGCGGGCGCAGCGGATCTCCGTACGGGCCATGCCGAGGCTGCGGTCCTCGATCTCCTTGACCCGGCCCGGGATGGCGTCGTCGAAGCTCGGCCACCCGCAGTGCGAGTCGAACTTCGTGTCGCTGGAGAAGAGTTCGAGACCGCAGGCGCGACAGTGGTAGACCCCCTGGGTCTTGGTGTCCACGTACTCACCGACCCACGGGCGTTCGGTGCCGGCCTCCCGCAGGACGTGGAACTCCTCGGGGCTCAGGCGGACACGCCACTCGTCCTCGGTCTTGGGCAGGTTGTTGTCGTCAAGACTCACCAGTCAACGGTACGTCGAACGTCGGGGGCGTGGCATAAGGTCGCGGGATGGGTGGCACCAAGGCAGCGGTCGCCGAGGTCGAGGTGGCCGGGCGCAGCGTACGGCTGAGCAGTCCGGACCGCGTGATCTTCCCGCAGCGGGGGTTCACCAAGGCGGACGTCTTCCACTACTACCTGGCGGTCGGCGACGGGATCATGCGCGCCCTGCGCGACCGGCCCACCACGCTGCAACGCTTCCCCGAGGGCGTCGAGGGTGAGGCGTTCTTCCAGAAGCGGGTGCCCACCCGGGGCGTGCCGCCCTGGGTGACCACCGCCCAGATCACCTTCCCCAGCGGTCGCAGCGCGGCCGAACTCTGCCCGGCCGATCTGGCGCACGTGGCCTGGGCGGCACAGATGGGCACGATCGTCTTCCACCCGTGGCCGGTGCGCGCCGCCGACGTGGACCGCCCCGACGAGCTGCGCATCGACCTCGACCCGCAGCCCGGCACCGACTTCGCCGACGCGGCGCGGGCCGCCGGGGAGGTCCGCGCGCTCCTCGACGAGCTGGGCGCGACCGGCTGGCCGAAGACCTCCGGCGGCCGCGGCGTGCACGTCTACCTGCGCATCCAGCCCCGTTGGACGTTCACCGAGGTGCGCCGCGCCACGATCGCGCTGGCCCGGGAGGTGGAGCGCCGCAACCCCGACCTGGTGACCACCGCCTGGTGGAAGGAGGAGCGCGGCACGCGGGTCTTCGTCGACTACAACCAGATGGCCCGGGACCGGACGATCGCCTGCGCGTACTCGCTGCGGGCCAACGCCCGGGCGACCGTCTCCACCCCGGTCACCTGGGACGAGCTGCCCGACGTCGACCCGGACGACTTCGACCTGCGCAGCGTCCCGACCCGGCTCGCCGAGCAGGGCGACCCGCACGCCGGCATCGACGACGCCCCGTGGGACATCACGCCCCTGCTGGAGTGGGCCGAGCGCGACGCCGCCGCCGGCCAGGGCGACCTGCCGTACCCACCGGACCACCCCAAGATGCCCGGCGAACCCAAGCGCGTGCAGCCCAGCCGCGCCAAGCGCACCCCCGACAACGACACCGTCTGACGGCCTCTGCCTCACGGGGATGGTTGGGCGGTCGACGCCAGAAACCGGGCGAACAGCTGCGCCGGGTCGGGCGGTGGATCGGGGTTGAGTCGGTACAGATCGGCCGTGGCGTCGAACAACTGGCTGGCCATGTAGATCGACAGCCCCACCCGGTCCGCCCGGTACTCGACTCGCAGCAACATCCGTGCCGACGGGCACGTCCACCGGTCGCAGCAGACCCGGCAGAGCCACAGTGGCCGGCGCGGCAGGTGCTGGTGTACGGGATGAAGGCCGCGAAGTGGCCGACGGTCAGGGATGGGCACGTCCGATGTAGGCATACCCTTTACGGTGACCGGGGCGTTGCCCCGAGTCAAGGAGCCGGGGCAACTCTCTAGCGTCCGCCGTATGGAGCTGGTGGGCGCTGCGGAGATTCGAGTGATGCTCGGCGGCATCAGCAAGCAGCGGGTCTACGTCATCACCAGCCACCGGAACTTTCCGGAGCCGGTGGCGGATCTGGTGCAGGGAAAGGTCTGGCGGAAGTCGGACGTGATGGCCTGGATCAGGGAGCATCGGCCGGAGTTGGTCGAAGGCTGAGGAAGCTGCTCAGTTCGGGCGGCATGTGGTCCTGCGGACTGCGAAAGTGTCGTACACCCGTTCTAAAATTTGTGGGTGATCGATGAGTTGGCGCGGGCGGAGAGTGCGGTGGCGGCCTGCGCCGACGCTGCTGCCTGGGCCCTCTCCGAGCGTGACCTGATCGCGACGATCGATGCCACCCACCGGCTGCAGCAGCGTCTGGCGGCGGTGCAGTTGGCGGCGGTTCGCGAGCTGGACGGCCGGGGTGTCGCGGTCGCGCAGGGTGCGTCCTCGACGGCGGTGTGGCTGCGCCACCGCCTACGCCTCGACGTCGCCGTCGCCCGGCGGCTGGTCGGGCTCGCTGCCTCGCTCGACGTGGCCCCGCCCGGCGCGCGGGCCGCCCTGGCGGATGGGGTCGTCAGCGTCGAGCAGGCCCGGGTCATCGTCGACACCGCCGCCGCCGTGTCGGCCTCGGCGGGCGCCGAGGTCGTCGACAAGGCGGTCGGCGTGCTGGTGGAGTGGGCCGAGCAGTTCGAACCCACCCTGCTGCGCAAGATGGGCACTCGGATCCTCGACCACGTCGCCCCCGACCTCGCCGATGCTGCCGCCGCAGCGGCCTTGAAGGCCGAGGCCACCCGAGCCGCCCGCGACCGGCACGTCACCATCTCCGAGCAGGCCAGCGGCCGGCTGCGGCTCGCCGGCACGCTCGACGCGGAAGCCGCTGCCCTGCTGCGGGCCGCCATCGATCCTCTCTGCGCGCTCTCCGGGCCGGATGACAGCCGCAGCCCCGGGCAGCGCCGCCACGATGCCCTCGCCGACGTGTGCCGACTCGCCCTGCGTACCGGTGAGCTGCCCGAGCACGGCGGCGACCCCGCCCAGGTCGTCGTCACCACCAGTTACGACGGCCTGGCGCGGCAACTGCATGCCGGCGTCCTCGACATCGGCCCGCATCTCACCCCCGAGTCGGTGCGTCGGCTCGCCTGCGATGCCGCCATCCTGCCTGCCGTGCTCGGCGGCAGCGGTCAGGTCCTCGATGTCGGCCGGCAACGCCGACTGGTCACCGGGCCGCTGCGTCGGGCACTGGTGCTGCGGGACGGCGGCTGCACGTTTCCGGGCTGTGACCGGCCGTCGCGCTGGTGCGCCGCCCACCACATCCGCCACTGGGTCGACGGTGGCACGACCAGCCTCGACAACGCCGTTCTGCTGTGCGGCCACCACCACCGCCACGTCCACCAGAGCGACTGGGCCGTCCGCCTCGGCGGCGACGGCCACCCGGAATTCGTGCCGCCGGCCTGGCTCGACCCGGAGCAGCTGCCGCGCCGCAACCACTACCACCGGCGAACGTAGGCGATCGGCACCCGGGTTCCTTCTCGCCGGCCAGCCACGCGGTTCAGAGCAGTTCGAGGATGATGCCGTTCTCGGATTCCTCGCCGCGTGGGCCGTGGTCGCGGATGATCTCGACGATCATGTCGAACAGCGTCTGTCCCTGGCCGCGTCGCGCGCCGCGGAGCCTGGCCTCGACGTCGGCGCGGTTCGACGGGTGGCAGGTGCGCAGGATCTGCTCCAGCCAGCGGACCGTCGCGTCCTGACCGAGTGCCGCCCGCGACGCGTCGGAGTTGAGCCACCTGAGCACCCACTGCGTCTCGGGGGTGCCGAAGCCTGCGTGCAGGATGTCGTTGAAGGCGTCGAGGTTTCCGTTCCACGTCGCGTCCGGCAGCAGCCGCGAGAACTCGCGTACGAAGCCGGCGAAGTCGACGAACGAGGCGCCGTCGATGCTCAGCACGGGGAGAGCGTCGCTCTGGTTGGTCACGGTCCAAGTATGCGAGTCCCAGGCGGATGACGTTGACGCTGTACCGATTGACTTTCGATAGGTAACGAGCGAAAATCGATGCATGGTTGTTGAACGTCGAGCGGTAGCCGCTCTCAGAGTCTTTCTCGTGGTGCTGTTCGTGGTCCTGGTCGGCTTTCAGAGCTTCTCGTTACCGGGGCAGTTCGCGCACATGGCCCAGGAGTCGCCGGAGCACGCGTACCTCCGGTGGCCGCTGACCGCCGTGACGGTGTTCTGGGTGCTGTGTGTCCAGGTGGTGATCGTCTGCACCTGGAAGTTGCTCAGCCTGGTCAAGGACGACCGCATCTTCACCGAGGCGTCCCTGAAGTGGGTCGACCTGATCGTGTGGGCCATCGGCGCGGGGTGGGTGGTGCTGGTGGGCGTCTTCCTCTACGTGGGCTTCAACGCGGACGACCCGGGCGGCCCGATCCTGCTGTTCCTGTTGACGATGGGCGTCACGGTGCTCGGGCTCCTCATGGTCGTGATGCGCGCGCTGCTGCGGCAGGCCACGACGCTGCGTACCGACATGGAAGCGGTGATCTGATGCCCATCATCGTCCGCATCGACGTCGAGTTGGCCAAGCGCAAGATGAGCGTCGGCGAGTTCGCCGAGCGCGTCGGGCTCACCCCGGCGAACGTGGCGGTCCTGAAGAACGGCCGCGCCAAGGCCGTCCGCTTCAGCACCCTGGAAGCGATGTGCCGAGTGCTCGACTGTCAGCCCGGAGACCTGCTCGAGTGGGTCGAGGAGGAAACCCCATGAGGTACGTCATCGCCGTTCTCGTCGTCGCCCTCGGCGTCGCCGCCGTCGTGTACGGAGGAGCCGACGACTCGCCGGGCCTCCAGCTCATCGGCGCCCTGCTCGTCGTGGGCGCGGTGCTGTTCGCGGTACGGACGGCCCGGCGCGGAACGTGACCACGCCTGCCGTACTCGTAATAACGATCATGTAACGGGCGCGAACCTTTCCCCGTAGGTGACCTGTCTTGAAGGTCGTCGGCCCGCCAGGGCCAGGGGAGGCGTCGGATGAAGCTGGTGTGGAGGCGGGCCCGCGAGGCGCGGGGTCTGCTGGTTGCCGCGGTGATCGCCGCCCTGGTGGCCGTAGCGTTGGTCACCGGTCTGTCCGACTACAACCGCCGGGCGGTGGACGCCGGGCAGCGGGCGCTGGTCGCCGCGTCGCCGGCCGAGGAACGCGGCCTGCTCATCAGCGGCGCCGGCGGCCGTGACGCCGCCGAGTTCGCCACCCGCGACCAGGCGGCACGTGCCCAGTTCGCCGACGGGCTCGCCGGGGTCCCGGTCACCGTCGCCGGGGCCCAGTACGGCACCGGCCGGGAGTTGACCGGCGACCTCGGCTCGGTGCCGCGCACAGGCGACGAGCCGATCTTCGCGAACCTGGCCACCCTCGACGACCTGGCCGCGCACGCCGAACTGGCCAGCGGAGCGTGGCCGCGTCCCGGAGCGAAACCCGTCCAGGTGAGCCTGCCGGAACGGGTCGCCACGACACTCGGCCTCACCACCGGCGAGCGGATCCCGCTGCGCGACCGCTCCACCGAGAAGGCCAGCGAGGTGGTGCTCGCCGGGACCTGGCGGCCCCGCGACCCGGCCGAGGCGTACTGGCTGCTGGCCCCCGGCGTGGGTGTGGGCAGCGCCGGGTCGGCCACCTCGTACGGGCCGTTCGCGCTGGACCCGGCCGACTTCGCGACCGCCTTCCCGGGCTCGGTGACGGCGTCCTGGCTGGCCGAACCGGACCTCGGCGGCGTCGACGCCGGTGACCTGCCCGCGGTGCGGGCCGCCGTGAACGCGGCCTCGACGGCGGTGCCGGAGGCCGCCCAACTGGGCAGCTCGGCGCAGTCCCTGACGAAGATGGACCAACTGCTCGACCGGATCGCCCGCGCCGACCTGGTGGGACGCTCCGCGCTGGCCACTCCGCTGCTGCTCATCCTGGTGCTCGGCGGGTACGCGCTGGTGCTGGTCGCCGCCCTGCTGCACGAGGACCGCCGTCCACAGACCGCACTGCTGCGCGCCCGGGGCGCTGCCCGGCGCCAACTCGCGGGCCTGGCCGCTCGGGAAGCGACCCTCGTGGTGGCGCCGGCCGCCCTGCTCGGGCCGGTGCTCGCCGGGGAGGCGCTGCGGTTCGTCCGGCCCGGCGGGGCGGCGGAACTGTCCGCCTCCGGCGGCAACGCCACCCTGGTCTGGGCAGTTGCCGCGGCGACCGCCGCCGGATGCCTGGTGGCCATGGTCGCGCCGACGCTGCGCGGGGCCGGCACGTACGTGGCCGACATGGCCGCCCGGTCCCGGCCGAACCGGTCGGCGAGCATCCAGCGGGCCAGCGTCGACCTGGTGCTTGTCGCACTCGCCGTGCTCGCCTGGGTGCAACTGCGCCGGTACGCCTCACCGCTGGCCGGCTCGAACGGCCGTCTCGGGCTCGACCCGCTGCTGGTGGCCGCCCCGACCCTCGGTGTGCTGGCCGGGGCCGTGCTGGCGCTGCGGGTGCTCCCGCCGCTGACCCGGTTCGCCGAGCGGTTCGTTGACCGGCGGCCGTGGACGGCCACCATGTTCGGCATGTGGCAGGCCGGCAGGCGTCCGCACGCCGGGCCCGTGCTGCTGCTCGCCCTCGCCGTCGGCGGGAGCACCCTGGCCTGGTCACTGGTCAGCACGGGCGAGCGGTCCCAGGTCGAGCAGGCCGGCCACACGGTCGGCGCCGACCTGCGGGTCACCGAGCGGGCCGGCTCCGCCCCGCCGTCCCGGGCCGGTCAGCTCGCCGCGCTGCCGGGCGTGCACCGGGCGGTGCCGGCGTGGCGCGACGAGGTACGGGTCGGCCGCGGGGACCTTCCCGTGACCGTGATCGGGTTCGACCCGGCCAGCGCGGCCGGTGTCGTCCGGCTCGCCGACCGGCTCAGCGACGAGCCGGTGTCGACGCAGTACCAACGGATGGTCGCCGCGCGTGGCGCCCCCGCCGGCGTCGAACTGCCCGTCGGCACCCGTGCGATCACCGGCACGGCTCGCACCCCCGTCGGCCAGGCCGTCCGGCCACAGCAGATCGCGGTGGCGCTGCTGGTCACCAGCAGCGACGGGCTCGCCTTCCGGCTGCCGGCGGTCAGCGCCACCAGCGACGGACGGCCTGCGCCGTTCACCGTGCAGTTGCCCGACGTGGGCCCGGCGCGGCTGCGGCTCGCCGGCTTCGAGGCCGACGGCGGGGCGGCGGCCGGGAACTCGTACCAGCTCCAGGTGGAGGGGCTGACGCTCGTCGGCGCGGACGGCACCACCCGACCCGCCGAACTGACCGGGCAATGGAACACGACGACCGGCCGCCAGGACGGCAACCAGGCGCCCGCCGTCGCACGGTCCACCGCGTCGGGCGTCGCCGCGAGCTTCCCGGTGGAGGTGATCCCCGGCGGGCAGTTCGCCTACCAACCGCCCACCCGGTTCGCCATCGTGCCCGCCGGAGACATCGCACCCGTTCCGGTGCTGATGACCCCCGGGGTACGCGACGCGTTGAGCCTGCGCACCGGCGACACCTTCACCCTGACCCTCTCCGGCGCGTCCGTGCCGGCCCGACTGCTCGGCGAACTGGACTCCGTGCCGACCACCACCGGCGAGGGCGTGCTGCTCGACCTGCCCACGGCGGTCGACGCGCTGATCCGCTCCGGCGGGACCATCCGGCCGGTGCCGGAGTGGTGGATCGGCGCCGACGACCCGGCCGCCGCGGCCCGCGCCACAGGTGAGTTGACGGGGGTCACAGTCCTCGACCGGCGAGCCGTGATCGAGGCCGCCGCCGACGACCCGTACTGGCGTGGGTCGCGTACGGGGATGCTCGCCGCGGCGCTCGGGGCGGTGCTGCTCGCCCTGGTCGGTCTCATGGTCGACGTGTGGGCCACGGCCCGGCGTCGACTGGGCGAGTTCGCGGTGCTGCACACCCTCGGCGCCACACCCCGGCTGCTGGCCCGGGCGTTGCTGGCCGAACAGACCTTCCTGGCCGGCATCGGCGTCGGGGTCGGGCTGCTGCTCGGCGCCACCGTCGGGGCCACCATGGCTCCACTGGTCATCCTCACCCCGGCCGCCGGCCGGCCGGTGCCCCCGGCGGCCTTCGCGCTGCCCTGGGTGCCCATCGGCCTGACCGCGGTCGGCCTGCTGCTGGCGGCGCTCGCCTTCAGCGCGTTCATCGCCGCCGGCATCCGTCAGCGGGTGGCGGCGGTGCAGCTGCGAATCGGGGGAGAACGATGAGCGTCGGCGCGGCCGCCCGCCGGGTCCGGGCGTACGGCGGGCAGTTCCTGCTTCTGGCAGTGCTGACCCTGGTGGTCACTCTGCTGGTCAGCGGAGTGCCCCGACTCGTCAACCGGCTCGCGGAACAGGGGCTGCGGGCGCAGCTCACCAATGAGCCCGCCGCCCGCCGGGACCTCTCGTACACGTCGAACTCCGCCATTCCCACGACGAAGACGGCGATGGCGGAGTCGCAGGAGAAATTCGACGGCCTGCTCGCGGCGATGCCGCCGCAGGTGCGCTCGGCCGTCACCGAGTCGTGGCACCGGGTGGACCTCCCCCCGACCCGCCTGGTCGGGCCGGACCTCGCGGCCCGCAAACTGCTTGTCGACCTGGGTCTGCGGGCCATGCCCGGGATTCAGGACGCCGGCGTCCTCGTCGAGGGCACCTGGCCCAGTGAGACGTACGTTCCGGACCGGCCGATCGAGGTCGCGCTGGACGTCGACGTGGCCCGCAAGCTCAACCTGCGCGCCGGCAGCCGGCTGCGCATCGGCACCGTCGATCTCGCGGGTACCTTCGGCGACCCGAAACCGGTGGTGGTGTCCGGGCTGTTCCGGCCCATCGACCGCGCGGACGGGATGTGGGACGGACTGCCGCAGCTGCTGCGAATCATTGAACCGCAAGGCGACGGCCAGCCGTTCACCATCACCGGCGTGATCGCCCAGTCCGCCATGAACAAGCGAGCCACGGAGGGCTGGCCGATCCAGTCCGAGTGGCGGTACCGACTGGGCGTCGACCGGATCGACGCACGCGGTCTGGACGAGATGATCGGCGGCCTGCAGGAGATGCAGCGCAACGTTCCGCCGGGCTTCGCGTTGACCATCGGCGTCGACGTTCCGCTGCGGGCGTTCGCCGCCCAGCTGAACGCCGCCCGTACCCTGCTCGCCGTCATCGGCGCCGGCGTGCTGGCCACCCTGGCCGGTCTGATCGTGCTCGCGGCCATCCTGGCCACCCGTCGGCGCCGCTCGGAGTTCGCGTTGATCCGGGCCCGTGGTGGCGCCGCCACCGCAGGCGCCCGTCGCAGTCTGGCCGAGTCACTGCTGGTGGTGCCGGTCGCCGCAGTGGCCGGCTGGTTGCTCGGCACCCTGTTCCCCGGCGCTCCGGATCCGACCGCCCGGTACGCCGCGGCGGCGACCGTGCTGGTCACCCTGGCGCTGCCGCTGGCGACACTGGCCGTGCAGGGTGGCGGTGCCGCTCGCCGGGACCTGGTCCGGGTGCGCCCGTCGGCCCGCCGGCTCACCGTCGAGGTCTCCCTGCTGCTGCTGGCCGGGCTCGCCGCGGTGCTGCTGCGCCGACGCGGGCTCACCCTCGGCGAGGTGGACCCGCTGCTGGTGTCCGTGCCGGTGCTGCTCGCGGTCGCCGCGGCGGTGCTCGCGCTGCGCGCGTACCCGTGGCCGTTGCGGTTGGTCAGCCGGCTGGCCGCGCGGACGCGCGGCAGCGTGACATTCCTCGGCACCGCGCGGGCCGGGCGATCCGCCGTCGCCGCGCCACTGGTCGTCGTGGTGCTGGCGATCGGCACCGCGGCGTTCTGCGCGGTGGTCGCCGCAGGCGTCGACGCCAGCCGCGACCGGGCCGTGGAGCGGACCGTTCCCGCCGACGCGGTGATCCGGGGGGAACGCTTCGCCCCGGACACGGTCGAGGCGTTGGCCGGTCTGCCCGGCGTGCAGGCAGCCACCCCGGTCCTGATCGAGCCGGACGAGCGGCTGGCCACCGACGAGGTGGGCACCGACGCGCGGGTCGGACAGACGACGGTGCTGCTGGTCGACGGCCCCGGACTGGCCCGGGTGGCCGGCGACGCGGAGGTCGACGTGACGGTCCCTGACGCGTTGCGCTCCGCCCGGGCCGAACCGGGACCGCTGCCCGCGATCGTGTCCCCGGCCGTCGCCGCCGACCTGTCGCGGGCGGGCCTGGACCGCTCGGCGTTCGTGTCGGTGCAGGGGCAGCGGTACGAGTTCCGGGTCGCCGGCGCGCAGGACAGCTTCCCGCTGTTGGCGCAGAGCACCAGCCGGTTTGTCATCCTGCCCTGGCAGGCGCTGCCGCCGCGGAACACCACGCCCGTGCCGACCAGCCTGCTCGTCGCCGGGGACCGGCTCGATGTGGAGGCGCTCCGGCAGGCCGGTGACCAGGGCCAGCTGCGCTACCAGCAGCAGGGTGCGGTCACCGGCCGGGAACGGCCGCTCGGAGTCACCGTCGACACCCGAGCGGCCGTACGACGGGACCTCGGTGACGGTGGCGCGAACGGCGTGCTGGCCTTCGGGTTCGTGGCGGGCGCCGCCGGCGGCACCGTGCTCGGACTGCTGGCCATCGCGTTCACCGTGCTGGCCGGCGCGCGGGCCCGGGGGCAGGTGCTGTCCCGGCTGCGCACCCTCGGCCTGTCCCGCCGGCAGTGGCGAGGGCTGCTGCTGGTCGAGCTGGCACCGCTGGTCGGCGTGTCGGTGCTGACCGGCGCGCTGGTCGGCGCGGTGCTCCCGCTGGTGCTCAATCCGGTGCTCGGCCTGTCCGCGTTCACCGGCGGAGTGCCGGTCCGGGTGGCGTTCGAACCCGGCCTGGTCGTCGCGGTGTTCGCACTCGGGGCGGTCGCCCTCGGCTTCGCGGTCGCCGTCGAGGCCCTGAACAACCGCCGGCTGCGCCTCGGTGAGGTGCTCCGGCTCGGAGAGGAGAGCTGAGATGACCGTTACCGAACAGACGTCACTGGTGCCCGACCTGGCCGCCCTGCAACAGAGGGCCGCGCAACGCGCTGCCGAGCGGGCCGGCGGGCAGGACCGACTGCGCGGACACATCGTCTGCGACGGTCTGGTGCGCATCTTCAAGACCGAGGGGGTGGAGGTCGTCGCCCTGCAGGGTCTGGACCTGGTCATCGACCGGGGTGAGCTGGTGGCGATCGTCGGCGCGTCCGGCTCGGGCAAGTCGACCCTGCTCAACATTCTCTCCGGTCTGGACACGCCGACCGCCGGCATCGCCCGGGTGGCCGACTACGACCTGCTCTCGCTGTCGGCCAAGCGGCGGCTGAGCTACCGGCGCGAGCTGGTCGGGTTCGTCTGGCAGCAGACGGGTCGCAACCTGCTGCCGTACCTGACCGCGCTGGAGAATGTCGAGTTGCCGATGCAGTTGGCCGGCAAGCGGGGCGCCAAGGCCCGCCGGGAACGGGCCCGGGAGCTGCTCGACATGGTCGGCGTGGGCTACTGCGCGGACCGCCGGCCGGGCCAGCTCAGCGGCGGCGAGCAGCAGCGGTGCGCGGTGGCGGTGGCCGTGGCCAACGACCCGGAGGTGCTCTTCGCCGACGAGCCGACCGGTGAACTGGACGAGGCCACCGGCGCGGAGGTCTTCGCGGCGCTGCGCACCATCAACGCCGAACTGGGCGTGACCATCGTCGTCGTCACCCACGACCACGCCGTGGCCACCCAGGTCCGCCGGACCGTCGCGATCCGCGACGGCCGAACCGCCTCCGAGGTACGCCGGACCGCGCGCGTCGGCGCGGACGGCAACACCGAACTGGTCAGCGAGGAGTACGCGGTGCTGGACCGCAACGGCCGGATGCAGCTGCCGGCCGCGTTCGTCGACGCGCTGTCGCTGAAAGAGCGGGTCCGGCTCGATCTGGAGCCCGACCACGTGCAGGTACGGCCCGGTGACCGGGCCTCGGACGAGCGGGAGGCACGGGCGTGAGCCCTCAGGACATGGTGGTGGCCGGAACGGCCGGGTTCAGCGGCAGCTCCGGAACGCCCGCGGACGAGGTGGTGCGGGTCAGCGGCGTGAGCCGGACCTTCGGTCGCGGTGAGCACGCCGTGCAGGCGGTACGCGATGTCTCGTTCAGCGCCAACCGTGGTGAGCTGGTCGCCATCCGGGGTCGCTCCGGCGCCGGCAAGACCACGTTGCTCAACATCATCGGCGGACTGGACCGGCCGGACAGCGGTCAGGTCATGGTGGCCGGGCACGACGTGACCTCGGCCGGGGAGGCCGAGCTGCTGCGGCTGCGCCGGGGCACCGTCGGTTTCGTCTTCCAGACCTTCGGGCTGGTGCCGATCCTCTCCGCCGCCGAGAACGTGGGCGTGCCGTTGCGACTGGCGCAGGTGCCGGCCGCGGAGCGGGAGCAGCGCGTGGCGGTGCTGCTGGAGCTGGTGGGGCTGGGCGGGCACGCGGCGCAGCGCCCGTACGAGCTGTCCGGCGGGCAGCAGCAGCGCGTGGCGGTCGCCCGCGCGCTCGCCAACGAGCCGGACCTGCTCATCGCCGACGAACCCACTGGACAGCTGGACTCGGAGACCGGCCGCTCCATCATGGACCTGCTGCGCGCGGTGGTGCACGCCCGTGGCATGACGGCCCTGGTGGCCACACACGACCCGGCCCTGATCGACCTCGCGGACCGGGTGCTCGTCCTGCGCGACGGCCGCCTGGTCGACGGCTGACCGCCGCCCTCGGCCGTGGTCCTGGTCCGTGGTCCGTGTGTCCTGGTCGGTGGTCGGTGGTCGGTGGTCGGTGATCGGTGATCGGCGGTCGGCGGTCCGTGGTCTTCGGTCGGTGGGCGGTGATCTGCGGTCTGCGGTCAGCGGTCACAGGCTGCGGGGCGCGGGCGGCGCGGGCTTGGTCAGAGCCAACCGGCTGTGGTCTGTTCGCATCCTGTCGAGCTGCCCCAGATATGGACCATCCGGCCGACGCGGCCGGGTATCGGGGTGAGCGCGCTGGCCGTTCGAGCTGCCCCGGATGTGGACCGTCGGGCCGGCGTGGCTGGGTATCGGGGTCGGCGCGTCGGCCGTTCGAGCTGCCCCGGATGTGGACCGTCGGGCCGGCGTGGCTGGGTATCGGGGTCGGCGCGTCGGCCGTTCGAGC
>NZ_JBNCKQ010000008.1:0-57942 GCF_049841615.1 Micromonospora sp. DT63 | reverse complement strand
GCTGCCCCGGATATGGGCCATTGGGCCGACGCGGCCGGGCATCGGGACCAGCGCGCCGGCCGTCTCGGCCACCTCCGGGTCGACGTCGCCGGTGTAGCGGCCGCACGGAAGGCGTGCGCGTCTTGTGTCGGGGCGGGGTGTACGGGCCCGTGCTGGGTGGGGTGTGTGGGCGCCGTGCTGCGTGGGGGGTGTGTGGGCGCTGTGCTGGGCGGTCGGTGTGTGGGCCTAGGCCCTTTCCGCCGCCACCGCCGTGGTTCCGTGCCCCAAATCTGGGGCAGCTCGACAGGACCGAAGGTGCACCCTGGGGACCTGAGACGCCACAGCGCGCCGAAGCCGGCCAACGGGCTGACGACGTCGACTCGCTGGCGACGTCGACTCGCTGGCGACGTTGACGGGCTGGCGACGTTGACAGGCTGGCGACTCGGCGTCCTGACGACTCGGCATCCCGACAGCGCCGGTCGCGTCAGAGCGGGAGCTTCATGCCCTCGTGGCTGGCCACGAAGCCGAGCCCCAGGTAGAAGCGGTGCGCGTCGGCGCGGGACTTGTCCGTGGTGAGCTGCACCAGGGCGCAGCCCCGCTGCCGGGCCTGGTCGATGGCCCAGGTCATCAACTCCCGGCCGAGGCCCTGGCCGCGTCGGTCCGAGCGGACCCGGACCGCCTCGATCAGAGACCGTTCGGCGCCGTGCCGGCCGAGCCCCGGGATGTAGGTGATCTGGAGGCAGCCGACCAGCTCGCCGCCCTGCTCGGCGACGATCAGCTGGTTGCGCGGGTCGGCGCTGATGTCGGCGAACGCACGCTCGTACGCCTCATCGACCTCGGTGAAGTCGCGGGTCTTGCCCAGGACGTCGTCGGCGAGCAGGGAGATGACGGCGGGCAGGTCGGCCCGTACCGCCTCGCGGAAGATCACGTCGGTCATGCCGTCAGCGTGGCACAGCTGTCACTTGGCCGGGCAGCGCAGCCCTTCCTTGGGCACGGTCAGGTCGAGCAGGTACGCGTCGACGGCCTTGGTGATGCAGGAGGTCTGCGGGTACGCGGTGTGCCCCTCGCCCTCCCAGGTGAGCACCCGGCCGACACCCAGCATCGAGGCGAGGCGGCCGGTCTGCTCGTACGGCGTGGCGGGGTCGCCGGTCGTGCCGACCACCACGATCGGCGGTGCGCCGTTGGCCCGACCCGTCGGGTACGGGTCCCGACCACCCGGCCACTCGACGCAGCTCAACATGCCGACCGCGAGCGCCGGACCGAACAGCGGGTACTTCGTCCGCCATTGCGACTGCAACTGACGGATCTGCTCCCGGCTCGGCTTCTCGGTCTCGTCGGCACAGTTGATGGCGAGGTTGGCGTCGAACAGGTTCGAGTAGTGCCCGTCGCCCTCCCGGCCGGCGTACGAGTCGGCGAGGCGGAACACGTCCTTCGGGTCGCCCTCGGCAAGCCGGTCGATGGCCCGGGCCAGCTCCTGCCAGCCGGCCTCCGTGTAGAGCGAGGAGATGACCGCGTAGAAGACCCAGCCCGCCGTGGCCTCCCGCCCGTCGTCACCGCGGACCGGGGAGACCTTGGCCTTGTCGATGGCCGAGGTCACGGCGGCGCGGGCGTCCGGGGCGATCGGGCAGCGGGCGGCGTTGGCGGCGCACCAGCGGGTGAAGTTGTCGAAGGCTCGTTCGAACCCGCGGGCCTGGCTCTCCGACCCGGCGATCAGCCGCTGCTGCGGGTCGACGGCGCCGTCGAGCACCAGCGCGCGCACCCGCTGCGGGTAGAGCTGGGCGTAGATGGCGCCGAGCAGCGTGCCGTAGGAGTAGCCCAGGTAGGTGAGCTTGTCGTCGCCCACCGCCGCGCGCACCGCGTCCATGTCCCGGGCGGCCTGCTCGCTGCCGTACAGCGGCAACTGGTCGCCGTAGCGGTCCCCGCAGCCGCGCCCGATGCGCTGGCTCAGCCCCGCGAAGCCGTCGAACGACGCCTGGCTCGCCGGATCCGGGTCGTAGCCGAAGCTGGCGTCCAGGTCGGCGTCGGAGATGCACTTCACCGGACTCGACCGGGACACACCACGCGGGTCGAAGCCGACGATGTCGAAGCGTTCGGTGACCGAGGCGGGCAGCCCACCGAACTGTGGGCCGAAGGAGAGGTAGACGGCAGTGTCCACACCGGAGCCACCCGGGCCGCCGGGGTTCACCACCAGCGAGCCGATCCGGTCCCGCTGTTTGGTGGACCGGGCCCGCAGCAGGGCGATCTCGAAGGTCTCGCCGACGCCCGGCCCGGCGGTCGCCCCGCCGCCGGCGCCCCAGTCCCGGGGAACCGTGATCCGGGCACACTCGTAGCGCATGTCCGGAGCGCCCCGCCCGACCAGGTCCTCAGCAGCCTCCGGGCAGGGCCGCCAGGTCGCCGACGAGCCGGCCGGCGCCGCCGCACCCTCCACGTCGGTGCGCGGCGCGAACGCCGGCAGCGTGCAGCCGGCGGTGAGCAGCGCCGCCACGGCGAAGGCGACGAGGCTGCGACGGACCCGGCGACTGGTCGTCATCCGAGGCTGGACGGCGGTGCGGCTCACGTGATCCTCCGGTGTCGGGTCGACGGCCAGGCTACGCCGGGCCGGTGGCGGCCCGATCGAGGGTGACGGCCGGATCGCCGCGCAGCACCTGGTCCACGTCGAAGCGGATCGGACGGTCGAGCTGGTCGTAGCGGCAGGAGCGGGGGTCGCGGTCCGGCCGCCAGCGGACGAACTGGGCGGTGTGCCGGAACCTCTCGCCCTCCATCGCGTCGTAACCCACCTCGACCACCAGCTCCGGGCGCAGCGGCTCCCACTCCAGGTTCTTGGTGCCGGTCCACCTGCTCACCCCACCCGGAATGCGCTGGCCACGCTCGTGGTCGCCGTGCACCCACGGGTGCTCGTCGCCGATGTCCCGGTACGGCGCCAGCTCGTCGAGCAACTCGGCGCGGCGGGCCATGCTGAACGACGCGCTCACCCCGACGTGGTGCAGGACTCCCGCGTCGTCGTAGAGGCCGAGCAGCAGCGAACCCACCACCGGGCCGGACTTGTGCCAGCGGAAGCCGGCGACCACCGCGTCGGCCGTACGGGAGTGCTTGACCTTGAACATCAACCGCTTGCCCGGCTCGTACGGCAGGTCGGCCGGCTTGACGATCAGCCCGTCCAGCCCGGCGCCCTCGAAGACGTCGAACCAGCGGCGCGCGGTCTCCGGGTCGGTCGTGACCTGGGTGACGTGCACCGGCGGGCGCACCCCGGCCAGCGCCTGGACCAGACGCTCCCGGCGGCGCGGGTACGGCTGGTCGAGCAGCGCCTCGTCACCGATCGCCAACAGGTCGAAGGCGACGAAGTCGGCGGGAGTGGTCTCGGCGAGCAGCTTCACCCGCGACGCCGCCGGGTGGATGCGCTGGGCCAGCAGCTCGAAATCGAGCCGGGGCTGGCCGGACGGCCCGTCCCGCCGGATCACGATCAGCTCGCCGTCGACGGCGCACCGCTCGGGCAGCTGACGGCGGGCCTGCTCGACCACCTCGGGGAAGTAGCGGGTCATCGACTTGCCGCCCCGGCTGGCCAGCTCGACCTCGTCGCCGTCACGGAACACGATGCACCGGAACCCGTCCCACTTGGGCTCGTAGGTCACGCCGGCGGTGGTGGGCAGCTTCGAAACGCTCTTGGCCAGCATCGGCTCGACGGGCGGGTTGATCGGCAGGTCCACGGCGACCAGTCAATCAGACGGGGCCGACAGTCGTGAGGCAGATCACCGTGGGCACGGCGGTGGCGTGTCCGCCCGCGCGCCGCTCGTCCTGCCTGGGCGAATCAGATAACCCCAGGTCAGAGCTAGTTTCGCCTGGTGTCCGAGTGGGTCTGTGACTGCTGCGGGCGGTGGCGGGTGAGCGTGGAGCTGATCCGGGGCCGCTACCGCTACCGGCTGACCCGCCGTTACCCGCAGCGGTTCGGCGGTGGCCGCAACGTGCTCGGCGAGGTCGGGTCGGTGGCGGAGCTGGAGGAGCTGCTGCGTCGGCGTACCCCATTGAGTCTGGCGGACCTGCGCGAGGCCGCCTGATCCCGCGCGGCCGGCGGACCCGCGGCCCGATCGACGATCGGACCGGCCGGTGGATGCCGCCGTCACGATCCGACGGGCAGCGTCGTCGACAGGACGTGGCGGCGCCGGCCGGCGCCGCCGGGAAGGGGACGCGATGCGGTTCGAAGCGGACACGGAGATCGGCGCGGACGCCGGGCGGGTGTGGGCGCTGCTTGTCGACGTGGCGCGGTGGCCAGAGTGGACGGCCTCGGTGAGCCGGGCCGAGCGGGGTGAGTCGGGGCCCCTCGCGGTCGGCGCGACAGCCCGCCTGACCCAGCCGAAACTGCGGCCGGCGGTGTGGCGGGTCACCGAGCTGACCGAGGGGCGGGAATTCACCTGGGTCTCCGACACCCCGGGCGTGCGCACCCGCGGCGAGCACCGGGTGCTGCCGCTGCCCGGCGGGCGTACCCGGGTCGAGGTGGCCATCGACCAGGCCGGGCCGCTCGCCGGGCTGATCGGCCTGCTCTACGGCGGTCTGCTGCGGCGCTACCTCCGGCTGGAGGCCGACGGACTCAGGGCCCGAGCTGAGCGGAGCTGACGACAGGCTTCTCCAGCACCGCCAACCGGACGCCGTTCGGGTCCGGGCGGTGCGCCACGACCCGGTAGCCGAGCCGCTGGTAGAGCCGCAGATTGCGGGTGCTGTCCGCGCCGGTGAACAGCGTGAACACTGCCACCTCGGCCGGGCAGGCCGCCTCGATCGCGGCGAGCAGCGCAACGCCGATGCCCTGGCCCTGCTGGTCGGGTGCGACCGACAGACGCCCGATGTGCGCGGTGTCCCCGTCCAGGCGGGCCCGCACCGAGCCGACCAGCCGGTGCCCCAGCCGGGCGGCGAGGACCGTCGTCGGGCCGGTCAACACCTCCCGGACCTCGTCCAACGTCTCGGTCAACGGTGGCAGGAACGGGTCGGCGTAGTGCTGCGCCTCGGTCAGGTACGCGGCGCGCTGCACGGTGAGGATCTCGCCGGCGTCCGCGACACCGGCCGGGACGATGCGGGGCTCGACGCTCATCCGTGCAGCACATCACAGCCGCCCGCCTCGTCCACCGGCGACCCGTTCGCGCCCGCCGTACCCTGGCCCGTGTCCGGCGACGACGAGGGGGAGCGGTGGCCGAGCTGACGTACCCGGAGGTGGGACGGACCCGGCAGGGCGCGCTGCCCGGCGGATACCACCACCTGCGCCACCGGACGCCCTTGCCGACCGGCTGTTTCGAGACCGCGGCCGAGGCGGTGCTGAGCTGGCGGCTGCACCGCGCCGCCGGGGTCCGGATGCGCACCGACGCGGCACGGGCCACCGAGGGTGTGCTGGTCACTGCCGGTCTCGGGGTCGGGTCGGCCCGCGTGTGGGGGCCCTGCCGGGTGGTCTGGAGCGACGAGTCGCCCACGCTCGCCGGCTTCGGCTACGGCACCCTCCCCGGTCACCCGGAGCGGGGCGAGGAGGCGTTCGTGGTCGGCCACGACGACAGCGGCGCGGTCTGGTTCGAGGTACGCGCGTTCAGCCTCCCGGACCGCTGGTTCACCCGCGCCGCCGGTCCGGCCGTCCAGGCGGTGCAGCACGCGTACGCCTGGTGGCTCGGTCGCACTCTGCGCCGGCTCTGCGCGGGACGGTGACCGGCCGGCGTCAGAAGCGGGCGAACGAGCGGATCGGGGCGCGCGGGCCGTACTTCGGCGCCTGGATGCCGGCGGCCTCCAGCAGCAGACACACCCGACCGCGATGCCCCCGGAACGGCTCCAGCAGGGCCAGCATCCGAGCGTCGTCACCCCTCGGTTCGCCGGCGAGCGCCCAGGCCACCGTGTTCGGGATGTGGTAGTCGCCGACGCTTACCGCGTCCGGGTCACCGTAGGCGATCCGGACCACCTCGGCGGCGGTCCACGGGCCGATGCCCGCGATGGCGGTCAGCCGGCGGGTGGCCTCGGTGGAGTCCACGCAGCGCTCCAGCCGATCGGCGAGCGCGGCGGCGCGACGCAGCGTGTCGGCCCGGCGCTGCTCCACGCCGAACGGGTGGAACACCCAGTACGGGGTGGCGGCCACCGCGGCGGCCTCGGGCGGCAGCAGCAGCGGTTGCAGCGGGCCGGGGGCCGGCTCCCGGAAGTGCCGCACGGTCGCCGCGTACGCCCGGTACGCCTCCTTGCCGGTGACCTTCTGCTCGAAGACCGCGCGCAGCAGCCGGGGGAACACCTGCCCGGTGGTGGGCATGCGCAGCCCTCGGTGCTCCCGGGCCAGCCGGGCGACGAGCGGGTGCGTCGCCGCCAACTCGGCGAAGCCGCTCAGGTCGTCGTGCAGCCCGGCGATCCTGTCGGCGCGCTCCACCACGTGCTCGGCGCCCGGCCCGTAACCCTCGGCGAGCAGTTCACCGCCCGCCGGCCGCAGAGCGAGGGTCGCCGGCCCGTCCGGGGTGCGGGTGGCCCACCAGAACGTGCCGGCGGCGACGCGCGCGCACGGGTCGTACGGGCTGAAGGTCAGGCCGCGGACCGACGCGGCCAGCCGGTAGCCGACGGGCGGGTGCAGCACCCTCGTCGCGGCGGGCTCGGTCTCGGTCACCCTCCCACTCTGCCAGGTCACGGTGCGGGGCCGGTCGCCGCCGTCGCCGACGCGCTCCGGGCACGGCGATGGCCGGCCGCGGCCCTCCCCGGCTGCGACCGGCCACCGTGCCCTGGCGTACCGGGATCAGTACGAGTAACCCGAACCGCCGGCGTCGCTCGACCCGCTGTCCGCCGCCGGCGGCGCGACGGCCTTCGGCGTCGAGGTGGGCAGGCAGGTCAGGTTCTTCTTGCCGTTCTGGTCGACCACGAACCAGGTGCCGCCGACGGCCTGGCCCTTCCACTGGCCGGGCTTCTTGTCGCCGATGTAGCGGTACACCGGCCAGCCGCCGATGGTGAGCTGTCGGGTGCCGTCCTGCCGGGTGACGCTGCCGACCTTGTCGTCGGAGAGGCCGGTGAGCTGCGGGTTGCCGTCGGTCAACGCCGGCGGCCACACCTGCGCGCACTTGTCGACGCAGTTCGACGCGGGCGGGTCGGCGGTGTCCTTGTCGAAGCGGTACAGGACCCAGCCGTCCTGGTCGGTCACGACGTTGCCCATCCGGGCGATCTTCTTGCCGATCAACTGCTCGGTCAGCTCGACGTCCGCGGGCGGCGGCGCGTCGGCGACCGGCGCCTCCGCGGATGCCGACGCCTCGGGTTCAGCCGACGCGGTGGGCTCGGCCGCGGCGACGGCGACCGGCTCGGCCGCGCTCGAGTTCGCCCCGTCGTAACCCGCGGGAGCGCAGGCCGTTAGTGCGACCATCGCGCTCGCGACGATGACGGTCCGCTTCATCTGTGCCACGTGCCCTCCTCATTCTTGGCAGTTCACCCATAGGTACGGCGGGCAGGCTGTCAAGGTTGAAGGAGTAACAGTGGTCAATTTCACGCGAATGGATTGAACCGATGTGCGCGGCCATCCGTATGGCCCTCCACACGGAGCCCGCAGTGCCACAACAGATCGACGCCGGCCATTGAGACAATGACCGGCGTCGAGGATGGCACGCGACTTACATGGGCACCGTGACCAGCGGACTGGCCACACCGTTGCCGTCGACCGACTGCACCTGCAGCTGCTTGATGTCGCTCGCCAACGCGGACGTCGAAGCGCTCAGCTCAAGACCCTGCGGGCGATTGTTCGTCCCGTAGCCGCCAGCGGGCACCGACCACGTCGAAATCACCTCAGTGGTGCCGTTCTTGCGCACCACCATCAAGCGGCAGACACGCGGGCCGGGCAGTTTCCGCAGGCTGAAGTTGATGCGGGTGCCGTACTCCCGCTCGACCAGGAACATCGTCGTCTGCACGCCCGTCGTCGGGTCCGTGGCGTCGACCTGGTCGCCCTCCTCCTCCGTGCCGCCGACACCCGGGCCGCTCGGCGGCGCGGTCGGCGCGCTCGTCGGCGGGTCGTTGGCGGCGGCGCTCGTCGTCGGATCCGCGAGAATCCCCGGCGCCTCGTCCCCGGCCACACTCACGAACCCGTAACCCGTCAACCCGCCGAAGACCACCACCGCGGCGGCGGTCGCGAGCAGCTGACGAAACCGGGTACGCCGACGGTCGGCCCGGACCGCTACCAACGTCCGGTCCAGCAGCGCCGGATCGGTGGCGGTCTGCTCCAGCGCCATCATCGTCTCGCCGTCGATGCCGGAGAGCAGCCCCACCACCGGCACCATCGTCTCCAGCTCGGCCGCGCACGCCCAGCACGCGGCGAGATGCTCCTCGAACCGCTCGGTGTCCTGCTCGTCGAGCACGCCGAGCGCGTACGCGGCGACGTCCATGTGGTCTGGCCGGCTCATTCTGTCACCCCCCGCTCCTGCAGAGCCGTGCGCAGCGCGCGCAGCGCGTAGTAGACCCGCGACTTGGCGGTGCCCAGCGGAAGCCCCAACTCCTCGGCGGCCTCCGGCACCGTCCGCCCCCGGAAGTACGTCGCGATCAGGATCTCCCGATGCGACTGACTCAGCGTACGCAGCGCGTCCGCCACCGTCATCGTGCGCAGCACCCGGTCGGTGCTGTCCGCCTCGGCGAACGCGGTCAGGTCCCGGTCGTACGTCTCCGGCGGCCGGGCCTCCTGGCTGCGGTGCTCGTCGATGGCGATCCGCCGGGCCACCGTGACCAGCCACGGCCGCAGCGAACCCTGCCCCTGCGCGCCGAGACGGTGCGCGTTACGCCAGGCCCGCAGCAGCGTCTCCTGCACGATGTCCTCCGCGCGCTGCCGGTCCCCCCCGGTGAGCCGCATGACGAACATCAGCAACGGGCCGGCGTGCTCGGCGTAGAGCAGCCGGATCAACTGGTCGGAGTGGTTCGCCTCGGTTGTCGTCGCCTGGTGGCGCCCGGGCGCCGGTCGGGGCGTCACCGGACCATTTTGGCGAGACGTGGCTCGGGCGTCGACCCCCCGGGCAGACGAGGTCGGCCGCGACGACGACCGCGCGGACAACCAGTCTGCGCGAACCGCGTCGCCGTGCCAACCGGCCGCCACCGCATGCATGCAGACCTCCGGGATGTCCGTTACCAACGCCGCCCCCACAAGGCGGGCCGCCCGGTGGTACGCAGCGCCGCCCCGAGCGGATCAACAAACCGCGAAAAAAGTTCGACGGAGCGGTCGGCGGACTCGGAGCGGCCGGTCAGCGGCGGACGGAGAACAACCCCGGCGGAGGCGGATCCGAGCCGGTGGCGTCCGCGTCGCGCACCACCGCCGCGCCACCGACGAAACGGTCCAACTCGTCGCCGGCCACCACCCGCCCGGGGAACCAGTCCCCGGCCGCCCGCCGGGTCAACGCGGGCACCGGGGGAGTCGTCCGCCCGGCGACCAGCACCAGATTGCCGTACCGGCGACCGCGCAGCACCGCCGCGTCACCGACCAGGCACGCCTGCGGCAGCACCGAGCGCACCGTGGCGACCTGGGAACGGGCGTACCGCAGCGGCGGGCCGTCGGCCAGATTCGCCAGCAACCAGCCGGCCGGGCGGAGCACCCGCGCCACCTCGGCGGCGTACTCCACCGACGTGAGATGCGCCGGCGTGCGGGCACCGGCGAAGACGTCGGCGACCACCACGTCGTAGCTGGCGTCCCGTGTCGAGGCCAGCACCGCCCGCGCGTCCTGCACGCGGACCCGCAGCCGGGTGTCCGCCGGCCAGGGCAAGGCGCGGCGCACCAGCTCCACCAGAGCGCCGTCCACCTCGGACACCCGCTGGGTGGACCCGGGCCGGGTGGCCGACACGTAGCGGGGCAGGGTCAGCGCCCCACCGCCCAGGTGCAGCACCCGCAGGGGCTCGCCGGGCGGCGCCACCAGGTCCAGTGCGGCGGCCAGCCGCCGGACGTACTCGAACTCCAGATGCGTGGGATCGGTCAGGTCCACGTGCGACTGCGGTGCCCCGTCCAACAGCAGCGTCCACGAACCGGCCCGGTCCGGCGACGGCACCAGCTCGGCCAGCCCGGTGTCCACCTGCTCGACCACCCGGTCATCCGCCCGTTTGCGTCCCACCGCGACCGGCCCCCGCTCAGCGGCCGACGCGCGCCGCGGTGGTCAACGCGCGGTGCAGCAGACGGGAATCACCGAGCAACGCCCGCAGGCGGCGCTCCAGACCGGCGATCGGAATGAGGTTCTGCGGCGCCCGCGGATCCTTGTACGGAGTCGACGCGAACCGGGGCAGCGTGACCAACGACAGGTCGGCCAGGTCGATCGCCGCCTCGACGGGCAGGTCGGCGGAGCACTCCACCCGGACGATCCCGGCCCACGGCGCACCCACGGCCACCGGCAGCCGCAAATACCACGACCACCCGCCCCACGCCGTGCCGAGCCGGAACACCGGTGACCGCTGACCGGACGCCAGAGACGTCACCACCGCCGTCAGCCGGGCGTCCAGGTACTGGCTGTGCTGGGTCTTGATGTAGCCGAGCGTGCGCGGCAACTGGCGGCGACTACGCAACGGGCCGTCCACCACCAACAGGTCACCGTCGACCCGGGCGGCGTCGGACACCGCCACCTCCAGCGCGGTCAACGGACCCTGCACCGCCGCCGGCAGCTTCGCCAACTCGCCGGTGCCGCCCACCCGGTGCACCGGGTAGCGGATCGCGCCCGCCACCACGTCCTGCGCCGACGGGCTCGCCGTGAACAGGCCCCGGCCCACCTGCGTGCCGGCCAACTGGGCCGCACCCCGACCGAGGTCACAGCGGACCACCCCGGCCGCGTACGACGCCGCCAGCCCCGGGAAGGAACCGCCGTCCGCCTCGGCCGTCCAGATGCTCGCGTCGATCCGGCGGACCCCGTCGACAAGCAGCACCACGTCCGGGGCCCGCACGTCCGCGCGTACCCCGATCGCCCGCCAGTCGACGGCCGGCAGCTCCACGTCGGCGTCGACCTGCGCGCTGCTCGGCGTCGCCGGCCCGGACGCGGACGCCTCGAACGACGCACCGTACGCCGGATCCCACGAGTCGACGAAGAACGCGGCGTCGCTCACGGGGTCAGCCTTTCGTTCGCGACTGCGGGGCTCCGCTGCGCTGCACTCCTCGCGCTCACCGGCCCGTCCGTTCGACGCGCGCCGAGCGGGCATCCTTGCGCACCTCGAAGCGGACCGGGATCCGCTCGGCCAGCGCCGCGACGTGCGTGACCACGCCGACCATCCGGTCACCCCGGGCGGCCAGGTTTTCCAGGGTCGCGGCCACCGTGTCCAGGGTGGCCGCGTCCAGCGTGCCGAAGCCCTCGTCCAGGACTATCGACTCCAGACTCGCCGCGGTCGTCGACATGCCGGCCAGCTGTTCGGAGAGCGCCAGCGCCAGCGCCAGCGACGCCTGGAACGTCTCGCCGCCGGAAAGGGTGCGCACACCCCGGCGCAGCCCCGCGTCGTGGTGATCGACCACGAAGAACTCGCCCTTGTCGTGGACCAGCTCGTACTGGCCCGAGGACAGCTCGCGCAGGATCCCCGACGCGCCGTCGACAAGCAGGTCCAACGCCTCGGCCAGCAGCCACCGCTCGAAGTTGTTGGCCCGCAGGTGCCCCGCGAGGGCCCGCGCCACCTGCGCCTCGCGCTCGTGTCCGGCCCGCTGCTCACGCAACGTGCCGGCCTGCTCGCGGCGCTCGGCGAGCCGGCGACGGTCGGCCTCGGCCCGCTCGACGGCCACCGTCGCGGCGTGCACCGGGTCCTCGCCGACGGGCACGTCGGCGGCGGCGAAGAGGTCGGCGATCCGCCGCTGCACCGCGTCGGCCGCCGCCTCGGCGTCGGCGACGACTGTGGCCCGGCCGGCCCGGTCCGCGCGGCGGCGCTCGGCCTCGGCCGCCGCCCAGTCGGTGAGCGCCGCCCACGAGGCCGCCACGTCGTCCCGGTCGGCTGCCGGCGGACCGAACCGCGCCAGAGCGTCACGGGCCGTGTCGAAGCCCCGCCACGCCGACCGCAGACGCTCCTCGGCCGCGTCCACACCCGCGCGCGACTGGCGGGCGCTGTCCCGGCCGGCCCGTACGGCGGTCGCCGCCTCGTCCAGGGCGCGTCGCAGCCGGGCGTGCTCGGCCAACTCGCGGCGCAGCACCGCCGGCTCCGCCGCGCCCGCGAGCTGCCCGCCCAGCTCGGCCAGCCGGGCGTCCACCTGCTCCTGCCGGGCGCGGGCCTGCACCAGCAGCCGCTCCAGGTCACGCGCCGCGGCGTCGCGCTGCTGCACCACCGTCTGCGCCGCCTTGGTGGCGGCCCGTGCCGCCTTGCCGGCGGCCGTCGCGGCGGCCACCGCCGAGTCCGGCGGCACCGCCGGCACCTCGGCCACCGGGTGCTCGCACACCGGGCAGGGCGCACCGGGATGCAGGTGCACGCGCAGGCTGACCGCCAGGTCGCTGGCCTTCGCCTCCTCGTGCGCCCGGAAGGCCGCCTCCAGCTCGGTTTCGGCCCGCTCGGCGTCCGCGCGGGCGGCGGCCAGCGCCGCGACCGCCGTGGCGTGCTCCTCGTCCGCCGCGCGCACGGCCGCGCGGACCGTGTCGGCCTCGCCGGTCAGCCGATCCCGGTCGTCGTACGCCCGCAGTTGCAGCCGCAGCGCGCTCTCGTCACCCGCGCCGGCCAGCTCACCGCGCAGCTTCTCCTCCCGCTCCTCGGCCAGCGACACCGCAGTGGCGGCGGCGTCGGCCTCGGCCCGGGCCGCGGTCACCGCGCGGGCCACCTCGGCCACCCCGCGCGGGGCGCGCACCCCGGACAGCACGCCCAGCTCGTCGTCGAGCGCGGTCAGGGCGGCCGCCGCCTCCCGCGCGCGTGCCCGGGCCGCCGCCAGCTCCGGCATGGCCCCGGTCACCGCGTCGGCCAGCTCGGCCATCCGGCTCACCCGGGCGTCGGCCTCGGCCAACGCCTCGTCGTCCACCCCCGTCAGGCCGGCGAGCACCTGGTCGACCGCGTCCAGCCGGGCTTCCGCCTGCGTGGCGCGCGCCGTGGCCCGCTTCTGCACGTCCTCGTAGACGCCGAGGCCGAGCAGGTTGACCAGGATCTGCTGTCGGGTCGCCGGCTTGGCGTGCAGGAAGTCGGCGAACTGGCCCTGCGGCAGCACCACGCAGCTGGTGAACTGCTCGTACGGCAGCCCGACCGCCTCCAGCACCGCCTGTTCCATCTCGGCGGGCGTCCCGGCGATCACCTCGCCGAGGTCGTCCGGGCTCAACCCGGTGTCGAGTTTGGTCACGTCGAAGCCGGCCGGCATCACCTGCAGCCCGGCGTTCGCTGTCTTCACATTGCCCCGGCCGTCCCGGCGCACCACCCGGGTCGCCACGTACCGGGCACCGCCGGACTCGAAGACCAGCCGCACCCGGGCCTCGGTCGCCGACGGCGCGAGGGCGTTGGCCAGCCCTCGGGCGCCACCCCAGCGGGGCACCGTGCCGTAGAGGGCGAAGCAGATGGCGTCCAGCACCGTGGACTTGCCCGAGCCGGTCGGGCCGATCAGCGCGAAGAAGTCCGCGTCGGTGAAGTCGACAGTGGTCTCGTCCCGGAAGACCGTGAACCCGGCCATGTCCAACCGCATCGGACGCATCAGTGCTCGACCTCCTCGAAGAGCTCGTCGAAGAGTTCTCGTACGCCCTCGTCGTCGTGGCCCCGGCTGTCCAGGTAGTCGCCGAACAACTCACGGGGGGAACGCCCCGACCGCTGCGCGATCCGCGTGCCGCTGCCCGGCGCCGCCAGCAGCTCCGGGTCGATCCGGATCTCCAGCGCCCGGGGAAGCAGCTCCTGGACCTCCTCGCGCAGGCCCGCGCGGGGCTGCTCCCGCACGAACACCCGCAGCCAGGCGTCGGGCGCCTCGATCTCGGCGAGCTGGGCCAGCGTGCCGCGGACCGTCCGCAGCGCGCTCGCCGCGGTCACCGGCACCTCCCGCACCCGCGCGGCCGTGCTGGCGGTCACCTCGACGATCGTCACCGACGGCACGTTCTCCTGCTCGCCGAAGTCGACGGCGAGCGGGCTGCCGCTGTACCGGACCGGGCACGGGCCTTCGACGCGCTGAGCCCGGTGCAGGTGGCCCAGCGCCACGTAGTGCGCGGTCGCGGGGAAGACGGTGGCCGGCACCGCATAGCCGAGCACCGTGTGCGCGTCCCGTTCACCGCCGCCGGCCGCCGCGCCGGTCACCGTCAGGTGCGCGGTGACCAGGTGCACCCGGTCCGGCTCGGCGAAGCCCTCGGTGAGGCGGCCCAGCACCCGGCCCAGGTGGTCGGCGTACGTCTGGTTGGCCTCCGCAGCGGTCAGCTCGTACATCTCCAGCGCGCGGATGGCGTACCGCTGGGACAGGAACGGCAGCGCGGCCAGCTGCCACCGTTCCCCGCCGGCAGTGGTGCCGTCGATCACGTGCTCGGCCGGGTTCTCGCGCACGCCACCGCGCAGCGTGATGCCGGCGGCCTCGGCCCATGGCCGCAGCGCGTCCAGCGCCGGGCCGTTGTCGTGGTTGCCGCCGATCGCGACCACGTCCGCGCCGGTCCGCCGCAGCGCGGTCAGCGCCCGGGTGACCAGCCGGGTCGCCTCCGAGGTCGGCGCGGCCGTGTCGTAGAGGTCACCGGCGACGATCACCAGATCCGGCTGTTCGGCACGGGCGATGTCGATCACCCCGGCCAGGACTGCCTTGTGCTCCTCGGCCCGGGACTGCCCCTTGAGCACCTTGCCCACGTGCCAGTCGGAGGTGTGCAGGATCTTCACAGTTGCACCGGCCCTGCCTAGAACGGGATGTCGTCGTCGGTGCCGCCGCCGGAGCCCACCACGGCGAACGGGTCGGCGGACTGGGTGATCGAGCGCAGCGTCTCCGAGGGGGCGCGGCCCGCCTCGGAGACCCGGGTCGCCCACGCCGGGAACGGGAACTCCAGGCAGAGCGGCACCGGGATGTCCGGCTGATTGACGAACATGGTGCCCGGCTTGGCGAGCAGCGCCCGCTGCCGCTGCGCGGGCGGCAGGAACCCGTACTCCGGGCGGGACGCCTCGGCCGGGTCGAGCCGGCCGACCACCCGGATCGCCGAGTTGGTGACGATCCGCCGCTCCACCTCGCTCGCCGTCTGCTGCGCGCCGATCAGGATGACCCCGAGCGACCGCCCCCGCTCGGCGATGTCGAGCAGCACCTCCTTGATGGGGGAGGAGCCCTCCCGGGGGGCGTACTTGTTGAGCTCGTCGAGGACGACGAACAGCAACGGCTTGGCGGTGCCGGACTTCTCCTTGCGCTCGAACTCGCTCTTGAGCGTCACGCCGACGACGAACCGCTGGGCCCGGTCCGGAAGGTTGTGCAGGTCGACCACCGTCACCTGGGCCGACTCGCTGGTGTTGATCGAGTGCGGGCGACGGGTCGCCAGGTCGCCGCGGATCAGCCGGGCGAGGTCCTTCTTGCTGCCGATCAGCCGGCGGGCGAACGCGTTGACGGTGCCCAGGCCGACCGCGCTGCCCGCCCAGTCGGAGCGGGTCTCGTCGTCGTTGAGCGCATCGACGATGTGGTCGACGAGATCGCCGTAGGAGCCGAGCCGGACCCCGTCGATGCTCACCCCACCGTCGGCGGGTTGGGCGTAGCGGGCCAGGTGTGCGGTGACCGAGTGCACGACCATCGTGTACTGCTGGCGCTCGTCGTCGGCGTCGGCGAAGACGTACGGCAGCAGGCGGTCGGCACAGAACTCGCTCAGCGTCCAGTAGAAGGCGTCCACGCCGGTGAGGCGGCTGCTCACGTCGGGAGTGCCGGACGAGTCGCCGGGGCGCGGCGGGGCGTACACCCGCACGTCGGGGAAGGCGCCGGCGCTCAGGCCCAGCTTCGCGTACGCCGCTCGGGTCGGCTCGTCGAGGCGCGTGTTGGGGTGGTCGAGGAACAGCAGGTCCTCGCCCTTGACGTTGAAGATCAGCGCCTTGGCGTTCACCGCGTCGCCGCCCAGGACGCCGGATCGGAACACCGAGTAGAGCAAAAAGGTGGCGAAGCTCGTCTTGGTGGCCACACCGGAGATGCCGGAGATGGAGACGTGCGCCCCCCGGCTGCCGTCGAGGAAGTCGGCGTTCAGGTAGACCGGGACCCCGTCGCGACCCATGCCCATCGGGATGCGCCGTTCCATCCGGTCGAAGTGCAGCGCGCGTGCGCGTGCGTCGCCCTCGGCCCGGTGCACCACCGCCCCCGGGGTCGGCGGCACGTAGAACTCCGGGTCGACCCGCGTGGTGGTGACCTCGGCCGCCTCCTGCACCTGGGCGGGAAGCGTGCCGTCGGCGATGGCGAACACGTCCGAGTCGAACTGGGCGCCCTCGTGCCGGGCCCGGACCTGGGTGACCACCCCGGCGATCGTCACCGGCTCACGGTCGGGCAGTTCGCGGCGGGTAACCACCACGTCGTCGAGCTGGAGGTAACTGCCGGGCGCCACGGCCGTCCAGAACTGCAACGGGGTCGCGTCGGCGGTGCCGAGGACCCGGCCGACCGGCTGGCCCGGGCCGTCCAGGCCGTCGTGGTCGGCGTCGGTCATCGGGCGACTCGGCTCGGTCGGGCATCACGGTCGGCGCGCATGACGTGCATCCTGCCCGAGGAGTACGACAGGTCGCCACGCGACGCGGCGGAGGACACGATGCCCGGTCACACTCGCGACGCTGGGTGTGTGACCGGGCGACGGTTCGTCACTGGCGGGCGTGGCGGAGCATGAGGACGCCGTCGTCGGCGGCGAGCACGTGCCGCAGCGGCAGGTGCCGGGGCGGGCTGGCGTCGCCAGCGCTGATCCGGCCCGCGCCGGCGCCGGCGAGCAGTGGCGCGACGGTGAGGCACAGCTCGTCCACCAGGTCCGCTGCGGTGAGCGCGCCGAGCAGGTGCGGGCCGCCCTCGCAGAGCAGCTGGGTGAGCCCGCGCCGGTGCAGTTCGGCCAGGCCGGCGGCGAGGTCGACCCGCTCGGTCCCGCAGCGCAGCAGGTCGGCGACGTCGGTCAGGCCGGGCGGCGGGGCGGCGGCGGCGCGGGTGAGCACGATCGGCCGGACCGGGGCGTCGGCGAAGGCCGCCTGCGCCGGGTCCAGGTCGAGGGAGCCGGAGACGACCACCAGCGTCGGATACTCCGCCAGCCCGTTGTCCCGGCGCCAGGCGCGGCGGCGCTCGTCGAGGCGGACCGCCCGGTAACCCTCGTGGCGCAGGGTGCCGGCGGCCACCACCAGGGCGTCGCAGAGCATCCGCAGTACGCCGAAGACCCGCTTGTCCGGCTCGCCGGACAGGCCGGCGGAGTAGCCGTCCACACTCACCGCGCCGTCCAGGCTGGCGACGAAGTTCACCCGCAGTCGGGGCTGGTCCGCGCGCTGGTAGAGCGCGGTCAGCCCGGCGTCGTCGAGCGGCTGGGTGGACGGCTCGGGCCAGAGCCGCCGGATCGGAATTCCGACCGTCATTCGCCGGCCGGACCGGTGACCGGAGGGGTCGGTTCGGCGGTACGGTGCTGGCAGTCGCACCAGTTCCGGCCCGGGCAGTCGTCGTGCCGCCGGGCCCGGCACGCTCGGCAGATCATGCTCGCAGCCTAAGCCGCCGGAGGACAGGACAGCATGCCGCGTCAGATCTTCCAGTTGAAGATGTCCCTCGCCGGCGTACGTCCGTCGGTGTGGCGCCGGGTGCTCGTCCCGGCCGGCTACACGCTGGACCGACTGCACCGGGTCGCCCAGCACGCGATGGGCTGGCGGGACTGCCACCTGCACTCGTTCGAGATCGACGCGGTGGCGTACGGCGAGCCCGACCCGGACGGGGGCCTGGCGCTGCACGACGAGCTGGACGTCCGGCTGGACGCCGTCCTCGGCAAGGGCAGCAGGTTCTCCTACACGTACGACTTCGGTGACTGGTGGGAGCACGACCTCGTCGTCGAGGACGCGTTGACCGCCGACCAGGACGAGCGGTACCCGGTCTGCCTGGACGGCGAGCGGGCCTGCCCTCCGGAGGGCATCGGCGGGCCGCCGGGTTACCAGGCGCTGCTCGCGGCCCTGGCTGATCCGACCCATCCGGAGGCGCCGGTGCTGCGGGACTGGGTCGGTGCGGGCTTCGATCCGACGTTCTTCGATCCCACGGTCGCGACCACACTGCTGCGTCGCTTCTGCTGATCCCGACCGGGCGTACGGGCCGGCGTTTGTCACCTGCGGTGCCGGCCCGAAACAGGGCGGTAACGATCTGGGAACGCTCCCAATGGTCTATTGACACCCTGGTAGCGCCCCGGCAATCTCATGGGAGCGCTCCCGGGGGAGTGGCGGAAGTCTCCTTCACAGTTCTCCCCACATCGTTCAGGACCACCGGGGACCACCGGTCCGGCGACGGCAGGGGCGTTGCAGCACCCCCCACCACGCACGACACACCAAGCCTCACCACTTGAGAGGGGTCAGGATGAGCGTCACCTCACGTCGCCGCTTTGCGGCGATCGCGCTCGCGTCCGTCGCCGTACTCGCCTCGGCGACCGCCTGCGGCGGCGACGACTCGTCGTCCGATTCGGGCGGCGGCAAGGTCACTCTGGTCGTCGACGTCTTCGGCGACCAGGGCTTCGGATACGAAGATCTTTACAAGCAGTACCAGACCGAGCACCCGAACGTCACCATCCAGGAGCGCGGCAAGGGCCTCGGCCTCGGTGACTACAACACCCGGCTGACGCAGCAGATCACCGCGGGCGCCGGCGCCGGCGACGTCGTCGCGCTCGAAGAGGGCACGATCGTGCAGTTCTTCGCGCAGGCCGACAAGTTCGTGAACCTGGCCGACCACGGCGCCAACGACCTCAAGGCCAACTTCCTGCCCTGGAAGTGGGAGGGTGGCGTCACCCCCGACGGCAAGGTGCTCGGTCTCGGCACCGACGTTGGTGGCATGGCCGTCTGCTACCGCAGCGACCTCTTCAAGGCCGCCGGCCTGCCGACCGACCGCGAGCAGGTTGGCGCCCTCTGGCCGACCTGGGACGACTTCATCGCCCAGGGGCAGAAGTTCGCCGCCGCCGACAAGAAGCACAAGTTCGTCGACTCGGCCACCAACTTCTACAACATCGTGCTGATGCAGACGGCGGGCGCGGGCACCGGCTACACCTACTTCGACAAGAGCAACAAGCTCGTCATCGGCGAGAACCCGGCCGTGCAGACCGCGTTCCAGACGACCACCAAGATGATCGGCGCGGGTCTGTCGAACAACCTGCGCAGCTTCTCCAACGAGTGGAACGCCGGCTTCAAGAACGGCAGCTTCGCCACCATCGGCTGCCCGGCGTGGATGACGGGTGTCATCAAGGGTCAGGCCGGTGACGCGGCGGCCGGCAAGTGGGACGTCGCCAAGGCGCCGGGCAACGGCGGCAACTGGGGCGGTTCCTGGCTGGCCGTGCCGAAGTCCAGCAAGCACCAGAAGGAAGCCGCCGAGCTGGCCAAGTTCCTCACCAACGCCAAGGGCCAGACCGAGGCGTTCAAGAAGGTCGGCAACCTGCCCTCGTCGCCGCAGGCTCTTGAGGACCCGGCCGTGCTGGCCGCGACCAACGAGTACTTCAGCGGAGCGCCGATCGGCAAGATCTTCGCCGCCGGCGCGAAGGAGCTGAAGCCGGTCTACCTCGGCCCGAAGAACCAGGCGGTCCGGGACGCGGTCGAGAACGCGCTGCGCAGCATCGAGCAGGGCAAGGCCGCCGACGCCGCTTGGCAGGACGCGGTGAAGAACGGCCAGGCCGCAGGCAAGTAACGGCTGTGACGCGCTCACGGGTGGTGCCGCTCCGGCACCACCCGTGAACCCGCGTCGGAACGCCCTGCCGCGGCGCCCACGACGGCGTCGCCGAGTGTGAAGGACCGCTCATGAGCTCCCTGAAGACCCCCGCGCCACCGGATGCGTCGGCCCGCCGGTCGCGTCCCGCTCCGCGGCACTCACCCGCGCGCCGCCGGCAGCTGAACCGGCTGGACCTGCGCTTCACCCCGTACGTCTTCGTCCTGCCGTTCTTCGTGCTGTTCGCGATCTTCGGCGTCTACCCGATCGTCTACACGTTCTGGATCGCGATGACCGACAGGTCACCGATGAACGCGACGATCAGCTTCGTCGGTCTGGACAACTTCGTCGAGTTGTTCACGAACGATCCGCAGTTCTGGAACGCGGTGGTGAACACCTTCGGGATGTTCGCCCTCTCCACCATCCCGCAGCTGATCATCGCCCTGCTGCTGGCGAACGCCCTGAACCGGCGCATCCGCGGTCAGATGTTCTTCCGGCTGGCCATCGCGATGCCGATCATCACCTCGACCGCAGTGGTGGCGCTCATCTTCTCGATGATCTATGCCCGCGAGTTCGGCCTGATGAACTGGCTGCTCGACCTGGTCGGCGTCGGCCCCGTCGACTGGCGGGCCAACCGCTTCGCCTCCTGGTTCGCCATCGCCACGATGGTCGACTGGCGGTGGGTGGGTTACAACGCCCTGATCTACCTCGCGGCGATGCAGTCGATCAACAAGGACGTGTACGAGGCGGCCGCCCTCGACGGCGCCTCCCAGCGCCGGCAGTTCTGGTCGATCACCATCCCCCAGCTGCGTCCCACAATCATCTTCACGCTGATCATCTCGACCATCGGCGGTCTGCAGCTCTTCACCGAGCCGCTGATGTTCACCAGCGGTTCGGGCGCGCTCTCCGGCGGCACGGAGGGTCAGTTCCAGACGATCACGATGTACCTGCTGGACGTCATGAACCAGCGGTTCCGGTGGGGGTACGCGGGTGCCGTCGCACTGGTGCTCTTCCTGCTGATCGCGTCCGTCTCGTTCCTCAACTACCTGCTGGCCCGCCGAATCAGCTCCGACAAGTGAGGGTGGCCCACCCATGACCAGTACCACTCTGCGACCGCCGGCGGTCCAGCCACCGACGGCCGGGCGCAACGGCATCCGCCACCGGGCGGAGAAGCTCTGGACGGCCAGCCCACTGACCTGGTTCGGGCTCGTCCTGGGCGTGATCCTGTCGCTGTTCCCGTTCTACTGGATGATCGTCATCGCCTCGCGGACCAGCGACGCCGCGAACTCCTGGCCGCCGCCGTTCCTGCCGGGCGGCAAACTGGGCGAGAACATCCAGCGGGTGCTCGACAACGGCGACGCGAACATCGTCAAGGGCCTGATGAACTCGTTCCTGGTGTCGGGCACGATCACGGTGGCGACCGTGTTCTTCGGCTCGCTCGCCGGCTTCGCGTTCGCGAAACTGCGCTTCCGCGGCAAGAACGCGCTGTTGCTCATCATCCTGGCCTCGATGATGATTCCCATCCAGCTCGGCGTGCTGCCGTTGTACATCCTGATGGCGAAGCTGGAATGGCTGAACACCATGCCGTCGGTGACCGTGCCGTTCCTGATCGGCGGATTCGGCATCTTCATGATGCGCCAGTACGCCGAGCAGGCGGTGCCCAACGAGCTGATCGAGGCGGCCCGCGTCGACGGCTGCTCCACCTGGCGCGTCTACTGGCACGTGGTGGTGCCGGCGCTGCGACCCGCGGCGGCAGTGCTCGGGCTGCTCACCTTCATGGAGCAGTGGAACCAGTTCTTCTGGCCATTCGTGGTGCTCGCCGACCCGGCCAACCCGACCGTGCAGATCTCATTGCGCAGTCTGAACACCGCGTACTTCGCGGACAATTCTCAGATCTTCGCGGGTACGCTCATCGCGACCCTTCCGTTGTTCATCGTGTTCGTTCTGTTCGGCCGCCAGATCATTGGCGGGATCATGGAAGGTGCCGTCAAGTCGTGAGCAACCCCGCCAGCCCACCCGCCGTCGACGTCCTCGACGAGCGCCCCGGGCTGACCTTCCCACCCGGCTTCCTGTGGGGCGCCGCGACAGCGGCTTACCAGATCGAGGGGGCGGCGGCCGAGGGCGGCCGCACCCCGTCGATCTGGGACACCTTCAGCCACACCGAGGGCCTGGTGGTCAACGGACACACCGGTGACGTGGCCTGCGACCACTACCACCGGGTCCGCGACGACGTCGCCCTGATGGCCGAGCTGGGCCTGAAGTCGTACCGTTTCTCGGTCTCCTGGCCCCGAGTGCAGCCCGGCGGTTCGGGCGCGGCCAACCCGCAGGGCCTGGACTTCTACAGTCGTCTGGTCGACGACCTGCTGGCCCACGACATCGAGCCGTGGCTGACCCTCTACCACTGGGACCTGCCGCAGGAGCTTGAGGACGCCGGCGGCTGGCCGTCGCGGGACACCGCGGCGCGCTTCGCCGACTACACGACGCTCGTCGCCGACGCGCTCGGCGACCGGGTGCGCTACTGGACGACGCTGAACGAGCCGTGGTGCTCGGCGTTCCTCGGGTACGGCTCCGGTGTGCACGCCCCGGGCCGGTCGAACGGTGCGGACGCGGTCCGCGCCGGGCACCACCTGATGCTCGGGCACGGCCTGGCCGTGCAGGCGCTGCGGGCCGCCCGCCCCACCGCCGAGGTGGGCGTGACAGTCAACCTGTACCCGGTCGACCCGGCCAGCGACACCCCCGCCGACATCGACGCGGCCCGGCGGATCGACGGGCTGGCCAACCGCTTCTTCCTCGACCCGCTGCTGCGCGGGTCGTACCCGGAGGACCTGGTGGCCGACCTGCGGCCGGTGACCGACTTCGACCACGTCCGCGACGGCGACCTGGCGACCATCGCCACGCCGCTGGACCTGGTCGGGATCAACTACTACAGCCGGCACGTGGTTGCCGCGCCGGTCGAGGGCGCCGAGCCCGAGCCGTACTGGCGGGAACCGTCGTGCTGGCCGGGCAGCGAGGACGTCCGCTTCGTCAGCCGGGGATTCCCGGTCACCGACATGGACTGGGAGATCGACGCCCCGGGCCTGGTCGAGACGCTGCGGCGGGTGCACGACGAGTACACCGACCTGCCCCTGTACGTCACCGAGAACGGCTCCGCGTTCGTCGACACGGTCGTCGACGGGGAGGTCGACGACCCCGAGCGGCTGGCCTACTTCGACGCCCATCTGCGCGCCTGCCACGAGGCGATCAACGCGGGCGTGCCTCTGCGGGGATACTTCGCCTGGTCACTGATGGATAATTTCGAGTGGGCCTGGGGTTACACGAAGCGTTTCGGCATGATCCACGTCGACTACGACAGCCAGCTTCGCATCCCCAAGTCCAGCGCCAGGTGGTACGCCTCGGTGATCCGACGCAACGGTCTGGCCGCACAATAGGCTCGGGCCAGCCATCAGGGCGGTCCTGGTGCCCACCCTCGGGTGGCGCCAGGCCCGCCCGCCGTCGGAGGAGCAGACGATGACAACGCAGCGCACCCGGTCGCTCGGGCGCCCGACCCTCGACGCGGTCGCGGCGCGCGCCGGCGTGGGTCGAGGCACGGTCTCCCGCGTGGTCAACGGCTCGCCCCAGGTCAGTCCGGAGGCCCGGGCCGCTGTCCAGCAGGCCATCGCCGAGCTGGGGTACGTGCCGAACCGCGCGGCCCGCGCGCTCGTCACCCAGCGCACCGACTCCGTGGCCCTGGTGGTGTCCGAGTCCGGCGAGCGGGTCTTCACCGAGCCGTTCTTCGCCTCGATCGTGCGGGGCATCAGCTCCGCGCTGCTTGAAACGCCGATGCAGCTCTGGCTCGCCATGGCCCAGTCGCCGGTCGAGCGGGAGCGGGTCGAGCACCACCTGACCAACCAGCACGTCGACGGCGTACTGCTGCTGTCGTTGCACGACTCCGACCCGCTGCCGACCCTGCTGGAGGAGCGCGGCCTGCCCGCGGTGCTCGGCGGTCGGCCCGCCCGCATGCTGCAACCCGGCGCCCAGCCGGCCTGGTTCGTCGACGTGGACAACGTTGGCGGGGCCCGGCAGGCGGTGGAGTACCTGACCGGGCAGGGGCGTCGACGCATCGGCACCATCGCCGGGCCACAGGACATGGGCGCCGGCCTGGCCCGCCTGGCCGGCTACACCGAGGCGGTCAAGGCCACCGGCGGCGGCGTCAACCCCGACCTGATCGCGTACGGCGACTTCAGCGAGGGCAGCGGCGCGGCCGCCATGCGTCGGCTGCTGGACTCCTGCCCGGATCTGGACGCCGTCTTCGTGGCGTCCGACCTGATGGCGTTCGGCGCGCTGCGTACGCTGCGCGAGGCCGGTCGACGTGTCCCCGAGGACGTCGCGGTGATCGGCTTCGACGACGCGACGATCGCCCAACAGGCGGATCCGCCGCTGACCACCGTCTTCCAGCCGGTGGAGGAGATGGGCCGACAGATGGCCCGCCTGCTGGTCGCCCGCATCCGCGGTGACGACCTGCCGGCCCCGCACATCCTTCTGGACACGCAGCTGGTCCACCGCGCCTCCGCCTGAGCGGCGGAGGTCAGGCCCAGCGGCGGAGTTCGCGCTTGGCGAGGGAGTTGCGGTGAACCTCGTCGGGGCCGTCGGCGAGGCGCAGGGTGCGGCTCTGCGCCCAGAGGGCGGCCAGGGGCGTGTCCTGGCTGACGCCCGCGCCGCCGTACCCCTGGATGGCCTTGTCGATCACCCACTCCGCCATCGCCGGCGTGCCGATCTTGATGGCCTGGATCTCGGTGTGGGCGCCCTTGTTGCCGACGGTGTCCATCAACCAGGCCGTCTTGAGCACCAGCAGGCGGGCCTGCTCGATGCGCACCCGCGACTCGGCGATCCACTCCCGGACGACGCCCTGCTCGGCGAGCGGCCGGCCGAACGCGACCCGCTCGTTGGCCCGGCGGCAGAGCAGTTCCAGTGCCCGCTCAGCCATTCCGATCAATCGCATGCAGTGGTGGATCCGACCCGGGCCCAGCCGCGCCTGGGCGATGGCGAAGCCGGTGCCCTCGGCACCGATCAGGTTCTCCGCCGGCACCCGGACGTCGACGAAGTCGATCTCGGCGTGCCCACCGTGTGAGCCGTCGGTGTAGCCGAAGACGGTCATGCCCCGGCGGACGTGCACGCCGGGGGTGTCCCGGGGGACCAGCACCATGCTCTGCTGGCGGTGCCGGTCGGCGTCGGGATCGGTCTTGCCCATCACGATGAAGATCTCGCAGCGCGGGTCCATCGCGCCGGACGACCACCACTTGCGGCCGTTGATGACGTACTCGTCGCCGTCGCGGACGATCCGGGTGGCGATGTTGGTGGCGTCGGAGGACGCCACGTCCGGCTCGGTCATGCAGAATGCGGAGCGGATCTCGCCCTCCAGCAGGGGCATCAGCCAGCGCTCCTGCTGCGCCTGCGAGCCGAACTCGGCCAGCAGCTCCATGTTGCCGGTGTCCGGCGCCGCGCAGTTGACCGCCTCCGGCGCCAGGTGCGGGCTGCGCCCGGTCAGCTCGGCGAGCGGCGCGTACTGCAGGTTGGTCAGGCCGGCGCCGTAGCGCGGATCGGGCAGGAACAGGTTCCACAGGCCGCGCTTGCGGGCCTCGGCCTTGAGCTCGGCCAGCACTGGGGTACGCGACCACGGGTCACCGGCGGCGACCTGCTCGGCGTGCACCGCCTCGGCCGGGTAGACGTGTTCGGTGAGGAACCGGGTCAGCTCGTCGCGCAGCTCCTCGGTCCGGGCGTCGTACGAGAAGTCCATCACCGCTCCCTGGCGGCGGTCAGCCCGTGCGCGACCAGCGGTGCCACCATCTCGCCGATCCGGTCGAAGCCCTCGCCGAGCGTCTGCCCGAGCGTGTGGCGGTAGTGGATGCCCTCGCAGATCACCGCGAGCTTGAAACAGCCGAGCGCCACGTGCCAGTGCAGTGGCCCGACGTCCACGTCGCTGCGCCCGGCGTACCTGTCGATCAGTTCGGCGCCGGTGGGGAAGCCGGCGCGCGGCCCGAGCCCGTCGGCGACCGGGTTGCCCTCGGCCGTGTCGCTGCCGCCGAGGACATCCCAGTACGTCAGGAGCAGTCCCAGGTCGGCGAGGGGGTCGCCGAGGGTGGCCATCTCCCAGTCCAGGACGGCGTGCACGGCCACCGGGTCGGCCGAGGCGAGAAGGTTGTCCAGCCGGTAGTCGCCGTGCACGATCCGGCCGGCGTTCGCACCCTCCGGGGCGGTCGCGGCCAGCAGGTCCCGCAGCTCGTCGATGCCGGGCAGGTCGCGGCTGCGCGAGCGGTCGAGCTGCCCGGCCCAGCGGCGGACCTGCCGGGCGAGGTAGCCCTCGGGGCGGCCGAAGTCGCTCAGCCCGACGGCGGCGGGCTCGACGGTGTGCAGCGCGGCGAGGGTGTCCATCATCGCCATGGCGAGGGCCCGTCGTCGGTCGTCGCCGAGCGGGTCGGTCTGCGCGCGGGTGCGGAACACCTCGCCGGGCATCCGCTCCATCAGGTAGAACGGTGCGCCGATCACGTCGGGGTCGGTGCAGAGCAGCAGCGCGCCGGGCACCGGCACCTCGGTGGGCGCCAGCGCCGAGATGACCCGGAACTCGCGGGCCATGTCGTGCGCGGTCGCCAGCACGTGCCCCAGCGGTGGCCGGCGCAGCACGACCTCGCGGTCGCCGATGCGCAGCAGGTAGGTGAGGTTGGACTTGCCGCCCGCGATCAGGTGGGCGCGCAGCGGCCCGGCGGCCAGCTCGGGTCGGTGCTGCGCCAGATGGTCGGCGAGTCGGTCCAGGGCCAGACCCGCGGGTGAGGCCGGAACGGCCGTCGGCCGTGACGCATCGACGGCCGGATCACTCATCCGACTAGTTGATGGCAGACCGTTCACGTTGTCAAGGTCAGATACGTCTGACGTGTCATCGTCAGCGCTGTGGCCAGGCGATGTGGCGTCGCGGCGGGTCGAGCCACCCGGTCGACAATCCCCCATCGCTGCGACATTTGCCCGATATCGTCTTCATGGCGGGCCGCGGCAGCGGTCTCCGGAGCGGCGGGGGCGATCGTGGTGCAGGCGAGCGAGGGTACGACGACTGTCGGCGAGCTGTTGCTCAGCCGGCTCCACGACCTCGGAGTACGCCATGTCTTCGGGTTGCCGGGCGACTACAACATGGACTTCCTCGATCAGATCGAGGCGTTCGACGGGATCGAGTGGGTCGGCAGCTGCAACGAGCTCAACGCCGGCTACAGCGCCGACGGATACGCCCGCCTCGCCGGCGTGGCCGCGATCCTCACGACGTTCGGTCCCGGGGAGTTGTCGGCGGTCAACGCCCTCGCCGGGGCCATGGCGGAGTCGGTGCCCATCGTCTCGATCGTCGGCGGTCCGACCGAGGAGATCATGCGGCAGGGCACCTCCATGCACCACTCGCTCGCCGACGGCGACTTCGACCACTGGGTGCGGGTGGCACGCGAGGTGACTGTCGCCCAGACCTCGCTGACCCCGCAGAACGCGCTGGGAGAGGTCGACCGGGTGCTTACCGAGTGCTGGTCGCAGCAGCGTCCGGTCTACGTCCGGATGCCCGGCGACGTGGCCCACGCCGAGATCGCCGTGCCGGGGCGACCGTTCACCCGCCCCGAGCCGGTCGTCTCGCCCGGACAGCTCGACGCCTTCGCCACCGCCGCCGGCGGCTGCTCGCCGGTGCCGAGCGGCCGGCCCTGCTGGTGGGGAACCTGCCGATCCGCTTTGACCTCGGCGCCGCCGTCACCGCCCTGGCTGCCGAACGGAACTGGCCGGTCGCCGCGCAGTCGCTGGGACGGGGACTGCTGGACGAGTCCGACCCCCACTACGTGGGCGCCTACAACGGCGGTGACAGCGTCGACGAGGTCCGCGCGGTGGTGGAGGACGCGGACGCGCTTGTCTGCGTCGGCACCACGTTCTTCGACTGGGACGGCCTGTTCACCGCCGACATCACTGTGGACCGGGTCATCAGCCTGCACCGCGACGCCGCCGTCGTCGCCGGCACCCGCTTCGCCCCGGTCGCCCTGCCGGCGGCGCTGCGGTGCCTGCACGAGATCGCCCCGAACCGTACGGCGGAGTGGTCACGCGCGCCGCTGCTGGCGGCCGACCCGCCCGCACTCGATCCGTCGAGCAACGAACCGATCCGGCAGGCACGGCTCTGGCCGGCGATCCAGCGGATGCTCCGCGAGGGGGACATCTTCGTCCCGGAGACCGGCACCCCGTCCTTCGGCACGGCGACGATGCGCCTGCCCGCCGACGTCACAGTCGTGTGGCCGCCCATCTGGGGCTCGATCGGCTACGCCACCCCGGCCGCCTTCGGTGCCGCGGTGGCGGCCCCGGATCGACGGACGGTGCTGGTCACCGGCGACGGATCACTGCAACTGACAGTGCAGGAGATCAGCCGGATGCTCGCCACGAACCAACGCCCGATCATCATCGTGGTCAACAACGGCGGCTACACCGTCGAACGGGCTGTCGACGGGCGGCACCAGCCGTACAACGACATCGACAACTGGCGGTACACGGACCTGCCCGCGGTGTTCGGACGGGACAGGGGCTTCACCGCCCACGTCGCCCGTACCGAGGGCGAACTGGCCGCCATCCTGGCCGGCATCGACGGCCCCCCGGCCCAGTTGACACTCATCGAGGTGGAGACCGACCCACTGGACCTGCCCACCGGCATGCCGCAGTGGGGCCGGGAGACGTCCGCCGCCGACTACCACGCACAGCTCGCCTCCACACCGGTTCTGCCCCTGGGCGGGCTCCCCTGAGCGTCGGCGTCCGGTTTCACCCCGTAACCAGCCGCCGGAATTTCCGCTCGGGACATGCCTCTGCAACAGGGACGAAATGGTCAACATGCAGGCTGTGAGCAGCCTGCCGGCCGTCGCCGGCCCGCCGAGCGGAGGGACAGACATGTTGCTGCGAGTTCGGGTCACCCTGCCGGACCGTCCGGGCACCCTCGGCCAGGTCGCCCGCACGTTGGGTGTCTCCGGCGCGGACATCGTCCAGGTGGTGGTCCTCGAACGTCTCGGCGGGCGCGCGGTGGACGACTTCACGGTCGTGTGGCCGGGCGCGGCACGGGTCGAGCGTCTGCTGGCGGGCCTCGCGGCGATTCCCGGCGTACGGGTGGACGGCGTGTGGCGGGCGATCGGTGCGCCCACCACCACCGGCCAGGACGCGGAGCTGCTGGCGCAGGTCGCGGCCAACCCGGCCGACGGGCTGGCGACCCTGGTCGACGCGGTGCCGGGGCTGCTGGCGGCCGACTGGGCGGTCGCCGCGGTGGTCCCGGTGGACTGGGCATCGCGCACCGGGGGCGGTGGCGCCACCGTGGGCCACGCGAGCTGGCGTGCTCCCGTACCCGTGCGGTTGCCCGAGGTGACCCCGCTGCGCGGCCGCTCGATGACCACGCCCGACGGCACCCACCACGCGATCGCCCCGTTCGGCCGGGCCGGGCTGGTGCTGGTGGTGGCCCGTGAGCACAGCGACACCCTCTGCGCGGCGGGTTTCCACAGCACGGAGGTCGACCGGCTCACCCAGCTCGTCCGGGCCAGCGCGGTGATTCTCGGCGACCGACTGGACCTGGTCGGCGCACCACCTGTCGTCGCCGGCCCCTGAGCGGCCCCTGGGTGTTCCCGGGCCGACACGGCCGAGCAATCGGGCGGCAACAGCCGGGGACGAGGCTCTGACGTGGGGAAGGGAGCCAACCATGACGTTGTGGCGGATCCGAGCGACAGTGGACGACCGGCCGGGTTACCTGTCGGTGCTCACCGCGAGTCTCGCGCTGCGCGGGGTCAACATCCTCACCGTGCAGGTGCAGCCCACCGAGCTGGGCGCGGTGGACGACTTCCTGGTCGACGCGCCGGACGCGCTCGACGAGGCCGAGCTGGTCGCGGCCGTCGAGCGGGGTCGTGGCCGGGACTGCTGGGTGGCGCGCAGCGAGGCGCGCGGCCTGGCCGACCAGCCGACCCGGGTCCTCGGGCTGGCCAACCGGCTGGTAAGGGACCCGGACGCGACGGGCGAGGCACTGCGGACCCTGCTGGCTGCCGACGACGTCAGCTGGAGGCCGGCGTCGGTAGGCGTCGACCGGGGGATCATCGGCACGAGCATGTCGCTGGCGGACCCGGCGGGTGGCTCCTTCGCGCTGCACCGGGCCGCGCCCGCGTTCACCCCGGCGGAGTACGCCCGGGCGCAGGCCCTGGTCGAGCTGGCCGCCACAGTGGTCCGTCGGGCCGCCGAGCAGGTCACGCTGGTGCTGCCCGACGGTGTCGAGGTGGCCGTGCGCCCGGCCTGCGCCGACGACCTGCCCGGCGTACGGGAGCTGCACGAGGGGTGTTCGACGCGCAGCCGGCAGCGGCGCTACCTGGGCGGGGCGGCGCTGCCGCGGCCGGACCGACTGCGTCGGTTGCTGGAGCCGAGTCGCGGGCTGACCCTGGTCGCGGTGGCCGCCGGCTCCGACGGTGCGGCCGAGTCGGTGGTCGCCATGGCGAACCTGCTCGGCGAGGGCGACGAGGCCGAGGTGGCGCTGCTGGTGCGCGACGACTGGCAGCGGCGCGGGCTCGGCACGGCGTTGTTGCGCCGGCTGGTTCAGCACGCCGACGGGGCGGGCTACGCGGCGTTGACCCTGCACGTCCAGGCCGAGAACGCCCCGATGCTGCGTACCCTGCGCCGGCTGGGCCGACCCAGCTCGACCGAGCGTGAGGGCTCGCTGCTCACCCTGACCGTCCCGCTCACCGCACAGCGGAAGGGCATCGTGTTGTCGCCCGGCGCATGACAAGGGACCTCTCTCGACAGCGCGTCAACGCGTGGAGGGTTGGCGGCGGCCGGACAGGCAGAACCGGTTGCCCTCCGGGTCGGCGAGGACCACGTACGGCGGTTCGGTGGGGTGGGGGTCGGTGGGGTAGTGCCGCCAGTCCACCCGCTGGGCGCCGAGCGCGAGCAACCGGTCGAGCTCCTCGTCGAGGCTGCGCTCGCCGGCGTCCAGGTCCATGTGGAGCCGGGGAAACTCCTGCACCGGGCTCTCGCTGAGGTCCATCGCGACGGCCATGCCCGGCGCACCTGGCGGCGGCTCCAGCACGATCCACTCGTCACCGTCGAATCGGGGCGCCCGGCGGCGGTAGCTGAGCGCCGCGGCCCAGAACCTCGCTGCCCGCTCGGGGTCGGACACGCCCAGGGAGAGCTGTTCGATCATCGCCATCTCGCGACGGTACGCCGCCGGTCCCCGGTCAGACGCGCCGGGCGTCGACAGGGGACCCGCACGGCCTCAGGTGGCGGGGTAGCTGTTGTAGTCGGGGAAGTTGCCGTAGAGGCGACCGGCGCCGCCGACGGTGACCGCCTGCACCAGCAGGTCGCCGCCCACGAACGCGCCCTTCCAGGACGCGCCCCGGCCGCCGAACGGCTCGTCCCGGTCACCACGGGAGCGCGGCTTGTTGATGCCCACCTTGAATGCCTGGAGGTCCACCGCGAGCTTGCCGGCCTCGTCGGTGTCGTCGCAGGCCAGCGACGCGACGAGCGCGCCGTTGGAGGCGTTCATGGCGGCCAGCAGCTCGTCGGTGGTGTCCACCACGACGATCGTGTCGACCGGGCCGAACGGCTCGGCGTGCATCAGCCGGGACCGGCCGGGCGGGGCGAGCAGCACCGACGGCGCCACGTACGCGGAGGTGTCCTGGCCGGGCAGGAACGGCGCACCTGTCAACTTGCCCCGGTGCAGCGGCACCGCGCCGCCGCGGACCGCCTCGTCGACCGTGCGGCGCAGCTCGTCGGCCTTCGCGGCGCTGATCAGCGGCCCGAAGTCCAGCTCGGGCAGCGGGTCGCCGGCCGTCCAGTCGTCCCCGACGGCCAGCGGGTGACCGAACCGGACCGACCGCACGACCGGCAGGTACATGTCGAGGAACTCGTCGACCAGGTCGCGCTGCACCACGAACCGGGGGTACGCGGTGCAGCGCTGCTTGCCGTACTCGAAGCCCTTCTTCAGGTGCGCGGCGAGCAGGTCCCACTGGGAGAAGTTCCAGATGCCCCAGGCGTTGAGGCCCTCCTGCTCGATGAAGTGCCGCTTGTCGCTGTCGAGCAGCGCGGCGGCCACCTTGCCGCCGTTGGAGCGACCGCCGACGAACGCCACCGCACCGATCTCGGGTGCCCGGACGAGCACCTCGGACAGCTCCTCGCCGCCGCCGGAGACGAGGGTGGCGGGCAACCCGGCGCGACGCATCAGCGCGTGCGCGACGGTCAGGCAGACCGCGCCGCCCTGGGACGGGGTCTTGGCGATGACCGCGTTACCGGCCAGCAGTTGGACCAGCTCGGCGTGCACGAGGACGCTCATCGGGTAGTTCCAGGAGGCGATGTTGCTGACCGGGCCGTCCAGTGGCTCGCGGCCGTCGGCGAGCATCCGGTCGATCTCGCCCACGTACCACCGGACGCCGTCGAGTGCCCGGTCCACGTCGGCGCAGGCGAGCCGCCACGGCTTGCCGATCTCCCAGACGAGCAGGAGCGCGAGCAGGTCACGGTGGGCGGTGAGGGCGTCCAGGGCGTCGCAGACCCGGGCCTTGCGGTCGTCCAGCGGGGTGCGCGCCCAGGCCCGGTGCGCGGTGGCGGCGTGTGCGACCGCGGCGCGGGCGGTCTCGGCGTCGAGTCGGGACAGGTTGATGACGACGTTGTTGTCGACCGGGGTGCGGACCGGCGCGGGGTGGCCGACCGCCCGCCAGTCGCCTTCGACGAGGTTGTGCAGCGTGGTGACGCCGTCCACCTCGGCGCCGAACGCCTCCGGGGTGGCGGCGACCGCCCGGGCGAGGACGTCGGACCAGGCAGTGCCGTCGGCGAGTCGTAGTGCCATCGCGTTCTCCTCAGGGTTGACCGGGGAGCGGCGGCGTCGACGGCACCGCTGATGGTCGGTACTGTCCCGCGCGCGGTAGTCGGTCAGCAACCGTACGTTTGTCTGGCTGGCTGTCGGCCGCTCCGAGTCGCCCGATGGTCGACTCGCGACGAAGGGCCCTGACCAGCGGCTACTTCACACCGTCTATTGACGCACGTCGATGGTGTGAGGTTGTTGGCTTTGTTACCCGTCAGTACGGAAGGCGGGTCCGGGAACCTCCGACGTCACGGAGCGCGAGGCATGCGAAACGCCCACGACGACCCCGGAGCGATGTCCGGAACCGGTCGTGGGCGTTCGTCGGTGACGGTGGCCGTGCGGACGGCCGCGCGCGTCAGGCGCCGACGCAGTGGCATGAGGAATCCTCCGGGATTGGTCGAGGGGGCCGCCCATGATCCCATGTGAGGGGCCTGCCGACGGCATCGGCCAACCGGTCTGAGCTGGGACGACGTCTCGGACGGGAAGTGCCTTCCGGGTCGACCTTCCGGGCCGGCGTGCGCGTGTCGCCGTAACGGTCCCGAGTGCTGCGGCGCTGGCGCGCAACCCGGGCTTCCCATTCGACGACGTGCACATTACATTGTCGTTTATCCATGGGAGCGCTTCCACGGCTGTTCATGGTCACACCGCCACCCCGCTGTCGCCGGTGGCCGTGCCGCCCCCACGCCGTCCCGCGTCGGTGCGACCGCCGGCGGCGCCTCCGAACAGGAGCCCTTCATGCGCCACCTGACCCGGCCGTCCACCGGCCACCCCGGCCGGTCGCCGGTCGCCGACCAGCCCTGGCCCCGGCGGTTGCTGACCGCCGGCGTGGCCCTGCTCACCGGGCTGTCCCTCGCGGTCACCGCGCCGCCGGCCGGGCCCGCGTCCGCCGCGCCGGCCTTCAACTACGCCGAGGCGTTGCAGAAGTCGCTGCTCTTCTACGAAGCGCAGCAGTCGGGCACGCTGCCGGACTGGAACCGGGTCTCCTGGCGTGGCGACTCCGCGCTCACCGACGGGGCCGCCGCCGGGCTGGACCTCACCGGCGGCTGGTACGACGCCGGCGACCACGTCAAGTTCGGCTTCCCGATGGCGTTCAGCGCCACCATGCTGGCGTGGGGCGCGGTGGAGTACCGCAGCGGCTACACGGCCTCCGGCCAACTGCCGCACCTGCTCAACAACCTGCGCTTCGTCAACGACTACTTCATCAAGGCGCACCCGTCGGCCAACGTCCTCTACGGGCAGGTCGGCAAGGGCGACGACGACCACAAGTGGTGGGGCCCGGCCGAGGTGTTGCCGATGGCGCGGCCCGCGTACAAGATCGATGCGAGCTGTGGCGGCGCGGACCTCGCGGGAGAGACGGCGGCCGCGATGGCCGCCTCCTCGATGGTGTTCCGGCCCACCGACGCGACCTACGCGGACAAGCTGCTCACCCACGCGAAGCAGCTGTACACCTTCGCCGACACGGTGCGGAAGTCCTACAGCGAGTGCATCACCGACGCCGCGTCGTTCTACAAGTCGTGGAGCGGCTGGCAGGACGAGCTGGTGTGGGGCGCCATCTGGCTCTACCGGGCCACCGGCGACGCCAGCTACCTGGTCAAGGCCGAGAGTGAGTACGACAAGCTCGGCACCGAGCCGCAGTCCACCACGCGCTCCTACAAGTGGACCATCGCCTGGGACAACAAGCAGTTCGGCGCGTACGTGCTGCTGGCCAACCTGACCGGCAAGCAGAAGTACGTCGACGACGCCAACCGCTGGCTGGACTACTGGACCGTCGGGGTGAACGGGCAGCGGGTGCCGTACTCGCCCGGTGGGATGGCGGTGCTCGACTCCTGGGGCGCGCTGCGCTACGCGGCCAACACCTCCTTCGCCGCGCTGGTCTACAGCGACAAGACCACCGACACGACGCGCAAGGCGCGCTACCACGACTTCGCCGTCCGACAGATCAACTACGCGCTCGGCGACAACCCGCGCAACTCCAGCTACGTCATCGGGTTCGGCACCAACGCACCGAAGAACCCGCACCACCGCACCGCGCACGGGTCCTGGTGGGACAGTCAGACCGTGCCCGTCGAGACCCGGCACACCCTCTACGGCGCGCTGGTCGGCGGCCCGTCCTCGGCCAACGACGCGTACACCGACAGCCGGTCCGACTACGTGATGAACGAGGTCGCCACCGACTACAACGCCGGCTTCACCTCGGCGCTGGTCCGGCTGACCTCCGAGTACGGCGGCAGCCCGCTGGCCAACTTCCCGGTCGCCGAGACGCCCGACATGGACGAGATGACCGTGGAGACCACGGTGATGCAGGCCGAACCCCGGGCCACCGGGCTCAAGGCGATCATCTACAACAAGTCGGCGTTCCCGGCCCGGGCCCTGACCAACGGCAAGTTCCGGTACTACTTCCGGCCCGACGGCACCGGCGCCGTGCAGGTCACCTCCGGCTACACCCAGGGCTGCCCGTCGCCGACCACCGCCAAGCAGTTCAGCGGCGACATCTGGTACGTCGAGGTGGACTGCACCGGCTACACCATCGCCCCGGCCGGGCAGTCGCAGCACCGGATGGAGGTCCAGTTCAAGATCGGGGTGCCGGAGGGCGGCACCTGGGATCCGACGAACGACCCGTCGTACCAGGCGACCGCCGGGCCCAACCGCAAGGTTCCGCTGTACGCCGGCGGGGTGCGGGTCTGGGGCGAGGAGCCCGGACCGGCCACCCCGGACACCACCGCGCCCACAGTGCCCGGCACGCCCGTCGCGTCCGGCCTCGCGCCCCGCTCGGTCACCCTGACCTGGGCGGCCTCCACCGACAGTGGCGGCAGCGGCCTCGCCGGCTACGACGTCCGCGAGGTCCTGGTCGGCGGCGACACGGTGGTGAACCGGCCCGTCACCGGCACCACGCTCACCATCTCGACGCTGCTGCCGGAGCACACGTACGAGTACAGCGTGGTGGCCCGCGACGGCGCCGGCAACCGGTCGGCGGCCTCCCCGGTGCTCACCGTGACCACGCCGCCGACCGGGTCCGCCGACACGACAGCGCCGAGCACCCCCGGCACCCCGGTCGCCTCGGCGGTCACCGCCACCGGCCTCACCCTGGCCTGGACCCCGTCGACCGACAACGTGGGCGTCACCGGCTACCGGGTCTACCGCGAGGCCGGCGCCACCGACGCGCTCGTCGGCTCGCCCAGCGGCAGCACGCTCGCCGTCACCGGGCTGACGGCCTCAACGGCGTACCAGTTCTACGTGGTGGCCGTCGACGCGGCAGGCAACACCTCCGCGGCGTCCGCGCCGGTCGCGGTGACCACCGCGCCTCCGCCGGTCGGCGGCACCTGCTCGGTGGGGTACGCCACCACCGACTGGAGCACCGGCTTCACCGCCACGGTGACGATCACCAACACCGGCACGACGGCGATCAACGGCTGGACGCTGCGGTTCAGCTTCCCCGGCGGGCAGACCGTGAGCCAGGGCTGGTCGGCGACGGTCAGCCAGACCGGTGCGGCGGTCACCGCGACGAACCTGTCCTACAACGGCACGATCGCGCCGGGCGCGTCGGCGAGCTTCGGCTTCAACGGCAACCACACCGGCACGAACCCGAAGCCCACGGCCTTCACCGTCAACAACACCGCCTGCACCGTGGGCTGATCCGCCGAACGTTCGAGATCTTGGACAGTTTCCGTTCAACCGGAACGGAAACTGTCCAAGATCTATGGCCGGAGTACGCAGGTTGCCTCCCGGGATGACGTCGTGGGGCGGACGCCATCGGCCCGCGTCGGGCCACTGTGGTGGCATGACCGTGGCGTACGCCGGCCGACCCAGCGGGGTTCCGAAACTTTTCCGAAACATCATTGTCCAGACCGGCGCGTGTGCAAGCATCGACTGAGTTGGATTCCCCCCACCAAGACGTCCGGTCGTCCCGCCTCGACGGCCCGGGTGCAGGCCATTAAGGAGGCCGAGATGGCAATAAGCCCATCCGTTCATCGCGGCGAGACCCGGCGACGGCGATCACCCGCCGTCCGAGCGCTGCTCGCCGGCGCGTTCAGCGTCGTGACCGTGGCCGCCGTCGCGGTGATGATGCCGTCGGCGAATGCCGCCGCGTCCACGCTCGGCGCGGCCGCCGCGCAGTCGGGCCGGTACTTCGGCACCGCCATCGCGGCGGGCCGGCTGGGCGACTCGACGTACAGCACGATCGCGGCGCGTGAGTTCAACATGATCACCGCCGAGAACGAGATGAAGCCGGACGCGACCGAGCCCCAGCGGGGCCAGTTCAACTTCAACTCCGGTGACCAGATCTACAACTGGGCGACCCAGCGTGGCCTGAAGGTCCGTGGGCACACCCTGGCCTGGCACGCGCAGCAGCCGGGGTGGATGCAGAGCCTGAACGGCAGCAGCCTGCGTCAGGCGATGATCGACCACATCAACGGCGTGATGGGCCACTACCGGGGCAAGCTCGCCGCCTGGGACGTGGTGAACGAGGCGTTCAACGAGGACGGCAGCCGCCGCTCGTCCAACCTCCAGGGCACCGGCAACGACTGGATCGAGGTGGCGTTCCGCACCGCGCGGGCGGCCGACCCGTCGGTCAAGCTCTGCTACAACGACTACAACATCGAGAACTGGTCGTACGGCAAGACGCAGGGCGTCTACCGCATGATCCAGGACTTCAAGTCCCGTGGCGTGCCCATCGACTGCGTCGGGTTGCAGACCCACTTCACCGGCGGCAGCTCGCTGCCGAGCAACTTCCAGACCACGCTGTCCAGCTTCGCCGCGCTCGGCGTGGACGTGGCGCTGACCGAGGTCGACGTCACCAACTCCTCCACCACCCAGTACGCCGGGCTGACCCAGGCGTGCCTGAACGTGCCGCGCTGCATCGGCATCACCGTCTGGGGCGTACGCGACAGCGACTCGTGGCGCTCGAACGAGAGCCCGCTGCTCTTCGACGGCGGTGGCAACAAGAAGGCCGCCTACAACTCCGTCCTCAACGCGCTCAACGCGGCACCCCCGACCTCGAGCCCGACCGCGACTCCGACGGTGAGCCCGACGGTGACCCCGACGGTGACCCCGACCACGACCCCGCCGCCGAGCGGCGGCGCGGGCCGGATCGTCGGCGTGCAGTCGGGCCGGTGCATCGACGTGCCGAACTCCACGCAGACCAACGGCACCCGCGTCCAGCTCTACGACTGCCACAGTCAGTCGAACCAGCAGTGGACGTACACCTCCGGCAAGCAGTTGCGGGTCTACGGCAGCAAGTGCCTCGACGCGAACGGCGCGGGCACCGCCAACGGCACCGGAATCATCATCTGGGACTGCAACAGCGGGGCCAACCAGCAGTGGAACATCAACTCCAACGGCACCATCAGCGGCGTGCAGTCCGGCCGGTGCCTGGACGTCTGGGGCACCGGCAACGGCCAGCAGGTCCAGCTGTACGACTGCCACGGGCAGACCAACCAGCAGTGGCGGACCGACTTCGGTGGCGGCACCACGCCGCCGACGTCGGCCCCGCCGACCACTGCCCCGCCGACGTCGACGCCGCCGCAGAACGGCTGCGCGCTCCCGTCGACCTACCGGTGGTCGTCGACGGGCGCGCTGGCGAACCCGCAGAACGGGTGGGTCTCGGTCAAGGACTTCACCAACGTCGTCTACAACGGCAAGCACCTGGTCTACGCATCCAATGTCAACAGCAGCGGCCAGTACGGCTCGATGAACTTCAGCACGTTCACCAACTGGTCCGACATGGCCTCGGCCAGCCAGACCGGAATGAGCCAGGGCACCGTGGCGCCCACGCTGCTGTACTTCGCCCCGAAGAACATCTGGGTGCTGGCGTACCAGTGGGGTCCGACCTCGTTCAGCTACAAGACGTCGAGCGACCCGACGAACGCCAACGGCTGGTCCTCGGCGCAGACGCTGTCCACCGCCACCCTGTCGGACGCCCCGTACGGGGTGATCGACCAGACCCTCATCGGCGACGACCAGAACATGTACCTGTTCTTCGCCGGGGACAACGGCAAGATCTACCGGTCGAGCATGCCGCTGGGGAACTTCCCGGGCAGCTTCGGCTCGACCTACACGACGGTCATGACCGACTCGACGAACAACCTGTTCGAGGGCGTCGAGGTCTACAAGGTGCAGGGCCAGAACCAGTACCTCATGATCGTCGAGGCGATCGGGAGCCAGGGACGCTACTTCCGGTCGTTCACGTCCACCAGCCTGAGCGGCTCGTGGACCCCACAGGCCGCCAGCGAGAGCAACCCCTTCGCCGGCAAGGCCAACAGCGGCGCGACGTGGACCAACGACATCAGCCACGGTGACCTGGTCCGCAACAACCCCGACCAGACCAAGACCGTCGACGCCTGCAACCTGCAGATGCTGTACCAGGGCAAGAACCCCAGTGCGGGAGGCGACTACAACCTGCTGCCGTGGCGGCCGGGTGTCCTGACCCTCCAGCGCTAGGCCCACTGCGCAGAACCGAAGCGCGCCCGGCACCGTGTGGTGCCGGGCGCGCTTTTCGGTGGACAGCGCCGGGCCGGCGGGCGGACGGCGGCGACCCGGGGCAAGCTGGGTCGATGGAGCGTGCGTTGGTGACCGTCGGGCACGGGACCGCCGGCCGGGACCAGTTCGGGGCACTGCTGGCCGGCGCGGAGATCGCCCTGATCGTGGACGTGCGCCGCTACCCGGCCAGCCGGACCAACCCGGACGTCCGCCGGGAGGCCATGGAACGCTGGCTGCCCGAACAGGGCATCGGCTACCGCTGGGAGCCGCGCCTCGGCGGCCGCCGGCACGTCCGCGCCGGCGAGCCGGAACCGGACACCTGGTGGACTGTCGCGGCCTTTCGGGCGTACGCCGCGTACACGCGCACGCCCGACTTCGACACGGCCCTGGACGAGGTGCTGGCCGACGCCGCACTGCGAACCACAGCGGTGATGTGCAGTGAGAGCGTCTGGTGGCGCTGCCACCGGCGGCTGATCGCCGACGTCGCAGTGCTCGGCCGCGGGGTGCCGGTGTCGCACCTCATGCCGGACGGCCGGCTCAGCCCGCACCGGCCGGCCGAGGGCGCCCGCCGCCTGTCCGACGGGCGTCTGCTCTGGGCGGGCTGACTCAGTCGGCGAGGTCCTCCGCGAGCAGGTCCATCAGCAGCGCATCATGCCAGCGCCCGTCCGCCCCGCGCTCGTAGCGGCGCATGATGCCCACCGGCCGGAAGCCCACCTTCGCGTACGCCCGGATGGCCGCGCTGTTCGCCGCCGCCGGGTCGATGGTGAACCGGTGGTGGCCGTACTCGTCGATCAGGTGCCGGGTCAGGGTGCGGATGGCGTCCCCGCCCAGGCCCTCGCCGCGCGTCGCCGGGTCGAGGAAGATGTCCAGGCTGGCGTGCCGATAGTCCGGATCGGACTCGGCGTACCACTGGATCGCGCCGATCACCCGGCCGTCGTGCTCGATGGCGTACAGGGCGAGGTCGTCGTCGTTCAGGTCGGCCTGGACGGACGCGGCCAGGTCGTCGCCGCCGCGCCACCACCGGCGGACCTCCGGGTCGGCCCGGATGGCCGCGAGGGCCGGCACGTCCGCGACCGTCGCTGGTCGGAGGGTCACCGCACGCCCGCGCAGCACCGGCTCAGCCTCGGCTCTCGCCGTGCTCGACGCAGACCGCCGACCAGCCGACCGGCAGCACCTGCACCTTCATGCGGCGTCGGCACTGCGGGCAGTAGCGCGGCGGCTCCAGCGCGCGGGCCGCCGCGCACGACTCGTGCCCGGCTGTCGACGCGTCCTCGCCGCAGCGGTCACACCAGCGCTGCGCTGCCACAAGCTCGGTCACGTCGTCCTCACCGGTCAGCTCAGAGGGTCGCGGACAGGGCCTTGACCGGCATCTTCAGCTCGTCGAGCAGGTCGAGGTCGGCGGTCGCCGGCCGGCCCAGGGTCGTCAGGTAGTTGCCGACGATCACCGCGTTGATGCCGCCGAGCAGACCGTCGCGGGTGCCCAGGTCACCGAGGGTGATCTCCCGGCCGCCCGCGTACCGCAGGATCGTGCGCGGCATGGCCAGCCGGAACGCGGCGATGGCCCGCAGCGCGTCCTTGCCCTCGACCACCGGGCGGTCGCCGAGCGGGGTGCCGGGGCGCGGGTTGAGGAAGTTCAGCGGCACCTCGTGCGGGTCGAGTTCGGCGAGCTGCGCGGCGAACTCCGCCCGCTGCTCGACGGTCTCGCCGAGGCCGAGGATGCCGCCGCAGCACACCTCCATGCCGGAGTCGCGGACCATGCGCAGCGTCTCCCACCGCTCCTCCCACGAGTGGGTGGTGACCACGTTCGGGAAGTACGACCGGCAGGTCTCCAGGTTGTGGTTGTAGCGGTGCACACCCATGTCGACCAGGTCGTCGACCTGCTCCTGCGAGAGCATCCCCAGCGACGCGGCGACCTGGATGTCGACCTCGGCCTTGATGGCGGCGACGCCCTCGCGCATCTGCTTCATGAGCCGGTCGTCCGGGCCGCGCACGGCCGCTACGATGCAGAACTCGGTCGCCCCGGTCTTCGCGGTCTGCTTCGCGGCCTCGACAAGCGACGGGATGTCCAGCCAGACCGAGCGCACCGGGGAGGTGAACAGGCCCGACTGTGAGCAGAAGTGGCAGTCCTCCGGGCAGCCGCCGGTCTTCAGCGAGACGATGCCCTCGACCTCGACCTCCGGGCCGCACCACCGCATCCGCACCTCGTGGGCGAGCTGGAGGGCGGCGGGCAGGTGCTCGTCGGGCAGGTTCAGCACGGCGAGGACGCCGGCCTGGTCGAGGCCGACGCCGTCACCCAGGACCTGGGTGCGGGCCTGGTCGAGGATCTCTGGCATGGCTCGTACCCTACAAGGCCCCCGGTCGGGCGGGTACGACCTGCCGTCCGGTCGATCTGTGCCGGCCGGGCTAGCGCCGCAGCGATGGTCACCTCTGGTGACTGACAATTGACGGTGAGTGGTGACGGTCGTCCCGGACTCCGATGGGCATCGACGTCCCGCCTCCGGTCGGCCCCCGGGTGCCGAGTGGATTCGCCGGGTCGGTGGTGGCGGGTGGTAATTTCGCCCGGCGGGTGTCGGCGTGACCGGCGCGGACGGCGGTGAAGGGGTGACGGTGGCGGACTGGCTGGCGGCGCTCGATCGCCGCGCGCAGTTGCGGGCGAAGGCCGGCCTGACCCGTCGGCTGCACCCGCGTCCCGCCGACGACCGGATGACCGACCTGGCCGGCAACGACTACCTCGGCCTGGCCACCCACCCGGAGGTCACCGCCGCGGCCACGGCGGCACTGTCGGCGTACGGGCTGGGAGCGACCGGCTCGCGGCTGGTGCGCGGCTCGACCGACGCGCACGAGGCCCTGGAGGTCGAGCTGGCGCAGTGGCTGGGCACCGACCGGGCTCTCGTCTTCTCCTCCGGATACCTGGCCAACCTCGGCGCGCTGCGGGCCCTCGTCCAGCCCCGGACCCTGCTCGTCTCGGACGCGCACAACCACGCGTCGCTGATCGACGGCTGCCGGATCTCCGGCGCGGAGACGGTGGTCAGCGCCCACGCCGACGTGACGGCGGTGGCCGCCGCGCTGGCGGTCGCGCCGGGACGCCCGGCGGTGGTGGTCACCGAGTCGGTCTTCTCGGTCGACGGCGACCTCGCTCCGCTGGCCGAGTTGCACGCGGTGGCCCGCCGCTACGGCGCGCTGCTGCTGGTCGACGACGCCCACGCGCTCGGCGTGACCGGTCCGTCCGGTGCCGGCGCGGTGGCGGCCGCCGGGCTGGCCGGCGAGCCGGACGTGGTGGTCACGGCCACCCTCTCCAAGGCGCTCGGCGGCGCGGGTGGGGTGGTCGCCGGCCCGGCCGAGTTCGTCCGGCACCTGGTCGAGACCGGACGTACGTTCATCTTCGACACCGCGCTGCCGCCGGCCGTCGCGGCCGGCGTGCACGCCGCGCTGCGGCTGGCCCGAGCCGGCGACGATCTGCGCGCCGAGCTGGCCGACCGGGTGGCGCTGGCGGTCGGTCGACTCGGCGCGGCCGGCCTGGCCGTTTCCGCGCCGGACGCGGCGGTGATCTCGGTGACGGCGCCCGGCCCGGAGGCGGCGACCGCCTGGGCCGCCGACTGCCGGGACCGGAGAGTCGCGGTGGGCTGCTTCCGGCCGCCCTCCACCCCGGACAGCCGCTCCCGGTTGCGCCTGACCGTCAGCGCCGGGGTGCCCCGGGCGGATTTCGAGCGGGCGCTTGACGTCATCGTGGAGTGTGCGCCGTGAGCGCGAGGAGTGAGCCGGGTTTGCGAGCCCCGCAGTCGCGAACCGAGTGTGCGCCGTGAGCGCGTGGGAGGGGCCGGTGCTGGTCACCGGCACCGACACCGAGGTGGGCAAGACTGTGGTCACCGCGGCGATCGCGGCGGCCGCGCAGGGGGCCGGCCTGCGGGTGGCGGTGGTCAAGCCGGGTCAGACGGGTACGGCCGGTGGGGAGCCGGGCGACGTGGACGTGGTCAACCGGCTGGCGGCCCCGGTGACCGGCCGTACGCTGGCCAGCTTCCCGGATCCGCTCGCCCCGCTGGCCGCTGCCCGGGTCGCGGACCTGCCGCCGCTGGAGCTGTACGCGGCGGTGGACGCCGTCCGCGAGGAGGCGGACAAGCACGACCTGGTCCTGGTCGAGGGGGCGGGTGGTCTGCTGGTGCCGATGGGGCTGCGGCCGTCCGGTGAGCCGTGGACGATGGCCGACCTGGCGGTGTCGCTCGGCGCCCCGGCGGTGGTGGTCACCCGCGCCGGTCTGGGCACGCTCAACCACACCGCGCTGACCCTGGAGGCGCTGGACCGCCGTGCGGTGCCGGCCGGCGTGGTGATCGGCGCGTGGCCGGGGTCGCCGGAGCTGGTGCACTGGACGAACCTCACCGACCTGGTGCCGAACCTGCTGGGCGCGGTGCCGGCCGGCGCCGGTGCGATGGACCCGGGGGTGTTCCGGCGGTCGGCGCCGGGTTGGCTCACTCCGGCGTTGCACGGTGTGCTCGACGACTGGCGCGTCTGGGCCGAGGAGAGCAGCTGAACACCTGACTTTCGTCGGTGTTCGGGCAGGTCGGGCGTGGGTAGCCTGGCCGCCGTGAGGATCCTGGACCGGTCGGTGCCCGGGCGGTGGCGGCGTCCGCTGCGGGACGTGCTGCTCTGGGCCGTGGTGGCCGCCCCGATCGCGGCGGCCCGGTTGAGCCCGCCGTACCCGCGTTTCGACGTGGCGCTGCTGCTCGGTTCGCTGGCGCTGCTGGCGGTCGCGGTGGCGTCGGCGCGGCGCTGGCCGTTGGTGGGGTTGCTGCTGGTGGTGCTCGGTTCGCTGGCGGACGGCAACTTCGTCTTCGCCATCCCGGTGTTCAGCTATCTGAGCGGGCGGCGCAGTGCGGGCGCCGCGCCGGCGGCCGTGCTGTTCGGCGTGATCGCCGTCGGCGGCACGGTGCTGAACCTGGGGTTGCTCGGCACCGGGGCGGCGACCTGGTTCCTGCTCGCTTCGGTGCTGCTGTTCGCTGGGGTGTTCCCGTGGCTGGTGGGCCGCTACCGGCGGCAGCAGCAGGCTCTGACCGACGCCGGCCGCCGGCACGTCGAGGCGCTGACGCGCGAGCGGCGGGGCGCCGCGGAGCGGATCCGGCTGCGGGAGCGGGCCCGCATCGCCGAGGAGATGCACGACTCGCTCGGGCACGACCTCAGCCTGATCGCGTTGCGGGCCGCCGCGTTGGAACTTGCCGACGACCTCGCCCCGGAGCACCGGACGGCGGTGGGGGAGCTGCGGGCCAGTGTCGCGGCGGCGACCGAGCGGCTGCACGGCATCATCGGGGTGCTGCGGGAGGAGGGCGGTCCGGCCGGCGTCCGCCCGGTGGGGGAGACCGTCGTCGACCTGGTGGTCGGGGCCCGCGAGGCCGGGATGGCGGTCCGGCTGGACGGCCCGACCGACACCGTCGAGCTGCCCGGGTTGACCGGGTCCGCCGCCCATCAGGTGGTGCGGGAGGCCCTCACCAACGCGGCCCGGTACGCCCCGGGCGCGGCGGTGACCGTCACCCTCGCCCGGGACCCGAACGGGGTCGAGGTGCGGGTGCGTAACGCGCCGGCGCCGGCCGGCCCGCTGCCCCGACCGGCGTCCTCGGGGAGCGGTCTGCTCGCTCTCGCCGAGCGGGTACGGCTGGCCGGCGGCGTGCTGGACGCAGGCCCGTGCCCCGACGGTGGCTTCGCGGTGCGCGCCCGGCTGCCGCTGCCCTCCGAAGCGCACTCCGGCGTGGGATGGTCGGGTTTGCCCGTCGTGGTGGGTGCCGTGACCGACGGCACATTCGACGGTGACGTCCCGGTCCTCGGTGGCCCGGAGCAGCCGGCCGACGCCGAGCGCCGCCTGCGCGAGGCTCGTCGCCGGGCGCGGCGCAGCCTGCTGACGGCGCTCGCCGCCCCGGCCGGTCTCGCGCTCGTCCTGTCATTGGTCTACTACTCGGTCGTCACGACGGGCACGGTGCTGGACGAGTCGACGTACGACCGGATGCGGCCCGGCACCGCGCGCGCCGACCTGCCCGGCCTGCCCCGCCGGCAGCTCGCCCCGCCCGTCGGAGGGTCGGTGCGGGGGTGCGAGTACTACACCGACGGCAACTTCCCCCTGGCCGAGCCGACGTGGCGGCTCTGCTTCACCGACGGTCGACTGACCAGCAAGGAGCGGATCGAGTAGTGGACACCGACACGGCCGAGCCGACCCCGGTCCGGGTGGTCCTCGCCGACGACGAGGCGATGATCCGGGCCGGCGTCCGGGCCATCCTCGCCTCCGATCCGGGGATCGAGGTGGTCGCCGAGGCCGGTGACGGGCGGGCCGCGGTGGAGCTGGTTCGCGCGCACCGACCCCAGGTGGCGGTGCTGGACATCCGGATGCCCCGCTTGGACGGGCTGGCCGCGGCGGCCGAGATCCGCCGGGTAGCGCCGGCCACCGCGACGCTCATGTTGACCACCTTCGGCGAGGACGACCACGTGGCCCGGGCGCTCGGGCACGGTGCGAGCGGGTTCCTGCTCAAGGCCGGCGACCCGCGCGAGCTGATCGCCGGGGTGCACGCGGTCGCCGACGGCGGGGCGTACCTGTCGCCGCGGGTGGCCCGGCGGGTGATCGAGCTGGGGGCCGGGCGGCTGGCCCGTCAGCCCGCCGCGCGGGACCGGACGGCCGGGCTGACCGAGCGGGAACGTGAGGTGCTGGCCCTGGTCGGGGCGGGGCTGTCCAACGCCGAGATCGCCCGCCGCCTGCACCTGGTGGAGGGCACCGTGAAGAGCTATCTGACCAGCATCTTCACCCGGCTGGACGTGCGTAACCGGGTGCAGGCGGCGATCCTCGCGTACGAGGCGGGGCTGGTCGAGCGCTGAGCGGGGGCCGCTGGCGGCCCCCGCTCACTGCCCCGCTGGCGTGCCTCAGGCGTCGCGACGGCGCAGCGCGGTCCGACCGAGCAGCAGGGCGGCGCCCGCCCAACCGGCGAGCACCAGCAGCCCGACCGCGCCCGGGTACGGCTCGGTGTCGCCCGCCATGAAGTGCCCACCGGCCACGCCGGGGAACGCGTCGGCGATCCGGTTCAGGACTGTGATGTCCGGCTCCTGCAGGGACAGCGGGACGATCATCAGGGTGGCGAAGAGCACGACGATCGTGAGCACCGCGCTGCGCAGTGCCGCGCCGAGGCCGAGCGCCAGGACGCTGACCAGGGCCAGATAGGTCGCCACCGCCACGATGTCGCCGATCGTGCCGGCGGTCGGCGCGCTGCCCCAGTCACCGAGCACCGGCCGGGCGACCAGGGCGCCGACACCGCCGAGCAGCAGTCCGAGGACGAAGGTGACGGCGCCGGCCACCACGGCCTTGGCCAGGAGCACCCGGCCGCGTGCCGGGGTGCACTGCAGGGTGGTCCGGATGGTGCCGCTGGTGAACTCCGTGGTGACGGCGAGCAATCCCAGCGCCAGCACGGCGTACTGGGTCAATTCGACCGCGTCGATCAGCACGCTGCCGACGGCGACGATGCCGGGGTCGTCGGCCGGGTCGTCGTTGGTGTTGGCGTTGGCCGCGTAGATGGCGAGCTGGCCGGCGCTCGCGGCCATCAGGAGCAGCCCGGCCAGCATCGTCCACCAGGTGCTGCGTACCGAGATCAGCTTGGTCCACTCGGCGGCCACGGCGGCCCGGAAGGCGGCCGGCGCGCTGACTGCCGGGGCGGCGGTGGGGCTGCTGCCCACCATGGTCTGCGTGCTCATCGTGCGTCACCTCCGGTCGGGCCGCCGGCGTACTCGACGCTGTCGGCGGTCAGCTCCATGAACGCCTGCTCCAGCGACGCGCCGTGCGGGCTCAGCTCGTGCAACCGCACCCCCAGCTCGTACGCCAGATCGCCGATCCGGTCGACCGTGGTCCCGGTGACGGTCAGCTCGTCCGGGCCGGCCGGCTCGACTGTGGCGCCGTGGGCCGCGAGACGTGCGGCGAGGGTGGCGAGCCCGTCGGGGTGCGGGCTGCGGACCCGTACGGCGAGTCCACTGCCCGCGATGACGTCGCCGACCGGGGCGTCGGCGAGCAGTCGTCCCCGGCCGATCACCACGAGTTGGTCGGCGGTGAGCTGCATCTCGCTCATCAGGTGGCTGGAGACGAAGACCGTGCGGCCCTGCCCGGCCAGGGAGCGCAACAGCTGCCGGACCCAGCGCACCCCGTCCGGGTCGAGGCCGTTCACCGGCTCGTCGAACATCAGCACCGGCGGATCGCCGAGCAGCGCGCCCGCGATGCCGAGCCGCTGGCCCATGCCCAGGGAGAGGGTTCGGCCCGGTTTCCCGGCGGCCCGCCCGTCCAGCCCGACGGTGTCGAGCACCTCGTCGACCCGCCGGGCGGGGATGCCGTTGCTGCGGGCCATGGCCAGCAGGTGCGCGCGCCCGGACCGGGTGGGGTGGATGGCCCGGGCGTCGAGCAGGGCGCCCACCTCGTGCAGCGGTCGCCGCAGCTCCCGGTACGACCGGCCGTGCACGAGCGCCGTTCCGGCGGTGGGCCGGTCCAGGCCGAGGATCATCCGCATGGTGGTGGACTTGCCGGCGCCGTTGGGGCCGAGGAAACCGGTGACCCGGCCGGGTGCGATGTCGACGGTCAGCGCGTCGACGGCGACTGTCGCCCCGAACCGTTTCGTCAACCCACGTAATGTGATCATGCGCTGACGCTAGGCGTCCGCCACGTCGGTCCGCCGCGCCCGAACGGCACCACCCCACACTGACTTTCGTCAGGTCGCCCGGGTCAGCGGATGTAGTCCTCCAGCAGCGCCGGGGTGAGCCCGGCCCGGTGGATCGCCTTCAACGCCGCGAGGAGGTCGTCCATCAGCGCCGGCCGGAAGTGCATCAGCAGCACGTCGCCCGGTTGGACGACCTTCTCCGGGGTCTGGTAGCGCACCTTGCCCTCGTGGACGGTCTCGGACCAGTGCAGGACGGCCTTCGCGCCGCAGTCCCGCGCGGCGGTCAGCGTGGTGCTGTCGTACTCGCCGAACGGCGGGCGGAACAGGGTCGCCCGCTTGCCGAACAGCGCCTCCAGCTTGTCCGCCGCCCCGCAGATCTCCTGCTTCTGGTAGTCGTACGACCGGCCGGCCAGCGAGTTGTGCCGGATCGTGTGGTTCTCGACGACCCCGCCGGCCACCTGGATCTGCCGGAAGTAGACGTCGTGCTCCTCGGCCGCCGGCGAGTTCAGGAACATGGTGACCGGGATGTGCGCCCGCCAGATGAAGTCGGCCACCGCGGGCGGGCGAGCCAGCCCACCGTCGTCGATGGTGATGAAGGCGACCTTCTGGTCGGTCGGCAGGCGGTGCCAGAACGGGATCGCGCCGGTCGCGGTCAGCGCCACCGGCTGCGGCGGCGGCGCCTCGGGAAAGGTCGGCGCCTGGGACACGTACCAGTCCAGGCTTCCCGGGGCGGGCGGGGCCGACGGGGACGGCGAGGCCGACAGCGACGGCGACGCCGCCAGGCTGGGTGCCGTGGCCGACGGGCTCGGCGGGGCCGCAGTGATCTGCCGGGCGTGGAACACCGGCCGGGCTGTGCAGGCACTCAGCGTCAACAGGGCGGCAAGCGTTGCGGCGGCGAGAATCCGACGAGCAGGGGTGACGGACACGCCCGGAAACATACCGAGTCAAGGTCAGGTGTCGCGTGCCCGCTCCCGTGCTGCCTTGCCCGGGCTGCGTAGCCTCGGATCGAGTCGATTCGATCAGCGAGGGCAGCCGATGACACGGTGGATCCTGCAGGTACTCGCCACCCTTGGCTTCGGCCTGCTGCTGGTCTTCATCGGGCTGACGATGACCCTCGACCTGTTCGGGTTTGTCGACGCGGAAACCCGCCGGTTGTCGAGGAACCCGTGGAACCGCCTGTGGGGCGTTCCGGAGCGGGATCCGGCCGAGGTGCGCGGGGCCGTCGGCTTCCGCTTCGGGCGGTTCCTCGTCGGCGGCGTCACGCTCCTCCTCGGAGCCGTGGCCGTCATCGGGGGCATCGTGCTACTGGTCGGCGGACCGCTCGACTGACCGCACCACGAAGGCGTCCGGCATCCGGAAGGTGAGGTTGTCCGGGCACCACGGCGGCCGGACCACGCTCACCCCGTCGAGCAGGGGCGTCGCCTCGGCCACCACCACTGCCGCCTCCATCCGGGCCAGCACGTCGCCGACGCAGCGGTGCGCACCCGCCCCGAACGCCAGGTGCCGGCGCGACCCGCGCTGCCCCGGGCGGAACTCGTCGGGGGCCTCGACGATCGCCGGGTCCCGGCCGGCGCGCGCCAGCCACAGCACGATGCTGGTGCCCGCCGGCACGGCGGTCCCACCCAGCGTGCCGTCCACCGCCGCGACGCGTCGCCACGTGACGATGGGCGGTTCGAGGCGCAGCCCCTCCTCGACGACGTCGGCCACCGCGACGTCGCCGGTGCGCAGGCCGGCGCGTACCGCCGGTTCGACTGCCAGCCGGTGCAGCAGCAGGGTGAGGAACTGCGAGGTGGTCTCCTGGCCGGCGACCAGCAGGAAGAAGAGCGCGCCGACCACCACGTCCGGCGGGTGGCCGCCCGCGCGCAGCTCGGCGGCCAGGCCGCCGCCGGTGGCCGCGAACTCCCGCAGTACGCCGTGGAAACGGCCCACCTCGCTGGCGAGCGCCAGCTGCCGGTCGCCGTCCAGGGGCGCCCAGAACAGCTCCAGCGCCGCCCGGGCGAACTCCTTGACCGCGCCGACCGGCGCGTCCGGCAACTCGACAAGCCGGGCCAGCACCAGCAGGGGCAGGTCGGCGGCGAGGTCCGCGTACAGGTCGACCGGCGCACCGGCGTCGAGCGCGGCGCGCAGCCGGGCCACCCGCTCCCGGACCAGAGCGGTGAGCCAGGGGCGCTGCGCCGCGACCCGGGTGGGGTGCAGTGCGTCCGCGACGATCGCCCGGATCTGCGGATGGCTGGCGGCGGAGTTGTTGGCGAGGGTCGGCGGCAACCGGAACCGGTGCCCGGCGAGCACCCGCAGCGCGCTCACCGGCATCGGTGTCACCGCGTCCAGGGCGTTGTCCGGCCGGTAGCGGACCGGGTCGGCGAGGACCTGCCGGACCAGGGCGTGCCGGGTGACGACGAGGTGACGGACGCCTACATGGTCGGTCACCTCGGCGACGTCCGGCCAGGGTGCCTCGACCTCGGACGCCCAGCCGGAGAACAGCACGTCGACACGCTAGCCGGCAGCCTTCGGCAGGCCGGCGCGCAACTGCCAGACGGTGGTGCGCTTCACCCGGACGCTCTCCAGGGCCTCCGGCACCGGCACGTCGTAGGTCGCCAGCTCGTCGAAGCGGTCCCGCGGCAGAAACGCCCGGCCGGGATCACCGACCAGCGCCGGCGCCCCGGCCCGGGTGGCGCGCAGCAGGAACCGCAGCACCCGGCGGGCCATCGCCTCGCTGTAGAACACGTCCCCGGCGAGCACCACCTCGGCGTCGCCCGCGTCACCGTCGAGGATGTCGCCGAACTCGGCGTCGACGCGTACCCCGTTGGCCTCGGCGTTGAGCGCGACGGCCGCGACGGCCAGCTCGTCCACCTCGACGGCCCGCACGGACGCCGCGCCGGCCCGGGCGGCGGCGATGGCCACCAGGCCGGAGCCCGAGGCGAGGTCGAGCACCCGGCGGCCGGCGACCAGCTCCGGGTGGTCGGTGACGTAGCGGGCGAGCGCCTGCCCGCCGGCCCACGCGAAGGCCCAGAACGGCGGCGGCCGGTCGCTGGAGAACTCGCCCTCGGTCAGCTCCCAGAGCCCGATCGGCTCGTCCGCCTGGTGCAGGCGCACCTCGGGAACGAAGGAGACCGGGGCGAGCCGGGCGTGCAGCCGGACGAAGGTGCTGGAGAGCTCGGACACCCGGCAATTCTCGCGCACCGGTCAGCCCGCCGACGCACGGAGACGGTCGGGGGAGTGGAGGTACGGGTGAAGGGTTCACCACTGTCGGTGAAATGACCCCCCGTGCTTGGCGTCCGGTGCGAAGACACCCCTCTGTCCGGCCCGCCCGATTCCTCCTAGCGTTTCCCTCCAGGGACGAGAAGGAGCGAGGTGGTGGTGATCGTGTGGCGGTACGCGCTGCGGCTCGGAGCGTTGGTTGCCGGCGTTGCAGGGGCGGTGCTGACCCTGGCCGCGCCGGCCCAGGCGGCCTTCGCCACCGAGATGAGCGGCCTGCCGGCCCGGTTCACCGCGGGAGGCCAGGTGCGCACGATCTCCGCCGTGGTCTCGCAGACGGACCGGCGCGGCGGATGCGCGAAGGTGCGCTGGTCGATGGTGCTGCGCGTACAGGGCATCCGGCTCGACCAGGTGAAGATGGACCGGGTGGAGGAGAGCGGCGACTTCCCGCTGGAGATCCGCACCGACGGTGACGTGGCCCGGCTGACCGATCGGCAACTCGACCCGGGCACGCTCTGCCCGGGCCGCACGGTCACCGCCCGCTACCGGGTGGCCTTCGCCGAGGACGTCACCCAGGGGCGGGTCACTCTCGCCGCCGAGGCGTACGACGCCAACCTGCGCCTGTTGGCCCGCCAGAGCGCAACCCGGTCGGTGGTGGGGGCGGGGGCCGGGCCGATCCGTACGCCGACGCCGACGCCGAGCGCGACGGCTGCCGAGCCCAGCGATCCGCCGAGCGAGCCGGCGCCGGAGAGCGCCCCGGCCGAGGAACCGGTCGCCGACCAGAGCGTCGACGCCGCGCCGCCGGCCGCTGGCCGACCGGTCTCGCAGGCCGGTGGGTTCGGCATCGTGCAGGCCGCGTTCCTGCTCGGCGGGCTGCTGCTCTCGCTCGGGGTGGGGTTGCTGCTGCGGCTGCGTCACCTGACCCGGGCCACCACCGACGCCGAGGATCCGCCGGTGGACCGGCTCTGGGAGCGGCAGGCGCCGGCGGACCGCTGGCGACCGGCCCGTCGCTGACCGGGGGTCGTCGGGGCCGGCGGAGGACCGCCGGCCCCGACGGTGTCACTTCGTGAACGCCTGGAACTCGGCGATCCTGACCTGGGCCCGGGCCGGGCTGGCGGTCGCGCAGTCAGTCGTCGTGGCCGGGTCGTCGTCCTGCTCACCGGCGTACTGCGGGCCGCCGGTGCACTGGCTGGCCAGCACCTCCAGGCGCAGGTGGGTGGCGAGGGTGGCGGGCACCGCGAACGTCCGCAGGTTGATGTCGCGGCTGTACGCCCGGTACGCCCCGCCGGGGAACGCGTCGCCCGCGCTGGTGTAGATCCGCTGCCAGTGCGCCGGATCCGCGCAGTCGGTGGTCGTCGCGTCGCACGCGGACACCGCGAACGAGCGCAACGCGCTGAGCGCGTTCTGACTGCCGGTGTCGGCGTCCCCGACGATGGCGGGTCGCAGCATCGCGCTGACGTTCACCCGCTTGACCGTCTGCGGGCCGTCGCCCGGGAGGTCCACGGTGAGCTGCCGGCCGGCCACCCCGTCCAGGGAGGCCCAGTTGGTCGCCTCGGTGTCGTCGGCGACCCGGTCCAGGTTGACCCCGTCGCCGCTGATCGTGGCACCGGAGGCCGTGGACGCGAGGTTGCGACTCAACCGCAGGTCCACGTAGCCGGTCCGGCCGGCGTCGGCGATCACGCTGAGCCGCTGGTGCCCGAAGCCGGGCGCGACGGCCAGCAGGTCGTACGTGCCGGCCACCATCTCCACGGTGTCCGGGATCGGCGTCGCCGGGTCGGTGTCCGCGATCGGCGTGGCCCGCGCCTCGTACGCCCCGACGTACACCCGGATCGGCGCGTCGGCGCTGTCCCCGCGGGGACGCAGGGTGAGCGTCGCGTTGCCGCCGCGCGGCGAGGCGAAGCTCGGCGTCGGGTCGGTGTCCGCGGCCCCGTTGGTGACGGCGTCCCGGCCCATCCCGGAGCGGGCGAACTCGGCCCAGATCAGGTCCTGGTTCGCGCCCCCGAAGCGCAGCAGGTCGGCGGTGAGCATGTTGTCCCGCATGTCGAGCATGCTGACCTGGCTGGCCGCCTGGAGCAGGAACGAGTCGAACACCAGTTGCGACCAGCGCCGGTTGCCCGGGCACCTGTCGGCGGTGACCTTGCCCTGCGCGCACTCCAGCTGCCGCTGGGGGGTGCCCAGGCCGTACCGCTTCACCAGCGCCGAGCGGACCCGGTAGTTGGTGGCGCCCCAGATCTCCCCGTCGGCGTGCACGGCGGGGCCACCTGTGTTGTAGCCGATGTCGGAGTAGTTCAGCGGGCTGCGGCTCAGGTCGTAGTTGCGGATGCCGCTGACCAGGTTGCCGGTGACGTAGCCGCCGGTCACGAAGGGCGTCTCGCCGGGCGCGCGCAGCCCGTTCTGGTACAGGTACTCGGCGGCGAGCAGGTCGCCCCACGACTCACCCATCGACCCGCCCTGGTGGCCGCTGATCCCGCTGTCCGGGCCGGCGATCATCCGGTTGGTGATGGCGTGCGTGTATTCGTGGCCGATCACCGTCATGTCGTAGTCGCCGTCCACGCACGGCGGGTACGGGCCACCGGCCTGCGGCTGCCACAGGTACATGTTTGTGGTCGGCGGCACGCCGTCGCGCCCGGTGCCCTGGTTGGCGTTGTTGCGGTTGCCGGTCAGCGCGCCCTGCTGCGCGCGACCCTGCTCGGCGTCACCGCCCAGCCCGGACGGGGTGAGGTTGACCGCCTGCAGGTTCCACGCCGACTCGGTGAAGCCCAACTGGTACGCCCAGTCGTGCATGCGGTTGTGCATGACGAAGAGGTTGGCGATCGCCGCGTCCGCGTCGTTGCGCTGGGCGGAGGTGAACACCCCCGGGTTGCACTTGGCCTGGTGCCACTGGTCGGTGAACGGGTACTCGTAGCGGCGCTCCGGGCTGGGGGTGGCCGGGACGACCGGGGTGTTGTTGCCCCAGGAGAGCACGGTGTTGGCCGAGTTGCCGCGCGAGGTGAAGGTCGGTGTGCCGGTGGCCGCGTCGACGTCCCACGGCTGGCCGGTTGCCGGGTCCCGTTGCGCGAGCTGGCAGCCGGGAGCCGGGTCGCCGCACCAACGCACCCGCGGGTCCTGCCCGGCGGCGAGGTCGCGGGGCGGGGTGGCCGGGAAGACCGCCCAACTCGGGTTGTCCGAGTCGTAGTCGACGAGGTCCTCGCGGACCAGCACCTGTCCGGTGCTGCCGTCCACGTAGCTGGTGAACGCCGCCGGGTGGTCGGCGTCCGCGCCGATCATGGTCACCTCGTAGGCGGCCCGGGGACCGTCCAGCGGGGTGGGCACGGCCACGGCGCGCACGGTGTGGCTGGCCACCGCCGTCGCGGTCAGCCGGGCGTCGGCGAGCGCGTCGGCGTACGCCTGTTCGGCGGTGCGGGTGGCCGGCGCGGGCGCGCGGGTGTCGCGGGCCAGCGAGGAGTTGACGGCGAGTACTGAGCCGCCGGAGACCGCGAGGGTGACCAGGCCGTCGGGCCCGGCCGGCAGGTCGCCGAAGCGCTGCCGCAGGGTCACCACGGCGCCGCTGCCGATCGGGCGGACCAGCACCCGTTCCAGGTCGGCGACGGTCGCGGCGTCCATGCCGTACAGGTCGCGGTTGGCCCGCAGGTAGGCGCGGGCGGCGGCCTCCGGGTCGGTGGGCAGCCCGGTGGCGAGCGGGGTGCGACCGGGGCCGAGTGCCTGCGGGGTGCCGAACCGGTTCCACCGCACGTCGGGGTCGGCCGCGCGGGCCAGGCCGCGCTGGCGGGCGTCGGGTGCGGCAGTACCGGAGCGGTTGTCGAGGTCGGCGGGCTCGTGGTTGCCCTCGGCGAACGGCCCGGACGAGCGGTGCGGGGACGGCGACCCGGCGGGGGCCGCGGTGCTCGTGCCGGTGGGTAGCAGCGCGGCGATGGTCGCGGTCGTCGCCAGGACGGCGATGAGCCGGCGTCGACGCCGGCTCATCGGGGGTGACCACTCCGGTTGTGGCACGGGACCTCCTCGTGGGAGCGGGATGGCCGGCGGCTGCCGACCGACGCAGCGCGGTGACGCATGCGCATCTGTGGATATCAGCCGGCCGGGGGCGCGGCAAGGTCCACGACCGCCGACGCGCCGACTGATCGAGATTAATCGACTTTACAAAACGTACGCTCTTGTAAAACAACGTGACGGCTGTCACTGTCGATGCCAGAACGCGAGAGCGGAGGTTGGCCATGACCGTCGATGCCGATCCGACAGTCGAGCCCGTTGCCTGGCGGGACCGTCGCAAGCCGCTCTGGCCGCTGGCGCTGCTGGTGCCGGCGCTGCCCTTCGTCGGCTTCGCGCTGTGGCGGTCCGGCGGCGGCGCCTGGGCGTGGTGGGTCACCCCGGCCATCGTCTTCGTCCTGATCCCGGTGGTCGACCTGCTGCTCGGCGACGACCGGCAGAACCCTCCCGAGGAGGCGGTGCCCCGGCTGGCGGCCGACGGCTACTACCGCTGGCTCACCTACCTCTACCTACCGGCGCAGTACGCGGCGCTGGTGCTGTGCTGCGCGGTGTGGGCCCAGGACAGCCTTTCCGTCGCCGGTGCCGCCGGTCTGGTGGCCACCGTCGGGGTGGTCAACGGCATCGCCATCAACACGGCCCACGAGCTGGGGCACAAGCGCGAGCGGGTGGAGCGCTGGCTGTCCAAGGTGGCCCTGGCGCCGGCCGCCTACGGGCACTTCTACGTCGAGCACAACCGGGGCCACCACGTACGCGTCGCCACGCCGGAGGATCCGGCGAGCTCGCGACTGGGGGAGAGCTTCTGGGCGTTCTGGCCGCGTACCGTCCTCGGCAGCCTGCGCTCGGCCTGGCGGTTGGAGACCAGCCGGTTCCGCCTCCGCGGCCGGTCCCCGTGGACCCACCGCAACGACGTGCTCAACGCGTGGGCCATGACCCTGGCGCTGTACGGCGCGCTGACAGTGGTCTTCGGCCCGGTGGTGCTGCCGTTCCTGGTCCTGCAGGCGGTGGTCGGCTTCTCGCTGCTGGAGGTGGTCAACTATCTGGAGCACTACGGGCTGGCCCGGCAGCGCACCGCCGCCGGACGCTACGAGAAGGTCGACGCGCGGCACAGCTGGAACAGCGACCGTACGGTCACCAACGTCTTCTTGTTCCAGCTCCAGCGGCACAGTGACCATCACGCGAACCCGCTGCGCCGCTACCAGACGCTGCGCAGCTTCGACACCTCACCGCAGCTGCCCGCCGGGTACGCGACGATGGTGGTCGTGGCGCTGGTCCCGCCGCTGTGGCGACGGGTGATGGACCACCGGGTGCTCGCGCACTACGGGGGCGATCGGGGGCTGGCCAACACGCGGCCCCGACGGTGACCGCTCAGTCGCCCGGTGCCCAGTCGGGGTCGCGGCCGAAGGCGGCCAGCAGACGATCCTGCTCGTCGGCGTCGGCGGGCATGCGCGCGCCGTCGCGCACCAGCTTGTCGCGCCGGTAGTCGTCGATCCGCCCGGCGAACCAGCGGGCGCACACGCGCACCGCCTCCGGGTCGAACCGCGGGTCGGCGCCGATCGCCACCGCCAGATCCCAGCCGTGCACGAGGTGTTCGGCGAGGAGCTGCTGGACGTACTCGGCGGCCGGGGTCGGGCCGGCCGACAGGTGCACGGTGCGGTCGATGGTGCCGGGATGGATGACGGCGATCTCGGCCTGTGCGGCCGCCTCCCGTGCCGTCGTGGCCGGGTCCGCGCCGAGCTGGTCACCGTCGAAGCGGTGGCCGACCTCGTCGACGGTGCGGCCGGCGAGCAGGGGAACGCTCCACCGGTCCTCGCCGACGACGTGGTTGACCAGGGTGCGGACGTCCCAGTCCGGGCACGGTGTCTCCTCGGCCCACTGGCCGGGCCCGATCTGGTCCACCCGGTCGACGAACTCGGCCAGGCTCCGGCGGTACGCCTCCAGCAGGTCCATGCCGTCGATTGTTTCTCCTCGGCGTGCTGGCCCGAGCCGTTTTGCCCGGCCCGACGTGCGGCGTCGTCCCGCCGTCGCCGCTCAGTCCAGGTCGGCCGGGCCCAGGCCCAGCTCCCGGGAGGTGACCAGCCGCACCCACTCCCCGAACTGCCGGCGGGAGATCACCCGGTCGTGCACGGCGAGCTGCACGGCGAGGCCGTCCATCACGGCGCTGATCCGCCACGCCGCCCCCTCCGGGTCGGCGCACTGGAAGGTGCCGTCGGCGACCCCGGCGGCGATGACGGCGGCGAGATCCTGCCGCCAGCGCAGGTCGAGCCGCCGGGACACCTTCTCCAACTCGGGGGTGCGCAGCGACTCGGACCAGCCGTCGATCCACATCGACCAGGAGGTCGCCCGCCCGGCCGGGGTGTAGAGCTTGAGGATCCGGCGGAGCTTGGTCAACGGCGGAGCGGAGGAGCGGGTGACCGCGTCCAGGCGGGCCAGGTCCTGCTCGACGGCGTACGCGAACGCCTGCGCGAGCAACCGCTCCTTGGTGGCGAAGTGGTAGAACACCAGGGCCTGACTCACGCCGGCGGCCTGTGCCACGTCCGCCGTCCGGGTGTTGGCAAGACCGCGCTCCACGATCACGTCGCAGGCTGTGCGCAGCAGGGCATCCAGGCGGATTTCGGCCGCACGTCTCGTCACGACCGTTACCGTAGCCCATCCATCCGAACACGAACAGTTACCGCCGCCGTCCGTTTCGTGAGGTAAGAGTCGGAAGCCGGACACTTCCCCGGAATGCCGTGCTCCGGTCTCCCGACGGTGTTCGTCGCGGCCGGCCGCTCGCCGCAGCGGTGCGTCCTCGCTGGTCAAAGGGTCTCTGCTGCCGGCAGCGGCATCGACCGTCGCATGATGCCGGGGTTGTGCCCGTCGGGAGCTGATGGGGAAATCAGGTTAGCTCCCTAGGAAGCCTGCGCCATGTGGGTCCGGCCCACCCCCTGGGTCCGGCCTCCCGCCCCGCCCGCGCGGGAGGGGACGCGCCGACCCGGACCCCGAGTTGGCAGTCGTTCACCGGCTCGGCTAAAGTTCTCATCCGTCACCCGGGAACGCCGGGGGCGTGCGGACGTAGCGCAGCTGGTAGCGCATCACCTTGCCAAGGTGAGGGTCGCGGGTTCGAATCCCGTCGTCCGCTC
>NZ_JBNCKQ010000007.1:338219-435145 GCF_049841615.1 Micromonospora sp. DT63 | reverse complement strand
GGTGGCGACCGCGATGGGTCGCGTTCGGGTGCCCCGCGCGAGGGTGGCGGTTTCCGCGGTGGCGACCGTGACGGTGGCTTCCGTGGCGGTGACCGTCGTGAGGGTGGTTTCCGTGGTGGGGACCGCGATGGGTCGCGTTCGGGTGCCCCGCGTGAGGGTGGCTTCCGCGGGGGTGACCGTGACGGTGGCTTCCGTGGCGGTGACCGTCGTGAAGGCGGCTTCCGTGGTGGCGACCGCGATGGGTCGCGTTCGGGTGCCCCGCGCGAGGGTGGCGGTTTCCGCGGTGGCGACCGTGACGGTGGTTTCCGTGGTGGCGACCGTCGTGAGGGCGGCTACCAGGGTGGCGCCCGCACTGGTGCGCCGCGTGAGGGTGGCTTCCGTGGCGGGGACCGCGATGGATCGCGCTCCGGTGCCCCGCGTGAGGGTGGTTTCCGCGGCGGCGACCGTGACGGTGGTTTCCGTGGCGGTGACCGTCGCGAGGGTGGCGGCTTCCGTGGCGGTGACCGCGAGGGTGGTTTCCGTGGCGGTGACCGTCGTGAGGGCGGCTACCAGGGTGGCGCCCGCACTGGTGCGCCGCGTGAGGGTGGCTTCCGTGGTGGCGACCGCGATGGATCGCGCTCCGGTGCCCCGCGTGAGGGTGGTTTCCGCGGCGGCGACCGCGAGGGTGGCTTCCGTGGCGGCGACCGTCGTGAAGGCGGCTTCCGGGGCGGTGAGCGGGACGGCTCCCGTGCGCCGCGTGAGGAAGGTTTCCGTGGTGGCGACCGTCGTGAGGGCGGCTACCAGGGTGGCGGCGACCGTGGCCGTTCCGGCCCGCCGCGCGAGGGTGGCTTCCGCGGTGGCGATCGCGAGGGCTTCCGGGGCGGCGACCGTGGTGGCTCCCGCCCGGGTGCGCCCCGGGACGGCGGGCGCGAGGGCGGCTTCCGGGGAGGTGACCGTCGTGAGGGCGGCTACCAGGGAGGTGACCGTCGTGAGGGCGGCTTCCGCGGTGGTGACCGTCGTGAGGGCGGCGCGTCCCGTGAGGGTGGCTTCCGCGGTGGCGACCGTGACGGTGGGTTCCGGGCCGACGAGCGGCCGCGTCGCGAGGGCGACTTCCGGCGCGACGACCGTGGCGCGGGACCGGAGTCGTCCGAGAACGGGCGCACGCTGGCTCCGGTGCTGCCGGACGACATCGCCGCGACCGACCTCGACAAGGACGTCCGTGCCGAGCTGCTCTCGCTGAACAAGCCGGTCGCCGAGACCGTGGCCCGACACCTGGTCGCCACCGGTCAGCTGATCGACGAGGACCCGGCCGAGGCGTTGGCGCACGCGCTGGCCGCCCGACGGCTCGCGTCGCGTATCTCCGCGGTCCGTGAGGCGGTCGGCCTGGCCGCGTACCACGCGGGGGAGTGGCAGACGGCGATCGCCGAGCTGCGGACGTACCACCGGATGACCGGCCTGCAGAGTCACCTGGCCGTGCTCGCCGACTGCGAGCGCGCCCTGGGCCGGCCGGAGCGGGCCATCGACCTGTTCCGCGGCGCCGACCAGGCGAAGCTGGACCAGGCCGTCGCGATCGAGCTGCTGATCGTCGCGGCCGGGGCACGAGGCGACCTTGGCCAGAAGGACGCCGCTGTCGCGATGCTCCAGGTGCCGGACCTCACCAGCGAGGCGACGGTGCCGTGGACGGCGCGACTGCGGTACGCGTACGCCGACGCGCTGCTCGCGGTGGGCCGACGTGAGGAGGCCCGCGAGTGGTTCTCCCGCGCCGCCGACGTGGACACCGAGGGCGAGACCGACGCCGCGGAGCGGTTGCTGGAACTCGACGGCGTCGTCATCGAGGGAGATGACGAGGACGAGGCCGAGGAGATCGCCTCGGGCCCGGGTGCGCCCGGCTCGGTGCCGGCCCAGCCGGACACCGACCTGACCGCGGGCGACGCCCGCGACCGGGACGCCGACGACTCCGACACGTCCGACCGCGAGACCGACGCCGGGGCCATCCTCGACGAGGGCGACGACGACTTCGACGAAGACGAAGACTTCGACGACGACGACGACGACGACGACGAGGACGACGAGGACTTCGACGACGACGAGGAGGACGGCGTCGTCGGCCACTCGGGCGACCGTGCGGACGTCGACGGCGAGGACGAGGACCGCCACCCGGACGCGAGCGGTACCTCCTCGGCAACCGCCACTGACTCGACCACGCCGGCCAGCGATGCCCGTGCAGATGACACGGTCGACGGCGACGGCACCGCCCCCACCCGGGGTGACGAGCCGGAGGCGACGCAGCGGTGAGCGCGGACGCCGGGAAGCGGCTGATCGACGGGTACACCCTGGTGGTCTTCGACCTGGACGGGGTGATCTACCTGATCGACCGGCCGATTCCCGGCGCGGTCGACGCGGTGGCACGGCTGCACGCCGAGGGGCGGGCGGTGGCGTACGCCACCAACAACGCCTCACGTCGTTCCAGTGACGTCGCCGACCTGCTGACCGGGATGGGCGTGCCGGCGCGGCCGGAGGAGGTGCTCACCTCCGCCGCCGCCTCGGCCGAGCTGCTGCGGGAGCGGCTGCCGGCCGGAGCGCCGGTGCTGGTGGTCGGCGCGGAGGCGCTGCGCGCCGAGCTGCGCGCGGTCGGGCTGACCCCGGTCAGCCGTGCCGACGAGAAGCCCGCGGCGGTGGTGCAGGGCTACGGTCCGCAGGTCGGCTGGGCCGAGCTGGCCGAGGCGTCGGTCGCCGTACGGGCCGGTGCGATGTGGGTCGCCACCAACACCGACCGGACGCTGCCCAGCGCCCGGGGCCCGCTGCCGGGCAACGGATCGCTGGTCGCGGTGCTGCGCACCGCGTTGGAGCGGGACCCGGACCTGGTGGTCGGCAAGCCGGAGTCGGCGCTGTTCGAGACCGCCGCCCGGCGCGGCGACGGCGGCCGGGCCCTGGTCGTCGGGGACCGGTTGGACACCGACATCGAGGGCGCCCGCCGCGCGGGACTGGACAGCCTGCTCGTGCTCACCGGCGTCAGCGGCGTACCCGAGCTGCTCGCTGCCGAGCCACGACGGCGGCCCACGTACGTCGCGCGGGACCTGGCGGGGCTCTTCGACCCGGCGGCGGCCGTGCAGGTCCCCGGCTCGACGGACGCCGGCGGTTGGTCCGTCACGGACCGCGACGGGACACTGGAACTGGCCGGCGCCGGCCGGGATCTGGACGCCCTCGCCGCGCTCTGCGCGGCGGCGTGGTCGGCTCCGGAGCTGCCGGCGATCCGCCCGGTGGGCCCGGACGCGGCTGCCGCGCTGGAGAGCTTCGGGGTGTCCGCCGACGGGTGACGCCGCCGAGCGCGCTCGTCAGAGCAGCTTGCGCAGCTTCATCAGGTCGAACGGGTTGGCCTTGATCGACACCCGGCGGGACGTGACCGCCCTGGTGACGTCCAGGTCACCGCGGACCAGGGCGAGCAGATCGTCGCTGGACGTGCTCAAGGCGATCTTGGCCTTCGGGTCGTCACCGTCGGTCAGCTCGACCAGCCGGCCACCGCTGATCTTGCCGTGGAACGCCGTGTCCAGGTCGGTGATCCGGCAGGCCAACGTCCGTTCCAGGTCGATCCGTTCGCGGACCGTCTCGGCGTTGCGGTCCAACCGGGCGGCCAGCTCCTGCAACGCCTGCCGGCACTCGTCCACGCTGGCCACATCTCCCCCTCGCCGATCGCCACGCCGTCCCCGGCACCGTACCGCACGAGACAGTCCGGGGTGCCCGGTAGCGTGACACCTGCAGACCCCGCCCCATGGAAGGACTCAGGCATGCAGGACGCGTGGCGCGCATACCTCGAACTGGCCATGGGCCTGGCGGAGGCGCCCCGGAAGAAGGCCCAGGACGCCGTGCGTCGCCTCGTCGGCTCGGGCGGCGCGACCGCCGCCCAGCTGCAGGCCCTCGGCGAGGAGCTGGTCACCACCGGCGCCGCCAACCGGGAGGCGCTGACCAAGCTGGTCCGCTTCGAGGTCGACCGGGCCCTCGGCGCGGTCGGTCTGGCCACCGCCGACGAGGTGGCCGAGCTGACCCGACGCGTACGCGACCTGGAACGGCAGCTGCGCGAGGCGCGCGCCACCGAGCCGTCCGTGGCGCAGCCCGCCCCGCAGCCGTCCCCCGGTCCCGCCCCGCAGCCGGCGGCCGAGCCCGCCCCGCAGGCCGGTCCGAGCGGCGCGGCGCAGCCCGACAGCGGCCCGGTGCCGTCGGACGGCCCCGCCGGAGCGCCCGTCTCCGCGCCGGTGGCCAAGAAGGCGCTGGCCAAGAAGGCTGTCGCGAAGAAGGCGATCGTGAAGAAGCCGCCCGCGACGATCAGCCGTACCGGGGACGACACCCCGACGCCTGTCGTGCCGGACGACACCCCGACACCTGCTGTCATGCCGGCGAAGAAGGCCGTCCGTAAGCGCCGCCCGGATGGTGACTCGTGAGCGACGGCGCGCGTCCGGGCCCGCCGCCCGGCATCCGCCCCGGCCCGCCGGGAGGCTTCCGGCCCGGTCCGCCGCCGGCCGGGTCGTTCGCCGCCCGGCCCGGCCCGCCGGTGGGCACCCGCCCCGGCCCACCGTCCGACGGCCTCGACGTCGGCGACGACACGGCCCGCCACCCGGCGGTGGACGCGGCCGTGCGGGCCATGGACAACGCGGCGACGCTCGCCCCGGCCGACCAGATCGCGCAGTACGAGGCGGCCTACGAGACGCTGCGCGAAACGCTCGCCACCATCGACCAGACCTGACCACTGCGACCAGCCCGACAGACCGGAGAACCACCCCATGGCACGTCGCAACCGGCTGGACGCCGAACTCGTCCGCCGCGGGCTGGCCCGCTCGCGTGAGCAGGCCGCCGCGCTGGTCGAGGCCGGCCGGGTCCAGCTGCGCGGAGTGCCCGCGCGCAAGGCCGCCGCGATGGTCGACCCCGCCGATCCGCTGCTGGTCACCGGCGCTGACCCGACCGAGGAGTACGTCTCGCGGGGCGGGCACAAACTCGCCGGGGCGCTGGCCGCGTTCGGCCGCGCAGGGCTGCGCGTCGCCGGGCGGCGCTGCCTGGACGCCGGCGCGTCGACCGGAGGCTTCACCGACGTGCTGCTGCGCGCCGACGCCGCCGAGGTGGTGGCCGTCGACGTCGGCTACGGGCAGCTCGCCTGGTCGCTGCGCACCAACGAGCGCGTCCGCGTCCTGGAACGCACCAACGTCCGTACCCTCGTCGCGGACGCGATCGGCGGGCCGGTCGATCTGACGGTCGCCGACCTGTCGTTCATCTCGTTGCGGTTGGTGTTGCCGGCCCTGGCCGGCTGCACCCGCGACGACGGCGACCTGGCGCTGATGGTGAAGCCGCAGTTCGAGGTGGGCAAGGAGCGGGTCGGCGCCGGCGGCGTCGTGCGCGACCCGGCGCTGCGCGCCGAGGCGGTGCTCGACGTGGCGGCCGCGGCGGCTCAGCTCGGCCTCGGTCTGGCCGACGTGGCGGCCAGCCCGCTGCCCGGTCCCAGCGGCAACGTCGAGTTCTTCGTATGGTTGCGGCGGGGCGCACCACCGGCCGACCCGCAGCGCGTGCGGGCCGTGGTGGAGGCCGGGCCGAACGGCCCGACGACGGCCGGCGACGTGCCGGGCGTGGCGGCGGAGGAGGTCGCAGGGTGAACGCGTACAGCGAGCGGCGCACGACGGCCGGCGGCCGTGCCGGTGCGGCGATGGCGGCGTGCCGTCCGACGGCGGACGGGTGGGCGTTCCGATGAGCCGCACGGCGCTGCTGGTGACCCACACCGGTCGTCGACGCAGCACCGAGCACGCCCGGTCGGTCGCGGCCGACCTCATCGCCGCGGGCTTCGAGGTGCGGGTGGTCGCCGAGGAGGCCGAGGATCTCGACCTGCCCGGGACGGTTCCGGTCACCGGCCCGGAGGCCGCCGAGGGCGCCGAGATCGTCTTCGCGCTCGGTGGGGACGGCACCTTCCTGCGCGCGGCCGAGCTGGCCCGCCCGGCGAAGGCGCCGCTGCTCGGCATCAACCTCGGCAAGGTGGGCTTCCTCGCCGAGGCGGAGATCAACGATCTGGACACCGCGGTCCGGGACGTCGTCGAGCGCAACTACACAGTGCACGAGCGGCTCACGCTCGACGTCACTGCCGAGTTCGACGGTGGCCCGACCATCGAATCCTGGGCGCTCAACGAGATCAGCGTCGAGAAGGGGGAGCGGGCGCAGATGCTCGAACTCCTCGTCGACGTGGACGGCCGCCCGCTGTCCCGCTACGGCTGCGACGGGGTGGTCTGCGCCACCCCCACCGGCTCCACCGCCTACGCGTTCTCCGGCGGCGGTCCGGTGGTCTGGCCGGAGGTGGAGGCCCTGCTGCTGGTGCCGATCAGCGCGCACGCGTTGTTCAGCCGGCCCCTGGTCACCGCGCCCACGTCGACGTTCGTCATCACCGTCGACCCGTTCACCACCCTCGCCGTGCTCGCCTGCGACGGCAGGCGGGTCTACGACCTGCCGCCGGGCGCCCGGGTGACGGTGCGTCGCGGCGCCCTGCCGGTACGCATCGTCCGGCTGCGCGCCCGTCCGTTCACCGACCGGCTGGTCGCCAAGTTCGGTCTGCCCGTGCACGGGTGGCGGGGCAGCCGCCGGTAAGTGACGGTGACGCACACCGTCGGTGTCCGGCGGGTGTCCACCTGACGACATGTCGCCGCTGCGGCGGCGCAAGGCTAGTGACCTGGTTGTGTGCTGCGTCGCAGACTCCGATCGGTCCTCATCTACGGATGGCGGGCCCACCGGAGTTAAGGAGCGCATCGCATGCACTGGTCCCCCCGCTGGCTCAGCGCCGGCGCGGTCGGCGTACTGGTGGTCGGCCTCGCCGCACCGGCGTCCGCCGAGCCGCCCGCCCGGCCCACCGGCCCGAGCCTGGGCACGTCCGCCCCGGGCGCCGCGCCCGTCCGCATCACCCTCATCACCGGCGACCAGGTCGAGCTGGCTCCGGCCGCGCCGGGCCGGGTCGCCGCCACCGTACGCCCGGGACCCGGGCGTGAGCGGGTCATCTTCCAGACCCTGGAGGTCGACGGCGGGCTGCGGGTGCTGCCCAGCGACGCCCTGCCCTACGTCTCCAGCGGCGTCCTCGACGCCAACCTGTTCGACGTGCAGGAGTTGGCCGCCGACGGCTACGGCGACGCCGCACAGGGCGCGCTGCCGCTGATCGTGCGCTACCAGGAGCCGGCCGCCGGCCGGGTCCGGCCGCTCGGCGGCGTCACCGACGCCCGCCCCCTGGAGAGCATCAACGGTGCCGCGTTGCGGGTCGGCAAGGCCGACCTCGGTGGACTGTGGAGCACCCTCGCCGGGACACCGGCGAGCCGGACCACGGCCGCCGCGCCCCGACTGGGCGGCGGTGTCGCGCACGTCTGGCTGGACGGGCGGGTGCACCCGACGCTGGAGCACAGCGTCCCGCAGATCGGCGCCCCGACGGCCTGGGCGGCCGGGCGCGACGGCAGCGGCGTGAAGGTGGCAGTGCTCGACACCGGCGTCGATGCCACCCACCCCGACCTGGCCGGACGGATCGCCGAGGCGCGGGACTTCTCCGGCAGCGGCAGCGCCCGCGACGGCCACGGCCACGGCACGCACGTCGCGGCCACCATCGCGGGCAGCGGCGACGCGTCGGCGGGTCTGCGCAAGGGCGTCGCGCCCGGCGCGCGACTGCTGGTCGGCAAGGTGCTCGACGACGGCGGCTCGGGCTACGACTCGGCCATCATCGCCGGCATGGAGTGGGCCGCCCACTCCGGGGCGAAGGTCGTCAGCATGAGCCTCGGCGGCGACCCGACCGACGGCACCGACCCGATGAGCCAGGCGGTGAACGACCTGACCGCCGAGACCGGCGCGCTCTTCGTGGTCGCCGCCGGCAACGCGGGTGCGGCGCGTACCGTCGGCTCGCCGGGCGCGGCCGCGGCGGCGCTCACCGTCGGCGCGGTGGACCGCGACGACAACCTGGCCGAGTTCTCCAGCCGGGGGCCGCGCCTGGGCGACAACGGCCTGAAGCCGGAGATCACCGCGCCGGGCGTCGGCATCGTCGCCGCGCGGGCCGCCGGCACCACGATGGGTACGCCGGTGGGCGACGCCTACACGACCGCGTCCGGCACCTCGATGGCCACCCCGCACGTGGCGGGCGCGGCGGCGATCCTCGCGCAGGACCACCCGGACTGGTCCGCCGGCAAGCTGAAGGACGCGCTGGTCAGCACCACGAAGGCGAACCCGGCGCTCACCGTCTTCGAGCAGGGCGGCGGTCGGGTGGACGTGGCGCGGGCCCTCACACAGCGGGTGTACGCCTCGGCCACCGTCGACTTCGGTCGGATCACCACCGGTGGCGCGGCGGTGCAGCGCACCGTGACGTACACCAACGACACGACGGGCGCGCAGACCCTGCGGTTGGCCCTGGATCTGCGCAACCTGGACAGCGGCGCGGCCGCGACCGACGGAGTCTCCGTCGGGTCCGGCGAGGTGACCGTGCCGGCGGGCGGCAGCGTGGCCGTGCCGCTGCGGGCCGACCCGGCGAAGCTGGGCCGGGGCCCGCACGGCGGTTGGCTGGTGGCCACCGGCGCGGACGGTGTCGCCGTCCGCACGCCGGTGGGTCTCACCGTCAGCGGCCCACTGCACCAGGTCACCGTGAAGGTGCTGGACCGGCAGGGTCAGCTGACCCTCTCGCCGGGGCTCACCCTCTACGGCGAGCAGCCCGAGTCGGACTTCTGGGGCTGGTGGCCGGGCGAGGGCACCCTGCAGGTCGAGGAGGGCACGTACCTGCTGACCGCGCTGGTCGAGCACGGCGCCCCGCTCGACGAGCAGCTGACCGAGGCCGTCGAGCCGGAGCTGACCGTCGACCGGGACCTGACCGTGGTGCTCGACGCCCGCAAGGGTACGCCCGTGCGGATCGAGACGCCGAAGCCCAGCGAGCAGCGGGCCACGCTCAGCTACTACGTGCACCGGGTGTTGGGCAACGGCCGGCAGATCGACCACGGCGTCATGGCGTACAGCACGATCCAGCAGGTCAACGTCACGCCGACCCGCCCGGTACGCCAGGGCGAGTTCGAGTTCGCCTCCCGCTGGCAGCTCGTCGCGCCCATGGTGGACGCCACGGTCAGCGGGGTGTCCGGTCCGTCGGACATCAACCTGCTGGGCACGTCGCCGGCGCCGACCGGTCGACGGAAGCTGCCCCTGGTCTGGGCCGGCACCGGAACCCCTGCCGAGCTGGCCCGGGTGCGGGGCGCGGCGGCGCTGCTCGCCGCCGACCCGGACCGTAACGAGGATGAGCAGGTGGCCGCCGCGGCGGCGGCCGGCGCCGCGGTGGTGCTGATCGTCCGACCGGAGGACCGGACCGCGTGGACGGTCTGGCGGCCGGCAGGCGAGCGGCTGCCGATCCCGGCGATGGTCGTCGCGTACGACGACGGGCAGCGGCTGATCGCGGCGGCGCGCAAGGGCCGGGCGACCCTGGACCTGACGCTGAGGGTGGACAGCCCGTACCTGTACGACGTGTGGCAGGTGTCCAAGGGCCGGGTGCCGGAGCGGATCGTGCACACGGTGACCGCGAAGAACACCGCCGAGGTGACCGCCAGCTACGGCGACACGGGCGCGGGCTGGGCCACCGAGGAGCGGTTCGGCTGGCGTCCGTGGCAGGAGTACTCCTGGAACGACGACCAGCGCCTGGTCCGCAACGGGACCACCCGGCAGGAGTTCGTCAGCGCCGGGGACAACTGGTGGCAGCACCGGGTGCTGCACAAGGAGATGTTCATGCAGTGGGGGCAGGTGACCGGTGGGCTGACCCAGGAGCCCCGGCGGTACGCCGCCGACGACCGGGTGACCGAGACCTGGCACGCCCCGGTGGTCCGTCCGGCCGTGCCGGCCAGCGGAGCGCCGGTGCCCACCCGGGCGGGCGACAGCCTGGACGTGCGGATGCCCGAGTTCGTCGACGCCGACGGGCACTACAGCGTGGCCGGCAACAGTGAGGAGGCGGACACCGTCGAGGCTCGCCTCAGCCGCGACGGTCGGCAGATCGCCGACCTGTCCGGCGGTTGGACGCCGGTACCGACCACCGCCGGGGCGGCCCGCTACCGCCTCGACGTGACGACGCGGCGGGCCTCGGACCAGTGGCGCTACGCCACCCGCACCGACACGTCGTGGCAGTTCACCTCGGCCCGCCCGGCGGGCGACGCGGCCGTGCCGCTGTCGCTGCTGCAGGTGGACTACCGGGTGCCGGCCGACCTGCTCGGCACCGTACCCGCCAACCGGCCGCACCAGCTGGGGCTGACCCTGCGCCAGCCGACCGGAGTCGCCGCGCCGATGGGCACCAGCCTGACGGTGCAGGTCTCCTTCGACGAGGGCGTCACCTGGCGGCCCGCGCCGACGCGAGGGTCGGGTACCCGCTGGACCGCCACCGTGCCGGCCGGGCGCGGAACCGTGTCGCTGCGGGTGCACGCCACCGACCGGGCCGGGAACTCCGTCGACCAGACGGTGCTGCGGGCGTACGGCCTGCGCTGACTCCGCGCGTGTCCGGCAGGGCCCGCCGTCGCTTTCCGACGGCGGGCCCTGCCGCGTTCAGAGCCAGCCGCGCCGGGCGACCTGGAACGCCAGCCCGGGTCGGGTGTCCACGCCGGCGGCGTCCATCAGCTCGGCGAGGCGGCGCTGCACCGTCCGGCGGCTCACCCCGAGCTGGGAGGCGATGGACTTGTCCGGTACGCCGGCCACGAACAGCGACAGCAGCCGGGCCTCGTCGGCGTCGGGCCGGTAGCCGTCGACCGGACGGTCGTCGGCCTCGTCGCGCCGGCCCTCGGTGGCGGCGAGCGGGTCGTCGAGTCGCAGTCGGGTGGCCACCCGCCAGTGGCTCTCGAAGAGGGCCAGCAGCGCGTCGAGCAGCTGGCTGCGGCCGATCACCGCGGCACTCGGCTCGCCGCCGTCCCGGTCGGGCACCAGCGGACAGATGGCGGTACGCGCGTCCACGATGGCCAGTCGGACGGGCAGCCGGTCCAGCACGCGGGCCTGCTCGCCGGCGGCCACCCCCTTGGCCAGGTCGGCGAGCGCGCCCGGTTCGAGCAGCAGGTCCCGTTCGTAGATGGCCCGGTAGCTCACCCCGCGGGCCAGCGCGTCGAACTCCTCGACGTTCTCCGGGCCGGCCATGGCGAGGGGGTTCGCCCGGCAGAACCAGAGCACCTCGTTGCGGGCCGAGTTCTGCAGGTCGCGCAGTCGGTCGCGCAGCACCCGACCGCCCCGGATCACCTCGACCAGGTGGTCCACGTGGTGGCGGCGCAGCCCGGAGCGGTACTCCTCGGCCAGTTGGGTGACCCGGCGCCGGGCCGCCTCCAGGTCCTCCTGGCGGCGCAGCAGCGTCGCGCCGAGGGCGACGTCCGGGGCGGTCGGGCGCAGCGGGGCGTCCGGGTCGTTGTCGGTGGGCTGCACCAGCCCCTTGGCCCGTAGCGCCTCGACCTGCTCGACGACCTGCGCCCGGGGGCGTCGCAGCCGGCGGACCAGTTCGTCGACACGGGCCGTGGTGAGCTGGAGCAGGCAGCGGTAGAGCTCCTCCTCGGCGGGGGTCAGGCCGATCACGTCCAACACGGGGCAAGACTGTACGTCGGTGGGGTGCGGGGCGTGCCGGTGCCCGGTCGTGGGGCCCGTCGGCTGGTCAACTGTCGGCCCTCGCGTCTACTGTCGGGTGCTGTGCTGGAAGAGCTGCGCATCACCGGACTCGGCGTCATCGAGGACACCACGCTGCCGTTGACCGGCGGGATGAACGTCATCACCGGCGAGACCGGTGCCGGCAAGACGATGGTGGTGACCGGCCTCGGCCTGCTCTTCGGCGGCCGGGCCGACGCCGGGCGGGTCCGTGCCCAACCGGGCCGGGCCGTGGTCGAGGGGCGGCTACGCCTGTCCGGCCGGGTCGCCGACGCGGTGCACGCCCGGATCAGCGACGCCGGTGGCGAGCCCGACGAGGACGGCTCGCTGCTGCTCAGCCGCACGGTGACGGTGGAGGGCCGCTCCCGGGCCCACCTCGGTGGCCGGAGCATGCCCGTGTCGATGCTGGGCGAGGTCGGCGAGCAGGCGGTTGCCGTGCACGGCCAGTCCGACCAGTTGCGGCTGCTGCGCCCGGCCGAGCAGCGGGCCGCTCTGGACCGCTTCGCCGGGCCGGCGCACGAGAAGCTGCTCGACGCGCTGCGTGAGGCGTACACCGGGTGGCGGCGGGTGGTCGACGACCTGGCCGACCGGCGGCGCAACGCCCGCGAGCGCAACCAGGAGGCGGACCTGCTGCGGCTGGGCCTCGACGAGATCACCCGCGTCGACCCGCAGCCCGGCGAGGACGACGAGCTGAAGACCGAGGCGCAGCGGTTGGAGCACGCCGAGGGCCTGCGGACTGCCGCGCAGGTGGCCCAGCAGTGCGTGGCGGGCGGCGCGGAGGCGGCCGACGAGACACCGGACGCGACGGCGCTGCTCGGCACGGCCCGGCGCACCCTGGAGGCCCAGGCCGGCACCGACCCGGCGCTGGGCGAGCTGGCGGCCCGCCTGGAGGAGGCGGCCACGCTGGTCACCGACGTCTCGGCAGAGCTGTCGGCGTACCTGGCGACGCTCGACGCGGACCCGGCCCGGTTGCAGCACGTCTACGAGCGGCGGGCCGCGCTGCGGGCGTTGACCCGCAAGTACGCCGACGACGTCGACGGCGTCATCGCCTGGGCCGACCGGGCCCGCACCCGACTGTCCGACCTGGACACCTCGGACGACCTGCTCGAGGAGTTGGACGCCGAGGGGCAGCGGCTGGCCGGCGAGGTGGCCGACCTGGCCTCCCGGGTGTCGGTGTCCCGGCAGGAGGCCGCGGTCCGCTTCGCCGACCAGGTCACCGTCGAGCTGGCCGGGCTGGCCATGCCGCACGCCCGGATCGAGGTGGTGGTGCTGCCGCGGCCGGCCGGGCGGGCCGAGCCGACGCTGACGATCAACGGCGTCGAGGCGGGTGTCGCGGCGGACGGCGGCGACGAGGTGGAGCTGCGGTTGCTGGCCCACCCGGGAGCGCCGTCGTTGCCGTTGCAGCGCGGCGCCTCCGGCGGCGAGCTGTCCCGGGTGATGCTCGCCATCGAGGTGGTCTTCGCCGGCTCGGGCGGTCCGCCCACGCTGGTCTTCGACGAGGTCGACGCGGGCGTCGGCGGCCAGGCCGCGGTGGAGATCGGCCGCCGGCTGGCCCGGCTGGCCCGCAGCCACCAGGTGTTGGTCGTCACTCACCTGCCGCAGGTGGCCGCGTTCGCCGATCGGCATCTGGTGGTGGCGAAGGACACCGGTGGCGCGGTGACCACCAGCGGGGTGCGGGTCGTGGAGGACACCGAACGCGCCCGTGAGCTGGCCCGGATGCTCGCCGGTTTGCCCGATTCGGATCTGGGTATCGCCCACGCCGAGGAGCTGCTGGCCGTGGCCGCCAAGGAAAGGCGGTTGTGACGCCGCGTATTGTGAGCGCAAGCACACCGGCTTGCGCCGACGTGTGCTTCCCTGGGTAGGCGGCCCTGCTCAGGCATGTCGCGACAGAAAAGCCTGCCTCACATGCCAGGATGGTCACGATGCGTCTACCCACGTTGCGCCGGAACCGAAACGCGGAGCCGGGCAGAGTCCTCGGCACCGCGCGCCTTGATCGCCGGACGAAACGGCTGGTCGGCCGGCTGCGCCCCGGTGACATTGCGGTCATCGACCACGTCGACCTGGACCGGGTGGCGGCCGATTCGTTGGTCGCTGTCGGTGTCGCGGCGGTGCTCAACGCCAAGCCGTCCGTCTCCGGCCGCTATCCCAACCTCGGGCCGGAGGTGCTGATCGCCGCCGGCATCCCGCTCCTGGACGACCTCGGCGAGGGCGTCTTCGAGCGGATCCGCGAGGGCGACCAGGTCCGTATCGAGGGCAACACCGTCTTCGCCGGCGAGGAGCCGGTGGCGCACGGCACCCTGCAGGACGCCGAGTCGGTCGCCAAGGCGATGTCCGACGCCCGGGAGGGGCTGTCGGTGCAGTTGGAGGCGTTCGCCGCCAACACGATGGACTACCTGCGCCAGGAACGCGACCTGCTGCTCGACGGCGTCGGCGTTCCGGACATCCAGACCCAGATCCAGGGTCGGCACTGCCTGATCGTGGTGCGCGGCTACGACTACAAGGCCGACCTGGACGTGCTGCGCCCGTACATCCGGGAGTTCAAGCCGGTGCTGATCGGCGTGGACGGCGGCGCGGACGCGCTGGTCGAGGCCGGGTACACCCCCGACATGATCATCGGTGACATGGATTCGGTCACCGACGACGTGCTGCGCTGCGGCGCCGAGGTGATCGTGCACGCCTACCCCGACGGGCGGGCGCCCGGCCTGCCCCGGGTCAACGGCCTCGGCGTCCCGGCCATCACCTTCCCGGCCGCGGCGACAAGCGAGGACCTGGCGATGCTGCTGGCCGACGAGAAGGGCGCGTCGCTGCTCGTCGCGGTCGGCACCCACGCCACGCTCGTCGAGTTCCTGGACAAGGGGCGCGGCGGGATGGCCTCGACGTTCCTGACCCGGTTGAAGGTCGGGGGCAAGCTGGTCGACGCCAAGGGGGTGAGCCGGCTCTACCGGCAGAGCATCTCCGGGTCGTCGCTGCTGCTGCTGGTGCTCTCGGCGATCGCGGCGATGGCCTCCGCGGTGGCCGTCTCCACCGTCGGGAAGGCGTACCTGGGCGTGGTCGCCGAGTGGTGGGACAATTTCGTGTTCCAGCTGTACCGGCTCTTCTAGTTCCCGACCGATCAAGAGGCTGCAAGCGTGATCAACTTCCGCTACCACGTGGTGTCCCTCACCGCGGTGTTCCTGGCTCTGGCGATCGGTCTGGTGGTCGGCACAGCCGCCCTCAACGGCCCGGTCGCCGACTCGCTCAAGGAGCAGGTCACCGGACTGCGCAAGGACAACCAGCAGTTGCGCCAGCAGGTCAACAGCATGGAGAAGCAGCTCGGTCTGGAGGAGGAGTTCGCCGAGCAGGTGTCCCAGGTCGTCCTCCCGGGCACCCTCACCGGACGCCGGGTGGTGGTGCTCAGCCTCCCCAACGGGCGCGACCACACCGAGGGCGTGCTCAAGAAGCTCCAGCTCGCCGGCGCCACCATCACCGGTCGGGTCGACCTGCAGGACAAGTTCATCAACCCGGACAACAACTCCAACCTGCTGGAGCTGGCCGTCACCGCCGCGCGGCCGACCGCGCAGACCACCGGCCTGCCGGGCAACGGGCACGGCGTGGAGACCTCCAGCGCGCTGCTGGCCAGCGTCCTGCTGGACCGCGCGCAGGGCACCGCGCCGGTCAGCGACGCCGACCGGCGGGCCGTGCTCGCCGCGTACAACAACGCCGGTTACCTGACCACCGACAACAACAAGGTCACCGGACCGGCCGAGGCCGTCGTCGTGGTCAGCGGGCAGCCGTACGTCGACAAGGACTCCGAGAAGCGGGACGAGTCCGTCGTCAAGATCGCCGAGCAGTTCGACCGGACCGGGGCGATCGTGGTGGGCGGCAACGGCTCCGCCGGCGGCAACGTCGTGTCGGTGGTCCGCGGTGACCCGGTGCTGTCGCAGACCATCTCCACGGTCGACAACGCCAACACCGTGCAGGGTCAGCTGGTCACCAGCCTCGCCCTGGTGCAGCAGCTCACCGAGAAGAAGGCCGGCCAGTACGGCGTCGGCGACAACGCCGCGTCCCTGCTGCCTAGACTGCCCCAGTGAGCGAACGACGTACCCCGGTGTCCGGAACCGACGCGCCTGAGCGGGCGACCCCGTGCCTGAGCGAGGTGGCGGAGTGAGGATGCTGGGCCGGCTGCTGATCGCCGGGGCCGGTGCCGCCGCCGCCCGGTACGCCCTGCGCGAGGTGCGGACCGCCCCCGTGGGGCCGGCGCTGCAACGCACCAACTTCCGGGGCCGGACGGTGACCCTGGCGGCCGGGCCGGCGCTCGCCGCCGGTGCGACAGCTGCGGGCGTCTTCGGCGCCACCAGCGCCGCCTCCGGTGGCGCCGCCCTGGTCGCCGGTCTCGGCGCCGGCGGTGTCGGGCTCTACGACGACGTGGTCGGCGCACGTCCTGAGCAGAAGGCGGCCAAGGGCTTCGCCGGGCACCTCGCCGCGCTGCGCGAGGGCCGGGTCACCGCCGGGCTGGTCAAGATCGCCGGGGTGGGCGCCGCCGGGCTGGGCGCGGCCGCGCTGCTCGCCGCCGACCCGCGGGTCGCCGCGCACCCGCGCCGGCAGCGGCACGGCGCCGTCGGCCGGGGGGTCGACGTGGTGCTCGGCGCCGGCGTGATCGCCGGCACCGCCAACCTGCTCAACCTGCTCGACCTGCGGCCCGGCCGGGCCATCAAGTCCGGCCTGCTGCTGGGCGTGCCGCTGGCCGGTGGCCCGCACGGCGGGATCGCCGCCGGCGCGGCCGGCGCCGCCGCCGGCCTGCTCCCCGACGACCTGTCCGAGGACGTCATGCTCGGCGACAGCGGCGCGAACGCGCTCGGCGCCCTGCTCGGCGTCGCGCTCGCCGCCCGCAGCGGCCCGCTCGGCCGGGCCGGTCTGCTGGCCGTGCTCGCCGGGCTCACCGCCGCCAGCGAGAAGGTCAGCTTCACGGCGGTGATCCAGCGCACCCCGGGCCTGCGGCAGCTCGACGCACTGGGCCGACGCGCCGACTGACGTGACCAGACCGGCACCCCTCGCCGGCGCCGGCCGGCTGGCCGGGGCAGCCGCGCTCATCGCCGTCCTCACCGTGCTCAGCCGGCTCGCCGGCTTCGGCCGTACCGCGGTGTTCACCTGGAGCCTCGCCCCGACCGACCTGGGCGGCGCCTACGTGGTGGCCAACGCGGTGCCGAACTTCATCTTCGAGATCGTCGCCGGTGGCGCGCTGGCCAGCCTCGTCGTACCGCTGCTGGCCGGGGCTGTGGAGGCCGGTGACCGTACGACTGTCGCCCGGACCACCGGCGCGCTGCTGACCTGGACGCTGGCCCTGCTGGTGCCGCTCGCGCTGGTCGTGGTGCTCTTCGCCGGCCCGGTGGTCGAGTCGCTGGGCCAGCATCTGACCGACGCCCAGCAGCAGAGCGGCGTACGGATGCTGCGGGTCTTCGCGCCGCAGTTGCCGCTGTACGGCGTCGGCATCGTGCTCACCGGGGTGCTCCAGGCGCACCGGCGCTTCGCCTGGCCGGTGCTCGCCCCGCTGCTGTCCAGCCTCACCGTGATCGTCGTCTACCTGGGGTTCACCGCCACCCAGGGCCGGTACGCCACGGTCGCCGGGGTGAGCTCCGGCGGCGAGTTGCTGCTCTCCGCCGGCACCACACTGGGCGTGGTGACGCTGTCGCTGTCGCTGCTCATCCCGGTGCGGCGGCTGCGCCTGGGGTTGCGGCCCGGGTTCGGGTTCCCCGCCGACGCGCGGGCCCGGGTCGGCGGGTTGGCGGTGGCGGGCGCGGTCACCGTCACCACGCAGCAGATCGCCCTGATCGTCAGCCTGAACCAGGTCACCGCGGGCGCGCGCAGCAATCCGGGCGTCTACAACCTGGCGCAGACCGTCTACCTGCTGCCGTGGTCGGTGCTCGCGGTGCCGCTGGCCGTCGCGGCCTATCCGACGCTCGCGGCCGCGCGGTCGGCCGGGAACGAGGACGGTTACCGGGCGACCCTGGCCCCGGCCGTACGCGGGGTGCTGCTGTTCAGCTGCCTCGGCGCGGCCGCGCTGGTCGGGACCGCCGGGCCGGTCGGGCACTTCTTCTTCCCCGCGTCCACCGCGCCGACCGCCGCCGCCGCGATCATCGGCTACGCCCCGGGCCTGGTCGGCTACGGCCTCTTCGCGATCCTCACCCGGGCGCTCTACGCGTGCGGGGAGACCCGGGCGGCGACCGCCGCGACCGCCGTCGGCTTCCTGGTGGTGCCGCCCGTCGTGCTGCTGCTCGGCGCGATCCTGCCGTTGACCGACCGGGTGCTCGCCGTGACGTCCGCCAACTCGGTGGGCATGGTGGTGCTCGGCGTGTTGCTCGTCAGCGCGGTGCTGCGCAGCGCCGGCCGGCCGGCGCTGGCCGGCGCGGCGCGCGCCGGGGCGGCCGGTGGCCTCGCCGGGCTGCTCGCCGCGCTCGCCGGACTGGGCGTGAGCCGCTGGCTCGACGGGCTGGACGGCGGCACCCCGACGACGGCCGCGGCACTCGGTCAGGGCATGCTGTCCGGGGTTCTGGTCGGTGTCGTGTTCCTCGTCGTGGTCTGGTTCGTCGACCGGCGGGACGTGCGGCCGCTACTGACCGGGGTGGTCCGCCGCCTCGGCCGGCGAGGGCCGCGAGGCGGGGCCGGCACGTCGACGCCGGGCGCGGTCCCCCCGGAGCGGGGCGACGGGAAGGAGACGGCGGTTCGGTGAGCGTTGTCAACGGGAACCGGCGGTGGTCGCGATGACCGGAAGCAGCCTGCCCGCCGGCTGGTCGGGCTCCGTGGCGCTGCTGCTGGCGTCCAGCACCGGTGGGGTCGGCCAGCACGTCCGCTCGGTGGCGCGCGGGCTCGTCGCCGCCGGGGCCACGGTGCTGGTGTGCGGGCCGGCGGCCACGCAGGAGCAGTTCGACTTCACCGGCGTCGGCGCGCGTTTCGAACCGGTGGAGATCCCGGCCAGCCCGACCCCCGCCGACGCGCGGGCGGTGCTCGCCCTGCGGCGGGCGCTCGCCGCGGCCCGGGTCGACGTGGTGCACGCGCACGGCCTGCGCGCCGGTCTCGTGGCCGTGCTGGCCCGTCCGTCCGCCCCGCTGGTCGTGACCTGGCACAACGCGGTCCTCGCGGGCGGCCTGCGCGGCGGGGTCTCGCGGTTCGTCGAGCGGGTGGTCGCCCGGGGCGCCCGGGTGGCTCTCGGCGCCTCCACCGACCTGGTCGAGCGGGCCGCAGCGCTGGGCGCCGCCGACGCCCGACTCGCCCCGGTCGCCGCCCCGACGCTGCCCGCACCCCGTCGACGCCGCGCCGCCGTGCGCGCCGAGTTCGGCGTACGGCCGGAGCAGCCGTTGCTCGTCTCGGTGGGGCGGCTGCACCCGCAGAAGCGCTACGACGTGCTGATCGACGCGGCCGCCCGCTGGCGTACGCGTACCCCGCCGCCGGTCGTCGTGATCGCCGGGAGCGGCCCGGCGTACCTGCCGCTCGCCGCGCGGACCTCCGCCGCCCGGGCCCCGGTGACCCTGCTGGGGCACCGCACCGACGTTGCCGACCTGCTCGCCGGCGCCGATCTCGCGGTGGTCACCAGCGACTGGGAGGCCCGGCAGTTGTTCGCCCAGGAGGCGATGCGGGCCGGTGTGCCGCTGGTGGCGACCGCTGTGGGTGGCCTGCCGGAGCTGGTCGGCGACGCCGCCGAGCTGGTCCCCGCAGGCGACGTGGACGCGGTCGACGCGGCGGTGCGCGCGCTGTTGGACGATCCGGAGGCCCGGGCCGAGCTGGGTCGGCGCGGCGCCGAGCGGGCGGCGACGTGGCCCACCGAGGCGGACACGGTGGCCGTGCTGGCGGCCCTCTACGCCGAGCTGGCCGCCCGTGGGACTCCTCCGGCCGCCCCCGGCTCTGACGCGCCGATGACGGGACACCGGTGATGGTGCGTCGACTCGCTCCCGCCCTGCTGACCGTGCTCGTGGTGGTGCTGGGCGTGACCGCGCTGGCCGCCCGGCCGCCGCAGGGCACCCCGCAGCGCACCGCCGACTTCGTGGTGCTCGCCGGGATCGCCGGGCTGCGCTGGGAGGACGTCGACCAGCAGAGCACACCGACGCTGTGGCGGATGGCCCGGGACGGCTCGATCGGCTCCCTGTCGGTGCGGTCCGCGCACCGGCCCACCTGCCCGGTCGACGGGTGGCTGACCCTCGGCGCGGGCAGCTTCGCCGCGTGGAACGGCACCCGGCCCGACGGCGGCTGCCCGCCCGCCGGCGTGACAGTGGAGCAACCGGACGGGATCGGCGCGAACCTGCCCGATCAGGAGAGCGTGGTCCAGTACAACCAGCAGCGGCTGCCCTGGGGCACCATGCCCGGGTCGCTGTCGGAGTCGGTGCGCTGCTCGGTCGCCGTGGGTCCGGGCGCGGCAGTGGCCGCCGCCCGCCCGTTCGGCCGGGTCGACAGGTACGCCGCGGGTCTGCCGGCCGATCCGCGCCGGCTGCTCGGCTCGTGCGTGCTGAGCATCGTCGACCTCGGCACGGTCGAGGGGACCGACCCGGCGGCGCGTGCCGAGCAGGCGCGGGCGGCCGACGCCCAGCTGGCCCGGGTCCTGGCCGCGCGGCCGGACCGGTCGCTGGTGCTGGTGGCCGGAATCTCCGACACCGAGCAGCCGTCGCGGCTGCACGTGGTGGTCGCTGACGGGCCGGGCTGGGAGCGGGGTTGGCTCACCTCGGCCAGCACCGGCCGCGACGGCTACCTGCAACTTGTCGACCTCGCGCCGACGGCGCTTGCCGCGCTGGGTCGGCCGATGCCGGAGCGGTTGTTCCTCGGCCGGCCGGCGGTCAGCACCGGCGGTCGACCGTCCGACCTGACCGAGGCGATCAACGCGCCGGCGAACGCCGACCGGGAGGCGATCGCCCAGCGGGCCGTCTCCGGCCGGTTCTTCGCCCTGCTCGCCGGGCTTCAGGTGCTGCTGGCGCTGGCGGTGCTGCCGTTGCTGCGCCGGGCCCGACCGCACGCCGGTCCGGCCGGCCCGACCCCGGTCTCCGCCCGCGTCGTGGCGGTGGTGGAGTTGTTGCTGGTGGCGGCGGCGTTGACCGTTCCGGCCGCGCTGCTCGCCGACGCCGTCCCCTGGTGGCGGGGCGAGCACCCGGGATGGATCTTCGCCGTGGTCACCGCGCTGCTGGTCGCGGGTGGCACCGCGGCGGTCCGGTTCGCCCCCGGGTACGCGAACACGCTCGGCCCGTTCGGCGCGGTGGCCGGCCTCACGACACTTGTCGTCGGGCTGGACGTGCTCACCGGGTCGAGCCTGCAGCTCAACAGCGTGGTCGGCTACTCGGCGTTGCAGGGTGGCCGGTACGCCGGGCTGAGCACTGTCGGGCTGGGCGTGTTCCTCGCCAGCGCGCTGGTGACCGGCGGGTGGTTCGCCCAGCGGGTGCACCGCCGCTGGCGGCCCGCGGTGATGGTCGCCGTGGGCGGTCTCGCCGTGGTGGTGGTCGGCAGCCCGTACCTGGGCGCCGACCCGGTCGGCGCCATCGCGCTGACGGCCGGGCTGAGTGTGGCCGCGGCGATCAGCGCGGGCGGCTGGCTCACCATCACCCGACTGGCGTGGGCCACCATGGCCGCCCTGGCGGTCGGTATCGGCTTCGCCGTGGTGGACCTGCGGCGCCCGGCGGCGGAGCGGGGGAGTCTGGGCCGGTTCCTGTCCGCGGTCGCGGACGGCACCGGCGGGTTCACCGTGCACCGGTCCAGCACGGCGAACTTCGAGACGTTGGTGAACAGCCCGTTGACCGTGCTGGCGCTGGCCGGTGGGCTGCTGGTGTGGTTCGCCCTGCTGCAACCGTGGGGCGGGCTGATGCGGCTGTTCGGCATCTACCCGGCGATCCGCGCCGCGCTGGGCGGCACGGCGGTCGCGGCGGTGCTGGGCGGCGTACTCGACGGCGCGGCGCTGGACGTGGCGGGGGCGGCGGCGGCCCTGGTGGTGCCGATGGCGGCGTTGGCGTCGCTGCGGGTCCTCGGACATGCCGCCGACCGGACCCGCCCGGGCACGGGCCGTGCCCGGGAGAACGGGGCCGACGACGACTCGGGCTCCGGTGGCGACGGGCCCGCAGGCGGGGGCGACGGGCCGGCCGGCGGGGGCGACGGTCCGACCGGTGGCGGTGGACCGCTGGGCGCGGGTCATCCCCGGCCGATCGGCGGCCCGCCCGCCGCGCCCCCACGAGCGGTCGTGCTGCCCGCGGGCCCGGACGGGCCGGTGGGCCCCGGGGCGGTCGACGCGCCGGTGGGCCCCGAGGTGGTCGACAAGCCCGCGCAGTCGCCGCCGGAGCGTCCGGCCGCGGACGCGGCGACCGGGACACCCTCCGCGCCGGCGCAGCGACGACCGGCGGATACCCAGGTGGACATGCCGGCGGACACCTCGGCCGCGCCGGCCACCCGGCCATCGACCGAGGTTGCCGCCTCCTGACCGTCGGGCGTCGTCCCGGTGGCCCGCTCCTGTCGCACCCGGGGTGCGGCCTGCGAGTACCCGCCGCAGAGGTGTTACCGTGGAATCCCGTGGATCGCGTGATCACTTTGCTGATCGAGCACGGCGGTCTGCATGACCGCGACAGACGACACGGGAGCAGGCCTTGGCCCCATCAGCACGGACGACCAGGCACATTTTCGTCACCGGGGGCGTCGCCTCCTCGCTGGGTAAGGGCCTCACCGCCTCCAGCCTCGGCAACCTGTTGACCGCGCGCGGGCTGCGTGTGGTGATGCAGAAGCTCGACCCCTACCTGAACGTCGACCCCGGGACGATGAACCCGTTCCAGCACGGCGAGGTCTTCGTCACCGAGGACGGCGCCGAGACCGACCTCGACGTCGGGCACTACGAGCGTTTCCTGGACCGGGCCCTGTCCGGCAAGGCGAACGTCACCACCGGCCAGATCTACTCCGACGTGATCGCCAAGGAGCGCCGGGGGGAGTACCTGGGCGACACCGTCCAGGTGATCCCGCACATCACCAACGAGATCAAGTCGCGGATCCTGGCGATGGCCGACCCGGACGACGACGGCGTCCTGCCCGACGTGGTCATCACCGAGGTCGGCGGCACCGTCGGCGACATCGAGTCGCTGCCGTTCCTGGAGGCGATCCGCCAGGTCCGCCACGACCTGGGCCGCGACAACTGCTTCTACCTGCACGTGTCGCTGGTGCCGTACCTGGCGCCGTCGGGCGAGCTGAAGACCAAGCCGACCCAGCACTCCGTGGCGCAGCTGCGCAACATCGGTATCCAGCCGGACGCCATCGTGCTGCGCTGCGACCGGGAGATCCCGGTGAAGCTCAAGGAGAAGCTGTCGCTGTACTGCGACGTCGACGCCGAGGCGGTGGTCGCGGCGCCGGACGCCCCGAGCATCTACGACATCCCGAAGGTGCTGCACCGCGAGGGGCTCGACGCGTACGTGGTGCGCCGGCTCGGGCTGTCGTTCCGGGACGTGGACTGGGCGAGCTGGGACGACCTGCTGGAGCGGGTGCACCGCCCCCGGCACACGGTCACCGTCGCGGTGGTCGGCAAGTACGTCGACCTGCCGGACGCGTACCTGTCGGTGAGCGAGGCGATCCGGGCGGCCGGTTTCGGTCACCGGGCGCGGGTGCAGCTGCGCTGGGTGCCCAGCGACGAGTGCGTCACCCCGGCCGGCGCGGCGGCGGCCCTGGCCGGCGTGGACGGCATCCTCATCCCGGGCGGGTTCGGCGTCCGTGGCATCGAGGGCAAGATCGGCACGGCCCGGTACGCCCGGGAGAACGGCATCCCCCTGCTTGGCCTCTGCCTCGGCCTGCAGTGCATGACGATCGACGTGGCCCGGCACCTGGCCGGCCTGGACGGCGCCAACTCGCTGGAGTTCGACGAGCAGGCCGCGCACCCGGTCATCGCCACGATGGCCGACCAGGAGGACATCGTCGCCGGCAAGGGCGATCTGGGCGGCACCATGCGGCTCGGGGCGTACCCGGCGACGCTGACCGAGGGCTCGATCGTCGCCGAGGCGTACGGCAGCACCGACATCAGCGAGCGGCACCGGCACCGCTACGAGGTCAACAACGCCTACCGGGACGCGCTGACCAAGGCGGGCCTGCACATCTCCGGCACCTCCCCGGACGGCCGGCTGGTCGAGTTCGTCGAGCTGGACCGGGATCTGCACCCGTTCTTCGTGGCCACGCAGGCGCATCCGGAGCTGAAGAGCCGTCCCACCCGCCCGCACCCGCTGTTCGCGTCGTTCGTCAAGGCCGCCGTGACGTACTCGCAGGCCGACCAGTTGCCGGTCGACCTGGAGGCGGCGTCGGAGGCCCCGTCGACGCGCAAGGCCGCCCGCAACGGCGCCGCGACGAAGGCCGCGTCGGCCTCGTGAGCGACCTTGAGCACCGCTACGAGGTGCGCTCCCGCGAGGAGCGCTACCGGGGTCGGATCTTCGACGTGGTCACCGAGGAGGTGACCATGCCGGGCGGCGGGACCGCGCTGCGCGACCTCGTCCGGCACGTCGGGGCGGTGGCCGTGGTGGCCCTCGACGACGCCGGCCAGGTGGTGCTGATCCGGCAGTACCGGCATCCGGTCGGCCGGCACCTGTGGGAGCTGCCGGCCGGGCTGATGGACGTCTCCGGTGAGGAGCTGCCGGCCGCCGCGCTGCGGGAGCTGGCCGAGGAGGCCGATCTCACCGCCGGGCGGGTCGACGTGCTGGTGGACCTGCACAGCTCGCCGGGGTTCACCAACGAGATCGTCCGGGTGTTCCTGGCCCGGGACCTTGCCGACGTGCCGGCGTCCGAGCGTCACGAGCGCCGCGACGAGGAGGCCGACCTGCAGATCGTCCGGATGGCCCTGGACGAGGCGGTCGACATGGTCCTGGCCGGCGAGATCACCAACGCGTCCGCGGTGGCCGGGCTGCTCGCGGCCGCTCGCGCCCGGGACACCGGCTTCGCGGCGCTGCGTCGCGCCCAGGCGCCGCTGCCGCGCTGAGCGCCGCCGCCGGTCCTTCCCGATCGGTGCGTACGCACGAAGGGGCCCCGCCGTCGGCGGGGCCCCTTCGTATGTCGCGGTGCGGGTCAGTCGCGCAGCGGGCGGCCCTGCGCGTCCGTGCCGCCGTTGACCAGGATCAGGATGCCGTCGATGACGCCCCAGAGCGCGCCGACGCCGCAGGTCACCAGGCTCACGACGAGCTGGAGAACGGCGATCTTGGTGTGTCCGGTGTAGAACCGACCGGCCCCGAAGGTGCCGAGCAGGATGCCGAGGATGCCCGCGACGACCTTGCTCTTGTCGGAGTAACCCGGGGCGTACCCCGGCTGGTAAGGAGGAGTGGTCATGGGCGGACACACTAGTGATCCACTCGCCCGCTGTCCGCACCGCCACACGTCAGATGGGACGATAATGGGCGAACACTGTCCTGACGGCTGAGGTGACGTCCCACTGCCGGCCCGTTCGGCGCCCTGACACTCCGTCAGGTCACCCGGGCACCGGATGCCACTGTGCTGGCTTCCAGCGGGGTCGGGCACGCCTAGACTGCCGCCGGCGGGACCGGTGGACCGTGGCGGCAACGGGGCCGTCGCGGCACCGAGCAGTCGGGGGGAACCCAGCCCCGAAGAGAGGTGTCTGCATCGTGAAGGTCGGAATCCCACGCGAGGTCAAGAACCACGAGTACCGCGTGGCGATCACGCCGGCGGGCGTCAACGAGTTCACCCGCAGCGGCCACCAGGTCTTCGTCGAGTCCGGCGCCGGCGTCGGCTCCAGCATCACCGATGAGGAGTTCGCCGCGGCGGGCGCCACGATCCTGGCCACCGCCGACGAGGTGTGGGACACCGCCGAGCTGGTGCTCAAGGTCAAGGAGCCGATCGCCGAGGAGTACCACCGGATGCGCGAGGGGCAGGTGCTGTTCACCTACCTGCACCTGGCCGCCTCCAAGGAGTGCACGGACGCGCTGATCGACCGCAAGGTCACTGGCATCGCGTACGAGACCGTCGAGCTGCCCGACCGGTCGTTGCCGCTGCTCGCCCCGATGTCCGAGGTGGCCGGCCGGCTCGCCCCGCAGGTGGGCGCGTTCTACATGATGCGCACCGGCGGCGGGCGCGGCGTGCTGCCCGGCGGCGTCTCCGGCGTGTACGCGGCGAAGACCGTCGTCATCGGCGCCGGCGTCTCCGGCATGAACGCCGCCGCCATCGCCCTGGGCCTGCAGTCCGAGGTGCTGCTGCTGGACAAGAACGTTGCCCGGCTCCGCCAGGCCGACGCCATCTACCGGGGGCACCTGCAGACCGTCGCCTCGAACGCGTACGAGATCGAGCGGGCCGTGCTCGACGCCGACCTGGTCATCGGCGCGGTGCTGGTGCCCGGCGCGAAGGCCCCGACGTTGATCTCCAACGAGCTGGTCTCCCGGATGAAGCCGGGCAGCGTGCTGGTCGACATCGCCATCGACCAGGGTGGCTGCTTCGAGGACTCGCGCCCCACCACGCACGCCGACCCGGTCTACAAGGTGCACGAGTCGATCTTCTACTGCGTGGCGAACATGCCCGGCGCGGTGCCGAACACCAGCACTTACGCGCTGACCAACGTCACCCTGCCGTACGCCCTGGAACTGGCCAACAACGGCTGGCGCGAGGCGCTGCGCAACGACCCGGCCCTCGCGTTGGGCCTCAACACCCACGACGGCCAGGTCACCTACGGCCCGGTCGCCGAGGCGCACGGCATGACCGTGCTCCCGCTGGCCGACGTCCTGGCCTAGAGCGGTGGCGGTCTGAGCGGGATCACGCAGCAGGCCGGCGTGGGCGCTGAGCCCGCGCCGGCCCTGCGCCGTGCCGTGCGCGGCTACCTCGACCACCTCACCGTCGAGCGCGGCCTGTCCGCGAACACCCTCGCGTCGTACCGCCGGGATCTGGACCGCTACCTCACGACCCTGGCCGACGCCGGCGTCGCCGACCTCGCGTCGGTCGGCGCCGGTGTCGTCGAGTCGCACCTGGCCCGACTGCGCGCCGGCGACGACGACCATCCGCCCCTGGCCGTGTCGTCCGCCGCCCGCGCGGCCAGCGCCGTCCGCGGCCTGCACCGCTTCGCGCTGCGCGAGGGACTGGCCGGCGCCGACCCCAGCCGCGACGTCCGCCCGCCGACCCCGCCGCGCCGGCTGCCCCGGGCGCTGGGAGTCGACGACGTGGTCCGGCTCCTGGAGACCGCCGGTGCGATCACCGCGACCGGCGAGGAGGCGCCTCTCGCGCTGCGCGACCGGGCGCTGCTGGAATTCCTGTACGGCACCGGCGCGCGGATCTCCGAGGCGATCGGCGCCGCGATCGACGACCTCGACACCGACGAGGGCACCGTGCTGCTACGCGGCAAGGGCGGCCGGGTGCGGCTGGTGCCGATCGGCGGGTACGCCGTCGAGGCGGTACGCGCCTACCTGGTCCGGGCCCGACCCGCCCTGGCCGCCAAGGGCAAGGGAACCCCCGCGGTCTTCGTGAACGCGCGCGGCGGAGCGCTGTCCCGCCAGGGCGCCTGGGCCATCCTGCGTCGCGCCGCCGGGCGGGCCGGCCTGCCGGTCGAGGGCGCCGCCGCGGTCTCCCCGCACATCCTGCGCCACTCGTACGCCACCCACCTGCTCGACGGCGGCGCCGACGTCCGGGTGGTCCAGGAGTTGCTCGGCCACGCCTCGGTGACCACCACCCAGGTCTACACCCTCGTCACCGTCGAGCGGCTGCGCGAGGTGTACGCCACGGCCCACCCGCGCGCCCTCGGCTGAACCCCGGCGGTCGTCGGCTTCGACACGCCGGGCCGGTGCCGAACGCCCTGCTGGTCGGTGGCGTACAGTCGGCATCGGCGCGGACCTCCTGGGGCGACACGACCGGGGTGCGCAGCGGCGCCGCGAAGGACGTCGGACGGCTCCGACGCCGGGTGGGTCGTCGGGAGGGGGCAACGAGGACATGGCTGGCAACGGTGACCGTGCCGAGACCTGGACGTCGGAGCTCCGCGAGCAGCAGGCCACGCTCGGCGCGGACCTGGGTCCGGCGGATCCGGCGGCCTACACCATGCGCAAGCCGATCCCCGAGCCGATGCCCACCGATCGGCACGGCCCGGCGCGCATCATCGCGATGGCCAACCAGAAGGGTGGCGTCGGCAAGACCACGACCACCATCAACCTGGGCGCGGCGCTGGCTGAGTACGGCCGCAAGGTGCTGCTGGTCGACTTCGACCCGCAGGGCGCGCTCTCGGTGGGTCTCGGGGTCAACCCGCACAACCTCGACCTGTCCGTCTACAACCTGCTCATGCAGGACGACGTGACAGCCGAGGACGTCCTGATCAAGACCGACGTCGCGGGTCTGCACCTGCTGCCGGCCAACATCGACCTCTCCGCCGCCGAGATCCAGCTCGTCAACGAGGTCGCCCGGGAGATGGCCCTCGCCCGGGTGCTGCGCTCGGTGCGCAAGGAGTACGACTACATCCTGATCGACTGCCAGCCCTCGCTCGGCCTGCTGGCGATCAACGCGCTGACCGTCGCGCACGGCGTGCTCATCCCCCTCGAATGCGAGTTCTTCAGCCTGCGCGGTGTCGCGCTGCTGCTGGACACCATCGACAAGGTGCGCGAGCGGCTCAACTTCGACCTGGAACTCGAAGGCATCCTCGCCACCATGTACGACAGCCGCACCACCCACTGCCGTCAGGTGCTCCAGCGGGTGGTCGAGGCGTTCGGCGACAAGGTCTACCAGACGGTCATCACCAAGACGGTGAAGTTCCCCGAGTCCACCGTGGCCGGTGCCCCGATCACGACGATGGACCCGGCGTCCTCCGGGGCGCGCAACTACCGTCAGTTGGCCCGTGAGGTGATCGCCGCCCAGTCGGAGCGGTAGCCGGAACGCCAGGTGTCCGTGTCGTGGACTACGGTCGTGCGGTGACCGCGCCACCCCTCGACCCGCCCGAAGCCGCTGCTGCGGCAGTGGTCGACGGTGTACGACCCGCCGAACCGGCTACCGACCCGGTGGCCGACACGGCTGCCACCGGCTTCACGGTGCGGCTGGCCAACTTCACCGGCCCGTTCGACCTGCTGCTGCAACTGATCGGCAAGCACAAGCTCGACGTCACCGAGGTGGCCCTGCACACGGTCACCGACGAGTTCATCGCGTACATCCGCGCGATGGGCGACAGTTGGGACCTCGACGAGGCCAGCGAGTTCCTGCTCATCGCCGCGACCCTGCTCGACCTCAAGGCGGCCCGGCTGCTGCCGGCCGCCGAGGTGGAGGACGAGGCGGACCTCGCCCTGCTGGAGGCGCGCGACCTGCTGTTCGCCCGGCTCCTGCAGTACAAGGCGTACAAGGAGGCGGCGGCGCACATCGCCGAGTTGGAGGCGGTCGGCGGTCGGCGGTATCCCCGCGCGGTCAGCCTGGAGCCCCGCTACGCCGAGGCGCTGCCCGACCTGGTGCTCGGCATCGGCCCGCAGCGACTGCTGAAGCTGGCCGTGCGGGCGATGACCCCAAAGCCCGTGCCGGAGGTGTCCATCGCCCACGTGCACATGGTCCGCGTCAGCGTCCGGGAACACGCGGCGATCCTCGCCTCCCGGCTGCGCCGGGCCGGCACGGCGACGTTCTCGCTGCTCTGCGCGGACTGCGAGGCCACCCTGGAGGTGGTGGCGCGGTTCCTGGCGCTGCTGGAGCTGTACCGGGAGGGCCTGGTGGCCTTCGTGCAGGAGCAGGCCCTGGAGGAGCTGACCGTGCGCTGGACCGGCCCGGTCGACGGCGAGACCGAACTGCACGTCGACGAGTACGCCGGCACCCCCGCCGACCCCGACCCGGCCCCAGCGCCGGAGCCGGCGGGCGAGCCCGGGCCCGGGAAGGCGCTCGTCGCCGAGCCGGAGCCGGCGGGTGAGGATGGGCCCGGGTTGGCGGGGGAGGCTCCGCCGGCGTTCGTGGCTGCGCCGGAGCCGGCGGGGGAGGCTGCGTCGGTGTTCGTGGCTGCGCCGGAGCCGGCGGGGGAGGCCGGCTCGGAGTCCGTGGGAGCGGGCGGAACGGGAACGACGGAGGGTGAGCGGGATGAGTGACGAGGAACGCCGGGACTCCCTGGCCGACCAGGCCGCCGCCTGGGTCCCGCCGTGGGAACGCCCCCGCCGAGCAGCCCCCACAACCGCTGCGCCCGCTGACCCTTCCGAGGCCGACGAGCCCTCCGCGGCCGACGTCGAACGCGACTCCCCGCCGGCCGCCGTTGCGGCCGACCCCGTTCCGCCGGTAGCCGCAGAAGATCGTGGAAGCATGCCGCCCTTCCTGGGGCCGGAATCGTCCACCATCTCCGCCGAGTCCGCCGAGTCCGCCGAGTCCGCCGAGTCCGCCGAGTCCGCCGAGTCCGCCGAGTCCGCCGAGTCCGCCGGGGCCGAGTCCGCTGAGCCTCGTGAGGCGGTCGGGGTGGCCGAGGCCGGTGCGGCTCAGGTGGGGGAGGGGGCTGCTGGCGTACCTCGGCGGGAGTTTGTGGGGCGGCGGCGGGTGACGGCCGCGCCGGAGCCCGCGCCCGACCTGCCCGACGCCGAGCTGCGCGGCGCGCTGGAGGCGATCCTGCTGGTGGTGGACGAACCCGTCAGCGAGCTGGTCCTGGCGCAGGTGCTGGAGCAGCCGGCCGAGCGGATCGGGCCGATGCTCGACGAGATCGCCGCCGGTTACACGGCCGCCGGGCACGGGTTCGAGCTGCGGCGGGCGGCGGGCGGTTGGCGGTTGTACACCCGGCCGGAATACGCTACGTACGTCGAGCGGTTCGTCCTGGACGGGCAGTCCGTGCGGCTGACCCAGGCGGCGTTGGAGACTCTGGCCGTGGTCGCGTACAAGCAGCCGGTGACCCGGTCGCGGATCTCGGCCATCCGGGGTGTCAACTGCGACGGCGTGATCCGTACTCTGCTCACCCGCGGCCTCGTTGAGGAGTGCGGCGCCGAACCGGACAGCGGGGCGTTCCTCTACCGGACCACCACGCTGTTCCTGGAGAAGCTCGGGCTGAACACCGTCGACGAACTGCCACCTCTCGCACCCTTCCTGCCCGACGACGTAGAAGAGCTTGCTGATGCGACCCGATAACCGTTCCCCGAAGTCCGACGCCCCCGTCTATGAGGGGGCGGAGCGCCTGCAGAAGGTGCTCGCCGCCGCCGGCGTGGGCTCCCGGCGTGCCTGCGAGGACCTGATCTTCCGGCGTCGGGTGACCGTGGACGGGCGCGTCGCGAAGCTCGGCGACAAGGTCGACCCGGCCACCGCGGTGATCCACGTGGACGGGGAGCGCCTCCAGGTCGACATCCGTCTCGTCTACGTGGCGATGAACAAGCCGCGTGGCGTGGTCACCACCATGGCGGACGAGAAGGGACGCACCGAGCTGGCCGACTTCATCGGCAGACGGCTGGATCAGCGGGTCTACCACGTCGGGCGGCTCGACGCGGACAGCGAGGGCCTGCTGCTGCTCACCAACGACGGCAACCTCGCGCACAAGCTCATGCACCCGTCGTACGAGGTGCTCAAGACCTACCTCGCCGAGGTGGTCGGGCCGATCCCGCGCAACCTCAGCAAGCGGCTCCTCGCGGGCGTGGAGCTGGAGGACGGACCGGTCAAGGTCGACTCGTTCAAGGTGGTGGGCACCCTGGGTAAATCCGCCCAGGTGGAGCTGAGCCTGCACGAAGGGCGCAAGCACATCGTCCGGCGGTTGATGGACGAGGTCGGGCACCCGGTCACCCGTCTGGTGCGTACCTCCATCGGTCCGATCCGGTTGGGCGACCTGCGCACCGGCCGTCTCCGGCGGCTGACCAACGCCGAGGTCGCCGCCCTGTTCAACGCGGTGGGTGACTGACCCCCGAGTTCGGGGTACGGCTGCCGGTAGGCTCGCGACGGCCGGAACGCGGCCGCCGGAGGTGGCGTGGGTCGCCTCGGGCGGCGGCGCGCGTGGGTCCGCCAGGGACCCCGGGCATGATTGATGACGATTGACAACCGCTTGCGGCGCCAGAGCACCGGGCGATCCGCGAGGTACGGGCTGAGGAGGACACGGTGGAGGAAAACGTACGGGCCGGGCGATGTGTGGTCGCTGTGGACGGGCCGTCCGGTTCGGGTAAGTCCACCGTGTCGCGGCGGCTCGCCGCCGGCATCGGCGCGCGCTACCTGGACACCGGGGCGATGTACCGGGCGATCACGTGGGCCGTGCTGCGCTCCGGCGTGGACCTCACCGACGCCGCGTCGGTGGCGAAGGTGGCCGGCGAGGTCGACCTGCGCATCGGCACCGACCCCCAGGGGTACGGCGTGACCGTCGACGGTGTGGGCGTGGACGCGGACATCCGCGGCGCCGAGGTCACCGGGGCGGTCTCCGCCGTGGCCGCGGTGCCGGCGGTCCGTGAGCTGCTGGTCGCCCGCCAACGCGAGATGATCGTCAACGCCGGCCGGATGGTGGTCGAGGGCCGCGACATCGGCTCGGTCGTGGCGCCGGACGCCGACCTGAAGGTCTTCCTCACCGCCTCCGAGGCGGCCCGTGCCGCCCGGCGCAGCGCCGAGGACGCCGCGGACGTGGCGGCCACCGCCGCCGACCTGGCCCGCCGGGACCGGCTCGACTCGACCCGCAAGGTCAACCCGTTGGCCCAGGCGCCGGACGCCGTCGTGCTGGACACGACCGAGCTGGGCATCGACGAGGTCGTCGTGCGGCTGCGTGACCTGCTCACCGAGCGGGGCGTGGCATGAGCGATCCAGGTGGATGGGTGGAGTTGCGCGAACCCGACGTCGCCGTCGAGGAGCCGACCGGCCCGCAGCCGGTGGTGGCCGTGGTGGGTCGTCCCAACGTGGGCAAGTCCACTCTGGTCAACCGGATCATCGGCCGTCGGCAGGCGGTCGTCGAGGACATCCCCGGCGTGACCCGGGACCGGGTGCCGTACGACGCGCAGTGGAACGGCCGGTCGTTCACCGTGGTGGACACCGGCGGTTGGGAACCGGACGCGAAGGACCGGGCCGCGGCCATCGCGGCGCAGGCCGAGACGGCCGTGGTCACCGCCGACGTGGTCCTCTTCGTGGTCGACGCGATGGTGGGCTCGACGGACGTGGACGAGGCCGCGGTGAAGATGCTGCGGCGCAGCGCCAAGCCGGTGATCCTGGTGGCGAACAAGGCCGACAACACCGCCATCGAAATGGAAGCCACCTCGTTGTGGTCGCTCGGCCTCGGCGAGCCGTTCCCGGTGTCCGCGCTGCACGGACGCGGCTCCGGTGACCTGTTGGACGCCATCCTCGCCGCGCTGCCGGAGGCCCCGGAGATCGTGGAGAACCGGCCGCGCGGGCCGCGCCGGGTGGCGCTCGTCGGCCGGCCGAACGTGGGCAAGTCCAGCCTGCTCAACAGGTTCTCCGGCGAGGAGCGGGCGGTCGTCGACTCGGTCGCCGGCACCACAGTGGACCCGGTGGACAGCCTGGTCGACATCGGCGGTCAGACCTGGCAGCTGGTCGACACGGCCGGTCTGCGCAAGCGGGTCGGCAAGGCCAGCGGCACCGAGTACTACGCCAGCCTGCGTACCGCCGGCGCCATCGAGGCCGCCGAGGTCGCCGTGGTGCTGCTGGACGCCAGCGAGCCGATCAGCGAGCAGGACCAGCGGATCCTGACGATGGTGACCGAGGCGGGCCGGGCGCTCGTCATCGCGTTCAACAAGTGGGACCTGGTCGACGCCGACCGCCGGTACTACCTGGACAAGGAGATCGACCGGGAGCTGCGCCGCATCCCCTGGGCGATCCGGCTGAACCTGTCCGCGATGACCGGCCGCGCGGTGGACAAGCTGGCCCCGGCCCTGAACAAGGCCCTCGCCAGCTGGGAGACCCGGGTGCCGACCGCGCACCTCAACCAGTGGCTCACCGCGCTGGTGCAGGCCACCCCGCACCCGGTGCGCGGCGGACGCGCGCCACGCATCCTGTTCGCCACCCAGGCCGGGGTGGCGCCGCCGCGGTTCGTGCTCTTCACCACCGGCCCGCTGGACGCCGGATACCAGCGCTTCGTCGAGCGCAAGCTCCGCGAGGAGTTCGGGTACGAGGGCAGCCCCATCGAGATCTCCGTACGCCCGCGCAAGAAGCTCGGCCCCGGCGGCCGAGGCAAGGCGCACGGCTGACCCCGCACACCCCAGAAATGCCGGATGGTCCCTCGAGATCATCCGGCATTTCTCTACCCCACCCTCCTAGGACGCTCTAGGCGGTGTGCGGTGGTTCGCGGCCCACACGACCGGGGTGGGGCCTGTGCGGAGGACCGGCAGGTGCTGCGCTAAGCTGTACCGGCTGTCGCAGGGGAAGCCTTGCGGGGGCGGGACGTGGCGCAGCTTGGTAGCGCACTTGACTGGGGGTCAAGGGGTCGTCGGTTCGAATCCGGCCGTCCCGACGCAGCTCAGAGGGCATATCCGATCGATGGATATGCCCTCTTCTCGCGTCCGGGTGACTAACTGAGTGACTACGCCTCAGCGTTGAAGATCCTATCCATGGCCACGGCACCGTCGAGGAGTACCGGCCGTAGTTGGTGCCGGTAGACGCTCTCGGTGACGGTCGTGCCGGAGTGCCCGCAGAGGTCTGCGATCTGTTCGATGCTCACGCCGCTGTCGGAGAGCAGCGAGACGAAGCTGTGCCGCAGCTCGCGAGGTGTCCAGTCGCGCGGGTCGAGGCCCGCTCTGGCGACGACAGGGCGGAATGCCCGCAGCACGTTGTGCCGATCGAGGGCAGTGCCGGTGGCGGAGACGAAGACGAGGCGGTCAGCGGAAGGCTGGCCCTGGTCCTCGTGGTGGGTGGTGAGCGCGATGACGCACCGGGCCGGCAGGGCCAGGGTGCGGCGCGACTTCCTGGTCTTGGTGTCACCATCGGCGCGAATCGAGCGCCATGCCTGGATGGAGGGCGGCAACGGCGACTCGTTGGCCGGTTTGCCCTTGAGGTCGACATGCGCCCAGGTGAGCGCCCGCAGTTCCTCGGTACGGGCACCGGTAAGCAGGGAGACCACGATGTAGGCGTGCAACGGGCTGCCCTCCGCAGCCACCAGGAGTGCCTTTGCCTGGTCGAGGGTCAGTGACTTCGAGGGGACGGCCGCCTCGACCGCTGGGGACGGCGCAAAGCGCGACGACGTTCCGCTTGACCTTGTCCCGCGCCATGGCCCGATTGACCGCGCGGTTCAGCAAGGAATGGATGAGTCGAAGGGTTCGGGTGCTCAGGTGTTGGGCCTTGCCCATGAGCCAATGGTCGACGTCGGTCGCGGTGAGGTCCCGCATCTTTCTCGCGCCGAGTTCGCTGATGATGTGTGAGTTCGCGAGGGTCGCGTAGTTCGCTTTGGTGCTCTCTGACTGTCTGCTGAGCCCGTACGTCAACCAGTCGTTGAGAGCATCGGCCACGGTTTGCCCATCCTGGACGAGCGCCAGGCCGTCTTCGTAGTCGCGGATCTTTTCCCGCAGTTTGGTGCGGGCTTCGGTCTTGGTCTTGCCGCTGCCGTTGCGCACGATGCGCTTGCCGGCCGGGGTGTAGCCGACGGTGACGGTGGCGATCCAGCGTTGCCGGGACTCGTCCCAGTGCAGGCCGCCTTCTCCTCGGGCGCGGCGGGTGGTCGTCGGGTGCCTCCTTTCAGTGCTTCCTGTTGGAGCAGGTCGACGTAGGCGGTGATGGCGGCGGCGGGGACGAGGCGGGTGCGGCCTTGCCGGACGGTGCGCAGCCGGCCAGCGCGGATCTGTTCGTAGATCACGGACCGGGACAGGCTGAGCAGTCGCGTCGCCTCCGGGATGCGGTAGAGCGCCTTTGCTGGTGCGTCGAGGGCGGGTGCGGTCAGTTGGTGCTCCTTCCATCGGGGACAGGTTGACCGTCAAGGCGGGCTTGACGGTGGATCGGTGGCCGGGTCAGGCGGCGGCAAGCAGTTCCTCTCGTGCGATCTCGTGTCGCTCCCGGGCCATAGCGGCGGCGGTGTTGGCCAGGAGTGCGTCTCCGGTGGTGCGCCAGCCGGAGCCGGCGTAGGACAGCAGGCCGACGATCAGGGTCGTCTCTTCCGGCTGCTCGGCCCATTCGTGGCCGTGTTCGGTGCGTCGCCAGATGATGCGGGCGTCGCGGAGGATGCGGAAGGTGACGGAGTAGCGGCGGCTTTTGGTGAGGAAGTGGCCGCCGAAGCCGAGCATGTGTGCCCAGCGTCGGAGCTGTTGCCAGTCGCGGTGACTGCCGAGGGTCCAGCAGGCGTCGATGAGCCGTTCCGGATGGGTGCCGTGCTCATTGGCGTAGAGGTCGATGACGTCACTGGTGAGGCGGCGGGAGACGTGGCCGGTAGTTTCGGTGCGCTTGGTGGCGTACTTGGCGAGGTAGCCGGCGACCTTGCCGTCGGTGATGTCGCCGTCGGCGTTGACCGGCCGCACGTCGAGGCCCTTGCCGGGGTCGCCCCAGGTGATGCGCCAGCCGGCCGGGTTCGCGGGGTGGGGGCGGGTGGTGAACGCGACGACGGCGGCGGCGTGTTGCACGGCGGCGACCAGGTCGTCAACGCCGAGAGCGGCCGGCGGCGGGATCACGGCGTCGGGGTTGTCCGGGTCGACGCCGTCGAGGCGGATGACGGAGTGGTAGTGCACGACGCCCCGGCGCTGCATTTCGGCGACCTTTTGCTCCTGCTTGCAGGAGCCCCAGATCCGGCGTGTCACGGCGACTTCGGCGCGGACGTCGGCTGAGCTGTCGTAGCGGGTCTTGTCGCAGTAGGCGATGTTGGCCGCCCGCGATGCGGCGTCGAGCCGGTAGATACCGGCCAGGCCGAGCCGGGCGATACCGGCGACGGCAAGGGCCCTGATCTGGCTGGCGGACAGGGCGTAGGGGTTCGCCGGGATACCGGCGGCGTGGACAGTCACGGCGAGTTCACCGTTGGTCAGGCTGTCCAAGCGCAGGAGGGGAGTCCGCTCCGGACGAGCGGACGGGGACAGGGACGGACGGACCGGCGTGATGGTCATCAGGCCACCGCCTCAGCCGACGTGGTGAGGCTGTGGTGCCAGGCGGCGACAGCGCCAGCGGGCGTCCGAGCGGCCCGGGTCAGGCCGTGCCGGAAGTGGTGGACGAGCCATCCGGCGTCACGACGGGCCTCGGAGCCCGGCAGGAGCCCTTCCCATCTCTGCCACTGGCAGTTGCTGACGGACTCCTGGGCCTGACGGGCGATCTCCTTGATGGTGTGCAGGCCGACGCGGTTGATCTGGTCGACAACGACCGCCGCGAGTTCGGCGTGACTGGGGACCTGGCGGGAGTTGTACCGCATCTTGGAGGAGAAAAAGATGACCTCAAGTTCGCGGTCGGTCAGCGCCGCGAGGTCAACGGGTACGGGCGTGCCTGCCGGGGTGTGCGGCAGAGCGATGACGGTTGCCGTGGTGTCGGCGGGTTGACGGGTGTCCGGTGCAGGGACAGAGGTGGAGTTGTCCGAGAGGATCGCGGACAGGCAGGCCAGCAGAGCAGCCCGATCAAGGACTGCGGGCAGGTTCAGCGCCACATCAGGGGCCAGCGCGTCAGCAAGCGTCGCCACAGCAGAACGCAGGCGAGCTTGAGACGACGCCGAGGAAGTGCCCGGGGCGCGATGAGCAGGACGAACGGTACGCTGGACAGGCATCGTGATTCCTTTCGCAGAGGGCCGATGCACCTGGCCTCAGCGGGTGGCAGCCCGCTGGGGCCTCTTTGCGCTCCCCATATCCCCTGTAAAGGGGGGTTGCGCATCGATGTGTGCTGAGGTTACGCAAGCCCCCTTGCTGGGGTCAAGCCCCGTTCTGAGGTAAAGTACGTTGAACGTCTAGCGCACCGATCAGGGAGGGGCCGTGGAGATCGCTCCACTGGGCTTGGCCGAGATCCAGGACCCGGGAGAACGGGCACGCAAGGCCAGCGACCTGATCGACGAGCATCAGGCGGCGGTGAACGAGCTGTCGCGGCTGCGCCGTGAGGCGCTGGACGAGATGGTGTCGCAGGGCATGACTCACGCCCAGATCGCCCAGGTCGTCGGAATGACCCGTGCCCGTGTCGGTCAGCTCTTGTCGTCTGGGCCCCGGCCCGAGCGGGCGATGCTGGGTACCGGGCCGCTCACCGTGGCTGTCGGTGGCAAGTTCGAGGCGGGCAAGAAGGATCCGTACGCGGTCGTCTCCGCCGAGATGCTTGCCGCGTACGAGAAGCTGTCCAACCTCGCCCGGGGACTCGGGTTGAAGACCGAGTACGAGGTGGTGCCGCCGCCGGGGATGGTTGACCTGAACCGCACGAACCTGGTTGTGGTCGGCAGCCCTCGGATTCTGCCTTTCGTCGGGCAGGTGCTCGCCTCTGACCCGAAGCTGGGATTCGGCAAGGACGACGGCGGCCTGTACCTGGTGAACCATCAGACCGGCGAGGAGTTCCGCTCCCCGTCGGACAAGGGTGAGCCGGTGGACTACGGGTACATCGGTCGGCTGCCGCGACCGGACGGACGTGGGACCTTTCTGTACCTCGCCGGCATCCACGCCTTGGGCACCCTGGGCGTCGCGCAGTACCTCGAAGACCACCTGGACGAGCTGTACCGCGAGGTCAAGAACCGGCGGTTCTCGCTCCTGGTGGCCTGCACCTACGACCCGGACAAGCGCGCGGTGAAGAAGGTCGACGCGCTGACGCCCATCTACCGCACCGAGGGCGTGGCCTGATGTATGTCGCGACGGCCTCCGAGGCTGGCAACCCGAAGTCGTCCAACGAGGACTGGGCTATGGCTAGCGAGAACCTGATCGTGGTTCTCGACGGCGCGACAGCGCGCACCGGCACCGGATGCACGCACGGCATCGCCTGGTACGCCGCCAAGCTGGGTTCAGCCCTTGCCGGCCTGGCCGCCGACCGCGACTCCGAGCTGGCCAACGCGCTCATGTACGGCATTCGTTTCACCGCAGACCAGCACCGCGACACCTGCGACCTCAGCCACCCCGGCACGCCCTCAGCGGCCACGGCCATGCTGAGGCTCAAGGACACCGCGCTTGAGTACCTGGTGCTCGGTGACGTCACCGTGCTCATCGACACCGCAGACGGCATCCAGGTCATCACGGACGACCGGGTCGACCAGACCGCCCGCGCCGAACGCGAAGAAGCCGACCGCCACCCGTTCGGGTCGGCCGAGAAGCAGGCCGCGCTGTTGCGGATGAAGCACGCCGAGCTGGCCGCCCGTAACCAGCCCGGCGGGTACTGGGTTGCAGCCGCAGACCCGTTCGCCGCCCAACACGCCATCACCGGAGAAGTCTCGCTCGACAGCGTCCGACGAGTCGCCGTGCTCACCGACGGAGCCGCCCGACTAGTGGCCCTGTTCGGCCTGCTCGACTGGCCCGACGTGCTCGACGTCTTGGAGCAGAACGGCCCCACCGAGCTGATCCGCCGGGTACGCGCCATCGAGGCCGCAGACCCGTCCTGCATGAAGTGGGCACGCAACAAGCGCAGCGACGACGCCACCGCCGTCTACGCAGCCTGAGCAGCCGATACGCCAAGCGGGGACGCCGGCTGCCGGCGAAGTGGTGAGAACTTTCTGTACGTCTTCAAGGCGGCCCTTGACGGGCCGCACGCGCCGCCGCCTGGGCGCGCGTCCGTCGCTCCGCTAGCGCTCCGACTCCGGCCACGCAACACGCCCGGCGGCTGGCGCGGAAAGCGGGAAGCCCAGGGGCCGCCGCAGCCGGAATAGCGGAGAGGGGCGAGATCCGCAGCCGGCCGCGCCGCGCTTGAGCAGCGCGGCGCAGGTGACGCACCGCCGGGTCCGCGCGGCAAGCCCCAAGCATGGGGGCGGTGTCCGCCGAGGGCATGCCGGTCGTCCAGGAGCCGGCTCCGCAGCCCACTTACGGTCAGGTCAACTGCTCACCTGGGAGGGGGAGGGGTGGCCGCCGGTGGCCAGCTCCGACCCCGGGAGCCGGGTCCGTACCAGTCGAGGTCGGGTCAACTGCGCCACTGTGGCGGTGTCCGCCGGGGACCGGTCCGTGACACGAGAGCCGAGTCAGCCCGCTCCGGCAGCGTCCGAAACTGCGTCGAGACCCGCTTTACGCGGCGAGCCGGGCGGCGGCCCGCTCCCCGGGAGGGCTGGTCGACGCAGACGGGATGGCACCAGCGCGGGTTCTGTGGGCATGGCCCCCAGGCAGTGGCTTAGCCTAGGGGCCATGGCCACGGAATACTCCACTGAGGACCGAGTGGAACTGGCGCGCGCAGCAGGTGATGCCCTGCTGACGGTGGGCACGATGTTGCGTAGCAAGGAATCAGAGCCTCAGCAATCGAGAGCGATCGGCATCGTGACGCAGATGGCTGGGGAACTCATCCTCGGGGCGGTCGATCTTGCATGCAAGGGTAACCACTATTCGAGCCTTGCCCTTCACCGGCAACTTCTTGAGGTGTTTCACCTACTCGACTTCTTTGCGAACGATCCGGAACGGGCTGCTCGATGGATTGTCACCCCCGATAGGGACTTCGCTAAACCGTCGAACGAATTCAGGCCGGCGGCACTACGCACGGCGGGTGGATTCGACGGTACGCAATACAGTCAGCACTGCGCTCTTGCCGGCCATCCTCGTCCAGCTGGCCGTGTTGTCCTGCCGAAGGGCGAAGCATGGGCTCGGCCCCTACCCGTCACCTCAGCCGTCACGGGTAAGGATATGTTCATCAGCCTAAAGGACTTGGCCTTGTGTGACGGCCTGTTACATGCCCGAACAACATTCTTTGCTGCCGGACGGGCCATCGATGCACTTGGGCTAACAGACGACTTTGTAGAGCGGCTCGCGCCAACCTGGGCGGACCTTGAGCATTGGGCGAGCGAAGACCCAGGAGCGATGGTCAAATCTCGGGGTGCCGCTTCGGAGGTGACTCCGGCTGCGACGGAGTGACGGCCGCAGGCGTCGAACAATTCGCTTGGGGGTCAGGGCTTGGGAACGGCAGTCGTGGTTCGGACAATTCTGGGGCGTTATAAAGGCTGTCAAATCTGGTCTGGGACTGTGGCTGGTTGGCTGCTGGAGTCAGGCAGTCTTCCGGTGGTATTGAGGCGTTGCTGCAGAAGCTCGGATTGAGCGACCGACCCGCCGCTGACACCCAGCCCTGCACGGGCGGCGCGATAGAAGGCGTCGCGTGCCTCGTTGGCACGGTGTAGAAGATTTAGCAACGGCTCGTTTTCATTCGCGACGCCACGGGCGAGGTGTTCGATTCCCCAGATTGCGTCCCGCCAAGCTTGGGCGGCGCGGACGGTCGAGGCGTCACCGAGTAGCAGGATGTTTTCCCAGGCCAAGGTGTGTCGGATGTCAGCGTCGGTTAGCCGTGTGAGTCCTACCGCAGGGTCTATCCCTGACCACTGTGCAACGCCCGTGTCTTTGGCGAGGATCCTCACCGAGATCGCCCGAATTTCCTTGAGGACGTTAGCGAACTCAGCGTATGCGTCAAGCCGGCGCTCATCCCACCGGACGCTCAGGCTTCGCTTCCATCTACCCCTGTCGGCTACAAAAGTGGCTGCCACAGTGCCGAGTGCTCCGACCAAAACGCCAAGGAGCGCCGGTAGTTGTGCGAGGAGCGTGCTCATCTCTCCGAGGCTGTCAGACGACGTCAACCTCTAGCGGCTTGGTTCCGACACCGGTTGGTCTTGGCGATGCTTGAACCGCCCTGGGCAGCAGCGGGTGAGTGACCAACTGGGTGACGACGGGCATGAGCGGCGGTGGACGCCCACGGACACAGGTGGAGAGCTTTGGTAGCGAGGTTCTCATGAGGGCGCAGCTCAGCGCGCCGCATCAGTTGCCTGGGGGTCAAGGGGTCGTCGGTTCGAATCCGGCCGTCCCGACCGATTGACCTGGGGAGATGAAGATCTTCTCAGGTAACGGCGGTAACATCCGGTAACGGATGATCTTTGTGGGCGGTAACCGCGTGGGTGGTTTGCCGTTGGCGTGCCCCTTGCACAACGCTCTGACCTGCCGCTCCATCTGCGTCCTGGATGGAGCGGCAGGTCTGCTCCTGATTGCGCGTCAAGCGCTGCAGATGTTGCTGACTGTTGCTACGTTACAACTGGCCTGTTTGTCGCAGGGGTCGCGGAGATCAGCGGCGGTAACTGCACGATGCAGGACCGGCTGCGGGTCTGCCGGGCGGCGGAGGTCCGCTGTCCCAGCGGGGTGGCACCACCTACGGCACCACCTTCCTCACCGACGATCCGGGACCGGTCTCGGCCAAAACGGTCGCCCACGAGAAGGAACACGTGGCCCAGTGGAAGAAGGACGGTAACGTCTTCGGCTACATGTACACCCTGGAAAACGTTTGGGTGGCCAACGACCCGTGCCAGAACCGGTACGAGGTCGCGGCCGACGCCAAGGGGAAGTCGTACAGCCAATGCTGAAACGCGGACGGCGTCGGCTCTGGCTGCTGGCAGGGCTGCTGCTCTGCCTCAGCCAGCTGGGCGCCGCCTGCCAGCACCCGCGGCGCCCGGACTACCAGATTGGGTTCGTGCGCCTCGGTGACCGGCTGGCCGTCTACACCCCGATCTGTCCCGGCGACACCGTGCGGACGATACAGGTGCACGCAGTTCCGCCGGCGGAGAAGAGCGGCAACTCGGTGCTGCTCTGGGAGGCGGCGGACCCGGTCGAAACGGGTCCGGCCGGTGCGGACACCCGCGATGGGTTGATCGTCCTCGGGGCCGGCTTCGGCACCGTTCGGCAGGCGCCGCCCGCACAGTTCGACCGCACGCTATCGGTTGCGGTGGACACGGCGGACGGGCGGTCGTACTCCGACGCGGTCGCCCTGCCCGAGCAGGTGGCCCAGTTCCCGGCCGACACTCCGCTGGCGGCGCTCTCCTTCGACACCGACGACGGGCGGGTCAGCTACGACACGCTGCGCGCCCACTTCGAACGGGAGATCACCTGTCGCTGATCCCCGGACGGTCGGCGCTGCAGCGGATCACGGCACCACCCACGGTCAGCCCGCGCAGGGAGCCGGCTCGGCGGCGGTCTTGCCTGGTTGGGCGCGAGCACGCCGCCAAGTCGGTCATCGCAGGCGCGACAACGTTCGCGGCGACCGAGACGTGGTGCCTTCTGATTCCGGGGTTCTTGCTGAACGGCGCGGATCGCCCAGTGAACGCGGCACGCATCGGTAGCACCGACCACGACTGCTGCCCGCCTCGCGCCGACCGATAAGCGTGTGCAGCTTGTCCCGAGCGAAAGGGGCCAGCGCCGCTTGTCGAGGATGGGCAGAATGCGATAGGGGGATCTAGGGAGAGCGCTCGATATCGTTGCCCGACCTTGGACGATCCTCGCCGTGAGCGATGATCAACACTGTGTCGAAGTCCAGGCCTATGTCCCCGGCGGGCTAGTGTGCCGCGCCGGAAATTCGCCTACAAAACAGGGCGAGTGATTCGAGGATCTCTTCGGCGGTCTTGAACTGGCGTAGTGGCTGTTGGTGACGCACGGTGATGCATCGCTATCTGGCCTGCCTCCGCTGCCAGCGTTGTACCGGCCGATCACTTCCTTGTACGCGCCGCGGTGTCGGCCTTCCTGGGCCGCTACCGTGGGCAGACTTGCGTGGAGGGGCAGTAGAACCTCACCTCGGTCCAGAACACGAACGCGATCCCGAGCTGCGAGGGCCCGGTGAGGTCGTCCGTAGGATTTGGGAGTGGCCGACTTGAATGACGCACATGATCGAAGTTCGGCATCCGTGACCAGTTGGGCGAGGTTGTCGGTCAGCCACTGTCAGTACGAGGTGTCCGCCGTGCCGGGTGCGTCCGGGATGGGGATCTACACCCTCGGCGACGGCCTGCTGCACGTCGTCGGGCCGTATCAGCTCACCGGCTTCTGCGGCATACACACCGGTTGGATCGAGGCGCGTGTCCGTGTCCTGCCCGGGCCTCCCACGGGAGTCGACGTCGGCTGGGATGCGATCAGTGAGGCAACCCTCTTCAGTCCCAGCGGCCGGCTGTCGGTCGTCGGCCTGATGGGCGGCACTGCGGAGGCCCTCACCGACGTCGCTGTACCGCGCGGGTTGATCCGGGTGCGGGTGCACGCGCGCGAACGCCTGCACGAGACCGTACGCACCGACGACGACCCGCCCGAGCGGCACGAGGTGCACATCTGGGCGGTCACCGAGGAGACGCCATGGCGGACCGTGCTGGCCGACCCGGGGGACCGCGACTGGGAGCAGAAGCCGACGAAGGCCGCCGAGTGGGGGATGCTGTCACTGGTTCCGCGCCCGTCTGGTCGTCCGGCGATCCTGCCGCCGCTGCCACTTGACCCGTACGAGGACGATGCGGGCCTGTCCCGGGTGGCGGTGGTCCGCCACCGGCCCGCGCCGGTCGAGGTCCTGGAGGGAGTGCTGCCCGCCGGCGACCTTGAGGTCCGGCTCAAGCGGGTCGACGACGAGACTTTGCTGTGGTCGTGGTCCACCGCCGACGAACCGATCTTCCCCCGCCCGCTGGCAACGCTGCCGGACGACGAGCCGAGTACGGTACGGCTGACGTCCGGCCCCGACGGCTCCACGCTGCGGCACGAGGGAGTGTTGGGCCGGCACGCCTTCGCCCTCGGTCTGATCTGGGACCACCTGCTCGACACCACCGGGTCGCATCCGTGGATGACGACGTTGCGAGGGCAGGCGGCCGAGGCGACCGCGTTGGCCGAGAAGTCCCGCCGCCTGCAGGCCGAGCGCGACGCCGAGCGGTGGGGAGGTGCTCCACCGTCGGATCGTGTCCGCGGACTCTTCGGCCAGGCGCAGTCCCTGGCCCGCATTGACCGCCGGCTGCTCGACCGCATCGACGCGCTGCCCGCCGCCCGCCAGCGGGAGGCAGCCTGCTGGGCGGCCCGCCGGGCGATGCGGGTGGCAGGACTGGAGCAGATCGGGTGGATCGCCGCTGCGCTCGCCGACGCCGAGGCCGGCCGTCCGCTGCCGCGATCCTTCACCGAGCAGAGCGGCAGCGCCGCGTTTCACCGGCTCCTGTCCGATCCCGAGGTGCCCCACACCACAGTCGCGCTCCGCTTGGACGCAGGAGTTTTCCGCACACTCGACGTCACCGAGATGCTCCAGCAGGCCGCCGCGTTTCCCGCCCTGATCGCCCTGGCGAATGACGATCCGCTGGCCGCTGCGATCGACGCCGTCTACAACGCGGCAATCGCCCACGGTGACGGCGGTCACCGCTTCCTCACCGACGCCCACATCGCCTTGCGCTGACCTGGTTCGGCACGCGGAGTCGCAAGCCGGCACCCGAACGACGCGACCCTTCGCGCAGACGCGGTCGGTTGGAGGAGGCTCGGTTGAGCCAGGGGCGACCCACGGACCGGACGACACCGCCGCTCGCGCGGCGACGGGGCCCGTGGACAGCCGTCTGGGGAGCCCTTGTCACGCCGATTCTTGTACGTCACGGCGTACCTGCCTATGCACTCGGATCTGTACGCCGACGGCGGGACTTCCGGGACAGTTCCGCCAGCTGCAACATGTACGCCGTCCTGGCGTGTCGTGCCATTTCCGCGCGTACATCTGGATCGAGCAGGCCCTCGGGGTCGACCTGTCGTTCGAAGCGATCGAGGAAGCCCTGCGTCCCGGCTGCCGTGCGGCGCGACGGTCGGTCGTTCTGGCCCAGCGCGTCTGGCGGGTGGGCCGCCGAGTGCGGTGTGGTGGCGGTGGTGATTGTAGGTGTGGAGCCAGGCGGGTAGGGCCGCTCGTCGGGCGGTCTCGGATCGGTAGGGCTTGGCGTAGGCCCATTCGTCGGTCATGGTCCGGTGGAAACGCTCGACCTTGCCGTTTGTTTGTGGCCGGTAGGGGCGGGTCTTCTTGACGGTGACGTCGAGCTGGGTGCAGGTGTCGTGCCAGAGCCGGGACTTGTAGCAGGAGCCGTTGTCGGTCAGAACGCGGCGGACGGTGATTCCGGCTGTGCTGAACCAGGCGTGGGCGCGTTGCCAGGGCAGATCCAGGCGTCCGCCGATCCGGGCGGGTCCCCACCGCCGGCTCGTCCGTAGGTGCAGCACCTGGCGTTCTACCTGCAAGCGGGTGCGGTTCGGGCTGTGGTGTGGCCGGCTGGAACGGTCTTTCATGCCCGCGACGCCCTCGACGCGGTAACGCTCGGCCCAGCGTTTCGCGGTAGTCGGGCTGACTTGGAACCGTTCCGCGGCCCGGCGCAGCGGCCACTCGTCGTCAACGACGCAGCGGGCCAGACGCAGTCTGCCGCGTTCGGTCAGGGGTGCATTAGCGTGGGTCACGAGGACCTCCCGGGTGGTGCGGAACCTTCGACAAGCTCCACCTCACCCGGAGGTCCTCACCCATTTCAAGATCTACGCCCTGTCGCCAACGTCCATGGACAGAACACCTAGATCGGCGCCGACCCCGCACCGCACGGGCTCGGGCCGAATGCATACGGCATGGACCGGCGAGTCCTGATCATCAGGTCGCTTCCTTCATCCAGTCCAGCAGGCGCCGGGCATAGTCGCGCTCCCGGTCGTCGGTCGGCTGGTACGGCGCGACGAGCATCGTCGTGGGCAATCCGTCCCCGAGGGTGCGCTGCAGGATTCTCCGCAGCAGCCGCGCCTGCGCTTCCTCCAGGTGCGGTTGGGCGACGAAGTCGACGGTGTTCGGCGTCAGCGCACGCCCCAGTGCGGCGAGCCGGGTCAGCTGCCAGTCCTTGACGCCGATGAGCAGGTCGGCGTATTCGGCGTCGCCGACGGCGGCCAGCAGCGCTGCGGCGAGCTTGACGACGTCCTGCTCCGCCACCCGGCCCGCGGAGCGGCCAATGACACCGCGGCAGAACGCTTTGAGCTCGCTGACCTGGTTTTCGCGCAGCGAGCCGGCGAAACGCAGATCCGGTTTCCCGGTGACGTCGAGGCCGCGCAGGTCGACGGCGGTCAGGCGTTCCAGCTGACCGCCCGCCGTGGCTCGCGCCGACGGATCGTGCAGGTACTTCGCGAGCGGGCCCAGGTGCAGCGACCGTGCGGCGCACGCGCCGAGCCGGCGGGTCAGGTGCACCGCCTGGCGGCTGGCAAGTCCGTTGCCGTCCTGACCGAGCCGGCGCAGCAGCAGCACCGCGGCCAGCGCCGGTGCCAGATCGATCTCGGCCGGGCGGGCGGCACCGTCGAACAGCGCGGGGCCGTACTTCTCCAGCCAGGACACCAGGGCGGGCAGCGGTGCCGGCGCGGCACCGGGTGACCGCTCCTGCGCGCCGAACTCCCGCAGGACCGCCAGGTCGGCCTCGTACTCCGGCTCGACCACGGGGCGGCTCGCCGGCGCGGAACCGGCGTCCACGTACGCCGCGAACCGCGCCGGCACAGCGGTGCCGCCCAGCGACTCGGCCATCCACCCGCAGATGTCGAGCCTGGTGCGCTGCTTGCCCGCCTGGACCAGACTCAGGGTCCGCTGCGGCACGGACCGCTGCGTGACGAGCATCGGCACCGGTGCCGCGTCGGCCCCGACTCGCAGGTCGCCCTCGGAGACCAGCTCGGCGAGCTGACCCTCCGGGTAGAGGCGGGCCAGGTAGCGCCGGTGCAGGTCGTCCAGCGGCTGTAGTGGCGCGATCAGCACGGCCCGCACGGCGCTGCCGGGGGTCAGCTGCGCCCGCCGGTGCACCGCGTCTGGCGTCATCGTCACCGAGACGGTGGCGTTGTCCCGGACCACCACGTGCAGCGGCTCCTCCGGGGCGTGGTGCTCCACGATGGCGGTCCGCAACGCGGAGGCGGTCAGGCCGGTCGCCCAGGAACACTGCTGGGCGGGCAGCCAGCGCAGGGCCAGCGACGACGTGTCGCGGCAGACGATGCCCTCCGGGGCCGTCTCGTCGCCGACGACGGTCATCGGTTCGACCCGGGCGTCGGTGCCGTACGCCGTCGCCGGAACGCCCGACACCAGCCGCTGGCGGGTGTCGACGTGCATCCATACCGGTGTGCGGCTGTCGCGCAGCCAGGCGATCGCGTCCGGTGCCAGCCGGCCGGGCAGGCCCGGCAGCATCGCCTTCAGCTCGACGTTCAGCAGCGCCCGGCCGTGCTGAGCCAGCACCTGGCCGTTGCCGAGGCCACCGAGCACCCGCAACTGCACGATCTGCCCCGACGTGGAGGCCGTGCGGGCCGTCACCGGCGTCACCCGTGCTGTCGTCCCGTCGCGATCCAGCACGCGAACCGGGAGGTAACCGCCGACGGCGTCCAGGATGCGCGCCCGGTCCGCGGGCCGGCTGAGCGCCTCCGACAGCCAGGTCGTCCGGTTGTCGGTGGTGAGCTCGGCGGGTTCGCACCGCAGGTGCGGCAGGCCGGCCGCGCTCACCTCACCGGACCGCCAGGTCACCAGCAGGACGTCGCCGCGCTCGGGCAGGTCGGCCGCGGTGGCGGGGGTGAGCTCGTTGTCCCGGTCCAGCCAGCAGTAGCTGCCGACCGGCAGCCGGAGCTGGAGGTCCCCGTCCGCCGGGTAGGTGAGCTGCCAGTTCCCGCCGGCCAGGGTGATGCTGCCGGCCTCGACATCGTGCCCGGTGACCACGAGCAGCGCGCGGTTGCGGCCCAGGTAACCGCGCGGGCCGGGCGACCACGCGACGAGGTCCAGCGGCTTGAGGGCGAGCGGGGAGGACATCACGGTACGCAGCGTCACCTCGTCGCCCGGCGACACGTCCCGCCAGCAGAACTTCTCCAGACTCGTCGGGGTGCCGGGGGCGCGCAGGATGCTGCCGGGCACCTCGACGATCCGGCCCGGCGCGAGCTCCACCCAGATGCCGTGTCCGCCGTCGAGCACCCCGGCGACCGGGAAGGTACGCACCTGGCCGGCGGCGCCGTCCTCGATCAGCTGGATCGCCGGGTACGCGTACCTGCGCAGGTCCTCGGGGTGGTACCGCAGCGACCACCGGTCGTCGAAGAACAGCGGGTCGTTCGCCGGCGTCGCGCGGGCCGGCAGTTCCTGCGCTCTCGTGGTCAGGCCGCCGTCGGGCAGTTCGGTCCAGCTTCCGGTGCTGAGGTCGTGGTACTGCCACCGGCCGGCGCGACAGTGCCGGGCGATCCGGCTGGTCGGCCGGTCGGCGAAGGACAACCGGTGCCAGCCGACCACCGGCGGTGGCTCGGGCGCGTCTGCGGACACGGCGGTGAGCACGGGCTGATCGTCGCCGTCGACCCCGACCGTGGCCGCGCGGATCCCGTCGGTGGCGTCGATGACTGCCTTCCCGCCGGCGTGGGCCTTGATCACGGCGAGCTTCGGGTGGTCCCTGCTCATCAGCGACGCCGTGTGCCGTCCGCCCTGCACCGGCTGGTTCGGCAGCGACACCACTGTGAACGTGCCGCCGTTCTGGGCGTACTCCGCCGGTCGGCGGAGCAGATTGTCCATCGGCAGCAGCGTCGCCGGCCGGCCGGCACCGTCGACGAACGACGCGTCCGCCGACACGGCCGGAGTCACCACGACGCGGTCGCCCGCCCAGCGCAGCGTGACGATGTCGCCCTTCTGCAACCCTCGGGTCGTACGGGAGTCGGCGACCAACTGGGCGAGCACGCCGGGGCTGAGCTCGACGACGACGCGGCCGTCGGGCCACGTCTTGCCGACCGTGGCGAAGACCGCCGTCGAGTGGGCCGCCAGCCACGTGTTCAGGGTCTCCGACCGCCGTGGCGGCACCAGGATCGTGTCGCCTCGCCACACCCGCCCGGACGTGCCGTTCGGGGAGCGGTCGAGCGACACCCACATCCGGCTCGGCACCTCGGTCGGCTCGTTCGCCTCCTGACGCTCCAGCGCGTTGCGCAGCGTCGCCTCCCGATAGGAGAAGTAGCGCCGGTAGACCCGTACCTCGATCGGCTCGTCGGCGGCGCCGAGGACGTCGTCGGAGAAGCGGAACGACACGTAGATGTCGTTGCGGAAGTCGCCGAAGCCGCCGCGCTGGATCCGGCCCGACTCCATCAGCACCCGGTGCCCGGGCCGCAGCCCTCGCTCGCGCCCACCGTTGGGGGTGAGGAACGAGAACGAGAGGTACGGCTGGTCGGCGCTGGGTTGCGCGCCACGGTCCACCTCGGCGAGCAGGGTGGTCTCGTACGGCTGGGTGCTGTCGCGCGCGGCGGCGGGCAACGCGGCGATGATCCGTTCGACCGAGGCCCGGTCGAAGCGGGCGTTGCGCAGCCGGCGTTCCCGGGCGGCCGGTGACAGCTGGGATCCGCTGGTCATCCTGTCGTTGCGCACCATCGCGCTCCGGACGTCGACGGTGCGGGCCACCGGGTCGACCACCGCTGTCACCAGTTGCACGGCCTTGGCGTCGTCGCTCCAGATCTGGTGCTCGATCTCCCACCACAGATCGGCCGGGTCGATCGCGAGGACCAGTCGCTCGGCGCCGTCGTCACCGGTCACCCGCTCGAAGGAGACCGCCTCGACGCGGTCGCCGTAGAACAGCGACGGGGCGTACTGCGATCCGGCCCGGACGCAGTTGGCGGGCGCCAGCACGGTCCAGCCGTACCCCCACTCGAACCGGTAGGCGCCCGACTCGTCGAGCCCGGCGAAGTACATCCGGCGCGGGAAACGAGCGGTGCCCGCGCTGCCGCCTCCGTGGCCGAGCCGGCGGGCCAGCTGTTCCACGGTCAGCGGCGCGGCGTCGCGGTACGACGCCTGCCACTGCTGCGTCGAGGGGTCCCGGCTCAGCAGGAACCGGGCATCCGAGGCGAGGTAGTCGTCCCGCCCGGGCACCCACGGCGTATCCGTCGCCGGCAGCGGCACCTCGGCGGTCCACGACACCGCGGAGTCGGCGGTGTGCAGGGGGACGTGCAGCCCGTCGAGTTCGGCGCGTACACCGCGCAGCCTGCCGGTGACGTGCCGGTTGCTTCCCTGCTCCCAGGCCTCGAACCGGTCGCGGAGGCGGTGGTCGTCGTTCGAGCGGTCCGGCGCGGTCCGCACCGTCCAGCGGCCCGGCAGGAACGTCCGGCGGATGTCGACCATGCTGGTACCGTCCGCCAGATCGTGCGGCTCGGCGGTGATCCGCAGGTCGGCCCAGCTGTCCCCGGTGCGGCCGAAGGCTCCGACGTCCGCCTGCCCGTACAGGTACCGGTTGCCCGCGAGCCGGAGACGGACCCGGCTCCGGCGGGTGCCGCCGTCGGGGAACTCCCAGGTGGACTCCACTCGGCCGGCACCGGGCGGCACGTCCAGGCGCCGGCGGCCGGACAGTGCCGCCAGATGTCGGCGGGTCGTCCGGCCCGGCGTCGCGATGAGGACCTCGGCGGTCTCGGTGCGCTGGATCAGATCGCCGATCGCCACCGGCGGCAGCTGCGTTGTTCCGAGATACAGCGCCGTGCCGGTCACCTGATCCGATCCGATGAACCGCGTCGACCACAGCGCCCGGACGTTCACCAGGCGCGGGGTCGCCTCGAACGACCACCCACCCGCATGGTGAACGGCCCACACCGGATCGCCGGGCCGCCGGGGCAGCGCCGAGAAGGCGGTCATCGGCGCCTCGCAGTAGAAGGCGTCGCCGGCGTGGTCCTCGAGCCAGACGCCGCACACGTCCCTCGTGGCTCCGTACAGGACCCGTGCGGCGAGCCCCGCCACGTTGCGACGAGGGCCCTCGAGCTGGGTGAGCCGTCCCCGGTCCGTCTCGCGCATCGTGCTCTCGAGGACCTCGGTGCTGACCGGGACCGGGTCCTGGCGGTGGTCCGCCGGCCTGGTGCGGATCGACCGTACGACCACCGTACGGCCGGAGGCCAGACCGTCGGCCAGGGTGGCGTCCATGGTGAGCGAGTCGAAGTCGATCTCGACGGGCAACCCGTCCAGGGTGTGTCCCTTGAGCGACGCCTGGACGTCGCGCCCGTTGACCGGTTTGATGTCGAAGACGTCGCCTTCCTGGACGTAACGCAACGACGCGAACCGGTCACCCGGATCGGCGAAATCGTCCAAGCGCGACTCCAGAGTGGTGCGGCCGCGCACCACTCCGGTGCGCTGACTGGCGCTGTTCCAGCTGTGCGGATACAGCTCGAACGCCATCGACCGGCTTGCGCCGCCGTCGAGCGGGCTGCGGATCACCACGCTCTCGGCGATCTCCGGTATGCCGGTCGACATGGTCCACTCGGTGCCGTTCCAGGTCGCCACGTGCACGTCAGTCGTGGCGAACATCTGCCGCCAGCGCAGGTTGCGGTCGTCGAACGGCCCCGGCGCGAGGTCGCGCCACCGCTCCCGCGACCCGGCCGGCGGCTCGTCGGCCAGGTCGAGCTGCGGGTGACCGTCGGCGGCGCCGCCGAGGCGGACATGGATCAGCAGACCGTTGTCGTCGGTCTCGCCGCCGCTGCCGTCGAGTTCCTCGCGCTGCTGCCGGGCCAGCCGCCAGTCGGCCAGGCGAGCGCGGGCGGCCGGTGTCCAGACGGCGGCGGCCAGCAGATACACCGCGCCTGGGCTGGTGCAGACCCGCCACGCCTCGCCGCCGTGCGTCATCACCCGCTCGATGAGCACCACAGTGGTCGCCGGCGCGGCGGCGGTCAGCTCGGCGCTCAGGAAGTGGGCGAAAGATCGGTCCGTGGGCAGCCATACCTGGTGCTCCTCGTCCCACCGCACCATCGTCGATCCGGTGACCTCGGTGCTGCGGTGGTACGACGCGGAGATGTCGGGGTCCCAGTAGTCGTGTACCAACGCGGGCAGCGAGATGCCGCGGCGGTGCTGGTACACCGTTCGCAGGGAGTGTTGGCCCGCGACCGCCAGGCTCACCACGTCGGCCCGGATGGTGAAGTCGGCCTTGCGGACCTCGTCCGGTGCCGGCGGCCGTGTGTGCAGGCGTTCCACCGCCCGGATCGTCCCGCTGTCGAGCTGCACGGCGACCAGGTCGCCGATCTCCAGCGACAGGTTCGTCGCGAAGCCGGGCGGGCTGCCACCCAACCCGCAGTTGACCAGGACGCGCCGCTCGTTCTGCCGCCGCTCGGCCGCCGCCACGATGCCGCTGACCCAGGCCCGCCCGGCCGGCAGCCGCTCCTCACGGCGCGCGTCGGCGGCGAACAGGTCGACGGCGTCACCCCGCGGGATTCGGTACGACCCGAAGGTGGTGAGGGAGACGTTCATCGGCACCTGCGTCAACTCGTAGCCGTGCCGCAACACCGCGGCGACCAACCGCGGGTCGTACGCCTGGGTGGCGGGCGCCGGCACCAACGACCCGCCGCGGTGGAACTGCCACTGTGCGGGCGAGGTCGTCAGCGCGTGCCCCGCGGTCATCCCCACCCGCGCGACGAAACGCTCCAGGAGTTGGGTGCGCTGCGCGGCGCCGATCGACTGTGCGTACCCACTCCACGGGCTGGCCGTCGCCGCACGCTCGCCGGTGCTGTTCAGCAGCGCACGGAACAGCCGCTGACGCAGCTTCGCCGTGGTCGACTCGCCGATCGGCAGCACCCCGGTCAGCTTGGCGACGAGCAGGTCGAGATAGCGCGGCGCGTTGACCGAGAACTCGGCCACCGCGTCGATCACCAGCTCCTGGACCTGGCGTACCGTGGCGTCGTTCTGCTCGGCGACCGGCACGTCCAGCAGGTCGAGCATCCGACGGCGGATGTCACGGGGCAGGTTCTTGGGCTCGTTCAACCGGGACACGCGCCGGCTCCACTCGGCGATCCAGTCCGCGTGCTCGCCCACGGCCCGGCCGTCGGCGAGCAACGCCTCCAGCCGCAGCGTCATCATGGCGAGGTCGACCGTGACCAGCGGACCGGGCTCGGGGATGGTGACCCGCTGCCATTCGTCGACCTTCAGGTTGGGCGCGAGCAGCACCTGCCGGGTGCCGACCTTGCGGCCCTCGACGAACGAGTCCAGCCAGTCCCACTCCGCGCGGTTGACCGCGTCGAAGAGCGATGGGAACGCCTCCAGCGCGAGGGTCGCCGGTTCGAGGAGCCGCCGTGACGCGGTTGCCGGGTTGTACTGCCACATCTCGGTCATGGCGAGCGCGATCATCTGTTCGGCGGGCGTGGGCCCGTCCGTGCCGGCGTACCAGGCCGCCGACGCCGCCCGGACGGGGACGTCGACCTGCCCGGAGTACGCCTCGTAGGCCCAGTGCGTGACGACCATCGTCGCCGCCTCCTGGAACAGGTTGAGTGCCTGCTGCGGATGGGTTCCGACCAGCCGTTTGCCCCGGTCGCCGGGCTCGTACCGGACGGTCTGCCGCAACCGTTCGGCGACCAGGGCGGGCGGCAGCGACGGTCGCGCGTCGCCGTCGGCTCCGGCGGTCGCCTCGCCGCTGCCGATGCGGCGCAGGAAGTCCTGCGTGTACAGGGCGAGGCCGGTCATCGGGCCGTTGAGGAAGGCGTCGTCGTCGCCTGCCGCGTCCAGCGACTCCCGGTTGCCGAGGTGGGTCCGCAGGCGGTACCCGCCCAGCACGTCCGCCGCGTGCACCATCAGGTCGACCAGGTACGCCGGCGGCTGCGGTCCGGTGGCGGCCAGCAGGGTGCCGGCCACCGAGATCGCGCCGAACAGGCGCACCAGGGCGGACTTGTCGCCGAGATGCGGGAACGTGCCATCGGCGACCGTGTGCTTGCGCCTGTTGCCGTCCTCGGCCTGGTCGCGGACGGCCATCGGGTTGAAGACGGCGTCGCGGCGGTGCAGCCAGGGTGAGAACAGCAGGCTCGCCGTCGGCACCGGCATCCGGTCGTGGTCGCCCGACCTGACCTCGATCTCACCGGCCTCGGCGCCGGGCGGCATCCGGAGTCGGAGCAGATCCCCGATCGCCGCCTGGAACCTCTTCAGCTCCGACGAGTCACACGGCAGCCACACCCGGGCCGGGCCCTTGCCGCGTTTGGGGCCGGCGAACGGCGGGGCGTTCCACCATCGGCTCAGCCGGGTCGCCAGCGACGCCGGATCCACTTCCGCCGCGACCTGCCACAGAACCGTCTGCCAGAGCAGCCTGCCGAGCAGGGGTTCCGGCTCGCCACGCAGCCAGGCGAACGCGTCGGCCCGTGGCGGCCCGCCGACGCGCCTGTGCAGGACGTCGAGGCGCCGGAAGCCGACCGCCTCCCGCTCGATGTCCGCCACGACCGTGGCGGTGTCGCGACCGTCCGCCGGCCGCGCGGCGAACAGCAGCCGGGCCATGGTCTCGAGCACGTCGGGCTGCGCCAGGCCGCTGTTGCCGGACGTGCCGAGCAGCCGGGCGACCAGCTTGGCGCCGTCCGTCCCGGAAGCGCCCGCGGCCTCCATCGCGATCAGCTGCGGCAGCCGGCCCAGCTCGCCGTCGAGTACCGCCTCGACGTAGTCCGGCTGCTGCTCGAGGTGGGCCGCGACCGCCCGGGGCGCGGCCTCGGCGGCACTGCGCAGGAGCGCGAGTACCGCGACGTCGGTCGCTCGGCCCGGCAGGTCGAGGTGGAGGCGGGTGCCCTGGGCCGGCCCGGTGGCCGGTGGCGCGACAGGTACGGCGGACAGCGCCTCGACGATCTCCTGCTCGGTGGCCGCGCCGAGCCGGCGGAGCAGGTGCACCAGCGCCGGCGGCGCCTCCGGGCCGATCGTGGCCGTCAGGGCGGCGGCGAGATGCTCGGCCGTCGCGGCGTCCGTGCAGCGCCGCGCCGCGTCCACCAGCGCCGGAATCGCGTAGACCTGCTGCAGCCGCTCGATCGTGGCGATCCGGCCGGCCGCCAACTGCACCATTGTCGACCGTGCGTGCGGTGATCGCAGCACCTCCAACAGCGACAGGTACGCCCGGGTGTCGCTCGGCTGGAGGCGGATGGAACAGCAGAAGTGCCAGTCGGCGAGCAGCATGGTCACGCTCTCTCGGGTCGGTTCGGCGGCAGGTAGGCGTGCCGGAGCACGGCGACGAGGTCGGCGTCCGTGACGTCGGCCCCGGTGGAGCCCGTGGTGTTCGAGAGACCGACGACCAGCGGGAAGGGCGGGTCGAGCGCGAGCACCGGCTCGACCAGTTCGGGTTTGAGTGGCATCTGCGACAGCGCCGCCCAGTAGCCGGGCCGGTCCGGGAATGCGCCGGCCAGGTGCTCCGGGCCCAGCCGCACCGCACGGGCCCAGCGGCGGACGACCGCGGGATCCTCCTCGGCCCAGCGGCCGTTCCCGAATTCCGCCCGCGGGGTGCCGAGCAGCCGCTGGACCGATTCGCCGTCCCGCAGCTCAAGCCAGCTCTCGAGCAGGTCCCGGGTCGCCGCGTCGCTGGGCCGGCGTCGGTGCAGCGCCCAGAGCAGGGCGTCGACCACCTCGGTGCGCATGGCGTGGGCGGGCGCCTCGTCGGGCAGGGGCGGACGACCGGCCTTGATGGCTTCGTCGAGCCAGTGATCCAGGTGGTCGTCCGTCGCGGCGGCGGCGATCAGCGCGGCGTACCGGCCGGACCCGGCGCGGTCCCGGGCGTACGCGGCGAGCAGCGGCTCGTAGCAGTCGCGCAACCAGTCGCGCACGTCCAGCAGCAGACCGACCTCGGCGGCGAGTCCCGGCGAGTCCGCGTTCACCGCGGCGACCAGGGCCTGAACGGCGGCGGCGATCGGTGTGGGCCGGCTGCCCCCGGCGACCGGCGGCGTCGGGGCGTCGAGGCCGTACCGCTGCCGGACCTCGGCGACCGCGGCGCCGAAGCCGGCCGGGCCGTCACCGGGCAGCAGCACGGATCTGGCACGCTGCACCCGGCTGGTGGTCCACGGAAGGACCTGGCACAGCAACTCGACGCGCTGCCCGTCGAGGCGGGCGGCGACATCCTGGGCGGCCAGCACCGCGTCGAGCGGCTCCGGGGAGACGATCCGCAGCACCAGCGCCGCCCCGGGCAGCTCGGCGTCGCGGAACGCGGCGAACATCGCGATCCGCTTCGCCCACTCACCGCCGTATTCCCACTGGGTCGCGGGCGTCTCGGCGGTCACGACGAGGCCGAGAGTCGCACCGTCGGGGCGGCTCTCCAGGACAGCGCGGAGCGCCGGCGGGTTTCCGGCAAGCTGGAGCCAGGTTTCCACGGTGTCCGGGATGTTGTTGGCCGCCTCGTACTCGTACCAGCGACGGCGCGCGAACGTCCGCCGCTGACGGGTGGCCTCGTGCTGGAATGTCTCCTCGGCCGCGGTGAGCGCGTCACCGAGAGCGCGGCTGCGACGTTTCGCGTCCGCCAGCACGACTGTCGCCGGCCCGCGGTCCAGGGTGCAGATCAGGTCGAGGCCGACCCGCCGAGCGTCGTCGACGGGCAGGGCGGAGGTGCCCGGTGACCAGGACCGGGTCAGCGCCCAGGTCTGGTAGGTGTCCGGCGTCGGCAGTTCCGGCGCGGGCGCCCGTTGGTCCAGGAAGGCAAGGCCGTGCGTGTACAGGACGGGAAGCGCGTCGTGCCGGCTGAACCCCGAACGGGCTCCGGCCACGGCCAGGTCGGCCGGGGTTCCCAGCACCAGCTGTTCGAAGAACGTGGCGATGAACTGCTCGGCGTCGTAGTGGCTGACCGTGCCGTAGATGCCCACCACGAGCGGGACCCCACCCTCGGCCAGCCGTCGGGCGAGTGAGCCGTACGGGCCGACCGGCTCACCGCTGCCGCAGGCGACCAGCACGGCCAGGGCCGGCTTCGCGTCGGTGACGTTGGCCGCCACCCAGTTGTGCTCCAGCAGTTCGGCAGTCGCGGGAGCGTCCTCGTCGTCGGCGTGCACCAGCAGCCCGGGCGCCGGCGCCGCGACGTGGTGGCCGCAGAAGACGACCGCATAGCTCCGGTCGATCAGAGCGCTGCGGAGCCGCTGTTTGGTCACGCCGTCGAGGGTCACCACCTCGAAGCGAGCCGGTTGCAGCGCCTCCCGGATCAACGCGGCGTCTCGGGGCGCCCGACCGGATGCCGTGCGGAGGGTCACCGACTCACCGTCGGGCAGCAGGTGGGGGCCGGACAGGTCGGTGGCGGTGGCCACCACGACCCGCCTGCTCGGCACCGCACGCGATCGCGAGGCCGGGCCGTCCACGACCCGCACCAGGGACACGTCCGGCTCCTGCCCCAGGACGGTGAAGCCACCGAGGACGCGCGGGATCGGCGCTGCCTCCCACTTGCGGTCGACGATCTCCGCAGCGCCGGTGAGCAGAACACGGATCCGGGCACGACCGGCGAGAGTTCGGCGCATCTCGGCGAACTTCGTGCGGACTGCGCCGGCGAATAAGAGATTCTCGTACAGATCCCCGGGTCTGGTGAGGTCCTGCGGTTGGTCGCTCTCGGCGAACGTGACCACATCGGACACGTACTCCTCGAGGACCGCCGGCGTGTCCGCCAGGAGATAGTCGTCTTTCCACGGCGGAATCAGACCGTTGTCGGGCACCGCGATGGTCACCGCGATGGTGCCCGGAGGACCCGGCTGGAGCGTCAGGTGAACGTCGACGCAACCGGCGGTCACGGGCGGCGCCGGTGTCCGACGGACGAGGGCGGCGGGGAGGAGGTCTGATCCATGCCACCATGGTTTCGGGGTGGCCGAAAAATGGTCAACGGACGAATGGCCGGTATCCATTTGGTCGTCGGTCATCTGACAGTCCGGTGTGGCGGAACAATGCGAGAGTGTCGGCATGACGCATGAGCGGGCGTCCGACCCGATCCACGCCGCACATTCCGATGTGGAGCTGTGGCGTCATCGGCTGGCCGAGCTCGCCGAAGACCCTGAGTTCGACACCCTGCCGTCCTCGGCGCGCGATCAACTGACCGCACTGCTCGCCGATCAGGGCGCCGATCCGGAGGCGTTCGTCCTGCGCGCCCAGAGCCTGCTCGGGCAGAACCCTGAACTGCGGACGCTGTACCGGCGGCGGCACGCCGCGCCGACCGGCGCACGGGGTGAGATCATCGCCCCCACGGCCGATCGCCGGCGCCCGTCCCGCCGCTGGACCTGCCCGGTGCCGGCCTGCGGCTACGAGACCTGGGGTGACCGGTTCCACCCGGCCCAGCAGGACCACTGCCCGAACCCGTGGCACTCCCGCACGCAGCTCATGCTGGCCGACTGACCGTGAGCCCACTCGTCGGTTCGATGACGAACACGCTCGCCGCGCGGTGGAAGTCCTACCTGCTCGGCTCGGCGCTGCTGTTCTGGCTGCTCGGGGCTGGTCTGTTGCTGCTCGGCCGGTCCGATCTGCTGCGCACCGACACGTGCGCCCGCCGGCACGATCTCGCGTGCTGGGCGCACGCCAACGGATCGGCCGGTGACGTGGTGCTGATCGTGCTGGCCGCGGTGCTGGTCATCGGAACCGCCTCGCTGCTGAGCGCGGCCGCCGGGCGGGTGCTCGCGCTGACCGGCGGCGAGTGGCCGGATCACGCCGCCGGCCGCGCCTGGCTCGCGAGGCGACGCCGGGCGCAGATGGCTCGTCGCCTGCGCGCCGTGGGTCGGGCCACCGCCGAGCGCGACGATCCGGAGCGGCAGCGGTTTCCGCCGGTGGCCGGTCCGGACGACCACGACGCCCTGGCGCCGACCCGGATCGGCAACGCCCGGGCCGCGGCGCTGCGGCGCGTTCTCGACGCGTACGGCCTGGATCTGGCCGTCTGCTGGCCGGTGCTGCTCGAGGTGCTTCCGGACGAGACGTACAAGCGGCTGGCCGCCAGCAGCGCGACGGTGCTGGCTCTGGTCCAGCAGTGGGTACTGAGTTGTGCCGCAATCGTCTGGCTGCCCCTGATCTGGACCGGTCGCCTCCAGGCGACGCCCCGCATCGTGTGCACAGTGCTCCTCGTCGCGGCCTGGGTGATCGCTGTGCGCACCACGTCCGGCCGGCTGAGGTCCGCCACGTTCGAATACCTCGACGGTGTCGAAGCCACGGTGACCGCACACCGGCGCCTGCTCTACACCGGTCTCGGGCTGCAGCCGCCCGCCGACTCGGCCACCGAGCCTCAGCGTGGCGCCGAGCTTTCGGCGTATCTCAACCTGGAGGGCGGGAAGCCGGAACCGCTGACCTGGTGAACCGCAGTCCAGGGGCGCACCGGTCACCAGCACCACGCCACCGTGACGACGGGATTGGCTGGTCAGGACGCAGCGGTGCGCGCATCGACGTTCTTACGCCTTCGTTACGGAAGGCGAATAGGGCGCGCGTGAGCCATTGACGAGCGCGACGCTGAAGGCCAGCTACCAATCGAGGAGGAGGGCCGTTATGGGATCACTGGCACGGAGCTGGCTGTCGGCGGCGACGCTCGCCACGGTGGCAGCAGGCGCATCGTTCCTGCCGGCGACGGCGGTCGTGGCCGCCACCGGGTCGACGTGGAGGGCGACGGTGCCTCCGCTGATCCCCGACAGCCGGTTGACCGACGTGGTCGCCACCGGCCCGGACAATGCCTGGTCGGTCGGCTACCAGGCGTCGACCTACACCGGATACTCGATCGACGAGCCCTACGTGCTGTTGCAGTGGAACGGGCAGGCGTGGACGGAGCGGCGACTGCCGCACGAGGCGTTCGTGCTGTACAAGGTGGATGCGGCGAGCGCCGGGGACGTCTGGACGGTGGGCATCGGGGATCTCGGCCAGTCGTACGCCGGGCACTTCAACGGCCAGACCTGGACGGCACACGCGCCGTTGGGGACCTCGACAGGGCCCTCGGCGTTGCTGGACGTGGCGGCCACCGGCGGGGGACGGGCGGTGCTGGTCGGCCACGACGGCTCCCGGCCTCTCGTCGTCGAAGGCGACACCGGTCAGTTCAACCGGGTGGCGGTACCGGGGACGGAGCAGTACAACGGTGTCCTGCGAGTGGTCTCGAGCACCCGGGACGGCAGCATCTTCGCCGCCGGTGACAGGTACGTCGCCGACGCCCCCTACCCGGAGCCGACGATCGTGCAGCGGGTCGGTGGCGTGTGGCGGGTGGCGGCGTTGCCATCGGTTCCCAGCACCCAGCTGACCGGTGTGTGGGCTCGTTCGTCGACCGACGCCTGGGCGGTCGGCACCCAGGACTACGACTCCGCTCCCAAGCCGGTCATCCTGCACTGGGACGGCGGGACGTGGCAGCGGGTGGCCGGACCTGCACCCGCCGGCTGGGCGTACGCCGTCGCCGGTGACGCGAACGGCAATGTGTGGATCAGCGGCACGAATCCGATCCCGCCGTACATCGAGTACCCAGGCACGCTGTTGCTGCGCTACACCGGCGGCCGGTGGAGTGTGGCGTACGGACCGAAGGTCGGCGGCAACGACCCGAGCCTCGACGCTGTGGCCAACGTCCCGGGCACCTCGTCCTTCTGGGGTAGCGGGGCCGCCTCGCCCAACGGCTACGGCACCGCCGGCGTCATCGAGCGAACCAGGTGATGTAAGGGGAGTGCGCATCCGGGTGCTGCCAGGCGGCCACGGCGGCCTGGCAGCACCCGCACCCGACGGTCAGGGGACGAGGGCTACGAAGGCCAGGCCCGTCGTACGCTCCGCCAGGTCGAGTGCGGTCGCCGGGTCGTCCAGGCCGACAGTCAGCAACTCGATCGCGGAGAGGTCCAGAAGCCCGGAACGGACCAGGTTCCACACCGTGGTCACCGTCTCGTCGTCGCTCATCCAGGAACCGCGCAGGGTGAGCCTGCGGCGCATCAGGTCACCGTAGGCAATGGTGAGGTCCTGGCGTACGCCACCGATGAGCACGAGGCTGCCGCGCCCTCGCAGGCTGTCGTAGGCGGCCATCGTCGGGTCCGCCGTCGGCGTGGCACCGAGGGTGTCCAGGGCCACGTCCACCGGGCCGATGCCCGCCGCGTCCGTCGCGCGGTCGCCGGTCAGTCGGTGGGTGCGTACCCGGGGGCTGAGCTCGGCCAACCGGTCGAGCGACTCCTTGTTGCGGCCCACCGCCGTGACCGTCGCCGCGCCTTGCGCCAGCGCCACCAGCACCGCCGCGCCGCCCAGCTGACCCGTCGCGCCCATCACCGCGACGTCCCGGCCGGCCAGCGGGCCCGCCGCGTGCAGGCCCGAAGCGGCGATGCAGAGCCACGGCAGGAACGCCAGGCGGGCCGGGTCCGGGTAGTTCTCCGCACCGGGCAGCTTGACCATCGTCTCCTTGGCGCACAGCGCGCGCTCCGCGAAGACGCCGTCGTGCCACACCGTACGCATCCGGTCCGTGCGCTCGCTGCCGGCGCCGGAACCGCCCAGACCGATCCAGCCCACCAGGATCTCGTCGTCGTCGCCCGCGTCCAGCAGCGCCGTGTCCAGCACGATGTCGCCCGGGGCGACATGGAACACGTCGGGCGCGACGTCGGTCACGCGAGCGACGCAGGAGGGACCCAGGATCAGCGGGACCGGCAGGCCGCCGCGGTTACCACCGACCACCATTTTCGTGTACGCCGGAAGGTGCGCGGCGAGCACTTCCACGAGCACGCCGCCGCCCTGGAGGGTGGGCGCCGGTACGTCGCGCAGGCGCACGTCATCGTCATGTGAAGCAACAGTCCAAGCTCGCATGAGTCAACCTTCGCGCGGCGGTAAAGTGGTATCCAGAATCGTTTTATTCTGGTACTGGAGGTCCCAGGGTGGGTGGGTTCTAGGGTGAGTGCCGAGCTTGGCGCGTTTCTGCGCAGCCGCCGGGAGCGGGTGACTCCGGCCGAGACGGGCCTGCCGGTCACCGGGCGCCGCCGGACGCCCGGTTTGCGCCGCGAGGAACTGGCCCTGCTGGCCGGCATCAGCGCCACCTGGCTCACCTATCTCGAACAGGGGCGCGACGTACGCCCCTCCGGCCAGGTTCTCGACGCTCTCGGCCGGGCGTTGCGGCTCACCGCCGCCGAGCAGGAGCACCTGCACCGCCTCGCCGGTGGGGTCACGACGCCCGGGGAGGACGCCCCCGAGCAGGTCGCACCCGAGGTCGCGGGCGTTCCGGCGTTGCTGGGCGACAATCCGGCGTACGTCACCGGCATCTGTTACGACGTGCTCGCGATCAACGAAGCCGCGGCGGAGCTGTTCGGTGGCATCGGGCCGGACGGAAACGTCGTGCGTTGGATGTTCACCGACCGCGCCGCTCGCGATGTGCTGGTCGACTGGGAGTGGGAGGCGCGCGCCGTCCTGGCGCGGCTGCGGATGATCGCGGGACGGCATCCCGGCCACCCCCGCGTGGCCCGGCTGGTGGCCGAGCTGAGCGAGGCGAGCCCCGAGGTGCGCGAGTGGTGGCCGCAGTACGACATCCAGTTCAGCCACGCGGGCCGCAAGCGCCTACGGCATCCCCGGCTGGGCGTGATCACCGTGTCGCACAGCGCGTTCCACGTCGCCGAGCGGCCCGAGCAGACGCTTGTCGTCTACCGCCTGCCGGACAGCGCGGGCCTGGCGTCCGGCACCCACTGAACAGCCTGACGTTCCGGTGTGCCGGCGACTCGCGGAGCGTGCGGGATCGCTGCCGGCGTGACGGACTAGGAACTGCCGTGGCTCAGTTGGGCGAAGGCGTGGTCGGCGTCGGCGATCGCCTCGGGCTGCACATCGTGTGCGGTCCGCCCGTCGGCGATCTTCTGCCAGTTGGTCCGGGCGAGTACGCGTTGAACGGCGACCACCTGGGCGGCCTGCAGTCGCCCTGCGATGCCCGAGCCGAGGGCGGCGGCCAGTGCGGCCTCGTCGTCGAGCTGGTACTGCGTGAGTCGCCCCGTCAGGCTCGCGGTGGCGAATACCAGCCGGTGAAAGGCGATCACCTCGGGATGGTCGTTGAGGCCGGTGACCGGCTCGAAACGATCGAGGCCCGCCCGGAAGTGCCGGTGCAGGGCTGTCATCGGGGAAACATCGGGCCCTCGGCTGTCGACGACACGGGCGGCCTCGCCCTTGTGGTCGGCAAAACGGTGCAGGACCAGGTCTTCCTTGGTCGGGAAGTAGCGGAACAGCGTCGGCTTCGACACTTCGGCCGCAGCGGCGATGTCGGACACCGACACGTGGTCGAACCCGCGCGCCAGAAACAGGGAGATCGCCGCGTCCGCGATGGCGTCCCGCGTTCGTAGCTTCTTGCGCGCCCGCAGCCCGGCCGACTCGATCACTGCCACAGGGTATCATTTGTTACCGAGTTGCCTTATTTACTCGGTAACGTTTTACTGGGCGCCATGAAGCAGACGAACCCGACAGCCGCCGCACGACGGCACGATGCCGTGCCACCCGCACCCGGATCCCCGGTGCTCGTCACGGGGGCGACCGGCCGGATCGGCCGCGCCGTGGTCGACCAGCTGACGGACGCGGGGGTGCCGGTCCGCGCCCTCGTGCGTCGCTCCGAGTCGGCGGCGACACTGCCCACCGGCGTCGACGTCATCACCGGCGATCTCACCGTGCCCGAATCGCTCGACGCCGCACTACGTGCCGTCAGCACGGTCTTCCTCGTCTGGACCGCGCCGCCGCAGACCGCAGCCGCCGTGATCGATCGGCTGGCCGCCCACGCGCAGCGCGTCGTCTACCTGTCCGCACCACACCGGACCCCGCACCCGTTCTTCCAGCAACCGAACCCGATGGCGGCGCTGCACGCCGAGATCGAGCAACTCATCGCGGCCAGCGGACTCGAATCGACGATCATTCGACCAGGAATGTTCGCATCGAACGCCCTGTTCTGGTGGGCCACCTCCATCCGCTCGGACGGCGTGGTCCGCTGGCCGTACGGCGCGGCAGAGACAGCCCCCGTGGACGACCGGGACGTCACCGCGGTCGTCGCACGAACCCTCTACGAAGACGGGCACGCCGGCGGTGACTATGTCCTGACCGGCCCCGAGTCGCTCAGTCAGGCCGAACAGGTGAGCATCATCGGCGACGTGCTGGGCCGCCCGATCACGTTCGAGGAACTACCACCCGACGAATTCCGGCGTCAGACCCCGGAGTCCTCGCGCTCGGCGGCGGACATGCTGCTGGCCGCATGGAACGCGACGATGGGACAGCCCGCATACGTCACCTCGACGGTGTCCGACCAACTCGGGAGACCACCGGGAACATTCCGGCAGTGGGCCACCGACCACGCCGCCGCGTTCACCGAGGTGGGAGGCAGCGTCACTGCATAGCGGTGGCCGGGGGGTGATCGAATGATTCGGGGCAGTGGAAGGTGTACAGCGAGTAGCCGCGCCCGATCTGCACACCGACGATGTCCGGGGACGCGGTCGGGTTCTCCTCGAGCGGGCGCCAGCTGCAGTGCATGCCGTTCCAGTCGCCCGAGTCCGCGGCGAAGACCATTGTCATCGCGGTGCCGCAGGCAGCACAGTCCATCGGGTACGGATCGGTCAGCGACCAGTTCGCGTATCCGCCGACCTTCCATCCCGGCGCCAACGACAGGTCGCTCTGATAGTGGGGACGGCTGTCGTCCTCGTCGTCGTCCCACTCGTCGATCCGCTCGCGTAGGTCATCGGGGAGCAGATCGGCGTACTGGTACTCACGGACCTGCTCGGGGTGCACCACGCACGGAACCGGCAGGTACATGTCGCTGATCACCGGCGGCTCGGGGGGCGCTTCGAGCACCGGGCCGACGGCGGAGCTGTCGCGCCAGTAGAGGAAGAGGCGAGGGCTGTAGTGCCGATCCGAATGGTCCACCGGGCACCACAGCACCTGGAGCAGGTCGGTGGCGTCCGGACCGGCGTAGTCCGGGATATCTCGCTGGTACAGCTGCGCGACCGGGACCAACGGGATCGGATCCTCGATCAGGTCGTCCAGGTCCAGAGCGTCGGCCGCATCGAGCTCGGCCCGCTCCTTCGCAGTCAGGAAGTCCCCACTCGCCAGTGGCTCCCGGGCCTCTGCGGTCGCAAAGATCTCCCGCCGGCGGCGCAGGGCGGCCGGGGTGGTCAGGTTGTACGGCTCGTGCGCGCCCGCGTCGTCGCAGACCGGCCATTCCTCGTCGGCCGGCCACAGCATCGGTCCGCCGACCGAGCTGTCCCTGACGGTCGGAGCGCCGGGCCGGGGATGCAGGCGGGTAGCGGTCGTGGAATGGTCCCGCAGTTCGGGGAAGAGCGCGCTGATGTCCAGGGGACGCGGAGGTGTGGTGCGGGCCATGGCGGTGGATCTTTCGGTCGTGGTCATCGGACGCCGACGATGTCGCCGGCGGGGACCAGCAGCATCATTCCGGCATCGTGCCGGTCCGATGTGCGGGGTCGGCTACCGGTCAGGCCAGTTGCAGCCGAGGTTCGAGGATCACCTCGAAGAGCCGGTCCCACGGCAGCTCGACACGCGCCGACTCGAAGCGGGTGAGGGTGGCCGTGAACGTCTTCGCGCCACGGCGACCCAGCACGATGCGATGCCCGGCGAAGTGGTCGGCGAAGTACCGCTCGGTCACGGGTACCAGCCGTTCCCTGACCCAGCCGTCGAAGTAGGTCTTCTGCTCGGGCGTGAGCGCGAGCGGGTCCCAGCCCCGCGCCCGTGCGTGCGCGTACGCCTCGACCTGCACGATGTTCTTCCACGGGTCGTCCTTGACGAACCGGTAGAGCAGGTACTCGGCGTGGGCCTGGCCCGGCGCGCGCAGGTCGGGCACGCCGAACCCGCTGCCGGAGGCGCGCAGGTACGCCCACCGGGCGGTGCCGTGGCTGAGCGCCAGGCCGAGCGCGTTACCACCGGTGTTCCACCCTGAGTACGACAGCAGCGCCGCGAGATCCAGGTGGCTCTCCATCCGCGCTACCAGGTCGTGGTCGGCCTTGTTCACGATGAGCGGGTCCACCACGATGAGCGGGGTGCCGGCGGCCAGCAGCTTGCCGATCCGTCCGACGAAGGCGTCCAGGTCGGCGGCCCGTTGCCCGGGCGCCGTCGAGGGGGTGTTCACGGCGAGCACGATGTCCGCGTCGCGGCTGACGACCCGTCCTCCGACCGAGGTGACGTGCCGCCGGATGTTCTCCGCGAACGGGATGCCCTCCAGTTGTGCGGTCCAGTCCTCACCGGAGACGCCGGCGTACTCCACCCGGTAGGTGGGGCCGGTGCCGGCCGCGACCACCCGCGCGACCAGCAGCGCGTTGACCTCGTCGGCACCGGGGAAGATCTCCACCCGGTCGCTGACGCCGAGTTCGTCGACGAGCGCCTCCAGCTCCACCCGCTCGGCCCGGGCCAGGCCCACCGGCGCGGTGTCGTCCTCGGAGAGCACGAGGTGATTGATGGTGCCGTCGGCGACCCACTCGACCATAAGCCGGTTGACCTGGTGGTTACGGGCCCGGGCGGCCAGATAGTCCTCGACGACCTGGTCGGGGATCTGGGCCCGAACGGTGTCGAGCTGGGCGCGCAGCTCCTCCTGCCCGAGGTTCGTCACCTGGTCGTAAAGTTTCGCCCAGGAGACGAGCAGGTCGCGGTACCGATCCAGCTCCGTGCCCGTGCTGGTGATGGCGAGGCGCTGGATGGTGTCGTGCACCTCGATCACCGCCTCCGGCCGGGTGGAGCGCAGGGTGCGGATCGCGGCCAGGTTCGCCAGGGCGGCGGCCAGCGTCGGGGCGGCGGTGCGGGAGGCGATCAGGCCGCCGTACGCGAGCATGCTGACCGAGATCACGTACCCGTCGACGCTGGTGGTGGTGCCGAGCCAGCGGGCGATGGCGGCGCCGTCGCCGGGGGTGAAGAAGCGGCCCAGCGTCTCCCGTGGCGGCAGCTGCACCCGGGCGCCGGCGCTGGCCGCGGTCATCTGCGCCGCGTACGTGTTGACGGGCCGGTCGTCCAACGGGACCAGCGCCACGGTCAACTGCCGCTTGCCGGGGCCGGTGACCGCGGGCCCGGCGAATGCGGGCCGGCCCACGGCCACGGTGCTCAGCCCGGCCATGCCGGTGGCCAGAAGGGTGCGTCTTCTCATAGCTCACTCCTCTGTTTCGGTGCGCTCGCCGCGCGGGGGGTGGCCGGCACGAGCCGGCGGGTGATCCAGAGCGGTGAGGTGACGGCGTTGCCCATCACCACCGCATGGGCACCTGCCTCGAATGCCTGGCCGATCTGTTCCGTGTTGCGGTACCGCCCTTCGGCGATGACCGGAACGGGCAGCAGTGCGACGAGTCGCTCCACGAGCCCGAGGTCGGGCCCGTCCGTCGGTGGGCTGGCCGGTGTGTAACCGGACAGCGTGGTGGCGACGGCGTCCGCGCCGGCCTCGACGGCTGCGACGCCCTCGGCGGCGGTGGCGACGTCTGCCAGGATCAGTGCGTCGGTCCGTTCGCGGAGCACGCGGACCGTGTCGGCGAAGGCGCGGCCGTCCGGCCGGGGGCGGTCGGTGGCGTCGATCGCGACGATCTCCGCCCCGGCCAGGGCCACCTCGAGCGCGTGGGCCGCGGTCGGGGTGATGAAGACGTCCTCGGCGCCGTGCTTGTACAGCCCGATCATCGGAACGTCGACGGCAGCGCGAACGGTTCGGACGTCGTCCGGTCCGTTGACCCGGACCGCCACCGCGCCGCCGCGTACCACAGCGGCCGCCACCCGTGCCTGGACGTACGGATCCCGCATCGGATCGCCCGGGTCGTCGGGCAGCGGCTGGCAGGACACCACCAGCCCGCCGGCCAGGTCGTCGAGCACGTTCACCTGTTGGTCCCTTCGATGTGGGGTCGGTCGATGGCCAGTCGGGCGGCCCCGACGAGGACGGCGTCGGTGCCCAGCGCGGCGGGCAGGAGCGGAACGTCGGCCCAGCCGGCGGGCACCTCGGCCGAGTAGGCGGCCGAAGCGGCGGGCAGCAGGGAACCGGCCGCTCCGCCGGCGACCAGGACAGCGTCCGGATCGAGCAGCGCCACCAATCCCGCCAGGGTCGCGCCGAGGACGGCTCCGGCCCGTTCCACGACCCGCTGGGCGGCGCCGTCTCCGGTCGCGGCGCGCTCGGCAACGGTCCGCCCGGTGACGTGGATGCCGGTCTCGATGGCGTACGCGGCGGCCAGCCCGCTGCCGGAGGCGATCGCCTCCAGGTGCCCGTGGCGGCCGCATCCGCACCGCAGTCGTTCGGCGCCCGGGGCGGGCAGATGCCCCACCTCGCCGGCTACCCCGCGGGCGCCGGCCTCGACCCGGTCGTTGCGGATGATCGCCCCACCCAACCCGGTGCCGACGGCCACCAGCAGGATGTGGGCGCGGTCCCGTCCGGCGCCGGCCCAGCTTTCGCCGAGCGCGGCGGCGTTCACGTCGTTGGTGACGCGCACGTTGCGACCCAGCCGGGTGGCCAGCTCGTCGGCGACCGGGATGCCCGTCCAGCCGGGCAGGCTGTCGGTGGCGTACCGGATGCTGCCGGTCGCGGGATCGACCGTGCCGGCGGTGCCCACGCCCAACGGTCCGGCGGTCGCGCCGAGCAGATCGGTGGCCAGCCGGGCGGCGACGTCTAGCACGGCCTCGGGCCCGGACCGGGCCGGGGTGGGCGCCTCGCGGCGCTCCAGCACCCGCCCGGTCCGGTCGACGAGCGCGGCCGCCGTCTTGGTGCCGCCGATGTCGATTCCGACAACCGGTGTCGTCATCCCTTGAGGCCGGTGTGCGCCAGGCCCTCGACGAACTGCTTCTGCGCGATGACGAAGACCACCAGGACGGGCAGGGCGGTCATCGACGCCGCGGCCATCTGGACGTCCCACATGGGGCCGCCGTACGCGTCGACGAACTGGGTGAGCGCCTGGGGCAGGGTGAACTTCTCCGGCGAGGAGAGGAAGACGATCGGCTCCAGATAGAGGTTCCAGCTGTGCAGGAAGGTGAAGATCGCCACCGCGCCCAGCGCCGGCCGCGACAGCGGCAGGGCGATCCGCCAGAAGGTGGCGAATCGGCCCAGCCCGTCGACCCGGGCCGCCTCCTCCAGCTCACCGGGCAGGCTGATGAAGAACTGCCGCATGATGAACGTCGCCAGAACGCTGGGGGCGCCGAAGATCGGCACCAGGATCAGCGGCCAGTGGGTGTTGACCAGGCCGAGTTTGAAGAACATCTGGAACAGCGGCACGATCGTCACCTCGCTCGGAATGAGCAGGCCCGCGAGGACGACCAGGAACAGCACGTTCTGGCCCCGGAACCGGATGCGCGCGAAGGCGTACCCGGCCAGCGCCGACACGGCCATGGTGCCGACCGTGACGACCAGCGCGATGTAGAGGCTGTTCAGGTACTGCTGCCCGAACGGCTGCAACTCGAACACCCGCTGGTAGGCGTCGAACCGGGGATTGGTCGGCAGGAGCTTCGGCGGGAAGGCGAAGATGTCCGCCACCGGCTTCAGCGACGAGGTGACCATCCACCAGGTCGGAAAGACGAACGGGATCGCCAGGACCAGCAGCACCCCGTAGAGCACCAGCTTGGTCCGGCGGGACAGGTCACGACTCATGGAAGACCCACCTCTTGCGCATCTGCCACTGCAGCACGGTGAGGGCGAGCACGATGGCGAACAGGACGATCGACAGCGTGGCGCCGTAGCCGAAGTGATGGAATTGGAAGGCCTGCTGGTACAGGTAGTAGACGAGGACCGTCGTCGATGCGCCCGGGCCGCCCTGGGTGAGCACCGAGATCTGCGCGAAGACCTGCAACGACCCGACCACTGTGATGATCGACGTCAGCAGGATCGTGGGGCTGATCAGCGGTACGGTGATCCGCCAGAACTGACGCATGCGGCTCGCCCCGTCCACCTCGGCGGCCTCGTACAGCTCGCCCGGCACACCCTGGAGGGCGGCCAGGAACAGCACCATGTTCAGGCCGACGTTCTTGAACACCTGCACGACGATCACGGAGACCATTGCGGTGCCCTCGCCGCGCAGCCAGTTCGGCCCGTCCACCCCGATGGTGTCGAGCAGCCCGTTGATCCCGCCGTTGTCCTGAAGCAGGAAGCCCCAGACGATGGTCCAGGCCACCAGCGAGACCACCACGGGCGAGAAGAACAGCGTGCGGAACACGATCGTGCCCCGCAGCCTCTGGTTCAGCAGGACGGCCAGAAGCAGCGCCAGGCCGAGGTTGAGCACCACCAAACCGACGGAGAACAGTCCGGTGGCGCGCAGCACCGCACCGAGGTTGGGATCATCGGCGAGAGCCTTGTAGTTGTCGGTGCCGACGAAGTCGAAGGTTCCGGCGAGCACGTTCCACTCGTGCAGGCTGTACCAGAGCACGAGGATCAGCGGCAGGATCACGAAGACGACGCTGCCGAGCAGTTGCGGTGCGATGAACACGTATCCGGCGAGCTGGTCCCGGCGGCGGCTGGTCCAGAACGGCCGGGCCGGGCCCGGGGTGGGCCCGGCAGCAGCCGAGCCCACCCTGGTGTCCGTCTGGGTCATTATCGTTGGCCTTACTTCGCCAGCAGCGGCTGGATCTTGGTGCAGACGCCGTCGAGTACGGCCTTGACGTCCGCGTTCGGCTGCCACAGCGGGTCGAGCCCGGCGCGGACCTGCTGGCTCAGCTCGGCCTGGCCGGAGTGGCTGGGCTTGACCACGCCGTTGGTGATGCCGTCGATGACGACCTTCTGCAGCTGCTCCGGCTTGAGCTTCGGGTTCGTCTTGGCGAGGGTCTCGGCGGTCAGCTGCGACTGCCGGGGCGCCGGGAAGAACTGGGCGAGCTTCGCCGAGTTCGTGGGGTTGGTGAAGAAGGCCAGGAAGTCGGCCGCCTGCTTGGCGTGCGGGCTCTTCTTCATCACACCGATGCCGGCCTGGCCGACCACCGCGTAGTTCCCCTTCGGACCGGCCGGCAGTGGCACCAGGTCCCACCCGAAGCCGTCGTCCTTCAGCAGCGAGGCGCGGGAGATCTGGGTGACCGTCATGGCCGAGTCACCGGCGAAGAAGTCGGCGGTCGTGCCGGGGCCCGGCAGCGCCTTCTGGGTGAAGGTGGCCTTGTGCAGGGTGGTCATCGCGTCGACCATCTCCGGGCTGTTGAAGCCACAGGACTTGCCGTCCTCGCTCCACGCCTGGGCACCCCACCCGGTCCAGAAGGTGGACAGGTTGTCCCAGCCCTTGTAGTCGAAGTCCCGGATGACCATCCCGGCCTTGCCGGAGTCCGCCGCCGTCGCCGCGGCGGTTGCCAGGGCGTTGTCCCAGTTCCACTGGCCAGCCGCGATCAGCTCGGCCGGGGTCTTCTGCCCGGCCTTCTTGACCATGTCGTTGTTGACGAAGACCCCGAACGGCGAGGTGGAGAAGGGGTACGCGTACAGCTTGCCGTCGTTCTGCCAGAGCTTGAGCGTGGCGGGGGAGATGTCCTCGTACCCGTAGCCCTCGGCCTTCTTGAGGGTGTCGTCCAGCGGCAGCAGCGCGCCCGAGGCCACGAAGTCGGGGGCGGAGTTCTCGAACACCCACGCGAGGTCCGGCGCGTTCCCGCCCGCGATCTGCGTCGTCAGGGTCGTGGTGTACGTGTCGAACGGCAGCGGATCGAACTTGATCTCGGTCACGTCCGGGTGGCTCTTGCGGTACTCGTCGGCGATCTCGTTGAACAACTTGAGGTGCGCCTCGTTGGCCGACCAGACGGTCATCCGCAGTGCCGCCGGGCCGCTGTCGTCGGCGTCGTCACCGCCACCGCAGGCGGTCAGGGCGAGCGTGCCGGCCAGTGCCACGGCAACGCCGCGCAGGGCCTTTCCTGCTTTCACAATATTCTCCTTACCGGGGGTGTGTTCAGTAGCCCGCGATCTGTGGCCAGCGCTGCTCCACCCCGGCCGCGGTGAGACGGTCCTGGAAGTCAGCCAGCAGACGGGGGGTGTTGCGGACCGCGCGCGGGGACTCGCCCTGCGCCAGACAGAAGTCGGCGAGCAGACCGGCGACCTCGCCGACGTTCCACTCGACGGGGTGCAGCCGGTAGCTGCCGTTGGTGATGTGGGTGGTGCCGATGTTCTTGCCGGCCGGCAGCAGGTTCTCCATCCGCTGCGGGATCAGCGCGCCGAGCGGGATCTCGAACGGGCAGGAGCCGACGTCGATGTAGTTGTCGCCGCCGGTCGACGGGTGCAGGTCGATCCGGTACATGCCCACGCCCACCGCGTCCGGGTAGCTGACCGCGCCGTGGTCGCCCCGGACCGCCAGGGACAGATCCTGCTCGGCCACCGTGTATTCGGCACGGATCCGGCGGGACTCGCGGATGTACGGGGCCTGGGCCAGGCCGTCCGCGCTGCCGGTCACGTCGCCACGCAGCCGCAGGCCCGGGAAGCCGGTGCCGCCGTCTGGGCGCGGCGCCTCCGTCTGCATCCAGTACAGCACCGAGTACGACAGCTCGCGGGCCTTGGACAGGTGCCACGACGCGTTCGGGACGTCGATGACCGGACCCTCGAAGTAGTCGATCATCGGCCAGTTGACCAGCGTGATGTCGCTGTCGTACGCGCCGTCGGTGAAGTTGCGCCGCGCGGCGATCCGGCGGAACGTCCACAGGTTGCCGTCGCCGGGGTTGAGGCGTTGGTCGGCGTTGACGCTCAACGGGTCGTCGTCCGGGTTGGGGGTGAAGCTGCGTTCGACGATCTCCAGCGTGCGCGGGTGCGGTGACTTCCAGGACAGCAGCCGGTCACCCCAGAAGTCGGGCTTGTAGTCGCGCCAGAAGTCGTACCCCGCGGGACGGTCGATGGTGTGGTCGCCGTCGACGTGGTCGAGGGCGAAGCAGACGGACACCGCCTGCATGTTCATCGGCTGGGCCTCGGCCGGGGCGCTCGGCTCACCGGTGTCCGCCTGCGATTCGAACCCGGTGACGTACTCGGTGCCCGTCAGCGGCAGCAACTCGCCGGTCTCGGTGGCGTCCAGGACGTACGGCGCGACCACGTCGATCCGCTCGTCGCGGTCGCGGTGCGCGAGGGTCACGCCGGTCACCCGGTCCCCGTCGGTCTCCGCGGCCACCGGCCGGTACGGCTGGAGCACCCGGATACGGCCCGAACCGAGGTACGGCGCGAGCATCTGTTCGAGGACAGCGACGGCCACCCGCGGCTCGTGGCAGAGCCGGCTCACCCAACCCGCACCGGGGTTGAGGTCGGTCCAGGACCGGGACCGTTCGGTCAACGGGTAGTGCCGACGGTAGTAGGCGCGAATGCCGTTGCGCAGCTCCCGATAGCTGGCGGTGGCGCCGAACTGCTCGATCCAGGAGTGTTCGTCCGGGGGGACGGCCTGGCTGGTGAGTTGCCCGCCGAGCCAGTCGAACTCCTCGGTCAGGATGACGGACCGGCCGGCCCGGGCTGCGGCGAGCGCCGCGGCGACGCCGCCCAACCCGCCCCCGACGACGAGGACGTCCGTACGCATGAGTACCACGTGTTTCCTTCCAAGTTGCGCGGCCGACCGCTCAGCGCCGGTCAACCGCCGGATCAGGGGTGCCGAGGGTGCTGCCCTCGACGATTTCGCAGGGGAGAAGTCGCTGCTGGACACCGTCCGCGCTGCCATCGATGACGCCCGTCAGCACCTCGACCGACTGTCGGCCCATCTCCTCGCGGGGGATGCGGAACCCGGTGAACGTGATGTCGGTGGGGACAGGGACCGTCGGGTCGCCGAGGGTCACGATCGACAGGTCGCCGGGCACGGTCAGGCCGCGCCGGCGGGTAGCCGACTCCAGCGCGACCGCCGTGGCGAAGTCCTCCACGAAGACGACTGTGGTCCCGTCGGCCAGCAGGGCGTCGATGGTGGTGTCGGCCTCGGTGGCCAGCGCCGACATCTGCCCGGCGCTCCGGGCGGTCGCCGCGGCGGCATGAAACCCGCGGCGTCGGTCTTCGGAGGATTCCGCGGTGGTGCCCGTGCTCACGTACGTCAGCCGGCGGTGACCGTGCCGCAGCGCGATCTCGACGAGCTGGGACACCGCCGAGGCGTAGGCGGCGCCGACGTAGGGGACCGGGCCGCCGGCGTCGTCCCGGCGCCCGACGGCGACGTACGGATATCCGTCGCGGTTGAGTCGGTCCAGCTCCGCGCCGGCGATCTCGCGCCCGAGCAGGATGCACCCGTCGGCCAGACGGAGCCGGTTGTCCTGGTGGAAGATGCGTCGCCGGCCGTCCACGACCGGTGCGCTGGTGAACAGCAGCAGGTCGCAGCCGACCCGCTCGGCGTACTCCTCGATGCCCAGCAGGAACGGGTGGAAGAAGTCTCGGCTGCCGCTGGGGAAGGCGGGCTCGTACGTGAAGACGCCGATGATCCGGTTGAACCGTGCGGCGAGGCGGCGGGCCACGGGGTCAGCCGCGTACCCGGTCTCGGCGATCACCCGCAGCACCCGGTCCCGGGTCTCCTGGGCGATGCGGACGTCGGCGTCGGTCCGATTGTTGAGCACCAGCGACACCGTCGCCTGACTGACGCCAGCCATCCGCGCAATGTCACGTTGAGTGACACGTCTGGGGGGAGGAGTCACGTCAGGTCCCTTCGGCGGTGCTAATGCGTATTAGCGATCGGCGTTGGGAAGGAGCTTGGCCGGTGGTCCGGCAGCTGTCAAGAGGTGAACGAAAGGTTTCGTCGTCATGAACTGGCTGGAGTAATGCGCATTAGCTGCCGAGGCTGCCGCCGGGTCACCGTCCGGCCGGGGTGGGTCGGCGAACCCCGAGCCACCTCTTGACAGAGGCGCCGCCGAGCGCGCAACATCGAAAAAACATAGATGCTAATACGTATTAGCTCGACGGCTTCAGTGGGTGTCCGTCGATCGATACCCCCTGCCCTCACTGAGCGTCACACACATCGTTCGTGCCGCCGACGATCCCACCGACCGAAGAGGAAGCCGCATGACGAGACCATCCACCCCGTCGTCCCGACGCGCTGTCCTGGCGGCCGCCAGTGCTGGCCTGATCGTCGCCGCCGTGACCGGCGTCCGGCCGGCAGCCGCCGAACCCCCGCTCGACTTCCCCCAGTTCACCTACCAGGGCACCGCGTTCGACAAGGGCGCCCTCGCCTACAACCCGACCAACGAGTTCATCTTCCCGAGCGTCATCCGGGCCGCCGACTACTTTCCCAACCCGCTCGGGACCTACTACCTGTACTACGCGCCGCACGAGCGTCCCGGCGGGATCGCCCTCGCCTACTCCGACTCGATCAACGGCCCGTGGACGGAGTACGACGCCAACCCCCTGATCGGCAACACCTGGCTGCCGTACTACCCGACGGTCAGCCACATCTCCTCACCCCACGCGGTGTGGATCGAGGGCGAGGGCAAGCTCTTCCTCTATTTCCACGGCGAGAACTCGATCACCCGGTACGCGACCTCCGACGACGGCATCCACTTCGACTACGGCGGAACGGCGGTCAGCCGCAACGACTCCACCGGTGGCGAGACCTCCTACGCCCGGGTGTTCGAGCAGTCCGTGCCCCGTCTGGGCACCCGCTACCTGATGGTCTTCATGGACAACCCGACCGCCGCGCTGCCCGGACCTACCGGACCGGTGTCGCGACGGATCCGCTGGGCGGTCTCCACCGACGCGCGGACCTGGACCATCCAGCCCGAACCGCTCGTGACCCCGCAGGGCATCGAGGGCCCGAACGCCTCGGGGCCGTTCTTCCTACGCTGGAAGGATCGCAACCTGGTGATCTACCACGCCGCCGACGGCAACATGCACGCGGTGGACGTCGGGCAGGACTTCGACCAGGAGACGCACCTCGGCGTCGTGCACGACTCGATGACCGCCGCGCCCGACCTCGGCCGCTCGGCCGCGCCGACGTTCTATTTCGACGGGCGCACCGCGCACATGTACTACGAGGCCGGGGGTCGGCTCACCGCGACCATCGGGCACGCCACCGCCACCCTGGCGGAGCCCTTGCCGGTACGGCAGCTCGACTGTGCGGCGGACCGACCGGTCCTGTGGCCGCCGAACCACAAGATGGTCGACGTCAACGTCACCGTGGACCTGCGCGACGGTGTGCTCGGCCCGAACGCGTTCACCCTGACCGGCGTGACCGGGGGCGACGCCACGGACGTCAGTGGCTTCGCCGTCGGCGGGCCGGACATGAGCGGCGCGCTACGGGCCGAACGTGCCGGAAACGGCGGGGACCGGGTGTACCACCTCACGTATGCCGGCCACGACGAGATCGGGCGGCCGGTCGGCTGCACCGTCACCGTCACCGTCCCACACGACCGGGCCGGCAGCTAGCGGATCGTCCCGAATGGACAGGTCGCCACGACGTGCGGCGGGTCCGCTGCCGTGCTGGTGGCGGAGGCGGGACAGGGGATACCTGTCCCGCCGATGACCGGTCAGCGCCCCTGACCGCCAGTTGGGGGTTCTTCCAGCCTCCGGGCAATCTGTTCGATGGCGGCGAGGTCGTCTGGGGTGAGCCGGTCGATGAAGTGACGTCGTACCGACTGAACGTGGGCCGGTGCGGCGTTTTCGAGTGCGTCCAGACCCTGCTCGGTGAGGACAAGGAAACAGCCTCTGCCGTCGGCCGGGTCAGGTGTGCGCCGCAAGAGGCCGCGTCCCTCCATTCTGGTGGCGTGCCGGGACAGCCGGCTGCGCGACCAGCCCATCTTGTCGGCCTGTTCCCCCAGGGTGCTGGTGTGGCCCGGCCGCTCCGAGAGGGTGCTCAGCACCTCGTAGTCCGGTTCGGAGAGCCCGACCGCGGCCAGGTCGCGGGTCGTGCCGCTCTGGACGGCGACCACTACCCGCAGGAACGCCCGCCACGCCCGTTCCTCGTCGGCGTTCAACCAACCTACGGCCCCGGCCGGCACACTCGTTGACATGTAATCAACCTAGCATCTACCCTTCGTTTCCATGTCAACGAAACCGGCGCGTGTCCTCGTACTGATCTGCAGCACCCGCCCGGGTGCCCTCGGCCCCCTGGTGGCGCAGTGGTTGATCGAAGCGGCCACACCCCGTGCCGCCGCACTCGGCGTCGAGCTTGTGCCGGTGGCCCTCGGCGAACTGAACCTGCCGTTCCTCGATGAGGAGGAGCATCCGTCGTCGGGTGTCTACCAGCATGAGCACACACGTCGGTGGAGCGCGATCGTCGACGCAGCGGACGGGTTCATCGCAGTCACCCCGGAGTACAACTACGGGATGCCGGCGACGCTGAAGAACGCGCTGGACTACCTCGGCCGCGAATGGGCATGGAAGCCGATCGGCTTCGTCAGTTACGGCAACACGTCGGCGGGCACCCGGTCGGTTCAGCATGCCAAGCAGGTGGTGACCACGCTCCGCCTGGTTCCCCTGGGCGCCACCGTCGCGATTCGCATCGGTGACGCGGTGGAAAGTGGACGGCTGCTTCCCGACCCGGTCCGCGACACGGCGGGTGTCGGGCTGGTGGACGAACTGGTCCGGGTCGCCCACGCCCTGCGGCCACTGCGTGAACGCGGACGGGCCGGGACACTGTCCGGACCATTGCCGGGGTCGTACGCGAGGCGGTTGACCCCCGACGACGCGCCCGAGGTCACTGTGCTGCAGCGGTGCTGCTGGGTCGACGAAGCCGTCGCCAATGACACGATGGCCGTACCGGCTCTGCACGAGTCGCTGGAGGAGGTGCGCGGCTGGCTGGATACCTGGCACACCACGGGCATCTGGCTGGACGGCCGACTGCTGGGCATGGTGCGGGCCCGTCGCGAGGGCACAGACTTGCAGGTGGGCCGGCTCGCTGTCGTGCCCGACCTGCGGGGGCGTGGGCTGGGTCGGTGGCTGCTCCGCATCGCCGAGACCGGCGCCCGACCGGACTGCCGTCGCATCGTGCTGTTCACCGGCGCGAAGAGCCTGCGGAACATCGCGCTCTACCAGAGCGAGGGATACCAGTCGGCACCACTCACCCGCCCGGACGGAACCACCTGCCTCATCAAGGGGATATCCGCCAGTCAGCGGTGACGCTGACGGTTGCCAGGGGACGTTCCGTGGTTGCGGCCAGAGGCCCGCGCCTCCCCGCCTCACCCCGCTGCTCGGCTTATCGCGGCACTGGCCAGCCCGTTCAGCGTGGTCAGGTCGGCCGCGCCCAGGTACGGATCCGACATCATGACCACCACGACGTAGTGGCCGACCGCGGCGGCGACATAGCCGACGTAGCGGTCGCCCTCGTCGTAGGTGCCGAGGAACAGCAGCGTGTCCGGCCCAAGGTGGTCCTCGGCGACCGGGTCGAAGCCCTCCTCGTCGCCGCCCACCCCGCACCGGGCGAGCTGAGCCTTCAGTTCCGTGATGTACCTGTGTGCCCCATCGCCGCGGTACCGGGCGACGTTCTCGTAGATTCGGAAACGGGTACCGAGATCGGCCGCCTGAGAGCGACTCATGAACGGCTGCGGCACCGGCGAGTCCGAGCATGGTTGGGGTAGCAGCGACCACACCAGACCGTCCTCCACCGGCCCGGGCGCGGCCCCGCCGAGATCGTCAGGCTGCAACATGACCCTGTCCGGAATCCCTCGTGGCCGCTGCTGCGCCGCCGCCGGCACGCCTGCCGACACCAGCCCCAGAATCACGGTAGTCACCACAATCAGTGTCCTTCGCATGCGAACCATCCTTTGCGTCGCCCGCGACCGATGGATGGGCGGGAATACCCAGCTTTCCCTAGGTACTCGTACTCCGCCGGCCCCTGCCTGATCAGCAGTCGTCTGTCCCTGCTCACCTCCACCGTGGTCCCTGGACGCCGGGGCGCAGCGGTGACATCCTGCAGATGCGAACGTGTCGGGTGGTTCGGAGCCTTACCCTGCACGGCACTACAGCCAGCTGTACCTCACGTCCGGGAGTACGGGGTATCGATCCAGGCCGCCGGGAAACCTAACGTCGGACGGCATGAGATCAACGAGGGGCCTGTCGAGACGGCACGTCGCGCCGGCCGAGACCGGTGGGAGCGGCTCGCCGGCCACTGCGGCGACACCGACCTCCAGGACATGGCCGTACGCGGTGCGCCTGGATGCGGTGACGAAGGAGTACGGGTCGGGGAAGACCGCGGTACGCGCACTCGACGCGGTGACCGCCGCCTTCGCGCGCGGCACGTTCACCGCAGTCATGGGCCCCTCCGGGTCCGGCAAGAGCACGTTTCTGAACTGTGCGGCCGGTCTGGACCGGCCGACGTCGGGCCGGGTCCTGCTGGGTGACACGGACGTGTCCGAGCAGTCGGAGACCGAGCTGACCGAGCTGCGGCGCGATCGGATCGGCTTCGTGTTCCAGGCGTACAACCTGCTGGGCGCGCTGACCGTGGAGGAGAACGTCACGCTGCCGTTGCGGCTGGCGGACCGGAAGACCGACAAGACGTGGCTGGGCCAGGTGCTGGCCGCGGTGGGCCTCAGCGGGTACGACAGGCGGCGCCCCAGCGAACTGTCCGGCGGTCAGCAGCAGCGGGTCGCTGTCGCCCGCGCGCTGATCACCCGTCCGGACGTGGTGGTCGCGGACGAGCCGACCGGCGCGCTGGACACCCGTTCCAGCAAACGGGTTCTGGAGCTGCTGCGGGACGTCGTGGACGCGATGGGGCAGACGGTGCTGATGGTCACCCATGACCCGGTCGCCGCGTCCTACGCCGACTCGGTGCTGTTTCTGGCCGACGGCAGGCTCGCGGGCGAGCTGAACCGACCGACTCCGGAGCAGATCGCGTCGCGCATGACGCACCTGGGCGAGTGGTGATGCGCCGCTTGCGGCGGCTGGTCCGTGCCGTGGTGCCGTTTCCCAGGGACCTGTCGCTGGCGTGGAGCACGATCAAGGGGCGCAGGGGCGGTTTCGTCGGCTCCTTCATCGCGATCGTCGCGGGCTCGGCGGTGATCACCGCCTGCGGGATGCTGCTGGTGTCCGGGCTCGGCACCGGCGTGACCCCCGAGCGGTACTCGGGCGCGGCGGTGCTCCTCGGCGGTGCGCAGTCGTTCTGGCTCGACGAGTCCGCCGAGGTCCGCTACAGCGAGCGGGTCACGCTGCCCGCCGACAAGGTGGCCGCCGTCGCCGCGGTGCCCGGTGTGCGGGCGGCCATCGGAGACGTCAACGTCGAGGTGAGCCTGCTGGCCCCGGACGGCCACACGGTGGCCGGCCCGAACGGTTTCCCGGTGCTCGGGCACGGCTGGTCCGCTGCGGCGCTGGGCCCGTTCCGGCTGCGCGACGGCCACGCGCCCTCCGCGTCCGACGAGGTGGTGCTCGACGTCGACCTCGCCGCGCGCGGCGACGTGTCGCTCGGCGCGACGGTGCAGCTCGTGGTCGGCTCGCTCCCGTCCTCGTACCGTGTGGTGGGCCTCGCCGTCGCGCCGGGGGACGGGTTGGACCGGCAGTCCGCCGTGTTCGTCACCGACGGCCAGGCGAGCACGTTGTCCGGGCGTCCGGACCGGGTGGACGCCATCGGCGTGCTCGCCGCGCCCGGTGTCGTCCCGGAGCAGTTGGCCGAGCGCATCACGGCGGCCGTGCCGGGCGTGGTGGCGCACACCGGCGCGGGACGCGGCGATGTGGAGTTCCTGGACGTCGGTGACGCCCGCAGCCTGGTGGTCGAGACGGCGGCGTCGTTCGGCGGCACCATGGTCCTGATCGTGGTGTTCGTGGTGGCGAGCACCCTCGCGCTGTCGGTGCGGCAGCGCAGGCGGGAACTGGCTCTGCTGCGGGCCATCGGCGCGACGCCGCAGCAGATCCACCGGATGATCGGCGCCGAGATGACAGTGGTGTCGTCGGTGGGCGCCGTGGTCGGCGCGATTCCCGGCGTGCTGCTCGCGTTCGTGATGCGCGGTGTGTTCGTCCTCGCGGGAGTGATGCCCCCGGACTTCCAGATGCGGGTGGGGTTGTTGCCCGTCCTGGCGTCGCTGGTCCTCTGCGTGCTCAGTGCCCGGCTCGCTGGTTGGCTGGTGGCCCGCCGGTTGGCCAGGGTCAGCCCGGTCGAGGCGCTCGGGGACGCCGCGATCGAGCCGAAGAAGTTCGGTCGGGTGCGGGTGGCCGTCGGCGTCCTGCTCATCCCGCTCGGGCTGCTGCTGACCTGGGGCAATGTCGCGGCGCCGGGCGACTCGGCCGCCGACACCGCCGGGAGCGCGGTCCTGTTGTTCGTCGTGGCGCTCGGCTGTCTGGGACCCCTGCTGCTCCGGGGCGCCCTCGCGTTGTTCGGCTCGGGCCTGAACCGGCAGTCCACGGCCAGCGGCTTCCTCGCGCAAACGAACGCGCGGGCCAACTGGCGGCGGCTCAGTACGGCCACCACACCGCTGGCCATGGGCGTGACCCTGGCGGCCGTGCAGGTGTTCGGCGCCTCCACGACGATGGCGGGGGCGCAGCACCAGATCGAGGAGGGCCTGCGGGCCGACCACGTGGTGACCGCGCCGTCCGGTGCCGGGGTGTCCCCGGAGGTCGTGGACGCGGTGCGGGGCGTGGCCGGTGTCGCCGTGGCCACGCCGGTGGCCCGGATGCGGGTGCTGGTGACCTTCCCGTCCGAGGACAGCACCGCGACCAAGGTCTTCGCCGCCCAGGGTGTGACGCCCGAACGGCTCTCCGAAACCATGGATCTCGGGGTGAACGAGGGGGACATCGCGGAACTGCGGGGCGATGCGGTGGCGCTGAGCCGAATCGTCGCGGAGACCGTCCGGGCGAAGGTCGGCGGAACGGTCGAGCTGCGGCTCGGCGACGGCACGGTGGTCACGCCGCGGGTGGTCGCGATCTACGAGAACGGCCTGGGCTTCGGGGACGTTACCCTGCCCCACGACCTGGTCGTCGCCCACACCACCTCGCGGGTGGCCTCGGCCGTGCTGATCAGGTCGGTGGACGGGACCGACCCGACGGCGCTCACCGGTGCGCTGCGGGGCGCCGTCGAGCGCTACCCGACGGTCCAGGTCGGCGACCGAGAGGCGTTCCTGGCCACGTCGGGGTCCGGTGGCTCCGGTGACTGGGCGCTGAACCTGCTGTTCCAGACGGTGCTGCTGGGCTACATCGCGATCGCCGTGGTGAACACCCTGGTGATGGCGACGGCGGCGCGGGTTCGCGAGTTCGCGAGCCTGCGACTCATCGGCGCCAGCCGGGACCAGATCCGCGCGATGATGAACGGCGAGGCCAGGATCGTGGTTTTCGCGGCGCTGCTGTTCGGTCTGCTGGCGACGGTCCCACCGCTGATCGGCATCAGCCTGGGCCTGACGAGGTCGCCCGTTCCCCGCATCTCGCTCACCGGGCTCATCGCGATCGTGGCGCTCACCATCGCGCTCTCCTGGGGAGCGATCAGGATGGCCACCCGGTACGCGATGCGACAGGCGTTGATCGACGCGATCGGCGGGCGGGAGTGACGAGGGGTTCAGCCGGGCCGGATCAGCGATCGCCCACCTGGCCCCCGGCGTTGAGGTAGGCGAGAACGGCGAGGACGCGGCGGTGGCCGCTGTCGGCCACGGCGAGACCGAGCTTGGCGAAGATGTTGCCGATGTGCTTGTGCACGGCGTTGTCGGTGACGACGAGCCGTTCAGCGATGGCGTTGTTGTCGTGCCCCTGCGCCATCAACGCGAGTACCTCGCGCTCGCGGGGGGTGAGGGCGGCGACCGGGTCACCGGCGCGTTGGACGAGTTGCGCGATCACCTCGGGGTCCATCGCGGTGCCACCGGCGGCGACGCGGCGCAGCGCGTCGACGAACTCGTCCACCCGACTGACGCGGTCCTTGAGAAGGTAGCCGACGCCGCCGCCGGCGGTGGCCAGCAGTTCGGCGGCGTACTGCTGCTCGACGTACTGCGACAGCACCAGGACCGGAAGGCCGGGATACTCCCGCCGGGCCTGCAGTGCGGCACGGATTCCCTCGTCGCGGAAGGACGGCGGCAGCCGGACGTCGACGACCGTGACGTCGGGCCGGTGCTCCCGCACGGCCGTCAGGAAGCCGGCCGCATCCTCGGCGACGGCGGCGATCTGGAAGCCCGCGCGACCCAGCAGCAGTTCCAGTCCGGTGGACAGCAGCACGTTGTCTTCGGCGATCACCACCCGCACGGCAGCTCCACGGTCATGGTCGTCGGCCCGCCGGCCGGGCTGTCGATGTCGACAGTGCCGTCGAGCGCGAGCACCCGGCGCCGGATCCCGGCAATGCCGGTGCCCCGCCGATCGTCGGCGCCGCCGGTGCCGTTGTCGGTGATCACCACCGACAGATTGTCCGCCGCGCGGCTGACCCGTACGCCGGCCGTGGTCGCGTGGCTGTGTCTGGTGACGTTGGTCAGCGCCTCGGCGACGGCGAAGTAGACGACGGCCTCCACCGCGGGCGGCACCCGTTCGAGGTCGCCGATGTCCAACCGGGTCGGCACAGCGCAGCGGGTGGTCAGGGCCGTCAGGGCACCGTCGAGCCCGCGGTCCGCGAGGATCGGCGGATAGACGCTTCGGATCACGTCGCGCAGCTCGGTCATCGCCTCCTCGGTTCCTTCGTGTGCGTCCCGAAGAAGGTCCTCCAGGAACCGCTCGTCGCGCGGATTGTCGGAGAGAGCCTGGCGGGCCACGGCCAGCCGCATCGCGATGGCCACCAGCCGGGCCTGGGTGCCGTCGTGCAGGTCGCGTTCGATGCGGCGCAGCTCCGCGCCGTGTGCGTCGAGCACGTCCGCGCGGGTGCGGGTCAACACGGCAACCCGCTCGGCGAGCTGCTCGTTCGTCGAGTGCGACAGCACCACCAGGCAGATCCGGGCGTGCGCGCGAGCGAACGGCGGGAAGCCCAGGTAGGCCAGCGCGGTGAGCAGGAGGATCTGGAGTGGGCCAAGAGTGAGGGCGGTCGTCCAGCCGGTCACCGGGACGTCGACGAACAACCGTGGCCTGGCCTCCGGTGCGAAAGCCCACCACAGGGGTGTCGCGATCGCGGCGACCAGGATGTTGCCCACGCACAGCAGGGCGGGCAGCCCGAACGCCACTCCGGTGACGGCGTTCACCGGCAGCCAGAGCAGGGCGTGGGAGGTGCCGCTCGCGGCCGCTCGGCGTCTCGACGCGCCCTGGGCCGGACGCGATGCCAACGGCCTACCGAGCAGCCGGGCGGCGCGGTCACGGTGCCAGTCCGCCCAGAGCCGCGCGAGCCGTGGGACGCACAGCAGTGGCAGTGCGAGCACTGTGGCGACCCCCAGCAGCAACGAACCGAGCAGGTAGACACCGCCCCGCCGCACCTGCACCCACCGTTCCCCCGGCATGACACGACGTCCTTCCTCGGTGCCCCGGGAAGCTCGCACCGCCGGCACGGCGTCGTACCCTGCCCTGATTGTCGCCGCCCGCGTCATTCCTGACAGCCGATGGTACGGGGTGGCCGTCCACCCGAGTGCCGGACGCGCAGGCCGCAGCAGGGCGGCGCGAGGCCGTGCCCCTCTGCGAGCGAATTCGGTGGCGGCGGTCGCAGCGGGCGTGCGAGCCTCAGGGCGCCCCACCGCCGCACCTGGTGGAGGGCATCGACCACAGTGACCATGACGAGGAGTGACAATGCGAGCAGCTTCCACGCTCCGGACCCTTTACCGTCCTACCGTGGAGTTCTGCTGTGGCCTTGTTGAACCTTGGAATCGTCGCCCATGTTGACGCTGGAAAGACCAGCCTGACCGAGCGCCTGCTCTACGAGGCAGGCGCCGTATCCCAGTTGGGCAGCGTCGACGCCGGCACGACACGGACCGACTCGATGGAGCTGGAGCGCCGACGCGGCATCACCATCCGAGCGGCCGTCACGTCGATCGCCATCGGTGATCTGACCATCAACCTGCTGGACACCCCCGGCCATCCGGATTTCATCGCCGAGGTCGAGCGGTCGCTGGCCGTTCTCGACGCCGCCGTACTCGTGGTGTCGAGCGTCGAGGGGGTCCAGCCGCAGACCGTCGCCATCTGGCGGGCGCTGCGTCGCATCGGCGTACCGACGGTCTTCTTCCTGAACAAGGTGGACCGCCGCGGCGCCGACGTCGAGCGGGTGCTGACCCAGGTACGCCAGCGGCTCGGGGCGCGTCCGGTCCCGCTCACCACGGTCACCGGCCAGGGCGGGCGCGACGTCCGGGTGCGGGCCGTCGGCCTCGACGCCGAACCGGTGCTGGAGGCGGTCGCGGAGGTCGACGACGCGGTGGCGGCGCGGTGGCTGACAGACGAGCCGGTACGCGTCCGCGACGTCCGGCGTGCGATCCGGAACGCGGTGCGCCGCGCCGAGCTCACCCCGGTGGCGTGCGGCTCGGCGATCACCGGAGCAGGCGTACGGCAGCTGTGCCACCTCCTCGCCGACCTGCTGCCGCGTGGCGAGCAGCGGGACGGTCCGCTGGCGGGCACGGTGTTCGCCGTCGATCGGGACGGCCACGGCCGGCGGGCCTGGGTGCGATTGTGGTCCGGGCGTCTGCGGGTGCGCGATCGGGTGCAGCTGGCCGGAACCCGCGCGCAGACGGTGACCCAGATCGCCGTCATCGAGCCCGACGGCGTGCTGGTGCGCCAGTCGGTGTCCGCCGGTCAGATCGCCGCGGTGCGTGGCGTCTCGGCCCGGATCGGCCAGCACATCGGGGACCCGCCCCGGCGGCACGGCTACCGCTTTCCGCCGCCCACCCGGCAGGCGGTCGTCGAACCGGTGCAGCCGGAGCAGCGGCTGGCGATGTTCGCCGGTCTGGCCGAACTGGCCGACGAGGACCCGCTGGTGGACCTGCGGCTCGACGAGCAGCAGGCGGAGGCGGTGATCCGTCTGCACGGGGAGGTCCAGAAGGAGGTGCTCGCCGCTCTCCTCGAGGACCGGTACGGCGTCCGGGTGCGCTTCTCCGGCACGCTGACGGCCTGCATCGAGCGGGTCGTCGGCACGGGAGCCGCCGAGGATCGGGTGAACGAGCGCGGCAACCCGTACCTGGCCGGGCTCGGGTTACGGATCGAGGCCGCCCCGGTCGGGCACGGCATCGAGTTCCGTCCCGGCGTCGAACCCGGCCGGCTGCCACCGGCATTCGTCGCCGCCACCGAGGAGGGCGTACGGGCCGCGCTGCGGCAGGGCCGGCACGGTTGGCCGGTCACCGACTGTGTGGTGACCATGACGGCTTCCCGGTATCTCCCGCGACAGAGCAGGCCGCATCAGAAGTTCGACAAGTCCATCTCGACAGTGGCGGCGGACTTCCGCCACCTCGCCCCGGTCGTGGTCGCCGCGGCGCTGCGTCGAGCCGGTACCCGGGTGTGCCAGCCGATCGAACGGTTCGACGTCAACCTTCCCCAGCGCACGGTGGAGACGGTGCTGGCGCTGCTCGGTAGGCGTGCAGGGGTGGTCCACGAGACCGCCGTCGCCGGCGGCTACCTCGAGGTGAGCGGCACCCTGCCGTCCTCCCGGGTGCCGCAGGTCGTCGCCGCCCTTCCCGACCTCACCGGCGGGGAGGCTGTCCTGACCACCACCTTCGACCACTACGCCCCGGTCACCAGGGAGGACCCGCCGACCCTGCCCCGGCGCGGACCGGACCCGGACGACCGGGAGGCGTGGTTCCGGGCCGTGCCGCGGTAGTCGCCGGCCCGATTCGGCGGTTGACCCCTCCCGCGCACACCGGGTCGTCGCTCACTGCCCGAGAGAGCGGTAGTGGAGGTGCAGGACGCCGTTTCGGAATCGGCGCTCGTCGAGGAGTTCGAGGTCGGTGCGCGTACCGGTCGGCATCCCGGGTTTGCCCCCGCCGACGACAACGGGCCAGATGAACAGATGGCATTCGTCGACCAGTCCGGCCTCGAAGGCCTGTGCCGCGAGGTTGGCACCTCCCACGGTGATATCGCTGCTGGCCGTCGCCTTCAGTTCGCGTACCGCGGCGGGGTCGAAACGGCGTTCGAGCCGGGTGTCGGCGGTTGACACCGAGGTGAGGGTCGTGGAGTAGACGACCTTTTTCGCCGCCTTCCAGGTGCGCGCGAATTCGGCCGTGAGGTCAGACTGCGCGGCCAGGGCCGGATTGGTCTCCCAGTGGGCCATCGATTCGTACAGGCGCCGGCCGTAGAGGAACGTGTCCGCGGACCGCAGGAGGTCGGTGCAGAGCACGAACACCTCATCGTCCATCGGCAACCACGCGAAGACGCCGCGGTCGTCCTCGATGTATCCGTCGAGCGACATGTTGGTCACGTAGATCAGCTTTGCCATGCGTCTGCCTTTCGGTGATCAGCGGCGAGGATCCGGGGGTTCGCCAACGCGGCGTCCAGCTTGGTGAACGCCTGGCGCCAACCCTCCTCGCTGGGATGTGTGAGGTGCTCCGGCAGCCACTGGCGGATCTCCAGGCGCGTCCGCCCCTCGGCCGCGTCGTGGAACTCGACCCGCAACCTCGTCCGGAACGGCTCGATGCCCTCCTGCAGCCGGCCGCCGACGTGCATGAGGCCTTCGAGCAGTTCGCCGTCGGTGACGTCGGTGAGGGCGACGTGGACGTGCACGCGAAGGTCGGGGCTGGCTTCGTTGACCTCCGTCCACCGCTGGAAGCCGCCGGGGCGTACGTCGAACTCGATCTCGTCGCGCGGCAGTGAGTTGCCGGTCGGGCCCCACCACGCCGCCAGGTGGTCGGGGTCGGTGAAGGCTCGGTAGACGAGCTCCCGTGGCGCGTCGAACAGCCGGGAGATGACGAGTTGCGGAGTGTCGGCGTTCATTCGGGCTCCCGGGTGTCGTCGGCCATCTGATCGGTTGCCTGTCCGGCGGCCTGCACCGCGGCAAGGTGGGCATCGAGGCGGGTGAGGGACGAGTCCCAGAACCGCCGGTAGTGCTCGATCCAGTCGGCTGCCTCGCGGAGCGGGGCGGCCTCGAGGCGGCTCTCGCGCCACTTGCCCGATCGCGACCGCGAGATGAGCGCGGCGCGTTCGAGCACCTTCAGGTGCCGTGACACCGCTGGCATCGAGATGGAGAAGGAAGCGGTGAGGTCGGTGACCGTGGCGTCGCGTTCGGCCAGCTCGGCGAGGATCGCCCGTCGAGTCGGGTCGGCGAGCGCCGAGAACACCGCGCTGAGCTGATCGGTGCCAGCCATCCGAACCCCTCCCTTCACTTAACGAACATGTTAAGCGTATTGAGGTGTCGATGATGGTGTCAACGGGATTCGTTCGCTGACACGGGCGGCGACTGCGGATCGGCGCCCTCGGGCGGGACGCGAGGCACCGGCACGGCTGGTTAGTCTGGGGACGCCCGGCCGGCCAAGCCGACCGGAGCACTGGTGCAGACCCGTTCAGATCACCGCATCGCGATGAGCATGAGCGTGACCGGCCTGCGTACGCCGGGGATCGAGTTCGACGAACCGTCCTGCGTCGACAAGACCTTCCCGCAGTTCCACGAGGAGTTCGCCGCCCTGGCACGTGGCTGGGGCCTGTCACTGGACGAACGGGAAAGCAACGTCTGAGTCCGAAGCGGCAACCCCGACCGCGCCCTGGCCGGATGTCCGGGTACCTGTCTCACGGGTGCGGCGACTGCTGCGTGAGGATCAGTTGTCCGAGTTCCTGGGTGCATCGGGTGAGCGCGACGTAGAGGCCGTTCCAGCCGCGCGGCTCGGCGGCGACGCCCTGGGGGTCAATGAGGAGCGTCGCGTCCCATTCCAGCCCCTTGGACTGGGTGGCGGTGAGCACCGGCACATCACTCAGCACGGCCACGAGTTCGGCGACGCGGTCGGCGGGGGCGATGACGCCGACCGTGCCCCCGTGCCACCGGTGCCGCAGCTCCCGCACCGCTTCGGCGGCAGCACCAGCAAGCTCGGTGGGTGCGACAGTGCGCTGCCAGGGGGCGATGCCGGAGGAGCGCACCGCCCGGGGTGGCACGTTGTGGCTGCCCGCCTTCTTCAAGACCGGTTCGGTGAGGGCCATGACCTCGCGCGGGGTCCGGTAGCAGATGGTGAGTTCCGCGGCGGTCCACCGGTCTCCGAAAGCGGCCCGCACCGCTTGCGCCCAGCTGGTGTGCCGGTGGGCCGCCTCGGCCTGGTCGATGTCGCCGACGGCGGTGATGGAGCGACTGGGGCAGCGGCGGAGAACCATCTGCCACTGCATCTCGGACAGCTCCTGCGCCTCGTCGATGACGACGTGGCCGTACACCCAGCCGCGCTGCCGGCGAGCGCGGTCGGCGACGAACTCGCCAGGTGGTTGCGGGGCGTCGACCTCACCGAGCAGGTCGGCAAGGGCGTCGAGCAGGGGAATGTCGCTTGGTGCCCACCCGGCGGGCTCGGCCGCGACGGCGGTGATCTCCTCGGGGGACAGCTGCGGGGCGAACCGCGCCAGCAGGGCGCGGTCGGTCAGGAGATCACGCAGCAGGGTTTCGGGGTCGAGGGTGGGCCACCACGCCTCGACGAACCGGGCGATGGTGGCGTTCTCGGCGATACGGCACCGCAACTGTTCGATCTCCTCCTCGGAGAGCAACCCGTCGATGTCGCTGCCGGTGGGCGTCCGGGGGGAGCGGGGGTCGTGGCCCATTCCCTTGTCGACGCGGGCGAGGATGTCCTCGAAGCCCTCCTCCATCTCGTCCATCAGCGCCTCGCGTTGCTCGGCGACGACATCGGCGAGAAGGTGGTGCAGCTGCTCGGCGAACGCCGCGCGGGCGCGGTGGTACGGGCGGCCCTGCACCGCCGAGGCGAGCGCGTGCGCCACCGTCGGGGCGGGGATGACGAAGAACTCGCCCTCCCAGCGCAGCTTCAGCTCGCGGGGCCGGGGGAGCAGCGACGTGACGTGGTTTTCGAGCGCGGACTGCCAGAGGGCGCGGCCCTTGACCTCGGCGAGAAGCCGGCTCTCGTCGCGGCCCACCTGAACGTCGGCCAGCAGGGTGTCGCAGGTCGCCGAGACGACGGCGGTCTCACCGAGGGCGGGCAGCACCTGGGCGATGTACTGGAGGAACCGCGGCGAAGGGCCCAGAACCAGGACCGCCTGGTCGGCCATCTTCCGGTGGGTGAACAGCAGGTACGCGACGCGGTGCAGCGCAACAACCGTCTTGCCGGTGCCGGGACCGCCCTGAACGATCAGCGGGCCGGTCGCCTCCGCCCGGATGATGTCGTCCTGTTCGCGTTGCAGGGTGGCGATCGCCGTCGACATGCGACCGGTGCGCCGCTGGTCGAGGGCGGCCAGCAGCGCGCCTTCGCCGACGAGTTCGGCAGTCGCGGTGCCGTCCAGAGGCTCGTCGTCCACGCCGGCGACAGTCGACCCCGTGGTGCGTATGTGCCGGCGCCGCGCCTGACCCTGGGGGTCGACAGCCGTCGCGGTGTAGAACGGCCGGGCCGCGGGAGCGCGCCAGTCCACCAGCAGTGGCTCACTGTCCGCACCCTCGTCGCGCAGACCGACACGGCCGACGTGGCGAACGGTGCCATCGAGACCGTCGAGGCGGCCGAAGACCAGCCCTTCCCCTGCTCGCTGGAGCTCGTCGTACTGCTGGCGGAGCATGCGCTGGCGGGCCTGCGCCAACGCGTCGGCGGCCGCTGCCGACAGCTCGACCCGTAGCTGGTCGGCCAGCGTGTCGCGCCGGGCCGTGGCCACGTCGAGAAACGCCTGTTCCTCGGCGATCGCGGATCGGCGCGCGAGGTCCTCTGCGGGAGTTGCCGGTGATTCCTCGACACCAGCAGTGCCGTTGTTCAGAGCAGACTTCCGGCGCATTCGCAAGTCCTTGTCTGGGTATCCGTCGGGCCCGGATGAGCCGCAGTGCGGTCGGCGGCAAGCATAGGGTTGCGTTTCCCTCGTCGCCCAGGAAGTTCGCCGGCAGAGATGGGACTCTCAATACCTTGCAGTTTCGGATCGCTTGTGGCCCCGCTCAATCTCCATTTCCATTACGCAACTCCTTCGGCGGCCGGCTCGTTGGTGACCAGGGCGGCGGACGGAGGCGGACGATGGCGGCGGGGCGGGGTGCCGAACTGCTGCGCCCTCCACGGAGTTCGGGTCGAGCGACGTTCCTGGAGCTGTTCTTCGACCTGGCCTTCGTTGTGGCCCTCACCCGGGTCTCGCAGCGATTCGCCGAGTTGCGCGACGACACGGGTTGGGCGCTCGGCACGGGGTTCGGGCGTACCCTGCTGCTCTTTCTGGCGCTCTGGTTGATCTGGTCGCACACCGTCTGGATCACCAGTCGGTACGAACCGGAGCGGTCGATCATTCAAGCCGTCGTCGTCGGCACCATGTTCGCCGGACTGGTCATGGCGGTGACGCTGCCCCGCGCCCTGGAGGAGCGAGCGCTGCCGTTCACGGTCGCGTACCTGATGGTGATGGTGGTGCGGCCGCTGGTGGTCGCCGTCGCGCTGCGTGGCCATCCGCGACGGCTGGTGCCGTTCCGGCTTGTCGTCTGGGCTCTGGTGAGCACGCCGTTGTGGTTGGCCGGCGCGTTGGGACCGGATCACCTCCGCCTGCCGCTGTGGGTTGCCGCCCTCGCTGTCGACTACCTTGCGTGGGCATTGGGCTGGCCGCTGCCGTGGCTCGGGGTTTCGAGAGTGGGCCGGTGGCAGATCGACGGGACCCATCTCGCGGACCGTTATCAGCAGATGGTGCTCATCGCTCTCGGTGAGTCGATTCTGGTTGTCGGCACGGTCTTCGGCGGCGCGGACTATTCCGCCGGGCGGGCAGCCGCCTTCTCGATAGCGTTCGTCACCAGCGCGCTGCTCTGGCGGATCTACTTCTATCGCGCCGGTCTGCTGTTGACGGAGACGTTCGGCCGGGCGGGTATGCCGGGTCAGCTGGGCGCGGTGTCGGGATGGACGCACCTGGTGATCGTGCTCAGCGTCCTCGTCACGGCTGTCGGTTACGAGTTGGTGATCGATCATCCGTACGGGCAGCCGCGGCCCGGTTGGCTGCTGTTCGTGGTGGGCGGTCCGACACTCTTCCTCGTTGCCCGGATGCGGCTGGAGTACGAGATTTTCGGCCAGGCCTCCCGACCCCAGATCATCGGCGTGGTCGCCCTGTTGCTGGTCACGCCGGTGCTGACCCGCTGGGCGCCGATGGCCGGCCTGAGCGTGGTGGCCGTTGTGCTGGCCTTGGTCGTGCTCCTCGGCGCGCTGCGAGGGCGGGGCCGGTCGCTGGAGTTCTCCGCCTCGCCGATCGGACGGGAGGCGTCCGGAGATCGCGACTCCGAGGCGTGACGCGGCTGTCGTCGATCGTCGCAGTGACCCGTGTCGCCGCGTACCCGCCCGGCGCCTCCCGCGTCGCGCGTTGACGTCGCACCGGCACTGCTGTCGCAGCTGGTGACGAGCGACATCCGCAGGAGCAAGGCCAGATAGAACGGTCGGTCTTGACGGCGGGGCCGTCGGACGGGTACGGTCCTCACAGACAGAACGTTCGTTCTATCTGGTGTCCGCCGGGTGCGCGGCTGTCTCTGGAGGAGAGCGCCATGCCTACCACGATCACCCTCATCATCGGCAATCCCGCCGACCCCGCCGAGTTCGAGAAGGTCTACGCCGACGTGCGCCGGGCCGCGGAGACGTTCCCGAAGCTCCAGCGGGTCGAGTCGGCCAAGGTGTGGCCGAAGGAAGACGGCACGCCCACTCCCGCCTACCGGACGCTCGACCTGTACTTCGCCAGCTACGAGGACGCCTCCGCCGCAGTCGCGACGCCCGCTGCCGGCGCCGTCTTCGGTGGGCTCCAGGGCGCTCAGGTGGAGATCACGGGGCTGTTCTCGGACATCGAGTAGCACCGTCGTCCCGTCCCGGCGGTGGCCGCACCCCGCCGGGCGCCCCTTCGCTCCGGCATCACCGAGAGGATGACCATGACCACCCTTGCCGTTCCCGGCATCTCGACGACGGCCGCTGCCTTGCGGCGGCTCTACTTCGGTCGCTTCGCCTTCGCAATCGTCTGGGCCGCCGTGACGTTCCCACTCGCCAAGCACCTGAACCCCCTCACCGCCGCGCTGCTCGTGCTCTACCCGCTGTTCGACGTGGCCGCCGCCATCGTCGATGTCCGTGCGTCGCGGGCCACCGGATCGCCCACCCTGCTGTACGTGAACGTCGCGATCAGCCTCCTCGCCGCGGTGGGCCTGGGCATCGCCGGCGCGTCCGGCATCCCCGCGGTCCTGCGCGTCTGGGGCGCCTGGGCGGTCGTGGCCGGGCTGGTGCAGCTGATCGTGGGCGTCACCCGCCGCCGGATGGGCGGCCAGTGGCCGATGATCATCAGCGGTGGCATCTCCGTACTCGCCGGTGGATCGTTCATCGCGGCTGCCTCCGCGGACAACCCGGCGCTGACCAACGCGATCGGCTACGCCATCCCCGGCGCTATCTTCTTCCTCATCGCGGCCATCCGCCTCGGCCGCGCCGCGAAGGGGAACTGACGTGCAGAACGCCACGTACGACGTCGTAGTCATCGGCGCGGGGCCGGTGGGGGAGAACGTCGCCGACCGCGTCGTGCGGGGCGGCCTGACCGCCGCAATCGTCGAGCGGGAACTGGTTGGCGGTGAGTGCTCGTACTGGGCCTGCATGCCGACCAAGGCGTTGCTGCGCAGCCAGTCAGCGCTCCGGGCGGCTCGTCAACTGCCTGGAGCGCGCGAGGCGGTGACCGGCGAGTTGGACGCGGCGGCAGTGCTGCGCCGCCGGGACTCCTTCGTGTCGAACTGGACGGACGACGGGCAGGTGTCCTGGCTGAACTCGGCGGGGATCGCGCTGCATCGCGGCCAGGGGCGGATCAGCTCCGACCGCGTCGTCGAGGTGACCGGCGCGGACGGCGCCACCACCTCGCTCACCGCCCGACACGCGGTCGTCATCGCGACCGGAAGCAGCGCACTGGTGCCGGACATCGCCGGTCTGCGCGAGGCGGCACCGTGGACCAGCCGTGCGGCCGCCGCCGCGAGCGAGGTTCCCGGCCGGCTCGCCATCATCGGCGGTGGCGTGGTGGCCGCGGAGATGGCGACGGCGTACGCCGGTCTCGGATCGACGGTGACGGTACTCGCTCGGGACGGGGTGCTCACGAAGGCGGAGCCGTTCGTCGGCGAGCGGGTCACGCAGTCCCTGCGGGATGCTGGCGTGTCCGTCCACCTCGGTGTCGAGGCCACGTCGGTGCGCCGCGACGGCGACGGCACGCTGCACATCACGCTCACCGACGGCGGACAGGTCGACGCGGACGAAATCCTCGTCGCGATCGGCCGTACGCCGAACACACAGGACGTCGGCCTCGACCGGATCGGCCTGAAGCCCGGTGCCTGGCTCACTGTCGACGAGACCCTGCGGGTGGTCGACGGTTCCGGCGCGTTGATCGGCGATGGATGGCTGTACGCCGCCGGGGACGTCAACCGGCGGGTGCTCCTGACCCACCAGGGCAAGTACCAGGCTCGCGCGGCGGGCGACGTGATCGCCGCGCGGGCCAGGGGGGAAGCGGCAGACGACCGCCCGTGGGGTCGGCACGTCGCCACCGCCGACGCGCGCGCCGTGCCGCAGGTCGTCTTCACCGACCCGGAGGTCGCGTCGGTGGGGCTGACCGCAGCCGCCGCCGAGGGCGCCGGGCTGCGCATCCGGGTCGTCGACTACGACCTGGGGGCCGTCGCTGGGGCAGCGCTGCACGCCGACGGCTACCAGGGGCATGCCCGGATGGTCGTGGACGAGGACCGGCGGGTCATCGTCGGCTTCACCCTCGTCGGCCCGGACGTGGCGGAACTGCTCCAGGCCGCGACGATCGCCATCGTCGGTGAGGTCCCCCTGGAGCGGCTGTGGCACGCCGTGCCCGCGTACCCGACCGTCAGCGAGGTCTGGCTGCGCCTGCTCGAGGCGTACGGCCGCTGACCTGAGCCACTCGGCCGTGCGCGCTGTCGCCGCTGCGGCGCGGCTCGGCCGTAGTGGAAACACCGAAGGAGCTGGGTCATCCCCGCCTGGGGGTGGCCCAGCTCGAGATTGTGCGGGCGGCGGTCGGGCGAGAAACTAGCGGGCCGACTCTGCCGACTGACGTTCCGAGTTGATCCGCAGGAGTCCTTCGACCCCGCGCAGGAAGGTCTCGGACACCAACGTGGGGTCGGTGAGACATCCGGCGGCCATGGCGCCGTCCCGGAGCATGACGAAGTGACGCGCGGCAGGATCGGCAGTTTCCTCGTGGACCTGTGCCATGAGCATGGTGATGGTGTCCAGGAACCACTGCCGGTGGGCCAGGAGTTCCTGGTGCACGGGATGGTTCGTGTCAGGGTATTCCGCTGCGGCGTTCAGGAACGCGCACCCGCGGAAACCGGGGGACTGGATGTTCTGGGCGATGGAACCGGCGATGGCCAGGAGTGGGTCGACCGGCGATCGGTTGGTGGCCAGAGCCTCGTCGACCATGCCGCGCTCCAGCTGATGCACCTCACGCAGGTAGGCCAGGATCAGGTCGTCCTTGCTGGGGAAGTGCCGGTAGAAGGTGGCCCTGGTCACCTTCGCCTCGGCGATGATGCGGTCGACGCCGACGGAGTGGATGCCCTCCGTGTAGAAGATCCTGGTCGCCGTGCGGAGAAGCCTGAGTCGTGCCTCGGAAGGCCGGGCGTCGGGTTCGTCGCGCGTCATCCTCCCATCCTAGCGACAGAACGTTCGGTCTGGTCTGTTTCCACGGTATGGGGTGCGGCACCCGCGACGGGGTGCCGCACAAAATTTGATGATCCACGCAATTTTCCATCTGGCCGACGGTAGCCTCGAAAATGCTGAACTCTGGATGCTGCAACCCACCTGAGCCGGGGACAGCGGACCGATGCGTGCCGCTGGGAGAGATGTTCGGTGGGCCGTCCTCGTCGTCCGTTCTGCACACCGCGAGCAGTGGGCGGTGCGGCATCTCGAAAGGACTCCGAATGAGCGCTACTCCTGACATGTCGGCCCAGGAAGCAGGAATGCCGACAGTTGTGCTGGTGCACGGGGCATTCGCCGGCTCGTCCAGTTGGAATGGTGTGATCGCCAACCTCAGGGGTCGGGGTTATCCGGTCATCGCCGTCGCCAACCCGCTGCGGGGTGTACAGAAGGACGCCGCTTACGTTCGGGCTCTTCTGGACAGCTTGTCCGGACCTGTCGTGATGGCCGCCCATTCCTACGGCGGGCTGGTCATGACCGAGGCCGCGGCCGGCGCCTCCAACGTCAAGGCACTGGTGTACGTCGCCAGCGTGAGCCCGGACGTGGGCGAGAGCGTGATCGGTCTGCTCGGCATGTACCCCGGAAGTCAGCTCGCCACCAGCATCAACATGGTGCCGATCCCCTCCGACGACGGCGGCATGACCATGGATCAGTACATCCTGCAGGACAAGTTCCCCGAGGTTTTCGCCGCCGACGTCGACCCGGGCACCGCCGAGATCATGGCGGCGACGCAGCGGCCCGCTTCGGCGAGCGCCCAGGAGGAGGGCGTGACCAAGGCCGCCTGGAAGACGATCCCCTCCTGGACCCTGATCACCACTCAGGACCTGGGCATCCCGCCGGACCTGCAGCGCTTTCTGGCCGACAGGGCGGGGTCCACGGCAGTGGAGGTCGCCGCGTCCCACGCGGTGGCGGTTTCGCAGCCCGGCCCGGTCGCAGACCTCATCGACACCGCCGCCCGCGCCACCGCGCGCTCGATGCAGATGTCCAAGAGTCGTCAGGGTTGACCAGGCTTGCCGACGCGGCGGTCCGGTTCATTCCACCACCGAGAGCGCCGAGCAGAGCGGAGCCCAAGTCGAGCGTCCGAAGCTGCCATGATGCTCCGGTGAGTCAGACAGCGGAATGGGACCGCGTGGTCGAGGGCGTTCGTGTTTGTTTCATGGCCGGCCAGGACGACGAACCGGAGACTGCCGACAACATCGATGCGCACCTGTGCCTCGCTGATGGCACCCGTCGTTACGCCACGTTCATGACGACGGATGAGATCGGCCGTCTCCTGCAACGGTGGGCTGGGACCGGGGAGGTTGGTGGCGGCCGATACTTCTGGTGCTCCGATCTGGTCATCATTCCAAGGCCCGGTGTCGAGGCGATGGTGGCGGCCTTGGCAGAGATGATCCGATCTGGGGACATCGACGTGATGCTCGGCGAGGTGAAGGACAGCGCGGTCTAGATCGTTGACCGGTATTTCTCCTCTTCACTCGTGCCACTACTATCTCCTCCGCTTCCGGTCAATGGTCCCGAATGGAACCCCTGTCCGGAAACCTCCAGGCAGCCCAATGCTGGGATCTTGATTTGCTGGTCTTGTCGTACCGGGTCCCTACGATGCGCCGATGACGCGATTCGTGGAGCAGCCCGACTACGAGGGTTGGAGTTCATCGACCTGTCAATGGCCAGCGCAACCTTCCGCGAGGTGGATCTCAGCGGCGCCCGGATGCGTGGCGTGC
>NZ_JBNCKQ010000007.1:160098-338119 GCF_049841615.1 Micromonospora sp. DT63 | reverse complement strand
GGAGTTCATCGACCTGTCAATGGCCAGCGCAACCTTCCGCGAGGTGGATCTCAGCGGCGCCCGGATGCGTGGCGTGCTGCTGTTGGACGCCGACATCGACGGGGCGATCGACGGCCTGCGCGTCAACGGCGTGGAGGTCATGCCATTGATCGAGGCCGAGCTGGATCGCCTGCACCCCGAACGGCTTCGACTGCAGCCAACCACACCCGAGACCATGCGCGATGCGGTGGATGTCATCGAGGAGCTGTGGCAAGCGACGCTGCGACGCGCAAGCGTGCTGCCAGAGGAAGCCGTCCACAGATCAGTGAACGACGAATGGTCGCTCGCCCAAACCCTGCGCCACACGATCTTCGTCGTGGACGCCTGGTATGGCCACGCGGCGGCCCTTCGCCCGAACCCGTTCCATCCGATCGGCGTACCCGCATCGTTCACCACCAACGGCACCGAGTTCGGCATCGACGAGTCGGCCGCGCCCACCCTCGGCGAAATCCTCGCCGTGCGCGCCGAGCGGATCGCCGATCTGCGCGCATATCTGGCGCAGGTCACGCAGGAGGAGCTGGACCGCGTGCGGGGGCCGAACACCGCGATCGGCTGCCCGCCGCCCGCCGAACGTACGGCGGTCAAGTGCCTGCAAGTCATCTTCAGCGACCAGTGGGCGCACGTGCAGTTCGCCGACCGCGACCTGGCCATCCTGGAACAGGAGTATGCCTGATACTCCGGGAGGTCCACTGCTACACCGTCCGCGTACTCGTTTGATAGGCCAAACGCAGAATTCGCCGGTGGTGTTGATGTGGTAGGTGTGACACGTCGCGGTGGTCGCGTGATAGACGGATGAAGGGCGTCCAGGATCGACGTTCCACACACGTCGACCGTGAGGCCTACATGATCGCCGACCTGGACACCCTTCTCATCGCACTGTACGTGGAACTGGTCGATCACATCATCCCCGCCCACCAATGCCGCGCCGGTCGGGACCGGGCCGCCCACCTCAGGTCACCGACACCGAACTGGTCTGCCTGGCGGTCGCGCAGGTCCTGCTGCGGTACAACGATGAACGGCACTGGCTGCGGGCAGCGTCGGCCCGGGTGGGCCACCTGTTCCCCCGGCTGCTCCAGCCCGCCCCGGGCACCACCGTGGTCACCGACAAGGGCTTGTCCGGCCAGGGCAGCGAGCAACTGTTCACCGACCTGGGCCTGCTACTGATCCGCCCGGCCCGCAAGGACGAGAAAACTCCCAGACCCTTTCCGAACTGGCTACGCCAACGCATCGAAGCGATCATCTGGACGTTGAAGAACCAACTCGGCCTGGAACAACACGGCGGGTGGGTACCACCCGGCCTGTGGACCCGTGTCCTGCAACGCCTGCTCGCCCTCAACGCCGCGATCTGGCACAACTGGACCATCGACGCACCCGTCAAACGCTCCTTGATCGCCTACGACCATTGATGACCTGCCCAGAATTTCCGGTCAACGATCTAGGTGGGACTGTAGGAGACCATGCCCGCCAGCGTCTGCCGCCAACTGGGCGATCAGTGCAGAATGATCATCGACGCGACGGACACCGGGCCCTGTGCTAGATGGCCGGAACGAGGGGGGAGTCGAGCAGGGTGCGGTCCCCGTCGACGCCGCTGTTCAGTGCGGCGGCGACGTCCTCGTGCGGGGTTCCCGGCCGGATCGCGCTGACCTCGTCCAGGTGTCGGTAGTGCCGGTCGCCGAGGTCGAGATCGAGAGACGTCAGGTATTCCTCCAGCTGGGTCAGGGTGCGCGGGCCGACGATCGGGATCAGGGCGGTGGTGGCCAGTGCGGCCCGGTGACGCAACCAGGCCAGGGAGACCTGGACCGCGCTGGCGTCGAGTTCCTCGGCGATGGCCAGTACGGCGTCGACGATTGCGGTGCGCTGCGCGGTGCCCTCGATCGCGTCGCCTCGGGCGGTCAGCCGGCCTCGTTGGCCCTGCCGGTACTTGCCGGTGAGCAGGCCTCCGGCCAGCGGGGAGTAGAGGACCACGCCCAGACCGTGAGCCTGCGCCATCGGCAACAGCTCCCGCTCGGCGGATCGTTCGGCCAGGCTGTATTCCGTCTGGATGCCGACCAGGGGGGACAGGCCGCGCAGGTCGGCACGGACCGCGGCGCCGGCGACCCGCCAGGCGGGGAAGTTGGACAGGGCGCCGTGCAGGATCTTGCCAGCGCGGATCAGGTCGTCGAACCCGGCCAGGATCTCCTCGATCGGCGTGACGCCGTCGGGAAAGTGCGGCATGAAGACATCGACGTAGTCGGTGTCGAGGCGACGCAGACTCGCCTCAAGGGAGCGGACCATGGTCTTTCGACTGTTGCCGGTGGTGCCGGGGCGCGGCTGGGCCTGCCTCGTTCCGCTGTACTTGGTGATGATCACGAAGTCGTCCCGCTGACGCCCGAGCAGCCCGCCGAGCACGGTTTCGGCCTGTCCGTCCTGGTAGAGGTTGGAGGTGTCGAACGTGGTGCCACCGGCGGCGACGAAGGCCTCGAAGATCTGTCGGGAGGCCTCGGGGCCGGCGCCGGTGTCCGAGGTGCTGAAGTTCGCCGTGCCGAGCGCGTACTGCGACACCCGCAGTCCGGTCGTACGGCCGAAGGTCTGGTAGCGCATAGCGTGGCTCCTGACGTTGGTGCGGCGAGGTAGGCTCTGGACAGTAGCAAAAAAAGCGAGGGGTCACTCTTTTATGCCCAGGGTCAGTCAAGCTCATCTCGACGCTCGCCGCCAGCAGATCGTGGATGCCGCCCGCGCCCGGTTCGCCAGCCACGGCTTCGCCCACACGTCGATGGCCGACATCGTCGCGGAGTCCGGGCTCTCCAACGGCGCCATCTACCGGTACTTCACGAGCAAGGACGAGATCGTCATCGCGGTCTGCGAACAGGGAACCGAAGCGTTGCCCAGGGCGCTCACCGCCGAGGCGGTGGGGGGTTTCCTCGAACATGTCCGGGCCCGGGCCCGGGACACCCACCATGCCCGGCTGGTCGCGCAGATCTACGCCGAGGCGGCGGTGTCGCCGCCGCTGGCGGCCGTTGTGCAACGACAGTTGTCCGCCCTGCGGGCCGCGATCGCCGAGTTGGTGCCCGACTCGCGTCGCCCGCAGGCCGAGCAGATCGCCGAAGCGTTCGTGGCCCTCAGCACCAGTTACAGCCTGCAACTGGCGATCCGGGGTGACCTGGATTCCGCACCCTTCACCACCGCTCTGATGGCGATCATCGAGGGTTAGGCCAGCGGGACGTGACCGGCCTCAGCCAGTCGGCCGGCGTCCGGGTGTCGGCCTGCGCCCGTCTGTCGCGTCACACGCAAAAAGAGCAATCTTTCATTTTGGACGCCGGTCATGCCGCCGGTGGTCCCGCCTGCAGGAGGACGAAATCATGCCGGTAGCTCACCTCGTTGCGATCAACCTGGACTGCCCGGATCCGGCCAGGCTGGCCCACTTCTGGGCCGCCATGCTCGATGGTGAGGTGGCGGTCGAGACCCCGGATTTCTGTGCGGTCAAGGCGGGCGAGCTGCTTCTCGGCGCCGTTCGGGTCGACGACTACCGGCCGCCGACCTGGCCCTCGGGCGAACGGTCCCAGCAAATGCACCTCGACCTGGCCGTCGACGACCCCGGCGGCCTCGACGACGCCGAGGCGCGCGCGATCGGGCTCGGTGCCGTCAGCGAAGAGCAGCAACCCGTGCCGGACCGCTTTCGGGTCCTGCGCGACCCGGCCGGCCACCCCTTCTGCCTGCGCCGCTAGGGCCTCTCGCGAGGGGCGGTGGAGTCGAGGTGGGTCAGGCCCCCTCGGGCGCGCTCTGGGCTGATCGTCCGGGACGGGCGTCCGTCGGGGTGTCCCCGAGTGCGGTCAGCATCGTGCGCAGCAGTCCCGCCAGTTGTTCCTGCTCGTCGGGGCGCAGTGCGCCGATCAGTCGGGCCTCGTTGGCGACGTGATCGGCCATGGCCTGGTCGACGACCTCGCGGCCGCGATCGGTCAGGGTGACCAGGACGCTGCGGCGGTTCGTGGGATCGGTTTCGCGGCTGACCAGGGAGCGCGCCTCCAGGCGGTCGATCCGGTTGGTGATGGCCCCCGAGGTGATCATCGAGGTGGCCGCGAGGTCACCCGCCGTCAGCCGGTACGGAGGACCCGAGCGCAGCAGGGTGGCGAGAAGGTCGAACTCCCAGGTCTGCAGCCCCCGGGTGGCGAAGTGCTCGCTGAGCCCGCGCTCCAGCAGCCGCGACGCGCGCTGGATGCGTCCGACCACGCCCATGGGACTGGCGTCCAGGTCCGGCCGTTCGGCCCGCCACTGGTCCAGGATCCGGTCCAGGCTGTCGGCCATCACTCTCCTCAACGTTGAACTGTTTGACGTCAAGATACCAGTCGTGATTTTATCTCAACGTCGAACAGTTCAACGTTGAGAGGTTTCTGTGCTCGAAACCCATCCCCGCCGGGAGGCCGCCCTCCCACCCGGTCGCCCGACGACGGGCGGCTGGGCGATCACCGGACTCGCCTCGATCGCACCCGTGACCTGGGGCACCACCTATCTCGTCACCACCCAGTGGTTGCCACCTGACCGCCCGCTCCTGTCCGGAGTCCTGCGCGCGCTGCCGGCCGGCCTCATCGCTCTCCTGATCGCCAGGCGGCTGCCGAGCGGCGTCTGGTGGTGGCGCACGGCCGCGCTGGGCACGCTCAACATCGGGGCGTTCTTCGTGCTCCTGTTCGTGGCGGCGTACCGACTGCCGGGCGGCGTCGCGGCCACGCTCTCGGCGGCGCAACCGCTCATCGTCGCCGGACTGGCCGTGGTCCTGCTCGGCGAGCGCCCGAGCCGGTGGCGACTCGGCTGGGCTGTCGTCGGTGTGGCCGGCATCGGGCTGATGGTCCTGCGCGGGCGGCTGGGCTTCGATCCGCTGGGACTCGCGGCCGGCTTCGCCGGCACCGCGGTGATGGCCGCCGGGACCGTGTTGACCAAGCGGTGGGGGCGACCGCCCGGCGTCGGCGTGCTGTCCTTCACCGGCTGGCAACTCACTGCCGGTGGGCTGCTGATCGCCCCGCTCGCCCTGGCCGTCGAGGGCCTGCCGCCCAGGCTGGACGCGCCCGCCCTGGGCGGGTACGCCTGGCTGTCCCTGGTCGGGACCGGTCTGGCCTACACGCTCTGGTTCACCGGCGTGGCACGCCTGCCCGTCACGGCGATGTCGTTCCTGCCGCTGCTGTCGCCAGTCGTCGCCGCGGCCCTGGGCTGGTTGGTCCTCGGGCAGTCCCTCACCGCCACCCAGCTCCTCGGCTTCGGCCTCGCCATGGTCTCCATCTCCGCCGCACAACTGGACTCGAACCAGCACCTACGCGCCCGATTCACAGGAAAGAGCTGACGATCATGCGTATCACCGTTTTCGGAGCCGCCGGCACCACCGGGAGTCGGATCGTCGCGGAGGCCCTGAGTCGCGGCCACGACGTCACGGCCGTCGTACGGGACCCGGCCCGGCTCGCCCAACTGCCCCCGGCCGCGATCCACCGGGTCGGCGATGCCGCCGACGTCGACGCCGTCGTCGAGCTGAGTGCCGGCCAGGACGTCGTGGTCACGGCGACCCGCCCGCCGATCGGCCACGAACACGAACTCGTGGCCGTCGCGACGACGCTGCTCGCCGGGCTGTCCCGCACCGGCGCGCGGCTGCTGGCCGTCGGCGGCGCGGGCAGTCTGACCGTGCCGGGCTCGGGTGGCACGCTCGTGGTCGACGACCCGGCGTACGTGCCACCAGCCTGGCGAGCGATCGCCCTGGCCTGTAACGACCAGCTCGCCGTCTTCCGCGCGAGCACCGACGTGGACTGGACCTACGTCAGCCCTGCCGCGATCCTCGAACCGGGTGAGCGCACCGGCTCCTACCGGCTCGGTGCCGACGAGCTGCTGCTCGACCCGGCCGGCGCCTCCGCCATCTCCACCGAGGATTTCGCCGTGGCGCTGCTGGACGAGGTCGAACGGCCCCGCCACCGTCGTACCAGGTTCACCGTCGCGCGGACCCGGACACCTCCCGTGTCAGCTACCGGAGCTGCGGACCGATAGACGGCGCGAGATCCGCCCGACCGGCTGGGGAACGACGGGACGTTCCCTCGGCCCAGCGGACCGCCGGGCGCATGGCGAGCGCCGCCGCGACGAACATCCCGCCCAGCAGGAGCCAGCCCGGTGCGCCCCAGGTGACGATCAACGTGGTGAGCAGAAGGGGGCCCAGCACGCGTGCGACAGCGGTGCCGGCGCCGAAGAAGCCCTGGTACTGGCCCTGACGCCCGGCGGGCGCCAGCCCAAAGCTGATCTCCCAGGAACCGGATGCCTGCATCATCTCGCCGGCGACCTGCAGACCCGCGGCCAGGAGCAGGACGGCAGCGGCCTGCCAGGGCGCCGCGCCGAGGCCGGAGAGGGCGAACACGCCGCACGAGGCGAACATCATGAGCCCGGAGTACCGAACGAGGCGGGTGGCGCTACGAAGGTCGGTGACCCGGCGGGCGATCCGGACCTGGAACAGCACGACGCTGAGGGTGTTGAGGACCAGGATCGCCGCGACGATCCACCGGGGCGCCTCGGTGCGCTGCGTGACCCACAGGGGAATGACGAGGCTGAGCAGCGGCATGTAGAGCAGCAGGACGGCGTTGAGCAGCGTGATCACGGCGTACGGGCGGTCGCTGAGCACGGCGAGCGCCCGTGCGTCGCCGCCGGTGCCCGACGTGGCCGGCACGGCCGGTAGCCCGCGCAGCACCAGGGCGGCGACGAGGAAGCTCGCCGCGTCGACGCCGAACACCGTCAGGTAGGCCTGCGGAGTGTCGAGAAAGAGGGCCAGGCCGCCCAGCGCGGCGCCGATGGCCAGACCGGCGTTGGCCCTGGACTGGAGGGTGGCCCGCACCCGGGTGCGGTCGGCCGACTCGACGAGCCCCGCGAGGAGAGCCTGCCGGGCAGCGCTCAAACCGCCCTGACAGCAGGCGTACGCGCAGGTGGCCAGCACGAACAGCGGGAACGACCGGACGAACAGGAACGAGCCGATGGTCGCACCGGTCAGGGCGGCCAGCAGGATCGCGGCGCCCCGGGGGCCGCGCCGGTCGGCGAGGTGCCCGAGGAGGACTCCGGCGGCGGCGCCGACCGCCCAACCGGTGGTCAGGCCCAGGCCGATCTGGGTGGGAGACAGGCCGATGATCCGGGCGAAGAAGAGGGCCGAGCAGACGTAGAAGGCGCCGTCCCCGACGGAGTTGATGAACTGGGCGAGGGCGAGAACCCGGGCCGGGCTTCTGGTCACGAACGCACGTCCGGTCGGCCGTCCCGGGACCGCTTCAGCTCGTAGAAGCCGGCGGTACCGGCGACGAGCAGCACCCCGTCCCACAGCCGCCCAGCCGCCTCGCCACGCGGCACGGGGCTGACGACAGGCCCGAAGAAGACGTGCCCGTCGACGTGGATCGACGGTGTGCCGGGGGCGTCGCCCATCGGAGCCATGCCCTCGTCGTGGCTCGCGCGCAGCGCCTTGTCGTACTCGGTGCTCTCGGCGGCCTCGGCGAGTCGCCCGTCGAGACCGAGTTCGGTGAGCGCGTCGACGTACAGCTGACGTCCGACGGGTGCGGAGTCCAGGTGGATACGGTTCCCCAGCGCGGTGTACAGGTCCCGCAGGACCTCGCGGCCGTACGTCTGCTCGGCGGCGGTCAGCACCCGCACGGGGCCCATGCCCGGTCGGAGCCACTCCGCGTACCAGTCGTCCAGGTCGTCCCGGCCCTCGTTGAGCACCGTCAGGCTCATCACGCGGAACCGGACCCGAACATCACGGACGCGCTCGGTCTCCAGCAGCCAGCGCGAGGCGATCCACGCCCATGGGCATCGCGGGTCGAACCACAGGTCAACGATTGTCATACCGCGACGCTACGAAGCGGTCGGGCCAGGAAGGAGAGCCGATCGGGTACGGGAAAATTGGGCCAATTCAGCCTCGTGGACCGCTGCCGAGCACTCGGGCCAGGGTGTCGAGCGCGGCTGGATAGCCGCCCTCGTTGGGCGTGCCGTAGCCGATGATGAGACCGGGTGGGTGATCGCCGGGAGTGTGCCAGTGGTCGCCCAGACCGCCCAGCGCCAGACCGTGCGCCGCCGCTCGGTCGAGGACCTCCTGCTCACTGGGGCCGGTGGTGGGCAGGCTGACCATCGCGTGCAGACCGGCGGCTATCCCGTGCAGGGCGACGTGGCGTCCGAGCCGGCTGACGAGGAGGTCGCGTCGACGCCGGTAGCGAAGCCGGCACGCGCGGATGTGCCGGTCGTACGCGTGGCTGGTGATCAGATCGGCGAGGGCGAGCTGGCCGATCGCCTCGGTGTGCAGATCGGTGTGCCGCTTGTCGCGTACCACCGGTTCGACAAGGCGTCCGGGCAGCACCATCCAGGCCAGCCGCAGGGCGGGCCCGAGGGTCTTCGCGGCCGTACCCACGTAGACGACGTGCTCCGGCGCCATCCCCTGGAGCGCGCCGACGGGCTGGCGGTCGTACCGGAACTCGCCGTCGTAGTCGTCCTCGATGATCAGGCCCGCGCGCTCCCTTGCCCAGGTGGTGGCGGCGTGCCGGCGGTGCGGGTGCAGTGTCACTCCGGTGGGGTAATGGTGCGCCGGGGTCACCACTACCGACCGCACCGCCGCGAACGCGGGCGTGCCGAGCAGGTCCGTGCGGGCGCCGCGTTCGTCGACCGGCAGTGCGACGACCTCGGCGCGGGCGTGCCTGACCACGTCGCGGTGGAAGCTGAGGCCGGGGTCCTCCATCGCGAGCGCCGCACCGTCGAGTACGCCGGCGAGCAGGGCGAGGGCCTGCACGTACCCGGACGTGATCACGATCTGGTCCGGGTGGGCCAGAACGCCCCGAGCGCGCCCCAGATAGTCCGCCAGCGCGGTACGCAGTTCGATCCGGCCGCGCGGGTCGCCGTAGTCGTAGGCGGTCACCGGGGCGGTGGCCAGAGCCCGTCGGGTGGCACGCAGCCAGGCGGCCGTCGGGAAGGTGGAAACGTCGGGGCTGCCGGGCCGGAGGTCGTAGCGCAGCGCGGGCACGTCGGCCGCCGGCTGCGCGGCCGGCGCCCGGCTGCCGGCCAGATCGGCGACGATGGTGCCCGAGCCGGTCCGGGCGTTGAGGTAGCCCTCGGCGACCAGTTGGTCGTACGCGGCGCTCACCGTCCCGCGTGCCAGGCCGAGTTCCAGCGCGAGCGTGCGGGTGGACGGCAGTCGGGTCTCCGGCGTCAGCCGCCCGGCCCGGATGGCTTCGCGCAACGCCCGCTCGAGGCCCGCTCGTCGACCGGACGCCGGATCGAACTCCAGGTGCAGGTCAACCCCGAAAGCGGCCCAGTCAATCGACACGGTTTCGAACCTTAACACCGGGCCAATGACTGCTCAGGGACGTGAGCTACGCCCTCGACGCGCGAACGCGCGGGCCGGACAGGCGGCTGGCGGCCTGGCATTCTGTGCGGATGCGACGGGTCACCGTGCTGGGCAGTTCTGGCGGCTTCCCCGAGCCGGGCCGTGCCTGTAGCGGGTTCGCCGTGGACTGGGACGGCTACCGCCTGGTGCTCGACCTGGGCTACGCCACGCTGCCGCGGCTGCTCAAGCACTGGCCGGATGGCGCGGTTGACGCTGTCGTCGTCACCCATGAGCACCCCGATCACTGCGTCGACCTGCACGGGCTGTTCCGGAGGCGGCTCTACGGCGCCCCCGGTGCGCCACGGCTGGCGTTGTACTGCCCGCCGGGTGTGCTCGACCGGCTCGGCGGCCTGGAGCCGGACGTCGACCTGCGGGCGGTCTTCGACCTGCATCCGCTGCCCGGCGCCTACCGGGTGGGGCCCTTCGACCTGACCGGGTTGGCCCTTGTGCATCACGTGCCCAACGCGGGCATCCGCATCGAGGCCGACGGGATGGTCGTGGCCTACTCCGGGGACACCGGCCCGACGCCTCTGCTGGCCGAACTCGGCCGCGACGCCGATCTGTTCATCGTCGAGGCCACCGACCGCGGCGGGGAGACCGACGGACCCACCCGCAATCTGATGACCTCGACCGAGGCCGGCCAGTGGGCTCGACGGGCGGGTGCCCGCCGGCTGATGCTCACCCACTTCTGGCCCGGCAACGACCGGGCCGCCGCCGTGGCGGCCGCGCAGCGGGAGTTCGACGGGCCGGTGCTGGCGGCCGGCGAAGACCTCGCCGTCATGCTCGACACACCAGATCGGACGACGGAAAGCGGGAGGCGGGAGGCAGGATGAGTGCTCGCACGGTGGGATTCATCGGGCTCGGCATCATGGGCGTGCCCATGGCGACGAACCTCGTCAACGCGGGCGTCGACGTGGTCGTCTGGGCACGTACGCCCGGGCCCGTCGCGGAACTCGTCGCCGCCGGAGCGCGCGCGGCCGACGACCTCCCGGGGGTGTTCGACGCCGCCGAGACGATCATCCTGATGCTGCGCGACGAGGCGGCCGTCGACGCCGTTCTCGGGCGGGGGACCGACGAGTTCGTCCGCCGTGTACGCGGACACACGGTCGTCCAGATGGGCACCTTCACGACCGCGTACTCGCGGACGCTCGCCGTCCAGGTCAGCGAATCCGGCGGACGGTACGTCGAGGCCCCGGTGTCGGGGTCTCGCGGACCCGCCACGGAGGGCACGCTCGTGGCCATGCTCGCCGGCGACGACGAGGCGATCGGGCATGTCGAGCCGCTCATCGACGCGATGTGCGCGCAGCGGTTCCGGTGTGGCGCGGTGCCGGCGGCACTGTCGATGAAGCTCGCCGTCAACACGTTCCTGATCACCATGGTGACGGGGCTGGCCGAGACGTTCCACTTCGCGGCGCAGACCGGCGCGGACACGGAGGTGCTGCGGGCCGTACTCGAATCCGGGCCGATGGCATCGGTCGTCTCCCGGGTAAGGCGCGCAAGCTCACCGAGGGCGACCTCGCCCCGCAGGCGGCGATCGCCGACGTCCTCAAGAACGCCCGCCTCATCGAGGACGCCGCGGTCGCCACGGGGACGGCGCATCCCCTCATCCGGGCGAGCCGGGAGCTGTACCAGGAGGCGGTCGACAACGGCCAGGGCGCGATCGACATGATCGGCGTGATCACCGCTCTGGAGGCGCGAACGAGGTCGACCCGTGACAGCGCGTAGTTCGTCGTACCGTCAAGGGCGCGCTGCGGGCTCGCCGCATAGGCTTCGGCGATGGGTGGCCTGCTGAACGGTCCGCGCGACGCCGTGAATCCCCTTCGCCAGCTCACGATCGGCCAACTGCGCCAACGGACGAGCCTGAAGTGGCGGGAGTACCCCGACGACGTACTGCCGCTCTGGGTGGCCGAGATGGACGTGCCGCTGGCCGAGCCGGTCGCCAACGCGATCACCCACGCCGTCGCGCGCGGCGACACCGGTTACACCGCCGGCACGGCGTACCCGCAGGCGCTTGCGGAGTTCGCCCGGCGGCGGTGGGGTTGGGACGGGCTGGCCGTGGAGCGCACCGCGCTGGTGCCCGACGTGATGCACGGCGTCGTCGAGGCCCTGCGGCTGGTCACCGGGCCGGGAGACGCGGTGGTCGTCAACTGCCCGGTCTATCCGCCGTTCTACGAGTTCGTGGCGCACGCCGGCCGCCGGATCGTGGAGGCGCCGCTCGGCGGGGACCTGCGGATCGATCTCGACACGCTGCAGGACGCGTTCCGGCAGGCGCGGTCCGGTGGGCGGCCGGCGGCGTACCTGCTGTGCAGTCCGCACAACCCGACGGGTGTCCTGCACACCGCTGACGAGTTGGCCGCCGTCGCCCACCTGGCCGAGCGGCACGGGGTGCGGGTGATCGCCGACGAGATCCACGCTCCGGTGGTGCTCGGGGGAGCGCGCTTCGTGCCGTACCTCTCGGTGCCGGGCGCCGAGAACGGCCTGTCGCTGATGTCCGCCTCCAAGGGGTGGAACCTGGCCGGCCTGCGCGGCGGGCTGCTGATCGCCGGCCCGGCCGCGGCGGGCGACCTCGCCCGCGTTCCGTTCGAGGTCAGCGTCAGCACCAGCCACCTCGGCGTGATCGCCCACACCGCCGCCTTGCGTGACGGCGGCGAGTGGCTCGACGCCCTGCTGAGGGGCCTGGACGACAACCGTCGGCTCCTCGCCGCGCTGCTCGCCGAGCATCTGCCGGCCATCCGGTACGAGCCCGGTCAGGCCACCTATCTCGCCTGGCTCGACTGCCGCGCCCTGGGCCTGGGTGACGACCCCTCGGCCGTGTTCCTCGACCAAGGCCGGGTCGCGCTCAACTCCGGTACGACCTTCGGCACCGGGGGCGGCGGTCACGTCCGGCTGAATCTGGCCACCGCGCCGGAGCTGATCACCGAGGCGGTACGCCGCATGGCCCTCGCCGTCGCGTGACAGGCCCCGCGCGACGTGGTCGACCAGACGGTGCCGGTGCTACCGGCGGTTGCGGGACTCGGCCTCGGCGTCGAGCAGGTCGTTCAGTGTCAGCGCGGAGTTGATCAGCGACAGGTGGCTGAACGCCTGGGGATAGTTGCCGATCTGCTCCCCGGTCGCGGCGATCTCCTCGGCGTAGAGACCCAGGTGGTTGCTGAAGGTGAACATCTTCTCGAACGTGAGTCGGGCGTCGTCGAGGCGGCCGGAGCGGGCCAGCGCCTCGACGTACCAGAAGGTGCACATGTTGAACGTGCCCTCATGGCCGGGGAGACCGTCGGGGGAGTGGACCGGGTCGTACCTGTGGACCAGGCTGTCGGAGACCAGTTCGCGTTCGATCGCGTGCAGGGTGGACTGCCACAGCGGGTCGCTCGGCGTGACGAAACCGACCGAGGGCATGGCGAGCAGCGCCGCGTCCAGCACGCTCTCGTCGTACGCCTGCACGAAGGTGCCGCGTTCGCGGTTGTATCCGCGGGCCATGACCTGGTCGTAGATCCGGTTGCGCTGCTCGGTCCAGCAGGTCATGTCCCCGGGCCGGCCGGTCCGCGTGGCCAGCCGGATGGCCCGGTCCAGCGCCACCCACGACATCACCCGCCCGAAGGTGTAGTTGCGGGGGTGGTGGCGGCTCTCCCAGATGCCGGCGTCGCGCTTGTCCCAGTTGTGGCAGAGCCAGTCGACGAGCCGGACGGTGCTCTTCCACACCTGGTGCGAGACGCGGATGCCCTGTTCGTCGGCGAGGTGCATGGCGTAGAGCGCTTCGCCGTGGATGTCGAGCTGCAGCTGGTCGGCGGCGCCGTTGCCGATCCGCACCGGCCGCGAGCCGCAGTAGCCCTCCAGGTGATCGAGAACCTCCTCGTGCAGGTCGGAGGAGCCGTCCACCCGGTACATGATCTTCAGGGGATCCTGGTGGTCGCCGGCTTCCCGGATCCGTTCGTCCAGCCAGTTCATGTACCGGCTGACCTCCTCGGTGAAGCCGAGCCCGAGCAGCGCGTGCACCGAGAACGACGTGTCGCGTACCCAGGTGTAGCGGTAGTCCCAGTTGCGGGTTCCGCCGACCAGTTCGGGCAGCGCCGCAGTGGGCGCGGCGATCATCGCGCCGGTCGGGGCGTACGTCATGAGTTTCAGCGTGATCGCGGAGCGCTCGACCATCTCCCGCCATCGGCCGGTGTAACGGGAACGTTCGACCCAGCGCCGCCAGTAGTCCCGGGTCCACTCGAACATGCCCTGGATCTCTTCCGCCGGGATGACGCGCGGCTCGGTGCCGGCGGTCTCCAGGACCACCCCGCCGGTGTCGCCCTCGTTCAGGGTGCCGAACCCGACGAAGTCGTCGCCCTCGAGGTGGATCTCGCCGCGTTCCGAGATCAACCGGCCCGTGGGGTCCACCGGGTTGAACGTCAGCGACGCCGACCGGCTGCGAAAGACGTAGCCGTTGCGGTGACGCTCCAGCTGATGCGCTTCCCGGGCGTAGTCGAACCGCGGCCGGCACTCCACCCGGAAGCGCATGCTGCCGCGGACCATGGTGACGATGCGGACCAGGCGGTGCGCGTCGGTGGCCCGCTCGCCGGTCACCGGCATGAAGTCCATCACCTCGGCCACGCCGTCCGCGCTGATGAACCGGGTGATCAGGATAGGCGTGCCGGGGAGGTAGAGCTGTTTGGTGACGTACCGGACGTCGTGCGGCGCGATGCGGAAGTAGCCGCCCTTGTCCTTGTCCAGCAGGGCGGCGAAGATGCTCGGCGAGTCGAAGCGCGGCGCGCAGAACCAGTCGACAGTGCCGTCACACGTCACCAGCGCGGCGGTCTGCAGGTCGCCGATGAGTCCGTGATCCTCGATCGCCGGATAGCTGTCCACGTCTCTCCCCGGTTCGGCTGCGTCCTGCGCTTCGAACCTAGGGGCAGAACCGGTCGGCTCAGGTGAGATTCACGTTCAGCCACCCTGTCGAATGCCGCGCGGGGAACGCTCGTTCTCAGCCGTCGCGCAGCAGCGGCAGCAGTTCCTCGCCCTGCCGCCTGATCTCCGATAGGTAGGGCGTGTCGGAGAGCACGAAGTGGGTGACGCCCAGCGCCTGGTACCGACGCAGCGACCTCGCCACGTCCTCGGCGGAGCCGACCAGCCAGGTGGTGCCCGCTCCGCCGCCGCCGTACCTGCCGGGAGCGGTGTAGAGGTTCTCGTCGAGCACGTCACCGCGGGCGGCGAGGTCGAGCAGCCGCTGCTGACCGACGGCGGTCTGCCTGTTGAAGTCCCGCGCGGCGAAGCCGTCGCCCGCTGCCATCCGCGCCACCTTGGCTTCGGCGTCGGCCCAGGCCTGTTCGGTCGTGTCCCGCACCACTGTGGTGATCCGCAGCCCGAACTCCAGCGGGGCGTGCTCGCGTCCCAGCTTCTCGCCGAGCAGTCGGAGGCGTTCGATCCGCTCGGCCACGCCGTCGAGCGGCTCGCCCCAGAAGAGTTGGACGTCGGCCTCGGTGGCGGCGACCTCCTCGGCGGCGGGGGAGGCGCCGCCGAAGTAGAGCCGGGGGTGCCGGCGATCGCCGCGCACGACCGGCCGCAGCGCCAGGGTGGAGTTGGTGACGCGGAAGTGCTCACCCTGATAGGTGACGTTCTCCTCGGTCCAGAGCCGGCGGACGAGCTGGATGAACTCCCGCGTGCGGGCGTAGCGGTGGGTCTGGTCGCCCTCGCCGTCGCCGTACGCCGCCAGGTTGTCCTTGCCGGAGACGATGTTGATCAGAACGCGGCCCCCGGTGAGGTGGTCGAGCGTCGCGGCGGCGGAGGCGAAGTTGGCGGGCCGCCAGTAGCCGGGCCGGATGGCGATCAACGGCTGGAACGTCGTCGTCCGGGCGGCCAGCGCGGTGGCGACGGTGAACGTGTCGGGTCGTCCCCAGCCGGTCCCGACGAGCGCGCCGTCCCACCCGTGGTCCTCGAGGGTGCGGGCGTGGCTGGTGAGGGTCTGCAGACTGTTGTGGTGCTCGACGACGTCGTCGCCCCGATGACCGGGCTCGACCTGATTCGGGATGTACCAGAGGAATCGAGGGCTCATCTGCGACGGCCTTTCTGAAGTCGTGGAGTCGGGCGTGGCCGGCGGGGCGGCGACGTGCCGCCCCGCCGGTGGGCAGGGTCAGGCGAACAGTCGGGCCGCGTTGCGGACGGTGTACGCGGCGACGTCCCGACCGAGCCGGACGCCGGCCTGGTCGGCCGTACGGGTGTGGATGCCCGACCACACGCGGGCGTCGACGTTCTCCTGGGTGGGCCGCCGCCAGTCGGTGTAGGTGCGGGTGACGCCCGGTTGGGTGGGGCTGGAGATGGTGTACGCCTCCCGCGCTCGTGCCCCGGTCAGGGCGGTGAGCACCCCTTCGGCGGCGCCGGCGTAGGTGTTGTGCCCGCTCGGGTAGTCCGGGTGCGCGGGGGTGTCGTGCAGCGGCGTCCAGGCGGGGTCACCGTCGGCCCGGATCGCGGTGACCGGCCGCCAGCGCAGGTAGGCGTACTTGGTGTCGGAGGTCGCGATCTGGGTGTCGACGAGGGCGACGTGGAAGACGGCCACCAGGCTCGCCCGCCCGGCTGTCGATGCGTTGGACTGGGCGAGCGCGGCGCGCAGGATGCCGGTGTAGAGGGTCAGCGAGGAGCCGAGCCAGAACGTCGCCGTGTCGGTCTGCTGCGCTGTGCGTACCGTGCTGCCGGCCGCGCCGTACGCCCGGACCTCGCCGAGGTCGGCGCGGTAGCGCGCCGATCCCACCTCCGGCGGCGGCGCGAGCCGGTACCGGTCCGCGCGGTCGAGCAGGAACGGCGTGGCGAACCGGGTACCGGCCTGCTGGGCGGCGGTGAAGCTCGGTGGGGTGGGCTGCCAGACTCCCGGCCCGGCCGCGGGAGCGGCGTACGGCGGGTTGACGGATGCGGGATCGAGCCCGTCGCCGGTACGGTCGGCGACCAACGAGCGGGCTTCCCGCTGGCCGGCGGCGCGGCCGCGGTCCTTGGCGCGGCCGTCGGGGATCCGGTCGAGCGTGGCGCGCAACGCCGCGTCGAGCGCGGGCACGCCGTCCGGGATCAGGGCGCTCAGGGCGGTGTGCACGGCGGACGCGAGCGCGGCGTCCTGGTAGGCAGGCGAGGTGGGCCCGGTCCGGACCGCGCGGGCCGCGGCGAGCCAACTGATCGCCCAGGCGCGGTTGTTGGTCACCTGCGGTCGGGTGCCGGTCGCGACGGCTGTCGCGGTGACGTCGTACCACTGCAGGGCGGTGTCGATTCTGGCGGTGGCGGCGGTCGCCGGCGCGGCGAGGGAGATGCCGGCGGTCAGCGCGGCGGCGGCGATCCCGGCCGCGCCGGGGCGCCAGCCACGACGGGTGAGCAAGGCCATGGTGAGGGTTCTCCGTTCGGGGGTGCGGGGCGGGGTCGGAAGGGGCGGTCGCCTGGTCGGCATCTGTCCGCCGATCACCGGGTCACGGCGGCCGGTGGCGTCGACGGCCCGCCGCGACGGCGGTGGGCCGGGTCGGTCAGCGCGGGCGGCTGGTAGCCGGCGTCGGCCGGGTTGAGCGTGGTGCCGGGTGCGACGATGTCGTCGATGCGGTCCAGCACGTCCGCGGACAGCGTCACCTTGGTGGCGCCGAGCTGGGATTCCAGGTGCGCCAGGGTGCGCGGCCCGATGATCGCCGAGGTGACCGCCGGGTGCTCCAGGACGAACGCGATCGCCAGGTGGATCAGCGACAGTCCGGCCTCGTCGGCGAGGGCGGACAGCTTGTCGACGGCGGCCAGCTTGGCGGCGTTGGCCGGCAGTCGCGGATCGAAGCGGGCCGGGAGCCGGTCGGCCCGGCGGGAGATCGGGGCGTCGAGCCCGGCGTGGTAGCGACCGGAGAGCCAGCCACCGGCCAGCGGGCTCCACGGGATCACCGCCAGGCCGTAACGCTGGGCCACGGGCAGGACCTCGCGTTCCACGCCGCGAGCCAGGATGGAGTACGGGGGCTGTTCGCTGACCACCCGCTCCCGGCCGCGCCGCTGCGCGATCCACTGGCCCTCCACGATGGCCGAGGGCTCGAACGTCGAGGTGCCGAGGTAGCGGACCTTGCCCTGGCGCACGAGATCGGTGAGGGCGCCCAGGGTCTCGTCGAAGTCCGTGCCCGGCTCCGGCCGGTGCGCCTGGTACAGGTCGATCCAGTCGGTGCGGAGCCGGCGCAGGCTGTTGTCCACGGCGCGGATGATCCAGCGGCGGGAGTTGCCCCGGTGCCGCGGGTTGTCGCCGACCTGGCCGTGGAACTTGGTGGCGAGGAAGACGTCGTCGCGCCGTCCACCGGCGAGCGCCTTGCCCACGATCTCCTCCGACTCGCCGTCGGAGTAGACGTCCGCGGTGTCGATCGAGGTGATGCCCTCGTCGAGCGCCCGGTGGATGATCCGGATGCTGTCCTCGTGGTCCGGGTTGCCCCGTCGACCGAAGTTCATCGCGCCCAGCGTGAGCGCGCTGACCCGTACGCCGGTGTGCCCGAAGGGCCGGTGGTCCACCATCGATTGTCCTTCCCAGGAATTCAGCGGGCGGTGGCGGCGAGTTGCCGCGCGGACTGGTTGGCCGGGCGGGGCAGGCCGTAGTGGTCCCGCAGGGTCGTGCCGGTGTACTCGGTCCGGAACAGCCCTCGGCGTTGCAGAAGAGGCACGACGTGATCGACGAAGGCCTCCAGCCCGGCCGGCAGCACCGGCGGCATGATGTTGAAGCCGTCCGCCGCGCCGGCGCGGTACCACTGCTCGATGGCGTCGGCGACCTGCTCGGGAGTGCCGGCGAAGGTGCGGTGACCGCGCCCGCCGCCGAGCCGGCCGATCAACTGGCGTACGGTCAGCCGTTCCCGCCGGGCCAGCGTGACGATGAGCGTGTACCGGCTCTTGGCGCCCTCGATCTCGTCCTCGCTGGGCAGGTCGGCGGGGAGCTCCTTGTCCAGGTCGAGGTCCTCCGGCGCGACCCGCAGGGTGGTGGCCAGCTGCTGCCGGGCGTACTCGGGTTTGATCAGCCGGTCCAGCTCGTCCTCCAGCGCGCGGGCCTGCGCCTCGGTGGCCCCGATCGCCGGCACGATGCCGGGCAGGATCTTGACGGTCTGCGGGTCACGGCCCGCCTGGGCGGCGCGCTGCTTGAGGTCGCGGTAGAAGGTCTGCGCCTCGGCGAGGGTCTGCTGGGCGGTGAAGACGGCCTCGGCGTACCGGGCAGCCAACTCCTTGCCGTCCTCGGACGACCCGGCCTGCACCAGCAGCGGGTAGCCCTGCGGGGAGCGGGGGACGTTGAGCGCGCCGGCCACCCGGAAGTGCCGCCCCACGTGGTCCGGCGGATAGAGCAGGTCGTCGTCGCCCCACCGCCCGGCCTCCTTGTCACCGAGCGGGGCGCGGTCGTCCCAGCTGTCCCAGAGCTTGCGCGACACCTCGATGAACTCGGCGGCCCGCTCGTACCGTTCGCGGTGGGCGGGCAGCCGGTCCAGGTTGAAGTTGCGGGCCGCCTGCTCCCCGGCCGTCGTGACGATGTTCCAGCCGGCCCGGCCGCCGCTGATGTGGTCCAGTGACGCGAACCGGCGGGCCAGGTTGAACGGCTCGTTGTACGTCGTCGAGGCGGTCGCGATCAGCCCGATGTGGCTTGTCGCGCCGGCCAGGGCGGTGAGCAGCACCGTCGGTTCGAGGGTGCCGCCCGGCCGCCGGCCGATGCTGTTCCACAGCACCGGGCTGTCGGCGAGGAAGAGCGAGTCGAGTTTGCCGCGCTCGGCGATGCGGGCCAGACGCGTGAAGTGCGCGACGTCGGTCTGCGCGAACGGGTCGCTCTGCGGCAGCCGCCAGGCGGCCTCGTGGTGGCCGACACCCATCAGGAACGCGTTGAGGTGCAGCATGGTCATCCTTCCGTCGGATCGACGCCGAGCGCCCGCAACAGGGACTCCCGGTAGGCGAGGAACTGCGGCTGCCGGTGCGAGCGCGGCGTCGGCAGGTCGATGGCGAGGTCGATCGCGATGCGGCCCGCGTCGAGCAGCAGCACCCGGTCGGCGAGCGTGACGGCCTCGTCGACGTCGTGCGTGACGAGCAGCACCGCCGGCCGGTGCCGGGTGCACAGCTCCCGCAGCAGGCCGTGCATGCGCAGCCGGGTCAGCGCGTCCAGCGCGCCGAACGGTTCGTCGGCCAGCAGCAGCTCCGGCTCGGACACCAGGGCCCGGGCCAGCGCCACCCGCTGCTGCTCGCCGCCGGAGAGCTCGTTGGGCCAGGCCCGCTCGCGGCCGGCGAGGCCGACCTCGGCGAGGGCCGCGCGGCCGCGTCCGGGTGCGTCCGGCCCGCGCAGGCCGAGGACGACGTTGTCCAGGACGCGCTGCCACGGCAGCAGCCGGGCGTCCTGGAAGACGACCGAGGAGTTCTCCGGTACGTCGACGACGCCGGCTCCCCTCTGGTCGCCGTCGAGGCCGGCGAGCGCCCGCAGCAGGGTGCTCTTGCCCGAGCCGCTGCGCCCCAGCAGCGCCACGAACTCCCCGGCGCCGATCTGGACGTCGAGGTCGTCCAGCACGGTCCGGTCGCCGAAGCCACGCGAGAGCCCCCGGACCCGTACGGGTCGGGTCCCGGTCAGCCCGCCAGCGTGCGTCGCCATGACAGCGTCCTCCTCTGCACGAGTCGGACGAGGCCGTCGGACAGGAGCCCGAGCAGCCCGTACAGGACGAGCCCGACGATGATCACGTCGGTCTGGCCGTACTGGCGAGCCAGGTCCATCATGTAGCCGATGCCGCTCGTCGAGTTGATCTGCTCGACGACCACGAGGGCCAGCCAGGCGCCCACGACCGCGAATCGCATGCCGAGCAGGAAGCCGGGGAAAGCGCCGGGCAGCACGATGCGGCGCAGGAAGACGGCCCGCGACAGCCGCAGCGAGTCGCCCAGTTCGACGTACCGGCTGTCGATGCTGCGCAGCCCGTTGTGCGTGTGGATGTAGACGGGCACCAGCACGCCCAGCGTGATGGTCGTGACCTTCATCTGCTCACCGATGCCGAGCCAGAGGATGAGCAGCGGGATCAGCGCGAGGGCCGGAATGGCCCGCTTGATCTGGATCGGCCCGTCGAGGATCGCCTCACCCCACCGGCTCAGGCCCGCGACGAGGGCCAGCAGCGTGCCGATCACGGTGCCGAAGGCCAGGCCCAGGCCGGCCCGCTGGGCCGAGACGGCGAGGTTGTCCTGAAGGCGGCCGTCCGCGATGAGGTCGCCGGCCGTCGTCAGCACGGTCCAGGGGGCCGAGACGGTACGAGGGTCGAGCCAACCGGTCGCCGAGCCGGCCGCCCACGCCGCCAGCAGCAGCAGCGGGCCGAGGGCCAGCCCGAACGGGATGGGCCGACCCGGCGCGAGCCGGCGCCTCGGCCTGCCCGCGGGCGCGGGCGCGGTGGCGCGGGGGCGGGTGAGGAGCGAGGCGGTCATCGGGCGACCCCCGCGGCGAGCGCGTCCGCGGCGACGGACTCGTAGCGCCTGTCGTACAGGTCCTCGGCCCGCAGCGGCTTGTTGCCGGTCTCCTTCGCCAGCAGGTCGATGGTCTCCTGGTGCCGGGCGATCGCCTCGGTCCAGTTCGTCGGAATGTCGGCCACGCCGCCGTTCTCCACCAACCACCTGCCGTCCTCGGCGGTGAGGCCCTGGTCCTTGACGTAGTACCGCTCGATCCACTCGTCCGGGTTGGCCTCCCGCCACCGCCAGGCCCGCGCCCACGCCTTTACGTACTCCCGGATCGCGGCCGCCTTGGCCGGGTCGCCGAGCACGCTGACCGGCGCGTACAGGTGGCCGGGGTCGTCGCGCAGGCCGTGCGGGATCGTGGTGGCGCCGTCGCGGGCGTACTTCGACGCGTAGCGCCGGATCTGCACACCTCCGAGCGGTGCGATCTCGACCTGGCGGCTGGCGAGCGCCGTCGCGTACACGTCACCGGTGCTCGGCAGCTCGACGAGCTTGACGTCCCGCTTGCTCAGCCCGGCCTGGTGCAGGACCCGCAGCACCAGCGCGCCCTGCGCCTGCCCCGGGCTGTACGCGATCTTCCTGCCGCGGATGCCGGCGAGCGTGGTGACGGGGACCCCGGGGGCGACGCCGAGCTGGTAGATGGCGTGGTTCAGCGGATCCTTGCGGAACTTGGACGCGACGATCTTCGTGGGGATGCCGGTCCAGTGGGAGTGGATCGGAGGGATGTCGGCGACGGCCCCGACGTCCAGGGCCTTCGCCCGGAACGCCTCCAGGGTTTGCGGGCCGCCGCTGATGTTGGCGAACTCCACCCGGAACGTGAACTTCTCCACCTCGCCGGAGAATTCGAGTGCCTTCTGGTGCTCCTTGTCGCCCACGACGAGCTTCGTGCCCTTGGGCACGGACTCCGGCAGCGGCACGCCGGCGGCCAGCGCGGCAGTCGGCGTCTCGTCGCCGGCGCAGGCGGTCAGGCCCAGCGCGACCGCGCCGAGGGTGGCCGACAGGAACACACGGCGATCGACATGACGTGACGACTTCACTTAGGACTCCTTCGTGGACGGTTGCAGGGCGGCGTATCGCCCCATGTGGTAGATCAGCGGAGCGCCGTCGCCGTGGCGACTGGTCACCGGCTCGGCCAGCACGATCGCGTGGTCGCCGGCGAGCACCCGTTCGGTCACCCGACACAGCAGCCAGGCGACCGGCTCGTCCAGCAGTGGTACGCCGTACGGGCCGGGCCGCCAGCCGGGGTGCGCGGCGAAGCGGTCGATGCCGCTGGTGGCGAACGTCCGTGCGACCTCCCGCTGGTCGGTGCCGAGCAGGTGCACCGCGACGTGTTCGGCGCCCGCGACGGTCGGCCAACTCGACGACGACCGGGCCAGGCAGAACGACACAAGTGGCGGGCGCAGGGACACCGACGTGAAGGAGGTGGCGGTGAACCCGACCGGCGGATCCCCGGCGGCGGTGATCACCGTGACGGATGCGGCCTGCCGGCGCAGCAGGGCACGGAAGGTGTCCGGATCGATGGGGGCGACCGGTTCGGCGATGACGGTCATGACAGTCCTCCTGGGCGAGAACGACCAGGGCGCGCGCCGTCCCGGGGCAGGCGGGGACACGGCGCGGCGTCGAGCGGCCGTTGATGGGGTCGCGGACACGCTGCGGCTCGTCGTCGAGTCGACGGCGTGGCGACAGGGAGAAGTCAGGAACGCGTGGTCAGCGGCAGCAGCCGCGCGCGGTGGTCCAGCCACGGCAACATCCCCGGGACACCGCGACCGCGGTGCCGTCGAGGGGATTCAGCTGGCTGATCACGGCTTCCACGCTAACCAACTATTCCTACTGGGTAAATAGGGTTTCAGACCCTGGGACGATCGCGGGGGATCCGAGGCTGCCGATGACATGCGGCCCGGGCCGCGCCTGCGGTCAGCCGGCCGTCCAGGTGACGGTGCGCAGCCGGGCGCCGAGCAGCCGCCGCGCCCGGGCGGCCTGCCGCGCTGTCGCGTTGACCAGCACGGCCTGCTCCGCGCCGCCGAGAAGGGGCAGATCCGACAGGGAGTCGCTGTAGGCGACCCGCCAGGGCGGCGTGACCCCTGCGGCGGCGAGCCGGGCCACCTTGGTCGCCCCGTGGTTGTGCACGATCAGCTTCGGGCCGCGGATGTGTGAGGCCACGAGCTCGACCTCGGCGAGGCCGATCGCGTCGAGCAGGGCACGCGCCAGGGTGTGCTCGCAGGCGGTGACCACGATGACCCGGTCACCGGCGGCGAGGTGGGCACGGATCATCCGGACACCGGGCGCGATGACGCGCCCCGGCTCCGTACCGAGATCCGCGCCGAAACGCCCGAGCTGCGCCTGCAGGCGGTCGGCGTCTCGGCCCGCCAGGCCGATCCGGCTCATCCAGCGCGCCGCGCGTGGGCGCAAGGAGGGGACGGCGACGACGGGCGCGAGGAGGAGGAGCAGGACGACGGCGAGCGGCAGTCGAGCGCCCGCGAAGCCCACGCGCCGCATGAAGAGCCCGAAGGCGTCCCCGCGCAGCAGCACGCCGTCGAGATCGAAGATGACGGTGTCGTCGGAGGGCGCCATCATCGGTCCGCCGTCGCCCACTACTCGGGGGCTTGGTCGTGGTGCGGGCCGAGCTGGCTGATCTCGTACCCGTCGGGGTAGCTCCTGGCGCTGATCCCCTCGGCGAACAGCGGGGTCGTCCGTGGCGATCCGCACCACAGTTGCAGCCGCGCGCGCGTCTTCAGCGCCGCGTGCAGGCCGGCCCGGACCGGCCACGGCGGCGTGTCGACCCGCGTCGCGCGTCGTAGCGGCGCGTCGTACATGGCGGTGACCAGCGCGTTTCCCAGCGGCGCGAGCAGCCGGGGCAGCCGGGTGAGCATCAACATGCGGGTGGCCCGCTCGATGGCCGCAGCCTCGTCGTTGGGTTGCAGGTGCGCCGCGTCGTGCGCGTCGAACCAGGTCTCGAACTCGGCGTACGACCCGGGGATGTCCGTGATGCCCATCCGCCGGCCCAGCTCCCGGTAGAACAGGTACGTCGCCTGCCGCTCGTGGCAGCAGGGCTGGCGCCAGCCGTACTCCTGCAACCACCGGGTGGGGATCACGACCAGGCAGCCGAGGACGTAGCGGAAGTCGTCGTTGCCGATGTCGTACGGGCGGTGGATCTGGTTGACGCGCCGCAGCGCGTCGCGGCCGCGGGGCTCGTCGAAGCCGTTGAGGACCATCTCGTACATGAGCAGGCCGGTGTCGTCGATGCGCTTCTGGGTGCGGTTGGTCAGTTCGCCGGTGGCGGTGTGCACGGCGGCGATGGCGGGGATGGAGAAGGACCTGTTGAAGGCGAGGTTGAGCCCGAGCTTCATGTCCCAGGGGAACTCGCGGCGCAGCATGCTCTGGTAGATGTCCAGGTAGTCGCGCTGCGGGTCCAGCATGCGGATCCGTGTGAGGTTGTCGTGGCGGCCCCTCATCGGCGGGCGCCTTGAGACATCGGCACGGAACGTGAGTGTACGCTCGCTCCAGTTCGGAGCAGTCGTTGAGCGCGGATCCGATCCGCTCACCGAGGACGGGGCAGGCATGGCGCACGGTGCCCGCGACGAGGTGCTCGGCCGCCTGGCCGAGGCAGTCGGGTCGGTCGCCGTCGCACACCCGGCGCGCGTGGCCATCGACGGGCCGCCCGCGGCCGGCAAGACCACCCTCGCCGACGAGCTGGCCGTCGTCCTGCGCGCACAGGGCCGTGCCGTCATCCGCGCGACGATCGACGATTTCCTCTTCCCCCGGGCACAGCGCTATCCGCGCGGCGAGTACTCGGCCGAGGGCTGCTACCACGACACCCACGACCACAGGTCGCTGATCCGGGTTCTGCTGGATCCGCTCGGCCCGGACGGAGACCGACGCTTCCGACACGCGGTCTACGACCCCACCACGGACACCGTGCTGTCCCCGCCGGTCACTACCGCTCCGACCGACGCGGTGCTGCTCTTCGACGGCGTCTTTCTCATGCGCCCGGAGTTGATCGATCGGTGGGACCTGCGCGTCTTCGTGTCGATCGCGCTCGAGGCGACAGTGGAGCGTGCCGTGACCCGCGAGCGTCGACGGTCGTCCCGGGCCGACATCGAACGGCGCTGGCGTGAGCGCTACATCCCCTCCCAGCAGTTCTACAACGCCACGGTCCGCCCGACGGAACACGTCGACATCATCGTGCGCAACGACGACCCCCGGCGGCCGGTCTGGGAGACGGGTCCGGACCGGCGCGCGGGGAACTCGGCTGCTCGGGGTGCGCCGGGCGCGGCTGGCCCGGCGACCTGAGCCGTTTCAGAAGCACGCCCGTCCGGCGTCGCCGGACGGGCGCGGTCGTCCCTCAGTACGGGTAGCCCGGGACGTTGAGCCGCACGCTGTAGAGGCCGGAGTCGCCCCACGGACCCGAGGTGATGTAGAGGGTCTGCCGGTCGGGCCCACCGAAGGCCACGTTTGTCGTACCGGAGAAGCCGGGGCGGATCGTGCCGAGCTGGGCACCCGTGGGGGAGTAGACGTGGACCAGGGAGTCCCCGCCCGAGGCCCAGTACACGTTGCCGGCGCAGTCGATCGTGACGCCGTCCGGACCGCCGATGTAGTTCACGAACACGCTGCGCGCGCCGGTGGTGCCGTCGGGCTGGACGGCGTACTTGTAGATCTTGTTCTCGGAGTAGGCGCCCACGTACAGCGTGGATCCGTCCGGCGCGAGCGCGATGCCGTTGGGCTGGCGCAACTGGTCGTCCACCAGCGACACCTGGCCGCCCGAGACGCGGAAGACGCTGGTGCGGCCGTACATCTGGTCCGGGCGGTTGCCACGCTGGAAGTTGGGGTCGGTGAAGTAGGTGACGCCGTCGGACCGGACCGCGACGTCGTTGGGCGAGTTGAACGCCCGGCCCTGGTAGTTCGCCGCGACGATGCTGCGGCTCCGGTCGCTCAACCGGTACGCGGACACGCTGCGCTGGTCGTGGGTGGCCGCGATGATCTGCTGGCCGTCGGCGCTGAGCGCCAGTCCGTTGCTGCCGGAGTTGGCGATGAACGTGTCGAAGGTCGACGGCGGCGTGAACCGGCGGATCGTGGACGGCTGGACGTTGTACGGCCCGGTGCCGGGGGCCATGTCGGAGAAGAGGAGGTAGCCGCCGTCGGCGACCCAGACGGGCCCTTCGAGGAAGTTGAAGCCACTCCTGATCTTCGTCGCCGTCAGGGAGTTGGACGGCAGCGGCGAGCCGTAGCTGGCCCCCGTCGGGCACGCGCCGGGCGGTGTGCCGGGCGGGCCGGCGAGCGCGGCGGCGGCCGTGGTGTGAGCGCTCACAGGAACGGCGGCGGCGGGCAGCGGCGCGGCGCTTGCCGCGAGGCAGAGACCGGCCAGTACGGCGATGGTGGGACGCCGGATCATCGGATGCTCCAATCGGCGTCGGCGGGGTCGCGGTGACCGGCCGCCGACGGTGTCGAGGTCGCGGGCGGACCGGCAGCCCGCCGGCCCGCCGATGGGCAGCTATTCCAGGTGGAAGGTGGCCGAGGCGCGCTCGGCGCTCGTACCGACCGCTTCCAGGTAGAGCAGGCCGTCGCGGTGGCGGACGTAGCGGCCCGGGTAGTTCTGTGACTCCAACGAGAGCCCGGCACTGTCGGCGAGGCCCGCTCGGCGTTGGAAGCTCGCGTCGTTGGCGAAGACCGACGAGCCGTCGTTGCGCGCGATGGACAGGGCGAAGCCGTAGTGACGCAGGTAGTAGCCCGGGAAGTTGGTCGACTCCAGCGACACCGATCCGCCGCCGGCGAGGCCGTTGACGATGCGGAACTGGCTGTCGGCGAGGTTCGTGACGTTCGGCTCGACCCGGGCCCGGTAGTCGTAGTGCCGGATGTAGCTGGTGGTCAGATCGTGCGACCGCAGCCGGACCGGGGTGGCCCCGTCGGGCACCGGGATGCCGAAGTTCGGGGTGCCGTCGGCGTTCCAGTACACCTTCTGCACCCTGGTCCGTCGGTTCGGGTCGTTGAGCGGATCGCCGCTGATGTCCCGGTAGTTGCGGTCGTGATAGACCAGGATGTCGCTCTGCCCGTCCTCGGAGACGGTGAACGAGTTGTGGCCGGGGCCGTACTGGCCGGTGGCCGCGCTGCTGGTGAACACCGGGTTCGGGCTCTTGCTCCAGGCGGCGGCGTCGAGCAGGTTCGCGCTGGCGGAGGCGCTCAGCATCCCGAGGCAGTAGTTGGCGTCCGTGGCGCTGGCGGAGTAGGTCAGGAAGAGGCGGCCGTTGCGCTGGATCACGGCGGGCCCCTCGGCGACCCGGTAGCCGCGGGTCTCCCAGTCGTACGTCGGCACGACGAGTCGGGTCACGGTGCCGGTGATCTGCCACGGGTTGGCGCCCATCCGGGCGAGGTAGACGTTCGAGTTGGTGGAGATGCCCGGCTCCTGCTGCGCCCAGGTCAGGTACCGCACGCCGTTGGCAACGAAGGTCGAGGCGTCCAGGCTGAAGGTGTCCCAGGGTGTCGTGATCCGGCCGCGCTCGGTCCACGAACCGGTCAGCGGGTTGGCGTTGGCGTTCTCCAGCACGTACATCCGGATGCGCCACACGTCGTCGGTCCGGCCGGCGGCGAAGTAGACGTACCACCTGTTGTTGATGAAGTGGATCTCCGGCGCCCAGATGTGGGCGCCCATCTCTCCGCTGGTGTGCCGGGTCCAGATCGTCGTCTCCGCGGCCGTCGCCAAACCCTGCAGGGTGGTCGCGCGCCGCAGCACGATCCGGTCGTACTGGGGCACGGTGGCGGTCAGGTAGTAGTAGCCGTCGGTGTGCCGGAAGATGTGCGGGTCGGCCCGCTGGTTGACCAGTGGGTTGGTGTAGTTCACGTCGGGTGCGGCGTGCGCCGGCCCGGCCATCGGCAGGCCGGCCGACAGGGCGAGCACCACCAGCAGGGCGGCCAGGACCGCTCGGGGGCGTCGGGCGCCACCGCGACCGGTACGCCCCGGGCCGGTGACTCGGCGGGCGGCGGCCTCGGCTCGGTGCAGTGGCAGCGGCATCTGACCTCCGTGACGTCTGTGCGCGAGAGCCGGACGGCCGCGACAGCGGCGATCGACCCACGCCCCCGCTGGGAAGCAGCGCCCGCGGGTCGGGAACATGACGAGGGCGTTGCGCCCGCGTAACGGCCCTAAGTGTTGGCGCTAACATCGACGAGTGTCAAGTTGTTCCGGACGCCGAGGGTGGCCGGTCCCGCGGGGGCGTCGACAACAGGACGACCTCCAGGAGGCGGACCACGCTGACGAGTTGGTCCTGCCACTATGGACTCTCACGCCGCCGCACCAGAGAGTGGTGTGACCCCGGGGGAGGGAGCGCGCCGCGATGCGGTCCGAGGCTGGCGATCAAACCTGGTTGGCTGCGTCCGATGGCTGATGAGCGTCGGTTCCGGTCGCTGCAGGACGCGGCCCGATTCATGGAAACCGAGATCGACCGACCAGTGGCGGTGCGGGAAACCGACCTCGGCAGCGGCCTCATGTTGCGCACCAGCCCGTTGAGCTTCGCTGACGGTGGCTTTGCCAACGTCTACGACCTGAGTTGGACACCGAGTGCTACGACGGCAGCGGTGCGTTTCACGCCTCGCCCCACCACCGCCGTCGACGCGGCGCGGCACGCCCCGGCAACCTCCACCGCCGCCTTCTTCACCCTGCTCGACGAGGCGTCCGGCCTGCCCGTACAAACAAGCCTGAACCTCGCCGTCGAGCAGGGTCGAATCCTCAGCATGCCGGTGGTCGATCGCGAGGCCCTCATTTCTCGGGCTGGGGTGCTGTCAACGTGCAATCTCGCCGCCGCCGGCACGGTCATGATCAATGGGGCCGAGCTGACGTGGACCGGCAGCCTCACCGGGCGACAGGCCGAGTGCTATGCCTTCGGCAACGGCAACATGGTGATCACGCGCCGAAACGACCCGACGAAGGGCAGCGTGCGAGTCTTGGATGAGGCGTCACGCCTAACGCCCGCCCTGGGCCGTGCCGCCGACTGGGTCGATGTCGGATTCATCTCGACCGGTGGACGCGGATTTCGGTCCACGGGCGTGGCCGCGTCCGGCGCCTTGGACATCTTCGCCTACGACCTCGTGATGAGGTGTCCGACTCGGCACATCGACCTTCGCGGTGACAACCTGCTGGAAGTTCGCAGCATCGGCGAGCTGCACGCCGAGACGTTTCCTGACTCCGCCGCAACCGTGGGGCCATCATTGGACGTCGCCGACTTCGCAGCGCATCCCATCAACACGGACCGATCGCTCGATGTCGTACCGCCGTTCGCGCCCAGCCGGAGGGCCCGGATGGCGGTCTTCGAGGACCGCGTGGGCCGAACCCACCTACGGCTGTTCGACGGCCGTCCGGGCTCCCCTGTCTTCCAGGGCGCTACCCCGCAGGAAGCACGAGACTCCATCGCGGCTGCACCGGGCTTCCGCTGGGGCTGCTTCATCGACGGGGGCCAAACGGCCAAGATGTGGGCAGCCGTGGACGGGGAGCTCACCAGTTTTGGCAACCGGCACTACCTTCGCTGGCCGAAGGCCGCCGAGAGCGACTTTGTCTGGGTGCCCGACAGCGGCCGGCCCATCTCCAGCATCATCACCTTTCAGCCCCGCAGCGAGACGCAGCGGACCAACACGCCGGCAAGATTGGCTGCCCTCGCATTTCCGCCCCAGCGATCCACGCCACAGGCCACATCAGGGCGGGGCGGTGATATCCGATCGTCCAGGCCGGGGCACACCCAAGGTCCGGACCCTAACCTCGGCAGGCGCCGGTAGAGACCCGACATCAGCAGCCATTGGCCGATGACTCAGATCAGCGGCTGCTGATAGCTACGGGACAGTGACAGCAGGTCCGGCTCACCGAACTTCTTCACCAACGCCGCGAACCGGGCCACCTTGTCCTCACCGAACCGCCGCAGACCAGCAACGTAGGAGGAGCTGGTCACGAACGTGGGCGGCGTCGTCTTGCTGTGAAACTTGTCGGCGTACGTCACCAACTGCTCTTCCGCCGTATCGGCCAGGTAGTCACCCACCGGTAGCGGCAGGCGCTGCTGCAGCACGTCCTCACGGGTGAGCCCGACGCCGGTGTGGTGAGAGCAGAACCTGCCGATCAGTTCGGGAAGTCCGGCATCGCGCAGGAGCGCATGCCCCAGCACCCCATGACGGATGTAGTTCTCGTGATCGAGCTGCCCCGTCGCATCGTAGAGGCGGTAGACACCGATGTCGTGCAGCAGACTTCCCGCCCGCACCAGATCGACGTTCAGGGGCGAGGGGTGCCTTTCGAGGAGTTGCTCAGCCACGGCGCAAATGATCTGGCAGTGCGTGTAGACCAGATCGAAGGCTTCCTCGTTCGGCGCGTACCGCTCGTGCAGTGCCCGGATCTGCTGGTCTGTCGGCACCACCAGTGCGTGATCGACCGTCACGCGCCCACACCTGCATCACAGGGGCGCCACCAGTAGCCAGCAGCGCCGTTCGAGCCAAGATTGCGGTAGGCGCCGTCCTGATCATCCGAGCTCGCCTCCATCCGCGTGAGGTCAAGCCATCGCGCCTGGTGAAGCGTCCGCAGAAGAGACCCGGAAGTGTGCGGATCGATCCACCAGACCTGACCAGGCCCGGCCACGCGTGGCTGGTCTCGGTCCCCGAGCGGCCGGTAGAACGAGGTCACCAACACCAGGGGTACGACGCCGCCCCACACCTCAACGCGCGGCGCCGGCGCGTCCTGCCGCGCCAGCAGAACTTGCCGCTGCTCGTCCGTGCTCTGGTCGAAGAGTTCACCGGCATTGAGCAGCGTCTGCACCATAGTCCGGGCCCGGAGCGCCAGCGCGAGTCGCGCCTGCATCCGCGCGGGTCCAGGCGTGATGTCCCGGTATCCCTCAACGATCAGGCCAAGGGCTTCCTCCGCGTTGGAGGCGCATATCCTCCACCCGTCGTACAGCACCTCGACCGGATACGAGGGATCGCCCGGCATCGAACTAACAACCCGTACGGCCACACGCTCTCCTGACAGCCATTGTTGACAGCACTGGCCGGCGTCCCACTCTAGCGATAGTCCGCAGCGCTGGCGGCCCCCGCGGGCCCGAGCCAGGACGGACCACCGTTCGCCCAGGTTGCGCGCCACAGTCGCGGCGTTCGCAGTTCGGTCACGGGCAACAGGGAAGGAGCCCTCCGCACCGGGCACAAGCCGGTTACGGCGCCGGAGCAGCCGGTCGGCACAGCATGGGAGCCTGCGCTCAGATGGCACGTTTCGCGGTCGCCGAACGGGTAATCAGGCGTGCCGGCGCGGCCGGCGGATGACCACTGTCACGGAGCAAGGGAGCGCGTGTCATGCCCGATCCGGAGCCCACCATCGTCCTCGTGCACGGCGCGTTCGCCGAGTCGGCGAGCTGGAACGGTGTGATCGAGCGGCTGGGCGCCGCGTACAACGTGGTGTCCGCCGCGAACCCGCTGCGCAGCGTCGCGGGCGACGCCGCGTACGTGCGGGACGTGGCACACGGGATCGGCGGCCCGGTAGTCCTCGTCGGCCACTCGTACGGCGGCATGGTGATCACGCAGGCCGCGGCGGGCGACACCTCGGTGCGGGCCCTCGTGTACGTCAACGCCTTCGCCCCGGACACCGGCGAATCGGCGCTGGCGCTGTCCGGGAAGTTCCCCGGCAGCACGCTCGCCGACACCCTGGTGCAGTACCCGCTGTCGACCGGCGGCAACGAGGTGGCGATCGGCCAGGACGCCTATCACGCGCAGTTCGCCGCGGACTCGTCGGACGACGTCGCCGCGCTGATGGCCCGTACCCAGCGCCCGATCACCGAGCAGGCCCTGAGCGACGGACTCACCGGCGAGCCCGCCTGGCGGTCCCTGCCCAGCTGGTTCGTGTTCGGCGACGCCGACATGAACATCCCGGCCGCCGTGCACCGGTTCATGGCCGAGCGGGCCGCCCCGCGCGGCCAGCGCGAGATCGTCGGTGGCTCGCACGCGATGGCGGTGGCCCGGCCGAGTGAGGTCGCCGAGTCGATCATCGAGGCGGTCCGGGCCACCTGAGGGGCCGGTACGACGCGACGGGTCACGTCGTAGCCTGGCGATCATGGGGGACTGGGCGATGCGGCAGGCGTCGGCGGCGGACGTCGAGGCCGTGGCCGAGCTGCGGTCCGTGGTGCTGCGGGCGGATCTGGAACGGCTCGGGCGCTACGACGAGCAGCGGGTGCGGCAACGCCTGCGGGACGGCTTCGCGCCCGCGCACACCTGGATGATCGAGGTGGGCGGCGCCTTCGCCGGTTGCGTGTCGCTGCGCCCGGCCGACGACGTGCGTTGGCTGGAGCACTTCTACCTGGCTCCCCACGTGCAGGGCGGCGGCATCGGCGCGGCCGTGCTGCGCGGACTGCTCGAACGGTGTGACCGTGACGGCGTCCGGGTCCGGTTGAACGTGCTGCGGGGCAGCCCGGCCCGGCGGCTGTACGAGCGGCACGGATTCACCGTCGAGACCGAGGACCCGGTGGACGTGTTCATGGTGCGCGAGCCGACCCCGGCCGGGCGTGCCGACTGAACAACCGGTCGTCTCCCGGTAGGCCGCGGACGCCTGGCGGCGTCGCGGTGGCCAGGCGGCTATGGTGCCCGGGTGGTGATCGAGGGGTGGCACGGCTGGGTCGGCTCGTTCACCGGCGTGGTGCTCCTCACGGTGGCCGCACTGCCGTTGGCCGCGCTGGCGGTGTGGGCGCTGGCCCGCCGTCGACGTGCGAACGGCGCCCCGCGGGCGTGGCGGACGTCGTTGGCCGAGGTCGGCATCGTGTACGGGACGCTGCCGTGGGTCTGGATGATCATGTTGCCGGGCTCCCGGGCGGGTGCTGTTCCCGGGCGGCTGAGCCTGGTGCCGCTCCGTGACCTGTTCACCATCTTCTCCGACGGAGGGCTGCTGACGCTGACGGGTCAGGTCGTCGGCAACCTGCTGGTGTTCGCGGCGTTGGGATTCTTCGCGCCGCTGCGGTTCGCGGCACTGGCGTCCGTACCACGGATCCTGGTGCTCGCCGCGGGCTGCTCGGTCCTGGTCGAGGCCGCGCAGTACGTCCTGCGGTTGGACCGGGTGACGTCCGTGGATGACGTCCTGCTCAACGCCGCCGGCGCTGGGCTGGCCGCGCTGGCGTCGCGCCGCTGGTGGCGCGGCAGGGCCGACACGGTGTCGGATCGGCCGCGATCGGTCACGGCATCGCCACGCTGACCCCGCGGTACCGGGCACCGGCCTCAGGACTCGGCGGCGGTTGAACCAGGCGCCGGCGCCGCATGATGTCCGGGGTGGTCGGTCTTCTCGCCGTGCACGGCCGCGTACTCGGTCGCGAGCCACGGCCCGAGGTCGTCGATGAGCTCGTGCAGGACGGCAGGGTCCGGCGACGGTGCGCGACCCAAGAACGCAGCCCTGCGCATCTGCCCGGCACGTTGGGGATAGTAGGACCCGAACGCGGCGGCGGATTCCGTGAGGTCACTGGTCCAGCCGCCCCAGCGAGGCATGACCAGCGTGAATCCGGTCCGGACGACGCGACGGGCGACGAGCCGGCTCAGGACCTTGCGTTGGTCGTCGGTCTCCGCCTCGGCGGCCTGGCGGCGCCAGGGCGCCAGCGCGAGTGACAGGTCGCCGTTGGTCTCGCGGGCGAGCAACGGGGTGGGCCGGTAACGGGGGAGTTGGTCGGCGAGGTCGTCGCCCAGCAGGGGAGTGCACAGGCAGGCGACGAAGAAGCCGAGGTCGTGGCGTTCCAGTTCGCTGAGCAGGGTGCGTGTGCTGAACAGCAGGATGCCCGCGCCGTCGATCTGGGCGAAGGACTCGTCGAGGGCCTGCTCGATCCGCTCCGCATGCCGTCGGTCCGCGTCGGTCGGCTCCGCGTGCAGCGCGAGCAGCAGGTCGAGATCGGAGATCCCGGGTCTGGCGGTGCCGCGCGGGATGCTGCCGTAGAGGTAGGCGCTGTGCAGTCGACCGTCGCCGAAGGAGTCGACGATCCGCGCGCGTGCCGCAGCGACGACGTCGACGAACGCCGCCGGGACCTGCCCCAGCGAGCCCTCGCGCGCGATGGTTCCGTCGATGTCCAGGCCCCGTGCGGTCACCGGAGCACTCTGCCGGAGCCGGCCGCCTGAACCAAGCGCATTACCGCTTCACGAACCGCTGCCGCCGATCGTCTCCCGGTACGCCGCGGCGATCCCGGCCAGGCCGCGGCCCAGCTCGGGGCCGCGTACGCCGGCGTAGCCGACGACCAGCGCCGGTGGCCGGTCGTCCGTGCGGAGGGCGTAGAAGCGGCCGCCGCGCACCAGCACCGACCGACGGCGGGCCGCCTGCACCAACGCCTCCTCGGCGCACCGCGCCGGCAGCACGAGGTACGCCTGGAGCCCGCCGTTCGGACCGAGGACCGTGACGTCGGGCAGGTGGCGGGAGACGAACTGCTGGACCGTCTGACGGCGTTTCCGCACGTCGGCGCCGAGTCGGCGCAGATGCCTGTCGAACGCGCCGGTGTCGATCAGCCGGGCGAGGGCGAGTTGCTCCAGCCCGGAGCAGCCGATGTCCCAGCCGGCGCGGATCCGCTCGACGCGTGTGGTCAGGTCGGGCGGGGTGGCCAGCCAGCCGAGGCGCAGTGCCGGGGCGAGGACCTTGCTGGCGCTGCCGGCGTAGATCACCCGGTCCGGTGCCAGGCTCTGCAGCGCCGGCATCCGCTGCGCCGGGGCGACCAGGGCGGCGTCGAAGTCGTCCTCGATGAGGTAGCCGTCCACCTCCTGCGCCCAGGCGACCAGGTGCGCCCGGCGTTGCGCGCTGAGCGTGGCCCCGGTCGGGAACTGGCTGGCCGGGGTGACGAGCGCGGCGCGGACCCCGCTCGCGGCCAGCGCGTCGACCCGGATGCCGTCGCCGTCCACCGGGATGCCCACCGGACACAGTCCGGCCTCGGCGATGAACTCCCACTCGCCCGGGTGCCCGGGATCCTCCACCCCGATGGTGTCGTGGCCCCGGTCGCGCAGCTCGCGGCAGAGCAGCGCGAGGCCCTGCGCGAAGCCTGAGGTGATCATGAGGTGTTCCGGTCGGGTGCGGACGCCGCGTACCCGGCCCAGGTAGCCGGCGAGGGTGTGCCGGACGACGGGCAGGCCGGACGGTGGGGCGTACCCCAGCTCGCGGCGGCCGGCCGAGGTGATAACCGCGCTGACCGCCCGGATCCAGTCCTGGCGGGGGAAGGTGGAGTCGTGCAGCCCGCCGGTGCGCAGGTCGTGGACCGCAGCCGCGGGCGCGCGGTCGTCCGGGGTGAGCGCCGAGCCGACGTCGGCACGTGCCGCCGCCACGGACGTGCCCGAGCCGTGCTGGGAGACGAGGTACCCCTCGGCGCAGAGCTGTTCGTACGCCTCGACGACCACACTGCGGGACACCCCGAGATCGGCGGCGAGTTGCCGGCTCGACGGCACGCGCGTGCCGGGACGCAGTGTGCCCTCCTCGATCTGCGTACGAAATGCGTTACGGAGCTGCACCGCCAGCGTTTCACGTGATTGGGCGTCTATTGACAGGCTTAGATTCAGTGACAAGTGGTCCGCTCCGAGATCGCCGAAGTGGTATGGACAGCGTGATCCGTGCCTGTGGAAAGTGTTGGCCGGGCGCGCAACCGCTCACTGACCGGCGAATCAGGGCGTACGTTCCGAGAATGTCCAATGCGGACGCCTTCGTCGCCGGTGTCGGAGTGGTCGTGCGAGTCCTTTCGTCTGGGGGGAAGGGTCCGACCTGCCGTGTCATCGGCGGGGTCAGCGCCAACGGTGGCGCGGAAATCGGGCTGTTCAGAGGGGGTTCCGCAAGTGTCCCTATTGTCAACCGAACTCGCCACGTGGCCCATCCGGTCGCATTCGATGGCGGTGGCGCATACACCATTGACCAACTCAATTCCCGTAGAGGTGACATCTGTCACACTGCCGTCGATCGATCCATTGTCGCTCTATACGGCACTCGCGGAAAGTTGCGCTGACAACGATCTGTATCTCTTCGAAAGCCTGGACGGTCCGGCGCAGGACCGGTGTGCGGCGGCCGTCGGCTGGGGCCTTCTCGCCGAGGTGCGGTTCATCGCCGACCGGCTGGAGGTGACCGCCGAGGGTGCGCTCGGCGACGCCCTGGCCGCCGTGCTGACCGCCGTGCTGGGCGAGCCGGTCCGGCGCCGCGCCGCCCAGCGGATCTGGCCGGTCGCCGGGCCGAGCGAGGTGTGGGCCGCCGTCCGGGCCGTGCAGCGGGCGTTCGCGGTCCGCACCACAGTCCCCGCCGACAGCTTCGCCTTCGGTTTCCTCACCACCCTGGCGTACGAGGCCGCGCGGGACATGGACGAGCTCTCCGTCGACCGGGTCGTCGACGACATCCCACGCTGCACACTCGCGCTGTTCCGGCACACCGTCTGGTGGGACCTGCGCGCCGGCACGGTGCGCCAGCTCTCCGCCTCCGGCCCGCACCTGCCGCGGGACGACGCCGCCGCCCGGCTGCCGGACCTTCCCGGCCCGGCCGACGGCCACCTGGACGTGCCGGCCGCCCCGCCGCCGAGCCTGGTGCGGGACACCGTCGACGAGGAGACGTTCGCCGCCCGGGTGAAGCAGTGCCTGCGCCACATCGAGGTGGGGGACAGCTACCAGATCCAGATCGGCCACCGCATCGACGTGGAGACCACGCTCACGCCGCTGGAGGTCTACCGACGGCTGCGCCACCGCAACCCGTCGCCGTACATGTACCTGACCCCGTGGGCCGGCCAGACCGTCATCGGCGCGAGCCCGGAGCTGTTCCTGCGCATCGAACAGGGCCGGCTGTCGATGCGCCCGATCGCCGGCACCGCGCCCCGGGCCACCGACCCCCAGGCCGACCGCCGACGGGTGGCCGAACTGGCGGCCAGCGAGAAGGAACGGGCCGAGCACGTCATGCTTGTCGACCTGTGCCGCAACGACATCGGCCGGGTCTGTGTGCCCGGCACGCTCAGCGTCGACTCCATGTTCGACGTCGAGCCGTTCGCGTACGTGCACCACCTGGTCTCCACCGTCTCCGGCCAGCTCGCCGACGACGCCGACGTGTGGGCGGCGATCTGCGCCACCTTTCCGGCGGGCACCATGACCGGTGCGCCGAAGCTGCGGGCGATGGAGATCATCGACGGCCTGGAGGACGAGCCCCGGGGCGTCTACGCGGGCGCCGTCGGCCTGGTGGACGTCCGCGGGTACGCCGTGCTCGCGCTCTGCATCCGCACCGCAGTGCACGACGGCCGGCGCTACCGCACCCAGGCGTCCGCAGGAGTGGTGGCCGACTCCACGCCCGGCGACGAGTGGCGGGAGACGCTGGCCAAGATGAACGCCACCTTCTGGGCCCTGACCGGTGCGGAGCTGCTGTCGTGAAGGTCCTGCTCGTCGACGCGTACGACAGTTTCACCCACATCATCGACCAGTACCTGCGGACGCTCGGCGCGCGGACCGTCGTGGTCCGCTCCCGGACGCGGACCAGCGACCAGCTCGCGGCCCTGCGACCGGACGCGGTGGTGCTCGGCCCCGGCCCGGGTCATCCCGCCGAGTCCGGGCACGTGGAGCTGGTGCACGCCTTCGCCGGCCAGGTCCCGTTGCTCGGCGTCTGCCTCGGACATCAGGCGATCGGCCTCGCGTACGGGGGGACCGTCGCGGTCGCCCGGCACCTGATGCACGGCAAGACCAGCGTCGTCACGCACGACGGTCGAGGGGTCTTCGACGGCGCACCCGCCCCGCTCACCGTGACCCGCTACCACTCGCTCATCGTCGCGGACCCGGCGCCACTGGCCCTGCACGTCACCGCGCGGTCGTCCGACGACGGCTACGTGATGGGGGTACGACACCGGGCCCTGGCGGTCGAGGGGGTGCAGTTCCACCCGGAGAGCGTGCTCACCGAGGACGGGCTGCGCCTGTTCGACAACTTCCTGCGCAGCGCGTCGCCGGCGCTGACGGCGGGACCGTCATGACCGACCGGTCGGCACCCCTCGCCGTGGTCACCGGGGCGGCCGGCGGCATCGGCCGGGCCGTGACGGCGGCCCTGACCGCATCCGGGCACCGCGTGCTCGGCGTCGACGTCGACCCGGGCGGCGACCCGGCGGCGTACGCCTCGCTGGTCGCCGACGTGGCAGTGCCCGAACAGGTCGAGCGGCTCTTCGCGGACATCCGCGAGCGGTACGGCCTGCCCGAGGTGCTGGTGAACAACGCCGGGGTCTACCACGCCCGCGACTTTCTCGACTACGACCCGAAGACGTACGCGCAGGTGTTCGACGTCAACGTGGGTGCCGCGTTCTTCTGCACGCAGGCGTTCGCCCGCGCCCTGATCAGCGCGGGTCGGCCGGGCACGGTGGTCAACGTCGCCTCGATCAGCGGGCAGTCCGGCAGCCCGGACGCCGCGTACGGGGCGTCGAAGGGCGCCTGCATCGCGCTCACCCACAGCCTCGGCCGGTCGCTCGCCGAGCACCGCATCCGGGTCAACGCGGTGGCTCCCGGCCTGGTCGAGACCCCGATGGCCGCCCGGATTCCGGCGCAGCGTCGGGACGACTACCGGGCCCGGATCCCCGTCGGCCGGTTCGGCACACCGGCCGAGATCGCCGCGGCCGTCGCCTGGCTCGCCGACCCGGCCAGCAGCTACGTCACCGCCACGGTGGTGGACGTCAACGGCGGCCTGCACTGAGTCGCGTCACCGCCCGAGCGCCGATCGCACCGCAGCCGGCGCACCCCTGGAGAGGATCCCGACCATGTGGCTTCCGACCACTGGACCGGCGGCCGACTTCGCCGTCGACTACCTGGCCCTGCACAAGGCCTTCTACGACCGCACCCTCGACCCGGCCGACCTGGACGCGTGGCGGGAACGCCAACTGCGCACGGTCCTGGACCAGGTGACGACCGGGTCGCCGTTCTACGCCCGGCACCTGGCCGACGTGGACCTCGCCACGATCACCCCGGCGACCCTCGACCGGCTGCCCTTCACGACGAAGACGCACCTGCGCGAGGAGATGCTCGACGTGCTCAGCCGACCGCTGGCCGACGGGGTCTTCTTCTACGAGACGACAGGCACGACGGGCCGCGCGACACCGTGCCCCCGCGACGGTCGGGAGGTGGTGGCCAGCAACGCCCACGTCACCGAGTCCTGGGCGTCGATCTTCCGCCACCACTTCGGCGACCATCCGCCGCGGATCGGGCTGATGGGCCCGACCGAGGTGCACTCCTTCGGCGACACCCTCGGTGACATCGCCCGCAACGTCGGCTCGCTCAACGCGAAGATCTGGCCGTACTCGCCGGTGATCGGGTTCGCCAAGGCGTTGCAGCTCATGAAGGACCTGGAGCTGGAGGTCGTCTGCTGCACGCCGGGTGTGGCCATGATGCTCGCCAAGGCGGCCGAGCACTACGGCTACCGGCTGCGCGAGGACTTCGCCGTCAAGCTGCTCTTCGTCACCGGCGAGATGTGCACCCCGGCGCTGGCCCGAAACCTGGAATCCGTCTGGGGCGCGGACGTCTACAACATCCTGTACGGCTCGCAGGAGGCGTTCGTCATCGCCACCGCCTGCCGCAACAAGCGGATGCACCTCTCCCAGACCAACTACCTCATCGAGGTGGTGGACCCGGAGACGGGCGCGTCGCACGGCCCGCGCGGCAGCGGGGAACTCACCGTCACCATGCTGATCGACGGGGTGAAGCCGCTGGTCCGCTACCGCACCGGCGACGCGGTGATCGTCGAGGCGTCCGACTGTGACTGCGAGATGGCCGGCGACCTCGTGCAGATCGTCGGGCGGACGCTGGACCGCATCGAGCTGGGCGGTCGACGCTTCACCGCCGGCCAGGTCGAGACGGCCGTGTTGACCGGGGTCACCGGCTCCGGCGGCTACCAGGTGGTGATCGACCACGACCCGGCGGCCGGGGGCGACCGGCTGACCGTCCGCCTGGAACTGCTCAAGGAACTCGTCGACGACCCCGCCGGGGTGGCCGACGGCGTCCGGGAGCGGGCCACCGCCGCGCTCGGCGTACCCGTCGAGGTGGAGCTGACCGACGGGCTCGACCCCATCGTCAGCACCGGCGCCTTCGTGAGCTGGAAGGCCGCCCGGATCGTCGACCGGCGAGTCGAGGCCGACCACGAGACCCAGGTGGCGCAGCGGATGGCGGGCAACCGTGGCTACACCACCTGAGACAGTCGCCGACGAGCGGGTGCCGGCGCTGCCCGGGCCGCTCGCCGAGGCGTACGGGCGGCGCTGGCGCAGCGTGGTGGACGGCTGGGCGAGCCGGCCCGGCACCACGCTGGCCACCCTCGGCCCGCCCGGGACGTCCAGCCACCTGACCGCGGTGTTCCTCGCCGAGCGGCACGGCCTGCGCGTCGAGCTGTCCGACACCTTCGACGCGGTGCTCGCGGCGCTGGTGGACCGGCGCGTCGACCAGGCCCTCGTGCCGAGCGCCTATCAGGGGCTCACCCGCTTTCACTGGCACCGGGACCTGCGGCTGGAGGCCTATTTCGCCCAGGCCACCCCGGAGTACGGCATCGCGGCCCAGCCGGACCGCGACCCGGACGCCTCCGGGGGTCAGCTCGCCGTGGCCGCCCTCTGGGAGGTCCGGCGGATCTTCACCGACCTCGCGCCACCGGCCCTGCGGGACCGGTCGGTGCGGTGGGTCGACGCCGACTCCACCCAGCACGCCGCCGAGATCCTCGCCGCCGGCGGCGCCGACCTCGCGGTGACCAACGCGCCCGGGGTCGAGCGCCACGGCCTGCGGTGGGTGGCCCGCCGCCCGGGCGCCGAGATCGTGTGGACCCTGTTCGGCCGCCGCTGAGACCAGACACCGAGAGAACCGGAGAGACGCCTCGTGTCCCGACGAATGCTGCTGCACCGCGCCACAGTCCAGGAGGGACTGGGGGTGCCCTCCCGGCCGCGCCACAGCGTGCTGCTCGACGGCGAGCGCATCGTGGCCGTGCTACCCGAGGCGCAGGCGCCCCTGCACGACCCGGGCGTCGACGTCCTGGACCTCGACGGCCGGACGGTCATGCCGGGCATGACGCTCGGCCACACCCACATCGCGTACCTGAACGTGCTCGACGGTCGGGAGATGCTGTTCAAGTACAGCATCCCGGAGGTGACCCTCGGGGCCGCCGCCAACGCGGCGGCGATGCTGCGCCTCGGCTACACCGCCTTCGTCGGCGCCGGCTCGGTGGCCGGCATCGACATGGCGCTGCGCCGGGCGATCGACGCCGGCCGGCTGCCCGGTCCGCGCATCACCCCGTGCAGCCGGGACCTGATGGTGTCCGGTCCGCCGGAGCGCCGCAACCCGGCGGTCAAGCAACGCATCCCGAGCGACCTCATGCGGCTGGCCGACACCCCGCAAGAGCTGATCGAGTACGTCGACACCGAGGTCAAGCAGGGCGCGGAGATCATCAAGGTCTTCTCCACCGGCGACGACACGTTCCCCAACGGCCGCTCCCACGAGCTGCTGTTCACCGCCGAGGAGCTGGTGATCGCGGCGCGGGCGGCGCACGAGCGGGGGGTCCGCATCCGGGCGCACTCGCGCGGGCTGGGCGGCATCCGCAACGCCATCGCCGCCGGGGTCGACGTGATCGACCACGCCACCTACGCCGACGACGCGGCCCTGGAGGCGATCGCCGAGCGGGGCATCTTCGTGGTGCCGAGCCTGCACCAGCCGTACCGGCTGCTCACCGACGGCACCCGGCACGGCAAGACCCCGGAGTACCTGGAGACCCTGGAATTCCAGGCCGAGGTGGAGAACACCCTGCGCATCCTGCCGCTGATGGTGCAGATGGGGATCCCGATCGTGGCCGGCGACGACTTCGGCTTCGCCTGGACCCCGCACGGCCGGTACGCCGAGGAGCTGGAGACCTACGTGAGCATGGCCGGCATTCCCGCGCCGGTGGTGCTGACCTGGGCCACGGCCAACGGCGCGCGGCTGGCCGGTCGGGGCGACGAGGCGGGCACGGTGCAGCCGGGTCGGCTGGCCGACCTGGTGGTCACCGACGGCGACCCGGCCGAGGACATCACGGTGCTGGGCCGGCCGGAGGCGATCGAGCTGGTGCTGCTGGGCGGCCGGGTGGTCGCCGGGGACGCCACCCGCTACCGCGCCGGGCAGCCGGCGGGAGTCGCGTGATGCGGCGGTCCGTGCCGGTCGTCCCGCTGCTCGCCGTCGGGGCGTTCGCCATCGGCACCGACACCTTCGTCGTCGCCGGGGTGCTCCCCGAGGTGGCCCGCACGCTGCGGGTGAGCGTCGCCTCGGCCGGGTGGGTGAGCACGGTCTTCGCCCTCGCGTACGCCGTCGCCGCCCCGGTGCTCGGCGCGCTGGCCGGCCGGCTGGAACGGCGTACCGTGCTGGTGATCTCGCTGGTCGGGTTCACAGTGGGCAACGTCGCCTCGGCGCTCGCCCCCGACCTGCCGTTGCTGCTGCTGGCCCGGGTCCTCACGGCGGTCAGCGCCGCGCTCTACGTCCCCGCCGCCACCGCCTCGGCGGCCGCGCTGGCCCCGCCCGAGCGGCGCGGCCGGGCCATGGCCGTGGTCCTCGGCGGCCTCTCCGCGGCCACCGTGGTCGGGGTGCCGTTCGGCACCTGGCTCGCCGCCGACCTGCAGTGGCGGGCCACCTTCTGGCTGCTCGCCGCCCTCGGCGCCGCCTGCGCGGTGGCGGTGCTGGTCGGCCTGCCTCAGCTGGCGCTGCCGCCCGGCCCGTCGCTGGCGGCCCGGCTCGCCCCGGCCCGCGAGAGCCGCGTCGGGTTGGCGGTGCTCACCACCGCGCTCTTCATGACCGGCGGTTACCTGGCCCTGACGTACGTCGGGGCGCTGCTCGCGCCGGCCACCGACGGCGACGGGACGCTGCTCGCGGTGCTGCTGCTCGTCTTCGGTGTGCCGGCGGTCGCCGGGACGGTGCTCGGTGGGCGGGCCACCGACCGCTTCGGTGGCCTGCCGGTGCTGGTGGTCTCGATCACCGGGCTCGCCCTGGTGCTGGTCACGCTGCCGCTGACCCGGCAGGCGCTGCTTCCGGCCGCGCTGGCCATGGCGGCCTGGGGCGTCACCGCGATGGCCACGCAGCCGGCTCAGCAGCACCGGCTCTTCACGATCGCCCCGACCTCGGGGCCGCTGCTGCTGTCCCTCAACTCCTCGGCCACGTTCCTGGGCATCGCCCTCGGCGGCTTCCTCGGCAACAGGCTGTTGCGTCACGGCGGCGCGGACGCCCTCGACCTGCTCGGGCCGGTCGGCGCCGCGCTGTGCGTCCTGGCGGTGGGCACCACGCTGCTCGGCGCGCGGGTCCGTCTCGGCCGTCGCGACGACAGGCCGTCGACCGGCGGATTGGCCACACCGGATCACCCCGGATTGGCCACACCCGGTGGTCGTGCCGCTGCGTACGGTCGGACCGACAATCGGACCCGAACCTCACGAGGATCACGATGACCCAGCTCAGCGACGGTGCGGACACCCTCACCGTCCGCATCGACGACCGGGTGCTGACCGCAGTGCCGGACTACGTCCTCGGCGTGCTCGCCGTGCCGACGATCGAGGTCGCCCCGGCGCCTCCCAGCGTGTCGGCGCTGCTGACCGCCGCCGAGGACGCGCTGCACGCCGCCGGCCTGGACAAGGCGGGGGTTGCCGAGTTGCCGGGCATCGCCGCGTGGCGGGAGGCGTACCGGACGGTGGGGGTGAACCCGAACCGGTTCCCGTGCGCCGCCGAGTCGATCGCCCGACGCGTCGCCAAGGGCGACCGGCTGCCCCGGATCAACGCCCTTGTCGACCTCTGCAACGCCGTCTCGCTCGGCGCGGCGCTGCCGGTGGCCTCGTGCGCTGTCGACGGCATCACCGACATCGTCGTCCGACCGGCCGACGGCACCGAGACGTTCCTGCCCCTCGGTGTGCCCGACGCGCCGGAGCGCCCCGAACCGGGGGAGGTGATCTACGCCGACGCCGACGGGCGGGCCCACTCCCGGCGCTGGAACTGGCGGCAGGGACACCTGGTCCGCACCGACCTGGGCCGGCACCGGCTGCTGCTCACCGTCGAGTCGGCCCACCCCGGCGGCCGGGCGGAGGTGGTGGACGCGCTGGCCCGGCTGGCCGCCGCCCTCGACGAGGAGTCCGACGCCCCGCGACAGGAGGCGGTGCTCGACGTGGGGACGACAAGCGCCGTCCTGCGTACCGCCGGGCCGCTCAGCCCCGCCGGCAACCACCGGGGGAGCCGTCCGTGAACCGCGCGATCCTGGTGATCTACCGGCCGGCGGCCGGCCGGTACGCGGCCCAGTTCCGCAGCGTTGTCGCCGCCGCCGCCGAGCTGGGCGTGACCACAGTGGTGCTGCTGCCGACCGGGCAGCCCGCCCCGGAAGCCGCCGGCCTGCCCTGCTACCACGCCGACCTCGACGACACCGCTGCCGTCCGCTCGGTGGTCGCGACGATCGTCGCCACGCATCAGGTGCGACGCATCTTCCCGCTCTTCGAGGGTGACGTGCTGACCGCCGCGTACTGCAGGCGCGACAACGGCATCGACGGCCTCGACCCGGAGGAGGCCCTGACCTTCCGGGACAAGAACGTGATGCACCGCCGGGCCACCGAGCTGGGCGTGCCGGTGGCCCGCTCGTGCCGCCCCGAGACGGTGGGGGCGGTCGCCGAGTTCGCCGCCGAGGTGGGCTGGCCGGTGGTGATCAAGCCGTACGCCGGCTGGGCCTGCGGCGACACCCACCGGGTGGACTCCACCGAGGACCTGGCCCGGGTGTGGCCGCTGGTCGCCGACGACCGGCACGACTACCGGGTGGAGGAGTACGTCCGGGGCGCCGAGTACCACGTCGACTCGCTGCTGCGCGACGGCGAGGTGGTCTTCGAGCAGCTCTCCCGCTACACGTACTCGGTCCTGGAGTTCCGCGACGAGCCCGGCGGCACGGTCTCCCGCAAGCACGGTCTGACCCCGGCGGAGCGGCGCATCCTGGCCGCCAGCGCCACAGTGCTGCGCGGCTTCGGGATGCGTACCGGCGTGGCGCACGTGGAGTTCTTCCTCCGCGACGACGGCGAGGTCGTCTTCGGTGAGGCGGCCGCCCGGGCCGGCGGCGGCTCGATCGTCCCCGCCATCCAGGCCGGTCGGGGGATCAACCTGGCGGGGGAGTGGTGCCGCCTGGAACTGGACCCGGAGCACGTGCCGGCGGCGACCCTCGGCCCGGAGATCGGCACCGAATACCTGTGCTCCGACAGGTACGGCCGGATCACGGCGATCACCACTGCCGACGAGCTGCGGGCGCTGGACGCCGTGCGCGACGCGGACGTGTGGAAGGCGGTCGGGGACGTGCTCGCCGAGCCGACCGCCTCCAACGACGTGCTCGGCTGGTACGTCTGCGAGGGGCGTGACTTCGACGACGTCCGCGCCCGGTTCAAGGTCATCCGGGACTCCTTCGAGGTGCGCACCGAGCCGGTGGGGGAGCCGTCATGTGGCTGACCCGGTTCCGGGCCCTGCCGCGCCCGCTGCGGATGCTTGTCTACGCCTCCTTCATCAACCGGGCCGGCATGTTCGTGTTCCCGCTGCTCGCGGTCTACCTCGTGCAGAGCCGGCACCTGAGCACCGGCGAGGCGGGCGTGCTGATCTCCGTCGGCAGCACCGGCCTGCTCGCCGGCAGCCTGCTCAGCGGCCCGGTCTGCGCCCGGGCCGGCCGACGCGCCGCGCTGGTGTCGAGCCTGCTGCTCAACGCGGCCGGTTACCTGGGTCTCGCCCTGGTCGACGGTCCCACCTGGACGTACGCGGTGCTGCTCTTCGTCGCGCTGGTCGGGATGGGCATGTTCTCGCCGGCGGCGAACACGCTTATTGCCGACCTGACCGAGCCCGGTGAGCGGCCCTTCGCGTACACGGTCAGCTACCTCGCCAACAACCTCGGCATGGGGGTCGGCCCGCTGCTCGGCGGGTTCGCGGCGGCCTTCTCCTACCAGCTGATGTTCGCCGGCAACATCCTGCTCGGGCTGCTCGCGGCGACCACCATCTGGCTCTTCGTACCGGCGGACACCCGACGTGCCGCTACGTCGTCGTCGGCCGCGAGCACCGGCCGGGCCGGGCTGTTGCGCGACATCGACGTGGCGGTGCTGGTGCTCGTCTCGTTCTGCTACGTCGCGCCGCTGATCGGCCTGGAATACACGCTGCCCCTCGCGGTCACCACGGTGCTGCACTCGTCGGTGGCGCTGGTCGGGGCGGTCTACACCATCAACAGCGTCGTCGTGGTCAGCGCCAGCCTGCTGATCGAGAAGCGGATCAAGGCGTACTCGACCCGGGTCCTGCTGATCGTGGCGGGGCTGCTCTGGTCCACCGGGATGGCCGTCCTGGTGTTCGCGTTCTCGCTGCCCGCCGTGCTGCTCTCCACAGTGGTCTGGACCCTCGGCGAGATCATCGCGTCGGTGGTGGTGCCCACCTACATCGCCGACCACGTGGCGGAGCACCGGGTCAGCGGCTTCATGGCCCTGAACGCCTTCGTGCTCAGCTCCGCCCGGCTGGTCGTGCCGATGGGTCTCGGCTTCATCTGGCAGACCCAGGGCCACCATCCCGTTCTCCTGCTGCTCCTGCTGACCCCGGTGGTCGGCATGGTCGCGTTCGCAGTGCTGCGGATCCGACCGGCCGTCCGGCCCGTGCCGGCACTCGCCGAACCGGCCACCGCCAGTCCCTGACACCCCACCCCGCATCGGAAGAGGCCATGACCGCGACGAAGTTCGTGCTGCCCGAGAGTGACATTCCGACGACCTGGTACAACGTGGTTCCCGACCTGCCCAAGGGACTGCCCCCGATGCTGCACCCCGGCACCCGGGAGCCCATCACCGCGGCGGATCTCGAACCCCTCTTCGCCACCGGCATGATCGAGCAGGAGTTCACCACCGAGCGGGACGTGGACATCCCGGGGCCGGTGCTCGACATCTACCGGCAGTGGCGGCCGAGCCCGCTCGTGCGCGCCCGCCGCCTGGAGCAGGCCCTCGACACGCCGGCCCGGATCTACTTCAAGTACGAGGGGGTCAGCCCGGCCGGCAGCCACAAGCCGAACACCGCCGTGCCGCAGGCGTACTACAGCAAGCTCGACGGCGTGCAGCGGCTGACCACCGAGACCGGCGCCGGCCAGTGGGGCAGTTCGCTCTCGATGGCCTGCGCGTACTTCGGCCTCGACTGCGAGGTCTTCATGGTGCGGATCAGCTACGACCAGAAGCCGTACCGGCGAGGATTGATGGAGACGTTCGGCGCGTCGGTCACCCCGAGCCCGAGCGACCGTACCGAGGCGGGCCGGGCGGCCCTCGCCGCCGACCCGGACTCCACCGGCAGCCTCGGCCTGGCCATCTCCGAGGCGGTGGAGGCGGCGATGTCCAGCGGCGGCGCCGCCAAGTACGCCCTCGGCTCGGTGCTCAATCTGGTGCTGATGCACCAGACGATCATCGGGCAGGAGGCGCTGCTCCAGCTCGCGATGGCCGACGACTACCCGGACATCGTGGTCGGCGCGGCCGGCGGCGGCTCCAACTTCGCCGGGCTGGCCCTGCCGTTCCTGCGCCGGCAGTTGGGCGGCGGCCCGACGGTGCGGTTCGTCGCCGCGGAGCCGGCCTCCTGCCCGTCGTTGACGCAGGGCAGCTACGACTACGACTTTGGCGACACCGCCGGGCTCACCCCGCTGGCCAAGATGCACACCCTGGGCCACGACTTCCACCCGCCGGCGATCCACGCCGGTGGGCTGCGCTACCACGGCATGGCGCCGATCGTCAGCGCGCTGCGGGACATCGACCTGATCGAGGCGCGGGCGGTCCCGCAGACCGCCTGCTTCGAGGCGGGCGTGCTGTTCGCCCGCAGCGAGGGCATCGTGCCGGCGCCGGAGTCCACCCACGCCGTGCGGGTGGCGGTGGACGAGGCGCTGCGCTGCCGGGAGACGGGCGAGTCGAAGGCCATCGTCTTCTCCCTCTCCGGGCACGGCCACTTCGACATGCAGGCCTACATCGACTACTTCGCCGGAAAACTGACGGACTGACCTCGCGAGGGGGTGGGCGCCATCGTGGCGTCCACCCTCCGCGACGAGCACCGGGGGTGCCATTGCACAGCGAAGCAGCGACCATCCTCGCCATCAACGGATCGGAACGGCCCGGTGGCAACACCGACCACGCCATCGCGTACGCGGGCAAGCTGATCGCCGAGCGGGGCGCGATCCTGCGCACCATCGCGCTCCGCGAGCACCGCATCTCGCCGTGCAGCCCGTGCGGCGACTGCAACAGCCGTACCCTGCCCTGCCAGGTGGACGACGACGTCCCCGCCCTGGTGGAGCAGATGGCCAGCGCCGACGGGCTGATCTACGCGGCTCCGGTGCACGGCTTCGGCCTCGCCCACCTCATGCAGGTCTTCATCGAGCGGGCGGGCGTCGGCTACCTGCGTTTCACCCGGCCGCTGGCCGACAAGGTCGGCGGCATCATCGTCACCGGGCGTCGGTACAGCGACTCCTCGGTGCACAACCAGATCGTCAACAACCTGCTGCTCAACCGGATGATCCTGGTGGGCAGCGGCTTCCCCGTCCTGCTGCGCAACACCACCGGCGCTCCCGGCCTGACCGACGTCGAGGGCGTCGACGCGCTGGAGCGGATGGTGCACCGGATGCTCGACATGGTGCAGCTGCTCAAGCGGCACCAGGGGGTCGAGGGCGGTCCGGTCCTCCCGCGCCGCGACCGCAACGAGCGTGTTCCGCGGCCCCGCCGCACCGAAACCGTCCACACCAGAGGAGATATCGAGAATGTCCACTGAGCAGGTCGCCGCGCCGGTCGGCATCGACTTCCCGGCCACCGAGTGGGAGAGGTGGGACAAGCCGGGAGCCGAGGGGCGCGTCAAGATCTCGTACGTCGGAGGTCAGCGTCTCCGCCTGCTGGAGCTGCCGCCGGGTTTCGACGAGCACCACTGGTGCCTGCGTGGGCACACCGGCTACGTCCTGCAGGGCGAGTTCACCATCCACTTCCGGGACCGGTCGGTGCCGTGCCGCCCCGGCATGGGCTTCGTCATCCCCGATGACGAGGAGCACCGGTCCCAGGGCAGCGACGCGGAGCCCACAGTCGTCTTCGTGATCGACCAGGTCCCGCAGCCGTGAGCGATAAGCACCCGATCGCGCCGCCGGCCGGCTCCCCGCCGGCCGGCGGCGCCGACGGCCCGGCCCGGATCGCCGAGCTGCGGGTCGCCATCGACGCGCTCGACCAGCGGATCATCGCCCTGCTGGCGGAGCGCACCCGGGTGGTGCAGGAGCTCACCGCGCACAAGACGGACGAGGCGACAGTCCGATCACCCGACCGGGTACGACAGGTGCTCGACCGGGTGCACGACCTGGCCGCCCAGCACGGCATGCCGCCCGAGGTGGCGGTCGGCGCCTACCGGGCGCTCATCGACGAGCTGACCCGGATGCAGCTCGACATGCTGGCAGAGCGTCGGGCCGCCGTGCCACGGGCGGAAGAGCGATGAGTCACCGCCCGCCCGTCGACCTGCGGCACGCCCTGGCCAGCCTCGATCCGCTCCCGGGCGAGCTGGTCCGCGTCCCCACGGAGCTGCCCGCCCGCTACGGTGTCTCCGCCCACTACGCCCGCTGGGCGGGCGCTCCCGCCGCCCCGCCCACCGGCGCCGGCCCGGCGGTGCTCTTCGACCGGGTACGCCCCGACCACGGCCCGACCCGGGCGGTGCTGATGGGCCTCTACGGCACCCGCCGGCGTGCCTCCGGTCTGCTCGGCTGCACGCCGGCCGAGCTGCCGCACCGGCTGCTCGCCGCGGTGGCCGCACCCCGTCCGCCGGTGGCCGCCCCCGACGCGTCCCGCTGGCCGCGCGAGACGCTGCCGGTGGATCTGACCGCGCTGCCGGTGCCGGTCCTCACCGACGAGGACGCCGGCCCGTACCTGACCCTCGGCGCGGTGCTCGCCACCGACCCGGACACCGGGGTCCGCAACCTGTCCGTGCACCGGATGTGCGTGCAGGGGCCCGACACGTTGACCATCTGGATGGTGCCGGGCCGGGACCTGGAGCTCGCGCACCAGGCCGCTCTGCGCCGGGGGCGTCCGTTGCCGGTCGCGATCCACCTCGGCCTGAGCCCGGCGGTGCTGCTGTCGTCCTGCTGCCCGACCTCGCTGGTCCCGCCCGACCTCGACGAGCTGGCGGTGGCCGGCGCGCTCGCCGGTCAACCGGTGGAGCTGCTGCCCTGCGCCACCGTGGACGCCGAGTTCATCGCGCACGCCGAGTACGTCGTCGAGGGCGAGTTGCTGGCCGACCGGGTGCCGGAGAGCGCGCACGGCACGGTGGCGACGCCGGAGTTCCTCGGCTACCAGGGTCGGGCGCATCCCTCGTTGCCGCTGATCCGCATCACCGCGATCACCGCCCGGGAGAGCCCGATCCTGCAGGCGGTCTCCGGGCCCGGCCACGAGCAGTCGGTGCTGCTCGGCTTCGGGATGGAGGCCGCGGTGCTGGACCTGCTGCGCCGCCGGGGGACACCGGCCCGGGCGGCGCACTGCCACACCGCGGGCGGCGGTCAGCTCATGGTGGTGCTGCAGTGGCCGGCCAAGCGCGGCCCGGCCGACGACCTCGCGGTACGCGCCGCCGCCGAGGCGGTGCTGGAGCAGTTCCGGATGGCCAAGCTGGTGCTGTGCGTGGACGAGGACGTCGACATCGAGTCCGATCAGGACCTGTGGTGGGCGATGGTCACCCGCTTCCAGGCCGACCAGGACCTGCTCGTGCTGCCGGACCGGGAGGGTTTTCCGCTCGACCCGAGTCAGCACACCGGCTACTCCCCGTCGCTGTCGGCGGACGGGCGCACGGCGAAGGCGGTCTTCGACTGCACCGTCCCGTACGCCCAGAGCGCGCGCTTTCACCGGCCCCGCTTCACCGAGCCGTCACGTCCCGTACCGCGGCGGCCAGCAGCGCCACTCCCTCGGTGATCTTCGCGGTGGGCAGCGCCGCGTACCCGATCAGGAAGGTCGGCTCGCTCGGCGGTCGGGTGACGAAGTAGCCCGAGGCCGGGTAGACCCGGACGCCGCGCGCGGCGGCGGCGCGCACGATCTCGGCCTCGCCGACGTCGCGCGCGCCGCCCAGGGTCACCAGCACGTGCAGCCCGGCGGCCGTGCCGGAGATCCGCACTCCCGCGCCGAAGTGTTCGTACAGCGCCTCCAGCAGCCGGGCACGCCGCTGCCGGTAGAGGCGGTCCATCCGGCCGATGTGCCGGGCGTACGCGCCGGAGGCGATGAACTCCGCCAGCGCCTCCTGGGTCAGCGTCGGGGTCAGCCGGTCGGTGATCCACTTGACGCCCAGGAACGACCGGACGAGATGGGGCGGCAGCACTGCGTACCCGATGCGCAGCGAGGGGAAGAGGGTCTTGCTGAAGCTGCCGACGTAGACCACGTCGGCGTCCTGCGGGTCGGCGGCCAGCGACGGCAACCGCTCCTGCGCGAAGGTGAACTCGTTGTGGTAGTCGTCCTCCAGCACCGTGGCCCCGTGTTCGCGAGCCCAGCGCAGCAGCGCCCGCCGCCGCCGCTCGGACATGATGAACCCGGTGGGGAACTGGTGCGACGGGGTGACGTAGACCAGGCGTACGCGGGCCGGGTCGAGGCCGTGCGCGCGGACCTGGCAGTCGATCTCGTCGACCCGCAGGCCCTCCTCGTCGACACCGACCGGCACCACAGCGGCCCGTGAGTAGCCGAAGATCTGTCGGAGCACGGTGTGGCTCGGGTCCTCGATGATCACCACGTCGTCGGGGCCGACGAGCAGTCGGACCAGGATGTCCATGGCCTGGGTGGCGCCGCTGGTCACCACCGTGTTCTCGCGGGTGGCGTCCAGCGCGCGGCTGCGCCGCAGCAGGGCGGTGATCTGGGCGCGCAACGACAACGCGCCCTCGGCCGGGCCGTAGCCCAGGGCCACCGCGTCGGCCCGGCTCACCGCGTCGGCGAGCGACTGCCGCCACCGGGTCACCGGGAAGCTGGCCAGCGCCGGGGTGCCGTGCCGGAAGTCGTACGTCCCGTCCGGCCGGTGCATCGGCGCCGGTTCCCACGGCTTCCACAGCGCGCTGCCGGCGTCGGTGGGCAGTGGGGGCTCGGGTCGCAGGTGCGCGCGGGCGGCGCGGGGGGCGGGTGGCAGCGCGTCGGTCAGGGCCGTGCTGACCCGGGTGCCGGAGCCCCGGCGTGCGGTGAGCACCCCGTTGGCCCGCAGCAGCTCGTACGCCCGGGTCACCACCGTCCGGGAGACGCCGAGCTGGTGTGCCAGCTCGCGGCTGGGCGGCACCGTGTCGCCCGGGCGCAGCCGGCCGGCCCGTACGGATCCGCTGATCTGGTCGCAGAGTTGCTGCTGCAACGGAACGGAGCTGTCGCGGTCCAGCGTGACGAGGAGCTGGTCCGAACTCACCTGGACATGCTCCCCCGTTCGACGCCGGTTGCGAGTCTAGTCGCGCCGGCGTGCCGAACCGGCTGGTCTGCGACCGGCCACAGTTGATCGCCGGGCGGTCGGCGCAGCGGTGGTCAGGCTGCCCGGGAGGACCGTCGGCGGACCGGACGGTCGGTCTGCACGAACGTCGACAGCCGGCCGTCGACGAGTCGACCGAGCACGTCCAGGAAGATCCCCCGGTCGTGCGACGGGAGCGTGTCAAGGATGTCGCCCTGTAGCCGCGCGACGATCTGCCGCGCCTCGGCGACCAGTCGCTCGCCGTCGGGCGTGACGGTGACGATGCGGGCACGTCGGTCGGTCGTCGATGTGCGGCGTTCGACCAGGCCGGCGTGTTCGAGCTCGTCGAGGGTGACGACCATCGTCGTCTTGTCGATGCCGCACATGTCGCCGAGCTGGCTCTGGGTGAACTCGCCGGTGCGGCCGCGATCGAGCACGCAGTAGGCCCGCGTCGAGATGCCCAGGCCGGAGAGGGCGGCGGCGTGCTCCTGAGCCAGCGCGTGGGTGGCCCAGGACATCAGGAACATCAGGTCGGGCGCCGCGGCATCGGGCCCGGAGGTGCCGGTCGTCATGACGGCAGCCTAACAACTAGTTCGTGATTCGAACTATCTCAGAGCGGAGCATCTCTTCGTTCGCGAGGAAGTTAAGAACAAGATAGTAAAGAACAGAACATTCTGATACGGTTCGATCCCGACTGTCGATCCCCTCCACAAAGGAGTCATGTCATGTCTGCGGAAGCCTCCATGCCCCGCGCCGCCGACGGCGCGTCGCGCGTGCGCAACCGGTCCATCGCCCTCCTTGCCGCAGTGCTCGCCGCCGTGGTCGTGTGGCTGATCGCCACCGTCGGCGGCGCTGAGCTCACCGTCGACCAGGGCGCCGGCCCGAAGGACGTCACAGTGCTCGCCGTGCTCCTGACGTCCGCACTCGCCGCCCTGCTCGGCTGGGGCCTGCTGGCGGTGCTCGAGCGCCTCTCGGGTCGCGCCACCACGATCTGGACCGCGATCGCCGTCGCCGTGCTCGTGCTGTCGCTCGTGCCGGCATCGCTTGTCGACGCCTCGGCCGGCACCAGGGTCGCCCTCGTGCTGATGCACCTGGCGGTGGGTGTTGTCGTCATCCTGGGTTTCCGCAGAGGTGCGCGACGCGTCTGACGACGAGCGGTCTGCCGCGGGTCTAGTTGATGCCTCTGACCTGCGGCTTTGTCGGATCTCAGCAGGTGATTTCTCGGCCCGCCGGTGGTACGACTGATGCACGGAGGCGATGTTTCGAGGCCCGAGGGGCCTCAGCGGGGTGGGACGTCGCACCACCGCCGACCGGTGGGGCAGGCGATCCGGTCGGCGCTGCGGTGGCCAGCAGGAGGTACCGATCGTGCAGCTCGCAGGCACCACAACCCCGTATCGGTCAACTCGGATGACGGCCGTCCCGCCACCACCAGCGGCGGGACGACCGTGACCGAGAGCAGCGAGAACGCGGCCGCCTACGAACGCGGGGTGGGGGCAGGGCGCATCGAGCAGCGCCTGCAGGGGCACGACGAGCATCTGCGCCGGATCAACGGTTCGATCGACTCGATGACCCGGGCGTTGCAGGCTCTCACCGAGGAGCTTCGCGCCAACGCCGCCCTCCTGAGCGCCAACGTGGCCTCGGGGCGTCGGGACGCCGTGGAGCGGGACAAGATCGCGGCCGTCCGGATAGAGGAGGCGGGTCTCGTCGATTCCCGCAGGACGGGCCGGTGGACCAGGTGGCAGCGCTGGGGCGCCGTCGTCGGGGCCGTCATCCTGGTCGTCAACTTCGGCTTGGGGCTCTACCTCGCGTTCGGCCGCTGACCCGCCCTCAGCTGCGGGTGCGGCTCAGCGCCAGTCCACCGAGGCCGAGCGCGGCCAACCCCACCACGAGGGCCACGTACGCCCCGCCGCGCCCGTTGCCCGTGCCGATGCCGCCGTCGGAGGTCGCCACCACCAGCGCGCCGAGGGCGACGCCGACCAGCCCGGTCGCCAGGGCCACCGTCGCGCCGAGCAGCCCGCTGCCGGTGCCGACGCGACTGGTCGGCCGGGCCAGGGCCCACGCACCGACGATCACCCCGGTCAGGCCCAGCAGACCGCCCACGCTCGCCCCGAGTCGCCCGGCGCTCATGGTGGTGATGCTGGCCGCCAACGGCACGGACGAGGCGTACGCGGCGGCCGGCGCGGCCAGCCCTCCGGCCACCGTGGACGCGGCAGCGGTGAACACCAGTCGGGCCCGCTTCGGGTTTCCTGAGGGGAGCATGTGCTTCTCCTTCGTCGTACGTTTCGTTGGTTGTCGTTCGATCCTGTCGCCGGTTGGGCCGCGGGTCGTCCGGCAGCCGGAGGCATTCCGCGCTGCCGCCACCGGCGCAGGCGGCTGCCGCGCACGGCGCACCTGCGGCCCGACTACCGCAGGCGCGGTAGACGCCTCTCGGTCGTGCGCAGGAGTCGCTGACGCCGCAGGTCGGGCTAGGGTGCGCGCATGAGCACAGGGCGTGCAGCTCTCCGGGACTCGGCGATCGCCGTCGGTGTGGCGGCGGTGCTGCTGGTCGCCGGGCGGTCCGCGGACCGCTCCACAGTCGACAGCGACCTGCTGGGTTACTCGCTGCTGGTGGCCAGCGGTCTGGCGCTTGCGGCGCGTGGTCGGGCGCCCGTCGCCGTCCTCGCCGTCACCGGGCTGTGTGCCGTGGGTTACCAGGCGGTCGGTCTCGACGTGCCGGCGGTCGCCTTCCTCTTCGCGGTCTACACCGGCGTGCGGGCGGGCCACCGGGTCGTCACGGTCGTCGCCGCCGTGGTGATGCTCGTCGCTCTTCCCCTCACCGCCCTAGCCCCGCCGCTGCACCTGCCCCCGGGGGAGGCCTTCGCCCGGGCCCGGGGCGCGCTCGAACTGGCGTGGCTGATCGCCGCCGGCGCCGCGGGTGAGGCGTTGCGGCAGGCCGAGCGGCGGGCGGACGAGGCCGAGCGCACCCGGGAGGAGACGGCGCGACGCCGCGCCGACGAGGAGCGCCTGCACATCGCGCGGGAGCTGCACGATTCCCTCACCCACCAGATCTCGATCATCAAGGTGCAGGCCGAGGTGGCCGTGCACCTGGCCCGCCGGCGCGGCGAGGCGGTGCCGGAGGCGCTGCTGGCGATCCGGGAGGCCGGCCGTGAGGCGAGCCGGGAGTTGCGCGCGACCCTGGAGGCCCTGCGGGACGACGGCAGGAACCCGCCGCGCGGCCTGGACCACCTGCCGGAGTTGGTGCAGCGGGCCCGGATGGCCGGGCTGGACGCGACGTTGACTGTCGAGGGCGAACGACACGCCGTGCCGGCGGCGGTGGACCGGACGGCCTACCGGATCGTGCAGGAGTCCCTCACCAACGTCGCCCGGCACGCCGCCGCGGCCACGGCGTCGGTCCGGGTCGACTACCGTCCGGACGCCCTCGCGATCCGCGTCGACGACGACGGCGATGCCACGCTGGCCGCCGTGCCGACGCCCGGAGTCGGGCTGCTCGGGATGCGCGAACGGGTCACCGCCCTGGGCGGTCGCCTCCACGCGGCGCCCCGGGACGAGGGTGGCTTCACCGTCCACGCCGAACTCCCCGTCGGCCCGCCCGGATGATCCGCGTCCTGCTGGTCGACGACCAGGCGCTGCTGCGCAGTGGCTTCCGCGCCCTCCTGGACATCGAGGACGACATCGAGGTGGTGGCCGAGGCCGCCGACGGCCGCGAGGGGGTCGCTCTCGCCCGGCGTCACCTGCCCGACATCGCGCTCATCGACATCCAGATGCCGGTGCTGGACGGCATCGAGGCGACCCGGCTCATCGCCGCGGACCCGGCCCTGACCGGGGTGCACGTCGTGATCCTGACCAACTACGGCCTCGACGAACACGTCTTCCACGCGCTGCGCGCCGGCGCCGCCGGCTTCCTCGTCAAGGACATCGAGCCGGAGGACTTCCTGCACGCCGTACGCGTCGCCGCGCGGGGTGACGCGCTGCTCGCGCCCTCGATCACCCGCCGACTCATCGACAGGTACGTCGCCGAGCCGCGTCACCTGCGAGCCCCGACCGGTCTGCGGGAGCTGACCAGCCGCGAACGTGAAGCAGTCGTCCTGGTCGCCCAGGGCCTGTCGAACGACGAGATCGCCGCGCGCATGGTGATCAGCCCCCTGACCGCCAAGACCCACATCAACCGGGCCATGGCCAAGCTGCACGCCCGCGACCGCGCCCAACTCGTGGTCATCGCGTACGAGTCAGGTCTGGTGGCCCCGCGCCACGACTGACCCTCGGCGGCTCGCCGCGTACCAGCGGCTGCGCGCAGCCTTGCCGCGCGGGGTCCGGTCCTGCGCGTGCCATGATTGCGCCCATGGGCAAGCAGCAGCACGTCGGCGGGGCCGACCGGGACAGCGGGTCGGGTGCCACGGCCGACCGTCCAACCGGTGATGGGGCGGACGCGCGGCTCGCCGTCGCAAACGACCCCGCAACGCCACAGATGACCCTCATCGACCTGGCATCCGATGCGTCGACAGCGGTCCGCAAGGCGGTCGCGGCCCGGCCGGACGCGCCCGCGCAGGCCCTACGGTCGCTGACCCGCGACCATGATCGTCATGTCCGGGAGGCCGTGGCGCGCAATCCCGCGACGTCGGCCGGCAATCTCCTGCGCCTGGTCAAGGACGCGGACCGGTGGGTCCGCTGGGCCGTCGCCGGCAACCCGGCCTGCGACGAGTCGGTCCGCCGGGTGATGGCCGCCGCGCCCGACAAGGAGCTTCGGGGCCTGCTCGCCGAGTCCCGCGAGTTGGAGCCCGAGCTGGCCGCCCGGCTGGTCGACGATGTCTCACCCGAGGTGCGGGAGCGGCTCGCGACGCACACTCAGGACCCGGATGTCATCGTCGCCCTGCTGGCCGACCGCACCGTCCGCGTCCGCAAGGGGCTCGCCCGCAACCCGCGGACCACCGCCGCCCAACGCGGCGCTCTGGCCAGGGACCCGGCGGTCGACGTGCGGGTTGCGCTGGTCCGCGCGCTGGAGCTGGACGAGGCGGATCTGGAGGCCCTGGTCGACGACCGTTCGGTGCAGGTCCGGCTGGCGATGGCCACGTCCGAGATCATCCCGGCTGACGTCCGCCAGCGGCTCGAAGGCGACACCGACGACATGGTGGCCGCCGCCGCGCGGGACTTCCGGCCCGGAGCCGCCAGCACCCCGGTGGTACGGGCTCCCCGCATCGGTTCCCGGCGCTCCGGCACCGGCCCGGGTCGACCGGGTCGCGCCGCCCGCTGAGGCCCGCCCGGGGTTGCCCGGCCGGTCGGGTCACCGCCGCGACGCGCTCGTCCGCGAGGGGGAGGGCGGGACGGCCCCGGAGCCGGTCGTGGACGGCGGCGCTCCCTCGACCGGGAGATCGCGGCCGGCGAGGCGGCGCAGAAGTTCCCGGATCCGGCGCTTGTCGGCGGCGGAGACCGTGTCGTCGAGCAGCCGCCGCCGGATGGTGCCCATGTCCGCCTCGACCTCCGCCAGCACGTGCGGCGTCACGACGGCGTTCGGCATCGCGAGCGGCCGGATCGCGGCGGCGATGGAGAGGCCGAGGGTGGCGCAGAGGCTGCGGACCTTCGCCAGCTCCGGGTAGCGCTGCCAGTCACCGGCGAGCCAGCGGAACAGCGTCGAGCGGCTGACACCGGTGTGGTGCGCGATGTCGCCGACGGTCCAACCGTGCTCCTCGCGGGCGTCGTCGACGGCCTGGCGCACGAACTGCGCGAAGGCCATCTGGGGTGTCGTGGGATAGGTGTCCATCCTCAGCCGTGCCCTCCCATCCGGGATCGCCTCGGGTGTGCCGGGCTCGACGGTCAGTTTTTTTCATCGGTCAACGCGGCGGTGGCACTGATCGTCTATCAGCTTCTGCGGTGGCGCAGCGGTGGCCGGCTCAGCTGCTTACTCGTTCGAGGTGGGTCGGATACTCAAATGCCGCTGGTCGCTGCGACCGGTCGTCCCGTTCGGGACCGCCCGTCCCGTTCACGGGTTGTGACGGTCACCGCAGCACGACCGCTGCATCGTGTGATCTGGGTACCGTTCGTCGAATCAGGTACCGTCCCCTGTCACACCGTCTTCGCACCAACCTGGCTTCCTGTCACAGGGGAGCCGAACCGGAGGGACACTCGTGAGAGTCCGTAGCGCAGTCCGTCAGGCTGGCCTCGTCGCGGCGGTCGCCGCTCTGGCGTTGAGCGCGGGATGCGCCAAGAAGGATGACAGCGAGGTCCAGGCCAGCGGGGTCAAGCTGGTCGAGGCCGGCAAGCTGACCGTCTGCACCCACCTGCCGTACCCGCCGTTCCAGTCGAAGGACGCCAGCGGCAAGGTCACCGGGTTCGACGTCGACGTGATGGACCTCGTGGCCAAGGAGCTGGGCGTCGAGCAGACGATCATCGACACGCCGTTCGAGGGGATCAAGTCCGGTCAGGACCTGAACACCGGCAAGTGCGACGCGGCGGCCGCCGGCATGACCATCACCGCCGAACGGCAGAAGGTGATGAACTTCTCCGACCCGTACTTCGACGCGACGCAGGCGATGCTGGTCAAGACCGGCAAGCCGTACAAGTCGCTCGACGACCTGCGGGGCAAGAAGCTCGGCGTCCAAGCGGCCACCACCGGCCGTGACTACGCCCGCAAGTTCGAGAAGGAGAAGGGCCTGCAGCTGGTCGAGTTCGAGGATCTCGCCGCCCTGCAGCAGGCCGTCGCCAACGGCCAGGTCGAGGCCGCCGTCAACGACCTGCCGGTCTGGACCGAGTACCTCCGCAAGAACCCGGGTGGGTTCGAGGTGACCGCCGAGTTCGACACCGGCGAGCAGTACGGGTTCTCGGTGAAGAAGGACGGCAACCCGGAACTGCTCAAGAAGATCAACGAGACGCTGGCCAAGGCCAAGCAGGACGGCTCGTACGACTCGATCTACGAAAAGTGGATCGGCAAGCGGCCCAGCGCCTGATCGACGCTCAGTGGGGAAGGGCGCGCGTCTCGCGCGCCCTTCCCGTCGACACACTCCGGGAAGGCAACGAGCCGACGTGAAGCTGCGACGCCGCCAGCGGGAACGACTGTCCCTCGGCATCCAGTACCTGGTCTTCGTCGCGATCATCGCCGTGGTGCTCTTCGCCGCGGACTGGGGCAGGCTCAAGGACGCGTTCTTCCGCGTCGACATCATCGAGTCGATGTTCCCGACGATCATCACCGTGGCGCTGCGCAACACGATCCTCTACACGCTTGGCGCGTTCGCCTTCGGCCTCGTGTTCGGCACCGTCCTCGCGCTGATGCGGCTGTCCCGGGTGGCGCCGTACCGCTGGCTGGCGACCGCGTACATCGAGTTGTTCCGGGGTCTGCCGGCGCTGCTGGTGCTCTTCCTCGTCGGGTACGGCATCCCGATCGCCTTCCCGGAGCGGGAGATTCCCGGCGGGGTGTTCGGCTCGATCGCGATCGGTCTCGGCCTGACCGCCGCCGCGTACATGGCCGAGACCATCCGGGCCGGCATCCAGGCCGTGCCGAAGGGGCAGATGGAGGCGGCCCGCACCCTCGGCATGTCGCACTTCACCGCCATGCGCACCATCGTCATCCCGCAGGCGTTCCGGATCGTCATCCCGCCGCTGACGAACGAGCTCATCCTGCTCACCAAGGACTCGTCGCTGGCCTACGTGCTGGGCGTGACGGCGCAGACCATCGAGGTCACCAAGTTCGGCCGGGACATGCTCAACGACCGGGTGAACGCCACGCCGCTGCTGGTGGCCGGCCTCGCCTACCTCGTCATCACCCTGCCCCTGTCCCAGGTGGTGCGCCGCCTCGAACTCCGCTACGCCAAGGCCCGGTGACCCGCATGACGACCACCCCGTCCCGTCCCGCCGTCGAGATCCGCGACCTGCACAAGTCCTTCGGTTCGCTCGAGGTGCTCAAGGGCATCGACTTCGAGGTCGGCCAGGGCGAGGTGGTCTGCGTCATCGGGCCGTCCGGCTCCGGTAAGTCGACGTTGCTGCGCTGCGTCGACCTGCTGGAGGAGCCGACCGCCGGCACGATCTGGGTGAACGGCGTCGAGATGACCGACCCGGACGTCGAGATCGACGCGGTGCGTCGGGGCATCGGGATGGTGTTCCAGTCGTTCAACCTGTTCCCGCACCTGACCGTGCTGAACAACCTCACCATCGCCCAGCGGCGGGTGCTGCGGCGTGGTCGTGCCGAGGCCGAGCGGATCGCACGGGCCAACCTGGAGCGGGTCGGTCTGACCGACAAGGCCGACGCGTTCCCGGCGCAGCTCTCGGGCGGGCAGCAGCAGCGGGCCGCGATCGCCCGGTCGTTGTCGATGGAGCCGAAGCTGATGCTCTTCGACGAGCCGACGTCGGCGCTCGACCCGGAGCTGGTCGGCGACGTGCTCACCGTCATGCGGGGGCTCGCCGAGGACGGCATGACGATGATGGTGGTCACCCACGAGATGGCGTTCGCCCGGGACGTGGCGGACCGGGTCGTGTTCATGGACGGCGGCGTCGTTGTCGAGCAGGGGCCGCCGCAGGAGGTGCTGGGGGCGCCGAAGCACGAGCGGACCCGCGCGTTCCTCGCCCGGGTCCTCGACCCGACCCGGGTGGAGCGGCTCGGTCAGCCCGCCGAGTCGCCCGAGCCGCCGGAGGTTCCCGGCCTGCCGACGGACGGCCGGCACACCGTCTGACCGCGCCACATCGCCTGGTCAATCGACGTACGTTGTGATCTCGCGGTAATCTTCCTGCAATCAGACCTGTACTTTCGTCGATGGATTACATAAGTTGTGTTCATCCATCGAAAGTTCTGAGTCTTCCGAGCGAAGTCCGCGACGATCCTCACCTCAGTCGTGCTGCCGCCTTGTGCTCGGCGGTCGATGCACCCTGCCCTCGTCGCGTCTTCGCCCGGTCGGGAACGGAGACCCATGGACGATCACGCCGTTGGCTCCCATCGCCACCTGTCCCGCCGATCACTGATCGCCACCGGGGCCCTCGCCGCCGGGGCGCTGGGCGCGTCCGCGCCCACGCTCGGCGACGCGTTCGGAGGCAGCCCGGCCCGGGCCGCCGCCGGAGTGACCAAGAAGGTCACCATCTACGCCGAGCAGTTGCCCGGCGGACTGTTCGGGTACGGTCTCGCACCCGGACAGGCCACCGTGCCGGGGCCCGTGCTGGAGATCTACGAGGGTGACACCCTGGAGATCACCCTGGTCAACACCACCGACCAGCGGCTCTCCATCCACCCGCACGGCGTGGACTACAGCACCGACTCGGACGGCAGTCCGCTCAACGCCTCGTTCAACAACCCCGGCGAAACCCGGACGTACGTCTGGCGCTCCCACGAGATGGTGGCCGCGTCGGGTCGCCGGTACATGCCGGGCAGCGCCGGCTACTGGCACTACCACGATCACGCCATGGGCACCGACCACGGCACCGCCGGAGTCGCGAAGGGCCTGTACGGCGCCCTGATCGTCAGGCGCCGGGGCGACATCCTGCCGGACAAGCAGTTCACCGTCGTGTTCCACGACATGACGATCAACAACCGGATGGCCCCGGACACGCCGATGTTCGAGGCGAACCTGGGCCAGCGGGTGGAGTGGCTCGCCATCGGGCACGGCAACCTGTTCCACACCTTCCACCTGCACGCGCACCGCTGGGCGGACAACCGCACCGGAATGCTGGAGGGGCCGGCCGACCCGAGCCTGGTCATCGACAACAAGGACCTCAACCCGGGCAGCTCGTTCGGGTTCCAGGTGCTGGCCGGCGAGGGCGTCGGACCCGGTGCGTGGATGTACCACTGCCACGTGCAGAACCACTCCGACGGCGGCATGGCCGGGATCTTCCTGGTGCGCAACGCCGACGGCAGCATGCCCCCCGGCGCCGAAGAGGCGATCCACCGGTTCCAGGGCCACACCCACACGCACGGAAGCTGACGAAAGTGGGGACGGGGATGACCAGAGACGTACGACGAACCCTCGCCGCGGTAGCGGCCTTCGCCACACTCATTCCGGCCACCGCCACGGCCACGGCGGCCAACGCCGCGCCGCGACCCGCGGCCGCCGCCCAGGCGGCACAGTCGCCCGGGACGGCAGTGCTCGTGTTCCACGGGCCGGTGGCCGAACAACAGGACCCGGTGTCGCGCGCGGTGGACACCATCCGACAGCTTGCGGCCAGTCATGACATCGATGTCACGGCCACCACGGACCCGGCGGTCTTCACCGCGACGGGGCTGTCGGCGTACCGCAGCGTGGTCTTTCTCTCCGCGACGGGCGCCGCGCTCAACCGCGACCAGGAGGCGGCGCTCCAGAGCTACATGAAGGCCGGCGGCGGCTTCGTCGGCATCGCCGACGCCGCCCGCGCGCAGGTCGACTCCACCTGGTTCACCGGCCTGATCGGCGCCCGCCCGGCGGGCGCCATCCCGGTCGCCGAGCCGGTGGCCGGGGTGACCGCCAGCGGTGACAACCCGCCGAGCGAGACCAAGGAGAAGCTGACCGACGGCGACGCCAACACCAAGTGGCTGGTCCGGACCCCGACCGCGTGGGTGGCGTACCAGCTGGCCGCACCCAAGCGGATCACCGGGTACGCGCTGACGTCGGCCAACGACTTCGTCGGGCGGGACCCGAAGGACTGGACCCTGCAGGGCTCCAGCGACGGGCAGAACTGGTCCGATCTGGACCGACGCACCAACCAGAGCTTCGCGGAGCGGTTCCAGACCCGCCGGTTCGACATCGCCGCGCCGCAGGAGTTCAGCCGCTACCGGCTGAACATCACCGCCAACAGCGGTGAGCCGTTGATCCAGCTCGCCGATCTGCGCCTGTTCACCGGCGCGGCCACCGCGCCGCCGCCGACCCCCGTGAACCGGGCCGTCGTCGACATCCTGGACCGCAAACACCCGGCCACGGCGTCGCTGCCGCTGACCCTCACCCGCTCGGACCGCTGGGACAACTGGGACCCGAACCCGATCGGCAGCGTGCACACCCTCGCCCAGGTCGAGGAACGGCACTACGACCCGGGTCCGGGCGCCAACGGCCCGTTCCACCCGGTGTCCTGGTGCCGGGACTACGACGGCGGCCGGTCGTTCTACACCGGCATGGGCCACACCGAGGGCAGCTACGGCGAGGAGGCGTTCCGTACGCACCTGGCCGGGGCGCTGAACTGGACCACCGGCCGCGTGCGCGGCGACTGCCAGGCGACGATCGCCGCGAACTACAAGGTGGAGCGGCTCACCGCCGCCAACCAGACCGGGCAGCTGGACCAGATCGGCGAGCCGCACGGGCTCACCATCGCGCCGGACGGCACGGTCTTCTACGTCGGCAAGGCGGCCTGCCCGACCGGCCCGATCGCGGACTGGAACGACCCGAAGGTCGGCCTGGGCTGCGGCACCATCCACTCCTGGGACCCGCGGACCAGGCAGGTCAAGCTGCTCACCACCCTGGAGGTGATGGGCAACCGGGGCAGCGGCTCGGAGTTGGTGAAGAACGAGGAGGGCCTGCTCGGCATCGTGCCCGACCCGAAGTTCGCCGAGAACGGCTGGCTCTACGTCTACTGGATGCCGCACGAGTCGATCGACCGGGTCAAGCGGGTCGGGCAGCGCACCGTCTCCCGGTTCACCTACGACCGCGAGGCGCAGACCATCGACCAGGCCACCCGCAAGGACCTGCTGAAGTTCCCGGTGCAGATCCACAGCTGCTGCCACGCCGGCGGCGGCATGGCGTTCGACGCCAAGGGCAACCTCTACGTCGGCTCCGGCGACAACAACTCCTCCGAGGGGTCGCAGGGCTACTCCGGCAACAACTGGACGCAGGAGTACCAGGGCATCTCGTTCCAGGACGCCCGTCGTACGGCGGGTAACACCAACGACCTCGCCGGCAAGATCATCCGGATCCACCCGGAGGCGGACGGGACGTACACCATCCCGGAGGGCAACCTGTTCCCGCCCGGCACCGAGAAGACCCGCCCGGAGATCTACGTGATGGGCGTACGCAACATCGCCCGCCTCCAGATCGACCCGGAGCACCAGTGGCTGACCGCCGGCTGGGTCGGCCCGGACGCCTCGTCGCCCAGCCCCACCCTCGGCCCGGCCAAGTACGAGACCGCCACGATCATCACGTCGGCCGGCAACCAGGGCTGGCCGTACTGCATGGGCAACCGGCAGCCGTACCGGGACCGCAGCAGCACCGACGCGACGATGCTGACCGGCTGGTACGACTGCGGCGACCTGAAGAACACCTCACCGCGTAACACCGGGCTGGTGGACATCCCGGCAGCCCGGGACAACATGATCTGGTACTCGCCGGACGGCGGCGGACCGGTCTTCCCGAAGCGCACCGACGGCAGCGGCCTCCCGACGTACGTCGCGGCCGACGCCACCTACACGCAGCCGTACCTGCGCGGCGGCGGGCAGGCCATCATGTCCGGTCCCACCTACCACCGCGACCGGGTCGATCCGGACAGCACGGTGGCGTGGCCGGCGTACTGGGACGAGAAGTGGTTCATCGGCGACCAGTCGAACGCCGCCAACCGGGTCGCGGTCACCGTCGACCCCGCCGGCGTGCCGACGGCCACCCCGCCGGTGTACGCCGAGTCGCTGCGGGCCATCATCCCCAGCGGCAACGGCGACACCAGACTCCAGAGCTGGATGGACGCCAAGTTCGGCCCGGACGGCGCGCTCTACCTGCTCGACTACGGAGGCGGCTTCTTCAGCCTGCACCCCAACCAGAAGCTCATCCGGATCACCTACACCGGCGGAGCGCCCACCCCGGCACCGGCGGCGACCTCCGTCGCCGTGCAGAACAAGCCGTTGACGATCGCCTTCACCGGCTCGAAGTCCGGCGGCGTGAGCCACCGCTGGGAGTTCGGCGACGGCACCACGTCGACCGAGGCGGACCCCCGGCACACGTACGCCAAGGTCGGCACCTACACCGCGAAGCTCACCGTCACGTACGCCGACGGCGAGACGGCGACGGTGCAGACCACAGTCACTGTCGGCTGCGCGGTGCCGGACTCCCGGGCCACGGTCTGGCTCGGCGACACGGACACCGGCGTGCCCAGCCGCACGGTCGGGCAGGGGTGCACGATCAACGACCTGATCGACGACGAGAGCACCTGGCCCGACCACAACGCCTTCGTCCGGCACGTGAGTGCGGTGACCCGCGCGATGCAGGACGACGGCCTGCTCAACGCCCGTGAAGCGGGCACGCTCACCCGCCTGGCCGCCGCGTCCGACATCGGCCGGGACGGGCGCACCGGATACGAGCCGCTCTACGACGGCACCGCCGAGTCGCTGCGCGGTTGGCAGCAGGCGCCGACGGGATCGTTCAGCATCCAGCCGGACGGGGCACTGCGTTCCAGCGGCGGCCTCGGCATGCTCTGGCACACCAGGGAGTTGGGCGACTTCTCGCTGAAGGTGCAGTTCAAGGACATCGCACCGGGCACCAACCGGGCCAACACCGGCGTGTTCGTCCGCTTCCCGGACCTGCGAACCCCACTGGAGCAGCGGCCACCGGGCAGCTGCGGCACGGTCGGGTCGGCCCGGACCTCGCCGGCCTGGATGGCGATCTACTGCGGACACGAGATCCAGATCTACGACGGAGAGACCGGCGAGCCACAGAAGACCGGCTCGGTCTACAACTTCGACCCGGTGCCGCTCGCCCAGGCCGGCGTCACCCCGAAGAACGTGTGGAACGACTACGAGATCCGGGTGGTCGGGCAGCACTACACGATGATCCGCAACGGCGTGGTGATCAACGAGTTCGACAACACGCCCGGCAAGGAGTCCTCCCGGGCCGGCGATCCGCCCACCGACCTGCGGCAGTTCCTGTCCGGCTTCATCGGCCTGCAGAACCACGGTGACAACGACCTGACCGAGTTCCGCAACATCCGCGTGCGCGAGCTCTAGGAGAGACGATGATCCGACGACTCACGGCCGCGGTGGCGGCGCTCCTGCTCACGGTCACGGCGTTGGCCGCGCCACCCGCCTCCGCCGCACCGCGCGCCGCCGCGGACCAGGTGCTGACCTGGACCGCCGACGACAACATCACCCGCTACAAGTCCGCGCCCACCCAGGCGGTGGCCGGCGCGGCGACGATCATCTGGGAGAACAGCGCGGCCACCGGCAACACGACCGGAATGCCGCACACCCTGACCTTCGACACCAGCACCGAGGGCTACAACCACGACGTCACAGTCAACATCCTGGCCAGCCCGTTCGACGCCAACAACGGCCGCCACCAGGCGACGGTCACGCTGACCCCGGGCCGGTACCGCTACTTCTGCTCGATCCCCGGCCACAGCCAGATGGTCGGCGAACTGGTGGTCACCGACGGCGGGGGAGGCGACGACACCACGCCGCCGACGGTCACCGCCGCCGTGTCGGGCGACCGCGACCAGGACGGCAACTACGTCGGTGCGGCGACGGTGACCGTCGCGGCCACCGACGCCGGATCGGGCGTGCAGACCGTCGAGTACCAGGTCGACGACACCAGCTTCGCGCCGTACACCCAGCCGGTGCGCATCAGCGCGGTCGGTGACCACTCGGTGCAGTTCCGGGCCACCGACCAGGCCGGCAACACGAGCACTGTCGGCTCGGTGTCGTTCCGGATCGTCGAACCGACCGAGGAGGACACCACCGCGCCGGTGGTCACGGCCGCGCTGGCCGGCGACCGCGACGGCGACGGCAACTACGTCGGTACGGCCACCGCCACACTCACCGCCACCGACGCCGGATCGGGCGTCGCCACCATCGAGTACGCCCTCGACGACGCCGCCTTCACCGCGTACACGAACCCGGTCGTGGTGACCGCGGTCGGGATGCACATGCTGCACTTCCGGGCGACCGACGTCGCCGGCAACACGTCGGCGGAGCAGATGTCCCACTTCACCGTCGTCGCCCCGCCCGAGGAAGACGACACGCCGCCGACGGTGGCCGCCGCGGTCACCGGCGAGCGGAACGCCGACGGCGCCTACGTCGGCGCGGCGACCGTCACTGTCACCGCGACCGACGCCGGCTCGGGCGTGGCGTCTGTCGAGTACGCGCTCGACTCCGGCGGCTGGACCGCGTACGCCGGCCCGGTCACCGTCCGCACCCCCGGGGCGCACACCCTGCGCTACCGGGCGACCGACACTGCGGGGAACGCCGCCGCCGAGCAGTCCAGCACCTTCACGGTGGTGGCCGACGGCACCGACGCCTGCCCCGCGTCCGACACCCGCGACACGGTGATCATCGACGGTGCCGACACCGGCGTGGTCAACGCCGACACCGGCGACGGCTGCACCATCAACGATCTGATCGACGAACACGCCGACTACCCCGGCCACGCCGCCTTCGTCCGACACGTCGAGGCGGTCACCACCGCTCTGGTGAGCGCCGGAACGCTCACCAAGCGGCAGCAGGGCGCCATCGTCCGGGCCGCGGCCGGATCGGACGTCGGCGCATGAGCACCCGAATCTCATCGACAGGGAGTACCACGATGCCCGGACGTACCGTCGCCAAGCTGGCCACCGTGACCGCCGTCATCGCCGCCTCGGTGCTGGCCGTGGCGCCCACCGCCCACGCCGACCTGGTCACCCACTGCATCGGCACCGGCGGTGCGGTGACCGTGCCCAACGACCTGCTCGTCCCGGCCGGTGAGTCGTGCGCGCTGACCGGCACCACGATCACCGGCAACGTCACAGTCGCCGCCGGCGCGAACCTGGTGGTGACCGGTGGCCGGGTCAGCGGCGAGGTACGCGTCGCCGCCGACGGCTACCTCGACGCCACCGAGACGAGCGTCGACGGCCAGGTGGTGCTGGCCGCCGGCGGTTACGGGGTCTACCTCTCCAACGCCCAGACCGGTGCGGTGACCGTCCGGCCGAAGGGCTCGGCCACCATCGACAGTTTCCTGTTCGCCGAGGCGGCGACGATCGGCGGGAACGTCACCGTCGGCGCCGGTGAGGTACGGCTCGACGGCGGCACCCAGGTGACGCGCAACGTCAGCAGCACCGGCACCTACTACACCGACGTGCACGACTCGTTCGTCGACGGCACCCTGTCGGTGCTCAACAGCGCCACCGGCAGTGTCGTGTGCGGCAGCGCCGTGCGGGGTCGGGCCACGTTCGCCGGCAACCTCGGCGGCGTCCAGCTCGGCCCGAACGGCGCTCTGGACAGCTGCGCGTCCGGCGGCTACTGGGGCGCGGACGTCAGCGTCACCACCACCACCGGCGGCGTCACCGTCGACGACAACATCATCAACGGCCAGTTGACGGTGACGGGCAACAACCCGGCCGCGCAGGTGGCCGCGAACAACCGCATCCGCGGTGGCGTGACGGGCGACCAGGCCGCGCCGGGCGCCAACCGGGCGGCTCGGATGGCCGCCGCCGACCGGGACGACGCGGGCGACCAGCGGGCCGAGGTTCGTCGTACCTCGGCGGTGCAGGAGGCCACCGCGGCCGGCGCCGCCCGGCTCTAGCCAGCGGATCGACGCCAGCTGGCGTCGGGTCGGACGGCACACGGTCGTCCGACCCGACGCCAGCGGGTCACCGGGTGAGCCCCCGCGCGCCTACCCCGCCCGCTGCGCCCCGATCGCCGTCGGGAGTCCGCCGCGGCCCCGCACGCCGAGCTTCACGTACGCCCGCTGGAGGTGGTTCTCCACCGTCCGCACCGACAACACCAGCTTGGCCGCGATTGCGGCGTTGTCGTGCCCGGCCGAGGCCAGTTCGCAGATCTGTCGCTCCCGGGGGGTGAGCCCGTCCCGGTCCGACGGCCGGGGGCTCAACGGGGGCCAGTATCCGCCGCACCGCTCCCGCAGCAGGTCCGCGCGCCGGGCCAGCAGGTTGGCCCGGCGCTGGTCGCCTCGACGCTGGCAGGCCCGCTCGGCGGCGACCACGGCCTCCAGCCCGAGCGTCAGGTAGCCGCTCGCCTCCAGGGCGCTGCCGACGCGTTCCAGCGCGGCCGGGTCGTCGGCGGCGAGCGCGTGGGCGTAGTCGGACCACAGCGCGAACAGTGGACTGTCACAGTCGGCGGTGACCGTGCGCAGCCGCTCGGCGGTGGCGGCCCCGGGCTCCAGGCGGGACAGCAGGTGCAGGCACTCGACGGTGACCGTCGTTGCCTGCCCGGCACGCCCCTGCAACTCCCGCAGCGTGGCGACGGCCGTCGCCGGGCGGCCCTCCGCGGCGGTCAGCCAGGCGGCGGTCAGCTCGGCGTCGATGGCCACCAGCCCGCCGCCGTGCGGCCCGCCGCCGTCGGAGCGATCGTCGACGAGCTGCCGCAGCAACCTCCCGCTCTCCGCCAGCTCACCCACCTGCGCCGCCACGTACGCGTTCGCCGACAGCACGTAGTCGCGGATCGGGAACAGCGTACGGTCGGCGGTGAGGGTCCGCGCCTCGTGCAGCCAGCGCATCGACCGCCGCATCTGCCCGGCGTGGTAGGCGCACTTGCCCAGGGAGAAGGCGAGCAGACCCACCGCGTCCGCCGCGCCCCGCGTGACCGCGTCCCGGTAGTAGCGTTGCGCCAGCCGCTCGGCGTCGTGCAGTCGTCCGGACAGCACCAGCGCCTGCACGTGGCAGGCCTGCGTCGCGGCGCGCATCGTCGGCCACGTCTCCGGGATGTCGACCTCTCCGGTGTCGAACATCCGCACCGCCTGCCCCGGCTGCCCGTCGAACAGCAGCAGGTACGGCAGCAACGCCGCGACCGCCGTCGCCAACAGCGGGTCCCGGGGCCGGTCGGCGGCCAGGCGTGCCATCAGGGCGCGGGCGCCCCCCGCGTCGCCGCCGAACGCCGCGATACCCACCTCCGCCGCGAGCAGCCCGGCGCGCGCGTCGGCGGGCAGGTCACGACGGCCCCCGTCGATCACCTCGCGGGCGCGGTCCGGCCGTCGCTCTCCCCAGTACATGTTCAGCGCTCGCAGCGCCGTCGCCTCGGCGCGGTCGCGCGCGTCGTCGAGGTTGGCCGCGGCGCGTGCCAGGTGCCCGTCGGCCTCGTCGCCGCGCCCCTGAGCCACCAACGCCCGGCCCACCTGCCAGTCGCCCCGCGCCGAGTCGACCCTCCGGCCCAGCCGCTCGGCCAGCGGCGCGTCGTGGCGGCGCAACGCGTACTCCGACGCCGCCAGTAGGTCGTCCGGATCGACAGGCAGATCCGCCTCGCAGCGCCAGGCCGCGATCCGGGCCCGGGCCTCGGTGCCGACGCCGTCGACGCCCGCCAGCGCCTCGGCCAGGGTCCGGCGCAGCCGGCGGGCCCGTAGCTCCCCGGTGCGGTTGCGGACCACCTCGGCGTACAGCGGATGGCTGGTCTGCACCAGCACGCCCGTGTCATGCCGGACCAGGCGGATCAGGCCGCGCTCCTCGAGCCGTTCCGCGACGGGCGAATCGACGGTCCGCTCGATCAGCGCCAGCGGAGCCGGCTCGGCGTGCGCGACGTACCGCAACGCCTCGGCCTCCTGGGCGGTGAGCGTGCCGAGGGTCTGCTCGATGAGGTCGGACAGGTGCGTGGAGCACAGCGACTCGGCGGGCCACGTCCACATCCCGTCGCGCTGGACCAGGCCGCCGTCGCGCAACCCGCACCGGAGCGCCTCGCGCAGAAAGAGCGGGTTGCCCTGACTGATCCGCCACAGCGCGCCGACCGTCAGGCCGTCGACCGGGCCGCCGAGACCCTCGCGGACCAGCACTGCCGTCTCGTCCGGGTCCAGTGGCGGCACGTGGACCCGGTCGACCGCGCGGAAGCGGTGCAACGCCGCGACCGGCGCCGCGGCCAGGGCGTCACCCCGGACACTCGCGACCACCCGCACGGTGCCACCCACGACGAGGCGTTCCAGGAGCGCCCCGGACGCGTCGTCCAGCCAGTTGAGGTCGTCCACCCCGACCACCACGCCCCGGCCCGCCGCGACCTCGCGCAGCCGGCGCTCGACGTCGCGAAAGACGTCGGCGACACTCGCGTCCGACGGCTGGGGCAGCCGGCTGGCGAGCACGCCGAACGGCACGCCACGCCAGCCCGGAGTGGCGGTGACCCGCAACACGACATGCTGGCGCCGCAGCGCCTCGGCCAGGACCTCCTCCAAGAGTCGGCTCTTGCCCACCCCCGGATCGCCGGTGAGCAGGACCCCCCAACCCGCTGACGCGGTGAGCGCCTCGACCGCCCGGTCACGCTCGCGTGCCCTGCCGACGAACGGCCAGCCGGCGTCCCCGTCGACGAAACCACCTGATGCAGCCACGGAACCCCTTCAACCCGGCCGGGTGCCCGCCCCGGGCCCGGTCGCCATCTCCGTCCTCGATCCGCTCGCTTGGCCGGACCGTGTGTACCGCGGCGGTCTGGGTGGCGCGGGCCCCACCCTCACACACCCCCGCCCGGTGGCGCCGTCAGCTTCCAGACATGCCTGCACACCTGACGCCCCGAACCCACGGTTCGGTTGTCGTCCGCGTGACACGACCGGCCCGGGATGAGGTAGCCGCTACTCATGTGCCGGCACCCCCGCCGCCCGCAGGCTGATTTCTGCAAGCGACCGCCGGACAGGCCGACGGTCGTCGCGAAAGGAGCCACGAATGTCCATCACCGACATCGTCAGCAGCTGGAAGGACGAGTACCGCCGCGCCGCCTCGCCCGAGGCCGTCGAGACCCACCCGGCCGGTCTGGTCGAGCTGGACCGCGACCAGTTGGAGACCGTGGCCGGCGGCGCCGCCGCGACCGGCGGCCACACCAACGCGTGCTGCCACTGCGTCTGCTGATTTCGAACCCTCGGGTCCGCACGGGGTCCGGGCCTGGCCCGGACCCCGTCGTTCCGCCCAACCACCGCCACGGGAGCCCCGCATGTCCGAACACCCGCACCGCGCCACCGACGACCCGAGCGCCCGCGTCGAGCAGCGCCTCCTGGCCGCGCTGAGCATCGCCGAACGGCTGGCCGCGCCCGCGCCGACGGCGTCGCTGCCCGGCGAGCGGTCGCGGTGGCGGCTGTCGCGGTGGCGCACCGCCGGCGCGTTCACCGACGACGAGGACTGGCGAAGCCGGCTGACGGCGGAGGGTATCGACGAGCAGGTGCTCCTCGCTCTGCTCGACGAGACGCCCGAGCTGCTCGCCGCACGTCTGCACGGGACGCCGGCCTGGATCGACGACCTGCTGGCCTGCTACACGCGAGCGGCGGACGGGGAGATCGGCCCCGACCTGCTGCCCGGTCGCCCACTCGACGCCTGTCTCGTCCTGGTGGCGCCCCTGGTCGCACAGGCCCGCGCCCAGGTGGCACGTCGGACTCGCGACCTCGCCGGCGACGCCGTGCCGCTGCCCGCCGACGCGGACCGGCTCGGACTGACCGGCCTGCTCGACGAGCTGGTCGTGCTCCTGAGCCGGGCCGTCGTCCTGGAACTCAACATCGACCGGCTGCACGGCACGTCGTCCGAAAAGACTCCGCAGGAGCGCTTCATGGCGTTCTTCGGCAGGTACCGCGCTTCCGGGGCGGCGCTGGACCTGCTGGCCGACTACCCGGTCCTGGCCCGGCAGGCGTACGGGCTGACCCGCGCCTGGGCCGAGCGGACCGTCGAGTTCCTGCACCGGCTCCGCGCCGACGCGCCGACGCTCGCGGCGACCTTCCACTCCGGTGCCCCGATCGGTCGCCTGGTCGAGGTCGAGGGGACCGGCGATCCGCACCGCGACGGCCGCCGGGTGCTGGTGGCGACGTTCGACAGTGGGCTGCGGCTGGTCTACAAGCCCCGCCCGATCGCCGTCGAGGCCCGGTTCCAGCAGCTGCTGGCCTGGCTCAACGACCGCGGCGCCGACCTGCACACCTTCACCGTGCTGCCGCGCGGCGAGTACGGCTGGGCCGCGTACGTCGACACGCGCGCCGCCGCCACGACGGCCGGTCAGCGCCGCTACGCCTACCGCTTCGGGGCCCTGCTGGCCCTGTTGCAGGCCATCGGCGCCACCGACTGCCACCAGGAGAACGTGGTCGCCCACGGTGAGCATCCGGTCCTGATCGACCTGGAGACCGTGTTCACCCCGGCGGTCGTCCGGTCCACGAGCTTTCGGGGCGGCGACGCGATCGCCGACTCGGTGCTCGCGGTCGGCCTGCTGCCGCGCGCCGACGAGGCCGCCGGACCGCTCGGAGACGGCTGCAACTGCTCGGCGTGGCAGGCCGAGGGGACCGACGAGATGCGACTGTGCGCTCCCGGTCACCACCACGACGAGCAGGACCGGCAGAACCTCGCCACCGCCGGCGCGGCGACCGACGTCGCCGAGCACCTGCCGCAGGTGGTGCGGGGGTTCGAGTCGATGACGCGCCTCCTCGTCGCCGTCCGCGACGATCTGCTGGCCCCGCACGGGCCGCTCACCGCGTTCGCCGCCGACGAGATCCGTGTCGTGCTCCGCCCCACCCGCACGTACCTGCGGCTGCGCGACGCGGCGCTGCACACCGACGCGCTGCAGGACGGCCTGGACACCGAGCGGCTGTACGACTGGCTCTGGTCGGGGGTGGCGGAACTGCCGATGCTGGCGGCCACCGTCGGGGCGGAGCGCGCCGACCTGGCCCGCCGCGACGTGCCGATGTTCACCACCCGGGTGGACTCGCGGGACCTCTGGAGCAGCCGGGGGCAGCGACTGCCGGGCCTGCTGGCCCGATCCGGGCTCGACGAGGCGCGTCGCCGGCTCGCCCGGCTCGGACCGGCCGACCTGACGCGGCAGCGCTGGCTGATCGAGGCCGCCTTCACCACCCGGGTGGACGCCACCGACGCGCCCCACGCGCGGGTGCGCTGGCGGCTGGCGGAGCTGCCGCCCGTGCCGACACCCGCGCCGGCGGCCTACCTGGCCGCCGCGGCCGAGGTCGCGGACGTGGTCGCCGGTCTCGCCAGCGCAGGTGCCGAGCCGACCTGGTTCGGGCTCACGCCCTCGACCACCGACCCGGGCCGGTGGGCGCCGACGCCGCTCGGCCCGCACCTCTACGACGGCGTCGCGGGCGTGGCGCTCTTCCTGGCCCACGCCGGCCGACTCACCGGTGCACGGCGATTCACCGACCTCGCCGCCCGGGCGGCTGCCGGGCTGGCCGCCCGCGTCCTCGACCAGCGGATTCCCGGCGACCGGATCGGCGCGTTCACCGGTTGGTCGGGCCTGCTGTACACCTTCGGGCACCTCGGAGCGCTGTGGCGGACCGACCGGTTCGCGCCGGCGGTCGACGTGGCGCTGGCGCGGATCGTCACGCTGGCCGCCAGCGAGCAGGCCGTCGACCTCGTCGACGGGTACGCCGGCGCCGTCCTCGCCGTCTCCGGCGCGGGTCTGGACCCCGACCGGGTCGAGCCCGCCCTGAGCGCCGCCGCCGCGCGACTTCGCGCCGCCGCCGAGCGCTACCCGCACCCGGCCCGCGGTGCCTCCGGCGACCCCCTCGGCGGACTGTCGCACGGCTCCGCGGGCATCGCCGCCGCGCTGGCCCGGGCCGGGCAGGTGACCGGCGATCCCGGCTACACCGACGCGGCGGCCCGCGTGCTCGCGTACGACAGCAGTTTGTTCCGCCCTGAGCTGGCGAACTGGGCTGACCTGCGCCGGCCGGGGGAGAGCACCGTCACCTGGTGCCACGGTGCCCCCGGGGTGGGGCTGTCGCGGCTGCTGCTGCGCGACGCCCTCGGCCCCGACGAGGGCCTGGACGCGGAGATCGACACGGCCGTCCGGACGACGCTCGCCACCGGCTTCGGTCGTAACCACTCGCTGTGCCACGGCGACCTCGGCAACCTCGACCTGCTGCTGACGGCCGTCCCCCAGCAGGCGGCGGCGCCCGCGGCGGCGGTGCTGCGCGACGGCCTCGGCGGTGGCTGGCGCTGTGCCAACCCGACGGCCCTCGCCACGCCGGAGCTGATGACCGGCCTGTCGGGGATCGGGCTCGCCCTGCTGCGGCTGGCCGCACCCGAGCGGGTGCCGTCGGTTCTCGTGCTGGCACCACCGGCGGACGCGCGCACCGGCGCGCTCGGCGTCCGGAGGCGACAGTGGGCCGCCTGACCAGCGCCCGGGCGTGGTGGCGCCGGCAGCGGGTGCCGCTGGTGATGCAGATGACCGACACCGACTGCGGCGCCGCGTGCCTGGCCATGATCGCCCGCCGGCACGGCGTACGCGCCTCGCTGGCCCGGGTGCGCGAGGGGCTCGACATCGGCCGCGACGGCGTCACCGCGCGGGCGCTGCTGACCGCGTCCTCCCGGTTCGGGTTGCGGGCCCGCGCGTTCCGCGCCGACGCCGCCCAGGTCGCGCAGCTGCCCCTGCCGGCCGTCGCCCACTGGGAGGACTCCCACTTCGTCGTGGTGGAACACGTCGGCGCGCGAGGTGTGCGGCTCGTCGACCCGGCGCTCGGGCGTCGGCTGCTCAGCGCCGCCGAGTTCGCGGCCGGCTTCAGCGGCACGGTGCTGACCTTCACCCCCGATCCCGAGGCCGTGCCCGAGCCCGCCGTCTCCCGGCCCGGCCCGCTGGCCCGTTGGCGGCGCGCGCACCCGCTGCTGCGGCCCTTCCTGCCCCGGCTGGGCACGGCGTTCGGCGTCTCCCTGGTGCTCCAGACCCTGGGACTGGCCCTGCCGTTGGCCACGACTGTCGCCTTCGACCAGATCATGCCGGCCCGGGAGACCGGCCTCATGCCGTACCTGGCGTTGGGCATCGCGGCGCTGGTGCTCACCCAGTTCGGCGTGGCCTATCTGCGCTCCCGGCTCCTGGTCACGTTGCAGGCCAGTGTGGACGCCGCGCTGATGACCCGCCTGTTCGGGCACCTGCTGCGGCTGCCGTACGCGTTCTTCCAGCAGCGGGCCGGCGGCGACCTGATGCAGCGGTTGTCCAGCAGCATCCTGCTGCGCGAACTGGTCACCACCCAGGTGCTGACGGCGGTGATCGACGGTGTGCTGGTGATCGCGTACTTCGCGGTGCTGGTGGCCAGGGACCTCACCTTCGCCGGGCTCGCCGCCGCGATCGGTGTCGTCCAGGTGGTGGCCGTCGCGCTCGTCAACGGTCGGCTGCTGCGGCTGACCCAGCGGCACCTCACCGTGCAGGCCGACGCGGAGAGCGCGTTGATGGAGGCGCTGTCGGGCATCGCGACGGTCAAGTCGATGGGCGCCGAACGGCAGGTGTACGACGGTTGGCTGCGCCGCTACACCACAGCGCTGGACGCCGACATCGCCCAGAACCGGCTCTCGGCAACGGTCGCCAACATCACCGCGAGCGTCCAACTCGCCGGGCCGCTGGCGTTGCTGTGGCTCGGCACCGGCCGGCTCTTCGAGGGCGCCGGCCTCGGTGCGACACTGGGCCTGCAGGCGTTGGCGTTGTCCGCGCTCACCCCGTTGGCCTCACTGGTGAGCAGCGCGCAGGTGCTCCAGTCGGTCGTGTCGCACCTGCAGCGCCTGCGGGACGTCTTCGCCGCCCGGCCGGAGCCCGCCGGGGACCCCGACCTGCCGACGCCCCGCCTCACCGGCCGGATCACCGTCCGCGACCTGAGCTTCCGCTACGACGGTGGCGCGGCACCGGTGCTGCGGGACATCTCCTTCGACGTCGCACCGGGGGAGAAGGTCGCGGTGGTGGGGCCCTCGGGCAGCGGCAAGAGCACCCTGGCCATGCTGCTGACCGGCCTCTACCGGCCCACCGGCGGGGAGATCCTGTTCGACGGGGTGCCCCTGTCGCGCATCGACCCGACAGCTCTGCGCCGCCAGTTCGGGGTGGTGTTGCAGGAGAGCTACCTGTTCCGCGACTCCATCCGGCGCAACATCAGCCTGGTGCATCCGGGTGTCGGCATGCCGGCGATCCGGGCGGCCGCCGAGGCCGCCGCCATCGACGAGGACATCGCGGCGATGCCGATGGGCTACGACACCCAGGTCGCCGAGCGGGGCCAGGCGCTCTCGGGTGGGCAGCGGCAGCGGCTGTCCATCGCGCGGGCCCTGGCGGGCCAGCCCGCCGTGCTGCTGCTCGACGAGGCGACCAGCCACCTCGACGTGGCAACCGAGCGGCGCGTCGACGAGGCGATCTCGGCGATGCGCTGCACCCGGATCGTCGTGGCCCACCGGCTGAGCACCGTCCGTAACGCCGACCAGATCCTCGTCGTCGCCGATGGCCGGCTCGTGGAGCGCGGCCGGCACGACGACCTGCTGCGGGCCGGGGGCGTGTACGCCGACCTGGTCCGCTGCCAGTTGACCGATGACGAACCCGCCCACGCAGGAGGCGACGCATGGACACCCGTACCGTGACCGGGGCGCCGCAGCGCCCGGAGGTCTCCGCCGACGACCCGCAGGCGTTCCCGGCGCGGCGGATCCTCGTCGCCGCCTGCGGATCCGCGGATGTGCTGACACTGCCTCAGTCGATCATGGTGATGCGCCACGCGTTGGGACTCGACGTGCGGGTCGTGCTCACTCCCGCCGCCGCCCGCTTCGTCCCGGCCGCGTCGTTCGCCCTCCTGACCGGACACCCGGCGCTGACCGACGAGGAGGCGACCAGCGAGGTCACGCACCTGACCCTGACGGGGTGGGCGGATCTGGTGCTCGTCCTGCCCGCCACCGCCAACACCCTGGCCAAGGCCGCCCTGGGAATCGCCGACACCCTGGTCGCCACCTGCGTGCTGGCCGCCGCCGCTCCCGTCGTGCTGGTGCCGTCGATGAACGCCGCGATGTGGCAGCGACCCGCCGTGCAGCGCAACGTGGCGCGGTTGCGCGCCGACGGGTACGGCGTCGTGCCGCCCGTTCCCGTGCTCGCGCTGAGCACCGGCACCCTCGCCGGCCGGGGGATGCCACCGGTGGAGACGGTGCTGGAGTGGACCGCCGCCCACCTGCGGGCGCAGGGAGTGGGCCGTGGCTGAGGCACGCTCCGGGTACGGGCCGAGAATCGCCGCGGCGGTCACCGCGCTCGGCGCCGTCCTGCTCGTGGTGGCGGCCACCCCGTTCCTGCGCGCGTACGCCGACCCGGCCTCCCGCCGACCGGCCGCCGCGATCGGGGTCGACGCCGACCGGGCCGGCTGTGATCCGGAGCTGACCGACCGGATCAGTGGCGCGGGCCTGCACGTCGGCCCGGGGACCGCCGAGCCGTACGTCACCCGCGTCCGGTACGACCTGGTCCCACCGTCGTCCGGGCCGCACTTCGTGGTGCCCGCCCCGACCGTGCGCCGCTTCTATGTCGCCCGTGACCGCCCGCCCATCGAGACACTGGTCCACAACCTGGAACACGGCTACACCGTGCTGTGGTACGTCGAACCGCTCGCCCCCGACCAGATCGAGGCACTGCGGGCGTTGGCCCGGACGTTCGGCGACGACAGCTACGGCGGCAGGTTCGTGGTCGCGCCGTGGGACCTCGACTACGGGGCGTTCCCGGCCGGCCGGCCCCTCGCACTGTCGCACTGGGGTGCGCAGGCCGGGTACCGGCAGTTCTGTGCCACGGTCAGCGGCGCGGCAGTGCAGCGGTTCGTCCTGGCGCACCCGCGCAGCGACGCTCCCGAGCCGACCGGTATGTGAGGCCCCCGACTGCCCGCCGGTCCTGCCCGGCTCCGACTGCGGCGCGCGGCGACGGCCGGTCACGTCGGGGTGGCCGGCCGCCGCCGTCGTGGCGTGTCAGCCGGCGACGGCCGTGCCGTAGAACGCGCTCGGATCGCCGGCGAGGGACGCCTTGACGTGAGCGCTCCACTCGTCGGCGAGCACCTCGAGCTGGCCGGCCTCGATGCCGTCGAGGGCGGCGCGGACGACGTCGGCGGGGTTCATCTTGACGCCGTCGTAGTCCGCCATCATGTCGGTGTCGGCGGCGCCCAGGTGCAGCCCGGTCACCAGCGTGCCCTGCGCGGCCAGTTCGAGCCGGACGCCGTTGGTCAGGCTCCACTCGGCCGCCTTGGCGGCGCTGTAGGCGTTCGCCCCGTCGTAGGAGAACCACGACAACGCCGACAGGACGTTGAGGATGGCGCCGCCGCCGTTGGCGCCCAGAACCGGGGCGAACGCGCGCACCATGTCGAGGGTGCCGTAGAAGTTGGTGTCCATCTCGGATCGGACCAGGCGTAGGTCGCCGGTGACGAGATTGGTCCGGGTGGTGATTCCGGCGTTGTTGACGAGCAGGGTCACGTCGGAAGCGACCGCTGCGGCGTCCCGCACCGCCTGCGGGTCGGTGATGTCCAGGCGCAGCCTCTCGACGCCGGGGATGTCGATCTGTTCGGGGTCGCGGGCCGTGGCGTACACCTTCGCCGCGCCGCGTTCGAGGAGTAGGTGGGTGAAGTGCCGGCCGATGCCACGGTTGGCGCCGGTGACCAGCGCGATCGAGCCCGAGATCCGCATGATGCCTCCGCTGGGGTTGGACGAGGACTGGTACGCGGCCTACGCTAAAACCTGACGTGGACGTGAGGGACAAGGTTGTGTGGCGGCTGTCACCGGCAGTGGGGGAGTGGTCGTGCGGATCGGGGAACTCGCCACCAGCACGGGTGTGTCGGTGCGCGCCCTGCGTTACTACGAGGAGCAGTCGCTGCTGATCCCCGAGCGCAGCGGCGGCGGCCAGCGCCACTACGACGAGAAGGCGCTGGATCGGGTCCAGCTCATCCAGACGTTGTACGCCGCGGGCCTGTCCAGCCGGACGATCCTGGATCTGCTGCCCTGCGTCGACGCCAAGGTCAACACCCCGCAGTCGCGTGCCCTGCTGAACGGCGAACGCGACCGCATCACCCGACAGATCGACCAACTCGTCCAGGTCAGGGACCGACTCGACGCGGTGATCAGCGCCAGCGAGAGCCCGGCCAGCGGCTGCGTCCACACGGACGCCGACCCACGGTGACCGCCCTACGCTCCGGCCGTCCGCAATGAGGTCCGTCGAGCGATCGTGAGCGGGGCGCCGAGGGTCAGGTCGGGGATGCCGTAGAGCTGGTCGAGCACCTGCATCGCGGCCCCGGCGGCGATGACGTCCGCGCCCAGCCCGGACAGGGTCACCGTCGGCGTCAGCCAGTCCGCGCGCGGCACGTCGGTGCGGACGGCCCGCTCGACCGCGGCGCGGTAGTCCTCCGCGTGGCGCAGCAGATCCGCGCCGGCCAGCACCACGTGGGCGAGGTCGAGGGTCTGGAGCAGGTTGACGACGCCGACGGCCAGGACGCGGGCCGCGCGGGCGACGTCTCCCGCCTCCGCGGCGCGCAGGTGCACGACCTCCAGGCAGCCGTGGCGTCCGCAGACGCAGCGGGGCCCGTCCAGGTCGACGACCGTGTGCCCGAACTCGCCGGCATTGGTGTGCGCGCCCCGGTGGGCGGCGCCGCCCAGCCAGAAGCCACCGCCGATGCCGGATTCGACCATGATGAGCGCCGCGTCGCCGAACGTCGCGCCGTGCCGCCACGCCTCGGCCGTGATCCCGGCGGTCACGTCCTTGTCCAGGTGCACCGGTAGCCCCAGGTGCGCCTCGGCCAGCTCACGCAGCGGTACGTCGTGCCAGTGCCGCAGGCCGTGCGCGTCCCGGACCAGCCCGTTGGCGTGGTCGAGCGGCCCGATCATGCCGAGACCCACCCCGGTCAGCCGCCCGCGCAGGTCGTCGCCGGCGGTGATCGCGTCGACGCCGACCCGCAGGGCGTCGAGGAGGTGCTCCGGGGTGAAGTCGTCGGGCAGCGGGTTGACGGTGGAGTGGCGCACGGTGCCGGCCAGATCGACCAGGACCAGCCGCAGCGTGCGTCGGGCGACGTGCGCACCGATGGCGTACCGGCTGTCGGGGACCAGCTCGTAGACGACCGCGGGTTTGCCGATGCCCAGGCGGCGGACGCCGGCGGGGCGGATCAGCCCGTCGGCGGCCAGGCGGGCGATGACCTTGGAAACCGCCTGCGGTGTGAGGCCGGTGGCGTCGACGACCGTCGACCGCTCGAACGTCCGCACGGTACGCCCCACGGCCAGGACGAGCGCCTGGTTGTATCCGCGCAGGAACGTCACGTCGGCTGTGGTGCGCGTCATCTCACCAGCCTATTACGCAACGCTGTTGCTAAATTCGCCCGGTGAACGGACTGAGCAGAGGTCAGCGCCTGGCGGCGCTGGCGGCCCTGGCCCTGGGCGGCGTGGCGGTCGGCCTGACGGAGTTCGTGGCGATGGGTCTGCTACCCGAGATGGCCCGCGGCCTGCTCCCGCAGGAGTACGCCCGATCGTCGTCGGACGCGGTGGCCCAGGCCGGTTGGATGATCACCGCGTACGCGCTGGGCGTGGTCGTCGGCGCCCCGCTGATCGCCGCCCTCAGCGCGCGCCTGCCGCGCCGCAAGCTCGTGCTCGGGCTGCTCGTCCTCTTCGCCGTCGGCACGATCGCCTCCGCGACCGCCCCGAACTTCGAGCTGGTGCTGGTGGCGCGGTTCGTCGCGGGGCTGCCGCACGGCGCGTACTTCGGTGCGGCCGGCCTGCTCGCGGCGACCCTGATGGGCCCCGGCAACGAGGCCCGGGGCTTCGCCACCGTGCTCGGTGGGCTGACGGTGAGCAACGTGGTGGGCGTACCGCTGATCACCCGGCTCGGCCAGGCGGCCGGCTGGCGTGCGGCGTACCTGGTGATCGCCGGGGTCTTCCTGCTCACGCTGCTGGCGGTGCTGGCGGTCGTCCCGGAGGTCGCCGCGGCGGCGGACGGCTCGCCGGCCGCCGAACTGCGCTCCCTGCGGACCCCGCAGGTCTGGCTGGTCGCGGCCACCGGAGCGATCGGCTTCGCCGGGTTCTTCGCCGTCGACTCCTACATCGCGCCGGTCACCACCGACGTCGCCGGCCTCTCCGCCGCGACCGTCCCGTGGGTGCTGGTCGCCGTGGGTCTCGGCATGACAGTCGGCAACGCCCTGGGCGGCTGGCTCGCCGACCGGGACCTGCGCCGCAGCATGATGATCGGCTTCATCGCCATGATCGTCAGCATCGGTGTGTTCAGCCTCGTCGCGTCGAACCGCGTGGGCCTGTTCGTGGGCGCGTTCCTGGTCGGCGCGACGAGCCTCTACCTCGGTCCGGTCCTGCAGGCACGCCTGATCACTGTCGCCCCCGGCGCCCAACTGATGGGCGCGGCGCTCAACCAGTCCGCCATGAACATCGCCAACAGCCTGGGCGCGGCCCTGGGCAGCGTCGCCATCGCCGCCGGGCTCGGCTACCTCGCGCCGGCGCGGGTCGGCCTGGTCCTGGCGGTCGTCGGGCTGGGCCTGGGAATCGTCAGCTTCACCGCCGGACGCCGCCGCGACCGGGAACCGGCCGTCGTCGCGGGCTGACGGCCTGTTCGCCGGTCGGGGTGCGCCGACCGCGTCCAGCGGCATGTCGGTATCCGACACCTGGGCGGACGTGTCGGGGCGACGGTCGGAGCTCGACGCTGTGCAACGATCGGTGCCACACCTCGTACCCCTTGGAGAGCACGATGTCCCTCTCCCCGGTTCGGGTCTTCGCCGCGTTGAACGCCGTGCGACCCCCCGACCAACCCACTCCGCGCCTGGGTAAGGCGGTGGTGGTCGGCGGCAGTGTCGCCGGCCTCCTGGCCGCCCGGGTCCTGTCCGACCACGCGGAAAGCGTGCTCCTTCTCGACCGGGACGACCCGCAGCTCAGCGGCGCCCGACCCGGCGTGCCACAGGGGACGCAACTGCACGCGCTGCTGCCCGGCGGCCTGCTCCAGCTCGAGCAGCTGTTCCCCGGGTTCCGCCAGCAGGCGCTGGCCCACGGGGCGATCGAGGCGCCGCCGGCCGCCCGGCGCAGCTACCTCGACGGCCGACGGAAGGTGGTCGTACCCGACGACGACGACAGCCTCGCCGGCAGCCGGCCGCTGCTGGAGGGGCTGATCCGTCAGCAGGTGCTCCGACTGCCCAACGTCAAGACGGTCACCGCCCGTGCCACGGGTCTCGTGTGCGACGGCGACGCGGTCACCGGCGTCCGCTACGAGGCCGGTCAGGTGCCCGGCGTCGAGGGCGCCGACCTCGTGGTGGACGCCATGGGGCGGTCCAGCCGGCTCTCCGAGTGGCTGGAGCAGGCCGGCTGGGAACGGCCCGCCACCCGTCGGATGGCCGTGCACCTCAACTACGCGACAGCGCTGTTCCGCCGCCCCGAGCCGTCTCCGGAGACGACAGTCGTCCTCGCCCTGCACACGCCGCGGACCATGACTGACATCGCCGGCGCCGCCTTCTTCGCCATCGAGGACGGCCGGTGGATGGCCATGATGGCCGGCTACGGGAAGGACCGCCCGGGCCGCACCGCCCAGGACTTCGTCCGCCGGCTGCGGGAGCAGTTCCCGCCGGAGTTCGGCGAGGTCGCCGGGCAGGAGATGCTCGGCGACGTCCAGACCTACCACCACGCCGACAGTCGCCGGCGGGACTTCCACGCGCTGCGGCGGTTCCCGGCGCGACTCGTCAGCGTCGGTGACGCCGTCGCGTCGTTCAACCCGGTGTACGGGCAGGGGATGACGGCTGCGGCCCTGCACGCGGCCTGCCTGTCGGCGTACCTGCGCTCCGACCCCGACCTGAGCGAGCCCGCCCGACACTTCCTCGCACTGCAGAAGGTCGTGGTCGACGCCGCCTGGTCGACCTCGACCTCCGCCGACCTGGCGTTGCCGCACGTCGACGGTCCCTACCCGCGCGGCTACCGGGTCTCCAGCTGGGTCAGCCGGCAGATCCTCACGGCGACAGTCACGGACGTGGCGACCGCCCGGCGGTTCAACGAGGTCGTCTCCCTGCGGGAGCACCCGCTGTCGCTGGCCACACCCGGCGTGATCCTGGGCGCCCTGCGCGCGAACCGCCGCTCGGGCTGACGGTCACCCGGACGCGCGCCGACGCCGCCCGCCGACGCCGATGTGCGGCGGGCGGGCGGCGTCCGGCGGTTGCCCGGGGTCAGCGCGCGTCGCCGCGCAGGATGTCGACGACAAAGCGGTGGTCGTCCAGCTGCGGAAGGCCGGAGACGCCCATCCAGCCCACCACGCCGGTGCCACGAACACGCAGCGGCACGGCGCCTCCGGCGGCGGCGTAGCGTGCGGCCGGCAGGCCGAACTTCTCGGTGAGCGTCGTCTGCTTGTCCCGGCAGAGCCGGGCCATGTAGAGCGACGAGTGCTCGAACCGCATCACCACGCGCCCCTTGCGGCGCAGCCACCCGTCGTTGTCCGCCGTCGAGCCGGGCAGGCCACAGTGGAACAACTGCCGCCCGGTCCGCCACACGCCCACGGAGATCGGGAGCCCCCGCTGCGCGGCGGCGGTGACGGCCCGCACGCCCAGCTCGTACGCGTCGGTCTCGGTCAGGCCCGCGAGCTCCAGCTCGGTCTCCTCGCGCTGCAGCTCGTCAAGCGTCGGCCACTGGTCAGATGACATGTGTTTCTCCTCGTCGAGCGTCGTTCACCAGGCGCAGGGCGCGTAGTCCTTCAGGAAGCAGCCGTACAGGTCCTCGCCCTGCTCGCCGCGGACGATCGGGTCGTACACCCGGGCCGCGCCGTCGACCAGGTCCAGCGGGGCGTGGAACCCCTCGTCGGCCAGCCGCATCTTGGTCGGGTGGGGCCGCTCGTCGGTGATCCAACCGGTGTCGACGCTTGTCATCAGGATGCCGTCGGTCAGCATCTCCTGGGCGCTGGTGCGGGTCAGCATGTTCAACGCGGCCTTGGCCATGTTGGTGTGCGGGTGCCCGGGGCCCTTGTAGCCGCGGCCGAACTGGCCCTCCATCGCTGAGACGTTCACCACGTACTTGCGGCGGGCCTTCGCTGCGGCCATCGCCGGGCGTAGCCGGCTGACCAGCACGAACGGCGCGGTGACGTTGCACAGCTGCACCTCGAGCAGCTCGACCGGGTCGACCTCCTGCACCCGCTGGACCCAGCTGTTCACCGAGTCGAGGTCCGGCACCAGACCGCCGGCGTCGATGGCCGTGGACGCCGCGATCCGCTCGGGCGACGCGGAGCCGCTCGTCAACGCCAACGCGGTGAGCGCGTGCGGGGTGAGCGCCGTCGACCCGGTGCCGGCGGTCAGGCTCCCCGCCGGGCCACCGGGGCCGGTCGGCTTGGCGAACGTGATCAGCTCCGGCAGGGGGCCGTCCGGCAGCGCCGCGGCCTCGGCGGCGACGAGCTGGGCGTACGCCCCGGGGGAGCGGCGGACCGTCTGCGCCGCGTTGTTGATCAGGATGTCGAGGGGGCCCTGACTGCTGACCGAGTCGGCCAGGGCGATCACCTGGGCGGGGTCGCGCAGGTCGATTCCGACGATCCGGAGGCGGTGCAGCCAGTCCGCGCTGTCCGGCATCGCGGCGAAGCGGCGGACCGCGTCGTGCGGGAACCGTGTGGTCACCGTGGTGTGCGCGCCGTCGCGCAGCAGCCGCAGCGCGATGTACATGCCGATCTTGGCTCGGCCGCCGGTGAGCAGCGCGCGCCGGCCGGTCAGGTCGGTACGGGCGTCGCGGCGTTCCCGGTTCAGGGCGGCGCAGGTCGGGCAGAGCTGGTGGTAGAAGGCGTCCACCTCGCGGTAGCGCTGCTTGCAGATGTAGCAGCCACGCGGGTTGTGCAGGAATCCCGCAGTCGTGCCGGTGGTGGGGGAGGCGAGGGGGATGCCCTGGGTCTCGTCGTCGATCCGGCCGGGGGCGCCGGTGGCCGTGGCCTCCGTCACCGCCCGGTCGGCCGCGAGGATGGCGTCGCGCCGCTCCTCGCGTCGCCGCTGCTTGATCACCTTGTAGAGCTTCGCGGTGGCCCGCTGCACCCGCACCACGTCCGGGTGGTCGGGCGGAAGGGCCTCCAACGCCTCGAAGACGCTGAGACAGGTCTCCAGCCGGTTCCGGTCAATGCCGTCCTGACCGTTTTGGGCAATCTTGTCCACTGTCATGCGTCGTTGTCTCGTCCCGTTTCCTGTGCCGGATTCCCCCGGCCCACCCCAAGTCCGACCCGAAACTGTACGCACCACGCCGTCCTGGACGCATCCCGCGCCGCGCCGCCCACCCCTGAAGACCCGCACGCCGCCCGACACCCTGCTCGGTGCGGTGGTCGGCGTGGGGGATGCTGGTTCCGTGCAGATCACGATCCTCGGCCCCCTCGCCGTCGACGGCCGGCCGGTCCGGGGCGAGCGGCTGGCGGCCGTGCTGCGCGCACTCGTCGACGCGCGGGGCCGGGCGGTCTCCACCAGCCTGCTCGTGGACGCGGTGTGGGACGGGGCGCCACCCGACGACGCGACAGGCGCGGTGCAGGCGCTCGTGTCCCGCGTACGCCGTCTCGGGCTGCCCGTGGTGGCGGTGCCGGGGGGATACCGCCTGCCCGCCGACGAGGTCACCGTCGACGCGGTCGAGGCGCGGGCGCTCCTCGATCACGGGCGTGCCGCCCTGCGGACCGGCGACGCGCGGGCGGCCCGCGACTCGGCCGACCGGGCCCGTGCCCTGTTCCCCGAGGTACCGGAGATCGTCACCACCGAGGACGCCCGCCTGTTCGCCGACGTCGCCGCGCTGCGCGCCGAGGCGGCGCTCGCCGGAGCGGGGCCGTACGACGAGGCGGACCTGCGCCGGCTCGCCGCCCGGACGCCCCCGGACGAGCCGTCCGCCGCCCTGCTCGTGCGGGTGCTCGCCGCGCAGGGGCGGGAGGCGGAGGCGTTGGAGGTGGTCGAGCGCCTCCGTGACGACCTGGCCGAGCGCTACGGCACCGACCCGGCACCGGTGATCACCCAGGTCCATCTGGCGCTGCTGCGCGGCGAGCTCACCGCGCCGGCCGTCGTCGCGCCACCCCGCCTGCCGGCGCGGATCGCCCTGCCCGCCGCGTGGCGCCGGCCGATGACCGCCCTCGTCGGCCGCGAGCGCGACGTCGAGGCCCTGGACGCGGCGCTCGACGAGTCCGCCCTCGTGACGATCGTGGCGGTCGGCGGCGCCGGCAAGACCCGCCTCGCGGCCGAGGTCACGCGGCGCACGGCGGCGGCCGGGCAGGCGGTACGCGTCGTCGAGCTGGCCGGGCTGCGCTCGCCCGACGAGGTGCTGCCCACGGTGCTCGCGGCGCTCGGTGGCGCGGACACCTCGACGACCGGCGGCAACCTGGGCCTGGAACGGCGGGTGCTCAGCCCCGAGGAGCGGCTGCGGGCGTTGGCGCCGGATCTCGACGGGCTGGTCGTGCTGGACAACTGCGAGCACGTCCTCGACGCGGTGGCGGGCGTCGTCGCCGACCTGCTCGCGGTGACCTCCCCGGAGGTCGCGGTGCTCGCGACCAGTCGTGCGCCGCTGGGCCTGGCCGGCGAGTGGGTGCACCGACTGACCGCCCTGCCGGACGCCGACGCGCTCGGGTTGATCGAGTCCCGGGCGCGGGCCGGCGGCGCGGTGCCGACCTGGGACACCGCGCGGGCTCTCGCGCTGTGCAACCGGCTCGACAACCTGCCGCTGGCCCTCGAACTGGCCGCCGCGCGACTGCGGCACATGCCGATCGACGACGTGCTCGCCGGGCTGACCGACCGGTTCGCGCTGCTGGACGACGCGCTGCGGGGCCTGCCGGAACGGCACGCGAGCCTGTGGGCGATGGTCGACTGGAGCCGGGAACTGCTCGCCCCCGACGACCGTGCGCTGCTTGCGCGGGTCGCGGTCATCCCCGCGCCGTTCACCGCGGACCTCGCCGCCGCTGTCGCGCAGACCCCGGACGTACGGCGGGGTCTGGCGAGGCTCGTCGAACAGTCCCTGCTGACCCTGGTCGAGGGGGACGGGCAGCCCCGCTACCGGATGTTGGAGACCGTCCGGGAGTACGGCGAGGCCCGCCTGGACGCCGCTGGTGACCGGGGCGGGGCGATGGCCGGTCTGGTCGGCTGGGCCCGGGACGAGGCGGTCGGGCTCGCCGGTCGCCTCGTGGGTCCCGGCCAGGTCGATGCGCTGGACCGTTGCGCCGCCGAGCAGGACAACCTGGTCGCGGGCCTGCGGTGGGCGCTGGCGCAGGACGACGAGCCAGCCGTCGTCGACGTCGCCACCGCGCTGCTGCACCTCTGGACGGTGCGTGGCCTGCATGTGGAGGTCCTCGCGTGGGCGCGCGGGCTGCTCCACGTCGACGAGCCGCGGCGGCGTCGACGCTCGGCGATCCTGCGGGGCCGGGCCAGCGGCCGACCCCTGCCCCACGCGGACCGACTCGCCTGGACGTCCGTGCTGATCAGCGTGAACAGCGGCATCAGCGCGGACCTGCGGCCCGCCGTTCTCGCGCGACGCGCCCTGCGCACGCTGCTCGCGGAACGGCCCGCCGAGGTGTCGCCGCGGCTGACCGCGTTCGCGCTGGCGTTGCCCGGCTTCGACGAGTCCGACCCGGAGCGGAGCCTGAAGACTGCGACCGAGATGATCGCGCACCCGGACCCGTACGTGCAGGCGCTCGGCCTGATCGCGCGCGCGGCGGTACGGGAGAACAGCGGCCTGCCGGAGGCGTCGATCGAGGACGCCGAGCAGGCGTACCACCGCTTCGAGGTCGCGGGCGACCACTGGGGCATGGCGATGGCCGCGGGCGCCGTCGGGCAGTTCCTGCTCCCGGGCCGGGAGGGGCGGTCCGCCGAGTGGCTGGCGCGCAGCGTCCGGCACATGGAGATGATCGGCGCCCAGCAGGACGCGCGGTCGATCCGGGTGCGGCTGGACGTGCAGCTCGCCCTGACCGGCGACGCGGACGCGGAGCGGCGACTCGGTGAGACGGCGACGCCGGGCCAGGCCGAGCAGATGGACGTCGCGCAGGCGCTTCTCGGCCTGGCGCACCTCGCCTGGCAGCGCGAGCGCTACGACGAGGCGCTGGTACACGCCGGCGAGGTGACCCGCACCCTTGCCGGCTGGACCGGCCCGCCACCGCAGCCGCGCGTGATGCTGCGGGCCTCGGTGGCGGTCCTGTACCTGCGGGTCGCCGAGGCGCGGGGGGCGTCGGGCACCGACGCCGCCGCCCAGGCGGCCACGTTGCTGGCGCTCGCCCGCGACGACGCGCTCAACTCGAAGGACCTGCCGGTGATCGGGGCGTGGGCGTCCGGCGGCGCGGACCTCGCCGCGTACCGGGACGACGTCGCCACCACCCGCGAACTGTCCGCGCTCGCGAAGCGGCTCGGGACGCACATGGAGCTGTTCTTCCCGAGCGGACGCAGCGAACGACTCGACGCCGCCCTCGGTGACGAGGAGCAGCGTGAGTCGTTGCTGGCCGCCTGGCGGGCCCGGCCGGTGGCCGCGGCCGTCGCCCGGGTCCGCGAGCTGATGGAGGACCTGCTCGCCTAGATCTTCCTGCGGTACGCGCGCAGCGCCAGCGGCATGAACACCGCCACGAAGCCGGCGCACCAGGCGAGGGTCCACCACACGTGCGCGTCGAGCGGGGTGCCGAGGAACAGTCCGCGTACCGATGCCACCAGGTGGGTCATCGGGTTGACGTTCACGAAGGCCTGCATCCAGCCGGGCAGGGTGTCGGTGCCGACGAACACGTTCGACCCGAAGCTCAGCGGCATGATCAGGGCGAACATCAGGCCCTGCACGGCGCCGGGGGTGCGGACCTTCATCGACACGTAGACCGGCAGCCAGCTCAGGCAGAGCGCGAACAGCACCGCGAGCACGCAACCGGCGATCGCCCGGAACGGGTCGGTGTCGATCCGGAAACCCATCAGGTAACCGATCGCGAGGGTCGAGACCGTGACGATCACGTACCGGACGACGTCGCCCAGCACTGCCCCGACCAGTGGTGCGGAGCGGGGGATCGGCAGCGACCGGAACCTGTCGAAGATGCCCTTGGCGATGTCGGTGTTGAGGTTGACGCCGATCGCGATGGCGCCGGTGGCGATGGTCTGCGCCAGGATTCCGGGCAGCAGGAACTGCAGGTAGTCGTGGGTGGATCCGGCGACCGCGCCGCCGAAGATGTAGACGAAGATGATGAGGAACAGCACCGGCTGCAGCGTGACGTCGATCAGCGCCTCGGGCGTACGCCAGGTCTTGATGAGGCTGCGTTTGGCCAGGGCCAGCGAGTGCCGCACGAGCCGGAAGGGTCGCGGCTTCGGGGTGGCCGTCGACAGCGCGGAGCTTGCCGTGGGTGGTGCGCCGACCAGGGTGCTCATGCCGCTACCTCCGTACGGGAAGTGGTGTCGTCCTCGGCTGCCGTACGCCCGGTGAGGGTGAAGAACACCTCGTCGAGACTCGGCAGGTGCAGGGAGAGTTCGGTGACGGAGATGCCGGCGGCGGCGAACCGCGCGACGCTCTCGGTCAGGGCCGTGTCGTCGGTGACCGGCACCGCGAGCACGCCCTTGCGGATCTCGTCGGCCTGCCCGCCGGAGCCGACCTCGGTGAGGATCGCCGCGGTCCGGGGGAGCTGCGCCAGGTCCGCGGGCCGGACTTCGAGGGTCTGTCCGCCGACGACCCGCTTGAGCCCTTCGGGCGTGTCGTGCGCGATGACCCGGCCGTGGTCGATCACCGTGATCGCGTCGGCCAGCGCGTCGGCCTCCTCCAGGTACTGGGTGGTGAGCAGCACCGTCGAGCCGTTGGTCACCAGTGACCGGACCACGTCCCACATGTCCTCGCGCTTGGCCGGGTCCAGCCCGGTCGTCGGCTCGTCCAGGAAGATCACGTCCGGCGAGCCGACCAGGCTGGCGGCCAGGTCCAGCCGCCGCCGCATGCCCCCGGAGTAGGTCTTGGCGGGCCGGTTGGCGGCGTCGGTCAGGTCGAACCAGTCCAGCAGTTCGGTGGCCCGCCGCCGGGCGCCGGCGCGACCCAGCTCCAGCAGCGTCCCGAACAGCTCCAGGTTCTGCCGCCCGGTCAGGTCCTCGTCGACCGAGGCGTACTGGCCGGTGAGGCCGATGCTCTGGCGGACCCGCTCGGCGTCCCGGACGACGTCGAAGCCGCCGATCCGGGCGCTGCCGGCGTCCGGGGTGAGCAGCGTGGAGAGGATGCGCACGGCGGTGGTCTTGCCAGCGCCGTTGGGGCCGAGCACGCCGAGCACGGTCCCCCGGGGTACGGCGAGGTCCACGCCCTGCAGCGCCCTCGTCTTCCCGAATGTCTTGACGAGGCCCTCGGCCTCGATCACCAGATCGCTTGTCATGTCCCAGAGCGTGCGCCGGTCGCCTGACACCGCGCCGACAGCGCACCGACACGCCCGTCGACAGGGCCCGACACCGGAGGGCGGGGCCGCGGAGGGCGACCCCCCAGGACTTGAAATCCTACCTGTTTGATAGGAAAATCGGTTCATGCTGCTTGTTCGGCTGTTCACCTCCCGCCGAGTCGTCGACCTGATGAGGATCGCCGCGCAGCTCTGTCCGGCGGCGCTCGGCCCGGCCTGAGCGGGCCGTCCCTGCCGCCTGGACCCCACCCTCGGGAGGAACGCCATGACCTCGTCCGCGGACGACGCGACCGACGCCGACGCCGACGCGCTGCGGACGTTGCTGCGTCACCAGGCCAGCACCGTCACGGTGGTCACCGTCCCCGGCTCACCGCCGGTCGGCTTCACCGCGACCTCGTTCACCTCCGTATCGCTGACGCCACCGATCGTCTCGTTCTGCCTGAGCGTCGGTTCGTCGAGTTGGCCAACGCTGGCGCGGGCCCGGCACGTGGCGGTGCATCTGCTCGCCCATGACCAGCACGAGGTGGCCCAGACCTTTGCCACCAGCGGCATCGACAGGTTCGCCACGCCCACCCGGTGGCGGCCGGGCCCGCAGGGTGCGCCAATTCTCGACGGCACCCTTGCCTGGCTCCTGTGTCGGGTCGTCGACCGGGTGACCGTCGGCGACCACGTCGTGGTGCTGGCCGAGCCGGAACTGCTGTGGCACGCCGACGTGGGCTCGCCGTTGCTCTACCACCGAGGCCGCTACGCCGGTCTCGCGGACGCTCCGGACGGGCCGGTCCGTCGGGTCGCCGCCTGACGGCTCACCACCGGAGGGCCATCCCGGCCGGCGTGGGGCTGCGAATGCCCACACCTGCCGCGAGCGGAACGGAGCGCCGGCCCACCACGACTCGGGAGGTTGCCATGCGTGCCATCGTCGCCGCACCGGACGCTGTCGACGGGTTCCGGATCACGGAGGTTCCCGATCCCGCACCCGGGCCGGGGCAGGTGCTCGTCGAGGTGCGGCACGCCGCCTCAACGCGGGCGAGGTCCGCCACCTCGACGTCTGGCCGATCGGCAGCGTGCTCGGCCACGACGCCGCCGGGCACGTGCTGCGCGGCGCCGAGGACGGCTCCGGCCCCCGGCCGGGCGACCGGGTGCTCGCCTTCGGGCCGGGCGCCTGGGCGCAGCGTGCGGTGTTCGAGGTGGACAGTGTCGCGGTGGTTCCCCCGGCCGTCGACCTGGCCGAGGTGGCCGCGCTGCCGATGGTCGGCCTCACCGCGCTGCGGACGCTGCGGGCGTCCGGTCCGCTGGCCGGTCGCCGGGTGCTGGTCACCGGCGCGTCCGGGGGAGTGGGTCGAGTGGCGGTCCAGCTCGCCCGGCACTTCGGCGCGTACGTGCTCGCGGCGGTCGGCTCGGCGGCGCGGGGCGAGGGGCTGGCCGCGCTCGGCGCCCACGAGGTGATCGTTGGCCTCGATGGCGGCGTCGAGCCGGTCGACGTGGTGCTGGAGACCGTGGGTGGCACCCAGTTGGTGGCCGCGTGGGGTCTGCTGGCGCCGGGTGGGGTGCTGCACAGCATCGGCTGGGCGTCGGGGGCGTCGGCAGTCTTCCCGGTGAACTCAACCTTCGCCCCGGGCGCCGCGCGAACGCTGCGTTCCTTCGGCGACACGTCGGCGCCGGGCGCGGATCTGGCGCAGTTGGTGGACCTTGTGGCCCGGGGAGTGTTGCGGGCGCCGATCGGCTGGCGCGGTTCGTGGCACCGCCTCGGGGAGGCGGTCGGCGCGCTGCGGGACCGTCGGGTGCGGGGGAAGATCCTGCTCGATCTGGACTGAACCGGCGTCGGACGGCTGGCCGGTCCCGGCTCGCGTGCGGGTCCGGCCCGTCCGACCGGGCGCAATCCCTTTAAATCCTATAGCCTTAGTAGGTATTGCGTCAACGAATCCGCCCCGTCGCGTGCGATACCCGACATCCATCGATCGACTTGTTGACACCGCCCCGGCGGTGAAGGTGGACTCGGCTCATGTCCAGCGAGCTGCGGCTGACGATCCGCGGCCACATCGACTTCGGTCGGGTGTGGTCGAGTTCCTGTCTGGCCTGACCCGGCACCACCGCCCGTACCCGGCCCGCCACAGCGGCCGCCGAGGTGGGGCTCACCGCCGAGCCGACCGCCGAGCCATCCGCGCCGACACCCCTGACCGGCCCCCGCCCATCCGCGCTGGGGCCGGGTGTCGGCGTACCCGAAATCCGCCTGTCTCGACAGGAGTCCTCGCCATGCCCGCCCGCCGTCTGCGTACGCTCGCCGTCGCCGTACTCGTCCCGCTGCTCGCCGTCGTCACCGGCTGCTCCACCGGCTCCGCCCCCGCTGCCGAGGCGGCCGGGGAGCCGCGCTCCGGAGGTGCCCTCACCTGGGCCGTGGAGACCGAGCCGATCACCCTCAACCCGCACCAGTACGCCCAGGCCAAGGCCCGTCTCCTGGTCTGGAACACCTTCGAGTCCCTGCTCACGTACGACAAGCAGGGGAAGCTGGTGCCCTGGCTCGCCACCGGCTGGCAGGCCGCCCCGGACGGCCTGTCCTACACCCTGACGCTGCGCGACGGGGTGACCTTCACCGACGGGACGCCGCTGGACGCGGCGGCGGTCAAGGCCAACATCGACAAGCTCCGCGAGCCCGGGTACGCGCCGGGTGTCGCCGCCGTGCAACTGCGCAACCTCACGGCCGCCGAGGTGGTCGACCGGCGCACCGTACGGCTCACCCTCAGCACGCCCGACGTGCTCATCCTCGACTTCCTCGCCTCCCCGCAGGGCGCCCAGGTCTCGCCGAAGTCGCTGCGCGAGGCGAAGAACCTCAAGGCCGGCGGCGTCGACGTCGTCGGCACCGGGCCGTTCGTGCTGGACCGCTACGTCCCCGGCCAGGAGTTGCACTACCGGCGCAATCCCGGTTACGACTGGGCGCCGCCCACCGCGACCCACACCGGCCCCGCCTACCTCGACGAGATTACCTACCGGTTCCTCAAGGAGTCGGCGGTGCGCGTCGGCGCCCTCACCTCCCGTCAGGTGCAGCTCGTCGAGGGCGTACCCGCCACCGACCAACCTCTGGTCACCGCCAACCGGACGCTGCGCCTTCACCGGGAGCTGAACTCCGGCTCCGCCTACTCCTACTACTTCAACACCTCGCACGCGCCCTTCGACGACCTGCGGGTCCGGCAGGCGTTCCGGGAGGCCGTCGACGTCGACACCGTGCTGAAGTCGGTTTACCGCGACACCGCCACCCGCGCCTGGAGCGTGATCAGTCCGTCCAGCCCGCTCTACGACAAGAGCCTCGACGGTGGGTACGGCGGCGACATCGCCACGGCGAACGCCCTGCTCGACCAGGCCGGCTGGGTGGCGCGTGACGCGGACGGCTTCCGGGTGCGCGACGGCCGGCGGCTCACCGTACGGCTGGTGCAGGCCGCCCCGTACATCCGCGACCGCCGCGATGTCCTCGCGCAGGCGATACAGGCCGCCGTGAAGCAGAGCGCCGGCATCGACCTGAAGATCGCGCTTGTCGACCAGGGCACCGCCACCCAGGCGTTCGAACGCAACGAGTACGAGGTCTTCGACAACTCGCGGGCCGACACCGACGCGGGAGCCGCGCTGAATCTGCTGCTGCACTCGAAGGGCGGCATCAACCGCACCCGCGCCAACGATCCCCGCATCGACCAGCTCCTGGAATCCGGTCAGGCCACCGCCGACCCGACAAGGCGGGCCGGCATCTACGCGCAGCTGCAACAGCGGGTGGTCGCCGAGCAGGCCCTGGTGCTCCCGCTCTACGCGCCGGCCGACCAGATCGCGGCCAGCACCAGTGTCGGCGGGGTCCACTTCGAGCCCACCGCCGGGGTTCCGGCCAGCGCGTACGACCTGTGGATCGGCAGGTGACATGAACAGCTCACCACTGCGCGCGGCGGCTCGCCGGCTCGCCGCCGGGCTGGTAGTCCTCTGGGCCGCCGCCACCGCCGCGTACCTGGCCCTGCTTGTCGCGCCCGGAGACACCGTGGACACCATCGTCGGCGACGGGGCGGACACCCCGCAGATCCGCGCCGAGATCATCGCCGAGTGGAGCCTGGACCGGCCCGCCGTCGTCCAGTACCTCGACTACCTGCGGCGGCTCGCCGGCGGCGACCTGGGCCGCTCCTACCTCCTGCAACGGCCCGTCGTCGAGGTGATCGGCGAACAGCTCGCACCCACCCTCACCCTCGCCCTCGCCGCCGCGGGACTCGGGGTGCTGCTCGCCCTCGTCCTCTCCGTCGCCACCGCCGGGGACCGCCGTCCCTGGCTCCGGCGGGCCAGCTCCGGCGCCGAACTGCTGCTGGTCTCCACCCCGCCCTTCCTGATCGGCATCGTGCTGCTCAGCGTGCTGTCGTTCCGGTTCGGACTGTTTCCGGTCTCCGGCGACCGGGGCGTCGGCGCGCTGGTGCTGCCCGCCGTCACCCTGGCGCTGCCCATCGCCGGACTCCTCGCCCAGGTGCTGCGCGACGGGCTCGACCGGGCACTCGACGAGCCGTTCGTGCTGACCGCCCGGGCCCGGGGCGTACGGGAACGGACGGTGCTCCTGCGGCACGCGCTGCGGCACGCGCTGCTGCCGGCCGTCACCCTGGCCGGCTGGCTCTTCGGCATCCTGCTCGGCGGCGCCGTCATCGTCGAGCAGGTCTTCGGTCGACCCGGCCTCGGCCAGGTCACCCTCACGGCGGTGACCAGCAAGGACATGCCGGTGGTGCTGGCGGTGGTGACCCTGTCCGCCGCCGTCTACGTCGCGGTCAACACCATCGCTGACCTGACCTACCTACTGGTCGACCCGCGCCTGCGAAGGAGCTGATTCCGATGACAGTCACCCTGGCCCCGGCAACCACCGACGCGCACACACCTGACCCGTCCACCCCGCCCGCCCCGACCGTCCGCCGACGTCGGTGGCGGCCAGGGCTACTCACCGCCGGGGCGTACCTGATCCTGCTCGTGGTCGCCGCGGCCTGGCCGGCGGTCCTGGCGCCCGGTGACCCGCTCGCGGCGGACCCGCTGAGAGTGTTCGAAGCGCCGAGCGCCGCGCACTGGTTCGGCACCGACCACCTCGGCCGTGACATGTGGACCCGGGTCGTGCACGGCGCCGGGCACTCGCTCACCATCGGGGTGGCGGCCACGGCGATCGCGGTCACCGGCGGCGTGCTGCTCGGTCTGCTCGCCGGCCTCACACACCGGCTCGCCGACGAGACCCTCAGCCGCGCCTTCGACGCCATCTCGGCGTTTCCGATCCTGCTCCTGGCGCTGCTGTTCATCGCCGTCGCCGGGCCGGGCACCGTCAGCCTGATCGTCGCCATCGGCGTCGCCACCCTGCCGCACCACGCCCGGGTGGTGCGTGGTCAGACACTGCTCGTCCGCCGCGCCGCGTACGTCGAGCAGGCAGTCACCTTCGGTCTGTCCCGGCCCCGGCTGGTGGCGCGGCACGTCCTGCCCAATGTGATCGGCCCGGTGCCGGTTCTCGCGGTGATCGGGCTCGGCGAGGCGGTCATGATCGCCGCGGGGCTCAGCTTCCTCGGCATGGGGCCCCAGCCGCCGTCGCCCGAGTGGGGCGCGATGCTCTCCGAGGGACGCAACTACCTGCAGGTGGCCTGGTGGATCACCGTCCTGCCCGGCGTCGCGGTCACCGCGACAGTGGTGGCGTTGACTGTCGTCGGGCGGCACTGGCAGACCCGCTTCGACGGGCGGCGGCGCTGATGGCCCCCCTGCTCGCGGTCGAGGACCTGCACGTCGACTTCGAAACCCCCACCGGACGGGTCGCGGCGGTCCGGGGGATCAGCCTCACCGTCGAGCGCGGTGAGTGCGTGGCAATCGTCGGCGAGTCCGGGTCCGGCAAGAGCGTCACCGCCCGTACCCTGGTCGGCCTCGCCGGCCCGGGCGCGACGGTCCGCGCCGCCCGGCTCGACCTTGCCGGTCAGGATGTCCGGGGCCACCGCCCACGGGACTGGCGACGGGTACGCGGACGGCTCGCCGGGCTCGTCCTGCAGGACGCGTTGGTCTCTCTCGACCCGCTGCGCACCGTGGGCGCCGAGATCGGCGAGGTGCTCACCACCCACGGCATCGTCGGCCGCCGCGAACGGGCCGGCCGGGTCACCCACCTGCTCGACGAGGTCCACCTCCCGGAGCCGGAGCGCCGCGCCCGGCAGTACCCGCACCAGCTCTCCGGAGGGCTGCGACAGCGGGCGCTCATCGCCTCGGCGATCGCCGGGGAACCGGCCCTGCTCATCGCCGACGAGCCGACCACCGCGCTGGACGTCACCGTGCAGGCGCAGATCCTGCGGCTGCTCGCCGAGCGGCAGGCAGCCGGGGTGAGCCTGCTGCTGATCAGCCACGATTTGGCGGTGGTCGCTCAGGTCGCCGACCGGGTGCTCGTCATGCGGGACGGTCGGATCGTCGAGCACGGCCCCACCGCAGGACTGCTGCGGGCCCCGGCACATCCGTACACCAGGCAGTTGCTGGCTGCGGTGCCCTCGGCGTCGTCGCGGGGGCACCGGCTCGCCGCCGCCGCGGTTCCGCGGGACGGCGGCGTTGCGCGACGGGAGGCGCTGCCCGCCCGTCCCGAGGTTCGCCCGGACGACACGGTGCTCGACGCGGTCGGGCTGACCAGGAGGTACGGCGACCACACGGTCGTGCGGGACGTCTCCTTCTCCATCGCGCGGGGCGAGACGTTGGGGCTGGTGGGGGAGTCCGGGTCCGGTAAGAGCACCCTGGCCCGGATCGTCGCCGGTCTCCTGACCGCCGACTCCGGCGCGGTCACCTTCGAGAAGGCGCCGTGGTCCGGGGTGCCCGAGCGGAGCCGTCGCCCGCTGCGCCGCCGGCTGCAACTGATCTCCCAGGACCCCCTGAGCTCCTTCGACCCGCGCTACCGCGTGGCCCAGGTCGTCGGGGAGAACCTCGACGCCGACGTCGATCGGAGCGACCGCCGCGACCACGTCGTCGACCTGCTGCGTCGCGTCGGCCTCGGGCCGGAGCTCCTCGACCGGCACCCCCGGCAGCTCTCCGGCGGACAGCGGCAGCGGGTCGCCATCGCCCGCGCGATCGCCCCGCGACCCACCCTGATCGTCTGCGACGAACCGGTCTCCGCGCTCGACGTCTCGGTCCAGGCCCAGGTCCTCGACCTGCTGGCCGAGCTGCGGGCCACCGACGGCACGGCGCTGCTCTTCATCTCCCACGACCTGGGCGTGGTGCACCACCTCAGCGACCGCGTGCTGGTCATGCACGACGGCGCGGTGGTCGAGCAGGGCCCGGTCGGCGACGTCTTCACCTACCCCCGGCACGACCACACCCGGTCCCTGCTCGACGCGTTGCCCACGCTCGTCACGACCGGCCGACCGCAGGAGGTACGCCCATGACCGAGAAGACCCTGCACCTGGCCGTGGCACTGGACGGCCTGGGCTGGCACCCGGCCGCCTGGCGGCTCTCGCGGGCCGGCGCGTCCGCGCCGCTGACCGCCCGCTACTGGGCCGGACTCGCCAGCGAGGCCGAGAGCGCCACAGTGGATCTGCTGACCATCGAGGACAGCCTCGACCTCCAGTCGTCGCGGTCCGACGGCCCGGACGGCCGCGCCGACGAGCTCCGGGGGCGCCTCGACGCGGTGCAGATCGCGGCGCGGATCGCCCCGCTGACCCGGCACATCGGGCTGGTCCCGACCACCAGCACCACGCACACCGAACCGTTCCACGTCTCGACGGCCGTGGCCACGCTGGACCACATCAGCGGTGGGCGGGCCGGTTGGCGGCCCCGGGTCTCGGCCCGGCGGGCCGAGGCCGGGCACTTCGGTCGCCGCGAGATCCCCGTGCTGGACCCGGCCCGGCTCGACGAACCGGAGACGTTACGGCTCGTCGGCGACCTCATCGCCGAGGCCGGCGACGCGGTGGAGGTGGTGCGCCGACTCTGGGACAGCTGGCAGGACGACGCCGAGATCCGGGACGTGGCGACCGGCCGCTTCGTGGACCGGGACCGGCTGCACTACGTCGACTTCACCGGGCGGTGGTTCTCCGTCAAGGGCCCCTCCATCGTGCCGCGGTCACCGCAGGGACAGCCGGTGGTCGCCGCGCTGGCCCACTCGTCGGTGCCGTACGCCTTCGCCGCCCGGCACGCCGACGTCGTCTTCGTCACCCCGACCGACCCCGGGCACGTCGCCGCCATCGTCGGGGAGGTCCGGGCGGTCGAGGAGACCGTCGGGCGCAGCGGGCCTCCGCTGCGCGTGCTCGCCGACCTGGTCGTGCTGCTCGACGAGACGCCGACGCTGGCCCGCCGGCGCAGGGCTCGTCTCGACGACCTGCACGGCGCGCGGTTCACGTCGGACGCCGCCCTCTTCTCCGGTACCCCGGGTCAGCTGGTCGACCTGCTGGTCGAGTGGCACCGGGCCGGAGTGGACGGTTTCCGGCTGCGGCCGGCCGTCCTCCCCGACGATCTGACCGCGATCACCCGGGCGCTGGTGCCGGCGCTGCGCGAACGCGGTCTGTTCCGCGCCGCATATCCGGGCGGGACGCTGCGTGGGCTGCTCGGCCTGACCCGACCGGCAAGCCGCTACGCCGTCGCCACGACCGCCTGAGTCTGGAGACCGCCATGCCCAAGCAGATAATCCTGGCCGCGCACTTTCCCGGCGTGAACAACACCACCGTGTGGAGCGATCCGGACTCCGGCAGCCAGATCGACTTCTCCTCCTTCGTCCACCTGGCCCGCACGGCGGAACGGGGCAAGTTCGACTTCTTCTTCCTCGCCGAAGGGCTTCGTCTGCGCGAGCAGCGGGGCCGCATCCACGACCTGGACGTGGTCGGCCGCCCGGACACGTTGACCCTGCTCTCCGCCCTCGCCGCGGTCACCACCCACCTGGGCCTGGCCGGCACGCTCAACACCACCTTCCGGGAGCCGTACGAGCTGGCCCGGCAGTTGGCCAGCCTCGACCACCTCTCCGGTGGGCGGGCCGCCTGGAACGTCGTCACGACTTCCGACGCGTTCACCGGGGAGAACTTCCGCCGGGGCGGTTACCTCGACCGTTCGCTGCGCTACGAGCGGGCCGCCGAGTTCGTGCGTACCGCCCGGACGCTGTGGGAGTCGTGGCCGGCGGAGGCGATCGTGGGGGCCCGGGACACCGGCCGGTACGTCACGGACGCCGACCCGGGCGCCTTCACCCACCACGGCGACCAGTTCGACATCGCCGGGCACTTCACCGTGCCGCGCAGCCCGCAGGTACACCCGGTGATCCTGCAGGCCGGCGACTCGCCCGACGGGCGCGAGTTCGCGGTGTCCAGCGCCGATGCGATCTTCTCCCGACACGGCACCCTGGAGGCCGGTCAGGAGTTCTACCGGGACGTGAAGTCCCGGCTGGCCCGGTACGGCCGTCGCCCCGACGAGTTGAAGATCATTCCCGGGGTCACCTTCGTCCTCGGCGACACCGACGCCGAGGCACAGGAACGCGCCCACCACATCCGCCGCCAGCAGGTCAGCCCGCAGACCGCGATCCTGCTCGTGGAGCAGCTGTGGAACCGGGACCTGTCCGGGTACGACCCCGACGGCCCGCTTCCCGCCGAGGACCCGGACGTCAGTGCCGACACGATCAGCAGGGGCCGGGCCGGCATGTACCCCGACCCGGTCGCCACCGCCCGGCAGTGGCGGGCCCTGGCCGAGGAGAAGGGCCTCGGCATGCGTGACCTGGTCATCGAGGTCACCGGTCGGCAGTCGTTCGTCGGCACCGCGCGGCAGGTCGCCGAGCGGATGAACCACTTCGTGCAGTCCGACGCCGCCGACGGGTTCATCCTGGTGCCGCACCTGACCCCGGGCGGTCTCGACGAGTTCGTCGACCGGGTCGTCCCGCTGTTGCAGGAGCGCGGCGTGTTCCGCGCCGAGTACACCGGCACCACCCTGCGTGACCACCTCGGCCTCGGCCCCGCCCGCCCCCGACCCCGCCGAAAGTGATGGTCGCCGCATGAAGTTCCTGTTGATAACCCTGATCACCCACCTGCCCGATCCGGTCACCGGTCGTCGCCGCAGCACCACCGAGCGGTTCCGCGAGGTGGTGGACACCGCCGTTCTCGCCGAGGAACTCGGCTTCGACGGGTTCGGCGTCGGCGAGCGGCACGAACGTCCCTTCATCTCCTCCTCGCCGCCGGTGGTGCTGAGCCACATAGCGGCCCGGACCGCCACGATCCGGCTCTTCACCGCGGTCACCACCCTGAGCCTGCTCGACCCGGTCCGCGCCTACGAGGACTACGCCACCCTCGACCATCTCTCCGACGGCCGACTCGAACTGATCATCGGCAAGGGCAACGGCGCCGCGCAGGCGCAGCTCTTCCACGTCACCGCCGACGACCAGTGGGACCGCAACCGGGAGGGTTACGAGCTGTTCCGTCGGCTCTGGCGGGAGGAGAAGGTGACCTGGTCCGGGACGTACCGACCGTCGCTGACCGAGGCCGAGACCTGGCCCCGCCCGCTGCAACAGCCCATCCGGGTCTGGCACGGCAGTGCCACCAGCAGGGAGTCGGTCGACCTCGCGGCCCGCCACGGCGATCCGATCTTCTCCGCCAACGTCACCAACCCCATCGAGCCCTACGCTGACCTCATCCGCCACTACCGGGAACGGTGGGTCCACTACGGACACGACCCGGCGGACGCCCTCGTCGGCGCCGGGACCGCGGGGTTCCACGTGGCGCGCACGTCGCAGGAGGCGGTCGAGAGGTATCGGCCGATCTTCGACGCCCGGCTCGCCGCGTTCCGCCGGCTCGGCGTCCCGCCGGTCTTCCACACCCTGTCCGACGCCATCGAGCGCAGCTCGATGCTTGTGGGAAGTCCGCAGCAGATCATCGACAAGGTGCTGCGCTACCACGAGCGGTTCGGCCACGAGGTCATCCACCTCCAGGCCGACCACGACGGGCTGACCGACAAGCAGCACCGGGAGAGCCTGGAGCTGTTCCAGGCCGAGGTGGCTCCGGTGCTGCGCCGCGAGATTCCCAGCCGCCCGTTCCGCGCGCCGGTGACCGCCGCCACGACGGCCTGACCAGAAACGGGGACCACCATGTCAGCGACCCCTCTGTCCGTTCTCGATCTCTCTCCGGTTCCCGCCGGCGGCACCGTCACCGAGGCGCTGCGCAACACCGTCGACCTGGCCGGCCGGGCCGAGCAGTCCGGCTACCACCGCTACTGGCTGGCCGAGCACCACCTCGCCGCAGGCGTGGCCAGTTCGGCGCCGGCCGTGCTCATCGGGCAGGTGGCCTCGGCCACCAGTGTGCTCCGCGTCGGCTCCGGCGCGGTCCAGGTCGGCCACCGCACCGCCCTGTCGGTGGTCGAGGAGTTCGGCACCCTCGCCGCCCTGTATCCGGGGAGAATCGACCTCGGCCTGGGCCGGTCCGGACAGCGGCGGGTGGAGGCCTCCCGGGAACCCGCCGCGTCCGCTCCGCCGCCGCAGGCCGAGGCCCGGGTGGTCGACGGGCTGCTGATCCCGCCGCCGTTCTCCTACGCCAGCGTGCTCGCCTCTCCACGATTCGCCCTGACCAGCGCGCTGCTGCACCAGCCGGGGGCGCAACCGCCGGCCTTCGCCGACCAGGTGGCCGACGTCCTGGCCCTGCTGCGCGGCGACTACACCGACGCCGACGGCCTGGACGCGCACGCCGTTCCGGGGGAGGGCGCCGACCTGCGGGTGTGGCTGCTGGGCAGCAGCGGCGGGGAGAGCGCACAACTCGCCGGCGCGCTGGGCCTGCCGTTCGCCGCCAACTACCACGTCAGCCCCTCCTCGGTGCTCGACGCGGTCGCCGCCTACCGGGCCGCGTTCCGGCCCTCGGCCGGATTGGCGCAGCCGTACGTGGTGGTCTCCGCCGACGTGGTGGTCGCCGAGACCGACGAGGCCGCACGCCGTCTCTCCGCGCCGTACGGGCCCTGGGTGCGCAGCATCCGCAGTGGCGAGGGCGCCATCCCGTTCCCCAGCCCGGAACAGGCCGCCGCGCTGCCCTGGACCGACGCCGACCGTCGGCTCGTCGCGGACCGGGTCGACACGCAGTTCGTCGGATCACCCGGCACGGTCACCGAGCGGCTGCGGGCCCTGCGGGACGTCACGGACGCCGACGAGCTGCTGATCACCACGATCACGCACGCGCACGCCGACCGGATCAGCTCCTACGAGCTGCTCGCCAAGGAGTGGCGGGACTGACCGCGCTCCGCGCCGTCGGCGGCTGCCGGTTCCCCTGGTCGTCGGGGGCTGCCACAATGACTGTGGCGCCCGTCGATACGCCGGGCCCGGGGGAAGCCCTCCGCGGAGCGCGGATGGTGGGGCTCTAACCCGGAGGCCGCGATGGACCTTGTCCCCGACACCAGCGCCCTTTCCAGCCTTGTCGATCTGCTCGGCTCCTGGCCGTCGGCGCCGACCGTGGCCGTCGCCCGGATCGGCGTGGCCGGCGCGAGGACGACGCCTCGGCCCCATAACGCGGGGATACGACCCAGCGGGGATGACCCGCAACATCCATGCATCTCAATATGCTGATCGCTATCTCGACTCGAGGCGCGCTCACAAGGCGTGCCGTCCGGATGCGGAGGAATGCATGGTTCGCTGGCGTACCCTCACCGGCCTGGTGGCCGCCGCGCTGGCCGCGGCCAGCCTCACCCTCGCGGCGCCCGCTGCCGCGGCCGACAACCCCGTCACGCCGAACGTCGTCGGCGGCACCCGCGCCGCGCAGGGTGAGTTCCCGTTCATGGTGCGGCTCTCGATGGGGTGCGGCGGGGCCCTCTACAGCTCCCGGCTGGTGCTCACCGCGGCGCACTGCGTGGGCTCGACCGGCACCAACACCAGCATCACCGCGACACTCGGGACCGTCGACCTCCAGTCGTCCAGCCGGATCACCGTCCGGTCCAACTACGTCTACCGCGCTCCCGGCTACAACGGCTCCGGAAAGGACTGGGCGCTGATCCGCCTGGCCACCCCCGTGACCGGGCTGAGCACGTTGAAGATCGCCACCACCACCGCGTACGACAGCGGCACCTTCACCATCGCCGGCTGGGGCGCCGCGCGCGAGGGCGGCAGCCAGCAGCGGTACCTGCTCAAGGCCACCGTGCCGTTCGTCAGCGACTCCACCTGCAACTCCAACTACGGCGGCGACCTGATCCCCGCCGAGGAGATCTGCGCCGGCTACGCCAGCGGCGGTACGGACACCTGCCAGGGCGACTCGGGTGGCCCGATGTTCCGCCGCGACGCCACCAACGCGTGGATCCAGGTCGGCATCGTCAGCTGGGGCAACGGTTGCGCCCGACCCAACTACCCGGGCGTCTACACGCAGGTGAGCTACTTCGCCTCGTCGATCGCCTCCGCCGCGGCGAGCCTCGGCGGCTGACGACCCGCTGACGGAGGACCTCGGGCGGCTCGGACGACACGGTCCGGGCCGCCCGGGGGCGTGCTCTGCGGGTGGCACCGCACGCCCGACCGCGCTGTGGTGGCGCCGGCTCGCGGGTCGGCCGTGGCGCGGCCCGTCCGGCGCGTACCGGTTGGCCGGAGTGGGCCAGCCGACAGATTCGGCGGGCCGTGCGCCGCGTCTCGTCGAAGGCAGCCATGATGGGTCGGTGCAGATCCTGTCCATCCAGTCGTCGGTCGCCTACGGCCATGTCGGCAACTCCGCCGCCGTCTTTCCCCTCCAGCGACTCGGGCACGAGGTCTGGCCCGTCCTGACGGTCCACTTCTCCAACCACACCGGGTACGGCGCGTGGCGCGGGCCGCTGCTGGCCGCCGCCGACGTGGCCGAGGTGATCGCGGGCATCGCCGACCGGGGGGTCCTCGGTGGCGCCGACGCGGTGCTGTCCGGCTACCAGGGTGATCCGGCGATGGGCGCCGTGATCCTGGACGCGGTGGCCGAGGTCAAGGCCGCCAACCCGGCCGCCGTGTACTGCTGCGACCCGGTGATGGGCGACATCGGTCGGGGCATGTTCGTCCGACCCGGCATTCCGGAGTACCTGCGCGACACGGTCGTGCCGCGCGCCGACATCATCACGCCGAACCACTTCGAGTTGGACTTCCTCGCCGGCCGTACGACGTCCACGCTGGCGGAGGTGCTGGAGGCCGTCGACGTCGTTCGCGCCACCGGACCGCGGCACGTCCTGGTCACGAGCGTGCTGCACGGCGACGTGCCGGCGGACGCGCTGGAGGTGGTGGCGGTCTCCGACGAGGGCGCCTGGGCGGTGACCACGCCGCTGCTGCCGATCAATCCGAACGGCGGGGGTGACGTCACGGCAGCGCTGTACCTGGCGCACCTGTTGACCTCCGGCTCACCCGCTACCGCGTTGGAGCGCACCATCTCCTCGGTCTTCGCCGTCCTTGAGGCGACCCTCGCGGCGGGCACCCGGGAGATCCAGCTGGTCGCGGCACAGGACGCGATCGCCGAGCCGCCGGCGAGGTTCACCGCCCGCCGGCTGCGCTGACAGCGTCCGGCGTCGCGAAGCGGCACGGGCGGTCGCTGTGGCGGCTCAGCGCAGCGCGTCGTCGCGCAGCACCGCGTGCGCGCCGACGGTCTGGTTGACGATCTGGGTCACCCGCACGTCGACGACGACGCTGGCCAGCGCCACCGCGTCCGGTCGGCGGAGGCCGTGCAGCCGTTGCAGCAGGGTCAGCATCCCGTCCAGGGCCATGAACGTCGCGTCGTCGAGGGACGCGCCCACGCCCAGCGTCAGCCAGGCGTCGGCGGTGCGGGCCACCGGGCCGGTGACCGGGAAGTCGTCGCGGACGTCGAAGGTAAGCGTCACCTCGTCCATCGGGCACTCGATCGCCGTACCGCCGACCTCGCCGTCGCCCTGCGCGGCGTGCCCGTCCCCCACCGAGAACAGCGCCCCGTCGACCGGGATCGGCAGCAGCAGGGTGCTGCCGGCGGTCAGGTCCTTGCAGTCCAGGTTGCCGCCGCACGGCCGGGGCGGAATTGTCGAGTGCCTCCCCGGCTCGGCGGGCGGCATGCCGAGCACCCCCATGAACGGGCGCAGCGCCACCGTGTGGCCGTGCTGGTTGCGGCCGGTCAACGCCACCGGGTCCAGCTCCCAGGCGTGCACCACGCCGTCGGCCTCGACGCCGTAGCGCTTGTTGAACCCGCTCGGCCACCCGCCGGCCACAGTCGTTCCCCAGGCGCCCGGGACTATCGCGTCGATGCGTACCGCGAGGGTCTGGCCGGCCCGCGCGCCGCGGACCGCTACCGGCCCGGTCAGCGCATGCCCGTGATCGGGCCGATGCTGCGGGACCCGGGGCCGGTCCCGGTTCGCTCCGCCCGGGTAGGGGCCGGCCGACCACCAGCAGTCCAGGGTGCGGTAGGTGACGGTGTCGCCGGGGTCGATGGTGAGGGCCGGCGGACTGTCGGGGGAGAAGTGACCGTGCAGGGTCTCGTCACCGGGTGCGAGGGTGTGTCGCATCCGCGCAGGCTACGTGCTGGCGCGGCGCGGCGCGACCGCTCCGGGGCGGCCGACGCGCCCGGCGGCGGCGTGTGAGCCGGTGCGCGGCCGGCCCAGAACGGGCCGGCCGCGCAGGTGAGCCGTCGGTCAGTCGACGGTGGGCGCTGCTGTCCTGGCCGCCTCGGCCAGCGCCGCGGCGGCGCCGGCGTACGGGTTGTAGCTGTAGCTGCGCGCCAGCCCGGCCGGGACCGTGAAGTACTCGGCGGACAGCTTCGCCGGGTCGCTGGCCAGCTCGCCGCGCGCGGGTACGTCGTTGCCGTCGTCCCAGCCCCAGGGGGCGTTCGCGGAGTTCGCCGAGCAGCTCCAGGTGCCCGAGCCGCAGTCGCCGGAGGTGTCGCCGGCGAACGTGCCGAGGCTGGCGAACAGGTTCGCGTTGGTCCGCTGCGCCCACAGACCCCCGGCGGCGAAGATGTCGACGAGCTGGTACCGCACGTCGCGGTCGTCGCCGCTGCTCGGCGTCTCGGCCACCGTCGACGGGTAGTAGACCAGGCCGTCGCCGTTGATGGCGTACTGCGGATACGCCTTCAGGCCGTGCCCCTGCGCCTCCTGCGCGGTCACCGGGTGCGCGAAGGAGTCGTGCGGTGAGGTCTGGAACTGCAGGGTGCCGTCGACGCTCTCCCGGCCACTGGTCCAGGTGCTGCCGGCCGGCGTGTACGAGTAGAAGTCGCTGTGCGCGACAGTCACCGCGCCGCGCAGGACGCCGTACGGGGTACCGTCGCGCTCGATCGCGAAGAGAACTCCCTCGCCGTCGTTCTCGTGTTCGGTCTCGAAGAACGGGTGATCGGTCCAGTCCCGCGGGTGGAAGAACAGGTACGTGATGTACCAGTGGGTGCTCGTCTCCACGACCGAGTAGTACGCGTGCGCCGCGAGGGAGGTGCCGGACTGGCCGGCACGGTCCCAGTTGTTGCGCCCGGACAGGTCGCCGTCGAAGTCCACGGCGGTGAGATAGTCGGACTGACCGCCCAGGGCGTGGGTGCCGGTGGCGTCGACGTCCTGGTAGTGCACGGGCGCCCAGCGCAGGGCCAGCTCGGCACGGCTGACGGCGGCGGTGGCGGGTTCCGGCGCCGCGAGCGGGGCGACGGTGAGTGCCGCCACGGCGGCCGTCGCGGTCAGTGCCCTCGCCACCCGGGATCGCCGGTTCGTGCTGCTTCTGTCACGCATGGTGTGCTCCCGCATCGAATTGACAGGCCACGATGGATGATCGTCGGTTCAGGGGACCGGCACGTGTCCCCGCGGCGAGGAGCAGGCAGCCGCTTCTCGACGGGCTTGCGTCGACGACCCGCTGCCGCCGCCGCTCACCGGTGGGCGCGCTTGTATCGACGGTTGTCGAATGCGATGCTGTGCTTCGCGCGCTCGGGGAGCCGGCGCGTCAGGTCTTTTCCGGATGCGGGGACGCGCGAGGTGGTCACACCACCCGCGCCGGGCAGTCCTCGTCAGCGGCCGCATGCCGATCGCCGTCGGGCGGCCGCCGCACGTCCGGCCCCGCACGGTCGGTCGCCCATCCTCGACCGCGACGGCGACGGTCTTCCCGGAGGTACCGATGCTCCGCATCTTCCTGGCAGTCACGACCATGGCGTTGGCCGGCTGGGCCGGCACGACCGGCTCCGCCGGGGCCGCGCCGGCCCCCACGCCCGTACCCACCCTGTCGCCGTCACCGACCCCGACCTGCCCGCCGGCCCTACCGATAGGCGTGTCGGTGACCGCGGTGACCACCACGAGCGTGACGCTGTCGTACTCGATCCTGTTCCGCCCGCCCTGCGGTTACAACCCGCCGATGACCGTCAGCCTCTTCGCCAGCCGGGAGGACGCCCAACAGTGGCAGGCGCCGGTGGCCCAGGCCGTCACCGGGCCGGAGACCAACGGGACCGTCACCGTCGGCCAGCTGACGCCCGACACCGAGTACTGGTACCGGGTCAGTGACGCCGATGGCCGGCGGGACCCGTACATGATCGGACCGGCCCGGACCGCCGCGCTGGCGGCGTGCCGGGCGACGGCCACCATCGACTCCCGCTGGGGCACCGGTTTCGTCGCCACGGTGACGGTGCGCAGCACCGGCACGCAGGCGCTGGACGGGTGGAGCGTCTCCTGGCGGTGGGCCGGCGACGAGCGCATCCAGACGGTCTGGCGCGGGGTCGCTGAGACGGCCGGCGCCGACGTCACGGTCCGCAACGCCTCCTACAACGGGACACTCGCGCCGGGCGGCGCGACGACGTTCGGCCTGCTCGTGACCACCAGCGCGGTTCCCGACGCTCTGCTGCTGGCCTGCGGTCGCTGACCGGTGACCGATGACCGGGCCGTGGCCCGCGCCCGTCAGGGTTTGCGGGCCACGGCGCCGTAGGCGTCGATCCCCTCGGCGTCGGCGTCGTCCGGGCGCCACAACGGGATCGGCACGAGGCCGGGCTCCACCATCGTCAGCCCGGAGAAGCAGCTGGCGAGATCCGTCGGGCTGCGCAGGATGTACGGCACACCACCGTTCTCGGCCAACCGCTGCGCGCCGGAGACCACCGCCGGACTGGTGTTGGTGCCATCCCAGAGCACCAGGTGGCTGCCGGACGCGGTCGCGTCCATCGTCCGAGCGACGATCGAGCGCACCACGGCCAGGTCCGGCTCGTACCCCAGCACACCCATGAACATGACAGCGATCGGTTGGTCGAAGTCCAGCGTCCGCGCCGCCTCGGCGAGGATCCTCTCCGGGTCGTGGTAGTCGGCCGGGACGTACGTGGTGACGCCCTGCGCGGTCGTGCTGGCCAGCAACGCGCGCGCGTGCACGAGGACCATCGGGTCGTTGTCGACGTAGACGATCCGCGAGTCGGGCGCGACGCCCTGGGCGACCGCGTGGGTGTTCTGCATGGTGGGCAGGCCCGTGCCGATGTCCAGGAACTGCCGGATACCCGCCTCGGCGGCCAGATGGCGTACGGCCCGCACCAGGAACCGGCGGGACTGCTGTGCCATCAGGACGATCTCCGGGTAGACCTCGGCGACCGCGTCACCGGCCGCCCGATCGGACTGGAAGTTGTCCTTGCCGCCCATCCAGTAGTTCCAGATCCGCGCCGCGTGCGGCACGTCGGGCGCAAGCGTCGCGGTGAGTTCGGCGTCCGGGCCGGCCATGCCAGGCTCCAATCGGGGGTTCGACGGCGGGGGTGGCGCCTCAAAGTGTCCACTATCGACGGTGACGGTCCGGGCCGGGTCGCCCGTTGTTACGCGGGCGACCCGGCGACGGGTCACGGCGCGTCCACGACCTCCCGGCCCAGCGGCCAGAACGCGGCCGGGACGAGCTTGAAGTTGGCGATGCCGAAGGGAATTCCGATGATCGTGACGCAGAGCGCGATGCCCGCGAGAATGTGCGACAGGGCGAGCCACCAGCCCGCCAGCACCACCCACAGCACGTTCGCCAGCCCGGAGCCGACGCCCGCACCCGGCTTGGGCACCAGGGTGCGACCGAAGGGCCACAACGAGTAGACAGCGAGGCGCAACGAGGCGACGCCGAACGGGATGGTGACGACCAGGACGAAGCAGACCAGCGCGGCGAAGCCGTAGCCGATCGCCAGCACGAGGCCACCACCGAAGATGAGCCACAGGACGTTCAGGACGAAGCGAATCACCCCTTCAGCATGAGCGACGCGCGCCACCGGACGGCCGGCGGCCGTCAGTCCGGCAGCCCTGCGCAGGCCACCCCGTCGATCGTGCACGCCGTGGGCGTCGCGCCGACCGCCGCGCCGTTGACCCGGAACGTCACCCGGACCGAGGCGCTGCCCGGCACCTGCCCGGCGCTCCCGTCCGGCACGAACGTCCACACCGCGCCGTCCTGCGTGGCCCGCGCGCCCTGGACCGCGCTGACGCGCAGCGACTCCCGGGGCAGCGTGATGGCCAGCGTCCACTGTGCCACCGGAGCAGGCCCCGGATTGCTGACCGTCACGGCGGCGCCGTAGCTGAGCAGGGCCTTCTCCTCGATCGCGAAGTCGGCGGCGAGCGCGGCCGGGGTCGGCGACGCCGACGAGGGGGTCACCGCCGGCGCGCTGGTCGGCGGCTCGGCGTGCGGCGGGGCCGCGCTTGCCGACGGCGGCGCGGACGTGGGCGGGCTGCTGGCCGCCGGTATCGCCTGCCCCCGGGGCGTACCCGCCGCCGGGGTGCCCAACTGGTCCACCGACGGGGGCGGATCGAGGGTCACCGGCGCCAACTGCTCCGGCGTACGCACCACGCCGATGATGGAGACCACCGTCGCCACCACCACGCCGAGCGCCGCGAGCACGGCGATCCAGGTGGCCCGCGACACATCGCCCCGGCCGGTGACCACCCGCCGTACGGCTGCGGCGGCGGCCACGATCCGGTCCAGCAGAATGATCGCCACAGTACGCCGTGGCTGCGGCGGTGTTGCCGGCACTGCCTCTCCCCTTCACTTCATCACCGGACGCCAACCCGCGACCCATGGATCGCGGTGGCACCCGACCCGTCACAGGGCGCGCAACCCGACAAGTATCGACTCGAGCAGCTCCTGCGACGGCAGCTCCGACAGCGTCGGTGGTTCGTGCGTCTCGACCAGACCCGCCCCGAGCAGGTCACCGAGGAGGACCCGGACGGTGCCCAGGGGCAGATCCAGCTCGGCGCTGACCTCGGCCACCGACACTGGATGGTGACACAGCTCGACGATGCGCGCCTGTTCGGGGAAGAGTGCCGTGGGTGGTGTGGCCGACCGCCGCGCGACGACCAGCGAGATGAGGTCGAAGCGGCCCCGCTCGGGAGCGGTGCGCCCACCGGTCATCGTGTACGGACGGGCCACCGGGCCGGCGTCGTCGTCGTACCACGCCTCGTCAGCGGAGTTGGCGCTGTGCACCGGATTCCCCGCTTCTCGCCGCGGAGGCGGGGCTCAGGGTGATCGGCAGGTGCCGTTCGGCCTGCCCCACGAAGAGCGCGACCTCGTACGCCATGTCACCCACCTCGGTCTCGTCGCCGGCGATCCGGACGGTGAGGATCGTCCCGTTTCCGATGGTGGCGACGAACAGGAACGCCCGCGACATCTGCACGACGATCTGGCGCAGCCCGCCCGCGTCGCAGGTGCGGGTGGCGGCCAGCCCCAATGCCAGCAGGCCCGCGACCACGCCGGAGATCTGTTCGGCCAGCTTCGCCTCCACCCGTCGGGAACTGCCGAGCGGGAGCCCGTCCGGGGAGAGCACCACGGCGAACTCCGCCCCGCGTACCCGGTCGACCAGACGGTCCAGCGCGCCGGTCAGGCTGTCCGCGGTGACCACTGCATGCGTCATCGATGTCTCCTCGTTGCTCTCGTGACCGGCAGCTCGACGGTGTCGGGGCCGGTGCTGCCGGGGTCGGGCCACCTGAGCCCGGATTCGGGCCCGGCGGCCCGGGACTGGCGGACCCGCATCGGCAACTCGCCCGTGCCGCCCGCCCCGCCCGTCCTGGCCGCGTCGGGCGCGTCGGGCCCGTCGTGACCCGGCCGGTGCGCGGGCCCGGGGACCGCCACGGCAGGTCCGCCGGTCACCGTGACCAGTTCCGCAGGCAGGTGCACGATCGCGGCCGTCCCGCCGCGCCGACTGGGCCGCAACGTGACGCGGGCACCGCAGCGGGCGGCCAGCAGGGCGACCGTGTGCAACCCCGTGGCGTCGGCGGGCGGGTGGGTGGGCGGGTTCGTGAGCAGGTGATTGGCCTCGCTCAACGCGGTCTCGTCGAGGCCGGGACCGTCGTCGACCACCACGACCGCGCAGCCGTGCGGCCGGTGCTCACCAGCGACCCGGACTGTGGTGTCGGTGCCCGAGAAGGTCAGGGCGTTCTCGATCAGCTCGGCCAGCAGGTGCACGACGTCCGTGACGGCGGGCCCGGCGAGCGACCACGGCCAGTGCGGCGCGACCAGGACGCGGTGGTATTCCGGCACCTCGGCGACCGCGCCGCGCGTGACGTCGAGCAGGGGGACCGGACGTCGCCAGCGGCGGGCCGGGGTCGCGCCGGCGAGGGTGATCACCTTCTCGACGTTGCGGCGGATCCGGGTGGTGAGGTGGTCGAGCTGGAACAGCTCGTCGGCCTCCTCGGCGCTGCGCTCCCGCCGCTGCATCGCGTCCAGCAGGTCGAGCTGATCGCGCAGCAGGACCTGGTTGCGCCGGGTGACCCGCACCAACAGGTCCCCGGCGCGACGGTCCTCGACCGGCCCGCTGATGGTTTGTTCGGCGGGCGGCTGGTCGTCGGCGGGTGGTGCCGGCACTGGCTCGGGTCGGCTCGGGTCGGTGCCCGGGCGGGCCCGCCCGTCGGTCAGACGGCGCACGGTGGCGGCCCAGCCGAGCAGCACCGCCAGCACGGCGATCAGCCCGAGCCCCACCACCGCGCCGGTCCGCCCGACGATCACCGCCGCCCCCGGCGTGGCCCGTTCGACGCTCCCGCGGGCGGTGGTCGTCACCAGCTCGTGCAGAGCGCCGAGCGCGGCGTCCGCCGTCGTCCGCCAGTCCGCCGCGCTGATCCCGCGCAGCGCGTCGGCCCGGTCCGTCCGCAGCAGCGCGTCCTCCACCGCGAGCAGGCCCGCGAACTCCGGGGCCGCCGCGAGACGCTGGTGCGCCCCCCGGCCGCCGGCCGGCAGGCCGGCCGCAGCCTCGGCGCGGGCGTACCGCTGGGTGGTCACCAGCTCGACCAGCCGGCGCCGCTCCTCGGCGGTGATCCGACCGCTCAGGACGGCCGCGCTGATCAGGGTGTCCTCCCGGGCGAGCAGCTCGCGGGCGCGGGCCAGCGCGATCACCGCGCGGGTCTCGATCGCCAACCTGCTCTCGTACGCGCCCCACTCCGGTCCGTACACGTCGAAGGCGGCGTCGACGAGCTGGTCGTACCCGTCGGTCGCCTTGGTGCGGTCGAGGTACCCGGCGTCCACCTGGGACCGGACGGCGCCGAGCCCGTTCAACCGCCGCACGAGCGCCTCGGCCCGATCACGCACCGCCCCGGCGCTGAGCAGGCGCAGATCGCGGCCGGCCGGAAACGCCCGGACGTCCGCCGTCGCCCGGTCGGTCACCTCGCGCGCCCCGGCCAGCGCGGTCCGCGCCGGCGCCGACCCGGCCAGCGCCTCGGCGGTCACCCGGCGCTCGGTCTGCAGGCTGAGGATCAGCCGGTCGATGGGCTGGCCCAGGGTGTCGGCCAGGGTCCGCACCCGCAGCAGGTCGACCGCGTCCTGACCGGTCAGGTAGGCCGCGTACGACCAGAGCGTGAGCAGCACCGCCGCCGCGGCGACGAACCGGACCCGCAGTCGCCGTTCGGGGTTGTGCGTCACGTCGCGCTCCGCCCGGTTCGCGGTGACCCGTGGCACGTCCGGCTCATCGCGCCGACCGCTGCGGCCAGGGCTGCCCGGCGGCGTCGCTGGCCCGGTCGGCGACGACGGTCCGCAGCAGGGCCAGCAGCTCGGCACGGTTCGCGCAGTTCAACCGGTTGCGCATGCGGGCCACGTGGTGCTCCACGGTCTTCGCCGAGATGAAGAGCCGATCACCGATCTCCCGGTAGGTCAGCCCGGTCAGCACCAGCTCGGCCACCTCGTACTCCCGGTCGCTGAGCCCCTGCTGGGTGGGGGCGGCGATGGCGTCGGCCGCCGGGGTGGCGCTCTCGCCGGCGGGCGGTCGCGGCCCACCGGTGGCGGCGGCCGGCCGGCCCTGGAGCACGCGGGCGCATTCGAGCAGGGTGGTCATCGCCCGCCGGTCCGAGGTGCGGATCGCGGCCTGCCCGGCGAGGCGCGCGCCGTCCCAGCACAGTCCGGTGTCGTGCAGGCCACGGGCGGCGGCCTCCACCCGCACCGGGTCGACCACGCCCCGCAGCACCTCGACCCAGCTCTCGGCGGCCGCGGCGACAACTGCGGCGTAGCGGCTGTGGTCGGCGGCGGCCAGCAGGGCGGCGACGTGGTCGTCGGCGGCCGTCGGCTCGCCGCTCAGGATGGCCGCGTGCAACCCGCTCCAGTGCAGCGGAACGCTCCACAGTGTCGGAGCGCCGAGCCGGTCGAGCAGCGCGCGACCCTCCCGCAGGTACGGTGCCAACCGGGCCGCGTCGCCCAGTCGTGCGCCCGCGATGGCCAGTTCGCCAAGTGGCAGCAGCGTGAACAGGTCGACGGGATGGCGGACCACCGCCTCCAGGGCCTGCCCCCACCCTCGCTTGAGCGCGCCGAGGTCGCTGGTGCGCCGACCGATGCCCATCCGCAGCGCGGCGGCGAAGAGCAGGTCACGGGACTCCAACGGCCGTTCGTCGGCGGTCACCGTGGCGAGGCGTTCGGCGGCGGCGAGCGTCTGGCCCCGGACCATCAGGATCCAGGCCTGCAACAGCCGGTGTCGGCGGGCCATCAGCGGACCGCCGACCCCGGCGGCCTGCGCCCGGTGCAGCACCTGCTCGGCGATGTCCAGCTCGCCCGAGTGCACGGCGGTCAGGGCGGCCAGCGCGGCGGGACTGTCCGGCAGGAGCGCCGCCCGGCCGTCCGGCTCCAGCAGCGCGGCGGCCTGCACGAGCGCGGAGAGCGCGGCGCTCGGCGTGCCGGTGACGCTCTCGCGGACGCCCTGGGCCATCAGCCGGGCGGCGCTCGCGTGCAGTGTGGGCGGTTCGCCGGCCGACTCGTCCACCGGCGGCCCGGCTGCGGTCAGGTCGCCGGTGGCGAGCCCGCCGACGGTGGCGTACGCCAGCGACGATGCGGTGCCCGACCAGCGGTACAGCTCGACGCTGCGGCCGGTGTGGCCGCGGTGCGCCAGAGCGGTGGCGGCCACCACTGCTGCCTCGGCGCGGTCCGTCGGATCGGCTGCGGCCAGCAGCCGGTCCGCCAGGCGCAGCGCGTCGTCGAGGTTGCCGGCGAGCGCGGCGGCGAGCGCCTGCCGGGCGCTCGTCGGGTGTCCGGCCGCGGTTGCGGCGGCGAACAGATCGGCGGCGAAGGCCGGCTCGTCGGCAAGCGCCTCCTGCGCCGCCGCGGCAAGCGTCGGGGCGGGGCAGTCGCCGAGCACGCCCACCGCGAGCAGCGAGCGCACCAGCGGCAGCACCGGGCCGCCCCGGGCGAGCTGCAACTCGGTGAGGCGACGCCAGACCGCGCTGCGTTCGGTGGCCGGGCTGAGTGTGGTGACGGCCCGCCGGACGATCGGCGTGAGCCGGCCGTCGGCGCCGATCAGCCCGGCGGCCCGGGTCGTGGCGATCAGCTCGTCGACCGCCTCCGGCTCCTGGTCGAGCAGCGGGCCGAGCATGGTCACCGGCAGCGGTACGCCGGCTGCGACCGCGAGCAGCAGCCGTCGTACGGCGGTGGGCTGGATCTCCAGCTCCGGGGCGAACTCGAGGACGACGGACCGGGGCGGTTCGGTCGGGGCGCTGCTCAGGGCCGGGACCGCGCGCAGGCCACGGGTCAGCCGCTCGACGTCGCGGGGGACGCCACCGGTCTGCGTGTGCACGTAGTCGACCAGGTCGCCACGGTGCGCCAGCTCGGGCGCCGCGGCGGCGAGGTGGGCCGCGGTCTGCTCCCGCCCGTACGGGCCGAGCAGCACGGCCTGCCCTTCACGGCGCAGCACGTCGGTCAGCTCGGAGAGGGCCACCGACCGGGGCCAGGGCCGGTGGGCGACGACCAGTCGGTGCCGTCGGGTGGCGACCAGATCCAGCAGCACGCCGACCCGCTCGTCGTCGAGCAGGTGCGCGTCGTCGACCAGCAGCAGCTCGGCCGGGTCGACGGGATCGGTCGGCTCCGGTACGCCCGTGCGTACGGTGAGCCCGGCCCGTCGCCCGATGCGCGTCAGCTCGGCGAGCAGCGCGGTCTTGCCGTGGCCGGCGGGGCCGGCCAGGCCGACCAGGAGCGGGCCGGTCGGATCGTCGGCGACCCGGTCCAGCAGGGCCTTGGGCGCTCTGCCGAGCACCAGTCGGGACTCGACGACGTCATTCATGATCATTGTGGTCATCCTTCGCGTCCCCGGCTGAGCGTCAGTGCCAGACGGGACGCCTGCGGCAGGTCGAGGGGGAGGATCCGGACCGGAGGGCGCGGTGGCGGCTCGCCCGGATCGGTGGCGTGGTTCCGCGGCCGGCGCAGGGCCGGGATGGCGGCCCGGCCGGAGCTGGCGACCGGCGCCGGGTCGCGGACCGCAGGGGGGTGCCGGGGGCGGGGTGACACCACCTGGCAGGCCGCGCTCGCCGCCCCGGTGGCGGCGGTGAGCTGCGCGTCCGGCTCCACCTCGACCGGGACCGGAAGCGCCGCCGTGATCAGCTCGGTGACCAGCGGGATGCGGGCCGAGCCGCCGGCCAGCAGGACGCCGTCGAGCTGCGTCGGCGTCAGGCCGGCGCCCTGCACGGTGCGCAGCAGGAGGTCCACCGTGGCCTGCACGGTCGGGCGGATCATCGCCTCGAACTGCGCGCGGGTCACCGGTATCCGCGCCGGGCCGGTCGGCAGGCTCAACACCACGTCGGCGGCCAGCTCGACGGTCAGCGCCCGCTTGACCCGGTCACACTCGGCCGGCAGCCCGCGCAGGGCGGCCTGGTGCTCCCGACGGCCGGTGGCGGCCAACTCCCGCGACAGCACGGTGCGGACGTGGCTGGCCAGCAGTTCGTCGAAGTCGGCGCCGCCGATCGGGTCGAGACCCTGCGGGGTGCCGAAGCTCTCGTAGGTGCCGCGCGGGGTGCGCCGCACGAGGGCCGCCTCGAAACTGGCGCCCCCCAACGCGTAGACGGCGGCCGTGGTGCCGTCGAACCCGCGGGCCGCGTGGCTCTCGGCGACCGTGACGGTGCGGGGCGGCAGCGTGACGCTGCGCAGACCGAGGTCGGTGAGCGCCCGGTGCAGCAGCTCCCGCCGGTACGGCCGCCAGGCCGCCGGGTGGCTGAGCACGACCGCCTCGGCCGGACCGCCCTCGGCGGCCTGCACCTGCTCCACCACCCACGCCGCCAGTTCCGCGGTGAGCGTCTGCGGCGCGCACGGCTCGCCGCCGAGCAGCAGGGGCACGTCGTCGCCGATGCGGCGGACGAAGTCCCTGGTGGTGCGGCTGCCGTCGTCGGTGGCGGTCCCGCCGATGTGCAGGGCGCCGTCCTCGGCCAGGTGCAGCACCGACGGTACGAGGGGGGAGCCGGCGTTGAGCGGAACAGCCTCCGGGCGCGTCCAGGTCCGGCCGTCGCGCCGTGCGACGGCGGCGGCGGTGTTGGTGCTTCCGATGTCGATCCCCAGGACGTACGGCATCCGTCTCTTCTCTTTCCGCGAGTCGGCCCTCTGGTGGCGATGGCGCCGGCGCTGCCCGGCGACCCACCCCCGGCGAAACCCGCGGGCTCCTACGTTCGTACCAGAGATCGCTCCCTGGTCGGGACCCTAATCTGCCCGAGACGCTTTCCCCCAGTCCCCCTAACGGTGGAGCCGATCAAGGCCCTAACGCGGCGGGATCGGATGCGGGCCGAGCCCCGATGTCCGGGATCGGCCCCCGCAATAACGTCACTGTCGACGAACGACGGTCGCCGACGCCAATCCGAGGAGAACCGGCACATGGACTCGCAACAGACCCTCCACGACTTCGTGCTCGACCTGCTGACCAACCCCGACGCGCGGTCGGCCTTCGACCTCGACCCGGAGGGCGCGCTGCACGCCGCGGGGCTCAGTGACATCACGGCCGCCGACGTGCAGGACGTGGTGCCGCTCGTGGTCGACTACGCGCCGGGGCAGGGCCTCGCGCCGCTGGTTCCGGCCGTCGGGCAGCTCGGGTTCGACCCGCTGGTGACCGACGCCACCGATGTGGTCGGCCAGCTGCAGAGCGTGGCGCAGCAGATCAGCGTCACCAGTTCGCCGGCCGGCGTGGACGTCAAGGCCGGTGTGCTCGGCGCCATCGCCGTGGACCCGACGACCGTGGCCGCCGGGGTGACCGTGCTTCCGGGTGTCGGCCTGGGCATCGGCCCGAGCGGCCTCGACACCGACCTGACCGGTGTGGCCGACGTCGCGCACACCCTCGACGCGGACGTGGTGCAGCCGGTCGACGGCATCGCCGACCCGGTTCTGGGCGGCGTGACCGGCACCGTCGGGGACCCGACCGGTGTGCTCGGCGTCACCGACCCGGTACTCGGCGGCGACGTGACCGGCGGTGCCCTCTCCGGCGTGCACGGCCAGGTCGACGGCATCGTCGGCTCCCTGGGCGTCCACGACACCCTGGGTGGTCTGGGCCTCGGGCACGGTGCCGTCGGCGGCGTGGTGCCGCCGGTGGACGTCCCGTCCGTGGTGGGCGGTGTCACGCACCACGTGGACAGTCTCCTCCCCGGGGTCACCGGCACTGTCGGTGACGTGACCGGAGGGGTCACCGACGGTGTGACCGGCGACCTGCACGACGGGGGGCCCGCCTCGTCGGACCACGGGTTGCTCGGCATCACCGGCGGTCTGCTCTGACGGGAATTCCCGTTGGAAGCGGGAGGCCGGGTCGCCTCGGGCGGCCCGGCTCTCTCCGGTTTCCCTTCCGGTTCCTCTTGATAATTGAGCCGAAATCCGCACACTTGGTGCGGTGATGGCGGGGATCTGGTTGGACGTACTGGACGAGATCGCCCGGACGTGCAACACACACGGTCGCGGCGACCTGCTCCAGACGGTCCGCAACAAGCGTGCCCAACTGCTGGACCCGAAGCTGCGGGTCCTGGTCGTCGGCGAGCCGAACCAGGGCAAGAGTCAGCTCATCAACGCGATCATCAACGCGCCGGCGTGCCCGGTCGGTGACGGTCGCACCACGGTCCTGCCCACAGTGGTGCAGCACGCCGAGGCCGCCTCCGCTGCCGTCGTCCAGGCGCCGCAGGTTTCGGGACGGCCCGCCGCCGGCGCCTCGGCCGCGACGCTCGTCGAGCGGACCCCCCTGGCGCTCGACCAGGTCGCGGCCGGGGTGTCCGGCACGGTCGGACGGCGGCCGGGCGGCGGTCCGGCGTACGTCGAGATCGGCCTGCCCCGCGCGTTGCTCGCCGCCGGACTGGTGTTGGTGGACACTCCGGGCACCGACCAGGCGGCTGCGCTCGGTGGGGCCGCGGAGGTCGCCGCCTCCACCCGCGCCGACGCCGTGCTGCTGGTCTCGGACTCGACCCGGGAACTCTCGGTCGCCGAGCTGGACATGCTGCTGCACGTGACGCGGTCGCAGCCGAACGTGGTGGTGGTGCAGAGCAAGACCGATCTCGTGGCGGACTGGCGCGCGGTTGCCGAGCGCAACCGGCAGCACCTCGCCGACGCCGGCGTCGCGGCGCCGCTGATCCCGGTGTCGGCGACCCTGCGGCTGGGCGCTGCGGCGATCGACGACCGCGACCTCAATGCCGAGTCCGGTTTTCCGGCGCTGATCGCCCGCCTGCAGCGGGACCTGACGGGCAAGGCCGACCACCTGGCGCGGGCGTCGGTGCAGGCGGTGGCCCGTACGGTGGTGGAGCAACTGGCCGCGCCGCTGCGCGCCGAGCTGGCGACACAGGAGGCCGAGGAGCAGTCCGGGCCGATCTCCCGGCTGCACGCCGCCCAGCGGGAGGTCGACGAGCTGCGCCGCTGCTCCACCCGTTGGCAGAACACGCTCGCCGACGAGATGGCGGATCTGCTCTCCGACATCGAGTACGACCTGCGCGACCGCACCCGCCAGATCCTGCGTGCCGTGGACGAGGCGTTCGACACGGCGGACCCCCTCGTCGCCTGGGACACCTTCGCCGAGTGGCTGGAGCGCAGCCTCGTCGAGGCCGCGGAAGCCAACCACGAGTGGCTGATCCAGCGCTGCGACTGGATCGCCCGTCGGGTGGCCGCCAACTTCAACAGGTACGGCTACGACGTGCTGCCGCCCTGGTCGATGACGATGCCGGCGGATCTCGGCGACCGGCTGCCGGACCTGGAGCGACCGAGGATCGACCGGTTCACCACCGGCCAGAAGTTGTTCACGGGCATGAAGGGCTCGTACGGCGGCATGCTGATGTTCGGCCTCGCGACGACCCTGGCCGGAATGCCGATGATCAACCCGGTCTCGGTCGGCATCGGTGCGCTCTTCGGCGGCAAGAGCATCCGTGACGAGGGCAAGCAGCTGCTGCGCCGCCGGCAGGCGACAGTCAAGACGGCCATCCAGCGGCATGTCGACGAGTTCTTCGTCCGGATGGTCCGGGACTGCCGGGACGCCACCCGCCAGGTGCAGCGGATGCTGCGCGATCACTTCACGGGGCTGACCGAGGAGTTGCAGGAGGCCATCGTGCAGTCGTTCCGCAGCGCGAAGCAGGAGGCCGACACCGACGTCGCCCTGCGCGACCAGCGGCAGCGGGAGATCCGGCTGAAGATGACCCGCCTCGCCGCGCTCTACGAGCAGTCCCAGCAGCTGACCGGCGCCCGGTCCACACCTGTGCTGTTGGAGCCCCGGGCATGACGGTCGGGGTGCGGTTGGACGAGGCGGCGTGGGGGCTGCTGCACCAGGCCATGGACGTCTACCAGCACGACGCGCGGGCCGTCGCGCGGTTGCGGCACCAGGTGACGCGGTTGGAGCAGCCGCTGCGGATCGCGGTGGCCGGCCCCTGGCGTGCCGGCAAGTCGACGGTGCTGAACGCGTTGATGGGGGAGGAGGTCGCGCCGGTCGAGGGCGCGGACGGCGTCTTCACCTGGTACGAGGACGGCCCTTCGCCGCACGCCACCGCCTATCCAGTGGGCCAGCCTCCCCAGGAGCTGACTGTGGTCAAGTCGGCGACCGGGATGCGGGTGGATCTGGGTTGGCGGGTCGGGGAGGTGCGCGACATCGTGGTGCGGTGGCCGACGCGGGCGTTGCGGCAGGTGACGCTTATCGACACCCCGGCGCTCGCTGCGGTCGACGAGCAGGGCCACGCGCCGGTGCTGGACCGTGTGCTGCGGGACTCGGACGCGGTGCTGTTCCTGAGCCGCGACGGTCGCGACAGTGACCTGCGGGTGTTGGAGTCCGCTCGGGACAGTGTGGTCGGGCAGGCCGCCCCGGTGAATGTGATCATGGTGTTGTCCCGGGCGGACGAGGTGGGCGGCGGTCGGATCGACGGGCTGCTCACCGCCCGCCAGCTGGCCCGACGGCACCATCGGGATCCCCGGGTGGGCGCGTTGGCCGTGAACGTGGTGGCGTGCAGCGGCGCGATCGGCCTCGCGGGCCGGATGCTCAGCGAGTCCGACTTCGCCGCGCTCGCGACGCTGGCCGGGGCGTCCCGCGCCGAGTTGGAGGCCCACCTGCTCTCCGCCGACCGTTTCGTCCGTGGCGAACTTCCGGTGCACCTGGACCCGGAGGTGCGCGCCGGTCTGCTGGATCGGTTCGGGCTCTTCGGGATCCGGCTCGCGACGACCCTGGTGCGGGGCGGGTTCGACACCCGGGTGACGTTGTCGGCCGAGCTGATCCGGCGCAGTGGGCTCACCGAGCTGCGGGAGTCGATGACCCGCTGTTTCGTCGATCGGCGCGACACCCTCAAGGCACGTTCGGCGCTGGCCGCGGTGGAGGCCCTGGTGCGGGCCGAGCCGGTGCGTGGGGCCGACGAGCTGGTCGCCGCCATCGAGCAGATCCTGGCGGGCGCGCACGAGTTCCGGGAGCTGCGCCTGCTGGTGGCGCTGCGCAACGCCCGCCTCGGTTTCGACGCGGAGCTGGCGGCCGAGGCGCAGCGCCTGGTGGGCGGCGACGGGGTTGGCCTGGCCGCGCGGTTGGGCGTGGAGCACGAGGCGACAGTGCAGCGGCTCTGGGAGGTCGCCGCCGACGCTCAGTGGCGGTGGCGGGACCGGGCCGAGGATCCTCTGCTCCCGCTGGCCCAGCGCCGGGGCGCGGAGGTCGTCGTCCGCAGCTGTGAGGGGATGCTGGCCGAGCTGGCCGCGGGCGGTCGCTGAGCGCCGCGCATCGGTGCTGTCCAGCCCGGACGCCCCGGTCGGCGTGTTCCCTTTCGGTCAACCCATTGACAGGGCCGTGGCCGCCCGGAAACATCTGCCCAACATCCACCGGGTCTGCCCTCGCTTGTCACGCACGTCCGATGACAACGATGTCAGGCCCGACCCGTCCCTCCACTGTCGACCGCAGCAGCCACCGTCCCCTTCGCCCAGCCGTACGACGTACTCGACCGGATCGAGTCGAAAGGCCCCGCCCCCATGCCGTATCGCCCCCGTGCGCGCACCGTTTCCCTCCGGCTGGCCGCCGCGACCACCGCCGCCCTGCTGCCGCTGGGGCTGGTCGTCGCCGCGCCCCTGGCCAACGCCGCGCCCAGCGCCGCCCCACCGGGCTCCTTCAGCTCCTCGTTCGAGTCGGCCGACCCGCAACCCGCCACCAGCACCGTCGAGGTCGACTCCTCGGGCCGGCCCGTGCAGGGCAACCTGAGCGGATCGAGCAGCGCGAACCTGCCCGGCAGCCTGCTCGGCCAGGTCGACGCCGTGACCGCGAGCGCCCAGAACCCACCGAACGAGATCGCCGCGAACCTCGCCGACGGGAACCCGTCGACCAAGTGGCTGGCGTTCGAACCGACCGGCTGGATCACGTACCGGCTGGCGAAGCCGGCGGTCGTGGCGCGGTACGCGCTGACCTCGGCGGACGACGAACCGACCCGTGACCCCCGCGACTTCACCCTCCAGGGGTCCACCGACGGCAACACCTGGACGGACCTGGACCGGCAGACGCAGCAGCGCTTCGCCAAGCGGTTCGCCACCAACACGTACCGCGTCGCCAACACGACCGCGTACGGCTGGTACCGGCTGTCCATCTCCGCGAACTCCGGTGCCTCCCTGTCCCAGCTCGCCAGCTGGGACATCAGCGACGGCTCGGACGTCCGCCCGCCCGCCACGCCCATGGTCACCGGCGTCGGCCCCGGGCCGGTCGGCGGCTACACGACGAAGCCGAGCGTCGGCTTCACCGGGCTGGCCGCGCTGCGCTACTCCGGCGGCGCCGAGGCCGACGGCCGCTCGTACGCGACGAACCGGCTGTTCGACGTCGACATCCCGGTCGGGCCGAACACCCGCCTGTCCTACCGGATCTTCCCCGAGTTCACCGGCCAGGACGCGCGGTACCCGTCCACCTACGCGGCTCTTGACCTGCACTTCACCGACGGCAGCTACCTGAGTGGACGCTCGGCTGTCGACCAGCACGGCTACGCGCTGACGCCGGCCGGCCAGGGCGCGTCGAAGGTGCTCTACGCCGACCAGTGGAACCAGGTGCGCGCCGACATCGGCGCCGTCGCCCGGGGCAAGACGATCGACCGCATCCTGCTCGCCTACGACAACCCGCAGGCCACCGGGGAGACCCGGTTCCAGGGCTGGCTCGACGACGTCGAGCTGACCGGCACGCCGGCGGCGATCGACGGCTCCCGGCTGACCAACTACGTCGACACCCGGCGCGGGACCAACTCGACTGGCGGGTTCTCACGCGGCAACAACCTGCCGATCACCGCGGTGCCGAACGGCTTCAACTTCTTCACCCCGGTGACCGACGCGACCTCCGACTCCTGGGAGTACGAGTACCACCGTGCCAACAACGCGGCCAACCTGCCCACGTTGCAGGGCCTCGCGATCTCCCACGAGCCGAGCCCGTGGATGGGTGACCGCAACCAGATGTCGGTGATGCCGGTGGCCGGCGACGTTCCTCTCACCGGGTCACCCGCCAGCCGGGCGCTCGCCTTCCGGCACGACGACGAGACGGCACAGCCGGACCTCTACCGGGTCACGACGCAGAGCGGTCTGGTGGCGGAGATGTCGCCCACCGACCACGCCGGGATCATGCGGTTCACCTTCGGCGCCGGCCCGGCGACCGGAAGCCTCGTCTTCGCCAAGGGCACGTTCGCCATCGGCGCCGACGGCACCTTCACCGGCTGGGTCGACAACGGCAGCGGCCTGTCCGCCGGGCGCAGCCGCATGTTCGTCTCCGGCACCTTCGACCGGGCGCCGACGGCGTCCACCGCGACGTCCGCCACCTTCGACGTCTCCACCGAACGCCAGGTGACGATGCGGATCGCCACCTCGTTCCTGTCGGTCGACCAGGCCCGCCGCAACCTCGACCTGGAGGTGACCGGCCGGAGCTTCGATGCGATCCGCGACGCCGCCACCGCGGCGTGGAAGGACCGCCTCGGCCGGGTCGAGCTGCGGGGCGCGACCGAGACGCAGCTGGTCACCATGTACTCGAACCTGTACCGGCTGAACCTGTACCCGAACTCCCAGTCGGAGAACACCGGCACCGCCGCCGCACCCCACTGGCAGTACGCCAGCCCGGTGTCGGCGCCGACCGGCACGTCGACCGCGACCCGGACCGGCGCGAAGATCGTCGACGGCCAGATCTACGTCAACAACGGCTTCTGGGACACCTACCGCACCGTGTGGCCCGCCTACTCGCTGCTCTACCCGGATGTCGCCGCCAGGATCTCCGACGGTTTCGTCCAGCACTACCGGGACGGCGGCTGGATCGCCCGCTGGTCCTCGCCCGGCTACGCCGACCTGATGACCGGCACCAGCGCGAACGTGGCTCTCGCTCAGGCGTACCTCACCGGGGTCAAACTGCCCGACCCGCTCGCGGCGTACGACGCTGCAGTCAAGGACGCGACGGTCGCGTCCGGGCGGGGCGCGGTCGGCCGCAAGGGCATCGAGACCTCGCTGTTCCTCGGCTACACGCCCACCTCCACGGGGGAGTCGGTGTCGTGGGCGCTGGAGGGCTACATCAACGACTACGGCATCGGCAACATGGCCGCCGCCCTGGCGAAGGACCCGGCCACGCCCAGGTCGCGGCGCGACCAGCTCAAGGAGGAGTCGCGGTACTTCCTGGAGCGGGCCCGCAACTACGTCCACCTCTTCGATGAGAAGACCAAGCTCTTCCAGGGCCGCGACGCCTCCGGCACGTTCCTCGCCGGTGACCCGCTGGACTGGGGCGGCGTCTACACCGAGACCAACGGGTGGAACTTCGCGTTCACCGCTCAGCAGGACCCGCAGGGCCTGATCAACCTGTACGGCGGGCAGAAGGCCCTGCGCGACAAGCTGGACACCTTCTTCGCCACCCCGGAGAACGCCGACCGCCCCGGCGGCTACGGCGGGATCATCCACGAGATGCTCGAGGCCCGCGCGGTGCGCCTCGGTCAGCTCGGCATGAGCAACCAGCCGTCGCACCACATTCCGTACCTGTACGACATCGCCGGCGCACCGGCGAAGACGCAGGCGACCGTGCGCGAGATCATGCAGCGCCTGTACGTCGGCAGCGAGATCGGCCAGGGCTACCTGGGCGACGAGGACAACGGCGAGATGTCGGCCTGGTACGTCCTCAGCTCGCTGGGCATCTACCCCCTGCAGGCCGGCTCGACCCACTGGGCCATCGGCTCGCCGCAGTTCACCAGGATGACGGTCCACCGCCCGACCGGCGACATCGTGGTCAACGCCGCGAACAACAGCACCCGCAACGTGTACGTGCAGAGCGTCACGGTCAACGGCAAGAAGCAGCGCGGCGTGTCCGTCGAGGTGTCCGCGCTCGCCCGGGGCGGCACGATCGACTTCCAGATGGGACCGAACCCGTCGTCCTGGGGCACCGGCCGCAACGACGGTCCGCCGTCGTTGACGAAGGGTGACGCGGCGCCGCAGCCGTTGCAGGACGTCACCGGCCCCGGTCTGGGCACCGCCACCTCCAGTGGCGGTCAGGACGCGTCGAAGCTGTTCGACGACTCGTCGACCACGCAGCTGACCGCGTCGTCGGGCACGCCGCAGATCAGCTGGGCCTCCCGTGGTGGCCGCCAGAAGCCGACGTACTACACGATCACCTCCGGCGCGGGCGCCGGTGACGCGGCGGACTGGCGGTTGCAGGGCTCCACCGACGGCCTCACCTGGAGCACCCTGGACTCCCGTGCGGGCGAGGTGTTCCGCTGGCGCAACCAGACCCGGCCGTTCCAGATCGACAAGCCGGGGCGGTACTCCCAGTTCCGCCTCGTCGTGACGAAGACCGTCGGCGCCGCGCAGCCGACCCTCGCCGAGATCGAGCTGCTCGCCGGCGGCGACCTCGACCTGGCCGGCGGCGACATCACGGTGACCGCCACCGACGGCGCGCACGCGCTCTCCGGCGCACCCGCGACGGTGGCGCTGGCCACCGTCACCGGCGGCGTCGCCGAGGACTACCGCGCGACGATTGACTGGGGTGACGGCTCACCGGCCACCGCGGGCACCCTGACGCTGAGTTCGCGGGCCGTGTACCGCGTCAGCGGCGAACACACCTACGCCACGCCCGGCTACCACCAGGCGAACGTCACCGTCACCGACGGCACCGGCCAGGGCTCGGTGACGGTCGGCGTCGACGTCGCGTACGCGCCGAAGAACGGTCTCACCGCGGCGTTCGACACCGTGTGCGTCGGCGACGAGGGCACCCTCGCGGCGGACTGCGACGCGAAGTCGTGGGCGTACTCGCGGGCCGCCCTGGCCGCAGCCGGCGTGACGCAGGGGCAGCGGCAGCAGGTGCCGGGCACGGCGCTGGGCTTCACGCTGCCGCAGGTCCCGGCCGGGCAACCGGACAACGCCACCGGCAACGGCGCGACGATCGCTCTGCACCTGCCGTCCGACGCCCGGAACATCTCGTTCATCGGCGCCGGCACGCAGGGCAACCAGAGCACCACCGGCACGGCGACGTTCAGCGACGGCAGCACCGCCAGCATCCCGATCCAGTTCAGTGACTGGACGCTGGGCGGCAACGCCAACGGCACCCCGTCGTACGGCAACATCGTCGTCGCGAAATCCGCGTACCGGCTCAGTGGCACGAGCCGCGACGGCGCGCAGCCGTTCCTGTTCGCCACCACGCCGTACCAGATCCCGGCGGGTAGGACGCTGGTCTCGGTGACCCTGCCGACGCAGACCGGCGATCCCCGCTCGGCGGGCCGGATCCACGTGTTCGCCGTCGCCGACGACGGCACGCCGGCCGCCGCGCTGGCGACCGCCACCCCCGCCGACCAGAGCGTCGACGCCGGCAAGGTCCTCGCGGCGAACCTCGGGTCGGTGACCGGCGGTGTCCCCGGCGCGGCCGGCTACCGCGCCCGCGTCCAGTGGGGCGACGGCACGGTCCCGGACGACGTCACGGTCGGCGCGGACGGCGCGCTGAGCGGCCAGCACACCTACGTGCGGGAGGGCACCTACACGGTGCACGTCACGGCGTGGGACACGCTGTCGAGCAGCACGGCCACCTTCGCCGTCACCGTCCGGCGTGCCGGGCCGCAACCGACGCTCGCGGTGTCCGGCACGCAGCAGGTCGCCGCCGGTGAAACGGTCACGGTCGACGGCAGCGGGTTCGCCGCCGGCGAGCGGGTGACTGTGGTTCTGGCCGCCGGCACGACGCGGAGCGTGACGGTCTCGGCGTCCGCGACGGGCACGGTCCGCGCCTCCGTCGCGACGTCGGGGGACACGGCACCGGGCCGGTACGCCGTCAGCGCCACCGGCGCCTCCTCGGGTACGCCGGCGACGGCCACCGTCCAGGTGACCGCGCGCCCGGCGAGCCCGGCCTACGAGCCGCGGGTGTCGCTGCCCACGACGTCCGGACCACGCGGTTCGTCGATCACGGTCGACGGTTCCGGGTTCGCGCCGAACGAGGCGATCTCGGTTCGTGTCGGCGAGGGTCGTGTGGTCGGCACGGTGCGTGCGAACGGCGACGGCGTGGTCTCCGGCGCGATCGTCACCGTTCCGGATTCGGCGCAGCCGGGCGTGACGAGCGTGACGCTGTCCGGCGTCACGTCGAAGACGGCGGTGTCCCAACCGTTCACGGTCACCGCCCCGAAGTAAGCAGGGAACGACACCAGTCGGGCGGGCCGTGCTCCACGGCCCGCCCGACACCCGTTCCGGGTCCGCCCGCTCGGCTGACGGCCTTTCGTGGCTTGTCGCTCCGCGCGGCCGGTGAGGCCCTGTCGCCCGTGAGGCACATACCTCAGAGTCATATTTATACCTCTGCGGTATGTCGCTCACCGGCCTATGCGCCTGCCGGTCGCCCAGACCCCACCGCTGTCCGGCTCTGACGCCCTGTTGCAACCCACCGCCCGGCATTGCCATCCCGCTGAACGTCAATGCCGCCGCCGCGCCGCCCGCCGCCGCGCCGCCCGCCGCCGCGCCGCCCGCCGCCGCGCCGCCCGCCGGCGTCCATGCGCCGCCGACGGCCACGATCCTCCGGCGACGCCGGCGCTGACGGTCAGTGCCGGCGCCGGGCAGTGACCAACGATCCGATCCCGTCGGGCCCGGGTCCGTCGATGCCGCCCCACATCTGGGGCAGCTCTACAGGAGCCGTGGTCGACCCTCGTCAGCCGGTCACGGGTGCCGGGGGCGCGCTCAGCCGGAGCTGCCACCGTCGGCCGTGGTCAGTGAGCCGGACGATCGCCAACGGCTCGACGTCCAACTGCCGGTACGTCACCAGCGGCAGTCCCAGGGCGTGTACGACAGCGACCCGGATCACGAGCGGGTGGGTGACGGCGGTGACCCGTCGGCCGAGGCCGCGCTGTCCGTCCAGCCACCGGCCGACGCGCTCGTGCACGGCGGCGACGGATTCGCCCCCGTGCGGCGCGGCGTCCGGGGTGGACAGCCACTCGCGCAGCGCGTCGGGCTGCGCGCCGGCGATCTCCTGCAGCGACCGGGCGGTCCAGTCGCCGTAGTCGCAGTCGGCCAGCGCCGTCTCCACGGCGGGCGCGAGGCCGAGGGCGTACGCGGTCTGGACGGCCGCCGCCGCGGGGCTGGACAGGCAGGCGTCGGTGTCGTCCGACGGCGCCCGCCGACCCAGCACACCGGGAGACAGGGCGAGGGCGGCGTTGCGGCCGCCCTCGTCCAGTGCGTCGTCCCCGCCGAACCGGGCCCGCCGCAGTGCGGCGGTGTGACCGTGGGCGACCAGCCGCAGGCTGGTGGGGTTCACCCGGCCAGTCGTGCGTCGGTGACCGCGCGCTGCCGGTGCATCAGTGCGGCGAAGAGCAGGCCGATCCCGGTCCACAGCACCACCTGGGTGCCGAGGGAGGCGAGCCGGAAGCTCCACAGCAGCGTGGCGGGAAAGTCGCCCGGGACCTCCTGGAACGACGGCAGCACCAGGTAGGCCACGCCGGTGACCAGCAGGAAACCGCCGACGGCCGCCGCGGCGCGCAGCCACACCGGCGCCTGCTCGCCGACCGCCCGGTAACCCAGCGAACCGGACCAGACCGCCACCAGGCCGAGGACCACCAGCAGCAGGTAGGTGACCGTGCGCTGGTCGATGGTGGCCGGGTCGCCGACCGCCGGAGGGTTCGGCGGGTACTTGACGAACGGCACGATCACCGCCCCGAGCAGCGCGCCGCCGGCCAGCAGCAGCCCGGACCACCCGTCGTCCACCGTGCGCCGCCGCCGGTTCAGCAGGACGTACGCGGTGGCCAGCAGGCCACCCATCGCGGCGCCGAAGAGGGCGGTGGCCAGGAACAGCCCGCCGCGCTGGCCGTTCCTGCTGACCAGGGCGTCCTCGTCGTGCTGGTGCCCACCGGTGGCGGGGTCGGCGTGTGTCGCCGCCTCCTCGATGGCGATGGCCGCCTCGACGTGGGGTTCGCCGACGACGTAGGCGAACGTTCCGGCGAGCAGGCCGGCCACCAGGCCGGCGAGCAGCCCGCGCAGGAGAACCGTGACGAACGTGGGTGCGGTGCCGGTGCCGGTCAGTGGCACGGGACACCGAGCAGGTGCCGGCCGTCGTGCATCAGCTCGTGCAGGTACATCCCGCTGCGCGAGACGGCACCCTGGTCGAAGGCGACGAGATAGGCCAGCAGGCTGAGCACGGCGACGGTGGCCAGGACCGTCCACAGGAGACGGGTCGGGGCAGCGGGGTGCACCAGCGGCTGGCTGGACGTGGAACTGGACATGCGTGCACGAACCTCCTCGGGGATGACGCGTCCCCATCGCAAGGCTGCGGACGACCGAGCGTCCTGGCTCGCGGCCCCGTAGTCGGGGACCGCTCACAGTGGCGCGACCGCGCCGGATTCTCACCGGCTTCCCTCGCGTCGCCGCAGATAGTGGGTTGACCGTATCGGTGCCGGTTCTCCTCGGTCAAGCCGGCGGCGAGGTCCGAATGCGACGCCGCCCGATGCTCGCGCGCCCGCCGTCGCCGACCGGATCGACGAGGACCGTCACCGACGACCGCGACACGCCCGGACCCGACATGTGGGGTGTGACAAACCCAGTCGCCCCTATATATGGTGTCGACCGCAGCTGGTTCGGCCACTCATCCCAGGGTGGCCGAGGCAAGAGGGAACCCGGTGGAATTCCGGGACTGCCCCGCAGCGGTGAGTGGGAACGACAGCCGTCATCAGCACTGGGCCGCCACTTGGCCTGGGAAGCGACGGCCAGTAGGGGACCGGGTGAACACCGGTCGTGCCCGCGAGTCCGAAGACCTGCCAGCGCGCCGCGTACCCGCATCCGGGTGGGCGGTGGTCCGAGGCCGCGTGGGACGGCCGACGCCTTTCGGATCCGCGCCCGCTGAGGCGTGGCGTCCGCTGGTGTCGGTCTCCCCGTGCCGAGGGCCGTCAGGTCTCAAGCTCGCGAGGAGTGAGTGGTGACAGTTACCGAGGTAGCCGCGACCGGCGGCGGCACGGCCCGCCGGGGTACGCCGACGCAGGTCCGCGAACGCGACGGCGCCCGCGAGGCGGTGGACGTGCGCACGCTCGTCGCCGAGGTCGAGCGCTTGGCCGACGACCTGCCCGACGTCGACCCGCTGCGGGTGGCGACCCGCACGGTCAGCGGCCTGTACGACGGCGCGACGACGGCCGAGCGGGACCGGCTGACCATCCAGACCGCGGCCGAGATGATCGGTACGGAGCCGCAGTACTCGCGCCTCGCCGCCCGGCTGCTGGCCGGCCACATCGACCGGGAGGTACGCCGACAGGGCGTCACCTCGTTCAGCGCGGCGATCCGGACCGGCCACGCGCAGGGGCTGATCGGGGATGAGACCGCCGCCTTCGTCGCCGCGCACGCGGGAACGTTCGACGACGCCATCGACCGGGACGGCGACCGGAGGTTCGAGTACTTCGGCCTGCGCACGGTCTACGACAGGTACCTGCTGCGCCACCCCACCACCCGGTTGGTGCTGGAGACCCCGCAGTACTGGCTGCTGCGCGTGGCCTGCGGTCTGTCCCGTACGCCGGACGAGGCCGTGGACTTCTACCGGCTGATGTCCAGCCTGGCCTATCTGCCCAGCTCACCGACGCTGTTCAACTCGGGCACCCGGCACACGCAGATGTCGTCGTGCTACCTCGTCGACTCGCCGCGCGACGAGCTGGACTCGATCTACCAGCGCTACGCCCAGGTCGCGAGCCTGTCCAAGTTCGCCGGTGGCATCGGCATCGCGTACTCCCGGGTCCGGTCCCGGGGCGCGCTGATCCGCGGCACGAACGGGCAGTCCAACGGGATCGTGCCGTGGCTGCGCACCCTTGACGCGAGCGTCGCCGCGGTCAACCAGGGTGGCCGGCGCAAGGGCGCGGCCTGCGTCTACCTGGAGCCGTGGCACCCGGACGTCGAGGAGTTCCTGCAACTGCGGGACAACACCGGCGAGGACGCCCGGCGTACGCACAACCTGAACCTCGCCAACTGGATCCCGGACGAGTTCATGCGCCGTGTCGAGGCCGACGAGGTGTGGTCGCTGTTCGACCCGAACGAGGTTCCCGAGCTGCCCGACCTGTGGGGGGAGCGGTTCGACGCCGCGTACCGGGCGGCCGAGGCGCAGGGCCGCTACGTGCGGCAGGTGCCGGCGCGGGAGCTGTACGGGAAGATGATGCGCACTCTGGCGCAGACCGGCAACGGGTGGATGACCTTCAAGGACGCGGCCAACCGGCTGTGCAACCAGACGGCCGAGTCGGGCAACGTGGTGCACCTGTCCAACCTGTGCACCGAGATCATCGAGGTGTCCAGCGACGGCGAGACCGCGGTGTGCAACCTCGGCTCGGTGAACGTCGCCGCCCACCTGACCGAGAACGGCATCGACTGGCCGCGACTGCGCGCCACCGTCCGGACGGCGGTGACGTTCCTCGACCGGGTCATCGACATCAACTACTACCCGACACCGCAGGCGGCGGCGAGCAACCCCCGGTGGCGGCCGGTGGGGCTCGGGCTGATGGGCCTGCAGGACGTGTTCTTCGCGCTGCGGCTGCCGTTCGACTCGCCTGCCGCGCGGGAGCTGTCCACCCGGATCAGCGAGGAGCTGTACCTGACCGCGCTGGAGACCTCCGCCGACCTGGCGCGCGAGGTCGGCGCGCATCCGGCGTACGCGCAGACCCGGGCCGCGCGGGGCCAGCTCCAGCCCGACCTGTGGGGCGTCGAGGGTACGCAGACCGCGCGGTGGGCCGCGCTGCGCCAGCGGGTCGGTGAGTACGGGCTGCGCAACTCGCTGCTGGTGGCGGTCGCCCCGACCGCGACGATCGCCTCGATCGCCGGTTGTTACGAGTGCGTCGAACCGCAGGTGTCCAACCTGTTCAAGCGCGAGACCCTGTCCGGGGAGTTCCTTCAGGTCAACACGGCCCTGGTCCGCGAGCTGAAGGCACGTGGTCTGTGGACCGAGCAGATCCGCTCGGCGATCCGGCGCGCGGAGGGGTCGGTGCAGGACCTCGCGGAACTCCCGGCCGACGTGCGGGAGCTGTTCCGCACCGCGTGGGAGCTGCCGCAGCGGGCGTTGATCGACCTGGCCGCCGCCCGCGCCCCGTTCATCGACCAGTCCCAGTCGCTGAACCTGTTCCTGGCCTCGCCCACCATCGGCAAGCTCTCCTCGATGTACCTGTACGCCTGGAAGGCCGGGCTCAAGACCACCTACTACCTGCGCTCCCGCCCCGCCACGCGCATCCAGCAGGCCACCGTCAGCGCTGTCGCACCAGTTGCCGTCGACGCGGAGGCGCTGGCGTGCTCGCTGGAGAACCCCGAGTCGTGCGAGGCCTGCCAGTGACCACCGCCGACCCGATCGCCGACACCACCGCCGACACGAGGACCACGCACATGCTGCTCGACCCCGGGATGGATCTCACTCTGCGCCCGATGCGCTACCCGCACTTCTTCGACCGGTTCCGCGCCGCCATCCGCAACACCTGGACTGTCGAGGAGGTCGACCTGCACGCCGACCTCGCCGACCTGGACCGGCTGTCGCCGGCCGAGCGGCACCTGGTCAGCCGGCTCGTCGCGTTCTTCGCCACCGGCGACACGATCGTCGCCAACAACCTCGTGCTCAACCTGTACCAGCACGTCAACAGTCCGGAAGGCCGCCTCTACCTGTCGCGGCAGCTGTTCGAGGAGGCCGTGCACGTCCAGTTCTACCTCAACCTGCTCGACACGTACGTGCCCGACGAGACCGAACGGTTCGCCGCCTTCGCCGCCATCGAGAACATCCCCTCGATCCGCCGCAAGGCCGAGTTCTGCTTCCGCTGGATCGACTCGTTGGGCGAGTTGCGCGAGCTGCGGACCCGGGACGACCGGCGCGCGTTCCTGCTCAACCTCATCTGCTTCGCCGCCTGCATCGAGGGATTGTTCTTCTACGGCGCGTTCGCGTACGTCTACTTCCTGCGCTCCCGCGGCCTGCTGCACGGCCTGGCCTCCGGCACGAACTGGGTCTTCCGCGACGAGTCGATGCACATGGCGTTCGCATTCGACGTGGTGGACACCGTGCGGGCCGAGGAGCCCGACCTGTTCGACGACGACCTCGCCGACCAGGTCCGCCAGATGCTCACCGAGGCCGTCGAGTGTGAGGTCCAGTTCGCCGAGGACCTGGTGGGTCAGGGCGTGCCCGGTCTGACCCTGGCGGACATGCGGGAGTATCTCCAGCACGTCGCCGACCGTCGTCTCGTCCAGCTCGGTATCGCCCCGCACTACGGGTCGGCCAACCCCTTCGCCTTCATGGAGTTGCAGGACGTCCAGGAGCTGTCCAACTTCTTCGAGCGGCGGGTGTCGGCGTACCAGGTGGGGGTGACCGGGACGGTGGCCTTCGACGACGACTTCTAGGACCCCCACCCCACCCCCTCCCCACCCCGTCGACCAGGAATGTGCTGCTCCCCTATCGGCGTATCAGGGGCACCACATTCATGATCAACGTCGGCGGCGGGCGGGGTGGGGACGGGGTGGGGGTGTTCTTGGGGGTGGGTGACCCTCAGGCGGGCGAGCAGGTCGGGGTGATGGTGGGAGGACTCGTGGTGGCGCTCGTGCTGAGGTAGCCCGCGGTGGTGGACGTTCCCGGCGCGAGCTGCCCGTTGTAGGCGGCGTTCGCGACGGTCACCTGGTTGCCCGTCTGGGTGACGGTGCCGTTCCAGGCCTGGGACACCGTCTGCCCACTGGGGAGGGTGAAGGTGACCCGCCACCCGTTGAGCGACGAGGCCCCGGAGTTGGTGACCGTCAGTCGTCCTTCGAATCCGCCCTGCCACGTGTTGACCACGGTGTTGGTCACCGCGCAGGACTCCCCGGCCGGGACCGTCGGTGTCGGGGTGAGGGTCGGAGTGGGCGTCGGGGTGGGCGTCGGGGTGGGGGTCGCAGTGGGCGTCGGCGTCGGGGTCGGGCTGGGCGTCGTGGTGCCGCTGGCCTGGAACTGCCACCAGTTGATGTTGAACAGGTTGCCGCTGCCGCCGGTGAAGCGCAGGTACAGGTCCTGGGTCCCGGTGGCGCCGCTGACCGGGCAGGAGACGGTCTGCCAGGTCTGCCACCCGCCGGTGCCCGGCACCGCGCAGCTGCCCACCCGGGTGCCGGTGGGGCTACCGAGGCGCAGTTCGATGGTGCCACCGGACGTGGCCGAGGCGACGCGGGCGGAGAAGGACGTCGCGCCCGTACCGAAGCCCACGCCCTTGACCTTGATGTAGTCCCCGTTCTCGATGAACCCGACGTTCATCCCACCCTCGCCGGCCGGCTCGGTCTCGATGCCGGAGCCCCAGGCGATCGTCTCGGCCTCCTGCCGCACGTACGGGTTCAGGGTGCCGATCTGGGGGGCGCCCGTCGTGGTCATGTTGATCGTCGGGATGGTGCCGTTGGTGTTGTAGGTGAACTTCTCCACGGCCACCGAACGGGTGTAACCACCGCCACCGGGCAACGCTCCGTTGTGGTAGAAGAAGTACGAGCCGCCGTTGAAGTCGATGACTCCGGGGTGGTTGGTGAAGCTCGCGCCCTGGCGGGGCATGACCGTCCCGCGATAGGTCCAGGGGCCGGTCGGGCCGGTCGCGGTCGAGTAACCGATGAACTCGGAGCAGCACTCCGCCGCGAACACGTTGTAGTAGATGCCGTTGCGCTTGTAGACCCACGGGCCCTCTTCGTAGAGGGTCGGCCGACTCGTGTTCCCCGTCCGGGTGCCGAACCCGGCGGTGGTGAGCGGGATCTTGGTGGCGCTGCCGCTGTAGGAGATCATGTCCGCGTTCAGCCGGACGTACCACAGGTTCGGGTTACCCCAGTACAGGTACGCCTGGCCGTCGTCGTCGATGAACACGGTGGGATCGATCTCGCCGTTGCCCACCAGCGGACGGCCGATGGCGTCCCGGAACGGCCCGGTCGGGCTGTCGGAGACCGCGACGCCGATGGCCATCGAGTTGGTCGCCCGGGCGGTCACCGGCACGTACCAGTAGAACTTGCCGTTGCGCGCGACGACCTGGCCGGCCCACGCGTTGGCGCTCGCCCAGCTGAAGGTGCTCACGCTCAGGGGCGAGCCGTGATCGGTCCAGTTGACCATGTCGGCCGACGACCACACCCGCCAGTCCTTCATGGTGAAGTACGTGGAGCCGTCCTCGTCGTGGCCGGTGTAGAGGTAGACCCGCCCGTTGTACACCAGGGGAGCGGGGTCGGCGGTGTAGATGTGCTGGACGATGGGGTTGTCCGCGTGGGCTGCCGTGGCCGGCGCCAGCGCCGGGATGAGCAGCAGGCTCACGAGCAGGGCGACGCCGCGCCGGAGCCGGTTCTTCGTCCGTGGTGGCGGTGTGGGGTGCATCGGTACCTCCAGGGTGGGTCACAACGGCGGGGCACGGTTCGCCGTTCTCGCTGGCGGGTGCCGCGTGTCGTCGCGGGTCGCTTGGGGACCTCGGTGGTGGCCGTGCCGCGGGAACGGCAGGAGGGATCGGGGGTCCACCATGGCTCCCGCGCGCGGCGGCCCGCCGTTGTCAACGGCGGTGGTCAACGTCCCTGAGGGAGGCCCGGACACCCACCAGCGGGCGTTGGTCATGCGCTACTCCATCGACCTCGGCGGATCGAGTGGAGCGGTGAAGCGTGCCCTTCGCCTCTGCGGCCCGAGGGTAGTCTGTTATCGCTAACATTCTCAAGCGATGGACGAATCTGGATTTCCGCGCCGCCGTCGCGGGCCGGCCGGACCGGGTCGCCAACGCCCGGCGACCGGCTCGTCGGCGCCGCCGCGACGGGTCGTCAGCGCTGCAGCCGCGTCGGGCTGCCCGGCCCGCTGCGCCGCACGAGCCACGCCTCGGTGATGTGCGTGAACATCGCCTGCGCGGCCCCGTCGGGATCGTGGGCGGCGATGCGCTCGTAGATGCGCCGGTGCCCCTGGTTCGATGCCACGCACATGGCCCGCTCCGGCTGGCCCATGTAGCGCGCGGTGTTGACGACCTGGCTCTCCAGGGACCGGACGACACCCCGGGCGATCCGGTTGCCCGACGCCTGCATGACCGTGTCGTGAAAGGCGCGGTCGTGCTCCTGGTAGGCGACGTGGTCGTCCACCAGCTCGTCCATCCGGTCCACCAGGGCCCGCAGCCGGTCGACGGTCTCCTCGTCCGCGAGCCGCGCGGCGACGTTGGCCATGTCGGACTCCAGCACCCGTCGGGTGACCACCAGGTCGTCGAGGATCGCCAGGGTGTCGTCCTCGGCGATGGTCGCCGCGAGGACGAGCTCGTCGAGCATGTCCCACGCCGAGGGTGGGGTGACGAGCGTTCCGCTGCCCTGACGGACCTGCACGAGCCCCTTCTCCTGCAGGATCTTCACCGCTTCCCGGATGACCGTCCGGCTCACGGAGAAGGTCTCGCAGAGCACCGGCTCGGGGGGCAGCGGCGTGCCGGACGGGTGAACTCCCTGGACGATCCGGGTCACCAGCTCGGCGGTGATCGCCTGAGCCAGATTGGCCGGGCGGCGAGCCCAGGTCGGTGCCGTCGCGCCATTGACGGCCGGCTGGTTCGATGTCGTCACGTTCACCTCCGCGTAGCCGCGGGAGCGGGCCCACGAGTCCGCACCAGTGTACGGCCAACCGTTGACGTCACACGTCATACGAGTTACGTTCTCGTCAATCTTGCATCGACGGCCGTTTCCTCGGCCACTCCCCATATGAAGGTGAGCAACGATGAAGCAACGAGCAGTGTGGTCCGCGGTCCTCGTTGCAGGGCTGGCCCTGACAGGCTGTGGAAGCGCGACAGGTTCGGGTTCATCGTCCGGAGGCTCGGACAAGAAGTTGGTCGTCTGGGACTGGAAGTCCGGCGAGGCCAGCTCCGCGCAGTACGTGGAGAAGGCCAAGGCCGACTTCGCCAGGAAGCACAAGGACGTCACGGTCGAGTTCGTGGCCCAGCCGTTCGATCAGTACTACACGCTGCTGGGTGCGGCCATCCAGTCGGGCAAGGGGCCGGACGTCATCCTGTTCAACGGTGGCGGCCAGATCCGCGACCGGGTGGACTCGCTCCAGCCGCTCGACGAGTACGTCGGCGAGGACCGGGAGCGGCTGGCCGGCTGGGAAGCGTTCGCCAAGGGCGGCAAGACCTACGCCGCTCCGGTGACCCTGCAGGGCCACCCGATCTACTACAACAAGGCGCTCTACGAGAAGGCCGGCCTCGACCCGGCGAAGCCGGCCACGACGTGGGCTGAGTTCATCGCCAACTGCGGCACCATCACCAAGGCAACAGGTGCCAAGTGCTTCGCCCTCGGCAACAAGGAGGGCTACGGCATCCAGTTCTTCCTGTCGGCCATGGCATCGGGCGTCCTGACCCCGCAGGAGTACGACAACTGGATCGCCGGCAAGCGCGACTGGAACTCGCCCAACGTGAAGCGGCTCTTCGAGCTGTGGAAGGAGACCGGCACCGCGAAGCTGAACAACGACGGGGCCAACTCCACAGCGATGTTCAACGACGCCTTCGCCGTCTTCCAGTCCGGTAAGGCCGCCCACATCATCGGGCTGATGTCGGACATCGGGCACTGGAAGGACTTCAACGAGTTCGTCACGCCCGAGAAGCTCGGCGTCATGATGGCCCCGACGGTGACCAGTGGCGCCACCCCGAGCCTGCCGTACGACGGTGGTATCGGTTACGCGGTCGCCAAGTGGACCAAGGACCCGAAGGTGGCCGCCGACCTGGTGCGCTCGCTGACCTCCACCGACGCCCTGAAGGCGTTCTACGCCAACGCCGGCGCGATCACCGCGGACACCACGATCGACGTGTCGGCGAGCGGGCCGGCCGTCACCACGATCGTCGGCGCGCTCAAGACCGGCAAGCCGGCGCCACACGTGGCGCTCTCCTCGAAGTCGCTCGACCTGATGGGCCGCCTCTCGCAGCAGTTGCTCAGCGGCTCGACGAGCGTCGACGAGGTCGTGAAGCAGATGGCAGCCTCGGACACGGCGGGCTGATCTCGTGACGATCGGTAAGTCGCTCCCGTCGGTCCGCTCGGCTTCGGCCGGGCGGGCCGGCGGGGTCCCGCCCTCCGCACCGCCGCCGCGCGACCGCGCCGTTTCCCGGCGTGCCGCCGGCGGCCGCCGTGCCGAGCAACTGGCACCCTTCGTGCTGGTCGCCCCGGCAGTCCTGATCCTCGTGCTGCTGCGGCTGTGGCCGCTGCTGCTCGGCGTCAACTTCTCCTTCACCGGCGACGGTGACCGCGACGGCGCGATGGTCGGTTTCGCCAACTACGTCGACCTGCTGCACGATCCCCTGTTCCAACAGGCGCTGCGCAACGTGGGGCTGCTGGTGCTGCTCCTGCCGGTGGCGGTGGCCATCCCGGGTCTGCTCGCCACGTTCATCTACCTGCGCGTACCGGGGCACCGGTTCTACCGCAGCGTCTACTTCTTCCCGGCCGTGCTGTCGCCGGTCATCGTCGGCGCGATCTTCAACCTGCTGCTCTCGTTTGACGGTCCTGTCAACGTTGTCCTGTCCTCGGTGGGCATCGGCCCGGTGGACTGGCTCGGTGATCCGGACGTCGCGATGTTCGCGGTCGTCGGGGTGCACGTGTGGGCGACCTTCGGGATGGCCCTGGTCGTCTTCCTCGCGGGCTTCGCGACCCTGGACGCCGCGCTGCTGGACGCCGCCCGAGTGGACGGCGCGTCCCTGGCCCAGGTGATCTGGCACGTGATCATTCCCAGCCTCTCCCGCACCATCCAGTTCGTCTTCGTGACCACGATGATCGGGATGCTGACGTCCATGTTCGGCCTGCTCTACGTCATGACCAGTGGCGGCCCGGAGGGCTCGACGTACCTGCCGGAGTACTACATCTGGATCCAGCAGGGGCAGATGAACAGGCCGGCGCTCGCGTCGGCCGCGTCCACTGTCCTGTTCGTCATCATGCTCGTCGTCGGGCTGTTGCAGCTCAAGCTGCTCCGACGAGCGGGGAGGGAGGACTGATGTCCCGCGTCCGACTGGGCAGATGGTTGCTCGTGATCCCGATGGGGCTCCTCGCGGTAGCGACGATCTATCCCCTGTTGTTCACTGCGAACGTCGCCATGAAGACCCGCCGGGAGTACATTCTCGACCGGTTCTCGCTTGCCGACTCGCTGCGCTTCGAGAACATCACCACGGCGTGGACAAGCATCGGCATGGGCCGGTATACCGCGAACTCGATCCTGGTGGTGGGCTGCTCAGTGTTCCTGCTGCTGCTATTCGGGTCGATGGCCGGCTTCGCGCTGAGCCAACTGCGCTTCCGGGGCTCGACGGCGCTGTTCATCGGCTGCCTCGCGGCGCTCTTCATCCCCTTCCAGGTGATCATGGTGCCGCTGGCCCGGGTCATGGCGGACAGCGGCCTCGTCGACACGTACCCGGGGCTGATCCTCGCGTACGTCGCGCAGTTCCTGCCCTTCACGGTCTTTCTGATGACCAGCTACTACAAGACCATCCCCGCGGAGATCGTCGACGCGGCCCGGATCGACGGCAACACCGTGTACGGCGTGTACCGGCGGATCATGCTGCCGCTGGGCGCTCCGGCGCTGCTGTCCGTGGGCATCCTCAACACGCTGTTCTGCTGGAACGACGTGCTCATCTCGCTGCTGCTGATGCCGTCGGCCGACCACCGGACCCTCATGGTCGGGGTGACCTCGCTGCGGGGGCAGTACTCCGAGGACATTCCGACGTTCGCCTCCGGGGTGCTCATCGCGGCGATCCCCGTCCTGGCGGTCTACCTGTTCCTTCAGCGCCAGATCGCCGACGGCGTCGCCGCTGGTTCCACGAAAGGCTGACATGCGTATCACCGGGTATCGAACCCTGACGACGGTCCAGGAGTGGGGCCGGCCGGTCGGCGACGCCAACGGCGTGTTTCCCGACGGCGTCACGACGCTGCCGATCACCATCGTCGAGACCGACGCGGGGATCAGCGGCGTCGGCCTGGGCCCGCACGTGGAGATCGAGAGGATCTTCCCGGCCATCGAGGGGGAGGATCCCCGCGCGGTGACCAGCCTGTACGACCGGATGCTCCGACACACCTTCAAGGCCGGTCACGGCGGGCTGGTGTTCGGGACGATCGGCGCACTGGACACGGCCCTGTGGGACATCAAGGCGCAGCTCGCCGGTGAGCCGCTCTGGCGGCTGCTCGGCGGGCGGGACCGACGTGTTCCCGCCTACGCCTCCGGCCTCGACATCGGTCTGACCGACGACGAGCTGGTCGCGGAGTACGAGGTCTACGCCGGGTACGGCCTGCGGGCCGCGAAACTCAAGGGTGGCCTCGACATCGAGCGGGACCGGCACCGGCTCACCCTGGTGCGGGAGGTGCTGACCGAGGCGGGCCACGGCCGGCGGCCCGGCCTGATGCTCGACGTCAACGAGGCGTGGTCGCGTAAGCAGGCCGTGCGGCACGTGGCCGAGCTGGAACGCACCCTCGATCTGATCTGGATCGAGGAGCCGGTCCGCCGCTGGGACGCCGAGGGCCTGGCGGCCGTCGGCCGGGGCGTCCGGGCGTCGATCGCCACCGGCGAGAACCTCACCGGGCTGGAGCAGTACCGCCCGCTGATCGGAGCGGGCGCTGTCGACATCGTTCAGATGGCGGCCGTCTGGGGTGTCACCCACTTCCTGCGGGTGGCGGCCCTGGCGCATGCCCACGACCTGCCCGTCAGCCCCATCGGCAACATCCCGGTCGGGCTGCTGCACGCCGCCACCTCGGTGCCGAACCACCTGGTCAGCGAACTACAGGATCTGCGGCCGCCCGCGGGTATCGGCCTCGACCTGCACGTCGAGGACGGCGCGTTCATTCTCGGCGACACACCGGGACTGGGCATCCGGGTCGACGAGGTGGCGATCGCAGCGGCCGCAGACCGGGCCGGCGACCCGACCGCCGGCAGCCCGAACGTCCGACCGGAGCGGGCCGGTAAGCGCCTGCTGTCGGTGGCCGAGCACATGCCCACAGTTCCGGCTGTCCGGGTCGATGCCCTGCTCGCCGACGCCGTCCCGTCCCAGAACGACGTGGCGCCCCTGCGGCATTGACACCGTCCGACCCCAAGCCGCCTCTGGACCAGGATTGGTCGGATGATTACCGTGTCGATGGCGCCGACACAACGGATGCGGATCTCGCCGCCCCTGGCGTACGCACCCGTACGAACCAACGACGTTGAGACGGAGCAGCAGTGAAGGCAGTTGTCTACCGGGGTGCGCGTGATCTCGGAATCGAGGACCGTGCCCCAGAACCGCCGGGCCCCGGCCAGGTGCGGATCGCGGTGGCGTACACCGGGATCTGCGGCACGGACCTGCACATCTTCCACGGCGACATGGACGCCCGGGTGGGCGCGTCGGCGGTGATCGGCCACGAGATGTCGGGCCGGGTCGCCGCGCTGGGCGACGGCGTCACCGGGCTGACCGTCGGGCAGCCCGTCACCGTGATGCCGACCCGCGCCTGCGGGCGGTGCCCGGCGTGCCGCCGCGGCAATTCGCACATCTGCCACGCGATGGACTTCCTCGGCATCGACTCGCCCGGCGCGATGCAGTCGTCGTGGACGGTGCCGGCCGAGTTGGTGCTTGCGCTCCCCGACGATCTGCCGCTGGACCACGCGGCGCTGGTCGAGCCGGTCGCGGTGGCGGTGCACGACGTCGGACGGGCGAAGGTGACGTCCGGAGAGCACGTGGTGGTCGTCGGCGGCGGTCCGGTGGGCGTCCTCATCGCGGCCGTCGCCCGGGCGCGCGGGGCCGAGGTCCTGCTCGTGGAACCGGACGGCTTCCGGCGCGGAGTCGCGTCGGGGATCGGGATCGAGGCCGTGGACCCGGGGCCGACCGATGTGGTGGCGCTCGTGAACGAGCGGACCGGGGGCGCGGGCGCGGATGTCGCGTTCGAGGTGTCCGGTTCCGCCGCCGGGGTCGGCACGGCCGTGGATGTGCTGACCACCCGGGGCCGGCTGGTGATGGTGGCGATCCACCCGCAGCCGCGTCCGGTCAACCTGCACCGGTTCTTCTGGCGGGAGCTGGAGTTGCTGGGCGCGCGGTTGTACCAGCGCGAGGACGTGGTGGAGGCGATCCGGCTGGTCGCGGCCGGCGTCATCCCGGCCCGGGAGCTGATCTCCCGGGTGCTGCCCGTGGCCGGTGTCACGGACGCGTTCACGGCTCTGGAGGGTGGCGGCGGCGTCATGAAGGTGCTGCTCGACTGGCGGGAGGAGGGCCGATGAGCGCCCTGTTCGACCTGACCGGACGTACCGCGCTGGTGACCGGCGCACGGCGGGGGATCGGCCTGGCGATGGCGGAGGCCCTGGCGGTGGCCGGCGCGGACATCATCGGGGTGTCGGCGCAGATGGAGTCCGCGGGCAGTGAGGTGCAGCGGCGGGTCGAGGCGGCGGGTCGCCGGTTCACCGGCATCCGCACGGACCTGGGTGACCGGGCCGCGGTGTACCGGTTGGCCGAGGAGGCCGCGGCGGTGGCGCCGGTGGACATCCTCGTGAACAACGGCGGCACGATCGCCCGGGCGCCGGCCGCCGAGCACCCCGACGAGATGTGGGACCGGGTGGTGCAGGTGAACCTGTCCAGCCAGTTCGTGTTGAGCCGGGAGATCGGTCGGCGGATGGTCGACAGTGGCCGCGGAAAGATCATTTTTACCGCCTCGCTGCTGAGCTTCCAGGGCGGCATCAACGTCGCGAGCTACACCGCGGCGAAGTCCGGCCTCGCCGGGCTGACCAAGGCCCTGTCCAACGAGTGGGCGGGCAGAGGGGTGAACGTCAACGCGATCGCGCCCGGGTACATCGCCACCGACAACACCCAGGCGCTCCGCGACGACCCCGCCCGCAACGACGCGATCGTGGGCCGGATCCCGGCCGGCCGGTGGGGACGCGCCGACGACCTGGCCGGCGCCACCGTGTTCCTGGCCGCCGCGGCCTCGGACTACGTGCACGGCACGGTCCTGCCCGTCGACGGCGGCTGGTTGGGCCGATGACGTATCCCTCGCCGGCCGGGCGCCCCGGCATCGTCGACGCCCACCACCACCTCTGGGTCCGTGCCCGTCACCCGCAACCCTGGATCGACCCGGACACGATGGCGGCGATCGACAACGACTTCACCCCGGCGGATCTCGCCCCGGCGGCACGCGCCGCGGGCGTCACCGAGACCGTCGTCGTGCAGTCCATCGCCTCCGTGGCGGAGACGGAGCACCTGCTGGGCATCGCGGCCGACGACCCGCTCATCAGCGGGGTCGTCGGCTGGGTGAACCTCACCGCCGACGACATCGACGAGCGCCTCGACCGGCTCCGCGCGGTACGCGGCGGCGAGCGGTTGGTGGGCATCCGGCACCTGGTCCAGTCCGAACCCGACCCGGCGTACCTCGACCGACGCGACGTCCGGCGGGGCATCGCGGCGGTCGGCGCGGCCGGCCTCGCCTACGACCTGCTGGTCCGCGACCACCAACTGCCGGCGGCCACCCGGCTCGTCCGCGACCTGCCCGAGGTGTCGTTCGTCCTGGATCACCTCGCCAAACCGGCGCTCGGCGCGGGGGGCCTCGGCGACTGGCCGGCCAACCTGCGGGCGCTCGCCGCCGAGCCGAACGTCACCGCGAAGCTCTCCGGCCTGGTGACCGAGGTGGACGGATCGTCCTGGACGGCCGACGACCTGCGGCCCGCCGTCGACCACGCGCTCGACGTGTTCGGCCCGCAACGGCTCATGTTCGGCTCGGACTGGCCGGTGTGCCTGCTCGCCAGCTCCTACACCCGCTGGGTCGCCGTACTCGCCGACCTGGTGGCACCACTCGGTGACGAGGAGCAGGCGGCGATCTGGCGGGAGACCGCGCACCGTGCGTACCGGCTGGAGGCGTCATGACGGCCCGAGCGCTGCCCCGCCGCCCGGCGGTCCGCCTCACCGAGCTGGGCTTCGGCGCGGCGCAGGGTGGCAACCTGTACCGGGGGACGTCCGACGACGAGTTCGCCGCGGCTGTCGACGCCGCCTGGGCCGCCGGCATCCGGTACTTCGACACGGCGCCGCACTACGGCCTCGGCCTGTCCGAACGGCGCCTCGGCGCCGCGCTGCGGTCCCGGCCGCGCGACGAGTACGTGGTGTCGACGAAGGTCGGGCGGCTGCTCGTACCCTCGCCGGAGACCGCGGGGGAGCGCGACTCGGAGGGCTTCGACGTGCCGGCCGACCTGCGGCGGGTCTGGGACTTCAGCCGCGACGGCGTACGCCGGTCGTTGGAGGCCAGCCTGGAGCGCACCGGCCTGGACCGCGTCGACGTGGTGTACCTGCACGACCCGGACGAGCACTGGGAGCAGGCGGCCACCGAGGCGGTACCCGCGCTGGTGGAGCTGCGCGACCAGGGCGTCATCGGCGCGATCGGGGCCGGCATGAACCAGTCGGCGATGCTGGCCCGGTTCGTCCAGGAGACCGACATCGACGTGGTCATGTGCGCCGGCCGCTACACCCTTCTCGAACAGGGCGCGCTCGACGACCTGCTACCCGCCGCGCAGGCCCGTGGGGTCGGCGTGGTGATCGCCGGGGTCTACAACTCGGGGCTGCTGGCCCGCGACCAGCCGCCGGCCGACGCGGTCTACAACTATCAGCAGGCGCCGCCGGAGCTGATCGAGCGGGCGCGGCGGATCGCGGCGGTCTGTCAGGCGTACGGCGTCACCCTCCCGCAGGCGGCGTTGGCGTTCGTCCGCCGGCATCCGGCGGTGGTCTCGACAGTGGTCGGCGTGCGCGACGCGGCCCAGGTGACCGAGACCCTGCGCCGGTCCGACGCGGACGTGCCGGAGCAGCTCTGGGCGGCGCTGCGCGACGCCGGGCTGCTCGGCGGGTGACGACACACCCGTGAACGCGGTGCGCCGGCCACCCGATCCTGCGATCGGGTGGCCGGCGTCCTGTCGGAGCTACCGTCCGGTCGCTAGACCGCGCTGAACCGCCACTGCTGGTTGGTGGCGCTGTGGCAGCCCCACTGCAGCAGCCGGGCCCCGTCGGCAGTCGAGGCGCCGTTGACGTCCAGGCAGAGCCCGCTCAGCGCGCTCTTGACCGTGTAGATCCCGGCGGTGCCGGTCGCCGTCACGGTGAACTTCTGCTGGTTGGCGTTGGTGCAGGTGCTGTGTTGCAGGAAGGCGCCCTGTGCGGTCGACCCGCCGGTGACGTCGAGGCACTTGCCGCTGTGCACCGCCTTGAGGTAGACGGCGCCGCCACCGGCGTCCACCGCCTGCCACTTCTGGTTGTTGCCGCCGGTGGCCGCCCACTGCACGACCTGGGCGCCGTCGGCGGTGGAGTTGCCGCTGACGTCCATCAGCTTGCCGCTGTGCTGCGCCGTGAGGGTCCAGGTGCGGCCGGCGATTCCTCCGCCGTCGGTGCCGGGGACCCCTACGCCGTTGCCGCCGAAGGTGAACGCGTCGAGGTCGAACCAGTTGGACGAGCTGCCCTTGAACACCATGTAGAGGGTGTGCGTCCCGGACAGGGCCGCGACGCTGACCGCCGGCGTGGACTGGTAGTTGTCCCAGCCGCCGGTGCTGGGCACCGTCGTGGTGGCCAGGAGGGTGCCGGTCGGCGAGTCGGCCCGCAGCTCGATGGAACCACCACCGCTCGGTGACGACAGCCGGTAGCTGACGTTGCTGATGCCCGACAGGCTCATCGGGTTGAACGCCACCCAGTCGTTGTTGGAGATGTCACCGACACGCTTGCCGCTCTCCGCGGCGCTCTGGTCGACGACCCGGACGCCGGACTGGCTGCTGAAGTACTCGGCCTGCTTGTGCTTGGGCTGCAGGATCGCCGTCGCGTAGCCGGTCAGCGGCGCCGCGCCACCCGAGCCACCGTCGTCGGTGTAGCGGGCGTTGAGCACGTAGTACAGGTTCGCCCCTTCGGGGTGCCCACCGAGCAGGTCGGTGGAGATGGTGCCCGAGCAACCGGGGTACTCGGTGGTCTCGTGCGCGTGGTCGTCGTGTCCCAGAGCCGGGTTGACGAACACCTTGGTGCAGTCGATGGCCGCGCCGCCGGGGTCGGAGACACTGACCGTGTACGAGACCTTGTCGCCGAAGTTCAGCATGCCGCCGTTGGGCGGCACGTTGATGGTGACCACCGGGGCGGTGTTGCCGACGGTGATCTGCACGTTGGCGAAGCCGGTCTTGCCGGTGTTGTCGGTGACCTTCAACTGCGCCGTGTAGTTGCCGTTGGTGGTGTAGGTGTGTGCCGGGTTGGCCGCCGTGGACGTGCCGCCGTCACCGAAGGTCCACTGGTAGCTGAGGGTGTTGCCGGCGTCCGGGTCCGCCGTGCCGGCGCTGCTGAACTGGACGGTCAGCGGGGCGCTGCCGCTGGTGGGCGTGCCGACGGCCTTCGCGATCGGTGAACGTCCACCCTGGATGTAGTCGATGCGGTAGAGCCCCGAGTCGTTGTTGCCGCCGCCGAAGTTGGAACCCCACTCCAGCAGGTACAGCGAGCCGTCCGGGCCGAACTCCATGTCCATCGGTTTGTTGAAGTTGCCGCCGGGCATGAACGAGTTGGTCCGGGTGACAGCCGTCGACGAGTCGAAGTGCGTTTCCTTGATGAAGTTGCGCGACCACTCGTAGAAGAAGTGCACGCCGTCGTAGTAGGCCGGGAACTTCGTCGCCGAGGGGTTCGCCGCGTTGTAGCGGTAGACCGGCCCACCCATCGGCGCCGACCCGCCGGAGCCCAGCTCCGGGAAGGTCGTCGACGCGGGGTAGCCGTACCAGATGTTGGGCGCGACGATCGGCTTGAGGTTGACCAGGCCGGTGTTGTTGGGCGAGTTGTTGACCGGGGCGTTGCAGTTGAACTTCGCCCCGACGACGCCGGTGTCCGGGTTGAACGGCGCGTACGGCTGGTTGTTGCCGTGACAGAAGGGCCAGCCGTAGTTGCCGGCTGCCTTGATCACGTTGAGTTCGACGAGCCCCTCAGGGCCCCGGTTGGTCGTCGGCGGGTTGCGGTCGGGGCCGTAGTCGGCCAGGTAGACCCAGCCGGTGGCGGGGTCGATCGAGAAGCGGAACGGGTTACGGAAGCCCATGGCGTAGACCTCGGGCCGGGTCTGCGCGGTGCCCTGGGGGTAGAGGTTGCCCGTCGGGATGGTGTAGCCACCGGTGGCCGACGGCTTGATGCGCAGCAGCTTGCCGCGCAGGTCGTTCGTGTTGCCGGCGGAGCGGGCGGCGTCCAGGTTGGACTTGCCGGACCGCCAGTCCAGCGGGGCGTACCCCTGCCAGTTCGGGTCGAGGTTGGGCGGCGTGTCGTCGCCGGTGCCGATGTAGAGGTTGCCGTCCGGGCCGAACTCGATGTAGCCGCCGGTGTGCCCGGGCTCGGCGAAGGTCCGGTCCCGGTACGCGGGGATGTCGATGATCCGGGCCTCGGTGGACAGGTTCAGGGTGTCACCGGTGAGCGTGTAGCGGGACACCCGGTTGACGTCGGTCGTGCTGCTCGCCGGCGAGTGGTAGACGTACACGTATCCGTTGCTGGCGAAGGCCGGGTCTATCGCGACGCCGGTGAGACCGTCCTCACCGCCGGTGTAGACGCTCAGCGTGGCGGCCGTGACGGTGCTGTTGGTGCTCGGCTTGAAGATCTTGACCTGGCCGCCCCGCTGGACGTAGAGCACGCGGCCGTCCGGCAGCACTGCCAGCGCCATCGGGTCGGCGGTGTTGTCGTCCAGGGTGCGCTTCTCGAAGTTGCTCCAGACGGTGCCGCCGCAGTCCCCGGGCTGGTTGCCGGCCGCCCACTTGACGCCACCGAGGACGTGGTTGCGGAAGTTCGTCTCGCTGTACGACTCGATCGCGTGGCCCATCGCGGTGGCCCACACCCGGCCGCCGCCGGCGTTGCGGCACCACGAGATCGGGTGGTCCGGGCCCATCGCCCGCGAGCCCGGGTTGTACGTGCGCTCGTCGGCGGTCACCAGGACGTGCACGTTGCCCCGCGGGTTGGAGTCGAAGTTGTACCACTCCTCGCTGCGGCTCCAGCGGTCCGGCAGGCCGACCGTCGACGGGTGCTGCTTGTCGGCGACGATGGCCGTGCCGGCGAGCACGCCGGGGGAGTGCTCGGGCATGTGAGCGCCGCCGTTGATGGTCTGGTCCCACCACGGGTACTCGGACTCGATGCCCATGTCGGTGGCGTTGTGCACGCCCACGATGCCCTTGCCGCTGGCGAGGTAGCCCTCGATGGCCTGGCGCTGCGAGGCCGAGGTCCAGACCATGCCGGAGGTCTGGAACATGATGACGACGTCGAAGGTGGCGAGGTTGGCGGGCGTGAAGACGCTCGCGTCCTCGGTCTGCACCAGCTCGAAGTTGTTCGCGGCCGCCTGCTGCTGGAACATCGAGATTCCGGCGGGGATCGAGTCGTGCCGGTAGCCGACGGTCTTGGTGAACAACAGGGCGCGGAAGGCCGGGGCGGCCGACGCCGGCGGGGCCAGGCCGAGCGCCAGTAACAGGCCGACGATCATTCCGATGAGGATTGTGGGGCGACGCATGCCGTCTCCTAGGTCTGGGCGGGCAACTCCGATTGCGAGCACGGGTCCGGCACGCGCCAGGTTGTGCCTGGGCGCGCGTGGGCCACGGGTGTGCTGGTCGCGGTCGTCGTGCCGTCCGCCGAAACGGCAGTCAGCCCCGCAGGACGTCACACAGCGTGACGTGGGCTGTGGTCTCGTCCATGGTCTGCGAGGTCAGGATGAGCTATTGATCGATGGGTGTCAATGTAACGTCGGGCGTCGGATGTTACTCCCCAGTAGGGGTGCCCGGGCCTGACGTGCCCGAGCCAACACTCGCGCCGATCGAGTGCCGGGCCTGGCAGTCGCTGCAGATCGAGGATTGCGGACCCGCATCCAAACATCTATCTTCATACGTGTGATGTTTCCTCGATGTCAAGGAAATGTTTGCACCATAAAAACGCAAGTTCCGCTGAGACCTGCGAAAGTGCGTCGCTCAGCGCATCGAACGGCCTACCGGCCGGTGTACGGATCTCATCGATGACTACTATCTGTAAGGGCTATCGGGATGGCAGATCCACAACCGGCGCCGCTGCTGGCCCTGCGGGGCATCGGCAAGTCGTTTCTCGGGGTGCGCGTCCTCGAGGGCGTCGACCTCGACGTGGCACCGGGCGAGGTCCACGCGGTCGTCGGTGAGAACGGCGCCGGCAAGTCGACGCTCATGAAGATCGTCTCGGGTGGGTACGCCCCGGACGAGGGCACCGTCGAGTTCGCCGGTCAACCGCGCGTGTTCCACGGCCCCCGCGACGCGCAGCGGGCCGGCGTCGGCATCATCCACCAGGAGTTCAACCTCCTGCCCGAGCGCACTGTCGCGGACAACGTCTACCTGGGTCACGAACCGGTCCGGCGCGGGCTGGTCGACCGCCGCGAGATGCTGGACCGCACCCGGCGCCTGCTCGCCTCGATCGGGGAGACCGCGCTGCCGGCCGACTCCCGGGTGGGGCAGCTCGGCGTCGCTCAGCAGCAGGTCGTCGAGATTGCCAAGGCGCTCGCTCTGGACGCGCGGCTGCTCATCATGGACGAGCCGACCGCCGCGCTGGCAGACCAGGAGGTCGAGCTGCTCTACGGGCTGGTCCGCCGGCTCCAGGAACGCGGCATCGGCCTTCTCTACGTCTCGCACCGGCTCACCGAGGTCTTCGACCTGTCCAGCCGGATCACGGTTCTCAAGGACGGCCGCCGGGTGACGACCCTGGATACCGCGCGGACCAACACGGACGAGCTGGTGCGGCACATGGTCGGCCGTGAGCTGTCCAACTACTACCCGCAGCGGGCCGACCCTGCCGACCGTGGGCCGGTGCGACTCACCGTCCGCGGCGGGGGCAACCGGAAGCTGCGGGGTGTGGACCTGGAGTTGCGCGCCGGCGAGGTGCTCGGCGTCGGCGGCCTGCAGGGTTCGGGACGATCGGCGCTGGCCCGTGCGCTCTTCGGGGTGGCCCCGTTCACGACCGGTGACGTCGAGCTCGACGGCGAGCCGGTGCGGCTGCGCTCGCCGCGTGCCGCAATGCGGGCGGGCATCGCGTACGTCACCGAGGACCGCAAGGGTGAGGGCATCGTGGCCCGGCAGTCGGTGCTGGACAATGCTCTGCTCGCCAGCCGGGCCGTGTTCGCGGCACGGTCCGGTCGTGCCGCCCGCACCGCACGGGTGCGTGAGCTGCTCGACGCCGTGGAGGTCCGTGCCGCCGGCGACGACCAGGAGATCCGCTTCCTCTCCGGCGGCAACCAGCAGAAGGTCGTCCTGGCCCGATGGCTCGCGCTGACACCCCGGATCCTGCTCTTCGACGAGCCGACCCGGGGCATCGACGTGGGCGCGAAGTCGGCCATCCACGATCTCGTCCGCCGCCTCGCGACTGACGGCGCGGCCGTTCTGATGATCTCGTCCGAGCTGCCGGAGCTGCTCGGCATGAGCGACCGGATAGTCGTCCTGCGCGACGGCCGGATCGCGGGCGAGCTGCCGGCCGCCGCGACCGAGGAGGACGTCGTCGCCCTCGCGGTCGGCGCCGTCCGGGAGGCCGCCGCGTGAGCGCGAGAAATGAGCCGGTCCTGCAGGCCCCGCAGTCGCGAATGGAGACGGCCCCGATGAGCGCGAGGAGTGAGCCGGGTTTGCGAGCCCCGCAGTCGCGAATGGAGATGGCTCCGATGAGCGTGAGGAGTGAGCCGGGTTTGCGAGCCCCGCAGTCGCGAATGGAGGCAGCTCCGTGACCGCCCTCTCGCTTCGTCCGGCCCGGCATGCCGTGCCGGGCGTGTTCGTGGCCCTGGCCCTCACCCTGGTCATCGGCTGGCTGGTCGTCATGCTCGACGGCGGCCAGCTCTTCAACCAGTCGACGACGGTGAGTCTGCTGCACGTCGCCGCCGGCCTCGGGCTCGTCGCCGTCGGGCAGACCCTTGTCATTCTCGGCGGTTCGCTCGACCTCTCCGTGGCGTACGTGATCAGCCTGAGCACCCTCGTGGCGGCCGAGGCGATGAACGGCAGCGACGGCGCGTTGCTTCCGGCGATCGGGCTTGCGCTCGCGGTCAGCGCCGCAATCGGGCTGCTCAACGGCGTGCTCGTCACCAAACTGCGGATCAACGCGTTCATCGCGACCCTCGGCGTCGGGTTGCTGCTCAAGGGCTACCTCGACAACGGTTACGACGGTCCGGCCGGCGAAAGTGCGCCGGCTCTCGTGCGGACCCTCGGGTACCAGCGGATCGGGCCGGTCCCGGTGTCCTTTCTGTTGCTGCTCGCCGTGACCGCGGCGGCCTGGTTCGCCCTGTCGCGTACCCGCTTCGGTCACCACCTGGTCGCGGTCGGCGGCGACCCGGAGGTCGCCCGGCTCTCCGGCGTCCGCAACGACCGGGTCCTCATCACCGCCCACGTGTTGTGTTCCCTCTGCGCCGGCCTGGCCGGCGTCTATCTGGCCAGTCGACTCGGCTCCGGCGCCCCCCGGGTGGGCACCGAGGGGCTCTACGACCTGGAGTCGATCGCCGCGGTGGTCCTCGGCGGCACCGCCCTCGCGGGTGGGCGCGGGGGAGTGCTCGGCACGATCGGGGGCGTGCTGCTGCTCGCCAGCATCGACGCGGTGTTCAACCAGCTCGAGGTTGACGCGTTCTTCAAGCAGGTGATCCGCGGCGTGATCATCATCGCCGCGGTCGCCGTCTACGCCCGACGGGCCATGCGAAAGGCGGGGTCCTGACCATGCGGGTCGCCGAACGTCGTCCGCTGCCGCTGCGGATCCGCACCGACGGGATCGCGCCGATCGTCGCGCTCCTGGTGGTGCTGCTGATCCTCGTGGCGTTCGTCCAGCCCGACTTCCTCGCGCCGTCGTCGCTGATGTCGTTCCTCGGGCGCTCCGCGCCGATCATCCTGCTCGCCGCCGGTCAGTACTTCGTGATCGTCTGCGGGGAGTTCGACCTCTCCGTCGGCTCCCTGGTCACGGCGCAGGTCGTCGTCGCCGCCCGGCTCATCGACAGCGATCCGTCGCACACCTGGCCGGTGGTCGCGCTGCTGCTCGTCGGCGGCGCGCTCGTCGGGCTGGTCAACGGTCTGGTCACGACGGTGCTGCGGGTGCCGTCCTTCATCACGACCCTCGGCATGTTCCTGATCCTCGTCGGCGCCGTGTACCTGTGGTCCGACGGCGCTCCGAAGGGCGGGCTCTCCGAGGAGTTCCGCCGCTTCGGGCGACGGGCCATCGAGGACGTGCCGCTGCTGGGCCGCATTCCGTACGCGCTGCTCGTCCTGGTGGTCGTCGCGGCGATCGCCGTCGTGCTGACGCGCTCCGACTTCGGTCGCACGCTGGTCGCGGTCGGGGACAATCCGCGCACCGCCGAGCTGAGCGGCGTGCGGGTCGCGCGCACCAAGACGATCGCGTTCATGCTCAGCGGCCTCGCGGCGGCGGTCGCGGCGATCCTTCTGGGCGGGTACAGCGGTGTGTCGTTCCAGGCCGGCGTCGGGCTGGAGTTCGGGGCGATCACCGCGGTCGTGCTCGGCGGGGTCGCCCTCGGTGGGGGCCGTGGCTCGGTCGTCGGGGCGATGCTCGGTGCCCTGACCCTCGAGACGCTCTTCGCGCTGATGAATTTCACCGGCGTCTCCGGTGCCCACAGATCGACCGTCCAGGGCGTGATCATCCTGCTCGCCGTGGCGGTCTCGTCCCTGCGTTCCTCCTCCTCCAGATAAAGGTGATTCGATGAGACGATCCATGACCGCCCTGGCCGCGGCGAGCGTCCTGGTGCTCGCGGGATGCGCCACCGACGAGCCGACGGCGTCACCGTCGGGCACCGCCTCCGCGGCGGCCGGTTCGGGCACCGGGGAGCAGTCCAAGTTCTTCGTGCAGGCCGACTACGACAACGAGTTGGCCCTGCTCGACGCCGCCCCCACCGGGCCGGCCGACAAGCCGTGGGAGCAGGTGCTCAACCCGAAGATGGTGGACACCGCGAAGTTCAAGAAGCCCGGCAAGCACAAGATCTGCTTCTCCAACGCGGCGCTGAACAACCCCTGGCGGCAGGTCGGGTTCAAGACCATGCAGGCCGAGGTCGAGGCGCAGCGGAGCCGGATCAGCGAGTTCGTGCACGTCGACGCCGAGGGCAAGGACCAGAAGCAGATCGCCGACATCAACGACCTGCTCGGCAAGAAGTGCGACGCCCTCATCGTCTCGCCGAACACCACCGCCACGCTCACCCCGGCCGTCGAGGCCGCCTGCCAGGCGGGCCTTCCGGTGGTCGTCTTCGACCGGGGGGTCAACACCACCTGCCCGGTGACCTTCATCAACCCGGTGGGCGGCTACGGCTTCGGCCACGTGGGCGCGGAGTTCGTCAGCCAGAAGATGAAGCCCGGCGGAAAGCTGCTGGCCCTGCGCATCCTGCCCGGCGTCGACGTGCTGGAGACCCGCTGGTCCGCCGCGAAGATCGCGCTGGACAAGGCGAAGGTCGACGTCGTCGGCGTGGAGTTCACCGACGGCGACCCGGCCAAGACCAAGAAGATCGTCAACGACTACATCCAGCGGTACGGCACGATCGACGGCGTCTGGATGGACGCCGGAGCGGTAGCCGTGGCGGCGGTCGAGGCGTTCCAGGACGCCGGCAAGCCCGTACCGCCGATGAACGGCGAGGACCAGCTGGACTTCCTGAAGCTGTGGAAGGACAAGAAGCTCACCGCCATCGCGCCGACCTACCCGACGTACCAGTGGCGAACGCCGATCATCGCCGCGCTGAACATCCTCGACGGAACCCAGGTCTCCAACCCGTGGAAGCTGCCGCAGCCCACGGTCACCCAGGACAACCTGGACCAGTACCTCGACCCGAGCATGCCGCCGCTGCACTACGCGATGTGCGGCTGCCGTGACCTGCCCGGCTACCCGCAGCGCTGGAAGTAGGTTGCGGTGTACGCCATTGGCGTCAACCCCTGGGTGTGGGCCTCGCCGGTCGACGACGAGGCCCTCGCCCGGTTGATCCCGCGGATCGCCTCCTTCGGGTTCGACGCGGTCGAACTGCCGATCGAGCAGCCCGGCGACTGGGATCCGGTCCGTACGCGGGACCTGCTGGCCGCGCACGGCCTCGTCGCGGCCGGGGTCTGCGCGGTGACCCCGCCCGGGCGGGACCTGGTGGATGCGACGCCGGCCGTCGTCGAGTCGACAGTCGCGTACCTCATGGGGTGTGTGGCGAGCGCGGCGGCCGTCGGTGCGCCGTGTGTCGGCGGCCCGGTGTACGCGTCGGTCGGCCGTACCTGGCGGATGTCGGCGGCGGCCCGCGCGGCCTGCTACGCCGACTTCCGGCGGGCCCTCGCGCCGGTCGCCGACCGGGCCGGCGAGTGCGGCGTGACCATCGGCGTCGAGGCGCTGAACCGCTACGAGACGAGCGTGGTCAACACCGTCGAGCAGACGATCGAGGCGATCGACGGCCTGCCCCCGAACGTCGGAATCATGATCGACACGTACCACATGAACATCGAGGAGGCCGACCCCTACGCGGCGCTCGCGCTGGCCGGCCCGCACATCAAGCACGTCCAGGTCAGCGGCACCGACCGCGGCGCACCCGGCGCGGACCACTTCGACTGGCCCCGTTTCTTCTCCGTCCTGCGGGGCACCGGTTACCAGGGCGCGGTCTGCATCGAGTCGTTCACGGCCGACAACGCGACAATCGCCACCGCGGCGTCGATCTGGCGGCCCCTGGCCCCCTCACAGGACCGCCTCGCCGTCGACGGCCTGCACCACCTACGGAAGGTCGTCGCCTGACCGGCGCCGGCACGTCCATGGTGTTAGCGCTAACGCCCACCCACCCGCCGAACCCGCCTCGTCGAGGCGTCCCCCCACCCCCACCACCTCAGGAGACTGTCCCGTGTCCGTCTCATCCACCTCTGTGGCGCGCAGGCTCTTCGCCGGCGCCGCCACGGCGGCACTGACCGCCCTGGTCGCCGTGACCGCCTCGGCCACACCGGCCTCCGCGGCGACCACCACCCTCTACGCGTCCCCGTCCGGCAGCGGCAGCACCTGCTCCGCCAGCCAGCCGTGCTCACTGGCCGGCGCGCAGGCCGCGGTACGCACGCTCAACAGCTCCATGTCCGGCGACATCGTCGTGGAACTGGCCGACGGCGTGTACCGGCTCACCTCGCCGATGCGGCTGACCGCCGCCGACTCCGGCACCAACGGCTACCGAGTGATCTGGCGGGCCGCCGCCTCGGCCCGCCCGACGATCAGCGGCGCCCGGGCGGTCACCGGGTGGTCGCTCGTCGACTCCGGAAAGAACATCTGGCGGGCCAGCGTCCCGGCCGGGCTCGACAGCCGCCAGCTCTACGTCAACGGCGCCGTCGCCACCCGGGCGCGTACGGCCGTGAACCGCGCCGACTTCACCTTCACCACGAGCGGCATGCGGTTCAGCAACAGCGCGCTGAGCTACCTGAACAACCTCGGCAACCAGAACCGGGTCGAGGTGGAGAGCGTCGGCTCGTTCACCGACCGGTACTCGCCGGTGCAGAGCATCAGCGGCAACTTCCTGACCATGCAGCAGCCGGCCTGGAACAACAACACGTTCGGCTTCGACACCCTGTCCCGCCCGCACCGGGCCGGCCCGTTCTACCTGGCCAACGCGTACGAGTTCCTCGACTCACCGGGCGAGTGGTATCTCAACCCCGGCAGCGGCCAGCTCAACTACATCCCGCTGGCCGGGCAGAGCATGAGCTCCGTGAGCGTGGAGCTGCCGCAACTGCAGTCCCTGGTCAACGTGGGCGGCACGTACGACGCGCCCGCGCACCACATCTCGTTCAGCGGGATCACCTTCACCGGCACCAGCTGGCTCGGCCCGAGCAGCAGCAACGGGTTCGCCGACCAGCAGACCGGCGCGCACATCGTCGGCACCTGGGCCCGTCCGTCCGACGCCCTGACCTCCTGCCAGGAGGGCTGCCCGCTGTTCGAGGCCACCCGCCCGAGCTGGGCCCAGATGCCGGCCGCCGTGCAGGTCTCGGCCGCCAACACCATCGCCTTCAGCGACTCGCAGTTCGTCAACCTGGGGCAGACGGCGATCGGTATCGGCAACGACGCCAACGCCCACGCCAGCGGCGTCGGCCTGGGAGCCAGCAACATCACGGTCACGCGCTCCGAGATCGCCCGCAACTCGGCCGGCGGCATCGTGGTCGGCGGTGTACGTGCCGACGCCCACCACCCCAGCGACCAGCGGATGGTCAACCGGAACATCACGATCAGCAACAACCGGGTGCACGACCTCGGTCTGGAGTACCGCGGCGTGGTCTCGATCCTGACCACCTACGTGAACACCGCGCTGGTCTCGCACAACGAGGTCTACAACATGCCGTACACCGGCCTGTCGGTCGGGTACGGCTGGGGCGCCAACGACGCCGGCGGCAGCAACCACTACGCCAACCGGGGTCTCTACAACTACCAGCCCCGCTACTCGACGGCCACCACCGCCGCCAACAACCAGGTCATCGGCAACTACATCCACGACGTGATGCAGCAGATGACCGACGGCGGGTGCATCTACACGCTGTCGGCGAACCAGGGCGGGACCATCAACGAGAACTACTGCCTGCGGACCAACGGCTGGTTCGGGCTCTACTTCGACGAGGGCTCGCGCTACTACACCGCCCGCAACAACGTGTTCTCCTCCACCGGCACCTGGGCCACCGCCAACTACTACTACGCCGAGAACATGGGCAACTTCACGGTCACCAACAACTGGTCGACCAACGGCAGCACGAACGTGACCAACGGCGACCGCGGCAACGTCGTCAACGGCAACGTCACGGTCTCGAACGGCAGTTGGCCGTCCGGCGCGCAGACGGTGATCAACTCTGCCGGCGTGCAGAGCGGCGGCAACACCAACCCGCAGAATGTCCAGCTCGTCGGCGTCCAGTCCGGGCGCTGCGCCGAGATCGGCAACTCCAGCACCACCAACGGGACGCAGGCCCAGCTCTGGGACTGCATCAGCGGCGCCGCCAACCAGCGGTGGACCCACACCGCGAGCCGGCAGCTGATGGTGTACGGCACCAAGTGCCTGGACGCCTCGGGTCAGGGCACCGCCAACGGCACCACAGTGGTGATCTGGGACTGCAACGGCCAGGCCAACCAGCAGTGGAACATCAACGCCAACGGCACGATCACGGGCGTGCAGTCGGGTCTGTGCCTGGACGCCAACGGCGCCGCGACGGCGAACGGCACGAAGCTCATCCTCTGGGCGTGCAACGGCGGCACCAACCAGCAGTGGCAGGTGCGTAGCTGACATCCGGTTCGCCCCGGCCGGCCGCACCCCGGCCGGCCGCACCCCGGCCGGGGCGCCCCGGCAGCAGGCCGCCGCAGATCGGGGCCCACCTTTGCTGCCGGTCATCGACCAGCAGATGTGTTAACGCTAACCCGAAACGGGGTACGCCCGCCCTCCGGGCGTACCCCGGCGTGTGCGCGGGCGAACGTGTTCCGGGCGGTGGCGGTGTTCAGCGGGGCCCAGCTCAGCGGGTGCAGCGGCGGCACCCAGCCCATCGCGTACTTCGGTCTGCACGGCATCACCGACTCGGTGCTCAACATCTCCTCGGGGCGGTCGTTGCGGGACACGTTCGTGCGCAACAACGGCTGCACGGCGCAGAGCCCGCGGGAGCCGGCCTCGGGCAGCCGCACGCACGTCACCACCGCGTACTCCGGATGCCGGGCCGGATATCCGGTGCAGTGGGCGGCGTTCGACAACGGCCACATGCCGGGGCCGGTTGACGGCTCGCCGCACGGGGCGGTCTCCGGTCCACGGGACCGGGGCCGCGCCGGTTCGCGTGCGGGGAGTACGTCGAGACATGGAAGTAGTTGAATTCGACGAAACGGCTCCGTAATATGACCGGCGTCTGCTGTTAACGCTAACAGTGGGCTCGTAGACATCATGATGCCCGCCTCATCCGGGCGGCTGTCCCTGGTGGACGGCATCACGAAAGGATGCTCCCGTATGAAGCGAATCGTCCGAGCCCGTCACTGGGGGCGGGCAGCCGCGGCCGGGCTGCTCGTGGCCGCCGCCCTCGTCGGCCTCCGTGCCCCGGGAGCCCAGGCGTTGGAGAATGGCGTCGCCCGGACACCCCCGATGGGGTGGAACAGCTGGAACTCGTTCGGTTGCAACATCAACGAGGGGCTGATCCGCCAGACGGCCGACGCGATGGTCAGCAACGGCATGCGCGATCTCGGCTACCAGTACGTCGTGGTCGACGACTGCTGGTTCAACCCGAACCGCGACAGCTCGGGCAACCTCCAGGGCGACCCGACCCGCTTCCCGAGCGGGATGAAGGCGCTCGGCGACTACCTGCACGCCCGGGGGCTGAAGTTCGGCCTCTACCAGGTGCCGGTCGACAAGACCTGCGCCCAGTACTTCAACAGCTACCCGGGCGCGACCGGCAGCCAGGGCCACGAGGCGCAGGACGCCCGGCAGTTCGCCGCCTGGGGGGTCGACTACCTCAAGTACGACTGGTGCTCCCCGAACGGCAGCATCAGCGAGCAGGTCACCACCTTCGCGAAGATGCGTGACGCGCTGGCCGCGACCGGCCGGCCGATCCTCTACAGCATCAACCCCAACAGCATCCACGCCAAGACCGGTCCGCAGCGCAACTGGGGCGACGTGGCGAACATCTGGCGGACCACCGAGGACATCACCAACGCGTGGGACACCGGGCAGACCAACGGCTACCCGATGGGCATCCAGAACATCATCAACGTCAACGTCCCCCTGGCGCCGTACGCGCGGCCGGGTTCGTTCACCGACCCGGACATGATGGAGGTCGGCCGGGGCGGCATGAACGACACCGAGATGCGCAGCCACTTCGCGATGTGGGCCGTCATGGCGTCGCCGCTGATCGCCGGCAACGACGTGCGCAACATGAACTCCGCGACGCAGACCATCCTCAAGAACGGCAACCTGATCGCCATCAACCAGGACTCCCTCGGGTTGCAGGCCAGCCAGGTCTCGTTCGACGGCACCCGCCGCGTGCTCGCCAAGCGGCTCGCCAACGGTGACGTCGCCGTCGCCCTGCTCAACCAGGGCGGCTCGACGACGACGATCTCCACCACCGCCGCCGCAGTCGGCAAGTCCGGCAGCTCCTTCACCCTGGTGGAGGCCTGGAGCAACGCCACCACCACCAGCACGGGCAGCATCTCGGCCAGCGTCCCGGCGCACGGCACTGTGGTGTACCGGGTCAGCGGTGGCGGCACCAGCACCCCGCCGCCGACCACGCCGCCGCCCGCGACCACCTCCTTCGCGCTGGCCAGCGTCGCCTCGGGCCGCTGCCTGGACGTCCCGCAGAGCAACACCACCAACGGGACCCAGCCGGTGATCTGGGACTGCAACGGGGCAGCCAACCAGCGCTGGACCCTCAACGGCCAGACCCTCCAGGCGCTCGGCAAGTGCCTGGACGCGCCGACCAACGCCACGGCGGGCAGCAAGGCCCAGATCTGGGACTGCAACGGCGGGGCCAACCAGCGGTGGACCCTCAACTCGAACGGCACGATCAGCGGGGCGCAGTCCGGCCTGTGCGTCGACGTCAACAACAACGGGACCGCCAACGGGACCACGGTGCTTCTCTGGACCTGCACCGGGGCCGCCAACCAACGGTGGACCCAGCGCTGACGGTGGTGCCGATAGGTGCGGGCCGGGGCGCAGTCGCCCCGGCCCGGACCTGTGTCGTCGCGGTCCTGCCCTCGGTCGCCGGCTCGTCAGCCGGCGACCGGGTCAGGTTCAGGTCGCGGCCGCCGTCCTCGCCGGCTGGATCGTCAGCCCGGTCGACGCGTCGTAGCGCACCGGAACGGGGTCGGTGAGTTCACCGACGAACGACCCGTCGACGTGGTCGAGGAAGCCGATGAGCGACCAGTCGTCGGCCGGTCCGGGGACCAGTCGGGGCGCGTACAGGTGCGGGTGGGTGACCGGCCGGGCGGCCGCGATGTCCCACGGGCCGCGGACGCCCTGCCCGGTCGCCACCCAGATCCGGTGGTCGTCGCTCCGGGCGCCGGCTGTCGCGTCGGTGGAGAACAGCAGCAGAGGCTGCCCGTCGACGACCCCGACCTGGGGCACCTCCAGGTGACCGAACCCCGCCGGGGTCGACAGCGGCGGTCGGACGGTCCAGGTGAGCAGGTCGGGGGAGGTGGCGTGGCCGACGACGCCGCGCGTGCCCGTCGCTCCCGTGTTGGCGCGCGCCGTGATGAGCATGTGCCAGCCGTCGCCGTCCGGGTCGGGAAACACCCAGGGGTCGCGCCATGCCTGCTCGTACCACAGGTCGGTGTCGAGCAGCTCGTACCACGTCGGGTCGGCCTGCACGACGGGCCCGGACCCGTGCCGGTGCCAGGTGATCAGGTCGTCGGAGACGGCCAGACCGATCCGTTGGACGAGACCGTCCTCGGCTCGGGAGACCCCGGTGTAGTACAGGTACCACCGCCCGTCCGGGCCGCGGACCGTGCACCCGGTCCAGGTCGCGAGGTCGTCCCAGGCCGGCGCGTCGGCGGGGACCAGGGCGTCGGCGACCAGACGCCACGTGCGCAGGTCCGTCGAGACGGCGTGGCCGATCGAGGCACGGCGGTGGCGGCGGTGCGGGTCGTGCAGGGCGCGGGACGCGCGCAGGAAGAACACGTGCCAGAGGCCGTTGTCGTCCCGCGCGTACCAGCTGTCCCACACCCAGTGGTCGGCTAGACGAAGCATGGCCGGAAAACTAGCACTAAACCGGTTTAGCTGACGAGGGCGTCGCCCTCGCCCCGCTCTTCGGCGGCCCGGCTCAGCCGGCGGGGGGCGCGAGGGACCGGCGTCGGCGCAGCGGCATCGCGACGAGTGACGGCTCGGCGGCGCCGCCGTCGAGGAGCAACTCGACCGCGCGCCGCCCCATCTGCTCGTGGGGCAGCGCCGTGGTGGCCAGGCTGGGACGCAGCCAGGCGGCGATCGGGTCGTCGTCGAACGAGATCACCGAGATGTCGTCCGGAACGCTCAGGCCCGCCTCGCCGAGCGCCTGGTACGCGCCGAAGGCCAGCCGGTCGTTCATGCAGATGACCGCGCTGGGTCGCGACGGCCTGCTCAGGAGCCCGCGCATGGCGGCGTAGCCGTGCTCGGGCAACCACTCGGTGCAGAAGCACTCCGCGAGGAGGCTCACGCCCGCGTCGCCCAGCGCCTGCTGGATGCCCCGCAGGCGGGCCCGGGCGGCGAGAGAGACCTCCGGGTCGTCCTCCTTGAGCCGGTTGCGGCCGATCAGCGCGATGGCGTCGCGGTGGCCGTGCTCCAACAGGGCGGTGGCGACGGAGCGGCCGGCCCGGTCGTCGTCGGGAAGGACGCAGGGCAGGCCGTCTGCGCTGGTGGCGTTGAGCAGCACCACCGGGCCGCCGAGGATGGCCGGGGGCACCGTCAGCCGCCGGGTGGCCATGGCGGCGTAGATCACTCCGTCGACCTGTCGGTCGAGCATCGCCTCGATGGCGTACTGCTCGAACGTGGCGTCACCCTGCGTCTCGGTGATCAGCAGCACGTGGTCACGCTCGCGGGCCGCGTCGAGCGCGCCGCGGATGAGGCCGCCGGCGAAGCGGGTGGTGGCGACGATGTCGGAGACGAACGCGATGGTCGCGGTCTTGCGGGTACGCAGGCTGCGCGCCGCGAGGTTGGGCCGGTAGCCCAGCTCCTCGGCGGCGGCGAACACGCGCTGGTGTGCCTCGGCCGAGAGCCGCGTGCCCTCCCGGCCGTTGAGCACCATCGACGCGGCGGTCTTGGACAGCCCGGCTCGCCGCGCGACGTCGGCCAGGGTTGCTCTGTTGCGGCCCATCAGTCCTCCGAATCAGGCGCGGTGCCACGGGCCCCGCTCCTGCCCATCATGATGCGTCGGCGCGCGGAGGCTGGCCCCGGTCGGGTCGGGCGTGGTGTGACGTCGATGTTTCCGGACCGTTGCCAGGTTGTCCTTGACAGCCTCCCGTGTCACGCGCATGCTCTGCTAAATCAGTTTAGCGACCACTTTTGGCGCGTCTGGAGACGACGTCGGCCGCCGCGCCGAGGGTCAACTGTGGCCGAACGTCTGCCGGGGCCGGGCGACCCGCCACGACGTACCTGTCGTAGCGGTTCACCCGATCACGGTGGTCCGGTGGAGCCGTCGCGCGGCCCTGGGTCGCGGGACGCGCGGAGGAATCTAGGAGTCATGAAATGGCAGATTTGCTGACGAAAATCCCACGACGCAGAGCGCTCGTCCTCGCGCCGCTGCTGGTGATCGGGCTCGCCGCGACGGCGTGCAGCGCTCCGGGAGCCGACCGGTCGTCGACCGCCGGGCCCGACGCCGCCGTCAAGACCGACCTGGGCACCGCGCCGGTCAAGCTGGAGATGTACGCGGAGACCGGCTTCCCGCTGGCCAAGGCGCTCGCCGACGAGTTCACCAAGCAGCACCCGAACGTCACGTTCGCCATCCGTGAGGACCAGTTCACGGTGATCGTGGAGAACGCGCCCCGCGTCATGGCCTCGGACAACGCGCCGGACATCATCCGGCTCCCCACGATGGTCGACCTGGTGAAGGACGACCTGCTCAAGAACCTCGACCCGTACGTCAGCGCGTACGGCTGGGACAAGTTCCCGGCCTCGCAGCTCATGCAGCTGCGCGTCGGCGACGACACCCGGGGCACCGGCTCGCTCTACGGCATGGGGCTCGGCTACAGCGTCACCGGTGTCTTCTACAACAAGAAGCTGGCCAGCCAGGTCGGCATGACCCAGCCGCCGGCCACCGTCGCCGAGTTTGAACAGCTGCTGGCGAAGGCGAAGGCCGGCGGGGTCCAGCCGATCATGCAGTTCAACAAGAACACCGCGGGCATCAACTTCCCGCACCAGGCGCTGCAGAACCAGTTCGGCGACCCGGCCCAGGTCGCCGACTGGATCTTCCAGAAGCCGGGGGCCACCTTCGACACCCCGGCCGCGTTGAAGGCCACTCAGACCATCCAGAAGTGGGCCCAGGCCGGCTACTTCCCGAAGGACGCCAACGCCCTGGACTACGCGGGCATGGTGGGGCAGTTCCAGAAGGGCAACGGCCTGTTCATGTTCAACGGCGACTGGGAGTCGGCCAACCTCGACAAGGCGATGCCCGGCAATGTGGGCTTCTTCCTGTTCCCCGCCGAGACCGCCGGTGGCAAGCACGTCGCGATGTCCGCCCCCAACACCTTCGGCGTCTCGGCGAAGGCCAAGAATCCGGACACCGCCGCGTACTTCCTGAACTGGGTCCACACCAACGCCAAGGCGCGGGAGATCGCCGTGACGGTCGGCGGTTCCAGCCCGGGTGGTCCGAGCGACCTCCCGGTGCCGGCCGCGGCCCCGAACACGGTGCTGGCCGAGACCCTCAAGGCGGCGCAGCAGCTCGGGGCCGAGAACGGCGCGGTGGACTTCACCGCCAACGCGACCGGTGGCATCTTCGCCGCCGCCATCACGCCGGAAATGCAGAAGCTGGTCGCCGGCCAGCAGACGCCCGAGGGATACGTGAAGGCGGTCCAGGCCGAGTACGCGAAGGAACTGTCCCGATGACGTCTGCCCTCGGCAGCGCACCAACCGGGCGGGACGACCAGGTGTCGTCCACGGGCCGTCCCGCCCGTTCCACGTCCACGCGGGCCCACCGACGCCGGTGGGCCCGCGCGGCCGGAACCGGCTGGTTGTACGTCCTGCCCGCCCTGCTCATGTACGCGGTCTTCGTCCTGCGCCCTCTCGCCCTGACCGTCCAGTACTCGTTCTACGACTGGAACGGAATCGGCGTCGCCCGCTGGGCGGGCCTGGACAACTACGTCACCGTGTTCACCGACAGCGACCTTCTGAAGATCATCTCCAACGCGATCATCCTGATCGTCTTCTTCAGCCTCATCCCGGTCGCGCTCGGGCTGCTGGTGGCGAGCATGGTCCGCCGGATCACCACCGGCGCGTTCGGGACCGTCGTCCGGACGATCCTGTTCCTGCCGCAGGTCATCCCACTCGTCGCGGCCGGCATCGCGTGGAGTTGGCTGCTGTCGACCAACGGGCTGGTCAACCAGGTGTTGCGCGCACTCGGACTGGGTGGCCTCGCCCGCGCCTGGCTCGGCGACTTCGACACGGCGCTGCCCGCCGTCGGGGTGATCGGCGCCTGGGTACTGCTCGGTCTCTGCACGATCCTGCTGGTCACCGGCATGAGCAAGATCGATCCGGCGCTCTACGAGGCCGCCCGGCTGGACGGCGCGGGGCCGGTCCGCGAGTTCCTCGCGGTCACCCTGCCCAGCCTGCGCCAGGAGATCGGGGTCTGCCTCACCGTCACGATCATCGCCGCTCTGGCGAGCTTCGACATCGTCTACATCTCCACCAGCGGAGGCCCCGGTCTGCAGACCACAGTTCCCGGTCTGGAGATCTACCGCCTCGCCTTCTCGCAGCGTCAGGTCGGACTGGCCTCGGCGCTCGCCGTCGTGCTCATGCTGCTCGTGCTGGCGTTCGTGCTGCCGATCCAGCGACTGACCCGGGGGGAGAAACCGTGAACCTGAGCCGACGTGAGCAGGTGACCGGGCGGGTCTTCCTGATCGCCCTGATCCTCGTCACCCTGCTGCCGTTCGTGAGCATGCTCTCGGCCGCCCTGCAACCGCGCGGCACCGTGCCCGACGGGCTGGCCTGGCCGTCCGACCCGCAGTGGGGCAACTTCGCCGACGCGTTCACCGCCGCCAACATGGGCGCGCTGCTGCGCTCCAGCCTGCTCATCGTGGCCGGCGTCGTACCGGTGTCGGTGCTCATCGCCACCATGGCCGGCTTCGGGCTCGGTCAGCTGCGGGTGCCCGGCGGCCGGCTCGTCTTCGGCCTGCTGCTGCTCGGCCTCACCCTGCCGTTCGAGGCCGTGGTCACCCCGCTCTACTACCAGATGCAGGACTTCGGGCTGCTCAACACCCGGTGGGCCATCATCCTGCCGCTGATCGGCCTCTACATGCCGTTCGCGGTGTTCTGGATGCGCGCCCACTTCACCAACGTGCCGGTCGAGCTGTCCGAGGCCGCCCGGGTGGACGGCAGCAGCACCTGGCAGCTGTTCTGGCGGGTCCAGGTGCCGCTGGCCCGCCCGGCCATCGCGTCGCTGACGATCCTGATGTTCCTGTGGACGTGGAACCAGTTCCTGCTCGCGATCGTCCTCGTCGACGACGCCACCAAACGCACGATGGCCGGGGCGCTCGGCGCGTTCCAGGGCCAGTGGGGCACCGACCTGGTGCTGCTGTGCGCTGGTTCGCTGCTGATCCTCACCCCTACCCTCATCGTGTTCCTGATCTTCCAGCGACAGTTCATCAAGGCCCTGATCCAGGGCTCACTGAAGGGATAGGCAGTGGCCACGCAGCCGCAGATCCACGGCGACGTCGACGACCGCTACGGGCGCGTCGCCGACACGTTCCGCGACAACTTCACCTCCCGGGGCGAGGTCGGCGCCGCGGTCACCCTCTATGTGCGGGGCCGCAAGGTCGTCGACCTGTACGGCGGGCTGGCCGACGCCCGCACCGGAGCGCCCTGGACGGCGCACACGCCGGCCGTCGTCTTCTCCTGTACCAAGGGGCTCCTGGCGATCTGCGCGTACCTGCTGGTGCAGCAGGGGCGGCTGGACCTCGACGCGCCCGTGACGCGCTACTGGCCCGAGTTCGGCCAGCACGGCAAGGCGGACATCCCCGTACGCTCGCTGCTCACGCACCAGGCCGGCCTGCCGGCGCTGGACCGACAGCTGACCCTCGACGAGGTGCTCGCCTGGGATCCGGTCATCGCGGCGATCGAGGCGCAGACGCCGCTGTGGCAGCCGGGCACCGCGCACAGCTACCACTCGATGACCTACGGCTGGCTCATCGGCGAGGTCATCCACCGGGTCACCGGCCAGTTGCCCGGCGCGTACTTCCACGACACCCTCGCCCGGCCGCTGGGACTGCGGACCTGGCTCGGGCTCCCCGCCAGCGAGCGCGACACCGTCGCCTGGAATCTGGCGCCACCGCCGGACGCCGATCCCTTCGTCGACCCGGTCGCCGAGCGGGGCATCACCATGGGTGGCGCGTTCGCCTTCCCCGCCGACGCCGACGGTCTGGTCAGCTTCAACGACCCCGCCATCCAGGCCGCCGGGGTCCCGGGCGCGGGCGCGGTGAGCACCGCGGACGGTCTGGCGCGGGTCTACGCCGCCTGCGTGTCCGACCTCGGGGATGGCCCCCTGCTCACCGGGGCGTCGGTGGACGACGTCGTGGTCGTCCGCTCCCGGGGTCAGCAGCGACACGGCCCGCCCGACACCGGCCAGCGCTGGGGCAGCGGCTTCCTGCTGCACTCACCGCCGGCGCGGCCGCTGCTGGGGGAGCGCAGCTTCGGCCACGACGGCGCCGGCGGAAACCTCGGCTTCGCCGACGCGCGCCACGAGGTGGGCTTCGGTTACGTGGTCAACCAGATGTACGGCGCAGGCGACGAGCGCGCCAACCGGCTCACCGCTGCCGTCCGCTCCTGCCTCGACGGCTGAGCCGGCAGGCCCCGGTGTGAGTGGGCGCCGCAGGGGGTAGGCAGGACGTCGACGGCAGCCAACCAGCGAGATGCTGCCACTATCCGACGGTGGACCCCGCGCAGGCGCTTGCCGAGTTGAGCCGGATCAGACTCGACGAGATCAGCCTCGACGACATGCTGCTCCGGGTGGCCACGCTGGCCAACCGGAGTGTCCCCGGCGCCACGGAGGTCTCGGTCACCCTGGTCCGGGGTCGCCGGGGTTGGACCGCCGCGTCCACCGGCGATCTGGCCCGCGAGCTGGACGAGCGGCAGTACGAGCAGAATCGGGGCCCGTGCCTGGACGCCTCGGCCAGCGGCGGCACCATCTCCCTGCCGGACATGGCCATCGAACAGCGCTGGCCGCAGTGGGCGCAGCGGGCGCGTGACGTCGGCGTGGGCAGCTCGTTGTCGATCGGGCTGCCGATCCAGGAGTCGGTGGTGGGGGCGCTCAACGTCTACGGCGGCACGGCGCACGCCTTCGATCCACCGGCGGTCGCGGTCGCGGAACACTTCGCCGCGTACGCGGCGGTGGCGCTGGCCAACGCCCACCTGTACGACAGCGCCGCCACCCTCGCGGAGCAGTTGCGGGAGGCGATGCGCAGTCGCGCGGTGATCGAGCAGGCCAAGGGGATCATCATGGGGGAGCGGCGGTGCACGCCGGACGAGGCGTTCGCGTTGCTGTCGAAGATCTCCCAGGACACCAACCGCAAGGTGCGTGACGTCGCGGAGGCGCTGGTCGCCAGGGTGGCCCAGCGGGCTCGGGTGTGAGCCCCGGTTCAGCCGAGCAGGATGGCGACACCGCGTGCTCCCCGGCGGCGGGTCGCCGGGGAGCACGCACTCCGTGCGCCGCGGCGATCAGTCGCCCGCCGTGGCCGGCTTGCTCTGGCCGAGCAGCCAGCGCAGGATGCCGCTGTCGGAGTAGGTCGGACCGAACGCCGCGTGGTAGTCCGGCAACGAGAACGCCGCGTCGGCGTACTCGGTGTAGTGCACCAGCGCTTCCGCCTGCTCCGGGCTCTTGCCCCGGGCCACGTACGCCTGTCGCAGCAGCGCCGAGGAGTTCCGCGCGCCGGTGACGTTGAGCAGGTGGTCGTGCTCGCCGTGGGTGATCCAGAGCGGCACCTCGGCCGCGGCGATGGCGGTCGCCTGCGTGGCGTTGACCGGGAACCCGCCGGTCACCAGCCCGCCGGCGAACAGGTCCGGCCGCTTGGCGAACGCCTCCCACAGCAGTTGGGAGCCGTACGACACAGTTGTCGCGTACACCCGGCGGGTGTCCACGGCGAAGTCGCGGACGAACGTGTCGAGCAGCTTGACCAGCAGGTCGGCCTCGGCGGCCCCACCCACCCGCTGGTGCTGCGGCGCCAGGACGATCACGTCCTCGGTGCTGCCCGTCCGGCTGGGTTGCAGCCACGCGGTCGCCGGGATGTCGGCGGCGAGTTGGACGCCGAGGTTGTCGCCGTCCCAGCCCATGCCGTGACCGGGCAGCACGACCATCAGCGGGTACCGGCGGCCGGGCTGGTAGTTCCTCGGCAGGTGGTAGTGGTACGGCAGCACCATTCCGCCGCTGAGGAAGGAGCCGTAGGTGAACTCGTCGACCAGTTGGTTGACCGGCTTCTCGGTGACCGGACGGGACTCGCGCGGCGTCGCCCGGGCGAGCACCGGCCCCTTGCCGGCCCCGCGACCGGGCTGGCCGTGCACGTCACGGCGCTGGACCACACGGGTCGGCAGGTCGGGGTTGACCTTCACGGTGCACAGGAACGTCGGGCACTTGGAGACGATGACCGTCCACCCGCCCGGGTCGTCCGGGTCCAGCTCGACGATGACGTACCTGCCGGGGGCCGACCGATGGTCGCCCCGGGTGGACGGCACGCCGTTGGTGTAGGTGTGCGTGACGGTCCGGTCGGCGAGCTTCGGCAGGTCCTCGATCGGATTGAAGCGGAAGTTGTAGATCGTGTCGGCGACCGTGAAGGTGGAGTTGTCGAGGGTGCGGGGGTTGACCGTCGCGCTGTACTCGATCGCCACCGCGGAGACCTTCTGGCCGTACGTCTGGACGGTCGTGATCGGGGTGATGCTGCGGATGGCGTCCCCGCCACCCGGACCGCCGCCCGGGCTTCCGTACGCCGTGCCTGCGGCGGCGGTCAGAACGAGGGTGGCGAGCAGTGGTATCAGCCCTCTGCGCAGTCTCATGTGACTCCCTTCCCGACGGCGCACCCGCCCGCAGGCGCCGTACCGACGAGAGGAAGGACCGGAGCGGGTCGCCGCTAAACTGATTTAGCAGAGCATGGTGCCGCCCTGGACAAGTGTCAATACTCAGGTGGACGACGACGTCGACATGATCGACGGCCGGAACGGACGGCACCCCCGGGGCGCGCGGCAGGTCCGCGACGCCCCGGGGGTGCCGGGGTGGTGAGCTGAGCGAGGACGGATCAGCTCGCGGTGCAGGTGGGGGTGCCGGACGGGCTGGCGCCAGTGCCCTGGAAGCCGAACTCGGTGCTGGCTCCCGCGCCGACCTGGCCGTTGTAGTCGACGTTGCGGAAGTCCACAGTGCCCGACGAGCCGCTGGCCTGCGCGCTCCAGGTGTTGGTGACGGCGGTGCCCGAGGGCAGCGTGACCCGGACCGTCCAACCCCGCAGCGCCGACGAACCGGCGGTGACCTTGACGGTGGCGACGAAGCCGCCGTTCCAGGAGTTCAGCGACACCGAGGCCGAGCATCCGTCACCGGTCGGCGGCGGAGTGGTGGGCGGCGGGGTCGTGGGCGGCGGCGTGGTGGGCGGCGGGGTCGTCGGCGGCGGAGTGGTCGGAATGGGCGTTCCGGAGTTCAGGGCGTTGAGGACGGACGTGTACGCCGCCTTCTTGTTGCCCGAGCGGTCGAACAGCAGTGGGTTGTCGTTGCCGCGCCACGAGTCGCTGTCCCGGACACCCCAGACGGTGATGCCCGTGCAGCGGGAAATGGCCAGGCATGCCCGCGTCACCTGGGCGTAGGCGTTGGCCTGGTTGGAACCCTGGGTGATGTCCAGCTCGGTGATCTGCACGTCGACGCCGAGGTCGGCGAAGCGCTGGAGGTTGGCCTGGTAGTCACTGGCCAACGTGGTGCCGAGGTGGGACTGGAAGCCGACGCAGTCGATCGGTACGCCGCGGGACTTGAAGTCGCGCACCATGTTGTAGATGCCTGTCGACTTCGCGTTGATGCCGTCGGTGTTGTAGTCGTTGTAGCAGAGCTTCGCGCCCGGGTCCGCGGCGCGGGCGGCGCGGAACGCCGCCTCGATCCAGTCGTTGCCGGTGCGTTGCAGGTTCGAGTCCCGTCGCCCGCCGCTGCCGCCGTCGGCGAACGCCTCGTTCACCACGTCCCAGGCGTAGATCTTGCCCCGGAAGTGGGTGGCGACCTGGGTGACGTGGTTGATCGCGGCGTTACGCAGCGCGGTGCCGGACAGGCTCTGCGCCCAACCCGGCTGCTGCTGGTACCACAGCAGCGTGTGGCCGCGGACGATCATGCCGTGCGCCTGGGCGTGGGCGACGATCTGGTCCCCGCCGCTGTAGCTGAACCGGCCCTGCTGCGGCTCGGTGGCGTCCCACTTCATCTCGTTCTCGGGAGTGAGCTGGTTGAACTCCCGGTTCACGATGGTGGCGAACTGGCTGTCGGACAGCTTGAAGGCGGGCACCGCCGCGCCGTAGTAACGGCCCTTCTCGGCCGCCGAAGCGCCCAGAGTGGTGCCGGCGTTGGCGGCCGAGGTCACCGCCACCGTCGCGGCGACCGCCGCGAGGGTGGCCGCGAGTGGCATCAGCACCCGACGGCCCCGGAACCGGGGTCGCGGTGCGCGTTCGTCGGGGATCTTGTCCATGGTCCTGCCTTTCGAGGTGGTGGCGGCCGGAGTCGAGGGGTCGCTGCCGGACCGGTGGTGGGCCGCCCGTGGGAAACGCGCGGGGCGGATGTGGGCGAGCCCGGGACGGTGCGACAGGTCGCCGACGGCGATGCCTGCGGGCGGACGTCATGACGGAGCGACCGCGTGCGGTCGCGGGAACACGGCGTACGCCGAACAGGTGTGGCTCGGACAGGTCACCGACCGTCGACCGGGTCGCGGGACCCGATGCCCTTCGAGGTGTCGGCAACTCCGAGTGGGAGGGACGTGCCCTCGACTCCTTGGCGGAACATAGCATGTTATCGATAACATGCTCAAGGTGAGCGGTGGTCGGGCAGCGCGACTCTGCGGCGATGACGCTCACCCGGCGGCGGTCAGGCGTTATCGCTAACAGTGGCCTGATGCGACGGTGGTCGGCAGGACCTGTGCCGCAGCCCTTCGCAGGCAACGCTTTTTTGGTCCGACGTATGGTGCGCGAAACGTCCATAACGATGCCACAACATGGCGGTAAGACCTTGGCAACATGAGCGTGACCATGGCAAGGTAACGCCTGATCGCAGGAAACATCCGATCTATCGCGCAGGCGCTGCGGGGAGTGGCCCGTGTGTGACGTCCTGGGGAGGTCCGGTTGGAAAGGAATGCGTCGATCACCGGCGGGGACGTAAGTCGAGCCGGTGGCACAGTGGACGAGAGCCGGGGTCGGCGATGAGTGCGGCCGAGGCGACCGCGGAGCCCCAGGGCGGCGCGCTCAACGACTGGTTGCGGGAGCGCATCTCCCACGCGCTCAGTGAGTTCACGGCGGCCACCGCGCTCGTCGTCCTGTTCATCGCGTTGAGCTTCGCCAGTCCCTACTTCCTGACGGCCGACAACCTGTTCAACATCGGCGCGCAGACCGCGGTGATCGCCATCATCGCCACCGCGCAGACGATGGTCATCATCACCCGGGGCATCGACCTGTCGGTCGGCTCGGTCGCCGCGCTCGCCGGCGTGGCGGGAGCGATGGTCGTCCGTGACCTGGGTTTCGGGCTCCTGGCGGCGACGGCTGTCGCGATCGGTGTCGGTGCCCTGGCCGGGCTGCTCAACGGCCTGCTGGTGACCGTCGCCCGGATACCCCCGTTCATCGCGACGCTGGGGACGATGTCGGTCGGCCGTGGCCTGGTGTTCATCATGACCGGCGCGGTCGGCGTCTACGGTCTGCCCCGGTCGTTCCAGCTGCTCGGCAACGGCGAGATCATCGGTATCCCGTTCGCCGTGGTGATCACCGCGGTGGTCGCCGTCGGGGTCGCGTTCCTGCTCTCGCAGACCCGCTTCGGGCAGTACACCTACGCCATGGGGTCCAACCTGGAGGCCGCCCGTCGCTCGGGCATCGGGGTGGGCCGCCACCTGACCTACGTGTACGTCCTGGCGGGTGTGCTGGTCGGTCTGGGCGGCATGATCGCCGCCTCGAGGGTCAACTCCGGCCAGCCGAACTACGGCATCTCGTTGGAACTCGACGTCATCGCGGCCGCGGTCATCGGCGGCGCCAGCCTGTTCGGGGGGCAGGGCCGGATCGTCGGGACCATCATCGGCGCCTTCCTCATCGCCCTGGTCCGCAACGGCGCCGTCCTGCTCGACATCAGCATCCACTACCAGCAGGTGATCGTCGGCCTGATCATCTGGGCCGCCGTCTACTTCGACCAGTACCGCCGTCGGCGGCTGGAGTCACGGGGCTGACATGCCGTTCCCGGAGTTCGACAGAGGAAGGACGCACACCATGTCACACACCACCACCAGCCGACGGCCACGAGGGCGTCTTCTGCGCGCACAGGTCATCGTCGCCGTCGCCGCGGCGACCGCTCTGCTCAGCGCCTGCGGCGGAGTCGAGGTCCGCGACGGAGGCGACGGCGCGACCAAGGACGCGGCCGGGCCGCTGAAGCTCGCCGTCGTGCCGAAGGCTGTCGGGGCCGACTACTGGAACACGGTGAAGGCGGGTGCCGAGTGCGCCGCGCAGCGCGCCGGTGACGTCACGGTCCAGTGGGACGGGGTGACCACCGAGACGGACGTCGAGGGTCAGGTCAACCTGATCCAGAACTTCGTCACCAAGAAGGTCGACGGCATCGTCTACGCGGCCACCGACTCCCGCGCGTTGGCGCCGGCCACCGACCAGGCGCTCGGCGCCGACATCCCGGTCGCGATGATCGACTCGGGGACCAGCCCGCAGCCGTCGGGCGTGCCGCTCTTCGCCACCGACAACAAGGCGTCGGCCGTCGAGGCGGCCAAGCTGCTCGCCACCGAACTGGGCCCCGGCAACCACGACGTGGCGCTCGTGGAGTTCCAACCCGGCTCGCAGACCAACACCGAGCGGGTCGACGGCTTCAAGGCCGGCCTCGCGCAGTTCCCCAACCTCAAGCTGGTCGGGCAGCAGCCAAGCCGCAGTGACGTCAACGAGGCGCGGCGGGTGACCGAGAACATCCTCACCGCCAACCCCAACCTCGCCGGCATCTTCGCGGCCAACGAGCCGAGCGTCCTCGGGGCCGCGCAGGCCATCCAGGCGGCCGGCAAGTCCGGCAAGGTGGTCATCATCGGGTGGGACGCCGCCCCCGACGAGATCGCCGGACTGCGCAACGGCCAGATCTCGGCGCTGGTCGTGCAGAACCCGTTCAAGATGGGCTACTTCGGCGTCGACAAGATGGTCAAGCACCTTCGGGACAAGGCGCCGCTGGCGTCCGCGGACACCGGCGTCACGTTCGTCACCAAGAAGAACATCGACTCGGCGGAGATCAAGGCGGTGCTCGAGCCCAGCTGCGCCAACCCCCCGGTGCAGTGATGGACGCCGCCCCAACCACCACCGTCGGGACCGACCAGCCGGCCGCCGGCGAACCGCCGGTCCTCGAAGCCCGTGGCATCGTCAAGCGGTTCGGCCACGTCGAGGCGCTGCGCGGCGCGGACTTCACCGTCGGCAAGGGCGAGGTCGTCGCCCTCATCGGCGACAACGGCGCCGGAAAGAGCACGCTGATCAAGACGCTGTCCGGTGTGCACCCTCCCGACGAGGGTGAGATCCGGGTGGGTGGTCGTCCCGTCCACTTCGCGACGCCGGTGGACGCCCGGCGCGCGGGGGTGGAGACCGTCTACCAGGATCTCGCGGTCGCCGACGATCTCAGCGTCGCCGCCAACCTCTACCTCGGGCGGGAGATCCTGCGCTCGGGGCCGCTGGGCCGGCTGGGGCTGCTCGACAAGCGCGCCATGCGCCAGGGTGCCGCCGCGGCCCTCGCCGAGCTGGGCGTGCGGATTCCGCGGGTCACCACGCCGATCGCGATGCTGTCCGGTGGGCAGCGGCAGTGCGTGGCGGTGGCGCGGGCGATCATCTGGGCGACGAACGTGGTCATCCTCGACGAGCCGACCGCGGCGCTGGGCGTCGTGCAGACCGGGCGGGTGCTCGACGTCGTCCGCCGGGCCCGTGACGCTGGCATGTCCGTGGTGCTGGTCAGCCACAACATGCCACAGGTGCTCGAGATCGCCGATCGGGTGGAGGTGCTGCGCCTGGGCCGACGGGCGGCCCGACTGCGTGCCGACGAGGTCACCACCGACGACCTGGTCGCGGCGATGACCGGCAGCACCGGCGCGGAGCGGGACGAGCGGTGACGGCGGTCGCCCGCCCGTGACCGGGCGCGGGGGACCGGCATCGGTTCCCTTGGCGCGCGGAGCGGGCGGGCGATCACTGCGCCTGCGCGTCGACGCCCGTCTCGCTCTCGTCGGGCAACCCCTGTAGCGATTCCTCCACACCGATCAGGTGGTTGGCCATCCGGGTGCGGGCCCGCTCCGGGTCGCGCGCCCGCAGGGCCTTCAGGATCGCCACGTGCTCGTCGTGGGTACGCCGGTCCGCGCCCTCCTCGTGCAGGCTCCGCCAGAGTCGCCCGCGGAGGGTGCGCCCGGCGAACGCCTCGATCAGGCCGATGAGCACCGGATTGTCGGCGTGCGCGGCGATGATCCGGTGGAACGCGATGTCGATTTCCATGATCCGCTCGTGGTCCTGCGGCGACCGACCGGCGATCCGGGCCGCCTCGTCGAGCAGTTCCCCGGCCTGGGCGAGGGCCTCGTCGGTGATCCTGGTCGCCGCCAACCGGGCGGCCTCGCACTCCAGCAGGCGGCGGACGGTGTGGATGTGCCGCCCGTCGCCCTGGCCCTGGAAGTCGACGACGAAGCCCATCGGGGCGAGCAGCTGCGGCGCGTCGAGGTTGGTGACGTACGTGCCGTCGCCCTGACGGATGTTGACGATGCCGAGGATCGACAGCGCCGACATGCCCTCGCGCAGCGATCCCCGCGAGACGCCGAGGGACTCGGCGAGATCCTTCTCGATGGGCAGCCGATCCCCGGGCTTGAACGTCCCTTCGAGGATCATCCGCTTGATGCCGTTCACCACTTCGTCGGTGCGGGACATGACACCTCCTAGCGGCCGGCGGGGGTGGCCGTCCCACCCGCGATGACGTACGGCTCCGGAGATGACACCGTAGCCGGGTCTGCCGTGGCCCAGTAGAGGCCGTCGGGGAACCGGTACCGCGCGATCGATTCGGGGTGCATCCGGGTGGAGTAGCCGGGCGTGCTGGGCAGAACGTAACCGCTGCCCCAGCCGGTGTCCCGGACGACACACGGGTCGGTGAAGTGCTCGTGCAGGTGGTCGACGAACTCGGTCACCCGGCCGGTGAGATCCCCCGAGATCGCGACGTAGTCGAGCACCGACACGTGTTGCACCATCTCGCAGAGCCCGACGCCGCCGGCGTGCGGGCACACCGGGACGTCGAACTTCGCGGCGAGCAGCAGCACGGCGACGATCTCGTTGATGCTGGCCAGCCGACCGGTGTCCAACTGGCAGAAGTCGATGGCCTCGGCCTGGAACAGCTGCTTGAACATCACCCGGTTGTGGCAGTGCTCGCCGGTGGCGACGCCGACGGGTGCGACGGCACGGCGGACGGCCGCGTGGCCGAGGATGTCGTCCGGGCTGGTCGGCTCCTCGATCCACAGTGGGGAGAACTGGGCGAGGGCCTTGACCCACTCGATGGCCTGGTCGACGTCCCACACCTGGTTGGCGTCGATCATCAGGTTGCGGTGCGGGCCGAGGATCTCCCGGGCGATCCGGCACCGCCGGATGTCGTCCTCGAGGTCGGCGCCGACCTTGAGCTTGACGTACCCGTAGCCGGAGTCGACTGCCTCCTGGCACAGCCGGCGCAGCTTGTCGTCGCCGTAGCCGAGCCAGCCCGCCGAGGTGGTGTAGGCCGGGTAGCCGGTGCGCCCCAACTCGGCCAGACGGTCGGCCTTCGTGCCCTGCTTGGCGCGCAGGATGGCCAGCGCCTCGTCCCGGGTCAGCGCGTCGGACAGGTAGCGCAGGTCGGCGACGTCGACGAGTTGCTCGGGGGACATGTCGGTGAGCAGCCGCCACAGCGGCTTGTCCGCGAGTCGCGCGGCCAGATCCCAGGCCGCGTTCAGCACTGCCGCCAACGACAGGTGGATGACGCCCTTCTCCGGCCCGAGCCAGCGCAGCTGGGAGTCGGAGGTGAGCAGGCGGTAGACGGCCCCCATGTCGGCGGCCATCGTCGTCACGTCCATGCCCACCAGGCGGTGGGCCTGGTGCACCGCCGCCGCGACGACGATGTCGTTGCCCCGACCGATGGTGAAGGTGAGGCCGTGACCGGCCAGCGGCACGCCGGCGCTGTCGACGCCGTCGGTGTGCAGGATGACGTAGGCCGCCGAGTAGTCGCCGTCCTTGTTCATGGCGTCGGACCCGTCAGCGGTCAGCGAGGTGGGGAAGCGGACGTCCTCGACGGTGACGCCAGTGATCTGCGGCATGCGCTCCTCGCCCGACTAGGCTAAAGATCTGATGATCATTTGGAGTATACGGAGGCTCGATCGGGTGCGTCAACGACATCGATCGACCTGTGCCGATATAGATCTAATGTTTTATGCTCGTGGGCGGCCTCCGGTGACCGCGTCTGTTCCTCGCCCGTCGGGGCGTCCGCCCGGCCCGTCGGACGAACGGACGCGTCGGGGTTGCGACGGGTGTCGGGTTGCGCCGGCGCTGCTTGCCGACCCTCCCGCAGGCCGGTCGACCTGCTCCGCCACGCTGCGGACCGGTTCGCACGGCACCGCCCCGGCCGGAGCCGGGCGGTGCCACGAACATCGGCGGGGCACGATGAAGATTAGATGTTCACCGCGATGATCGACGTCTGCTGCCCGAGGCCGCACCGGTGCCGCTGAGGCGATACATCACATCTATGTGGACGCCGGAAGCCGTCGGTGGGTCGCGTCGTGGCACTGGCCCGCAGTACCGCGTGTCGGCCTCGTCCGTGCTCAGGCGGGGGCGGTCAGCTCGGCGACGAGTCGCTCCACCCGGACCCGGATGTCGTCGCGGATCGGGCGGACGGCGTCGACGCCCTTGCCGGCCGGGTCGTCGAGCTTCCAGTGCTCGTAGCGCCGGCCCGGAAAGACCGGGCAGGCGTCGCCGCAGCCCATCGTCACGATGACGTCGGAGGACTCCGCAGTGGCGTACTCCAGGAGGGTGGGGGTCTGGTTGGTGATGTCGATGCCGACCTCGCGCATGGCCTGGACGGCGGCGGGGTTGATCGTCTCGGCCGGGGCGGAGCCGGCCGAGCGGACCTCGACGGCGTCGCCGGCGAGGTGGCGCAGCCAGCCGGCGGCCATCTGGGAGCGACCGGCGTTGTGGACGCAGACGAACAGGACACTCGGTTTGTCGCTCATCGGGACGCCTCTCGGTCAAGGGGTGGGGTGAAGAAGCGGCGGCGAGCCCAGAGCGAGACGTGGACGAGGCCGACCAGCACGGGCACCTCGATCAGCGGTCCGACGACCACGGCGAGCGCCTGACCGGAGGCCACGCCGAAGGTGCCGATCGCGACGGCGATGGCGAGTTCGAAGTTGTTGCCGGCAGCGGTGAACGCGAGGGTGGTCGTGCGCGGGTAGCCGAGGCGGAGCGCCCGGCCGAGGGCGTACGAGCCGGCCCACATCAGCGCGAAGTATAC
>NZ_JBNCKQ010000007.1:0-160004 GCF_049841615.1 Micromonospora sp. DT63 | reverse complement strand
ACGTACACCAGCAGCGGCAGGGCGATGCGGGCGACGTCGAACGGTCGGCCGATGATGGCGTCGCCCTGCAGGGCGAACAGGACCACGATGGTGAACAGCAGCCCGTACAGGGCGGCGGGGCCGATGCGGGGCAGGAGGCGGGACTCGTACCACTCGCGGCCCCTGGCGCGCTCGCCGAGGCGGCGGCTGAGGTAGCCGGCCAGCAGTGGGATGCCGAGGAAGATGAGCACGTTGCGGGCGATCTCCCAGGCCGAGACGCGCAACTCGGCGCCCGGCAACCCGAGCCACCCGGGCAGCACCGACAGGTAGAACCAGCCGAGCAGGCCGAAGGCGACGACCTGGAAGACGGAGTTGAGCGCGACCAGGACCGCCGCGGCCTCGCGGTCGCCGCACGCGAGGTCGTTCCAGATGATGACCATGGCGATGCAGCGGGCCAGGCCCACGATGATCAGACCGGTGCGGTACGCGGGCTGGTCGGCCAGGAACACCCAGGCCAGGGCGAACATCACGGCCGGGCCGACCAGCCAGTTGAGGACCAGCGACGAGATCAGCAGGCGGCGGTCGCCGGTCACGGTGCCGAGCCGGTCGTAGCGGACCCTCGCCAGCACCGGATACATCATGACCAGCAGGCCGATCGCGATCGGCAGGGAGATCCCGCCGACCGCCACCGCGTCCAGCGCGTCGTCGAGCCCGGGGATCAGACGGCCGAGCAGCAGACCGACGGCCATGGCCAGCCCGATCCAGACCGGCAGGAACCGGTCGAGTCGGGAAAGGCGACCGACGACGGCGCTCGTGGCCGGGTCGCTCTGGCGGGTGACGGTGCTCACGAGCACTCCGACCGGGCGGCGGGAGCGGGGCCTGCCCCGGTCGGGACGACGGTGAGCAGCGCGGCGAGTTGGTGCAGGACCGCCGGCCGGGCGCGGTAGTAGACCCAGGTGCCGCGACGGTCGGCGTCGACGAGCCCGGCCTCGCGCAGCGTCCTCAGGTGGTGCGAGATGGTCGGGCCGGTCAGGTCGAACGCGGGGGTCAGGTCGCAGACGCAGATCTCGCCGCCCTCGGCGGAGGCGATCATCGACAGCAGCTGCAGGCGGACCGGGTCGCCGAGGGCCTTGAACGCGGGGGCGAGCGTGGCGGCGGTCTCGGCCGGCACACGTCGTTCGGACAGGGGCGGACAGCACAATCCGTCCACGGCCGCTTGTTTCGACATTCGTCTAGGTTGACAGACATCTAATCAGCGTGCAACTGTCTGATTCGACAGACGTCGAGACAGTCTCTCATCGTCCGAGCCGGAACGGAGCACGCCGATGGCCGACCCGACCACGCGCCCGATGACCGCCAGCGACGCCGACCGCGTCCTGACGATCTACCAGGCGGGCCTCGACGGCGGTGACGCCAGCTTCGAGACCACCGCGCCGACCTGGGCGGCGTTCGACGCCACCCGGCTGACCGCGCACCGCTTCGTGGCCGTGGACGACGGTGACGCCCTCCTCGGCTGGGTCGCGGTCACACCGACATCGAGCCGCCCGGTCTACGCCGGCGTGGTCGAGCACTCCGTCTACGTCGACCCGGCCGCCCAGGGGCGCGGGGTCGGCCGGCTGTTGCTCGACGCGCTGATCACCTCGACCGAGGCCGCCGGCATCTGGACCATCCAGTCCGGCATCTTCCCGGAGAACGCCGGCAGCCTGGCCCTGCACCGTCGGGCCGGGTTCCGCGTCATCGGCGTCCGGGAGCGGATCGGCCGCCACCACGACCGCTGGCGCGACGTGGTCCTGCTGGAACGCCGCAGCCCCACCATCACCTGACAAGGAGTCACCCGATGAACGCTCTGGACAGCCTTCCCGTCGTGGTCGTCGGCGCCGGCCCGACCGGCCTCGCCGCCGCCGCCCACCTGCACGAACGCGGCCTGCCCTTCGTCGTCCTGGAAGCCGGCGACACCCCGGGCGCCGCCGTCGCCCGATGGGGACACGTGCGGGTCTTCTCGCCCTGGCGCTACAACATCGACCCGGCCGCCCGCCGGATCCTCGACGACGCCGGCTGGATCGCCCCCGACCCGGAGGCCCTACCGACCGGCGCCGAGCTGGTCCGCGCGTACCTCCAGCCGCTCGCGGAGCTGCCCCAGCTCAAGCCGCACGTCCGCTACGGCGCCCGGGTGCAGGCGATCAGCCGCCTCGGCCTCGACCGGCTGCGCACCGCCGGCCGCGACACCACGCCGTTCCTGGTCCGCCTCGCCGACGGGGAGGAGCTGCTGGCCCGCGCCGTGCTCGACGCCTCCGGCACCTGGGACACCCCGAACGTCCTCGGCGCGTCCGGCCTGCCCGCCCGGGGGGAGGCCGACGCCGCCGCGTACCTCGAACACGCCCTGCCCGACGTGCTCGGCGCCGACCGGGACCGCTTCGCCGGCCGGCACACGCTCGTCGTGGGCGCCGGTCACTCCGCCGCGAACACCCTGCTGTCCCTGGCGGAACTGGCCGCCACCGAGCCCGGCACCGAGGTGACCTGGGCGATCCGCACCACCTCGCCCGCGCGCACGTACGGTGGCGGGGACGCCGACGCCCTGCCGGCGCGTGGCGCTCTCGGCGCGCGGCTGCGGCAGCACGTCGACGCGGGCCGGGTCCGGCTGCTCACCGGCTTCTGGGTGCACGCCCTCACACCTGCCGACGGACGCGTCCGGGTGGTCGTCCGGCACGCCGACGGCGGCGAGGAGTTGGTGCTCGTGGACCGTGTCGTCGCGGCCACCGGTTTCCGCCCGGACCACTCGATCACCGCCGAGCTGCGGCTGGACCTCGACCCGGTGCTGGGCGCGACCCGCGCGCTCGCCCCACTGATCGACCCGAACGAGCACTCCTGCGGCACCGTGCCTCCGCACGGCATCGACGAGCTCACCCACCCGGAGGTCGGCTACCACGCCGTCGGCATGAAGTCCTACGGTCGGGCGCCGACGTTCCTCATGGCCACCGGCTATGAGCAGGTCCGCTCGGTAGTCGCCGCTCTGGCCGGAGACTGGGCCGCCGCCCGGGACGTCCAGCTCGACCTGCCCGAGACCGGCGTGTGCAACAGCAACGCCGCCGACTCGGTCAGCGGCGACAGCTGCTGCGGCCCGACGCCGGTCGTCGAGCCGGCCCGACGCGGGCTGGCCACCGGCGTCTCCGGCGGGCTGCTCAGCCTCGTCGCCGTCGACACCGCGTCCGTCGAGGGCCAGGCCGGCGGCTGCTGCGCCAGCTGACGTCCCCGTGGCGGCGCCGTCCGCCGGCCCCCGGGCCCGTGGGCGCCGTCACCGTCGGCTGGCGCAGGCCACGCAGGTACGCGCCGACGGGCGGGCGGCGAGCCGCTCGGCGGGAATCGGGCGCCGGCATCGTTCGCAGATGCCGTAGCTGCCGTCGTCGACGCGGCTCACCGCCTCGTCCAGTTCGGCCAGGCGTCGACGTGTCGCGTCCAGGACGGCGCTGAGCTGTGCCCGTTCGAACGCGATGGTGCTGCCCTCGGGGTCGTGCTCGTCGTCGGCGTTCGACGACCGGGACGCCTCGAACAGGCTCCGCAGGTCGCCCTCCAGCGCGACGGCCTCCGCGGCGGTCTCGTCGCGTCGCCGCAGGAGATCCGCCCGGAGCGCGCGGGATTCGGTGTCCATGGCGGTTCCACGCTACGCCCGGTGTCGTGCGCCGGGGTCTACATGAAGTTGCGGGTGTGCAGGGCGGAGAGCGCGGCCGCCTCGTCCGGCCGGAAACCCAGCCGGACGAGGCGGCGCTGGCGGCCCTGGTCCATCACCTGTTGCAGAGCACGGACGTGGTCGAAGCCGGCGGCCACGTCCTCGGGGTCCCACCCGCCCGCCGCGAGCACCACCAGCGCGTCGAAGACGTCCGCGTTCAGGCCCGCGGTGTCGGCCAACGCGTCGTGACGACGGTGGATCGCGGCACGGAGTCGGTCCCGCAGCAGTGGGTCGACAGTCGCCTGGTGCTCCAGGTGGGCCATGCCGAACACCACGTGCCGGCGCTCGTCCTGCATCGCCAACCAGCAGATCCGGCGGGTCACCGGATCGGGAGCGTGCCGCACCAGGAACCCCAGCAGGTCGACGAAGCTGCCCTCACCGAGCACCGAGAGCAGGAACGACGCGAGGGCGAAATCGGACTCGGCGACGAGCGTGAAGAGCGACTGCCGGCCACCCGCCGAGGACGTGCCCAACTCCGCGCCGCGCAGCAGCGCCCGCCGGCTGAAGACCTCCATGTGCCGGGCCTCGTCGGCCACCTGCACCGCGAGGAGCTGCATCACCTCCCGAAAGTGCGGGTGGATGCGACCGATGAACCGGGCCGGTACGACGAGAGCCGCCTGCTCGTTCTCGACCAGGTAGGTCATGATCTGCACCACCGCGGCCTCGACATCCGGTGGCAGCGCGAACGTGTCGTCCCACGGCACCGCCGTCTGCGGGTCCCACTGCCGTGCGGCGGCCTGCGCGTACAGCGCGGGGGCGATGTCGGCCCACACCAGATCGCGGTCGTCCAGGTCGAAGCGGGCCTCGGGTCCGCCGGCCTCCAGCAGCGCGCCACGGGCACCGAGGCCCCAGCGGGGCGGTGGACGACTGCTCAGCGCCGACGGCAGGGCAGGCCCGGCCCGCTCGGCACCGAACCAGCGGTCGTCGTCGGCGGCGCCCCGGACGACCACCGCCACCAGGCGACTCCGGTCGGCCGGATCGGGCCATTCGACCCGGTGACCCCGGCTCCGGCACCACGCCGGCAGGTGCACGCCCAACGCGGCATCGGTGCCGGAGACCGCCACCCGGGCGCCGGGTGGCAACCCGGCCAGGGCGCGCTGCACCAACAGGTGCGCGCCACTGCCGAAGCCGAGGCCGCCCAGATCGATCTCGACGTCGGCGGTCACGGCCGGTAGTCCGCGGCGGTCACCCGCCCGTCGGCGGCGTAGAACCCACTCGCGTCGACCGCCTCGGCGAGGGCGTCGTACCCCGTCGTACGGCCGTCCTGCCAGGCCGTCAGGCCCTCCAGGTCCAGCAGCGGGCGGACCTGCGGATCGGCGTACGACATGCCGCGCAGCAGCGTGCCGAAGAGCTGGACCCCGTCGGACGCCGGCTCGCGTACCGTCATGTTGCAGTGGTCGTACCGACCGGTCTGCGCGACGATCCGGGTGCCCTCGGGTGGCAGCGTGCCCTCCTGGACGAACATCAGGTGGTTGGCGTCGATCATGCAGGCGGCGTCGACCTCCCCGGCCGCGAGGGCGCGGGCGGCGTCACGTTCGCCTCCGACGTGGTCACCGTGCAGCCCGACGCCGACGTCGAACCGGCGCACGTCGACAGGGACTCCGGCCGCGGCGAGGTGGCCGAGCGGGATCAGCGTGGCCTGCGGACTGTCCACCGCGCCGGTGGCCACCACCCTCCCGGCGAGATCCTCGACCCGGTGTACCGGCGAGTCGGCGCGCACCACCACGACCGAGGTGAGGTCCCGGTCGGTGTCGCGCATCGTGAGCGCCTGCACGGAGCCGCCCCGGGCCGTCGCCAACCGCTCGGCCCGCAGCCACGCGAGCGGGGAGTTCCAGGCCGCGTCGATGCGGCCGGCGACGAGGTCCTCGACCTGTCGCTCGTAGTGCGAGTAGAGAACGAAGTCGAAATCCAGGCCGTGACCGCGCAACCAGCCGCGAAAGCCCTCCCAGATGGTGACGACCTTGGGGTCGTACGCGACCGCGCCCATCAGTACCGACGGCGCCGCCATCAGCGGTTGGCCTCGTCGAGCAGCGGCAGGCCGGTGGCGACGCGGCCCACGAAGTCGTGCAGAGCGTCAGTGGTCGGTGCCATCACCCGGGCGGCCCGCGAGTCGCGGAACCGGCGCTCCAGGCCCAGCTCCTTGCGAAAGGCGCTGCCACCGCAGAGCCGCATCGCGCCGTCGGTGACGTCCGCGACCGTCTCGCCCGCCAGGGCCTTGACCTGCAACACGCGCAGCGTCGCGTCGTCGCGGCCGGTCTCCACCGCGGTGAGGGTGTCACCGAGGAAGGCGCGCAGGGCGTCCGTGCGGATCTTCAACTGGGCGAAGTCGCGTCGGGCGACGGGGGCGTCCCGAAGCGCCGCGCCGGTGTGCGTGAGCGTGGTGCCGGTGAGGTGCCGGGCCGCCTCGGCGACCGCGCTGTCGGCGAGGCCGAGACAGAACGCCGAGTTGAGCACCAGGAACCAGGGGAGTACGGCGCCGAGCGCGGTGTCCAGGCCGGTGCCGTCGGTGCCCAGCATCGCGTCGGCGGGGACCACCACGCCCTCGGCCGTCATCGGCCGGGAGCCGTTGCCGCGAAGGCCCAGCCCGTCGAAGTCACCGGCGACGCGGAGCCCGGCGCTGTCGGCGGGCACGAGCCACAGCGTCATCGGCCCGGCCCCCGACGCCAGCGGGAGGCTCGACCAGACGTAGCTGTCGGCCTCGCCCGCCGAGGTGACCCAGCTCTTGCGGGCGTCGAGTCGCACCGTGTCCGCACCGGACGCCGTCGCCGAGCCGGTGGGCGACCAGAAGTGGCTGCGGGAACCGAACTCGGAGAACGCCAACGTGGTCAGGTGACGCCCGTCGGCGATGGCTGTGCGCACCTCGTGCGGGCCGTGCGCCTCGATGACGGCGGTCGCCGCGTAGTGCATCAGCACCACCATCGCGGTGGACCCGCACTCGGCGGCCAGCCGTTCGATGACGTCGGCGACCGCGCGCATGCCCTGGCCGCCGCCACCGACCTCGGGCGAGCAGGCCAGGCCGAGCAGACCCGCCGCGGCGAGGGCGTCGACGCCCTCGCGGGGGAAGGCGCCGTCCCGGTCGACGGCCTCCGCCCGTGGGCGGATCACGTCGTCGATCACGGCGCCGAGTGTGGTCAGGACGTCGGCGCGGGACTGGACATTGTCGACGCTTGCCGTCATGGAGATGCCCCTTCAGTCGGCCCCCGGGACGAGCATCGAGACTAGCCGATCCCGGTGCCACCGAGTGTCAACGACGGATCACCGCTTGGAGCGGACGTCCTCCCGGTGCGGTCGGCCGTGCGCGTCCTCCCGGTCGATCCGCAACTCCCGTTCCAACTCGGCGATGACCGCCCGCAGGTCGTCCAGCCGCTGGGTGAGCGCGATGCGGTCCACCTCGTCGGGTACGCCGTCGCCGTCGGAGTCGTAGCCGGGGGCCAACCGCTCGGTCATCTCCAGGCGGCGGGCCTCCTCCATCGAGTTGACGATGACCGCGATGAGGATGTTGAGCAGCAGGTTGACGGTGATCACCACGTAGCTGACGTAGTAGAGCAGCGTCCACGGCGAGATGGCCAGGCCCTGCTCGATGAGGTCCGGCAGTGTCTCCAACGAGAGCAGCACGAACAACGTCAGCAGCGAGCGGCCGATGTCGCCGTACTCGTCCGGGTACCGGTCGCCGAAGATCAGCCAGCCGGCCATCCCGTACACGTAGAGCGTCACCACGGCCAGGGCGAGGAACCCGCCGACGCCGGGCAGGCTGCGCCACAGCGCGGACACGATGGTCCGCAGGCCCGGCGAGAACCGCACCAGCCGGACCATCCGGGCGACCCGCACCACGCGCAGCAGCGCCGAGTCGCCGTGCAGGCCCGGAACGAAGATGGCCGCGATCACGACGAAGTCGAAGACGTTCCAGCCGTACCGGAAGAAGTCCTGCGGACGTCGGCCGTAGGCCGCCAGCCGGATGCCGATCTCGACGACGAAGACCGCGCGGAAGATCGCCTCCAGGGCGTGCAGCGCCGCGGTCGCGGGGACCAGACCGTCGTACGTCTCCAGCCCGAGGACGATCCCGTTGGCGAGGATGACGACGACGATGCCGATCTCGAAGGGCCGGGACCGGGCGACCCGTGCGCAGACGTCGGTCAGCGCGGGCCGGTTGCGCGCCGTTGTGGACGGTGGGCGTCGCTGCGCCGGCGCGGGCGAGCCGCTCATCCGGCTGCCGATCGGTCGGCGCGCGTGGGAGCCGTCGCGTGGGTCCCCCTCCGGTCGTCGTGGAGGCGGCGCGGAGGCATGTCACCACCCTAGCCAAGATCACGGAAGGTGGGGCGGTCCCGAGGTGGCCCCGACCGGTCCCGCTTCGCCGGCCGTGCGCCGGGCGGGCGACGGGGCCGTACGCCGTTGCCCGCCCGCGGATCCGGGATCCCTCAGGCTCGCGCGGCCCGGATGGCGTCGCGCAGCGGGGTGCTCGGCCGGCCGATCAACCGGCTGAGGTCGTCGCTGTCGGTGGCCAGTTCGCCGATGGCGATCGAGTGGTCGAGGGCGGCGACGAAGCCGGCGGTGCCGGCGTCGAGCCCGACGTTCTCCAGCGCCGACGCCAGCTCGGCGGCCGACAGGTCGCGGTGCACGACGGTGGTGCCGGTCACCTCGGTGACGGCGTCGGCGAGCTCGTCGAAGGTGAACGCCGTGCCGCCCAGTTCGTAGACGGCGTTGCCCTCCTCGTCCCGGGTCAGCGCCGCCACGGCGGCGGCCGCGTAGTCGGCCCGGGTCGCGGCGGAGACCTTGCTGCCACCGGTGGCGCCGAGGATGGTGCCGCTCTGCAGGTACTGCGGCAGCTGATCGGTGTAGTTCTCGGTGTACCAGCCGTTGCGCAGCACGGTGTACGGCAGGCCCGACGCGGCCAGGACCTCCTCGGTGGCCTTGTGCTCCGGTGCGAGCGGGTTCGTGGTCGTGTCGGCCTTCAGGATGCTGGTGTAGACCACGCGCCCGATTCCGGCGAGTCTGGCGGCCTCGATGACCGCGGTGTGCTGGGCGGTCCGCTGCCCGGGGGCGTTGCCGGAGATGAGCAGCAGGCGGCGCGCGCCGGCCACGGCGCCGGGCAGCGTCGACGGGTCGTCGTAGTCGGCCCGGCGGATCTCGACCCCGCGCCCGGCCAGGTCGGCGGCCTTCTCCGGGTTGCGGACGATCGCGGCGATCTCGGTGGCGGGCACGCCGGCGCCGAGCAGGTGCTCGATCACCAGGCGGCCCAGCCGGCCGGTGGCGCCGGTGACGGCATACGTGGGCATGGGGACCTCCGATTGGCGGTGACGAAACGTAAGCACTTACGAATCTACAGCACAAGCTCTCGGGTAAGCGTCGGGTAAGCTGGTGAGATGAGCGGCATGCCGGCCCGGGACCCGGCGGGGCCTACCCAGGAACTCGTCAGCGATGTCTTCGCGCGCGGCTGCACGTCCCGCGCCGCCTTCGAGAGCGTCACCTCGAAATGGGCCTCGCTCGCCCTGCTCGCGCTCGGTGAGGGCAGTTACCGGTTCAACGCGCTGCGGCGGCGCATCGACGGGGTCAGCGAGCGGATGCTCTCCCAGACCCTGCAGACTCTCGAACGCGACGGCATGCTCACCCGCGAGGTGCTCACCGCGATCCCGCCGCGCGTCGAATACTCGCTGACCCCGCTCGGCGCCCGGGTCGCCGATCAGTTGCGCGGCCTCGCGGACCTCCTGGAGGCCTCGGTGCCCGAGGTGCAGGCCGCCCGCGAGCGCGACCAGGGCTAGACCGGGCCCGGCCGTGCCCGTCGTGCGGCGAGCTCCGATCGCCGGGTGCGTTGGACCAAGACGACGCACGCCAGCACCACCACCGCCGCCGCTACCGAGGCGGGGGTGACGCTCTCGCCGAGCAGGAGTGCCGACCACCCCAGCGTGAGCACCGGCTGCGCGAGCTGGACCTGACCGACCTGCGCGATGCCGCCCCGGGCCAGACCCGCGTACCAGGCGAAGAAGCCCAGAAACATCGAGACGACTGTGAGGTAGCCGAACGCCGACCAGCCGAGGGCGTCGGCGTGCGGCCGGTCGGCCACGGCGGCGAGGAGTGTGACGGGCACGGTGACGGGCAGCGCGAGCAGCAACGCCCAGCAGATCGTCCGCGCGCCGCCCAGTTCGCGGGCGAGCGCGCCACCCTCGGCGTAGCCCAGTCCGCAGAGCACGACCGCGGTGAGCAGGAACAGGTCGGGCAGGGCGAGCGTGCCGGTCACCTCGCCACCGGCACCGAGAAAGGCCAGCACCGCCAGCAGGCCGCCGATGCTGGCGACCCAGAACAGCGGCGGCGGGCGTTCACCGGCACGCAGCACCGCGAACACGGCCGTCATCGCGGGCAGTGCGGCGATGACTACCGCGCCGTGCGCGGAGGTCTGGGTGCGAAGCGCCAGCGAGGTGAACAACGGAAAGCCCACGACGACGCCGAGGGCGACCACCGCCAGCCGCCGCCACTGACCGCGAGAGGGCCGGGGTGCGCCGGTGAGACGCAGGTACGCCCAGGCCAGCAGCCCCGCGCCGACCGCCCGGCCGAACGCGACGAACCAGGGGTCGAGGTGATGCTGGACGGCGACGCGGGTCGCGGGCAGCGAGAGGCTGAACCCGAGCACACCCAGCGCGCCGAGGGTGAGGCCGCCGGCCCGGCCCGCTGTTACCGCGCCGGCGATAGTAGCGCTACTGTTGTCTCTCATGGAGAACGGTAACGCAGCCGATCGCGTTATCCAAGATCTACGCGGGCTGGTCGCTGCCGCCGGCCCCGGCGCCCGCCTGCCCTCCGTACGCGAGCTGACCGCCCGGCACCAGGCCTCTCCGGTCACCGTCGCCGAGGCGATCCGGCGGTTGGTGGCCGAAGGGCTGATCGAGGCGCGGCCCGGCAGGGGCACCTTCGTGGCCGCCCCGCCGGACGAGCGACGCGTGCCCGACCTGTCCTGGCAGACCGTCGCACTCGGCCCCCGCCCGTCCGGTGAGGACGAGATGCAGGCGCTGCTGGCGCTACCGCGAGCCGGCGCGATTCCGCTGTCCGGCGGCTATCTGGACTCGGAACTTCAACCCGCCGCCGCGTTGGGTGCCGCTCTCACCCGAGCCGCCCGCCAGCCCGCGACCTGGCAGCGTGGACCGGTCGAGGGGCGCGAGGACCTGCGCGCCTGGTTCGCCCGCGAGGCCGGGTCCGGGCTGCGGGCCGAGGACATGGTGATCTGCCCCGGTGGGCAGGCCGCGCTGTCGTCGGCGTTGCGGGCGCTCACCGCCCCCGGCGACGTCCTGCTCGTCGAGTCCCCGACCTATCTGGGCGCGCTGGCCGTGGCCCGGGCCGCCGGACTCCGGGTGCTGCCCGTGCCGGCGGACGCCGACGGGGTCCGTCCCGATCACCTCGCCGCCGCGTTCGCCCGCACCGGCGCGCGGCTCTTCTACTGCCAGCCGCTGTACGCCAACCCGCACGGCGCGACACTGGCGGCTCACCGCCGGGCGCAGGTCGCCGACGCGGTACGCGACGCCGGAGCGTTCCTGATCGAGGACGACTACGCCCGCGACCTCACCATCGACGGTCCGGCCCCACCGCCGCTGGCCGCCGACGACCCCGACGGGCACGTCATCTACCTGCGCTCGTTGACCAAGTCCACAGCGCCCGGGCTGCGCGTCGCAGCGATCGGCGCACGCGGACCAGCCGGCGCCCGGCTGCGCGCGGCCCGGCTGCTCGACGACTTCTACGTCGCCGGCCCCCTGCAACAGGCGGCGCTGGAGTTCCTCACCTCCCCGGCGTGGCCGCGGCACCGACGGGCTCTGGCCACGGCGCTCGGGACCCGGCGGGCGGCGTTGGTGGCCGCGCTGCGGCGGCACCTTCCCGACCTGTGTCCGCAGTCGATCCCGCGCGGTGGTCTGCACCTCTGGGTCCGCCTGCGCGGCGGCGCCGACGACGTGGCGCTGGCCGCCGCCGCTGCCGCCGAGGGCGTCATCGTCTTTCCGGGTCGTCCGTGGTACGCCGCCGAACCCTCGGCGCCGCACCTGCGCCTCACCTACGCCGCCGCGGCGCCCGAGCTGATGGACGAGGCCGTCCGCCGCCTCGCCCGGGCCCTGCGCTGAACGGGCGCCGCTCTGGTTGGTGTCCGGAACGCGGATCGTGGTCATCTCGGCGGGACAGCTCGCGAGGGTGGGCCGGCCTGGCGACGAAGGGCGATCAACTCGTCGTGCGGCAACTGTGGCGCCAGGGGCCGCCTCAGGCGCGGAGCGTCTCGCGGGGCGGCACGCCGTAGCTGGCGTGGTACCGGGCGGTGAACCTGCTGTGGTTGGCGAACCCCCAGCGACTCGCGATGGCCGACACGGTCTCCCGGCGGGGATCGGCCCGGACCAGGTCGTGGTGGGCCCGGTCGAGCCGGATCCTGCGCAGGTACGCCATCGGGGTGGTGCCGAGATGGCGGCGGAAGGCGAGTTGCACCGCGCGCTGCGAGACGGCGGCGGCGCCGGCGATGTCGGCGGCGCTGATGTCCCGGTCGGCGTTCTCCTCCATGAAGGCGACGGCGCGGCGCAGGGTGGCGGTGCTGGCGTCGCGGCGGTCCTCGGTGGTCTCGTCCGTGAACGCCGTGTTGGGGAAGATCGCGAGCGCCGCCGCGGCGAGCATCCGTGCGGCGTTGCCGATCACCAACGGCTGGGCGCTGCCGCTCGGGATGCCCGCCACGACGTCGATGACGTAACTGGTGGTGCGGTGCCACTGCCGGGCGAGCGGCGCGGTGACGCCGCCGAGGTCGGTGAAGCGGATCTGGCCGGGTCTTCGGGCCGTGGCGGCGGTCGCCACCTGTGTCAACACACCGAGGTCCAGGACGCAGAGTTCCACCTCGCCGGGTTCCCACCGCAGGTGCAGCGGCTGACCGGGACGGGTGACCAGAAAGGCGTCGCCGGGGCCGAACCGGTGGGCCGAACCCCCGCAGGCGCGGCTGACCATTGCCGTGCGGGTGCGGCAGACGATCAGCCCGTCCATGTCGCCCACCTGGATGTCGAGATGAGCGCTCTGCCCGGTCCTGGCGAGGGCGAACGGCCCGGCGTCCACGCGTCGGTGCACGAGGTGGTATCCGGCCTCGCCGGCACGGATCCGCAGGTCCGGGGTGTACGTGCTGGCCAGGAATCGGTGGATGGCCGCCGGGTCGCGGCTGTCGAATCCTCGGGTCTGCACTGGTGACGTCATCCGCTGTCTCCGTCCGGGAGGGAACCGCCGGGTGAGGACCAGGGCCGGCGGTGTGGTCAGGACGTGTCTGGGCGCACGGGCCGATGGTCGGCTCGTTGCTGACCGGTGGTTCGGCGGTGGCGGCGGTCTCCTCGGGGTCACCGGCGATCGGGTGACCAGAGGAGGATCCCAGTGGACATCGGGTGTCGAGGCAGGGACGGGTGGCGACCGGTCGAGCGTTGTCGAGGTGGGCCGAACGTTAAGGAATCCCAACAACTCACATATCCATTGATGGGAATTCCACCATACGGCAGTCGACAATGTACCGCTGGTGATCCGACGTTTTGGCGAGTCGACTTCGTTTTTCGGCTATGGCGCGAGGTGATCCTGCGCCTGCTGTCCTAGTCGCTCCGGCGGCCACAGCGAAATCTTGTTCATGATCTCCGGGCGTCGCGGCGTCCGGTCCACTGCCGGAGATCCGGCCAGCAGGCGGAGGTGAGGCGTTGGACAGTAACGATCCGGACCGCGTCGTTCGGCTGGCGGTGGGCGAAGCGCTGGCGCGGGTGGCCGACGAGGACAGCCTGGGACTGGGCGAGGGAGACGCGCTGGCGAGCCTCGGCGTCGCGCTGCGGACGGTGCTGCGCCGCGCGCTCGACGACCGGGTGCCGCTGGCCACGCCCGAGTTCGTCGACCTGTGCCGCGACCTGCGGCTCAATCGTGACTCCTTCGACCTGTTGGGGCACTACCTGCTCACGGCGCTGCTGGCCCACCAGGTGGGGCCGGACGCTCTGGTCCGCGTCGGGGCGCTCCTGGGCACCGTCCGGCGCTATCTGCCCGCCCCCCGCCCACCCGCGCGACGCAACGGGGGCCCCGAGCCCCGGCGACGCGACGTACGTGCGGACAACAGTGTGGTCGGCCGGTACCGACGGTCCAAGCTGCCCGAGCACCTGCCCAGCCCGCCGAGCTGGACCTGCACCGGATGTGGCCGCGAATGGCCCTGCGCCACCAAGCAGAGCCAACTGCTCGCCGAGTTCGGCGGGGCGCGTGCCGCGCTCGCCGTCTACCTCGGGTCGTGCCTCGTGGCCGCCGCCCAGGATCTGCCGACGCTGCCCCTGCCCCGAGCACGACTCCGCTTCCTGGGCTGGCTGCCACGCGCCCGGATCTGACCCGCGCCCGCTGCTGCGTACGCCCCGCTGTCGGCGCGTGACCCGCTGCCGTACCTGGCCGCGCCCTTCAACGGGCTCGGCCAGGGTGTTCATCGTGCACCCGTCCGCCGTACGGCGGGTGTTCACCAACCTCTTCAAGGCTTCTTGATCGAAAGAGCATTCGCTTGATCGAGGAGAGGCTCTCACGTGAGAGACAAGCAAGCCGAAGAGGTCGAGCGCGCGCAGTTGTCGCGGCGCAAGCTGGTCAAGTACGCGGGTGTCGGCGCGACGCTGGCCGCCGCCAGCCCGCTGGTGGGCGCGGGCGCGGCGTGGGCCGACGAGGAGCGCCGCCCCGGCGACGACACGAACGACCGGGGCAACGCCAAGAACCGGTCCTGGCGCGCGGGTGACCACCACGTGCACTCCGAGTACAGCGGCGAGTTCGACACGACGAAGAGCCCGATCGTCTTCCACAAGGGCGCGGACGCGGTCTACCCGATCGTCACCAACGCGATCATGGCCAAGAACTTCGGCCTGACCTGGGCGATGTGCACCGACCACGGTGGACCGACGCACTCCAAGGTGAACATCGAGCAGGCGTACCCCGACCTGTTGCGCTCGCGCAAGCTGGTCCCCGAGGTGCTCCAGTTCTGGGGCATGGAGTTCGACGCGCCCTCGCTGGACCACCACACGCTGATGATCCCGCGCCACGACGACGAGGCGAAGCAGCTCTTCGAGCTGGAGAGCCGGTTCGCCAAGTACGACGCGTTCCCCACCGACCCGGCCCGCGACACCGAGGCCAAGATGGTGGAGTTCCTCAAGGTCGCCCGGGGCATGCCGCACAAGCCGCTGGTGATCGCCCACCACGCGTCCCGTTCGGCGCCGGGCCTCGGTGTCTACGGTCAGGACACCCCGCGGGAGTTCCGCAACGGCAACAACGCCGCGCCCGACGTCTACATCGGCTTCGAGGGCGCACCTGGTCACCAGGCCGGCCCGCTCAACGGCGGGGCGCGGGGCGGGTACGGCAACCACCCCACCTACGGTGGCTTCGACCAGATGACCGCGCGGGTCGGCGGGCTCTGGGACTCGCTGCTCGGTGAGGGCCGGCGCTGGTGGATCACCGCGACGTCGGACTCGCACGTGCACTGGACGCGCGGCGGCTCGGACTTCTGGCCGGGCGAGTACAGCAAGACCTACGTGCACGCCCGCCAGGACTACGGCGACATCATGGACGGCCTGCGCAACGGCCGGATCTGGGTGACCACGGGTGACCTGATCCGCAGCCTCGACGTGACCGCCAGGTCCCAGGGACAGACGGCGGAGGTCGGCCAGACCATCACGGTCAGCCGCCGCAGCCGTACCGATGTCGAGATCGAGATCACGTTCCGCCCGCTGGACGGTGTGAACGGCAACGGGGACCGTCCCGAGGTCCGTCGGGTCGACCTGATCGTCGGCCAGATCACCGGGCCGAGCGCCAACCTCGACGCCGACACCAACCCCACCACGAAGGTGGTGGCCCGGTTCGGCCCGCGCGACTGGCGTCGCCAGGGTGCGGACTACGTCATCCGGCACACCCTGTGCAACGTCGAGGCCGACACCTACGCGCGGGTGCGCGGCACCAGCACCGACGAGGCCGAGCCGCTCGCCGACGGGCTGGAGAGCCCGTGGGACGACCTGTGGTTCTACTCGAACCCGGTGTTCGTGCACGTGCGCTGACCCGTCGCCCCCGGCGACGCTGCCGCGACACAATGGGCCCGCCGGCACTCCTCGACGCACGATGGTCGGGGAGTGCCGGCGGGCCCGCGCCGGCGCGGATCACCGCCCGGTCAGGCGTCGCCGCGTGCTCGGGCGGCGCGCGGTCGACCGCGCTCGGGCGGTGCGCCCGGCCGGCTCGGCGTCGGCGCTTCGGGCTCGGGCCGTACCTCGGCGACCGCCTGGCAGAGGTCGCGCAGCGGGTCGATCGCCTGCGTCGAGCAGGCGATGCGTTGCAGCAGTGCGCGCAGGGTCGCCGACTCGGTGGGCGTGAGCGCCCCCAGCAGGTGCGCCTCGACCTGCCGCAGCGCCTCGCGTTGCTGCTCCCACGCCGCCCGCCCGGCGTCGGTGACGTCCACCAGTCGGCTGCGCCGGTCGGCCGGGTCCGCCCGCCGGGCGACGAACCCCGGGCGTTCGAGGTCGTCGATCAGGTACGTCAGCACCGTCCGGTCGATGCCCAACTCCTCGGCAATCGCGCCCTGGTTGCGGGCCGGCCCGGTGGCCGCGGCGGTGAGCACCTGATAACCGCGCGGGCCGCCGGGGAAATCGGTAAGGGTGTGCTCGGCTGCCCGGATGTAGCCCCGGAACACGATTCCCAGCATCCAGCCCAGATCGTCGTCGAGGGGATCGGGCCGGTCCGGCCGATCGCTGGCACCCGTCATGCCCCGACAATAGCGCAGGATCACAAACCTTGTTGGCAGCAGATGTTCTGTCTGGCATAAGGTTGGGGTCACGACGCATCGTCCGACGCGTCGCGGACGACGGGAGGCTCGCACGATGAGCGACTACGGCCACGACCTGGTCTTCGGATCGTTCACCACGCCCGGCAACGACGATCCGGACCGCACGGTCGGGCTGGCGGTCCTGGCCGAGCAGGTCGGGCTGGATCTGGTCACCTTCCAGGACCATCCGTACCAGCCGCGGTTCCTGGACACCTGGACGCTGCTGAGCTTCGTCGCGGCGCGCACGGACCGCGTACACCTGTCGGCGAACGTCACCAACCTGCCGCTGCGCCCGCCCGCCGTGCTCGCCCGCAGCGTCGCCAGCCTCGACCTGCTCAGCGGGGGTCGGGTCGCGCTGGGTCTCGGCGCGGGGGCGTTCTGGGACGCCATCGAGGCGATGGGCGGCCGGCGGCTGACCCCCGGGCAGGGCGTACGGGCGCTGGAGGAGGGCATCGACGTCATCCGGCAGATGTGGGACGCCTCGGCGCGCGGTGGCGTGCGGGTCGACGGCGAGTTCCACCGGGTGGTCGGGGCCAAGCGCGGCCCGGCCCCGGCCCACGCGGTGCCGATCTGGCTCGGGGCGTACAAGCCGCGCATGCTCGCGCTCACCGGTCGCCGGGCCGACGGCTGGCTGCCGTCACTGGACTACCTTCAGCCCGGTGACCTGGCCAGAGGCAACAAGATCATCGACGACGCCGCGCAGGAGGCGGGCCGCTCGCCCCGCGACGTCCGCCGGCTGCTGAACATCTCCGGCACCTTCTCGTCGGCCGGGGGCGGCCCGCTGCACGGACCCGCCGAACAGTGGGTGCGGGAGCTGGTCGAGTTGGCGCTGGGCGACGGCGTCGGCACGTTCATCCTCGCCAGCGACGACCCCGACGACCTGCGCCGGTTCGCCGGCGAGGTGGCCCCCGCCGTGCGCGAACTGGTCGCGGCCGAACGCGACGGTGGCGCCACGTCGACCCGTACTCCCGCCGAGCCGGTGGTGGCCGCGGAGCCGGCGGCGCTCGTCGCGCGCTCCGCGCGGCCGACCCGCGCGCGGGTGACCGCCGGGGCCTTCGCTGTGGTGCCGACCCCGGACGACGGCCGGCGGCTCAGCGACCGGCAGGTCTGGGACGAGTCCGCCCGTCCCACCGGGCCCGCGCCCGACCCGACGCGCACCTACACGGCGCACGAGCAGGCCACCGGCCAGCACCTGGTGCAGGTGCACGACGGCCTGCGCGGCGAGCTGGCCCAGATCCACGACCTGATCGAGCAGGTCGCCGCGGGTGAGATCGACGCCGGCGCGGCGCGCTCGCAGATCAACACGATGACCATGCGGCAGAACCGGTGGACGCTGGGCGCGTACTGCGAGTCCTACTGCCGCATCGTCACCACCCACCACACCATCGAGGACCAGGCCCTCTTTCCGCGGCTGCGGCAGGCCGACCCGCGGCTGCGCCCGGTGGTCGACCGGCTGGAGCAGGAGCACCACGTCATCCACGACGTGCTCGAGGGTGTCGACAAGGCGCTTGTCGCGTACGTCGGGGCGCCGGACGGGCTGGCCGAGCTGCGCGCCGCGGTGAACCTGCTGACCGACGCCCTGCTGTCGCACCTGAGCTACGAGGAGCGGGAACTCGTCGAGCCGCTGGCCCGGCTCGGGGTGAGTTGAGCGGCGGCACCGTCAGTCGGTGACGCCGAAGCACTCCCGTCCTGGTTGGTCGCCGGCGGGGTAGTAGCAGGCGCGCAGGCTCGACGGGTCGGGTGCGGCGATCATCGCCGTGGTGGTGACCTGCTGGTCCGTCGTCGGGGCCGCCGTGACGGTGGTCTGCGGGCGGGCGTCCGGTCCGCTGATCTCAAGGCGGAAGCCGGCGTGCGTGGGCCAGGTGCGGATCCAACCGGCCCGGCAGCTCGGGCTGAGGCGGATCTCCAGCCGGGTGCCGTCCGCCGCGGTGTGGGACGCCACAGTGACAGGGTCCTCGCAGGCGGTGGTGCGGGGGTTGCGGCCCTCGCAGGCTTGCAGCTCGCAGATGGGTGGGCGGGGGCCCGCGACGGTGGCGGCGCGGGACGCGTGGACCACGGCGGCCGGCGTGACCATCGCCGCGCACGCCAGGGCGACCCCGACCGCGCTGGCCACCGGACGTGTGGCGACCAGGTCGGAGGCGGCCAGCAGCGCTCGGCGCGTGCGCCCGGGGCGCCGCCGGGGCGGTGCGTCGGTGCGCGCGACGTCGGATGCGCTCGTCGCACCGGTGGCGGTCTGCGCGCGGCCGCTCCAGGCCGCGTCGGCCACGTCCCAGCACCTCAGAGCCCTGTCGTCGGGCTCACCCGCGGCCTCGCACAGCGCCCGGACCGCCTGGCGGGGCGGGAACTGCTTGCCGTTGAGATAGCGTTCCCACGACGACCTGCTGATCGCGGTCGTCGCCGCCAGCTGGTCCAGACTCAGGCGGCTACGGTCCTTCAGGTCCCGCAGTTCGGTGACCAGGAGGGCGCACGGCGCGGGCAGCGTGCGCGGGAGCGCGCGCCAGCGGGTCGCGTTCGGTGGGTACGCCATCGCCGGTCCCTCGCTCATCGCACATGCCGCAACAACTGCCACGTCTGCTGGCTGACGATCCCGTCGGCGGGCAGATGATCCTGCAGCTGCAACCGCTTCACCTCGGCCTCGGTGTGCTCGCCGAAGTACCCGTCCACCTCGCCGGGGGACAGGTTGTGGCGTCGCAGCAGACACTGCACCTCGGCGGCGTCCGGACCGGTGCTGTTGCGCATCACCAGGTGTGACGTCGTCGTGCTGTTGCCGGCGAACAGCAGGTCACCCTGCTGGGTGTACGTGCACGCGTACCTGCCGACGTCGGTCGCCACCGCGGGGTCGTCCTCGCGCCAGGGATCGACGAGCAACAGGATCGAGGTGACGGCGGAGAGCAGCAGCGCGCCCCCGGCGACGGACAGCGCAGCGACCCGGACCCGCGGCTCGGCCCGATCTGGCTCCGGCCCGTGCGCGTCACCGGACGCCGGGACCTCGGTGGACGGTGGCTCGACCCGTTGACTTGCCGCGAGCAGAGCGAGCAGGGGGACCGGATCGGCTCTGGTGATCTCGGCGAGGGCGACGACCGCCGTCTCGGGCGGCAGCGCCTTGCCGTTGAGGTACCGCTCCCAGGAGGAGGCGCTGAACGCCGTCTTCGTCCCCAGAGCCTTCAGGCTCAGCCCGCTGTGATCCTTGAGCTGTCGTAACCGGACGACCAGAAGATGCGCGTGCTGGTCCAGCGTCCCCGGCAGGGTCCGCCACCTCACGACGCGCTCCGCGGCGCCACCAACCCCCGTGGGGATCGCGAGCGGGTCTTCGTCAAGGGAATCGGACCATTCGCCGTCGGCAATGTGACCGGTTGTCAGATTAGCGCCCCGGCCAACGTGACTCAACGTCGTCGCTCGATATCCCGGGACGTACCCGTGTCGGCCGCGTTCGTGCAGGTCCTCAGGGGAGAGGTCCCGAGACGTCTCCGATCGACCGACATGGCGGGCGGCGTGGTCCCGGTGCCGCGCAAGCTGACGCCCTGATCGCTGTCGTGCGCGCCAGTCGCACGGGGGCTTCGGGCCGCCCGGGCCCGCGGCGCAGCGAGCCGGCGGCCCCGCCTCGGCCGCGTGGACGTAAGGAGACCCATGCGTACCGGACGTTATCTCGCCAGGTGGGTGCTCGGCGCGGTGAGCGTCGTCGCGATCGTCGCCGCAGCCGGTACGACGGTGGTGGCCCCGACGCCGGCCCACGCCGCCTCCGGCTCGCCCCGGGAGCGCTCGGTGCCCGGCAGGACGGTTCCCCGCGTCCGGACGACCCCGGACCCGGAGGCCGACGCGGCCACGCCGTTGCCGGCACCGCACTGGCCGGCCGCCGGCACTGTCGACGTCACGCTCGCCCCGGGACATCCGGTGCGGGCCGGCTCGCTGCCGATCGAAGTGTCCGCGACCGGGACCGGAGACGCGCCTGCCGAGGTCCGGGTGGAGCTGCTCGACCAGGAGAGCCGGGCGGCGCTGGACAGCGTCGGGACGGCGTTCAGGCTGTCCCGTCGCGCCGGCGGATCGGGCCGGGTCCACCTCGACGTCGACTACTCGCGCTTCCGCTACGGCTACGGGGGGAACCTCGCCGACCGGCTGCGGCTGGTCCGTGTTCCGCAGTGCGTGACCCGCGAGTGCGTCCGGACACCCGCTCCGGTGGCCGCCCGCAACGACCTGGCCGCCGGCCGCCTGTCGGCGGACGTCGACAGCGGCCCCGATCAGGTGTACGCGGTGACCGCCGCCGCGTCGGGGACCGGAACCGGTGACTACCGCGCGACCGACCTGTCCCCGGCCGAGAAGTGGACCGCGGGAACCAACTCCGGCAGTTTCACCGAGTCCTACCCGCTGCGGCTGCCACCCTCGGTCGGAGGCGACGCCCCGGACCTGTCCCTCGACTACGACTCCTCCACCGTGGACGGACGTACGTCCTCGACCAACAACCAGGCGTCCTGGGTCGGGCTCGGGTGGAACCTCGGCATCGGATTCATCGAGCGGCGGTACCGGTCCTGCGTCGAGGACGGAGATGCGTACCACGCCGACCTGTGCTGGGTGTCGCCGTACTCCGGGGACGAGGACGGCGCCGCGTTCGTGCTGTCCCTGGACGGGGTCTCCACCGAGCTGATCAAGACGGCGGACGGCACCTACCGGATGCGCGACGACCGCGGCTGGAAGATCGAGCATCGGTTCAACGGGTCGAACGACGACAACACCGGCGAGTACTGGGTGGTGTCCACACCGGACGGCGAGCAGCACACCTTCGGCAACCGGAAGGACTCGAACTGGACCGTGCCCGTCGTCGGCGACGACGCGGGGGAGCCGTGCCACTCGACCGCGCCGGTGCCCTGCCGCCAGACCTGGCGCTGGAACCTCGACACGGTGGTCGACGCGAACGAGAACGTGACGGCCGTGTACTGGACGCCCGAGACCAACAACTACCGGCAGGCCAACGGTGGCGCCACCTACCGCTACGACCGGGGCGGCCACCTCGACCGGATCGAGTACGGCATGCTGGCCGGCCAGCACCCCAGCGCGCAGGTCGACTTCACCGCGGTCGGCCGCTGCACCCAGCGGATCGCCAACCCGACCGCCTCCTGCCCGGCCGTCTCGGCGGCCAACGCCACGTCGTACCCGGACGTGCCGACCGACCTGGTCTGCGCCGACGGCGCCGGCTGCGCGAAGTACTCACCGACGTTCTTCAGCACCAGCCGGTTGGACCTGATCTCGGCCCAGGTGTGGAACGCGCAGGCACAGACGTGGCAGGAGACGACACGGTGGCGGCCGACGTTCGCCTTCCCGCCCACCCCGGACGGCACCACGCCGTCGCTGTGGCTCAACAGCATCCAGCAGACGGGCCTGTGGGGTGGCGAGACGGTGACACTGCCACCTGTCGCGTTCGACGGGATCTTCCTCGGCAACCGTCAGGACTACACGACCACCGCGCAGCAGTTGCAGATGCGACGGCTGTCGGTGGTGCGCAACGGCCTCGGCGGCGAGACCCGGGTCAGCTACGGACACGCGTCCCCGGCCACGACCTGCCCGGCCGGCGGCGAGAACACCGGGTGGGAGGCGGGGGTGCTGTGGGACCAGAACCGCTACGAGTGCTTCCGGGTGCGCTTCAAGCCGGAGGGCGCCACCAACCCCGTCAAGGGCGTGTTCCACAGGTACCTGGTGACCAAGGTCGACCAGGTCGACCTGGTGGGCGGCTCACCGACCATGAGCACCTCCTACGCGTACGGGGTGGACCAGCTCGTGCCGTGGCCGGCGTGGCACCGCGACGACGAGCTGACGGTCGCCGCCAAGGACATGGACTGGACCGACTGGCGTGGCTACCAGACCGTGCGGGTCACCGAGGGCAGCGGCGGAGCGGACCGCCAGAGCATCACCGACACCCGGTACTTCCGAGGCATGAACGGGGACCTGCTCGGCTCCGGCAGTGCCCGCACCGAGGCGGTCAAGGACTACACGGGCCAGCCCTGGCCGGACGACCCGCAGCTGGCGGGCACGGTGCTGCAACAACAGCGCTACCGGCGTAACGCCGACAACTCGTTGACCGAGCTGGAGTCCTCGCGCAGCACCTACTGGGACTCCGGGATCATCGCGGACGGGCCCGGATCCCACGACGTGCACATGGTGCGCCCGGCCTACGAGTACCGGCGCGACCGGCGCGGCGACGGCACCTGGCGCGAGAGGGCCAAGCGGTCCGACGGCTATTCCGTCGGCAACGGCGGCCTGGTTACCCGGGAGGCCGACCTCGGCGAGACGGGTGTCGCCGACAGCGTGTGCACCGAGATCGGCTACGCCCAGAACACCGCGGCCGGGCAGTGGATGCTCGACTTCGTCGAACGGAGGGAGACCCACGCCGGCGACCCGGACGGCCAGAGCCTGCGGTGCCCCGGCCCGGTCGTCGACCGGACCGTGACGCTCTACGACGGCGCCACCGGACCGGGCGACGGAGTGAACGAGCCGACCGACGGCAACCCCACCGAGGTCCGCTCCCACACCGCCGACGGCACGTACAACTGGGTGCGCAACACCTACGACGACTACGGGCGGGAGCTGACCGAGACCAACCCCGACGGTGTCACCCGCACCGGCTACAGACCGGCGACCGGGTTCCCGAGCGACGGGGTCAGCGTCACCGACCCCAAGGGCTTCACCGCCACCAGCTACCCGTCGCCCGCCTTCGACGACACCGAGGACAGGAACGTCGACGTCAACGGCCGCACCACCACATCGGCGTACGACGGCGTCGGGCGGCTGCGCAAGGTGTGGCTGCCCACGGAGCAGCAGACGGGCACCACCACGCCCTCGTACGAGTTCACCTACCGCATCACCGCCACCGGCGCCGAGCAGCCGAGCAGGCCCACAGTCGTGACGGCCCGCCAGTTGCAGACCCTGGCCGGGACGCGGGTCGAGTGGTTGACCACCCACACCTACCTCGACGGTCTGGGGCGTACCCGTGAGGTGCAGGCGCCCGCCCCCAGCGGGTCCGGCCGCACCGTCACCGTCACCGCGTACGACGACCGGGGTCTGACGGCGGGCACGTCCCAGCCGATGTGGAACAGCACCGCCGCGGGGGACAACCCGGACCTGCTGCTCAACCCGGCCACCTCGACGGTCCCGTCGTGGACCGAGCGGCAGTACGACGCGCTGGAACGGGAGGCCCTCTCGACCGTGTACGGACTCGGCGCGGCCACGGCACGCACGACGACTGACAACTTCGGCAACGGCACGATCGTCACGCCACCGGTCGGCGGCCGGACCGGCAGCTGGCAGGACGCGTTCGACCGGGTCGTCCAGACCCAGCAGAACCTGCCGGCCGGCGTGTCGACGCCACAACCCGGGGCACCGACCACCTCGTACACCTACACCCCCCGGGGTGACCTCGCGTCGGTCACCGATCCCGCCGGAGACGTCTCGGCCTACACCTACGACTGGCTCGGTCAGCGTCTCACCGCGAAGGACCCGAACGCCGGACTCACCACCTACACCTACGACGGCGTCGGCCGGGTCGCATCCGCCACCGACGCCCTGCGCAAGAAGGTCAGCTACAGCTACGACGCCCTCGGGCGGCGCAGCGTCACCTGGTCCGGCGACGTGCAGACCGGCACGAGGCTCGCCGAGTGGACCTACGACACGGTTCCCGGTGGGAAGGGACGGCTCGCCGCCACGACCCGCCACGTCGGCACCGACAGGTACCGGACCGAGGTGGCCAGCTACGACGACCGCTACCGGGTCACCGGGAGGCGATGGGTCGTGCCGACGAGCGAGAAGAGCCTCGCCGGCACGTACGAGATCACCTACGGCTACGACCGCGCGGACCACCTGACGGACACCACCTACCCGGCGGGCAACGGTCTGGCCCAGGAGACCGTGCACCAGGGCTACACCGGCACCGGCGTTGCGGACACCCTCGCCAGCGAGCTGGGCACCTACGTCAGCGGCACGGCGTACCACGAGTTCGGCCCGGTGAAGAGCCGTGACTACGGCGGCGCGGGGGAGGTGCGCCGCAGCTACCGCTACGAGGACCGCGGCGAGCGGCGGCTCGTCGGCCTCGGCGCCACCGCCGGCGCCGACACGTCGACGCCCCGCACCGTGCAGTCCGACGAGTACGGGTACGACGCCGTCGGCAACGTGCGGCAGGTGGCCGACGGCACCACCGGGCAGGCCGAGTGCTTCGGCTACGACGGGTTGCAGCGGCTGACCGACGCCTGGACCACCACGGCGGGGACCTGCGCCGGGGGATCCGGATCAGCTGACGGCGGCGGATTGGACCCGTACCGGCTGACCTACGCCTACGACCCCACCGGAAGCATCACGTCTGTCACGTCCGGGAGCGAGTCGCGGACCTACCGCTATCCCCAACCGGGACCGGAGGCGGTCCGACCGCAGGCCGTCAGCGCTGTCGGCGCCGACACCTTCGCCTACGACGCCGACGGCCAGGAGACCTCGCGCACCGTCGACGGATTCACCACCACCTCGTCGTACGACGAGGGCGGGCGGCTCACCGAACAGACCACCGCCGGGGCCACGACCGGCTACGTCTACGACGCCGACGGGACGCGGCTGATCCGGCGGGCCCCCGGTGCCACGACGCTGTATCTCGACGGCGTGGAACTCGTCCTCACCAGCTCCGTTTCCGCCACCCGGTTCTACCAACTGGGCGACGACCTGGCGGCGATGCGGACCTCCGGCGGCGTCCGCTTCCTGCTCACCGACGAGCAGGGCAGCGTCCAGTTCGCCGTCGACGCCACGACGCCGGGCGCCACACACCGCGTGAGCGGCGACGGTGTCTCCCGGCAGCGGTACCTGCCGTACGGGGCGCACCGTGGTGGCGACACCATCAGCGGCACCGATCGCGGTTACCTGGGCAAGGTCGAGGACGCGTCGACGTCGCTGGTCGCCCTGGACAACCGTCAGCACGACCCGCTCACCGGCCGGCTCACCAGCCCCGACCCGTTGCTGAACACGGACAACCCGGCCAGTCAGAACGCCTACGCGTACGCCGACAACAACCCCACGACCCTGAGTGACCCGAGTGGGCTCTGCATTCCGGGCGACTGCCCGCAACGCATGGCGGGTCTTCTCCGGCTGGCGGCGAGCACAAAGAACAAGAAGCAGCGCAACCGCTACCGCCAACTGGCCTACCGGTCGGAGCGGCGGGAGGCGCGCATCTACCGGCGGGTCTACCAGCGATCGGACCGCATGTCGGTCTGCTGGAACCTCAAGCGCGGCTGCCACTCGCTGCCGCAGCGCGACCGGCAGCCGCCCAGGAAGCACTGGGTCGTCGCGCGGTTCGTGCACGAGCACCGCAGCGCGTTCGAATGGACGCACGCCATCGGAGCCGCCGTGAACGTCGTCGGCTCCGGGGTGGCCGTCGGGTGCGCCGCCTTCTACGGCTGTGGCGGCGTCGGCCCAGCAGCCCAACGCGTCGCCCAGCTGGGCGCGACGGCGCAGGCAGTGTCCGGGGTCGCCATGGCCATCGACACCTGCTCGTACGAGTCCCGCGGCAAGTGCGTGACGGAGTCGATCGAGGCCGGCATCGATGTCACGAGCACTGCTATGCCCGGCCTGTCGGCCCGGGCCGCGTACCGCTTCTACGACCTCCGGACCAGGCCGTGAGGAATTCGAGTACCCAGAGGAGAATCTTCGTGAACCAACGCAGGAGAGTTCTGCCCGCAGCCGTGGTCGCCGCGGTCCTGACATCGGTCGCGGTGCCGGGCCCGTCCGCAGCCGCACAGCCCGCCGTCGAGGGTGGTGCCGACGTCGGCATCGCGGCCGCCGCGGGCCCGGCGAGCCGGGCCGACGTCACCGGCGACGGGATCCCGGACATCGTCGTGGCCAGCGGCGCCCGCTCCGTCGGGTTCCCCGACCCCACCGCGCCGAACGAAGTCGGCGGGTCGGTCTACGTGATCCCCGGCGGCAGCACGGTCCCCGGGCAACCCGTGGCGCTCCTGCACCAGAACGACCCGTCGGTGCTCGACTCGCCGGAGACGACAGACAACTTCGGCGCGCAGATCGTCACCGGCGACTTCAACGGTGACCGGCGCGCGGACGTGGCCATCGGCAATCCGAAGGAGTCCATCGGCGCGGTCGCCAACGCCGGCGCGGTGACAATCCTGTACGGGCAGCCGACGCCGCCGTACCTCGGCCTGATCGCGAACGGCAACGCGTTCATCACCCAGAACAGCGGCACCGTCCCCGGTGACGCCGAGACCAACGACTACTTCGGCGCGGGCCTCACCACCGGCGACTTCAACGGCGACGGGTACGCCGATCTCGCCGTCGGCACCCCGGGCGAGGCGATCGGCACCGTCGGCGCGGCCGGTGGCGTCTGGGTGCTGTACGGGGGGAGCAGTGGCCTGCGGGTCGACAACGCGGCCGCGTTCGGGCAGGAGACCAGCGGCATCGGGGGGACTGCGGAGAAGAACGACCACTTCGGCTCATCGGTCGCGGCTGGCGACCTCACCGGCGACGGCCGTGACGACCTGGTGATCAACGTCGAGGGCGAGGACGTCAGCGGTACGACGGGTGCGCAGGGCTGCGTGTATGCCCTCAAGGGTTCCGCAGGCGGTGTGACGGTGACCGGCAGCACGTCGGTGTGTGTGGACAAGACGAAGACCGGCGGGAGCTACAGCAGCGTCGCGATCGGTCGTTTCCACGGCGGCAGCAACGCCGACGTCGTGGTCTACGCCGACCAGTACAAGGGCGGTCCCAGCAGGTCCGGTGCCCTTGTCGTGCTGCGCGGCGGCACCGACCTGATCAGCAGCGCGCGCACGCTTGTCATCTCGCAGAGCTCACCGGGCGTGGGCGGGAGCGCCGAGGCCGGTGACCAGTTCGGCGCCGCGCTAGCGGTCGGCGACCTCGACAACGACGGCGCGGACGATCTCGCGGTCGGCGTCCCCGGGGAGGACTCCGGCGCGGGCAGCGGGCAGGGCATGGTCCACGTCTTCCTCGGCGGCGCGTCGGGCCTGCAGTCGGGACTGGACTCCACGTTCCAGGAGGGCCACTCGTTGATCAACGCCAACCCGCAGCCCAGCGAGGCGTTCGGCAGCACGGTACGCATCCTCGACGTGACCAACGACGGGACGCCGGAGCTGCTGGTGACCGCGCCGTTCGAGGACTTCTCGTACAACACCGGAGCGATGTTCGTGCTCGGCGTGCAACGGACCAGCGACACCGTCGCCCTCACCGGGTGCACCACGCTGACCAGAGCGGCCCTCGGCGGCGTCTCCGCGTACGGGACGGGTCTGCCGATCGCCAACGGCGTGATCCCGCCGACGGACCTGCCGAACGTCACCTGATCCTCGCCTCGCCCTGGGCGGCTGAACGGGGGGTGCCCAGGGCGAGGCGGCGGCCCGGGGGTTGCTCCGGCGGACCTGAGAGACTACTTTCGAAACATGTCTCTCAAGAATCCGTACGGGGATTTCGAGATCACCGAGCCGCAGGCGCTGCGGGCGCTGGCGCACCCCGTCCGGCTGGCCATCCTCGACCGGCTCCAGCGGCACGGCCCGGCCACGGCCACCGGCCTGTCGCCGCACGTCGGCGCCACGCCGTCGGTGGTCAGCTGGCACCTGCGCCACCTCGCGACGTTCGGCCTCGTCACCGACGCCGACGGCGCCACCAGCAAGCGGGAGCGCTGGTGGCAGGCGGCCGCCCGGGGCTTCCGCTTCACGCTGCCCGACGACGCCGAGGGGCAGGCCGCCGCCCGACAGCTGCGCGGCGAGATGTTCGCCCGCTACGCCGACGCGCCCCAGCAGTGGCTGCTGCACGACGAACCCCGGCTGGACGCCGAGTGGCGCGGGCTGGCCGGGGTGGCCGACACCAGCTTCGTCGCCACACCCGACGAGCTGCGGCACCTGGAAGACGCGATCGAGGAGCTGCTCGCCCCGTACGTGCGGCGCAAGGACGACGAGACGACGCCGGACGGCGCCCAGCTCGTCCGGATGCTGCGCTACCTGCTGCCCGAGGCCGGCGACGATTCGTCCACGTCATGACGGCGCTCGACGCCCCACCCGCACCGGCGCTGGGACGCGACCGGCGGTTCCGCACCTTCTGGATCGGCCAGACGATCACCGCGTTCGGCGACCGGGTCAGCGAGCTGGCCCTGCCGCTGATCGCCGTCTCCCTGCTCGCCGCGACGCCCGTGCAGGTCAGCGTCCTCACCGCGCTGATCTGGCTGCCCAACCTGCTGGGCCTGTTCCTCGGCGCGTGGGTGGACCAGCGCACCCACAAGCGTCGACTCCTGATCATCGCGGATCTGCTGCGCGCGGCGGTGCTGCTCAGCCTGCCCGCGGCCTACCTGTTCGGGGCGGTCACCCTCACCCAGCTGTACCTCGTGGCGCTGCTCACCGGCGCCGGGGCGGTGCTGTTCGCCCTGGGACAACAGGCGTTCTTCGTCGCCCTGGTGCCGCGGTCGGCGTACGTGGACGCGAACAGCAAACTCAGCGTGAGCCGGTCCCTCTCGTTCATCGCCGGCCCGGCCGTCGGCGGTGGACTCGTCCAGGCGCTCAGCGCGCCGGTGGCGATCCTCGTCGACGCGGTGTCCTTCCTCGCGTCCGCGCTGCTGCTGCGGCGCATCCCGGTCACCGAGCCGCCTCCGCCGCCACGGCGGACGTCCACGCTCGGCCTGGTCCGCGAGGGCTTCGCGCTGGTGCTGCGCCACCCGGTGCTGCGTGCCGCGCTCGGCTGCACCAGCACCGTCAATTTCTTCACCTTCATCGCCACGGCGCTGCTGGTGCTCTACGCCAACCGTGAACTCGGCCTGTCGGCCGGCGCGATCGGCGTCGCGTTCGGCATCGGCGCGCTCGGCGGACTCGCCGGCGCGGCCCTGGCGCCCCGCGTCTCGCGGGCCATCGGGCTGGGCCGCACCGCGATGATCGGCGCGGTGGTCTTCCCCGCGCCGCTCGCGCTGACGGCGTTGGTCGCCGGCCCCACCTGGGCGAAGGTGGCCATGCTCGCGGCCATCGAGCTGGTGTCCAGCGTCGGCGTGATGCTGATGGACGTCAACCTCAACGCCCTGCTCACCGCCGTCACACCCGACGACGCGCGCGGTCGTCGGGCCGGCGCGTACAGCGCCGTCAACTACGGCATCCGGCCGCTCGGCGCGCTGGTCGGCGGCGCGCTGGGCACCACCATCGGGCTGCGGCCGACCCTGGTCGTCGCCGGAGTGGGCGGCATGCTCGCCGTGCTGTGGCTGCTCGCGTCCCCGGTGCGCCGCATCAGGACCCTCGACGACGCCGTGACCTGACCCGCCGGGCCGGCGCACGCGGAGAGTCAGCCGATCTGCTCCACCAGCAACCGGGCCAGCTCGTCGGGCTGCGAGAACATCGGCCAGTGGCCCGTCGCCATCGTGACCAGCCGCCACTGCTCGCTGGTCAGCAGCGCGGACACGGTGTCGTTGGGCTCCGGCCCGTCGAGCAGGCACTTGACGTACGTCGTCGGCAGCTCGCCCAGCGGGCGGGCCAGCACGGCCGGCTCGGTAAGCGTGGCGCCCGGGTGGGGGGTGCAGCCCTTGACCAGCCGCGCGATCTGCTCGTCGGTGAGCCCCTGACCGTCGAACTCGGCCACGTCGAGCGGCGGCCAGTCGCCGCCGTTGTCGGCGAGCACCGACCCGAACGCCGCCTGGCCCTGCCACCAGCCGGACGCGAACGACAGGCCGTCGACCGGCACCTCCGCGTCGACGTAGACCACCCGGGTCAACCGGTCGCCGATCCGCCCGGCGGCCTGACCCACCGGGATGCCCGAGTAGCTGTGCCCGACCAGCACCACGTCGCGCAGGTCGCGTCGCTCGATCTCGCCGACGATGTCCTGCACGTGGGTCTGCTGACCGGCGGGCACGCCCCGCCTCTCGGCGAGACCGGAGAGGGTCAGGGGACAGGTCCGGTGGCCGGCGGCCCGCAGCCCCGGCACCACCTCGTCCCACGCCCACGACCCCAGCCACGCGCCCGCCACCAACACCACATCCGCCATGGCCGGAACCCTAGCGCCGCCCTCCGACAGCCCGGCGCGTCACGACCAGGTTCGGGACTGGGCGTCGAACACCTCGGGTGGGCTCTCGACCGGCAGCACACAGAGCAGGTGCCCGCCAGGCGCCCGCAGAATCCGACACTCCAACCACTGCGACGCCTCGGTGGCGCCCAGACCGACCAGTCGGGCGGTCTCCGCCGCCACGTCGTCGGTCTCGATGTCGAGGTGGTAGCGCGGCGCGTCGTCGACGGACTGGACGGCGGTGACCAGGCCCGGCAACGCCTCGTGCAGGCCGACGAACTGCGGCTCGGCCGGATGGGTCCGGGTGTCGACGCCGAGCGCCGCCGACCAGAACTCCGCCGCCCGCGCGGCCTCCGCCTCGGGCGCGTCGATCAGCAACGCGTACACACGGCTTCGATGCATGCGAGGCAGGATATCGAGGACTCCCACCCACCGCAGGTCGCGCCGAGGCGAGCGGCGATCTGCGCCGGCAGCGGGTGACCGGCAGGTGGTCCGTCGCCGGCCCGCACCAGCTGCCGTACACAATGGATGGTTGAGGTCCGTGACGGCGACACGACGTGATCCGCACCGACCGCTTCTCAGGAATAACGCCGTCAGGCGTGGTCGATCGGGGGCGGACCGGCGTCGACAGGCATCCGGTAGATCCGGACCGGATAGTCGACGGCCGCGTGGCCGCCATTGAGGCCGGCGGTCAGGTGCAGTTGGGCCGCCGGCAGCCAGAGGTGACCCTCGGCGTCGAGCCACATCGCGTCCACCCAGGCCAGACGCGGGTCGGCGACGAGCGTACGGACGCTGCGGTCCGGCGCCAGGGCGAGCACGCGACGTCGTTCCACATCGCTGACGTAGATGGTGCCGAGCGCGTCGATGGCCGTCCCGCCGGTGCTGGGCGTGTCCCACCAGGGCTCGACCCGCCGGGCCAACTCCTCCGCGGACAGCGTCGGGTCGTCCAGCCAGCGGGTGCCGATCCGGGACATCCCACCCGAGGCCGGCTGGTAGTACAGCCACCGACCGTCCGGCGACACCTCCAGCTGGTCGGCGTTCAGGCACACCTCGGCGCCGCTGGGATCCCGCAGCGCCCGGCCGTCGGCGACCACGGGCCCGCCCACCGTGCTCGGGTGCCCGTCCAACACCCGTCGGCACCGACCCGAATCGAGATCCAGCACGAGGAGGCCGGGCATGCCGGCGTCGGTGAGGTACGCGATGTCGCCATGAAACCGGACGTCGTCGACGTAGCTGTGCGGGCGCACCGCGTCGTCGAGGTGGTAGACCCGATCCACCCGGTCGCTGGCCACGTCGACGGCGATCAGCCGCGCGCCGCCGGGCACCTGCTCACCGCCGAGCTGCCGGGACCCCGAATCGACGATCCACAGTCGGCCGTCCGGGCCCGCGCGCAACCCGTTGACGTGCACGAACGTCCCGTCCGGCGGTTGGTCCGGCTCGTTCCACGCGGCGTCCGGGTACGGGTTGCGGCCGCCGTCCGGCAGCGCCTCCGCCACCTGCACGCCCGGCCGGTCCGCCGCCGGGTAGCTCAGGAAGACCCGCCCCCGCAGGGTGGTCACACCTGTGCACACCCGGTCCTCGACGAGCACTGGCGTCAACCGAAGGTCCTCCTCGGTGCCAAGCCTGGACATCTGCCGCTCCTCACGCGACGGGCGGCGTCGCCGATTCCCGTCGATGACCCGCCACCGTTGGCGCGGTATCCCCGTGCCGGCCCCGGCGAAACGCCGAGACGGCGGACGCCGGTGCGCTGCCGGCCACACGCCGGCACGGCGGGCGCCGGGCGCGTTCAGCCGGGCCCGTCGACAAGTGCGGCGAGCCGTTTGGGCGCCTGCACGCGGTAGCTCTCGGTGAGCAGCTCGCCCACCTCGTCCCAGTCGGTGTCCGCGTCCAGGATCATGCCCAGCACGTTCGGGCTCCAGTCCGGCTTGTAGAAGGGGTGCCCGACGCTCAGGAGACCGGCGATCTCGTCGAGCGGTGATCGGAAGACCAACAGGCAGGCCGGCCGGTCGAGCGTGGCGGCGCGCGCGTGCGCCCCCTGACGGTCGGGGTCGACGGTGAGCACGTGGGCGAAGGTGCGCCGGCGGATCCGCCAACGTGTGCCCACCCAGGCCGGCTCCTCGTAGGTCTCCGGCAACCCGCGACAGATCGGGCGTAGCCGGTCGAGAACCTCGGGGTCGACGTCTCCGGGTGCGGTCACGGGCAGGGACGCTAGCCGACGGGTACGACAATGACGCCCGCCGACGGGCGGCGGTGGTGTGCTCCCGGTGGATCGGTCAGGATGGGTCGGGGCGACGCCGGGCCGCCGCCCCCGCCCGACAGACCCGAGCCCGCCGAGGAGTTCCGTGCCGTCCACCCTGCTGTCCCGCCGTGACCTGGACTTCCTGCTGCACGACTGGTTGCGGGTGTCGCAGCTCGTCGAGCGCCCTCGCTACGCCGAGCACTCCCGGGAGACCTTCGACGACGCGCTGGACCTCGCCGAGCGGGTGGCCACCGAGCAGTTCGCCCCGCACAACCGGGCCGCCGACCTTGCCGAACCGACGTTCGACGGGCAGCGGGTGCGGCTGATCCCGCAGGTGCGCGCGGCGTTGGACAGCTTCGCCGAGACGGGTCTGCTCACCGCCGGGCTGGACGCCTCGGTCGGCGGTCTGCAACTGCCGCAGGCCGTCGCCGCCGCCTGCTTCGCCTGGTTCCAGGCGGCCAACGTGGCCACCTCGGCGTACCCGATGCTGACCCTGGGCAACGCGAAGCTGTTGTTGGCGCACGGCAGCGCCGAGCAGGTCGACACGTACGTCCGACCCATGCTGGAGGGCCGGTTCTTCGGCACCATGTGCCTGTCCGAGCCGCACGCGGGCAGCTCGCTGGCCGACATCACCACCCGGGCCGAGCCGCAGCCGGACGGGACGTACCGGCTCTACGGCACCAAGATGTGGATCTCCGGCGGCGATCATGAGCTGGCCGAGAACATCGTCCACCTGGTGCTGGCGCGGATTCCCGGCGGGCCACCCGGGGTGAAGGGCATCTCGCTGTTCATCGTGCCCAAGGTGCTCGTCGAGCCGGACGGGTCGCTCGGCGACCGCAACGACGTGGTGCTCGCCGGGCTCAACCACAAGATGGGCTTCCGGGGGACCACCAACACCCTGCTCAGCTTCGGCGACGGCGGCCACACCCCGGCCGGTCGCCCCGGCGCCGTCGGCCACCTGGTCGGCATGCCACACCAGGGGCTCGCCCAGATGTTCCACATGATGAACGGGGCCCGGATCGGTGTCGGCGCCGGTGCCATGGCGCTGGGCTACACCGGCTATCTCAAGAGCCTGGCGTACGCCCGCGAGCGGCCGCAGGGCCGGCCGGTCGACGCGAAGGACCCCGCGGCCCCGCAGGTGCCGATCATCGACCACCCGGACGTACGGCGGATGCTGCTGGCGCAGAAGAGCTACGTCGAGGGTGCCCTGGCCTTGGTGCTCTACTGCGCCCGGCTGCTCGACGAGGAGCAGACCGCCCCGCAGCAGACCGACCGCGAGCGGTCGCACCTGCTGCTGGACGTGCTCACCCCGATCACCAAGAGCTGGCCCTCGCAGTGGTGCCTGGCCGCCAACGACCTGGCGATCCAGGTGCTCGGCGGCGCCGGCTACACGCGCGATCACGACATCGAGCAGCACTACCGGGACAACCGGCTCAACCCGATCCACGAGGGCACCCACGGCATCCAGGCGCTTGACCTGTTGGGGCGCAAGATGACCATGCGCGACGGCGCGGGTCTGCTCCTGCTGACCGAGACCATCGGCGACACCGTCGGCCGGGGCCGCCGGGCCGGGGGAGAGGCGGCCGAACTGGCCGACCGGCTGGCCGGCGCGGTGGACCGGATCGTCGCGGTCACCCGGCGGCTCTGGTCCGGCGGTGACCCGGTGCTGGCCCTGGCCAACGCCAGCGTCTACCTGGAGGCGGTCGGGCACGTGGTGATCGCCTGGATGTGGCTGGAGCAGGTGCTGGCGCTGCCGCCCCGGGAGGACGGCGACGCCTTCCACGCCGGCAAGTGGCAGGCGGCCCGCTACTTCTTCACGGCCGAGCTGCCCCGGACGGGCCCGCAGTTCGACCTGCTGGACAGCCTCGACCGGACCACGCTCGACATGCGCGCGGACTGGTTCTGAGCCGCGCCGGCGTCACCGTCGGCGGGTCTGGTGGTGCATGGCCTGCCGTCCCTTGACCACGCCCAGGATGATCACGATCACCAGCGCGATCAGGCCGATGATGATCAGCCAGCGGACCGCCTCGAGGAGCAGCCCGAGCAGAATCAGCACGCCGGCGACCACACCGACGACCCAGAGCAGGGCACGCATCGCGACCTCCCGTAACCCGGCCGCGGCGCGAGATGCGGCGACCCCGGGGCCACCTTCCCGATCCCGCCCACCTGAAACGCCAGCCCGCCGTGGACGCGCTGCGTGACACCGCGCTGGGCGAGCGTGATCGTGACCGGTGGTCGTCCGTGACAGGCGCGCTGACCGGTGAGTGGCGGGCGGGATTCAGCGGTGGGCGACGTAGACCGTGTTGGCGGACTGGCCGCCGGTCAGCGGGTTGGCGAACGGCACGACATGCGCCCGCGCGGTCGCGAACACCTCCGTGAGCGCCGCGATGAACTCGTCGTCCGGCGGGTCGTCCGACCACAGCGCGAAGACGCCCTCCGGGCGCAGCAGCGCGGCGAGTCGGCGCAGCCCGTCCGGCGTGTAGAAGGGGGCGTGGCTCGGGTGCAGGACGTTGCGCGGCGAGTGGTCGACGTCGAGCAGAACCGCGTCGAAGAGACGCCCGGGTTCCTCGGCGTCGAACCCGTCGTCGCCGGCCACGGCGGCGAAGAAGTCGGCTCGCGCGAACCGGGTCCGGGGGTCCTCGGCGAGACCGGCCGCGAACGGCAGCAGCCCTCGCCGGTGCCAGTCGATGACGTCCTCGATGGCCTCCACCACGAGCAGTGCACGCACCCGCGGGTCGGCCAGCGCGGTGCACGCGGTGTAGCCCAGCCCGAGGCCGCCGACCACCACGTCGAGGGCGTCGCCGGTGAGTTCGGCCAGGCCCAGCCGGGCCAGCTCGATCTCGGCGACGGGGAAGAGGCTGGACATCAGGAACTCGTCGTCGAGCTTGACCTCGTACACCTCGACCTGCAGCGCCGGATCGCGGCGCCGCCGCAGGCTGATCGCGCCGATCGGGGTCTCCCGCCAGGCCAGCTCCTCGAAACGCGCGCCCACGGGTGCCCTCTCGCCGCCGGATTCGTCCCCGGATGGTACCGGTCGGGGCCGGGACGGCCACGCAGGGTCCACGGGACATCGACGCAGCGCATATCCTGTGGCCCGGTCGAACCAGCGGAAGGGACCTCATGCCGTCGCGGCAGGATCAGCTGCACTCCTACCAGTTCAGCGTCCAGCGGGCGGTCGCCGCACTGGTGATGCGGGAGACCGACCCCGCCCAGTCACCGTTTCGGCGGCTGGCGGGCGCGGGCCTGGCCAGCGTCCTCGTCGCGGCGATCGGGCTCGGGGGTTCGGCGCTCTACGGCCTGTTCGCCGGTGGTGGCAAGGGCTGGCGCGACCCCGGCGCGGTGATCGTGGAGAAGGAGTCCGGCGCCCGGTTCGTCTACCGGGAGCAGAAGCTGCACCCGGTGCTCAACTACGCGTCGGCGTTGCTGATCGTCGGCGCGGACTCCTCGAAGACCGTGCTGGTCTCCCGACGCTCGATCGACGACGTGCCTCGCGGCCTGCCCCTGGGCATCGCCGACGCACCGGACTCGCTGCCCGCTCCCGGCCGGCTGGCGACCTCGGCGTGGACGGTCTGCTCGACGGCCGCTGGCGAGGACCCCCGCTCCGCGCTGCTGATCGGCACCGACCCCGACGGCGGTCGGCCGCTGGGCGACGACGCGCTGCTGCTGCGCCATCCCGACGGCGGCCTGCACCTCGTGTGGCACCAGCGCCGGTATCTGGTCCGCGATCCCAACCGGGTGCTGGCCGCGCTGGCGACCACCCGGACGCGCGCGGTGCCGGTCGCGCCCGCCCTGCTCAACGCGCTTCCCGCAGGCGTCGATCTGGCCCCGCTGGCGCTGCCCGGCGAGGGCCGACCCTCCACCCGCGTGCCGGGCGCCACGATCGGTCAGGTCTATCTGGTGCGCAACTCCGGCGGCGGCCGGCAGTACGCGGTGGCGCTCGACGACGGGCTGGCCGGGATCACCGAGTTGCAGGCCGGGCTGCTGCTGGCCCGCACCGGGCAGGGGGAGTCCGAACCGATGACGCTGGGCCGGTTCGCCGCCCTGCCCACGCTGCCCGATCTCGCCCCGAGCGGCCCGACCGCGCCGCCGCCGGTGCCGCCCCGGCTCGCCAGCTCCGACGACGCGGCGATCTGCGCCCGGGTCGGCGACGACGGCGGCACGGGCGAGGTGCTGCGGGGCGTACGGCTGCCGGACCTGGCGGCCGTCCCGCGGACCGCGCCGGGCGGCGGCGCGGCGCTGGCCGACCACGTGGTGGTGCAGCCGGGTGGCGGGGCGGTGGTCGAGGCCGCGGCGGCGCCCGGCGCGTCCGGAGGCGCGGTGTCCGTGGTCACCGACCTGGGCCGGCGGTACGTGCTGGCCGACCGGGAGGTGCTGGCGATGCTCGGCTACCGCGACGTGCGGCCGGTGCGGCTGCCCGCCGGCCTGGTCAGCCTCGTGCCGGCCGGCGCGACCCTGGACCCGGCCGCGGCCCGGGCCGTCGCCGCCCCGTCCTGATGCCCGTGGTGGTGTCGCCCGGGCGGCGGGCGGCGGCCCGCCGGTCGGGCGTCAGGTGGCCGGGCGGCGCAGGATGCTGACCGCGAACGGCGCGTCGTCGCGCCACGGCCGCAGGTCCCAGGTGGCGAAGCGGTGTTCCAGGCGCAGCCCGGCGGCTACCGCGTCGGCGTCGAACGCGGTCAGCGGGTAGCCGCGTTCGGTGCCGAAGCCCACCGCCAGCACGCCGTCGGGGCGCAGGTGCCCGGTGAGTCGGCGCAGCACCTCCGGCTCGGTGCCGGCGGCGACGAAGGCGAGGACGTTGCCGGCGAGGACCGCCGCGTCGAACGGCTCAGCCTCGCCGAGCGCCGGCAGGTCCAGTTCGGCGAGGTCGGCGACCAGCCAGTGGGGGCCGGGGTGGTCGGCGCGGGCGGCCTCCACCAGTGCGGGGTCGGCGTCGACCCCGACCACTGTGTGCCCGCGCTGGGAAAGGGCCGCGCCGACCCGGCCGGTGCCGCTGCCGGCGTCGAGGATCCGCGAGCCGGGCGCGACGAGCGTGTCGACAAGTCGGGCCTCGCCGGCCAGGTCCGCTCCCTCGGCGGCGAGCTTGCGGAACCTGTCGATGTACCACTGTGAGTGCTCTGGACCGGTGTCGGTCGCCCAGCGGGTCGGGTTGGCCATACGGCCACCGTAACCGGGCCGGTCGGGGCGCGACGGGCCGGTCCGGCAGGCGCCCCGATCGGTGGCAGCTCAGCGGCGACGGGGTCGGCGTGTCGGGTCGCTGGGCTGCCACCGATCACTGAGACACCTCAGCCCTTCTCCGCGCCGCTGGTCAGGCCCTCGGTGAGCAGCCGTTCACTGGCGAAGAAGAGGATCACGATGGGCAGGGTGAGGACGACCGATCCGGCCATCAGCACCGTCTTGGGCACCTCCACGCCGTCGGAGAGCAGGGACAACCCCAGCGACACCGTCCACCGGTCCGGTTTGTCGACCAGGAAGAGCAGGGCGAAGAGGAACTCGTTCCAGGCGATCATGAAGTCGTAGAGCGCGACCGCCATGATCGATGGCGCGGCGAGGGGCAGGCTGACCCGGCGGATGATGCCGAGTCGGCCGGCGCCGTCGATGGCCGCCGACTCCTCCAGGCTGACCGGGATGGTCTCGAAGTAGTTCTTCAACATGTAGACCGACACCGGCAGCGTCTGCGAGATGTAGACCAGCACCAGGCCCAACAGCGAGCCACGCAGCCCGGCGAGGCTGAAGACCACGAACAGCGGGATCGCGATGACTATCGACGGGAACAGGTAGACGGCCAGGAACAGGAAGTCGACCTGGCGCCGGCCGAAGAACCGGAGCCGGGCCACCGCGTACGCGCCGGGGATCGCGACGAGCAGCGTGAGCACTGTCGCGGCGACCGAGACGATGCCGCTGTTGCGGATGAAGGTGAGGAATCCCTGACCGCCGTCGTCGGTGGCCTTGAGCACCTCGGCGTACGTGGCGACGGTCAACTCGCCGAAGCCGATGACCAGCGAGCCCGGGTCGAGCAGCAGCCGCTCGATGGGGCGTACCGAGAGCACGAGCATGTAGTAGAAGGGAAAGACGGTGACGACCAGGAACGCGGCGATCACCAGGCGGCGCAGCCAGCGCAGGCTCACCGTCTCGACCATGTCCCGGTCCATCAGCTGACCCTCCGTCCGAAGAAGCGCAGATAGATCAGCACGAACACGATGAGCACCACGGCCAGCACGACCGCCTGCGCGGCCGCCGCGCCGATGTCGGTACGGGCGGTGAGGAACTCGTACACCCGGACGCTGACCACCTCGGTGCCGGCGGCCCCGCCGGTGAGCAGGTAGACGTCGTCGAACTTGTTGAACGTCATGATGAAGCGCAGCACCCCCAGCAGGGCGATCACCGGCAGCAGCTGCGGCAGCAGGATGTGCCGGAACCGCTGGGTGGGCGTGGCCCCGTCGACGCGGGCGGCCTCCTCCAGCTCACCGGGCACCGCCTGGAGCCGGGCCAGCAGGAACAGGAACGCGAACGGGAAGTAGCGCCACGCCTCGAACACGACGACCGTGGCCAGGGCTGTCGACTCCTGGGTGAGGAAGGGCACGGGTGCGTCCCAGCCCAGCAGGCGCTGACCCCAGTGGTTGACGATGCCGAGCTGCGGGTCGAGCATCACCTGCCAGACGAAGGTGACCGCGACCACCGGCGCCACGTACGGCAGCAGCATGGAGGCCCGCACCAGCGTGCGGCCCCGGAACGGGCGGCGTACCACCAGGGCGGCGACCAGGCCGAGCGCGATCGACCCGACGGTGCCGCCGACGCTGTAGAGCAGCGTGACCCACAGCGTGTCGGCGAAGCCGGGGGTGTGCAGCACCCGGTCGACGTTGTCCATGGTGAAATCGCCGAAGAGCCCGGTCTTGCGCAGGGTGGCGAGCCGGACCCGCTGGAAGGCGAGCACGACGGTCCAGATGATCGGGATGCCGATGACCGCGATGGTGACGAGCAGGGTCGGCGCGACAAGCGCCAGCCCGGCACGGGACTCGCGGCGGCGCAGCGTCAGTGGTCGGCGGTGGGGCCGATCCGGCCGCTCCCTGGTGGGGGAGCGGCCGGTGTCGGGGGCGGTGGTGGTCAATTGACGCCCGCCTTGATCGCTTCGACGTCCTTCTTGGCCCGGCCGGCGGCGGCCGCCGCGTCGGTCTTGCCGGAGGTGAGGTCGCCCAGCACCTTGGGCACCGGCAGCTCGCCGAGCATGGCGCCGACCAGCTTGCCCTGCCCCTGGCTGAGCCCCCAGCGCCCGAAGGTGTCCGGGCTGCTGCGCAGGGTGGCCAGCACCTCGTCGCCGTACACGTCGGAGAGGGGCTTCTTGGCGTCCACGCCGGCCTGGCTGGTGTTCCAGGCGGTGAGGAACGCCTCCGGCTCGGCAGTGGTGCCCTTGCGCACCGGGAACCGGCCCTCGGGGGACATGCCGAACCAGCGCGGGTAGCCGTCGCCGAGCATGTACTCCACGAAGGACTTCGCCGGGTCGGTCACCGCGCCGTCGAGCACGGCCCACGAGCTGATCTCGCCGTACTGCGCGGGCTCGGTGCCGTTGGGGCCCTTGATCGCGGTGACGAACCCGCTGTTCTTGGCCAGGAACGTCGGGTCGGCCTGGCACTGCGGGCAGGTCGGCTTGGCGTCGTTACGCAGCCCGGCCAGCTCGTCGAGGATGAACGGCGACCAGATCACCATGGCGGCCTTGCCCGCGAAGTAGGTGGCCCGCGTGGTGTCCACGTCCTGTGCGCCCTTGACCGAGCTGGTGCGGATCAGGTCGCCGTAGAAGCGGAACGCCTCGACGCACTGCGGCGAGTCGAGCGTCACCGCGCCGGAGTCGTCGGTGAGCTGGCAGCCGTTGGCCAGGGCCAGGTGCTCGAAGGTCTGCTGGGTGAACACGTCGCTGGGCGAGGTCGCCGCGGTGATGCCGGCGACGCCGCCGGTGTTCAGCTTCGCCGCGGCGGTGGTGATCCGTTCGTACGTGTCGGGGGCGGGCAGGCCGGCGGCGGCGAACAGGTCCTTGCGGTAGACGAGCAGCTGCCCCCACCCGTCGCTGGGCACGGAGAGCTGCTTGCCGTCGTCGGAGGTCAGCTCCAACGCCCGGGGGGAGAACGTCTGCCGGCCCAGCTTGTCGACGACCTCCGCGTTCGCCGAGGCGTGCAGCAGCTCGTTGCCGGCGAGCGTACGGATGCCGGCCAGGGAGACCGAGCCGACCACGTCGGGCAGGTCGCCGGCGGCGGCGTTGGCGGCGATCAGGGACGGGAACTGGTCCTCGTTGACGGTCACGAGGTCGACCTGGATCCCGGTCTTCGCGGTGAAGTCCGCGATGATCGCCTTGGTGGCGGTGACGCGGTCGGCGACGTCTTCCAGACTCCAAACGGTGATCTTTTTGCTGTTGCTGTCGGATCCGTCATCTCCGCAGGCCAGCAGGGTGGACGCGGTCAGTGCCATGATCAGGGTGGTGGCGAGTATCCGCCTCGGAGGTGCTGACATCGGTGGCACTCCTCTCGAAGGGTACATACGGGATTCAACACCTTCGATAGATCAATGACAAGACATATAGCGATTTTTTGCTATCCTGGAACCCAGTGCTACCGGGATGTGACACATGGGCAACTGGGTGGTCTCTCTCGCCGGGCCTCGACGGATCAGCCTCGAGCCCTGCCCGCCGGATCCGCTCGGCCCGGGCCAGGTCCGGGTCCGCACCTGCTACTCGGGCATCTCCGCCGGCACCGAGCTGACCCTCTACCGGGGCAGCAATCCCCGGCTCAGCAAGGACTGGGACGACGCCGCCCGCATGTTCGTCCCCCGCCAGACCCCCGTGCCGTACCCGCTGATCGGCTTCGGCTACGAGGAGGTCGGCGAGGTCGTCGAGGTGGCGCCCGAGGTCGTCGACAGGCACCCGGGGCAGCTCGTGTGGGGCATCTGGGGGCACCGGGCCGAGGCGGTGCTCGCCGCCGACGCGGTCCGGCCGCTCCCCGCCGACCTGGACCCGCTCGCGGCTGTCTTCGCCCGGCCGGGCGCGATCGCACTGACCGCCGTGCTCGCCGGTGACCTGCACCTGGGCGACTGGGTCGGCGTCTTCGGGCAGGGCGTCATCGGGCTGCTCGCCACCCGGCTCGCCGTGCTCTCCGGCGCCCGGGTGGTCGCCGTCGACCAAGTGCCCGGCCGGCTGGCGTACGCCAGCCGCTACGGCGCGCGGTCCACAGTGGACGTCGCGACCCGGTCGGCCGCCGCCGTGCTCCGCGAGGCCACCGGCGGCCGGGGCGCGGACGTCTGCCTGGAGCTGTCCGGGGCGTACCCGGCGCTGCACGAGGCGATCCGCTCCACCGCACACGCCGGCCGGGTCGTGGCCGCCGGCTTCTACCAGGGCCAGGCCGACGCGCTCGGCCTCGGCGAGGAGTTCCACCACAACCGCATCCAGTTGGTGGCCGCCCAGGTCTCCGGGCCCACCCCCGCGCCGAGCATGGCCGGCCGGTGGACCGGAGACCGGGTCGCGCAGACCTTCATGGACCTGGTGGCTGAGCGCAGCGTCGACCCGTTGCCGCTGGTCAGCCACATCGTCGACGCCAGCGCGGTCGCCGACGCCCTCGCGCTGCTCGACCGCGGCGCCGGTGACGTCCTCCAAGTGGTGTTGAGGTTCTAGATGACCACCATCGCGCTTGCCTGCCAGGAACAACTCCTGCCGGGCACCAACCTGATCCAGAAGTACGCCCTCGCCACCGCCCTGGGCTACCAGGGCATCGAGCTGCGCGGCCGCGGTGACCTCGCGTTCGCCCGTCGCCTGCCCGAGCTGCGCCGGGCCCGCGCCGCCGGGGTGGTGATGCCCACCGTCTGCGTCGAGATGGACCACTTCATCGGCGACTTCGACAGCGCCCGGTCCGCCGACGCCGTGCGCAACCTGCGCTCCCAGCTCTCGGTCATCGCCGAGCTGGGCGGCGTCGGGGCGATGACCCCGGCCGCCTGGGGCATGTTCTCCCGGCGGCTGCCGCCGTTCGAGCCGCCACGCCCGCCGGCCGGCGACCGCCAGGTGCTCCTCGACGCCCTCGGCGAGCTGGGCGAACACGCCCGCGCCGAGGGGGTCACCCTCTTCCTCGAACCCCTCAACCGGTACGAGGACCACATGGTCAACCGGCTCGACGAGGCGGTCGCCCTCTGCGCCGCGCTCGGACTGCCCTCGGTGCGGGTGGTCGCCGACACCTTCCACATGAACATCGAGGAGGACGACGTGCACCGGGCGCTGCGCGCCGCCGCGCCGTATCTCGGGCACGTGCAGGTCAGCGACTCCAACAGGTACCAACCGGGCGCCGGGCACCTGGACTGGCCGGCGCTCGTGCGGACCCTGCTGGAGCTGGACTACCGGGGCTGGCTGGCTCTGGAGTGCCGGCTGCGCGGCGACCCGGTCCGGGCCCTGCAACAGGCCGCCGCGGTGCTGCGGCACGCGCTGCCCCGGCGGGCCGCCGCATGACCGCCGGTGCCGTCCCCACCCGTACCGGCGGGCCGACCGGCCTGGCCGGGCTGCGCCGGCTCGCCGTCGCCACCCTCGACGCCAACTGGGAGCACGACCACACCGTCCCGTCGCGCACGCTCTACCCGCACCAGTGGAGCTGGGACTCCGCGTTCATCGCGGTCGGCCTGGCCCACGTGCGTCCCGAGCGGGCCTGGCAGGAACTGACGAGCCTGTTCCGGGCGCAGTGGGCCGACGGGCGGGTGCCGCACATCGTGTTCAACCCGGCGCTGCGCGTCGGCGCGTACTTTCCCGGGCCGGAGCTGTGGCGCTCGTCCGACGTCGAGGGCTCGCCCACGGTGGACACCTCCGGCCTGGTCCAGCCGCCGGTGCACGCGCTCGCCGCGCTGCTGGCGTACCGGCGGGCACCCGATCCGGCCGGGCTGGCCGCGCTGCGCCGGCTCTACCCGGCGCTGGTCGCCCAGCAGCGGTACCTGGCGACGCGGCGGGACGTCGCCGGCGACGGGCTGGTGTGCGTCGTACACCCGTGGGAGTCCGGTCTGGACAACAGCCCCGCGTGGGACGAGCCGATGGCCGCGGTCGACGCGGACGCGGCCGTCATGCGCGCGTACCGCAGGCACGACACCGCGCACGCCGACGCCGCGCACCGCCCCACGGACCTGGACTACGCGCGTTACCTGGCGATCGTCGCGGCCTACCGCGACCACGGCTACGCCGACCGCGACCTGGCCGACGGCCATCCGTTCCTGGTGGAGTGCCCGCTGTTCAACGCGGCGTTCGGGGCCGCCGAGCACGCGCTGGCCGAGATCGCCGCGCTGACCGGCGCGGACCCGGCCCCGCACCGGGTCCGCGCGGACCGCGTCACCGAGGCGCTGGTACGCCGGCTGTACGACCCGGGCACCGGCACCTTCCAGCCCCGCGACCTGCGCACCGATCGGCTCGTCGGCGCGCGGACCGTGCTCGGGCTCACGCCGCTGATCCTGCCCGGCCTGCCCGCCCGGCAGGTCGACGCGCTGGTCGTCGAGGCCCGGTCACCGCGTTTCGGGGTGGCCCGGTGGATGGACCGGCCGCTGCCCACCTACGACCGCACCGCGCCCGACTTCGAACCGTTGCGCTACTGGCGCGGGCCGAGCTGGCTGAACATCGGCTGGCTGGTGCGGCGCGGCCTGCTGACCCACGGGCACCCGGAGCTGGCGGCCGGCCTGCGCCGCTCGATGATCGACCTGGTCGCCGGGGCCGGCTGCCACGAGTACTTCCACCCCGACACGGGCGCCGGGCTGGGCTCACCGGCGTTCGGCTGGACCGCCGCGCTGCTGCTCGACCTGCTGGCCGATTGACTGTCTCGCGGCCGGCGCCGGGTGGTAGCGTGCCCGCTCTCAGCGGGGCGGGAGGCGGCGTGCGCGAGATCGACAAGGTGGCCTGGATCCTCATCGAGGACGGCCGGGTGCTGAGCACCCGTTCGCAGGGCAAGGACGTGTGGTACCTGCCCGGGGGCAAGCGCGAGCCGGGGGAGAGCGACCTGGAGACCCTGCGCCGGGAGATCGACGAGGAGTTGAGCGTCGAGGTCGACGTGCGAAGCGCCGTGCACCTGGGCACGTTCAGCGCGCAGGCGCACGGGCACGCGACCGGGATCACCGTGCGGATGACCTGCTACCGGGCCGGCTACCGGGGGCGGCTGCAGCCGGCCAGTGAGATCGCCGAGATGGCCTGGCTCGGGTACGCCGACCGGCACCGCACCTCCCCGGTCGACCAGCTCATCTTCGATCACCTGCTGGCGGCGGACCTGCTGCGCTGACGGCTGCTCGGGCGCGCTGGTCGGCTGCGCTGGTTGCTGCGCTGGTTTGCTGCGCTGTCGTGCCGTCGGCGTCGTTTGGCGTCGGCGGCCCGGGGTAAGCGCGCGGCGTGACCGACAGCGCGGGCGGCGACGGGTTTCCGCACTTCATCGACGCGGTGTCCCGACGGTCCGGCCTGCCGACCGAGCAGGCCGCGGCGCTCGCCCGCGCGGTGCTCCAGACGATGGCCGAGCGAGTCACGGGCGGCCCGCCGGACGAGCTCACCGGTCACCTTCCGGACGAGGTCGACGGCTACCTGGACGACGCGCCGCCGAGCCCGCCCGGTGGCGTTGACGGACTCGACACCGGTGTGGGCCTCGACGTCGGTGGGGCTGACGTCGGTGGGCCTGTCGCGCCGCCGCCGGTGGACGCCGGCCCGGCGGAGTTCCTGCGCCGGGTGGGCCAGCGCGCCGGGGTGGACCCGGCCACGGCACGGGCCGGCACCGGAGCGGTCTTCGCGACCCTGCGGGAGGCGGTGACCGTACGGGAGTTCCGGGAGATGGTCGCGCGACTGCCCCGCGACGACCACGGCGGTACCGCGACCGATCCGCCCATCGTGCCCGACCCGTCCACCCGCTGACCGTCGCCGGGAACCGCGCCGGTGCCTAGACGTCGGCGTCGGGCAGGTCCTCGGGCTCGGTGATCCACGCCGAGAAGACCGGCACTCCGTGCCACGGCCCGGTGGCGCCGTCGGCAGTGGTGTCGGTGGCGACGGCCACCACTGCGTACGGGTGGCCGAAGCGCAGCTCGGCGGTGCGGGCGACGCCCTCCGGCGGCAGGCTGACCGTCCCGAACATGCCGGTCACCGCCGCCGCCTCGAAGCCGTACCGGCCGTACCGCGCCATCGCCACCTGCCGCGCCTCGAAGCCCTGCACCGGTTGGGCGAGCGCCCCGGCCAGCGCCGCCGTCGCCGCCGGGAAACCCAGGTGCGCGGCGGTCAGGTCGTGCTCGCTGCGGGCCGACCAGCAGGGGAGCACCGCCCGGTGTCGTTCCTCGCGGCCGTCGCGGGCGCGGGTCCGGACCCGCTCCTCCCGCAGCGTCCACAGCGCGGTGTCGCCCAGCGGCAGGTCGAACAGCGAGCGCCGTCCCGGCGGTTGCGCGCCGTCGGCCGCGCCGGCACCGAGGTCGTACGCGGCGGCGAGCACATCGGTCGCCGGCACGTGCGGTGCGGCGGCCACCGAGAGCACCACCAGTCCCGCGCCGTCGGCGGCCTGGGCCCGGGCGGCGTGCACGATCACGTCACCGGCCCGATCGGTAGTGACGATGGCCCCTTGGTGCCCGTGGTCCGGGCTGCGCAGCGCTCGCCGTAGGTCCCGCGCCCAGGCGCTGGCCGGGCCGAGCGCACGCGCGTCGGTGACCTCGAACGGCTGCGCCCAGGAGATCCGGGTGGCCAGCGCGCTGGCCAGGGCGAAGACGACGTCCGGGTGGACCTTCAGGGGGAACGTCTCGATCAGGCCGAGGGTGTGCTCGCGTGCCCACGCGTCCAACCCGGCCTGGTCCGGCAGCGTGCCGACCTCGGTCGCCGCCGGCAGCGCCGCCCGCCACCCGGCCGGCTCGTCGGTGCGCCGCCCCGCTCGGAGCCAGAGCGCGGTGGCCGACGCGACAAGTGGATGCGGCGCATCCAGCAGCGCGCGGGCCACGGTGGCCGCGCTGGCCAGGTCGGTGCCCAGCGCCGCCGCGAGCCCCTCGGCCCCCGAGCCGGAGTTGCCCGCCCTCTCGGAGTTGCCCGCCCTCTCGGAGTTGCCCGCCCTCTCGGAGTCGCCCGCTGGTTCGGAGCCGGCCGTCGCCGCCGCGCTGAGGGCGAGCAGCAGCCAGGCCCCGAGCGGGGAGGCGACGTGATGCCGGTCGCCGATCGTGGCGTGCAGCCGCCCGGCGTACGCGGAGAGCGGCGCGTGCAGGTCCGTCGTCATGTACCCACTCTGCCCGTCGCATCCGCGTCCGGCATCTTCGCCGGCCCCGCTCACGACCACAGCTCGAACGGTTCGTCGATCTGCTCGCCGGCCAGGAAGGCCGTGATCAGCCGGGGGAGCTGGCCGGGATAGAACCGTTCCCCGCTGGCCACCACCTCCGGCAGCGGCCACCACCGGAAGCCGAAGTAGTCCTCCCGCTCGTAGTCGAGCCGGTACGCCTCGTCCACGTCCGGCCCGGGCCCGTTCAGCCGTACCGCGACGATCAGCTCGTCCTGGACGTGCCGCAGTTGGCGGTGCAGGAAACTCGCCCGTCGTCGCCAGGTCGGTGCGCCAACCTGGTCGGCGGTGATGACGATGCCGGTCTCCTCGCGCAGCTCCCGCACGGCCGTGTCCCGGTACGTCTCACCGGGGTCCATGCCGCCGCCGGGCAGCTCCCACCACGTGCCCAGCCGGGGATGGTCCGGGTCGCGGGTGTGAAACAGCAGCACCCGGTCGGCGTCGTCGCGAACGACCACGCGCACCGCGCGCCGCTCGAGGATCGGCAGGTCGTCGGGCAGTTCGTCCATCGGGCCAGTCTGCCGCAGTGCGCCGACGCCGGCCGGCCGCGCCGGGGCCGGTAGGCTGCCCGCCGTGGCTGGTCTCTTGAGGAACGTGGCGCAACGCATCTCCCGGGTGGGCGCGGCAATCCCGTCGCCCCGGCGTACCGGGCCGGCTCCCGCGCGGGTGGCCCGCCCTCGCCAGGTGAGCGCGTTGCAGCGTCGGGAGCTGACCTACGCGCCCGAGCGGGACGGCCAGGCCGACCCCGGCGAGATCGTCTGGACCTGGGTGCCGTACGAGGACGACCCCCGCCAGGGCAAGGACCGCCCGGTGCTGGTGGTCGGACGGCACAGCCGGACGCTGTTCGGGCTGATGCTGTCGAGCCAGAGCGAGCGGGACGGTCAGCGGCACTGGTTCGCGCTCGGTCCCGGCGAGTGGGACCGCGACAAGCGGCCGAGCTGGGTCCGGCTGGACCGCGTGCTCACCATGCGTGAGGACAGCATCCGCCGCGAGGGCGCCGTGCTGGACCGGCCCCGGTTCGACCGGGTCGGGCAGGCGCTGCGCGCCGGCTACGGCTGGCGCTGACCGAAACCCCGTTGGCGCACTGTCGCAGCGCGCCCTGTCGAGGTTCCTTCGGGCCCTGTCGAGCTGCCCCACCGGTGGGGCAGTGTGCGGGGTCTGGAGCGTGCCCAGCGGTGGGGCAGCGTGCGGATCTGGAGCGTGCCCGGCGGTGGGGCGGTGTGCGGATCTGGAGCGCGCCCGTGCCCCACACGTAGGGCAGCTCGACAGGTGACGTGGAAACCGTACGCCACGGCTCGTTGAGCCCCGGGCGCCCGGCCGACCACGGCCTCGATGCGGGCGGTGCTCGTCGGCGTTGTGAAGCGCGCGGCGGTCAGACGGGCTCGCGGCTCGGGCCCACCGCGGCGCCCTGCGCCTCCGGCGGCGGGTACGGCTGCTCGGCGAGCAGCCGGGCCAGGTGCGCGCTGTTGAGCGCGAGGGCCTTGGTGGTGCGGCCGGTGGTGTCCGGCTTGGGGCCGGCGTCGCGGTAGTCCACCTTGTGCAGTGCCTCGCCGACCCAGTAGGTAGCGCCGGCCGCCGCGATGGTGAAGCCGACCTCGCTGAGCGCGCACTGGACTTCGCCGATGCTGTGGTGCGCGCCGTCCTCGTTGCCGACGACCGCGACGCCGGCCACCTTGCCGTAGGTGAGCAGCCGTCCCTCGTCGTCGGTCTCGGACAGTTCAGCGTCCAGACGTTCGAGGACCATCTTGGTGACGCTGGCGGGCTGGCCCAGCCAGATCGGCGTGGCGATGATGAGAATCTGGGCCGCGAGCAGCTTGGCGCGGATCGCGGGCCAGCCGTCGCCGTGGCCCTCGTCCGTCGACACCCCGAAGCGCACGTCGTGGTCGACCACCCGCACGATCTCGCCGTCCACGCCCTGGCGGGCGAGTTCGGCCAGCACCTCGCGACCCAACTGGTCGGAGCTGGACGGGGTTGGCGACGGCTTGAGCGTGCAGTTGAGGACGAGGGCGCGAATGCTCACCACGACGGGTTCCTCTCGGCGACGGGACGGCCGGCTTCCCCATACCCGGTCTCCGGGGTGACTCACCAGGGTGACGCCGCGTCCTCTTCTGAACGGGTTGACAGGCAGCCGTTGAACTGTAGATTCAACCTATCGGTTAATAATCTAGGTGGTTGAAAGCGACATGACAGCAGATCCGGTCAGCGCCGTTTTCGCCGCGCTCGCCGACCCGACCCGCCGCGCCATCCTGGCCCGGCTGGCGACCGGCGAGGCGACGGTGAACGAACTGGCGGAGCCGTTCCCGATCAGCCTCCAGGCGGTCTCCAAGCACCTCACCGTGCTGGAGCGTGCCGGGCTGATCGTGCGGACCCGCGAGGCGCAGTGGCGGCGGTGCCGGCTCGACCCGGCACCGCTGCGCACCCTCGCCGAGTGGGTCGACCAGTACCGCCGGCTCTGGGACGAGCGCCACGACGCCCTGGACGACTACCTACGCGACCTGAAGGAGACCAGCCGTGACCGAAACCCGTGACCTGACGATCGACATGTCCTCCGACCGGGACATCACGATGACCCGGTCCTTCGACGCTCCGCGCGACCTCGTCTTCGCCGCGCACACCCAGGCCGAACACCTCAGGCACTGGTGGGGCCGGGGCAACCCGCTGGACGTCGAGATCGACTTCCGCGAGGGCGGCCGCTACCGCTTCGTCGAGCACGCTCCCGACGGCAACGTGTACGCCTTCCGGGGCGAGTTCCGGGAGATCGTCGCGCCGGAGCGGATCGTGCAGACGTTCGAGTTCGAGGGCATGCCCGGCCAGGTGGCGGTGGAGACGCTGGTCTTCACCGAGCAGGACGGCCGCACGGTCCTCACCGGCACCACCCGGTTCGACACCACCGAACAGCGCGACGGCATGGCCGAGTCCGGGATGGCGCAGGGGGCCGCCGAGTCGTACGCCGCCCTGCAGCGCCACCTGTCCACAATGCGCTGACGGGTAGGCGCGAGGAGAAACAGAAATGGCAGGGAAGTCGCGCTCCCTGCCACCTCCAACTTATATCGCACCCGGGGTCTTGCGGCAAGACCCGGGTGATGCCGCAGAATCTCCACCCGAAGCCCAAACGTGGGAAAATCGGGGGATATCGTGATCGATGTGATCATTGCCGGCGGCGGACCGACCGGTCTGATGCTGGCCAGCGAACTGCGACTGCACGATGTGCGCGTGGTCGTGGTGGAGAAGGACACCGAGCCGACCCGCTACGTCCGTTCGCTGGGTCTGCACGCGCGCAGCATCGAGGTGATGGACCAGCGCGGGCTGCTGGAGCGCTTCCTCGCCCTGGGCACGCGGCATCCGCTCGGTGGCTACTTCGCCGCGATCCCCAAGCCGTCGCCGGGTGGTCTCGACAGTGCCCACGCGTACGTCCTCGGTATTCCGCAGACCACCACCGACCGGCTGCTGGCGGAGCACGCCGTCGAGGTCGGCGTCGAGGTCCGCCGCGGCAGCGAACTGGTCGGCCTGAGTCAGGACGACGACGGGGTGACGGCGGAGCTGGCCGACGGTACGCCGCTGCGGTCGCGCTACCTCGTCGGCTGCGACGGCGGCCGGAGCACGGTCCGTCGGCTGCTCGGTGTCGGCTTTCCCGGTGAACCCAGCCGGGTCGATTCGCTGCTCGGCGAGATGGAGGTGGGCGTACCGGCGCAGACGGTGGCCGAGGTGGTGGCCGAGGTCCGCAAGACCCACCTGCGGTTCGGCCTCGGGCCGCTCGGGGACGGCGTGTACCGGGTTCTCGTGCCCGCCGCCGAGGTGGCCGAGGACCGCTCCGTCCCGCCGACGATCGAGGAGTTCCAACAGCAACTGCGGGCGTACGCGGGCACCGACTTCGGCGTGCACTCGCCACGCTGGCTCTCCCGCTTCGGCGACGCCACCCGGTTGGCCGAGCGCTACCGGGTCGGCCGGGTGCTGCTGGCCGGAGACGCGGCGCACATCCACCCACCGACCGGCGGGCAGGGGCTCAACCTCGGCATCCAGGACGCGGTCAACCTCGGCTGGAAGCTGGCCGCCGAGATCAACGGCTGGGCGCCCGACGGGCTGCTGGACAGCTACCACGCCGAGCGGCACCCGGTGGCCGCCGACGTGCTCGTCAACACCCGCGCGCAGATGTTCCTGCTGTCCCCCGAGCCGGGGCCGCAGGCGGTCCGCCACCTCCTGTCGGAGCTGATGGACTTCGAGGACGTCAACCGGTACCTGATCGAGAAGGTCACCGGCCTGGGGGTGCGCTACGACTTCGGCGAGGGCCACGAGCTGGTCGGTCGGCACCTGCGGGACGTACCGCTGAAGCGGGGACGGCTCTACGAGCTGCTGCACGGCGGTCGCGGGCTGCTGCTCGATCAGACCGGCCGGCTCTCGGTCGACGGGTGGGCCGACCGGGTCGACCACGTCGTCGACGTCAGCGCGGAACTGGACGTACCCGCGGTGCTGTTGCGGCCGGACGGCCACGTGGCCTGGGCCGGTGACGATCAGGCCGACCTGGTCGCTCAGCTGCCCCGGTGGTTCGGCGGACCCGCCGTCTGAGGCGGACCCGCCGCCTGAGGCCGTCCTGTCACCACTCCGCGAGGCGGGCGCTGTCGACGAGCTGGCGGGGCGCCCGCGGGCCGGAGAGGCTCTTCGCCTGGTACATGGCCGCGTCGGCGCGGCTGAGCGCGTCGGTGAGCTGGGCCGGACCGGTCACCGGGGCGAGCCCGACCGAGGCGGTGACGCGGACGCTGCACCCGTTGAGCCGGATGGGCGCGGCGACGGTCTCGCTGAGGCGGCGGGTGGCGTGCTCGATCCAGCGCCGGTCGACAGTCGGGCTGGCGAGCAGGCCCGCGAACTCGTCGCCGCCGAGGCGGGCGACGAGGTTGTCGCCGGCGAAACCGGCCAGCCGTTCGGCCACGCTGATCAGCACCTGGTCGCCGGCGGCGTGCCCGTACCGGTCGTTGATCTGCTTGAAGTCGTCGAGGTCGAGCACGATGGCGATCAGCGGCTGGCCGTCGGCGTTGGTGAGCAGCGCGGCCGCGAGGCGGTAGAAGGCGCGTCGGTTGGGCAGCCCGGTGAGCGGGTCGTGGCTGGCGGCGTGCCGTTCGGCGGCCAACTCGGCCTGGAGGTGCCCGATCTCGGCCTCGGCCCGCAGGGCCCGTCGGCGCATTTGCCAGGAGGAGAGCAGGGCTCCCGCCGCACAGATGCCGGAGGCGACGCTCATCGGATCCGGCACGAGACCTCCCATCGTCGCGACCGCCTCCAGCCGTCGGTCTGCGCGGCGCGGTGCCGCGTCGGGGCCAGTTTTCCCTGGTGGTTGCCCCAGTCGGGGTAACGCAAAGTGAACGGATAAGCACCGATCACGTGCGTTATCATGCTCGCCGTCCGGTGCAGATGCAATAGCAGATGCACGTGCATAACGATCCACTGTCGATACCGCACCCTCGCCGTCACCGCTCCTCCCACGGGCACCGGCGGGCTCGTGAGCAGAAAGACGCCTCTCATGCAACAGCCACCCAATGGCGTTCCGATTACTCAGTTGCCCCCGCTGAGCTGGCAGAAGAGCCGCCGCAGCAACCCCAGCGGCAACTGTGTCGAACTCGCTGAACTGCCCGGGGGAGCCGGCATCGCCGTCCGCAACTCGCGCCATCCGGAGGGACCGGCACTGATCTACACAGTGGACGAGATCGCCGCGTTCGTGCTCGGCGCACGCGACGGCGACTTCGATCACCTGATCAACTGACCGGTCGCCCAGGGCCGTCCCGGGGACGGGACTGAATCGCCGGTACGGAGGAGTTCACCTCACTGTCGGTCCATGGCATGCTTACACGTCGGCCGGGCTGGGTGCCCGGCCGCGTGGTCGGTATCCGGAGGTCCGCACGTGACGATGGTTCCCGCCGAGGGCGGTCCGACAACCGGGCCAACCGTGCTGCGCATGCTGCTCGGCGCCCAACTGCGCCGCCTGCGGGAATCCAGCGGAGTGACCCGGGAGGGCGCCGGGTGGGAGATCCGCTCCTCTGAGTCGAAGATCAGTCGGATGGAGCTGGGTCGGGTCGGCTTCAAGGAGCGCGACGTGTCCGACCTGCTGACCCTCTACGGCGTCAGCGACGAGGGCGAGCGCGAGGCGCTGCTGAAGCTCGCCCGGGACGCCAACAGCCCCGGCTGGTGGCACCGCTACGGCGACGTGCTGCCCAGTTGGTTCCAGTCGTACCTGGGCCTGGAGGCGGCGGCTGCGCTGATCCGCAGCTACGAGGTGCAGTTCGTCCCCGGCCTGTTGCAGACCCGGGAGTACGCGCGGGCGGTGGTGCTGCTCGGGCACGGGGCGGCCGGCGTCGCCGAGATCGATCGCCGCGTGGAGTTGCGGATGCAGCGCCAGCAACTGCTCCACCGGGACAAGCCGCCGCAGCTCTGGGCCGTGGTGGACGAGGCGGCGCTGCGCCGTCCGATCGGCGGCGCCGAGGTGATGCGTGAGCAGCTCGTCGCGCTCATCGAGGCCACCAAGTCGCCCACCATCCGCCTCCAGGTCATCCCGTTCGCCGCCGGTGGCCACGCGGCCGCCGGTGGCGCGTTCACCATCCTGCGCTTCGGTGACCAGGAGCTGCCGGACATCGTCTACATCGAACAGCTCACCAGCGCCATCTACCTCGACAAGCGCGACGACCTCGACTATTACGCAGTGGCCATGGAGCGGCTGTGCGTCGAGGCCGAGCCGCCGGAGCGTACGCCGGAGATCCTCGGTCGACTGCTGGAGGAGCTCTACCCGCAGTGAGCGCCCGCCCGGGGCGGCAGTCGCACCCGGGGTGGCCCTGCGGGTTCGCAGGTTCGTATTGACCGTCGCCAACTCGTCGGGTTAGTCTCTGTATCGATTCAGTCTGAATCGATACAGAGAGGTGCCGGGTGAAGCCAACACTGCAAGCCGTCGCGGACGCCGTAGGTGTCTCCCGCAGCACCGTGTCCAACGCCTACAGCCGTCCCGACCAGCTCTCCACGGCGCTGCGCGAGCGGATCCTCGACGCCGCCCGTCAACTGGGCTACCCCGGGCCCAACCCCACCGCCCGCTCCCTGCGCCGCGGCTTCGTCGGCTCCATCGGGGTCCTGTTCACGTCGCAGCTGTCGTACGCCTTCACCGACCCCTTCGCGATCAGCTTCCTCACCGGGGTGAGTGGCGCCGCCGAGCGACACGGCACGAGCATGCTGCTGGTGCCGCTCCCACCCGCGCAGACCGACGCCCGCCGCGCGGTGGAGAACGCCGCAGTCGACGGCTTCTGCGTCTACTGCGTCGCCGACGAGGAGTGGGCGTTGGACGTGATCCGGGCGCGTGGACTGCCGTACGTCAGCACGGCCCCCCGCGACGACGCCGGCGCGGACGAGCGGTACGTCGGCATCGACGAGCGGGCCGCGGCGCGCAGCGTCGCCGCGCACGTGGCCGGCCTCGGTCACCGCCGGGTGGCCCTGCTCGCCGACGCCGTGCTGCCCGACGCGCCCGCCGGCCCCGTCACCCTGTCCGGGGCGCACGAGGCGTGGCACCCGACGACCCGCGGCCGGCTCGCCGGCTTCGCCGACGCGTTCGCCGACGTCGGCGTCGACTGGGCGGAGCTGACGCTGGTCAACGCCCTCGGCAACAGCCGCCAGGCCGCGGCCGCCGCCGTCGCCGGCCTGTTCGACAGGCCCGTGCCACCGACCGCCGTGCTGGCCGGTTCCGACATCCTCGCCCTCGGTGTGCTCGACGCGCTGGCCCAGCGGCCGGGCGGCACCAACCCGCCGGTCTCGGTGACCGGCTTCGACGACATTCCGGAGGCCGCGTCGGCCGGCCTCACCACCGTCCGGCAGCCGGCCGAGGAGAAGGGCCGGATCGCCGCCGAACTGCTGCTCGACCCACCAGCGGACGCCGCAGCCGGTCACGTGCTGCTGCCCACCGCACTCGTCGTCCGGGCCTCCACCGGACCTGTCCCGAGGAGTTGACCATGGAATTCCCGACCGGCTACGTCACCGCTCTCGACGCGATGAACCGACACGTCAACTCGGCCCGACCGGACGCCCCGGTCCAGGCCGAACGGCAGCGCCGGCCGCTGCTCGCCCCGACCCGACAGGTGACCGCCGTCGCCCTACGCCGGCTCGCCGACCGGATCCAGCCCCGACCGATGCCCACGGTGACCCGCTGCTCCTGACCCATTTCGGCACAGGCGGGACGAACCGTGCCGGGTCGGGCACGCAGAGTGGTCGAAGGGGCACTCGCCAGGCAGACTGGTGAAGCCATGTCACCCTTCACGCCCACCCTCCGCCTCCACGACCGCTACGTCCTGCACGAGCGGATCGGGCTCGGTGGCATGTCCGAGGTGTGGCGGGCCGACGACGAGGTCCTCGGCCGGCCGGTCGCGATCAAGGTGCTGGCCGGGCAACTCGCCGCCGACCCGCAACTGCGGGCCACCATTCAGCGCGAGGCCCGCGCGGCCGCCCGGCTGACCCACCCACACGTCACCCAGGTGTACGACTACGCCGAGGCGACGCTGGCCGGCGGCGTCGTCGTCCCGTACCTGGTGATGGAGCTGGTCGAGGGCCACAACCTGGGCGACCGGCTGCGCGGTGGCCCGCTGCCCTGGCCGGAGGCCGTCCGGGTGGCCGGGCAGATCGCCGCCGCGCTGGCCGCCGCGCACCGCATCGGCGTGGTGCACCGCGACGTCAAGCCGGGCAACGTCATGCTCACCGACACCGGCGCCAAGGTCCTCGACTTCGGCATCGCCGCGCTCGGCGGGCTGGACAGCCAGTCCGGCGAGCCGCTGATGGGCACACCCGCGTACTTCGCGCCCGAGCGCCTCACCGCCGGTCCGCCCGATCCGGCCAGCGACGTGTACGCCCTCGGCGCGCTGCTTTACCGCACGCTCACCGGCCAGGCGCCCCTGCCCGTGCAGAGCTGGGAGGACGCCCTCGAGGTGCACCGGCAGGGCACGCCGGTGCCGCCGCTGCGGGTGGACGGCCTGCCCGCCGACATCGCCGACCTGACCCTTGCCTGCCTCGCCGCCGACCCGGCCCGCCGGCCGAGCGCCGCGCAGCTGGCCCGCCGGTTCGGCGCCGGTCAACCGGTCGAGCCCCCCACCGAGCTGCTGCGCATCGTGCCGTCCGCCGCGGCGGCCCATCCGCCGACCCTGATCGACCGCTCGGCCGCCCGGCCCGTGCCGGTTCCGGCCGTGCCGGCCCGCCGCCGATCGCGCCGACCTCTGGGCCTCCTCGTCGCGGCCGGTCTCGCCATGCTGGTCGGCCTGGGCGCGGTGCTCACCCAGGGCCTCGGCACACCCGACACTCCCGACACTCCCGGGCCCGCGCAGGTGGCGGCCCCGCCGTCGACCTCCGCCCCAGCGCCCGCGCCCAGCACACAGTCACCGAAGCCGTCGGCATCGGCGTCGGCGTCGCCGTCGACCGCAAGCGCCGCTCCACCGACGGTCGGCCAGCAGGTGCCGGTCAGCTTCCGCCAGGTCAGCGACGAGTTCACCGAGGTGCTCGCCGCGGCGGTGGCCCGTGGGGATGTCGACCGCAAGACCGCCCAGGACCTCCGCGACGACCTCGCCGACGTGAACCGACGGTCCAAGGACCGCGAGCGGCGCATCGCCGACCTGCGCGACACCATCGCCGAGTTGGTGGACCGTGGCCGGCTGCCGCGGCAGACGGGCGCCCAGCTCGACGCGCTGCTCAGTCAGGCCCGCGGGCTGCCCGCCGGCCGCACCGACGGCTGAGGCATCTGTCGTAGTCTCACCGGCATGACGACGAAGCAGACCCACACCCTCGCCGTGCCCGGCGTCGAGCTGGTCTACGACGTCCGCGGCCCACTGCCCCCGGGCGGCGGACGGCCCGCGCTGCTCATGATCGGCCAGCCGATGACAGCGGAGGGCTTCGACGCGCTCGCCCCGCACTTCAGTGACCGCACCGTCGTCACCTACGACCCGCGCGGGCTTGGCCGCAGCATCCGTACCGACGGCCGGTCCGACCACACGCCGCAGCAGCAGGCAGCCGACCTCCACCTGCTCATCGAGGCGCTCGACGCCGGCCCGGTGGACGTGTTCGCCAGCAGCGGCGGTGCCGTGACCGCACTCGAACTCGTCGCGACCCACCCCGGCGACGTCGTCACGCTGGTGGCCCACGAGCCGCCGATCAACGCGGTGCTCCCGGACGCCGCGGCGGCCGAACGCGCTCGGAACGGCTTCTACGAGGCGTACCAGGCGAAGGGATTCGGCGCCGGCATGGCCTCGTTCATCGCGATGACGTCGTGGCAGGGCGAGTTCACCGACGCCTACTTCGCCCAGCCCGCGCCCGACCCGGCGATGGTCGGCATGCCCACCGACGACGACGGCAGCCGCGACAATCCGCTGCTGTCGAAGAGCTCGTGGGCGATCACCGACTACCGCCCCGACGCGAGCGTGCTCACGGCGTCGTCGACCCGGATCGTGATCGCGGTCGGTGAGGAGTCGGCGGGCACCTACACCGCCCGTACGGCCCTCGGCACGGCGGCGCTGCTCGGCCAAGAGGCCGTGGTGTTCCCGAGTCACCACGGCGGCTTCCTCGGAGGCGAGTTCGGCTACGCGGGCAAGCCCGAGGAGTTCGCCGCGCGGCTGCGCGAGGTGCTGGACGCCGGCTGACGACAGTCATCTCGTACGGACGGCTGATCCATCCGCGTGCGTCGCTGGCATGATGGGCCGATGCGAACACGGTTGATCTTCGTGCGGCACGGCGAGTCGCTCCACCAGGTCGACGGGATCGTGGGCGGCCCGCACGGATGCCGCGGGCTGACGCCGCTCGGCCACGACCAGGCACACCGGCTTGCCCAGCGACTCGTCGACGACTACGCCGTCGAGGGGCCGGTGGCGGTGTACTCGTCAGTGCTGCGGCGCACCGTCGAGACCGCGCAGCCCATCGCCGCGGCGTTCGGCGTCCGCCCGCTGGCCGACTGCGGTCTGTGCACCTGGCACACCCCGCCGTACGCCGACGGGCTGCCGGTCACCCGCTTCCGTACCGAACACGCGGTGCCGGGCGGGGGAGTGTTCCGGCCCTTCGAGGACGGCAACGAGAGCTGGGCCGAACTGGTGGTGCGCGTCAGCCGCGCCATCATGGAGATCGCGCACCGGCACCGGGGCGGCACCGTGGTCCTGGTCGGCCACAGCGAGACCGTCGAGGGCGCCTTCCACGCGCTCGCCGCGCAGCCGATCTTCCGGGCGTTCGACCTGGACGTGCCGCCGGCCTCGATCACCGAGTGGGTCACCGACCACGACACCGGCGGCTGGCCGCCGGCCCGCTGGACCCTGCGCCGCTTCGGCGACACCGCCCGGGTCGGCCAGCGCGCGATCCAGTAACGCCGCGCCGGCGCCCTAGTCGCTGCTGAGGACCTGCTCGCGCAGGATCTCCGCGTGCCCGCAATGCTGAGCCAGCTCGCGCAGCACGTGCAGGTACACCCAGCGCAGCGGCAGCGGGCCACGCCGGTGGCCGCGCAGCACGTCGTCCATGCCCAGGGACGCCGTCGCGCGGCGGGACGCCTCGCACGCCTCGCGGTGCGCCTGCTGGACGGTGGCGATCGTGTCGCCGGCGGCCAGGATGAACGACTCGTCCGGCGTCGCCGGGATGCCGATCTCGGCGCGTGGCCGGCAGGTGACGGCCTCGTCGAACCAGACCTTCTCGACGAAGGCCGCGTGCTTCACGAGCCCCAGCAGCGTCGTGCGGGACGGCACCAACGAGCGTCGCGCCTGCTCCTCGGTTAGCCCGTCCAGGGAACTGTTGAGCGCGCGGCGGTGCTCGTCGAGAAACGCCTCGACCTGCGCCTGGGACGGCAGATCGACGACATCGTCGGCGAAGGTCGGCGGAAAACCGGTCATGGGCCGAAGCATGTCAAGGCCGCCGTCCACGAGCAACCGCGAAACGCACGAGCCGACCGACACCGAAGCGCCGTGACGCCGATCCGGCCGCACCGACTGCGTCCTCAGTGGAGGGTCGTCGCGGTCCACTCGCCCGGCGCCGTGTTCACCCGGGCGGCCACGTCACCCTGCGGCGTCCAGATGGCCGACCGGCCCGCCGCCTCGGTGTAGCCGCCGCCGGTGGACCCGGCGAAGCTCGCCACCGCCACCCAGACCCGGTGTGTCGTGGCGATCCGTTGTGCCCGCTCGTCCGGAACCGCAGCGTCGCGCGCCGACTCCAGCACCCCCGCCGCGTACACGTCGATCCCGAGTGCGGCCGTGCGCTGCGCGTGCGCGGCGACGCCGGTGTCCTTGCAGACCGCCAGCCCGATCCGCCACCCGTCCACCTCGAGCACACGTGGTGTGTCGCCCGGGCGGAACCGCTGCGCCTCCGCGCCGCCCAGCCACATCTTCCGGTACGCCACGGCCACCCCGTCGCCGGTCACCGCCAGCACCCCGATGTGGTCACCGGCCACCGGTGCGCCGGCCAGCGCCAGGGTGCCCGCCTCGGCGCACGCGTCGACAAGCGGCGCCAACCGGGGGTCGTCGACCGACACGACCGGGCCCTGCACCTCGTACCCCGTCAGGGACAGCTCCGGAAAGACCACCACCCGGGCGCGCGCCGCGCGGACCGCGTCGGCGTGTGCCCGCGCGTTCGCTGCGACATCCAGGGGTACGCACGGCGGCTGCGCCACCGCGAGCCGCAGCGGGGTGCGGTTTTCCGCACCCCCGCCGGTGTGGGCGACCCGCGGGGTCCGATGGTCCGCCTCATGGTCGATTCTCAGGATCGGTTCGTAGCGTGGGGACATGATTCGAACGTCGCACGCCGTCCTCGCCACCGGAACCCCCGCGGCCGCGGCCGAACCGCCCGAGGGCGGAATCGTCGGCTACGTCAGCCATCTGGTGGAACGGCTCGGCGGCCCGGGCGCCGGACTGGCGGTGGCGCTGGAGAACCTGTTCCCGCCGATCCCCAGCGAGGTCATCCTGCCGCTGGCCGGCTTCGTGGCGGCACAGGGGCGGATGAGCCTGGTCGGCGCGATCTTCTGGACCACGCTGGGCTCGGTGCTGGGCGCGCTGGCGCTCTACCTGATCGGCGCGTCCCTGGGCCGGGAGCGGATGCGCGCCATCGTCGCCCGACTGCCGCTGGTGAAGCTCAGCGACGTGGACCGGACCGAGGCGTGGTTTCTCCGGCACGGCGTGAAGGCGGTGTTCTTCGGCCGGATGATTCCGATCTTCCGGAGCCTGATCTCCATCCCGGCCGGGGTGGAGCGGATGCCGGTGCGGACCTTCCTGCTCTACACGACGCTGGGCAGCCTGATCTGGAACACCACCTTCGTGCTCGCCGGCTACCTGCTCGGCGACAACTGGCACCTCGTCGAGGGCTACGTCGGCACTCTCCAGAACGTCGTGATCGTCACCTGCGTCGCGGCCGTCGCCTGGTTCGTCGGCTCGCGGGTGCTGCGGGCCCGCCGCGTGGCGCGAAACCCCGCGTCGGACGACCGCTCCGGCTCGGACCCGGGGTCTTCCCGGCATGGTGCGCCGCCGTCGGGGATGCCGGATCCGGGCGGTCGGGGCACCCTCTACCGGGGAAGTTCCTGGGCCTCGGACGAGCGCTAGCGTCTCGCGGAGGTCTCCGGTGAAGCGGAGCGAAGGAGACGCCACCCGAAGGGACGCCAGGTGACCGGGGAGCGGCCAACCCGCCCGTGGTGGGCGCGGCTGCGGCTGCCGTTCGGCGTCGCCGTCGGGAACGCGACGGCCGCCGTCGAGCTCGGCTTCCTGGCCGTCGCGGCGGTCGCGCTCGCCGTGTCCGCGCTCGCGCCCGCGGCCGGCCGCCGGGTCACCGACCTGACCAGACGGTGCGCGGGACAGCTCGTACGCCTGGAACGTCGGCGTCTCGCCGGTCTGCTCGGCGCGGACGAGCCGCCCACGGCGCACGAGGTGGCGACCCGGCGGCAGGTCGGCTATCTGGCCGCCCGGCTGCTGCCCGGCACGCTCGGCCTGCTGGCGTACGCCGTGCTGGGCATCGGCCTGGTGCTCGCGGGGATCGTGCTGCGCGCGGCGGTACGCGGAGAGTTGAGCCTCTTCGACGCGCTGTCCCAGGTCGCCGTCGGCGCGGTGCTGCTCCTGCTCAACATCCAGGCCCTCGCCAGCATCGCCGCGCTGGACGTCCGGCTGGCCCGGCGGCTGCTGCGGCCGGGGCACCGGGCGGAGCTGACCCGGCGGGTGCAGGAGCTGACCACCAGCCGGGCAGCGGTCATCGCGGCGGTCGACGCCGAACGGCAGCGCATCGAACGCGACCTGCACGACGGTCTCCAGCAGCGGCTGGTCGCCCTCGGGATGCTGCTCGGGAGGGCCCGCCGCGCCCGCGACGCCGACCGCACCCGCGCCCTTGTCACCCAGGCCCACGAGGACGTGCAGCGGGCCGTCGCGGAGTTGCGCGAGGTGGCGTGGCGGGTCTACCCGTCGGCGTTGGACGCCAGCGACCTGGGTGAGGTGCTCGCCATGGTCGCCCGCGGTTCCGAGGTGCCGGTGCGGATCCGCTGCGACCTGCCGCTGCGCCCCGCACGACAGATCGAGACGGTGCTCTACTTCGTGGCCTGCGAAGCGCTCACCAACGCCGCGAAACACGCCGCCGCTAACCTGGTCACGGTCGAGATCGGCGTACGGGAGGGGTGGGTCCGCATGCGGGTGCACGACGACGGTGTCGGCGGCGCGGATCTCACCGGGCGCGGGCTGTCCGGGCTGGCTCGGCGGGTCGCCGCGCTGGACGGTCGGCTGGTCGTGACGAGTCCGGCCGGCGGCCCGACCACAGTGCTCGCGGAACTGCCGTGCGGTTAGTTCTCGCCGAAGACTCGACCCTGCTCCGGGAGGGCCTCACGCGGCTGCTGGCCGAGGAGGACCACGAGGTCGTCGCCGCCGTCGGCACCGCCGACGAGCTTGTCGAGGCGGTCGCCCGGTCCCGTCCCGACGTGGTGGTCACCGATGTCCGGATGCCGCCCACCCACACCGACGACGGGTTGCGTGCCGCGTTGGAGATCCGCGAGCGGTGGCCCGACACCGGCGTCCTCGTGCTCTCCCAGTACGTCGAGCGGCGCTATGCCGCCCGCCTGCTCGCGGACCGTCCCGAAGGCATCGGATACCTGCTCAAGGACCGGGTCGCCCAGGTGGACGACTTCCTCGACGCCCTCGACCGGGTCGCTGCCCGGGGCACCGCGCTCGACCCGGAGGTGGTCCGCCAGGTGGTGGCCGGATCGGAGCGACCCGACCCGTTCGGTCGACTCACCCCGCGCGAACGGGACGTCCTGCACGAGATGGCCCAGGGGCACACCAACGCCGCTGTCGCCCAACGGTTGCACGTGTCGCAGAGCGCCGTGGAGAAGCACGTCAACGCCATCTTCGACAAGCTCGGCCTCGCCCACACGACCGGCTACAGCCGCCGCATCCTCGCGGTCCTGCGCTACCTGGGCACCCCCTCGTAGAAGCCGGGATGTCCGGCTCATCCCGACCCTGAGGTGTCGGAGGTTCCGGGCGCATCGTCACCTGACGGTCCGCTCCGGCCCACTCGGGTGGATGATCGCGGGCGAAATGTCCGATCCTGGGGTCTTCAGGCTGTGACCTGTCGCATCCCTGGACCGGAATCGTGGCCGGCCGGGGGTCGTTACACACCCTGACGATCGCAGGACCACGGCCACCTCCACCCGCTCGACCGGATGGGGAATGGCCGGCCGGGCCGGGTCGTTGCAGACCCCCGAACGACAGTGGGCCCGCCCCCGGGTCCGCAACCTGGCCCCGGTGAGGGCCGGGAATGACCCCGGACCGGTGGTCGTTACACACGGTCCCGGCGCCGCGAGCCTCCCCGGTTCGCGGGCCGCCCCCCAGACTTTTCGCCTTGTTTTGTGCAGCGCCGGACGAGGTGCTCACATCCGCGTCGCCGCTCCCCGGCGGTGAGGCGGGTGTTCCTACCCCCGAAGGAGCTACCCCCATGAACACGATCTTCCGTAAGAGCATGCTGTCTGTTGCCGGTCTCGCGTTCGCCGGTGGTGTCTTCGCCGGCCCGATCGCCCATGTCGCCACCCCGGGCACGGACGCCCGCCCGGTGGCCGTGGTGCAGGCCGACAAGCCCGACACGAGCAAGCTGATCCCGCACGGCACCCAGGGTGCCCAGTCGCACATCGACCTGAACGACGAGCAGACCGCCAACGTCAAGGCGATCATCGCCGCCACGAAGAAGGCCGGCCTGCCCGAGCGCGCCGCGGTCATCTCGATCGCGACGAGCCTGCAGGAGTCGAAGCTGGAGAACCTGGGCCACCTCGGCGACATGAACGACCACGACTCGCTGGGTCTGTTCCAGCAGCGGCCGTCCAGCGGTTGGGGCACGCCCGAGCAGATCACCGACCCGGAGTACTCGACGACCGCGTTCCTCAAGGGCCTGCGTCAGGTTGACGGCTGGCAGGACATGCCGCTGACCGAGGCCGCCCAGACCGTGCAGGTCTCGGCGTACCCCGACGCGTACGCCCAGTGGGAGCAGCAGGCGGCCGACCTGGTTGGCCAGTACTGGAACAGCTGACCCACAGCCCAACCCGACCGACTGGCCGGCACCCCGCGGGGTGCCGGCCATCGGCATGCCCACCCGCCGGGTCGCCCGGACGGCCCGCTCGGCCCGGCCCGTACAGCGCGGCGCGGCGCGGCGCAGATCTTGGACAGTTACCGTTCCGAGCGGACGGTAACTGTCCAAGATCTGCGCTGGGGCGGGAACACCGGCGGGCGTCCGCTGGTTGTGCACAGTGTCGGTGTGACTCAGTGTCCCCGGGCCTCACCTACATAGCCCTCGCGGAATACCGTCCGGCTGGAGCCGCGTCGCGCCACTCGCCGAGAGGCGACCTGCACACCGACACCGGCGCCGCCCTCGACCACCCGGTCGGGGGCGGCGCTTTTCCGTGCCCGCCGTGCACCATGAGCCGCCCTCGTGCGCGGCACAATGTCCCGGTGACTGCCGCGCAGATCTGGTCGGAGCAGACGGGGTTGCTCGTACTGCCGAGCGGGGCCGCGGTGCGCGGCCGCCGCGTCGCCGCGACCGCCTCGCCTGCGGACTTCGCCCTGCTGTTGGCACCCGGCCCGGAGCCGACCTGGCCATACCGCCGGATCAGGTGGCCCGACTTCTGGGTGCCGCTCGATCGGGCGGACGCACTCGACGCGTTGCGCGCGGCTCTGCGTCGGGCACACGACGGTGAACGCGTCGAGGTGGCCTGCCGCGGCGGGATCGGCCGGACCGGAACGGCGTTGGCCGCTCTGGCGATCCTCGACGGCCTGCCTGCCGAGCAGGCGGTGCCCTGGGTCCGGGCGGGCTACCACCGGAAGGCTGTCGAGACACCCTGGCAGCGACGCTGGCTGCGCCACGTCGCCTGACCACCGGCGTCGCCGGCGACGCGACACGCTCCTGCTGGAGTGGGCCGCCGCCGGATGGTCGAGCGGCCAACCGCTCCCGCCGGGCGATCTTGTTGACTAGGGTCGGGCACATGAGAGCTGCGCTGCTGGCGGTCACGGCGTCCGCCGTCCTGCTCGCTCCCGGGCCGGTCCCGGCCGCCGCGGCGGCCCCCACGCCCGTCGCCCCGACGGAAGCCGCCGCCACGGGTGCCGCCGCCACCGTGCCGACCGTGCGGTGTCCACGGGTGCCGGCGCCGGCGATGTCCCGCCCGCCACGGCCCTCGCCCCCGCCCGCCGTGCCCGAAGCGCGGGTGGTCGGCGGCGCTGGACTCGCCACCAGCGGCCTCGTCGTGCCGCCCGGCGCGGGCACGCCACCGGCGATCACCGCCACCTCGTGGCTGGTCGCGGACCTGGATTCCGGCCAGGTGCTCGGGGGCTGCGGCCCGCACGAGTACGGCACCCCGGCCAGCGTCCAGAAGCTGCTGCTGGCGGCCACGATGATGCCCCGGCTCGACCCCGCGCAGACGGTGACCGTCACCGCGGCGGACATGAACATCGAGCCCGGCTCCTCCGCCGTCGGCCTGGTCGAGGGCGGCCGCTACACGATCGAGACGATCTGGCTGGGGCTGCTGCTCAACTCCGGCAACGAGGCGGCGAACGCGCTGGCCCGGCTGGGCGGCGGGTCCGACGGCGCGGCCGGGGGAGTGCGCGCCATGAACGAGCAGGCACACCACCTGGGCGCGCTCCAGACGCACGCGGTCACCCCGTCCGGTCTGGACGGCAAGGGCCAGTTCACCAGCGCGTACGACCTGGCGCTGATCGCCCGGGCCTGCTTCGCCCAGCCGACCTTCCGGCGGTACGCGCTCACCCGGCTGGCGACGATTCCGGCCCAGCCGGCGCAGCGGACCAAGGGCTTCCAGATCCAGAACGAGAACCAGCTCATCTACCGCTACCCGGGTGCGTTGGGCGGCAAGACGGGCTTCACCGACCTGGCGCGGCACACCTACGTCGGCGCGGCGGAGCGGGACGGGCGTCGGCTGGTGGTGACGCTGCTCGGTGCCGAGCCGGCGCCGATGCGCGGCTGGGAGCAGGGGGCGGCCCTGCTGGACTGGGGTTTCTCGCTGCCCCGCGACGCAGACGTCGGCCGCCTGGTCGAGCCGGGTGAGCTGACCGCCACGCCGTCGGCCGCGCCGTCCGCGCTGGCCGCGCCCGGTCCGCCCCGCCCCGCGGCGGCCAGCGGCCCGGCGGGCACCGCCTCGGGATGGCTGTGGTCGGTGGTCGCGCTCAGCGGCGCGGGAGTGCTGGTGCTGCTGGGCGGGTTGCTGTGGCACCGCCGCCGCCGGTTGCCCGGTCAGATCGACAACGGGCCCCGGCATCCATAGACTCCGGTCTTTCTGGCAGTACGAGCCCAGGAGGATCCCTGTGTCGAGTGAACTCGAAACGCCGTCCGGCGCGGCGGCACCCCGCCGGTCGGTGCGCGCGCTGACCCGCCTCGCGGGTGTCACGGCGTTCGCCGCAACGCTGATCGTCGGCGCGTCGGCTGCCGCGGTGGCCGCGCCGGGCGCGGCCGACGACGCGGTGAGCGCGTCCGCCGCCGATGCCCGCCCGCCGCGCACCACGCACGGCCCGTGCGCCTACACCGAGACGCCCGACGAGCCGGCCGCCCGGCCGGTGCCGCTGCCGCCCGACCCGCGCCGCACCCCGGACCGGGGCAGCGTCCGGGTGACCCTCTCCACCAACCAGGGGCCGATCGGGTTGACACTGGACCGGGCCGCCGCCCCGTGCACGGTGCAGAGCTTCCTGCACCTGGTCGGCAAGCGCTTCTACGACCGCACCCCGTGCCACCGGCTCACCGCGTACCCGACGCTCAGCGTCCTGCAGTGCGGCGACCCGTCCGGCACCGGTGAGGGTGGCCCCGGCTACCGCTACCGCGACGAACTGCCGACCGACCTGCCGCCGGCCCCCACCGACCCGACCGGCGTCCGCCGGGTCTACGCCCGGGGTGTGCTCGCGATGGCCAACGCCGGGCCGGACACCAACGGCAGCCAGTTCTTCCTGGTGTACGCCGACTCGGCGCTCCGCCCCAACTACACGATCTTCGGCACTGTCGACGCCGCCGGGCTCGCCACCCTGGACCGGATCGCCGCCCAGGGAATCGCGCCGACGGCCGAGGACCCGGCGCCGGTCGACGGCGCTCCCGCGCTGCCGGTGACCATCCGGCGTGCCGTCCGGGCACACCACCACCACTGATCCCGCTCGGCGCGGTGGGCGGCCCCACGTCGCCCACCGCGCCGCGAGGCGTGCAGGTCCGTTGTCGTCGCTGCGGCGGGCCGGAATTTTCGCGGCTGGACCGGAACAGGTGGAACCGGAATCCGCCCCGGTTCGAGCCGTCGGAACCGAAGGGGTCAGCCGGTCGGCGGGACGGCGGTGCTGTCCCGGACGACCAGCTCGGTGGCCAGCTCCACCCGGGGCGAGTCGATGCCCTCGCCCTGGGCCAGCCGCAATACCGTCCGCACCGCCAGCCGGCCCATCTCGACAAGCGGCTGCCGGACGGTGGTCAGCGGCGGTGACGCCCAACGGGCTTCCGGCAGATCGTCGAACCCGACCACGCTGACGTCGTCGGGAACCCGCAGCCCACGGCGACGGATGGCCTCGTAGACGCCGAACGCCATCTGGTCGCTGGCCGCGAAGATGCCGGTGGGCGGGTCGGCCAGGTCGAGCAGCGCCGTGCCGCCGGCGAAGCCGGAGGCGTGGTAGAAGTCGCCCGGGTAGATCAGCGCGTCGTCCACCGGCACGCCGGCGGCCTCCAGTCCCGCGCGGTAGCCGTCGAGGCGGGCCCGGCTGCACAGCAGGTGCGTCGGCCCGGCCACGAATCCGATCCGCCGGTGGCCGACCGCCAGCAGGTGTTCGGTCGCGGCGAGCCCGCCGGCCCAGTTGGTGGCGCCGATCGTCGGGACGTCCATCGCCGGCACGCCGGCCGGGTCGACGACCACCACCGGCACGTTGAGGCGGCGCAGTTGCGCGTGCAGGGGCGGGCTCAGGTGTGACGTCACGAAGATGACGCCGTCGGTGGCGCGGGTGCGCAGGTTCTGCAACCACTGCCGGGCCGCCGTTGGCTGCCGGTGGATCGCGGAGACCACGGTGCCCACCCCGGCGCCGTGCCCGACGTCCTCCACGCCCCGGATGATCTCCACCGCCCAGGGGCTGTCCAGGTCGTTGAAGACCAGGTCGACGAGGCCGGCGCGGCGGACGCTGCGGCTGCTGCGGCGCCGGTAGCCGTGGTGGCGCAGCAGCTCCTCGACGCGTTCGCGGGTGTCGGGGGCCACATCGGACCGACCGTTGAGCACCCGTGACACGGTCGGCACCGAGACCCCGGCCTCCCGTGCGATCGCGGTGATGGTCACCCTGCGTCCGTCGTCCGCGTCCACCCGCGTCTCCTTCACCGCTCCGGAGAGACGACCACGAGCGTCGTCCATCCAGTGTCCCGGAACGGCACGCCCGCCCCTCGCGCCATCTTGCCTCACGGACGGGGGTTGACGACACGCCAGGTCGGTTCTAGCGTTCGGCTGAGTTGCGGAAATGTTCCGGAAATTGCGGGGGGCGCCATGCACACGGACCTGCCCGAGGCGCAGCTACGCGAGTACCGCGGCGTGGTGCGGGACCCGGCCGACTTCGACGAGTTCTGGGCCGACACCCTGGCGCAGGCCCGCGACGCCACCTGGCCGGTCCGGCTCGAACCCGTGGTGACCGGCCTGAAAGCCATCGACGTGTACGACGTGACGTTTCCCGGGTTCGCCGGTCAGCCCGTCCGGGCCTGGCTGCGGGTGCCGCACGGCGCCGGCACGGCGCTGCCGACCGTCGTGCAGTACGTGGGCTACGGCGGCGGGCGCGGGCACGCGCTGGAGAACCTGCTCTGGGCGTCGGCCGGGTTCGCCCATCTGCAGATGGACACCCGGGGGCAGGGCTCGGGCTGGAGCCGGGGCGTCACGGCGGACCCGGGCGCCGCCGGCCCGGAGGCGCCCGGCGTGGCGACGCGGGGCATCGCCGATCCCCGCACCTACTACTACCGGCGGTTGATCGCCGACGCGGTCCGGGCGGTGGACGCGGCCCGGACCCTGCCGATGGTCGACCCGACCCGGGTGGCGGTGCTCGGGCACAGCCAGGGTGGCGCGCTGGCGCTCGCGGCCGGCGCGTTGGCGCGCGGTGTGCGGGCCGTGGTCGCCCTCGTGCCGTTCCTCTGCGACATTCCGCGTGCCGTGGTGGTCACCGACGCCCACCCCTACCGGGAGATCCGCGACTACCTGGCGATCCACCGGGACGCCGAGGAGCGCGTGTTGTCCACCCTGTCGTACGTCGACGGCGTCAACTTCGCCCGACGCTGCCGCCGGCCGGCCCGCTACTCGGTGGCGTTGATGGACGACATCGTGCCGCCGTCGGGGGTCTACGCCGCCCACAACGCCCACGCCGGGGCGACGGAGCTGTCGGTGTGGCGGTACAACGGCCACGAGGCCGGCGGGATCGACGACGACGAGGCGGCCCTGCGCTTCCTCGGCGCGCACCTGGTCGAAAGCCCCGACCCGGCGCCGGCCATTGCCGATCCGGCTCCGGTCCCGGCCGGCGGTTGAACGGGCTCGCCGCGGCCGGCTGTTGATCCGGCGCGCGGCACCTGCCGCTGCTGATAGACAGGACGGGTGCGCAGGTCAGGGTGGGTGAGCGGCGGCGTCGTGCTGGCGCTCGTCGCGGTGCTCGGCGGCTGCTCGCATCCGCAGCCGCGTCCGGGCCCGGCGGCCCCGCTCCCGCCGACGGCGAGCCCCGTACCGTCGTCGGTGACCCCGACCCCGACCCCGACCCCGACCCCGACCCCGACGGCGACCGGCGGGTTGCCGGGCTTCGTGGTGCTGACCGACGTCGACCCGCGCATCCACGCCGACATCCGCTACGCCACGGCGCACAACTTCGTGGGCCGGCCGATCGCCGGTTACCCCGAGCCGCTGTGCCTGCTCACCCGCCAGGCGGCCGAGGCGCTGCGCCGGGTCCAGGACGCCGCGCTGGCCGGCGGCCACAGCCTCAAGGTGTACGACTGCTACCGCCCGCAACCGGCGGTCGACGACTTCGTCGCCTGGTCGAAGCGCCCCGGCGAGCAGCAAACCAAGGCCGAGTTCTATCCGGACCTGGCCAAGGACCGGCTCTTCGCCGACGGTTACATCGGAGCGCCGACCGCCCACAGCCGGGGCAGCACGCTGGACCTCACGCTCGTCGACGAGCCACCCGCCGACCAGCCCGCGTACGTCCCGGGGCAGCGGTTGGTCCCGTGCACCGCGCCGGCGGGACGGCGCTTCGCCGACAACAGCATCGACATGGGCACCGGGTTCGACTGTTTCGACGTCCGGGCGCACACCGACGATGCGCACGTCACCGGCACGGCACGGGACAACCGGCAGTTGCTGCGACGGTTGATGACCGCCGCCGGGTTCGTCAACTACGACCGCGAGTGGTGGCACTACAGCCTCCGCGACGATCCGCACCCGCGCACGTACTTCGCCGCGCCGGTGGCCCGCTCCTCGGTCGGCTGACGCGTGGCCCGACACCACCGCCGGCGGCACCGTCCGGCATGATCACGTCAATGACCACCGAACGGATCGGCCCCCCGCTCACCGGCGACGAGCGCGAGACGCTGCGCGCCTTCCTCGACTTCCACCGGGCGACGCTGGCCCTCAAGTGCGCCGGCCTCACCGACGAGGAGCTGCGCCGGCGGTCCATGCCGCCGTCCACGCTGTCCCTGCTGGGCCTGGTCCGGCACATGGCGGAGGTGGAACGTGCGTGGTTCCGGCGGGTCATCGACGGCGAGGACGTCCCCCTGGTCTGGTCGGAGACCGGCGACTTCCAGCAGGCGTACGACGCCAGCGCTTCCACCCGGGCCGAAGCGTTCGACGCCTGGGAGCGCGAGGTCGAGCACTCCCGCCGGATCGAGCGGGCAGCCGCGTCGCTCGACGTGACCGGCCACCACGCCCGCTCCGGCGACACCGTGTCGCTGCGGCTGGTGATGCTGCACCTGATCCACGAGTACGCCCGGCACAACGGGCACGCCGACCTCCTGCGGGAGGGCGTCGACGGCACCGTCGGCGTCTGAGGGGCGCGTCAGGTCCAGTAGAGGATCCGGCAGGCCGGGACCCGGGCGGCCAGCTCGTCGGTGAACCAGCTCCGCAGCTCGGCCATCGTGTCGCGGGGGTAGACGTACTTCACCGCGCCGAACCTGCCGTGTTTGCGGCTGCGGGCCTCCTCGTCCATCTCCAGGCGGGTGCGCGGGTACCAGCCGAGCAGCACCTCCTTGCTGCCCGGTGTGAACCGGTGGGTGATCAGCTCGGCGGTCAGGTCCAGCTCCGGGACCCCGTCGACCGCCGCGCGGACCTGGTCCAGCAGGTCGCCGTAGCGTTCCCGCCAGTCGGGCAGCGCGATGATCGGCGCGATGGTCAGCCCGACGGGGTAGCCGTCGAGCGCGAGCCGGCGCAGCGCGGCGAGCCGGTCCGGCACCCGCGCCGTGCCGCCCTCGAACCGTTCGCTGACCGGGGCGCAGTTGACGCTGAACCGGACCCGGGTGCGGCCGTGGTGGGGCAGCCCGACGAAGGTGTCCACGTCGGCGTACTTGGTGGTCCAGCGCAACTGCACGGGCGCGTCCCACTCGGCGAAGTGCTGCACCGCCCGCCGCCAGCTGCCGGTCAGGTGTTCCAGCGCGAGGGGGTCGGTGTAGCAGGACGCCTCGAAGGTGGTGCCCTCGTCGGCGCGGCGCGCGTTGCGGCTGGTCACGGTGCCGCGCCCGGCGTACGGGGCCAACCCGGCCAGGATGTCGTCGAGGTCCGCGTACACCCGGGTCACCGGCGGGCCGGAGAGCGAACCGGCGAGGTAGCAGTACTGACAGTGCGCCGGGCAGCCCTCGGCGAGATCGACGCGCCAGTCGGCTCTGGGGGCGATGGGTTGCAGGACGCGCCGCGACGGCGGGCTCACGACGATCGCCATGGTCGCCTTGGCGCGGGCGTACGTCTCGGAGTCGGTCTGCCCCCGTACGCCGGTGAGCCGGTTCGACCGCAGCCGTTCCACCTCGATGCCCAGCGCCCGCACCCGGTCGACGATCCGCTGCCCGTGCGGGTGTTCCAGGGCGGCCGGGGTGGCCACCACCCGGCCCGGGGTCCAGCGGCGTGCCGGTTTCGCAGGCGGGGCGAGCCCGGTCAGGTCCCGGGTCGGCACCCGCTCGCCGCTGGCGTCGTGCGGCGCGGCGGGCAGGTCCACGGCGAGCGGCCGGTCGACGTCGACGGCGTCCGGGCTGGTCATCCGGCCGGGGTACCCGCTGCCGCAGGAATCCCACCCGATCGGGCCGGCGGCGATTGACGCACTGGGCGGCACGGCATAACCTTTCGTCTATCTGTAAACCTTGTGAACAGATAGTTCACGTCGACGCGGCGGCGCGCGTCCCGACCGAAGGGACGATCAGGTGATCGCAGAACTTCCCTCCCGTACCAGAAGGATCCTGTCGGTTTTCGTCGCCCTCGTCGTCGCCGTGACCGCCGGCCTCGGCCTCGGCGTCGCGCGCAGCGCGCAGGCCGCGCCGACGTTCAAGGTTCTGGCCTTCTACAACGGCACCTGGGACGCCGCGCACATCGACTTCGACCGGGACGCGCGCGCCTGGTTCCCGCAGGCCGCCGCCCAGTACGGCTTCTCCTGGGAGGCCACCACCAACTGGGGCCTCTTGAACACCGCGAACCTGGCCCAGTACAAGGTCATCATGTTCCTCGACGACGCGCCGCCCGCCGCGCAGCGGCCTGCCTTCCAGCAGTACATGCAGAACGGTGGGGCGTGGATGGGCTTCCACGTCAGCGCGTTCACCACCGACCCGTCGAGCTGGAGCTGGTACTACAACACCTTCCTCGGTTCGGGCTCGTTCCAGACCAACACCTGGGGACCGACCCGCGTCACGATGCGCGCCGACAACCGCACCCACCCGGCCACCCAGGGGCTCCCGGCGACCTTCGCGTCGTCGATCAGCGAGTGGTACTCCTGGAGCAACGACCTGCGCCAGAACCCGGACATCGACATCCTGGCCTCCGTCGACCCGTCCAGCTTCCCGGTCGGCACGGACCCCAACCAGTCCTGGTACGGCGGCTACTACCCGCTCGTGTGGAGCAACAAGCGCTACAAGATGCTGTACGCCAACTTCGGGCACAACGCGATGAACTACAGCACCAACACCGGGCTGTCCTCCACCTTCGACAGCCCGCAGCAGAACAAGCTGCTGATCGACGGTCTGCACTGGCTCGCCGGCACCGGCACGGCGCCCACCCCGACGCCCACTCCGACGGGCACCGCCGGCCCGATCTCGCCGACCGCCTGGCACACGGTCGTCAACCGGGGCAGCGGCAAGTGCGTGGACGCGCGGGCCGCCGGCACCGCCAACGGCACGGCCATCCAGCAGTACGCCTGCAACAGCAGCGCCGCCCAGCAGTACCAGTTCGCCCCGACCAGCGGCGGCTACCTGCGCGTCAACAACCGCGGCAACAGCGCCCAGGTGCTCGACGTGACCGACCGGTCGACCGCCGACTCGGCGCCCATCCAGCTCTGGTCCTACAGCGGCGGCAACAACCAGCAGTGGCGGGCCGAGTCCGAGGGCGGCGGCTACTACCGGCTGGTCAACCGCAACAGCGGCAAGTGCCTGGACGTGCCGGGAGCCTCCACCGCGGACAGCGTCCAGCTCATCCAGTACACCTGCAACGGCACCGCGGCGCAGTCCTTCCGGCTGGTGCCTGTGTCATAGCGTCGCCGTACCCTCTGCGCCATGGCGATTCCCGACCTGGTGCCGATCGCGCACGAGCCCGACTACCGCACCAGCACCATCGGTCGGTACGACAAGGGTCAGTTCTTCGGCTCCGTCACCGCCACCCTCAGCGACGGTGGCGGAGCCGACGACGACTGGTACCGCCACAAGCGGTGGTACGCGGTGCTGCACCGGTTCGACGCCGACGGCGTGCACACCGACTCCGACATCTGGTTCGCCGGCACCAGCGAGACCGAGGACGCCTCCATCGACCGGGCCAGGGCTCGCCTCGCCGAGTGGCTGGACGCGCTGCCCGGCCGCGTCTTCGCAGACATCGCCATCGGGCCGTTCCAGATCGAGGTCGACGGGCACACCTTCGGGCTGGTCGACTGGTCCGAGGAGTACGACGGCGACGACCACGCTGAGTTCCTCCCCGACGACCTCGGGTTCGATCCGCCCTGGGACGGCTGCTACGACACCTGAGCCCCGCTCGGCGGCCCGCCCCCACGCCCCCTGGTGCGTGCCCTGTCGAGCTGCCCCACGAACGGGGCAGGCAAGCGAGCGCACGTGTCGGTGTCGTGACCGCCGTCGACCGTGGGCGTGACCGCCGTCGGTCGTTTGCGGTGTCGCGACCGCCGCGGGCGGTGCTTCCTCCGGCTGGCCTCGGTGGAAGCACTGCCCCATCTACCTCCGCCTGGCCTCGGTGGGAAGCACCGCCCCATTTACGGGGCAGCTCGACAGGTCGCGAGAGTGACCCCCGGGGCCAGACCACGGCCAGTCGCGCGGGCGCAATATCCTTTGCGGACAGCTCCTGCCCCGCCTACCGTCATGCGCAGTACGGCCGAGCACACCCCCGGGGAGCACGCCATGTCGCAACGCACAGCCACCGACGCCACCTGGCGCAGGCCAGGTAGCGGCGCCGGTGCCGCGTTGCGGTCCGCCGCGTCGTACGACTGTCTCGGCCGGCCCGCGCAGGGGCGGCCCCAGGATCGGTGCCAGGGGCGGCGACTTCGCTGACGCCACACGCGTCAGGCGTGGCCGCCCACCCCCTGCGGGTTGGCGGCCCTTTTCCTATCCGACGAACTTTCGCGCCTGTTCATGGTGGCGCACGATCATTTCCGGTCATCATCAACGATTGGTGCCGGTCTGAAACAAGGAGACCACGATGGGATTCACCCCCCTCGCCGGCACTCGGGCGCCCGTCCGGGTCTGGACCGACCCGTACGCCATCGAACCGCAGGCCGCGAAGCAGCTGCGCAACATCGGCGCGCTGCCCTGGGTGCAGGGCGTCGCCGTCATGCCCGACGTGCACTTCGGCAAGGGCGCCACGGTCGGCTCGGTGATCGCCATGCGACAGGCCGTCTCGCCGGCCGCGGTCGGCGTCGACATCGGCTGCGGCATGTCGGCGGTGCGTACCTCGCTGACCGCCGCCGATCTGCCGGACGACCTGGCCAGGCTGCGCTCCGCGATCGAGGCCACCATCCCGGTGGGTTTCGCCCAGCGGCAGGAGGCGGTCAACCCGCGCCGGGTCCGTGGCCTGGAGCAGGCTGGTTGGGACGACTTCTGGAGTCGGTTCGCCAGCCTGGACCGGCGGGTGGCGCAGCTGGAGACCCGGGCCCAGCGGCAGCTCGGGACGCTCGGCGGCGGCAACCACTTCATCGAGGTCTGCCTGGAGCAGGGCGGCGCCGACGAGGGCCGGGTCTGGCTGATGCTGCACTCCGGGTCGCGCAACATCGGCAAGGAGCTGGCCGAACGGCACATCGGAGTGGCCCGCAAGCTGCCGCACAACGTCGACCTGCCCGACCGGGACCTGGCGGTGTTCCTCGCCGGAACGCCCGAGATGGACGCGTACCGGCGGGACCTGTGGTGGGCGCAGGAGTACGCGCGGCGCAACCGGGCCGTCATGCTGGCCCTGCTCTGCATTGTGGTGCGCGAGCACTTCCCGCAGGTCGGCTACGACGAGCCCATCAGCTGCCACCACAACTACGTGTCCGAGGAGAGCTACGACGGGGTGGAGGTGCTGGTCACCCGCAAGGGCGCGATCCGGGCCGGCCGAGGCGACCTGGGCATCATCCCCGGGTCGATGGGCACCGGGTCGTACATCGTGCGGGGCCGGGGCAACCCGGACGCGTACTGCTCGGCGTCGCACGGCGCCGGCCGTCGGATGTCGCGGGCGCAGGCCAAGCGGACGTTCAGCACCGACGACCTGGCGGCGCAGACCGCCGGCGTCGAGTGCCGCAAGGACGCCGGGGTGGTCGACGAGATCCCCGGCGCGTACAAGGACATCACCGAGGTGATGGCCCAGCAGGAGGACCTGGTCGAGGTGGTCGCGCACCTCAAGCAGGTCGTCTGCGTCAAGGGCTGACGGGGTACGCGCGGGCCGGGAGCACCGGCCCGCGCGGCGTCCCGTTCTAGAAGCCGACGAAGACCCGGCGCAGGTCTTCCAGGGTCAGCAGCGAACCTGTCACCTGCACCCCGTCCGGCGTGTAGCGCGGCCCGAGCCGGCCGGTCACCAGCCGCAGCCACGCCTCGGCCGGCAGGGACAGCTCGCCGTCGGACTGCTCCGGCGCGTCGGTGAGCGTGATCTGCTCACCCAGTCGCAGCCCGAACGTGCGCTCCGGGTCCCGCAGCCGAACCAGCAGGGTGGCCTCCCGGCCGGCCAGCTCCTGCGGCCGGCTCGTCCAGCCCAGCATGCCGCCGATCTGCTCGATCAGCAGCGGCACCGCCTCCGGCGTCACCGCCGCGTACTGGTTGAACGCCACCTCGGTGTCCCACTGGTGCAGAGCGAACTCGCTGAGCCGGAACCGGGCGGCGGTGGCCACGTCCACCGGCTCCGGCAGGAAACCGAGGTTGATCCGCAACGTCGAGCGGGTGTCGGCGTCCAGCGCCTCGTACGCCTCGACCAGCCGCTGGTTGGACTCCAGGAAGCCGGCCGCGTGCTCCTCGGGGGACATGGCGTCCCAGCGCTGCCAGACGGTGCGGTTGAAGTCGCCGTCCGGGGTGGGCTTGCCCTCGATGGCGGCGGTCAGACCGGCGAGGCCGATCTCCGCGCCGCTGCCGAGGTGACTCAGCACCTGGGAGACCTGCCACTCGCTGGCACCCGAGGGGCGGCGCAGGTCGTCTTCCTTGAGGTCGCGCACGAGCGCGGCAAGCTCCTCGTGGCCCGCCCGTAGCGCGTTGATGATCTGGTCGGCAGCCGTGGACATGTGTCTCCTCAACGGATCTTCGACGATGGTCGGGACGCTACCGGACGAGTGTGCCGGCCGGGCCGCTCCCCGGTCAGGAGCGGCCCGGCCGGCCGTGTCGTCCGGCTCAGCCCATGTGCACTGTGTTGCCGGTGGGGATGTCCTCCTTGCGCACCTTCACCAGGACCAGGGTGACCAGCCCGGCGAGCACGATCAGCGCCGCACCCCAGGCGAACGCCACGCGGTAGCCGTGCACGAGCGCCTCGACCTGGGTGATCGGGTTCGGTGCCCGGCCGACCAGGTACGCGGCCACCGCGCTGGTGTAGAAGGTGTTCAGCAGGGCGGTGCCCAACGAGCCACCGATCTGCTGCGTCGCGTTCAGCGTCGCGCTGGCCGCTCCGGCGTCGTGCTCCGGCACCCCGACCAGCGCGAGGCTGGACAGCGGCACGAAGGTGAAGCCGAGGCCCATGCCGAGGATGACCTGGGCGGGCAGCAGGAGGGTGAGGAACGAGGTGTCCACGTCGATCTGGGTGAGCGTCAGCATCGCCACGGCGGCCAGCACGGCGCCGCCGACCATCAGCGGCTTGGCGCCCACCTTCGGCATGAGCTGGCTGGCGCCACCCGCGGCGATCAGCACGCCCGCCGTGACCGGCAGGGACGCGAGCCCCGCCTCGAGGGGCTTGTACTGCAGGACCACCTGGAAGTAGAAGGTGAGGAAGAGGAACGCCCCGAACAGGCCGGCGCCGATCAGCGTGGAGGCCAGGTACGCCCCACCCCGGTTGCGGTCCAGGATGATCCGCAGCGGCAGCAGCGGGTGGTTGGAGCGCAGCTCGATCATCACGAAGGCGGCCAGCAGCACCACACCGGCGGCGATGAAGCCGAGCGTCGCGGTGGCGTCCCAACCGTCCTCGGCGGCCTTGGTGAAGCCGTACACCAGGGAGACCAGGCCGGCGGTGACGACTACCGCGCCGGGCACGTCGTAGCGGGTGTTGCCGTGCGCCCGGCTCTCGGGCACCAGCGGGAGAGCGAAGGCGATCGCGATGGCGGCGACCGGGATGTTGACAAGCAGGCACCAGCGCCAGTCGGCGTACTCGGTCAGCACGCCGCCGAGCAGCAGCCCGACCGCGGACCCACCGCCGGCGATCGCGCCGTACACGGCGAACGCCTTGGCCCGCTCCGTGGCCTCGGTGAACAGCACCGTGAGCAGCGCCAGCGCGGCCGGGGCGAGCAGCGCGCCGAAGGCGCCCTGCAACGCGCGGGCGGCGAAGAGCATCTCGCCGGTGGTGGCCAGACCGCCCAGCGCGGACGCCAGCGCGAAGCCGACCATGCCGACGATGAACGTGCGCTTGCGACCCCAGTAGTCGGCGATCCGGCCGCCGAGCAGGAGCAGACCACCGAAGGCCAGCGTGTACGCGGTGATCACCCACTGCCGGTTCGCGTCGGTGATCCCCAGGTCCGACTGGGCCTGAGGGAGCGCGATGTTCACGATCGTGGCGTCCAGGACGACCATCAGCTGTGAGACCGCGATGACCGCCAGCGCGATCCAACGCCGCGGGTGCGGCGTGCCTGTCGACGTCCCGGCGCCGGGTGCGCCGGGGGCTGTCGAGGTGGTTCCGGGCATGGTGAAGCCTTCCGTGGTGCGGATGTCGATGGATCAGGCCTGGGACGGGCGGTCGTGCTGGTAGCGGAGCACCGGGATCAGCACCTGGTCGACGACCTGGATGAGGAACGAGTCGTCGGCGGGCAGGCCGTGCGCGACGACGCGGGACATGGTGAGCGCGGGCGCCAGGTCGTGGAACAACTCCCGTTCACCGGCATCCGGGGGGATCTCCCCACGGGCGGCGGCGCGGACGAGAATGGCGGTGCTGGCCACCCGCCCGGCGGGCAGCACCTGGTGGCGTACCAGGCGTTCCAGCTCCGGGCTGGTCCGCATGGCGAACGTCAGCGCCTGCATCAGGTCGCAGTCGGCGACGCAGATGTCGGCGGTGGCACGCAGCAGTTCGATCAGGTCGCCCCGCAGCGAGCCGGTGTCGGGTGGGCTGTGCACGCCGACCTGACGGTCGCGCAGGGCGGCGACCACCAGCTCGGCCTTGCCGTCCCACCGCCGGTAGATGGTGGCCTTGCTCACGTGTGCGCGGGCGGCGACGGCGTCGATGGTCATCCGGTCGTAGCCGACCTCGCGCAGCAGGTCGATCACCACGGCGAACAGGTCGCTGGACGTGCAGCGCGCGGCCCGAGCGGCCGGCACCCCGACGCCCGCGCTCACCTGCCGACCATCCAACACTCGACGACCCCCCGCGAAACGATGTCGTACTGACCCTAGTTCGTTGCTGGCCGTTCCTGCAGGCTTTTATGAGCTGCGTCGCACCCGGTGGACGAAACGATTACGTTTCCGCCGCACTGCGGGCGGATGAACCCCGTGGTCAGCTCCCGCTGGGGGCGAGGATCACCGGCACGGCCACGGTGTTGACCCGGGCGCCGTCGCGCGCGGAGACCTCGTACACCTCGATCGTGCCGTGCTGCTCCCGGGCCGTCCGCCAACCGACCACCAGCCGGTACGCGCCCCGGCAGCCACTGCCGCAGCTGGCGGTGCCGAAGCCGGTGGCCACCTCCCGGCCGGCGGCGTCCAGCACCCGGATGCTCACCGTGGCCTCGAACACGTCGGCAGTGCCGGTGACGGTGAGCGGGGCGCTGACCCGGTCGCCGACGCTCGGGGCGGTGACCACGATCGGCGCGAGCAGGTCCGGATAGTCGGCCCGGCCCAGCGCCGCGCCGCTGCCGAAGCGGACCAACCGGACGGTGGGGAACTGGGTGAGCGTCCACACCACCTGCGCCTCGCGCAGCCGCCGACGCTGCGCCGCGTCGTCGCCGGACGCGACGGGACCGAGCGTCGCCACGCCGTCGGTGATCCGGGTGACCTCGACACCGGCCGGCAGCAGGGTGACCATCCCGGTGGCGGCCTCGGCCGGCGTGGGCCCGGCGGCCAGTTCGGTGAGCGCGAGCCGGGACGTCGTGACGGTGGCCGGCCGGGTGCGCCGGGTGGGGACGAGCAGGCCGTTTCGCACGTACCACAGCTCGATCGTCACCGGGTCCGACCGGCGGGTGGCGGTGGCCGTCGGTGCCGGCGGCCGCGGCGCGGTGCGGGTGGCCGCCGGCGATGACGGTGATCCGGGCGGCGGGGTGGGCGCGGAGGTCGGGCGTCCGGCGGGCGGCGCGCTCGGCGGCGGCGCGGTGGGTGCCGCGCCCAGGACGCCGGAGCGGGGCGTGCCGCACCCGCCGACCAGGAGCACCGCGACCAGCACGGGCACGCCGACCGCGTGCCAGCGCGCTCGGATCGCGCCGTGCCAGCGCGCTCGGACCGCGCCGCGCCGGTTCACCCGGCACCGCCCGTCGGGTCGGCGGTCGCCGCTTCGGCGTCCTCGTCGGGGCTCTTCGCAGGGCGTGGCACGCCGCCGGTCGGCCCGGGCGGGCCGTGCGCGGGCAGCTCCAGACGGAACCGGGCACCTGCGCCCGGCGCGCTGCGGACGCTCAGCACCCCACCGAGCAGGGCGGCGTGTTCCCGGGCGATGGCCAGGCCGAGGCCACTGCCCGGCGCGGAGCGCGAGGCGTCGACCTTGTGGAACCTGTCGAACACGTGCGCCAGGTGCTCGGCGGGGATGCCCGGCCCCTGGTCGGTGACGTCGAAGACGACGAGCGCGCCCGCACCGGTCACGGTCGCCCGGATCTCGCCGCCACCGTGCTCGACCGCGTTGGTGACCAGGTTGGCCAGGACACGCTCCAGGCGACGCGGGTCCGTGCGCAGCGCGACCGGGTCGCCGGTGACCAGCACACGGTCCGACCAGCCGCGCGCCGCGACGATCGTGCGCAACAGCGCCGGCGCGTCCACCGGCTCGACGTTCGGCAGTTCCCGACCGGCGTCCAGCCGCGAGACCTCCATCAGGTCCTCGACCAGGCGGCGCAGCCGGACCACGTCGCCCACCAGCAGCCGCGCGGCCGGCCGGGCGTCGTCGGGCAGCCGGTCCAGCTGCTCGCGCAGCAGCGACGCCGCGGCCACCAGGGCGGTCACCGGGGTACGCAGCTCGTGCGCCACATCGGCGGTGAACCGCCGCTCCCGGGCCTGGGCGGCCGACAGGGCGGCGATCTTCGATTCCAGCGCCTCGGCCATCTCGTTGAACGACGCCGCCCAGACGCTGAACTCGTCGCGCCCGTGGACCGGCAGGCGGGTGGCGAGCAGCCCTTCGGTGAGTGCTCGGGCGGCGCGGCTCGCCCGACCGACCGGCTCCAGGGTGCGGCGGGCCAGGAGATGGCCCACCCCGGCGGCGACCAGCACGACGAGCACCCAGCCGGCCAGCAGCGCGGTGCGTACCTCACCCAGATCGGTGGCGATGTCGTCCTCCACGGTGATCACGTACAGCTCCGCGGTCGAGCCGGGGATGCGTCCGCCGACCACCAGCAGCCGGGGTCGCTGCTCCGGTGCCGAGCGCTGGTAGGCGAGCTGCCCGTCGGCGACCGAGGCCCGCAGCCGCGTGCCCAGGGCGGGGGCGTACGCGGGATGGGAGGCACGGGTCGGGCCGTCGACGAGGACGACGTGCCGCCCGCTGCCCTCGAAGCTGGCGAGCAGTTCGGTGCCGCGTTGCTCGGTCAGGGGCAGGAACTCACCGGCGAGCAGGAGTTGGTAGCGCGCGTCGGCGGCGGCCTGGCGCAGCGAGGCGTCCAGCCAGGACTGCCGCAGCACCACTGCCGCCCCACCGGCGAGCAGGCCGGCGGACACCCCGGCGACCAGCACGAACGCGATCGTCAGCCGGCGCCGCAGGCGGCCCGGCGCCACCGCTCGTCCGGCCATCGCCGACCTCCCGTCAGAGCGTGGACAGCTTGTAGCCGGCGCCGCGTACCGTGCGGATGCGCAGTGGGTGCGCCGGGTCGTCCTCGACCTTGGCGCGCAGGCGCTGCACCGCCACGTCGACGAGCCGCGAGTCGCCCAGGAAACGGTGGTCCCAGACCAGGTCCAGCAGCAGTTCGCGGGTGAAGACCTGGCCGGGCCGTCGGGCCAGCTCCAGCAGCAGACGGAACTCGGTGGCGGTCAGGGTCACCTCCCGTCCACCGCGGCGTACGACGAAGCCGCCCGGATCGATCTCCAGGTCGCCGACGGCGATGGTGGGTGAACCGGCCGGAGCGCTCGCCCGTCGCAGCACCGAGCGGACCCGCGCCACCAGCTCCGGCAGGTCGAAGGGTTTGCGCAAGTAGTCGTCGGCCCCGCATTCGAGGCCGACCACCACGTCGAGCGTGTCGGTGCGGGCGGTCAGCATGAGGATCGGCACCTGGCTCGTTCGCCGGATCTCCCGGCAGACCTCCAGGCCGTCCAGGCCGGGCAGCATGACGTCGAGCACGATCGCGTCGACCGGGTGTGCCCGCCAGGCCATGAGCGCCTGCCGCCCGTCGACGGCGGTGTCGACCCGGAAGCCGGCGCGACGCAGACCGAGGGCGGTGACCTCCCGGATGGAGGCGTCGTCCTCGACCACCAGCACGCGGCCCTCCACCACCTGAGGGTAGACCCGCCGCGACGCTGCGCAGCCCTGGCGAAACGGTCGGTGTCGGCGGCCCGGTCGGTCCCGGTGCGGCATCGGTCGCCCTCGACCTCCGGCGGGTGATCCTCGATCTTGGCTCCGGCTACCATCGGGTCGCCAACCGCACCACCCCGATGGTCGTCGATGGCCGATCCGCACCGGGCCGTCGCCACCGCGTGACCAGTTCACCTGAGAGGACACGACGTGCAACGTCATGGCTGCGTGATCCGGCTCCGTCCGGAGCACCGGGAGACCTACCTGCGCCTACACGCCGAGGTCTGGCCGGGCGTCGAGAAGACGCTGCGCGAGGCGAACTTCCGCAACTACACCATCTTCCTGCACGGCGACCTGCTCTTCGGCTACTACGAGTACGTCGGCGACGACTATGAGGCCGACCTGCGGTACATCGCCGCCGACCCGAAGACGCAGGAGTGGTGGACGTTGACCGACCCGTGCCAGGAATCGCTCGCCGAACCCGGCTCGGGGGACTGGTGGGCCCCGATGCGGGAGGTCTGGCACCTGACCGACGAGGCCGCCGGGGAGGCGCCCGAGCAGACCCCGGCGGACTAGCCCTCCGTGGTCGGGTGCGGCATCCCCTGCTCCTGCGTGACCTGGATGATCGTCTTGCCGGGGGTGCGGCGCTGACGGACGAACGCCGAAGCCGCCTCGGAGAGCGGCCGTACGGCGCTGACGATGGGCTTGAGCCGCCCGGCCCGGACGCGGTCGGCGAGGTCGGCCAGCCGGACGCGATCGGGTTCGACGACGAAGAAGATGGCACGCCCGTCCTTCGGCTGGACGGTGGGCGGCGTGGCGATGGTGACGAGGGTGCCGCCGGGGCGTACCAGTTCGGTCGACCGCCGGAGGATCTCGCCGCCGATGACGTCGAGCACCACGTCCACCTCGCCGACGTCCCGCAGGTCGTCGGCGTCCAGGTCGACGAAGGCCCGCGCGCCGAGGCTGAGGGCCAGATCGCGGTCGACGGCCCGGCCGGTGCCGATCACGTGCGCGCCCACCTCCCGCGCGAGTTGGATGGCGATCGTGCCGACGCCGCCAGCCGCGCCGTGGATGAGGACGGTCTGGCCGGTCGTGAGGTGGGCGTGGTCGAACAGCGCCTGCCATGCCGTCAGGCCGGAGATGGGCAGCGCCGCGGCCACGGTGTGGTCGATGTCGGCCGCGAGCGGAGCGAGGTTGCGAGCCTCCACCGCGGTGTATTCGGCAAGCGATCCGTCGCGCGCCCAGTCGGTCAGTCCGAACACCCGCTGGCCCACGGTGAGGCCGGTGGTTCCGTAGCCGAGCCCGACCACGACCCCGGACACCTCGTGCCCGGGGACGCTGGGCGTCCGGTCGCGGCCGGCGCGATCGGTCCACGTCGCCGGCCAGTCGAGCTCTCCGGGTGTGAAACCCGCGGCGTGCACACGCACGATGACGTCGTTCTCCGCGGCGTGGGGGTAGGGCAGGTCGGTGAGGGTGAGCCCGCTGACGCCCGCGTCACGGTCGCGCACGGTGATCGCTTGCATGGTCCATACCTTTCAAGAGAATGTCGTCGCTGTTGCCCGGCGGTGTGGGCTCAGCGCCGGGGCTGACAAGTGACGCCGACCGCGTGAGCCCGCGTCCGGTCAGCTCGGCCAGGGTGAGCCGGTGATGCGCTCGACAGTCGTCACGCGCTCAAGGCCGGGGATGAAGTGTTCGAGGATGTCGGAGTTCACGGTGCCGTTCGTGGTGTCGGGGCGGTTCTTCAGCCCGTCGAACTGCGCTTGGAGGAACTCGTTCTTGAAGTCCCCACGGGGATGAACGGCGAGGATCTCGTCCAACTGGTCGCGGTCCAGCCCGTCCAGGCCGAGGCCGAGCACGTCGGTCAGGACACCGAGGTAGGTGGTGGCGATCTCCGGGCCCATCCGGTCGGGGATGCCAGGTGTGGTGTGCAGCGCGATCGCGGTCCAGACGGTCTCGGCGGCGGCCGTGGAGAACCCCCGCTCCAGGAGGAATGCGCGCGCGTGGTCGGCGCCGTCGACCTCGAAGCGCTGTTCGACGTCGGAGAACGGTGTCAGCAGACCGCTGTCGTGGAACATGGACGCCACATAGAGCAGCTCCGGATCCGGTTGCACGCCAAGCCTGCGCGCGTGCGTCAGGCCGAAGAGAAAGACGCGTCGGGAGTGGTGGTAGATGAGCGGTCCGGTCGTCTCCCGGATGTGCCTGGTCGCTTCGGCGACCGCCGCCGTATCGGGAATCTCCAACCCCGCGATGACCTCTGACATGCCCTCTGACCCTCCCGGCGCTGTCCGCTGACGTCCTTGTGACCACCATGCTGCCCACCGATCGTCGTGCGGTGCCGCCCTCATCCGGCCAGGAACCACTCACATTCGGACCGGGGCGTCGCGGGGGGTCGACCAGAGCGCCGGTCGCCGTTCGATACGTCGCAGATCAGCAGATCACGCCACGGGCGTCCGCACCCGGCGATATCGCAAGGTGAGCGACGCCTCCAGGAGGATCGCCGTCATCTCCGGTCATGGCGTGCTACCAATACCCGGTGTCCCTGCCGCCCCACCGCGTCGCGATCTTCGTCTACGACGGAGTGACGCTGCTGGATGTCGCGGGTCCGGCGGAGGTGTTCAAGGAGGCGAACCGCTTCGGCGCCGACTACCGGATCGTGCTGCTGTCGCCGACCGGCGCGGACGTCACGACGAGTCTCGGGGTGCGGATCGCCGTCGACGGGGCCGTCTCCTCGGAGCCGGCCTTCGACACGCTACTGGTGGCCGGGTCCGACCACTATCCGCGCGCCCATGTTCCCGCCGACCTCGCGGAGGCCGCACGCCGGCCGGCGGCGGTGGCCGGACGGGTCGCATCCATCTGCACCGGGGCGTTCGTCCTGGCCGCTGCCGGCCTCCTGGACGGCAAGCGCGCCACCACGCACTGGAAGGTCGCGCACGAGCTCGCCGCCCGGCATCCGACCAGCCGTGTCGAGCCCGACGCGATCTACGTGCGCGACGGCACCACGTACACCTCGGCGGGGGTGACGGCCGGCATCGACCTGGCGCTCGCTCTCGTCGAGGAGGACCACGGGCCCGACTTGGCGCGCGACGTCGCACGCGCCCTGGTGGTGTACATGCAGCGCGCGGGCGGCCAGTCCCAGTTCTCCGCGCCGCTGCAGGGGCCGCCGCCCCGCTCGCCGGCACTGCGGCGAATCGCCGACCTGGTGACGGCGAACCCCCGCGGGCGCCACACGCTCGGCGAACTTGCCAAACACCTCAACGTCAGCACCCGGCACCTCACCCGGCTCTTTCACGACGAGCTGTCCACGACCCCGGCCCGCTACGTGGAGAACATCCGATTCGACCTGGCCCGGGCGCTCCTCGACCAGGGCCACACCGCGACACAGGCCGCGACCCTCGCCGGGTTCCCCAGTTACGAGAGCATGCGTCGGGTCTTCGCCAGGAAGCTGTCGATCAGCCCCGCCGCCTACCAAAGACAGTTCAGCACGGCTCGCCGCCCCCACGCGGGTTAGTGCCCGGCACCGACGGGGCTGCGGACGATCCCGCCTGGCCGCCCGCCTCGGACGGGCGGACGGCCAGGCGAACCACCCCACCGGCTCCGCTCACCACTGGTGGGCGACGTCCAGCACGATACGACTGTGTGTGCCGGGGCCGGCGAGCGTGAACGTGCGGAACGGCAACCGGGCCCGTACGCCTACCGCGAAGGTGCTGTAGCCCTCGAAACTGCCGCCGAAGACGACGTCGCGCAGCGTTGCGCAGCGCAGCAGGTTCGCGACGTGCTCGCCGACCGCGTAGGGCACGGTGCCCTGGTGTTCGGCGTCGTACGCCGGGGCCCGCAGCGAGACCCGCAGCAGCGCGCCCCCGGCGGTGTACGGGCTCAGCGCCAGCCCTTCGCCCTCGGTCCACGTCTCGCCGTAGCCGACCGCGTAACCGTCGACCGGGCCGGCGAACTCGAACACCACCCGGTCGTAGCAGTCGTGCTGCCCGGTCCGTACGTCGACCAGCGGGGCGTCGCTCAGCGCGCCGGCTGACTTCTCCGCGCTGCCCCAGGTGATCCCGCAGGACGCCGACCCGGTAGTGGTGCCGGCCGCGGTGCTGCTGCCCGCGCTGGCGACCAGGCCGGCGAGGACGACCGCCAACGCGGTGAGAGTGCTCCTGATCCTCATGGTGATCTCTCCACTCGATGCCGGGGCCACGTCGCGGCGGCGTTGCCGGTGACCCTCTGCCGTCACCGTCGTCGTGCCACGGCACGCGAGCTTCGCCGCGGCGTAACCACCGGGTAACAGTGGCCGACGGCCGGCCGTCACCGTTCCGGCGTGGCCGTGTCACCCACGCCGTCCCGCAACGCGGTACTGTGCCTGGCAGTCGACACTTTCGAGGTGGACCCGTGCCTACCGTCGTCGTCCTCGCGCTGACCCTCGCCCTCGCGCCCGCGCCGTCCCCGTCGGCCACCTCGGGCCCGATCGGCGACCTCCTCGGCGGCGTCGGCCGGATCGTCGACGATCTCCTCGACGGCCGTCGGGCGCCGAGCGCGACACCGACGCCGACGCCGGGCGTCACCCCCACCGCGACGTCCGCGCCGACCCGGCCGCCAGCGACCGCCCAGCCGAGCCCTACCGCGCCGGGTGCGACCGCCGCGCCCGCCGGGACGTCGGCCGGTGTCCGGGCTCCGGCCGCCCCCGGCCGCCCGGCCGGTGGCGCCGACGCCCGCGATGCCGCCGGGCCCGTGCGTACCGTCGACACCCCGGCGCCCGAGGTCCCGCCGGCGCTCGCCAGCCCCGCCCGCCGTGGCTGGCCGCCGGTTTCCTACCTGCTGGTCGCGGCCGTCCTGGCGGTGCTGGCACTGCTGCTCCTGCGTCGCCGCGCGTCCGACCCCACGACCGTTGCAGCGTCGGATCCCGGTCCCGCGCCGGATCCCGACCCGAGGCCGGAACCCGACCCCGGGCCGGACAATGTCCGCCGCCTGCCGACCAGCCTCAACGCCATCTACGAGCTGGGTCGGCTGGACGAGCGGCTTGAGCAGGAACGCGGCCGCCGCACCTGACGTACGGCGGCGGCCCCGTCGTCGGGTTCACGGCGCCGCGTAGGCGCCCTCGCGTCGGGGGATCCCGTCGTCGTACGCCCCGATCGGCCCGCGGTAGCGGACCGTGCCGTTCGGGTACGGCCAGGCCCCGGCGCGGCACCCGTGCAGGCCCAACGTCTGCTGCTGCATCACCGGCGCCGGCCGGCCCCGCCCCGGGCAGCGCTCGTGACCGAACCCGAGTTTGTGCCCCACCTCGTGATTGACCATGTACTGCCGATAGGTGGCCAGGCTCGCGCCGTAGTTCGGAACCCCCATGACCCAGCGCGCCACGTTCAGGACCACCCGGGCGCCGTTGCGGCACGACGTGTAGCCGTCCGGCACGTCCTGGCAGAGCGTGTCGCGGGTGCCCGGGGTCGCCAGGTAGATCGTGAAGTCGACGGGTTCGTTCGCGCCGACCCGGCGCAGCCGCCACGTCCCGTCCGCCGTCCACCCGCGTGGGTCGTTCAACGTCGCGGAGATCGCCGTGGCGATGTCGCCCGCCCGCAGGCCGCGGATGTCGCGCTCCACGGCGACCCGGTAGCGCAGCAGGCTGCCGGTGCTCCCGCCTCCACCCGTCGTCTCGGCTGCGGCCACCGACCAGCGGTTGCTGCCGGTGGCGGGATAGCTGACCGGCACCACAGTGGGCGTCGCCGCCTCGACACCGCCGCTGCCGGCCACTCCCGCCGTCCGTCCCGTCGCGGCCGGTGCTGGCGAGGACAGGCCGGCGGGGTCCGGTCCGCTCGCGGCGCCACCGGCCGATCCGTTCCCGGCGGCCGGCCGGCCACACCCGGTGACCAGCGCCACGACCAGCAGCAACACCACCGGGGACAGATGTCCCCGACGGGTAGCCTTCGTCGACATGTTTCTCTCCCCTCGCGTGCCGGTCCACGGCGACGCGGGAGAGAAGACGGGTGAGCCCGCCGGAAGGTTGACGTCGCGAGGACTCAACCTTCGCGGGCCCTCGCCCGTCTGAAAAGGGTGTGGCACGGGGGAGGGTTCGCGGTGGCGCGGGGTGACGCGGAGTTCGTCGAGTTCGCGCGCGCGGCGTCCGCGCGACTGGTGCACGCCGCGTTCCTGATGACCGGCGACCACCACCAGGCCGAGGACGCCGCGCAGACCGCGCTGGTGCGCACCTACGCGTCGTGGTCGCGGATCCACGACGACGACGCCTACGGGTACGCGCGTCGCACCCTCGTCAATCACCTGGTGGATCGGTGGCGGCGGCCGATGCGGGAGTACCCCACCGAGGAGGTGCCGGAACAGCGGCGCGGCGACGTGGCCGACGACGTGACCACCAGGGCCTGGCTGGTCACCATCCTCGGCGCGCTCAGCCCTCGCGAGCGTGCCATCGTCGTGCTGCGCTACTACTTCGACCTGCCGGAGGCGCAGGTGGCCCGGGAACTCGCCGTATCGGTGGGCACCGTCAAGAGCACCAGCTCGCGAGCCCTGGAGAAGTTGCGCACGGCGGCGCCGCGCACGGCCGACGAGGAGGCGCGTCGATGAGCGAGCTGGATCGGCTCCGTGACGCCATGCGGGCGACCGAGCGCCCCGACGCCACGCTCGACCTGGAAACCGTCATGCGTGCGGGCCGTCGGCTGCGGATCCGTCGACGGGTCGCCGGGGGCGCCGCGGCGACGGTCGTAGCGGGACTGGTCGGCGTCGCAGTGGTGGCGCTCAGCGCCCCCGGGCCAGGCGGTCCGGCGTCGACAGGTCCCGCACCGTCGGTCGCCGAGGCTCCGCCCTCCGCCGCCGCCTCGGCCTCGGCGTCGACGGCGAAAGAGCCCACGCCGCCGCCGACGGTGGCCCGCGGCGTGCCGGGTCCGAAGCCCCTGGGCCAGGTGATCGACACGGGAGTACAGCAGGGCACCGACCGTCGGGTCTACTACGTCGTCTCGGTGTCGGTGCCCGGCGTGCCCAAGGTGACCATCGGGTTGGCCGCCGGCCGTCGCGCCCCGGACGGCACGTTGCGCACGGACATCCTGGTCAACGATGTCGCCGGCGCCGACCGCCGGCCCGGGTTCCACCAGATCGGCTACGACGAGCGCTCGTCGGACGCGCCGGTGCCCACCTTCGGCTACTTCGTCGGCCCCGCCGAGCGGATCATCGGCACGGTGGACGGTCGGCAGGTCGATGCCCGGATGGCGCGCTGGAGCATGGACAAGCAGGTGGTGATCTTCTGGTTCGACCCGGCCACGCTCACTCCGGGGGAGCGCCTGGACGGCATCATCGCCCGTGACCGCGCGGGCCGTCGGCTCTGAGGCCCTGGCGGCGGTGACTCAGGCCGGGTCGGTCAGCGTCCGCTCGATGGTCACCGTCGTCCCCTCGCCGGTGGAGACCAGCCGCACGTCGCCGTACGCGTTCATCAACAGCGCGCCCCGGCCCCGGTCCATGGCCGGCCGACGGTCTCGCCAGGTGCCGAAGTCGCGCACCGAGATCCGGATCCGGTCGTCGCCCACCTGGAGCCGGACCCGCACCTCGGGGCGGCTGGGGCGTTGTGCGTGCTCGACGGCGTTGTTCATCGCCTCGGACGCGGCGAGCAGCAGATCCTCCACCACGTCCGGGTGGACGTCCAGCTCGTCCAACGCCAGCCGGACGTCCCGGCGCAGGGCAGCAGCCGAGGTGGGCACGGACGGGTACGTCCACTCCGCCGCCAGGATGTCGCCGAGCCCGTCGCCGGCCGCGTCGACCACCGACCCGCCGGCCGGCTCCCCACCAGCCGTTGCGGTGGTGGCGCGTGCGGTGGGCTCCGCCACCGGCGGGGCGGGCGCGACGGCGGTGGCCCCGGTGGATCGCGTCGACATCGGGGCGTCGAGCGCGCTCGGGCTGTCGTCGGCGGTCGTCGCGGTGGCGTCGTCGCCGGACGGGTCGGTGCGGGCGCGGCGGATGGCGGCCCGGATGCGGGCGATCAACTCCGCGGCGGCGAACGGCTTCACCAGGTAGTCGTCGGCGCCGAGGCTGAGGCCGACCACGCTGGCCTCCTCGCCGGCCCGGGCGGAGAGCACCAGCACCGGCAGCGCCCGGGTCGCCGGGTCGGCGCGCAGTCGGCGTACCAGGTCGAAGCCGTCCAGCACCGGCATCATCACGTCGGTGAGCAGGAGGTCCGGCGGCTCCCGGTGGATCGCGTCGAGGGCCTGCCGACCGTCGGTGACCGACCGGACGCGCCAGCCCTGACCGGCGAGCAGCCGACTCAGGTACGCGCGCATGTCGCTGTTGTCGTCGGCCACCAGGATCCGGGCACCGGCCAACTCGTCGGCGGCCGAGCCGGACGCCGCGGCGGGCTCGGCGATGCTGCCGCCCGGGTCGGCCAGCCATCCCGCCGCCTCCGACACGGCGGCGCGGGCCACGTCGCCCCGGCCGTTCGCTGCTGGCCCGGTCGTCACCGCGCGTCGGGCCGCCGACCACGGCAGGGCCACCGTGAAGGCGGTGCCGACACCCACCTGGCTGGTCACCCGGACCTCGCCGCCCTCCAGCCGGGTCAGCTCGTGGACCAGGGCCAGGCCGATGCCGGTGCCCTCGTGGCTGCGCGAGCGCGCGCCCTGCACCCGGTGGAAGCGTTCGAAGAGCTTTGGCAGGTCCGCCTCGGCGATCCCGATGCCGGTGTCGGCGACGGTGAGGCGTACCTCGTCGTGGTCGGCGTCCACGGCGACCCGGATGCGGCCGATGAACGTGTACTTCAGGGCGTTGGACAGCAGATTGGTGACGATGCGTTCCCAGTTGACCGGGTCGAGGGTGACCGGCCGGGGCAGTGGCGGGCAGTCGACCTCCAGAGCCAGGCCGGCCCGCTCGACGGCGGCCCGGAAGACGCTTGCCAGCTCCGCGGTGAGCGCGGCGAGGTCGACCTCGCGGGCGTCGCTGCGAGCCCGGCCGGCCTCCAGGCTGGAGAAGGTGAGCAGGCTGTTGACCAGGGTCAACAGCCGGGTGGCGTTGCGCCAGGCGGTCTCCACCCGCTCCCGCTGCCCGGGCGCCAGCGGCGCGGCGGTGTCGGCGAGCGCGTCGGCGAGCGGCCCGAGCATGAGGGTCAACGGCGTACGGAACTCGTGGCTGACGTTGGTGAAGAAGGTGGTCTTCACCCGGTCCAGTTCGGCCAGCGTCTCGGCCCGGCGGCGCTCCTGCTCGTACTCCTTCGCGTTGCGTACCGCCATGGAGACCTGTTGGGTCAGCAGTTGGTAGAAGGAGCGGTACGCCTCGTCCAGTTCCCGGTTGGGGCTGACGCCGGCCAGCAGGACGCCGAGCGGTTGGTCCTCGGCGGCCGAGGGCAGCGGCAGTGCCAGCGCGGCGGCTGTGGGATCGCCCCACGGGCCGGCGGGCAGGGTCAGCCGGTCCGCGACGCCCGTCACGTCGGTGGGGCGACCCTGCGCAGCGTCCGGGAGCGCCCAGGCGCGGGCCGCCGGGCCCGGGTCGGCCAGGTCGACGACGTCCGGCAGCGCCCCGGTCACCGCGGGGTGACCCGGGTCACCGCCCGCGCAGGCCGTCCGGCGCAGCACCGCGCCGTCGCGCAGGTAGATCGCCGCGAACGGCACGTCCAGCGGGTGGGCGCCGATCGCGTCGATCAGCCGGGCGCAGGTGGCGTCGACGTCGACGGTGCGCCCGTCGCCGCGCAGGCTCAGGTCGCGTAGCAGCCGCAGTCGCCGTTCGCCGACGACCTGCTCGGTGACCTCGCTGCACACCGTCAGCACGCCGACGGTGCGGCCGTCGTCGTCGCGGGCGGGGGCGTGCGAGACGCTGAAGTACGCCTCCTCGCGGTAGCCGGCGCGCTCCAGCAGCAGTTGCAGAGCGGGCACCCAGCTGGCCACGCCGGTCGTCATGGCCTGCTGGATGAGGGGGGCGAGGACGTCCCAGCCCTCGGCCAGGGTCACCCGTACGTCGTCGCCGAGCGCGGCGGGGTGTTTGTCGCCGATCAGGGCGGAGTACGCGTCGTTGTAGAGCTGGGAGAGGCGGTCGCCCCAGAGCAGGAGCATGGGGTAGCGGGAGGAGAGCACCACCCGCACGGCGGCCCGCAGGCTCTGCGGCCAGCCCGACACCGCCCCGAGCGGGGTGTCGGCCCAGTCCAGCTCGGCCATCAGCCGTCCGGTGTCACCGCCGTCGTCGAACAGGTCGGTGCGGGGTCGTGTCACGCTCGACCCGCCGTCATCGCTAAGCCCCCCGTTCCGGGCCCGACGACCCCTGCTGGCGTTACCTACCCATCCTGGCACCTCTACTCACCTGTGCCGTCGTCGGTACCCACCGTCTAACGGGTGGGGGTTCGGGACGAACGACCGATGTCACAGACATAGATCTCTGTCAGTGTCTCGGTAATCTCTCCAACCCCCGAGGAGCCCCCATGAGAGGCAGAACGCTGAGCGCGGCAATCGCGCTCACCGTGTTCGCCGGGATGACGGTGACGCTGGCCGCCCAGCCGGTGAGCGCGTCACCCTCCGCCCCGACGACAGCGGCCCGGCCGATCGCCGCGTCCGCAGCCGTCCTGGCGGCGCCGGACATCTCCGTCACCAACGTCCAGGCGCACCTGACCCAGCTCAACTCCATCGCCAGCAGCAACGGCGGCAACCGGCGGGCCGGCTCGGCCGGCTACACCGCCTCGGTCAGCTACGTGAAGAGCAAGCTCCAGGCCGCCGGCTACACCGTCAGCGAGCAGACCTGCTCCAGCTGCACGTACCCCTCGAACAACCTCATCGCCGAGTGGCCCGGCGGCCCGACCGACCAGGTGGTGATGTTCGGCGCCCACCTCGACAGCGTCTCGGCCGGCCCGGGCATCAACGACAACGGCTCCGGCTCCGCCACCCTGCTGGAGAACGCGCTGGTCCTCGCCGCGCAGAACCCGACCATGACGAAGAAGGTCCGGTTCGCCTGGTGGACCGACGAGGAGCAGGGTCTCAACGGCTCCCGGTTCTACGTGAACTCGCTCAGCGCGACGCAGCGCGGCTACATCAAGGGCTACTACAACTTCGACATGGTCGGCTCGACCAACGGCGGCTACTTCATCAACCGGGTCACCTCCACGACGGCGGCGCCGCTGAAGGCGTACTGGGACTCGCTGGGGCTGCAGCCGGAGGAGAACGTCGAGGGTCAGGGCCGCTCCGACGACTACTACTTCCAGCAGGCCGGCATCCCCACCTCCGGCTACGCCGCGGGCGCGAGCGCCCGCAAGACGAGCACACAGGCGGCCAAGTGGGGCGGCACGGCCAACGCCGCCTACGACTCGTGCTACCACCGTTCCTGCGACACCACCGCCAACGTCAGCGCCACGGTGCTGAACCGGGCCGCGGACGGCGTCGCGTACGCGCTGTGGCAGCTCGCCGTGGGCGGCGGCACCCCGACCAACGACTTCTCCGTCGCGGTCAGCCCCACGACGCGGACCGTGGCCCGGGGCGCCAGCACCACCGCGACGGTCACCACCGCCACCACCGCCGGCTCGGCGCAGTCGGTGAGCCTCTCCGCCTCCGGGGCGCCCAGCGGGGTGAGCGTGTCGTTCAGCCCGTCCTCGGTGACCTCCGGCGGCTCGGCCACGATGACCCTGAGCGCCTCGGCCAGCGCGGCCACCGGCACCTTCACGATCACGGTCACCGGCACCGGCTCGGTCACCCGCACCGCCAGCCTCACGTTGACGGTGACCGGCACCGGCGGCTGTTCCGGCGGGCAGGTGATCGGCAACGGTGGCTTCGAGAGCGGCAGCACGCCGTGGACCGCGTCCTCCGGCGTGATCACCAATTCCAGCAGCCAGCCGGCCCGGACCGGGTCGTACAAGGCGTGGCTCGACGGGTACGGCAGCACGCGTACCGACACCCTGTCCCAGTCGGTGACCGTGCCGGCCGGCTGCGCCAGCTACACGCTGTCGTTCTGGCTGCACATCGACACCGCCGAGACCACCGGCTCCACGGCGTACGACAAGCTGACCGTGCAGGTGGGCTCGACCACCCTGGCGACGTACTCGAACCTCAACGCCGCCTCCGGTTACGTCCAGCGCACGTTCAACGTGGCCGGGTTCGCCGGGCAGACGGTGACCCTGAAGTTCACCGGCACCGAGGACTCGTCGCTGCAGACCAGCTTCGTGATCGACGACGTGACCCTGCAGGCCAGCTGAGGGCGTACCCGTCGGAAAGGGCCGCCGCCGGATGCTCCCGGCGGCGGCCCGTCGCGTTCCAGGTCAGGGGAGCTGCGGGTAGAGCGCGGCGACACCGCCGGCGAGCCCGGCCTGCACCTGCCGGCTGACGTCGTCGGTGACGATCTCGTACGCGTCGGCCTCGATGCCGTCGACGGCGAGCCGGGCGATCACCGCCGGGTCCGACTTGGCGCCGGTGATGGTCGCCGCCATCTCGGTGTCCATGTAGCCGACGTGCAGGCCGGCGACCCGGACGCCCCGCTCGGCGAGCTGGAGGCGCAGCGCGTTGGTCATCGCCCACTCGGCGGACTTCGCGGCGCCGTACGCCCCGTGCAGGGGGAAATTCACCCAGGACAGCACGGAGAGCACGTTGAGGACCGTTCCGCCTCCGTTGCCGGCGATGACCGGGGCGAAGGACCGGATCATCGACAGGTTGCCGAGGTAGTGCGTCTCCAGCTCCAGCCGGATCTGGTCCAGGTCGCCCTCCAGCAGGTCCGCCCGGCTGTCGATGCCGGCGTTGTTGACCAGCAGGTTCACGTCGCCGGCGAGCGTCGCGGCGGCGGCCACCGAGTCGGGGTCGGTGATGTCCAGCCGGACCGGCGTCACGCCGGGCAGGTCGACGGAGTCGGGGTTGCGGGCCGCGGCGTACACCGTCGCGCCGCGCGCGACGAGTTCGGCGGCGAGGTGTCGGCCGAAGCCGCGGTTGGCGCCGGTGACGAGGGCGGTGCTTGCGGCGATCTTCATGGGAGTGCTCCAGGTTCGGTCGATGCGGCACGACGGCGTTCGCCGACCGGAACGCTATCCGGCTGACTTCTGCTGAGCAAAGTCAGCTACGTCACCGCGCGCCCTCCTCGGATCGGGAATACGACCCGGACGCGGGCACGACCGCGGCGGTGACGACTCGTATCCTTTGCGCGAACCTCCGCACGAGCCGAGAAGGGAGACGGTGTGAGCAACCAGGCCGAGACGTTGGAGTTCCAGGCCGAGGCGCGTCAGCTCCTCCAGCTGGTGGTCCACTCGATCTATTCGAACAAGGACGTCTTCCTGCGGGAACTCATCTCGAACGCGTCCGACGCCCTGGACAAGCTGCGGCTGGCGACGCTCGTCGACAAGGATCTCGTCGCCGACACCGATGACCTGCACGTCGCCATCGAGGTCGACCGGGACGCCCGCACGCTCACCGTGCGGGACAACGGCATCGGGATGACCCGCGACGAGGTGGTCCGGCTGATCGGCACGATCGCCAAGTCCGGCACCGCCGAGCTGCTGCGCCAGCTGCGCGAGTCCGCCGACGCCCGCGCCTCGCAGGACCTGATCGGGCAGTTCGGCGTCGGCTTCTACGCCGCGTTCATGGTCGCCGACCGGGTCACCCTGCTGACCCGCAAGGCCGGCGAGACCGGCGGCACCCGCTGGGAGTCCACCGGCGAGGGCACCTACTCGATCGAGACCGTCGAGGAGGCGCCGCAGGGCACCGCGGTGACCCTGCACCTCAAGCCGGCCGACACCGAGGACAACCTGCACGACTACACCGCCGAGTGGACCATCCGCGAGATCGTCAAGCGCTACTCCGACTTCATCGCGTGGCCGATCCGGATGACCGTCGAGCGTCCCGGTGCCGAGGGCGAGGCCGCCACCAGCGAGGTGCAGACCCTCAACTCGATGAAGGCGCTCTGGGCGCGGCCCCGCGACGAGGTCGACGTCGCCGAGTACAACGAGTTCTACAAGCACGTCAGCCACGACTGGGCCGACCCGCTCGAGGTCGTGCACATGAAGGGCGAGGGCACCTTCGAGTACGAGGCGCTGCTGTTCCTGCCCAGCCACGCCCCGCTGGACCTGTTCTCCCCGCAGGGCCGTCGCGGCGTGCAGCTCTACGTCAAGCGCGTGTTCATCATGGACGACTGCGAGGCGCTGGTCCCCACCTACCTGCGCTTCGTCAAGGGCGTCGTCGACGCGCACGACCTGTCGCTGAACATCTCCCGCGAGATCCTTCAGCAGGACCGGCAGATCCAGATCGTGCGCCGCCGCCTGGTCCGCAAGGTCCTCGCCACGGTCAAGGACCTCAAGGCCAACCACGCCGAGCGCTACCGCACCTTCTGGACCGAGTTCGGCGCGGTGGTCAAGGAAGGGCTGATCGACGACACCGACAATCGCGACTCCCTGCTGGAGATCCTGTCGGTCGCCTCCACCCACGACGCGGCGGAGCCCACCGACCTGGCCGGCTACGTCTCGCGGATGAAGGACGGCCAGAGCGACATCTGGTACGCCACCGGCGACTCCCGGGCCACCATCGAGAACTCCCCGCACCTGGAGGCGTTCCGGGCCAAGGGCCACGAGGTGCTGCTGCTCACCGACCCGGTTGACGAGGTGTGGGTCGAGCGGGTCGGCGAGTACGACGGCCGGCCGCTGCGCTCGATCGCCAAGGGCCAGGTCGACCTGGACACCGACGAGGAGAAGCAGCAGGCCGAGGCCGAGCGCGAGCAGCAGCGGCAGGAGTTCGCCGCGCTGGTGGAGTGGCTGGGCACGACCCTCGCCGACAGCGTTCGGGAGGTTCGTCTGTCGTCGCGGCTGACCACCTCACCGGCCTGCGTGGTGGGCGACGCGCACGACCTCACCCCGACGCTGGAGAAGATGTACCGGGCGATGGGGCACGACGTCCCCTCGGCCAAGCGCATCCTGGAGATCAACCCCGGTCACCCGCTGGTCACCGGTCTGCGCAAGGCCCACGAGCAGGGCGACTCCACCGAAACCCTGACCGAGACCGCCGAGCTGCTGTACGGCCTGGCGGTGCTCGCCGAGGGCGGTGAGCTGGCCGATCCGGCCCGGTTCACCCGTACGCTCGCCGACCGGCTGGCCCGCACCCTGTAAGCCTTCTCGCGAACTGCCTCGCCTCGTCGATCATGGAGTTGTGGTGGGTGACAAAGCGCCCATCACGGTGCCTGACAGGCACCATGACTCCATGATCGACGAGGTCGACAGACCTGACGTCGCCACTGGTCAGCGGCCGGGGATCACCAGGCCGGACTCGTAGGCGATCATGACGGCCTGGGCGCGGTCGCGCAGATTCAGTTTGGCGAGCAGGTTGCCGACGTGGGTCTTCACCGTGTGCTCGCTCAGGTGGTGGTGCGCGGCGATTTCGGCGTTGGACAGACCGGCCGCGATCAGGCGCAGCACGTCCGTCTCGCGGGCGGTCAGGGCGGTCACCGCGGCGGCGAGCGCCGGGTCCGGGTGGCCGCGCCGGTGTAGTTCGCCGATCACCCGGGCGGTGACGCCGGGGGCGAGCAGCGCATCGCCGGCGGCGACCACCCGGACGGCGTTGACCAGGTCGGCTCGTGGGGCGTCCTTGAGCAGGAAGCCGCTGGCACCGGCACGCAGGGCCGCGTACAGGTAGTCGTCGGTGTCGAACATGGTCAGGGCGAGGACCCGGCTCGGGGTGAGTGAGCAGACGTGCCGGGTCGCGGCGACGCCGTCGAGCACGGGCATCCGCATGTCCATCAGGACGACGTCGGGAAGGTGATCGAGGGTGGCCCGCACGGCGGCGGCGCCGTCGGCGGCCTCGGCGACCACCTCGATGTCCGGCTCGGCGCCGAGGATCGTGGCGAATCCGGCCCGGAACAGGTCCTGATCATCGGCGAGCACGACGCGCAGCATCAGACGGCCGCGGGTGCGGAGAGGGGCAGGGTGGCGGTGACGGTGAAGCCGTGGCTGTCGGGGGCCGGGCCGGTGCGCAGGGTCCCGCCGCAGGCCCGGGCGCGCTCGCGCATGCCGACTATCCCGTATCCGGGCACCCCGGCGCCGAAAGCCCGGTTGCCGCGACCGTCGTCGGTGATCGACACGGTCAGGGCGGCCGCGCTGTAGCTCAGCAGGATGCGGACCGTTCGGGCCTCGGCGTGCCGGACCACATTGGTCAGGGACTCCTGCACGATCCGGTAGGCGGCGATCCCGACGTCCGCGGGCGGCTCGATCGGCCACCCGAGGACACCACCGACCGGCGGACCGGAAGTGATCTCGGACCGCGGTCCGGCGACGGATCCGAACGGCGGGGGCGAGACGGTGAGGACGGCGTCGAGTCCGGTGGCGCGGACGCGTTCGACGAGGACGGGCAGGTGGGCGAGGCCCGGCTGGTCGAGGGACTGGTCGGCGGGTTCGTGCAGGCTGCCGACCGCGCGGCGGAGCTGGACGACCGCGTCCCTGCCGGTGACCGCGATCGTGGCGAACGCGGCGTCGGCGCGGTCCGGGTGGGGGCGGACCAGAAGTGGTCCCGCCTCCGCCTGGACGATCATGACGCCGACCGCGTGGGTGAGGATGTCGTGCAGGTCGCGGGCGATGCGGGCGCGTTCGCGCAGCACTGCCGCCGCACGTTCACCGGCGACGCGACGATCGCGTTCGGCGAGGGCCATGGCCTGCGTACGGCGGGCACGGGCGCTGGTGCCCAGGGCGTACGAGAAGCTGTAGGCGACCACCAGGTACCGCAGCACCTCCACGTCCGGGTGTGGATAGAGCAGCGAGAACAGCAGGCCGCCGGCGGTGAGCAGGATGCCGAGCAGGCGGATCGGCAGGGCGGCCCGGGCCGCGAACGTGTAGAGGCAGACGAGCGGGCCGACCGGCAACAGCGGGGGTGCGCCGAGCGAGGCGGAGACGGTCGTGGCGAGGCCCACGACGGCGGCGACCGTCAGCAGTGCGCGGTCACGCCACAGCACCGGGACCGAGGACGCGACCGCGAGCGGCAGCACCCACCAGGCACGTGGCCCGCCGGCCAGGGCGGGCAGCACGGTCGCGGCAACGGCGGCAACGGTGACGGCGAGATTGACGTACCGCTTCACGTCGGCAGTATGGTCCGGCCCGGCGCTGCCGCGCCTCCCTCCACAGGACCAGATCACCTCCACTTCGTACGGCGATCCGCCCCGGCCGATCCCGCCGCACGATCGACGCATGACGACGATCATCGCCGCGCTCCTGAGTGGACTGCTCTGGCTCGGTGGCTCCGGGCTGCACCCGGTTGCCGCGCTGACCTGGCTCGCCCCGATCCCGCTGATCCTCGCTTCGGTGCGGGTACGCCCGAGGACCGCGCTCTGGGCGACGATTCTCGCCTGGTCGATCGGCCAACTCGGCATTGTCGGGTACTACCTCGGCACCCTGCGACTACCGGTCCCCGCCGTCGGCGGCGTGTTCCTGCTCGGCCTCGGCCTGGCGGCCGGCACGGTCCTGCTCGCCCGGACACTCCTGCTGCGCGGACGAACCGTGACCGCCGTTCTTACCGTGCCGTCACTGTGGGTGCTGGGCGAGTACGCCGCGTCCCGCCTGTTGCCGCACGGCGCGTGGTGGAGCCTCGCCTACACGCAGGCGGACGTCCGCCCGGTCATCCAGCTGTCCGCGCTCACCGGCGTGTGGGGCGTCACCTACCTGCTGCTCGCCGTCCCGGTCGCCCTCGCCGCCCTGCTCAGAAGCCTGCGACCCACCCGCACTCCCCGGCTCGGCGGCCCACGCCCCGCCCTCACCTGCCTGCTCGCCCTCCTGCTCGGCACCGGCGGATGGTCGGCCTGGTCACTGAGCCGCTCCCCGGACCCGGCCGAGCCGCTGGCCGTGGGCCTCGTCGCGCTGCGACAGTCCGAGGACGGGCTCCCGATCGACGAACCGTCCGGGCGTGACCTGCTCGCCCGGTACGTTCCGCGGGTCTCGGGCCTGGCCGCGCGCGGGGCGCGGATCGTCGTGCTGCCGGAGAAGGTCTTCGCCGTGACGGACGCCACCCTGCCCCTGCTCGTCGACGCGCTCCGGCAGACCGAGGCCCGGGTCGTCGTCGGCGCGGTGCTGCGGCGGGCCGGGACCGCGAGCAACGTGGCGCTGGTGCTGGACCCGAGCGGAACGATCAGGACGTACGAGAAGCAGCATCTGATCCCGGGCCTGGAGGACTGGCTGACGCCGGGCGACGACGAAATGATCGTGGACGGGCGGTTCGGCGTGGCGATTTGCAAGGACCTCGACTATCCCGGTCTGGTCCGGCGGTATCGGGCGCAGGGCGCCTCGGTGCTGCTCGTCCCCGGCCTGGATTTCACCTCCGACGGCTGGCTGCACAGCCGGATGGCCCTCGTCCGCGGCGTGGAGAACGGGCTCACCGTGGTCCGCGCCGCCGCGTTCGGCCGGGTGACCGTCACCGACCCGGGCGGCAGGGTCCTGGGCGAGGCGACCGCCGGTGACGCGGAACTGCTGGTCACGGCCGCTCCGACGACCGGGTCAGGCACTGTCTATTCGCGGACGGGCGACTGGTTTCCGATCCTGTCCGTGGTGTTGTTCGTCGTCTGCGTCGGCGGGGTGGTGGGCCGGCCGGGCGGCGGGCCCCGCCGACGGGTCACGACCCGCCGGTGGCCGTGAGCCGTTGACGGATCCGCTCCGCGTCCGGGTGCCCGAGGTCGTCGAGGAGGCCCAACGCCGTCCGCCAGCTCCGGGCCGCCCCGACCGGGTCGCCGGCATCGACCTGCGCCTCGGCCAGGTGCCCCAACGTGTCCGCCTCGTAGTACCGGTCCCGGAACTCCCGGTACAGCTCAACCGCGTGCCGGTACGCGATCACCGCCTCCGCGGGTCGTCCGGCGCGGTGCTGCGCGTAGCCGAGGGTGTCCCAGGTGGGCGCCTGGCCGTGCCGGTCGTCGAACTCGCGCAGCAGCTCCAGCGCCTGCTGACACGCCCGCACCGCGGCGTCGTGCGCCCCGAGCTGGGCCTGATACCAGCCGACCGCGTTCAACGCCATCGCCTGCCCGTAGCGGTGGCCCGCCTCGCGGTACAGCGCCAACGCCGCCTCGGCATGCTCGACCACCTCGGCACGCCGGCCCTCCCGGTCGGCCACCTCGGCGAGGTCGAGGCAGGTGTGCCCCTGGTTGGCCGGGTCGCCCAGCTCGCGGAACAGCTCCAGCGCCCGCTGGAGCTGCCCGGGCGCCTCGTCGAGCCGACCCAGGCGGGCGTGCGCCCGGGCCAGGCTGCGGTGCGCGTGCGCCTGCCCGTCCGGGTCTCCGCTGCGGCGCGCGGCCGCCAGCGCCGTACGTTGCACCGCCAACTGGTCGTGCCAACCGCCCTGCCGGTCCAGGAAGCTGGTCAGGCTCCAGGCCAGCTGCCAGGCGTGTCGGTCGAACCCGCTGGCGGCGCACCGTTCCACAAGCGCGATCAGCACGTCGCGTTCGCGGGTGAACCAGGCCACGGCCTCGTCATGGTCGCCGAACTTCTCCGGCCGGACGCCGCCGGCGGCCGGGGCGAGGGTGATCGGATCCCAGTGCGGGTGCAGCAGCACCGACGCGCCGTGCGCGCTGTGCAGGTAGTGGTCGAAGAGCCGGCCGCGCGCCTCGGCCCGGTCGCCGGCCGGATCGTGTTCGGCGGACAGTTCGGCCGCGAAGGCCCGCAACAGGTCGTGCATCGCGTACCGGTCCGGGCCGCGCTCCAACACCAGATGCGCGTCGGCCAGCTCGGCGAACGCCGCCTGCACGGCCCGTCGACCGCCGCCGGCGAGACTGACCGCCGCCGCCGTACTCACCGTCACGTCCGTACTTCCCCCGACCAGCCGGAACAGCCGCGCGGTCGACGTCGACAACAGCCGGTACGACCAGGACAGCGCCGCCCGCACGCTGCTGTCGTGCTCTCCGGTGTCCAGGCCGTCCAGCCGGCCGTCGGCCCGGAGTTGCGCGCCCAACTCGGTCAGGGGCAGCTGGGGCCGGACCACCGCCCGGGCCGCGACCACGACCAGGGCCAGCGGCAGCCGGTCGCAGAGTCGGACCAGCTCGTCGACGGCGGCCCGTTCGTCCTTCGCCCGCGCCCCGATCCGCGCGAGGAGCAAAGCCTGCGCGTCCTCGGCGGTGAGCAGATCCAGCAGCACCGCCTCCGCGCCCTCGGTGGCCACCAACCCGGTGAGCCGATCCCGGCTGGTCACCAGCACCAGGCAGCCGGGCGCACCCGGCAGCAGCGGCCGGACCTGCGCCGCGTCCCGGGCGTTGTCGAGCAGCACCAGCATCCGCCGACCGGCGAGCAGGCTCCGGTACAGCGCCGTCTGTGCCTGCTCATCCGCCGGCACCTCCCGCGGCGGCACCCCGAGCGCGGCCAGGAAACCCCGCACCACCTGTTCGGCGCTGCGCACCACACCGCTGTGGCTGTAGCCCTGCAGGTTGGCGTAGAGCTGCCCGTCGGGGAAGTGCCCGGCGGCCCGGTGCGCCCAGTGCACGGCGAGCGCCGTCTTGCCCACCCCGCCCGCTCCGGAGAGCACCGCCAGTGGGACCGCCCCGGGTTGCGCCTCGGCGGACGACCGCAGCGCGTCCAGACGTCCCAACTCCGGACCGCGCCCGGCAAAACCCCGGACATCCGACGGCAACTGCGCCGGGACCGGGCGGTCCGGGTGGGGCCTGGCGACGGGGCCCGCTCCGGCGGGGGCGCTGGACGGCCCGGGAGCCGGCGCGGTGACCTCACCGCGCAGGATGGCCTGGTGCAGCTGGCGGAGCTCGACGCCCGGGTCCGCGCCGAGCGCGTCGGCGAGACGGTCCCGCAGCCGGGCGTAGTACGCCAGCGCCTGTGCGCCGCGACCGGCCGCGGCCAGCGCGTGCAGCAGCACGGCGGCGACCGGTTCGTCCAGGGGGTGGTCGTCGGCGAGCCGGGTCAGCGGGTCGATGACCGGGTCCGGCTCGCCCCGCCGCAGCAGGGCGCGGGCCCACTGCACCGCGGTGTCGGTGTGCCGGCGGTGCCAGTCCTGCCGGACCCGCGCCGCCCACTCGCCGGTCAGCCCGGCCAGGGGTTCGCCGCGCCACAGCTTCAGCGCCCGGCGCAACAGCTCCACCCGCTCGGGATCGTCGTCACCCAGCCGATCGGCCCGGTGCCGCAGCGAGTCGAAGTGCTGACCGTCCACTGCCTCCGGTGGCTGGTCCAGCAGGTACCCGCCAGAGCGTCGAACCAGAGCGTCCGGTGCGCCCGCGTCGGCCAGCACACGGCGGAGCCGGGCGAGGTAGACGTGCAGATTGTGGCGGGCCCTGGGCGGTGGCGCGTCGCCCCAGACCCGGTCCACAAGCGACTCCACGTGGACCGGTCGGCCGACATCGACCGCCAGCGCGGCCAGGACGGCGCGCTGGCGGGCTGCTCCGGCGTCGACCAGGCGGCCGTCCGCCCAGACCTCGACCGGCCCGAGGACCCGAATCTCCATGAACCGCCGCTCGCCGCGCCGCCAGTCGGACAATCCGCCGACGAGCGGCCGGATTGAGGTTCCGGCAGGAATTCGTCGACCTGCCGCGCAGATCATGGTGGCACAGCGGCATCGATCAACGCGATGTCGGCAATTCGACTCACGGCCCGTCCGGTCGTGACGACACCGGAGGTCACCATCGTGCGAAGTGCTCTGCGAAGGTTCACGTCCGCCCTGCTCGGCGTGGTTGCCGTGGGCGCCACGCTCGCCGTCGCCCCGAGCCCGGCCCAGGCCAACTACGCCTGCCCCTCGGGTCTGCTCTGCCTGTACGCCGGGACCAACTTCAGTGGGGACATCTTCCTGCTCGACGGCCCGTACAACGGCTGCAACGACGTTCCGCTGCCCTCGTACTTCCGCAACCGGACCCAGTCGATCATCAACAACCGGCCGTCGGGCACCGTCTCCACCTTCTGGGACAACGCCAACGCCACCGGCCTGCTCGGCTACCAGCACGCCTACGGCTACCGGGCGAACCTGGCGTACGACACGGCCGCGATCGGGGGGAGCTGGAACCAGCGGATCGAGGCGGTCCGCGTCTGCTGAACCGCGGACCGAACCGGGCAGGGGGGTGCACGACGGCGCCGGCCGGAATCCCACGGGGGACTCCGACCGGCGCCGTCAGGCGGCTCAGCCCGGGTAGTAGCAGACGTTCGGGATGACCGCCCCGCCGTTGACCCCGAAGATCGCGAAGCCCATGTACGCCCGGGTCTGCGGGCCGTACTCGCCGTCCTCGGCGATGTTCGCGTACACGATGTCCTGGTTGATGCGGTGCTGGGCGTACCGGACGGCCTCGCGGGTCTTCGAGCCGTAGTTGCCGTCGAGGGAGAGCGACTGCGAGTAGCAGTTGTTCAGCGCCTCCTGAAGCACCAGCACGGCCGAGTTCGAGTGGCCGTAGGTGAGATAACACTGCTTGTTCCCGGTCTGCCAACCGATGGTCGGCACGTGCATGTCCGCGCCGCCCGGATAGCCGCCGACCCGGTAGAAGGTCAGGCTGGTGCAGGGGCTGGACGCCTGTGCGGCGGTCGGTGCGAGCAGGGTCAGGCCGGCGCTGGCCAGGACGGTCACGAGGGTGGCGGCGGCGCTGCGGCGGCCGATGCGGCTCCGGTGGATCGACATGCTCTCCTCCTGGGAAGGTTACCGGGATCGACCCGGTGCGTCTTCGAGCATCGCGGCCGCCGATCTACGGTTTCCTGCCCGAACGTCAATTCGCAAGGAGCGCGCACGAGGAGGGCGGCGCCACCCGCCCACCGGTGTGGGCGCGCGCCCTCGGTCCCAGCCGGGGTGGTCTACTCCGCTCTCGGTCACGACACCCGGTCCTCCGCGTCGCCCGGACACGTCGAACTGCTCCGTCGCATCACCTCCGGGCTGCGTACGGACGGTGACATCCGGGCCTGATCGGAATCGGTCCATCATGGTCGGTGCACAGCCGCGCGTCGTCCGCAACCGCTGGCAGAGGCGCCCCGCGTGCACCGGTGAACAAGTTCACAAGCGTTGGGCGAGGGTCACCGACCGTGCCTACCGTCGGTCGAGTCCACCACCGTGGACACCACGACCGGCAACGCCAAATCCTGCCCCCGGTCGTCGGATACCAGAACCCCGGGCAGGAGCGGGGGACCCACGTTCCTCGGTGCATGTCACCTCGGGGTGAAGCCGCCACCGTGCGGCCGGGCTCCTCGGCCCGAACCCGACAGCTCACCTCGCCGGCGTGGAGGAACCACACATGACGTCTGTCTACACGCCCCGTCATCGACGGGTCACCACCCGCCGCGTCGCCGTCGGCACCCTGGCCGTCGGCGCGGTCACCGGCGCCGTCGCCCTCTTCGGGCCCGCGGCCCCGGCCCAGGCCGGTGTCAACTGGGACGCGATCGCCCAGTGCGAGTCCGGCGGCAACTGGAAGATCAACACCGGTAACGGCTACTACGGCGGCCTGCAGTTCTCCCAGGGCACCTGGGCCGGCTACGGCGGCAAGAAGTACGCCGCCCGCGCCGACCTGGCCAGCCGCGGCGAGCAGATCGCCATCGCCGAGAAGGTGCTCGACGGGCAGGGCATCGGCGCGTGGCCGACCTGTGGCCGCAAGGGTGGCTCGTCGGGCTCCGCCGCGAAGTCCTCGAAGTCCACCGCCGGGAAGGACCGGTCCACCGCGCCGAAGGACCGGTCCACCGCGCCGAAGGACCGGTCCACCGCGCCGAAGGAGCGGTCGTCGCGCGGCGACCGGCCGGCGACCCGCAACCACGAGCGCACCGCCCCCGCGGCCGGCGGCGACACGTACGTCGTCAAGCCGGGGGACACCCTGTCGGAGATCGCCGACAGCCACCACCAGGCGGGCGGCTGGGAGGCCCTGTACGAGCGCAACCGGCAGCTGATCGGCGCCGACGCCGGCCTGATCTTCCCGGGTCAGCGGCTCGCCCTCTGACGTACGACACACGAACGCTCGGCCGGGTCACCGGCCGAGCGTTCGGTCGTTCGTCGGGCGCTGATCGCCTCTGAGCAACGGGTGTCGTCGCGGCTACGCCGCGGGGGCGGAGGCCCTCGACTCCCGGCGCGACGCCACCGCGTTGGCGCTGCGGTCCCACCGGCCGGCGGGTGCCGCGGCCTCGCCGGGCCAGCCCGTGCCGGCGTCGTCACCGCCGATGGTCATTTCGACCGCGCCGGGAGTCCTGCGGGCCAGCCGGAGCGACTGCTCGGCACCCGCGCGGGCCGAGCACGGCCAGGACTGGCCGGCGCACTGGAGGTTGCGGCAGTGGCCCTCCTCGTCGGGCTCGTGGGCACTCAGCACGTCGACCGCCAACTGCCAGAGCAGGGGGTCGGTCACGTCGTGCGGGCGTTCGGCGTGCCGGCTCGGTCGGTTGCTGGTGTCGTCGGACATGGTGGCCCCCCTCGTCAGGCTGTTCCCCCCCAAGGGTCACCCGTGAGCCGCCGGCTAAACCGTCGACCTGCTGTGATGTGTCTCCGGTCGCAGCTGGCCGGCCCCCCACACGGGGCTCAGTCCGGCACTAGCGGCATCTCGACACCCGGGTCCCGGCCGAGGAGCACCGCCCGGGTGAGTGCCGCCGAGCCGAACCGGTCGCGTACCGCGTCCACCGCGGCGTCCAGGTCGGCCCCGGTGTCGACGTCGAAGGGCAGCTCCGGCTGCACCGGGTTGTCGTCGAGGTTGCCGACCGAGACGCCGATCAGGGTGGCTCCGCGGCGCTCGATCTCCGGCAGCGCGGCCCGCAGCAACGCCCGCGCGGCGCCCAGCAGCGCCGTGGTGTCCGCGGTCGCCTTGCCGACGGTGTGCGAGCGGGTGGCCCGGGTGTAGTCGCCGAAGCGCAGCCGCAGCACCACCGTGCGCCCGGACCGCCCGGCCGCCCGCATCCGCCGGCTGACCCGGTCGACCAGGCCCGCCAGGATGGCGTCCAGCTCGGCGGGGGCGTGCGGCGTACGACTCAACGCGTGCTGCGCGCCCATCGAGCCCCGGCGGCGGCCCACCTGCACCGACCGGGGGTCCCGGTTGTGGGCCAGGGCGTGCAGGTGCCGGCCGGCGCCCGCCCCGAGCAGGGACACCAGCGCGGCCTCGCCGAGCCGGGCCACCTCCCCGACGGTACGGATCCGGCGCTCCCGCAGTTTCGCCGCCGTGACCGGGCCGACGCCCCACAGCCGTTCCACCGGCAGCGGGTGCAGGAACTCCACCTCGGCGTCGGGCGCGACGACCAGCAGCCCGTCCGGTTTCGCCACCCCGCTGGCCACCTTCGCCAGGAACTTCGTCCGGGCCACGCCCACCGTGATCGGCAGGTGGACCCGGTCGCGGACCTCCCGGCGCAGCCGCTCGGCGATGTCGGCCGGTGCGCCGACGAGCCGCCGCAGACCGCCCACGTCCAGGAACGCCTCGTCGATGGAGAGCCCTTCGACCAGCGGGGTGGTCTGCCGGAAGATCTCGAACACCGCCCGGCTGGCCTGCGTGTACGCCGCCATCCGGGGCGGCACCACTATCGCGTCCGGGCACAGCCTGCGGGCCTGCTGGCCACCCATCGCGCTGCGGACGCCCCGCGCCTTCGCCTCGTAGCTGGCGGCGAGCACCACACCACCGCCGACGATCACCGGCCGCCCTCGCAGGCGCGGGTCGTCGCGCTGCTCGACCGACGCGTAGAAGGCGTCCAGGTCGGCGTGCAGGATGTGGGCGCCGCTCGACACGTACACATGTTCGCACGACGTCCGGTGATCGCGGCGGTGAGCTGGGGGAACGCGCGATCAGTCGAGGCAGAACTCGTTGCCCTCGGGGTCGGCGAGCACGAGGTGACCGGCGCCGAGCGGGGGAGCGGGTTCGTGCCGTTCGAGGCGGGTGGCGCCGCGGGCGACGAGCCGTTCGGCCTCCGCCTCCAGGGCCGCCATCCGCTCGTCACCCGTGAGCCCGGGGGCGGCCCGCACATCGAGGTGTACGCGATTCTTGGCCTGCTTGCCCTCCGGCACGCGCTGGAAGAACAGGCGCGGCCCCGCGCCCTTGGGATCGACCACCGCCGACGCGTCGTTGCGTCGCTCCGGCGGCACACCCATCGCGTCCAGTGCGGCGTCCCACGAGTCGAAGTCGCCGGGCGGTCCCTGCAACTCGTAGTCGAGGGCCGCGGCCCAGAACGCCGCCAGGCTGGCCGGGTCGGCGGCGTCGAACGTTATCTGCACCTCGCGGGCCATGACAGCTCCCTCTTTCCTGGTCTGGCTGGTCATGCTGCCACCCTCTCGCTGATGGCGGACAGGGTCGTTCCGCTATTCGTGCAACGATCGGCGGGTGACTGTGGAGGCGACGACGGAGCGGGTGCTGCGGACGCTGGCCCTGTTGCAGCGGCGGCCGTCGTGGACGGCCACCGAGCTCGCCGCCGAGCTGGGTGTCACCGACCGCTGTGTGCGCCGCGACGTGCAACGCCTGCGCGCCCTCGGGTATCCCGTCCAGGCTTCGTTTGGCGTCGGCGGCGGCTACCGGCTCGGCGCGGGCACCCGGCTGCCGCCGCTGCTCCTGGACGACGAGGAGGCGATCGCCACGGCGGTCTCCCTGCGACTGGCGTCGGGAGGCACTGTCGCCGGGGCGGGCGAGGCGGCCCTGCGGGCACTCACGAAACTGGACCAGGTGATGCCGGCGCGGCTGCGCGCCGAGGTGCGGGCGGTGCACGGCTGGACGGAGACGCTCATCGGCCCGGTGGTCGAGATCGACGCGGAGCTGCTGGTGACCCTCGCCCGGGCCTGTCGGGACGCCGTGCGGGTGCGGTTCCGCTACGCCGGCCGCGACGGCGGTGAACGGGAGCGGACGGTCGAGCCGGTCCGGATGGTCACCACCGGCCGTCGTTGGTATCTGATGGCCTGGGACGTCGATCGTGACGACTGGCGGACGTTCCGCCTGGACCGGATGCGGGCCACTGTGGCGACGACCTGGCGCTTTGCGGCGCGCGAACATCCGGATCCGATCGCCTTCGTGCAGCGGTCGGTGACCGACGCGCCCTACCGGCATCTCGCCCGGGTGCGGGTGCACGCTCCGCCCGAACGCGTGCGGGAGGTGGTGCCGCCGCAGGTGGGGCGCGTGGAGGCCGACCGCGACGGGTGGTGCGTGCTCGTCGTCGGCGGCGACAGCCTGGACTGGCTCGCCGCGCACATCGCCCGCCTGAGTTACGAGGTGGAGGTGCTGGAGCCCGTCGAACTGCGCGAGGCCGCCGCCCGGCTCGCCCGCCGCCTGGCGGCGCTGGCCGGGCCGGCGTCGGAGCCCACCGTGTAACGCCGCAACGACACCGGGCTGCCGTCCGGGGCGGCCCACGATGCCGTGCTCGTGCCCGTGCACCGCCAGCCGGTGCGCTCGTAGAGGGCGACGGCCGCGGCGCCGTCGGCGACCACGTCGAGCACCAGACGCACCCCGCGCGCGTCCGCCCAGCGCCGGGCCCGGGCCAGCAGAGCGCTGCCCAGCGCCAGCCCGCGGGCGGCCGGCGCCACGAACAGGCGGGCCACCTCGGCCGCCGGCTCGGGGTGCGGCTCGTCCGCCGGGTCGGGCAGGCGGTGCACCGCGACGTGTCCGACGATCGTTCCAGCGGCGTCGACGGCGACCCAGGCGCGCGCCGGGTGCGGCTCGCGCAGCCAGCGGTGCGGGTCGGCCGGCCAGTTCAGCGGATAGCTGTCGACCCGGTGGACGTCGGCGAGCGCCGCGACGCAGCCGTCGAGGTCGGCGGCTCGCCGGCGGCGGATGCGCGGTGGGTTCACAGGTCGTCGAAGGGGCTGGCGTAGCGGAACTCGCCCCGGATGGTCTCGCGCCAGGCGGTCAGCGGCCGAGCCATGAAGTACTGCGGACCCCACGGCTGTGGCGGTGTGACGCCCAGCTCGACGGCCGGCCGGAAGCCGAACCGTGGGTAGTAGCCGGGATGCCCGAGCAGCACCACGAGCGGTTCGTCTCGGGCGTCGGCCGCGCCGAGCACCGCGTGCATCAACGCCGTGCCGACGCCGCGACGCTGCCACGCGGGAAGCACGCCGAGCGGCCCCAGGCCCAACGCGACCGGCTCACCGGCCACCCGCCCGCGGGTGGCCACCACGTGCCCCACCACCAGGCCGTCCGAATCGACCGCCACCAGGGAGTACGCGGGCAGCCAGCCCTCGTCGGTCCGCAGCGCGTCGACAAGCGTCGCCTCGACCGGCGGTGTGTCGACCGGCGGTGTGTCGACCTTCGATGCGTCGACCTTCGGTGCCTCGACTGGCGTCGCGTCCACTTGGGGTGTGTCGTTCGTGGTCTTGGCGAAGGCGGCGGCATGCACCGCGCGGATGGCGTCGACGTCGGTGGGGGTTTCACGTCTGATCAGCACCGCGCCACGATACGGGTGTCGCCGGCAGCGGCTCCAGGAGTTATCGGTCGACGACCGCCGATGACGGATGCCCCGACCCGTCGATGCCGGACCTGCCCGGCCCCGCGACCGTCGTGCCAGCCGACGCGACATCGCCCCCGCACCGCACGCCCCGCCGCACCCCGCCGCGTCCCGTTCCGAGGCGGCCCCCGCGGCCCCGCCGCCTCCCGCTCCGGGGGCGACGCGCGCGGCCCCGCCTCGCTCCGCTCCGGGGGCGAGGCACGCGACCTGCGCGGCCCCGCTCCGCCCGGCTCGTGAGGCGCCGCGCGCGACGCCGCGCGGCTCGTCACGGCGGCCGGTCGACATGATGCGGAAGAGCGGTATTCCTGTGAGTCATAAATATGACGCACAGGAATGCCGCTCGTCGGAGTCATGGCCGCCCAGAGCAGAGGCCGCGTCTGCTCCGTCGCCCTGACCCGTAGCCCACGGCCCGTCGCCCACGGCCCGTCGCCCTGAGCCGCCGTCCTGAGCCGCCATCCAGAGCCGTCGTCCAGGGCCGCCGCCCTCAGCCCATGGCGGTCGCCGACGGAGGGGCGCTGCCACCCCGGGGCGACTCCGGGGTCATCAGCCGGATGATCTCCTTCTGGTCGGCCGGCGAGGGCATGCCCCAGTGCGGTTGGTAGCCGTACACCTCGTGCAGTGGGGCCGAGCCGGTGCGGCCGTCCAGGATCTCCACGGCGTCCGTGCCGATCAGGCCGGGGTGTTCGACGCCGCACGCCTCGGCGACCTTGGTCAGGTCCCGGCGCAGGGTCCGCAGGTAGTTGGCCGCCCGGACGGACTTGAGCGTCGGGTCGAGGCCCCGGGCCAGCCACGCGTTCTGCGTCGCCACCCCGGTGGGGCAGGTGTCGGTGTGGCACTTCTGCGCCTGGATGCAGCCGATCGACAGCATCGCCTCCCGACCCACGTTGACCATGTCGCAGCCGAGCGCGAACGCCACGATGGCGTTGTCCGGAAGGCCGAGCTTGCCGCTGCCGATGAACACCACCTGCTCGTGCAGGTCGTGTTCGGCGAAGACCTTGTACACCCGGGAGAAGCCGTGCTGGAACGGGAGCGACACCGAGTCGGTGAAGATCAGCGGCGCGGCACCGGTGCCGCCCTCGCCGCCGTCGACAGTGACGAAGTCGACGCCCCGACCGGTGTCCCGCATCAGGCTGGCCAGTTCCTCCCAGAAGGTGAGGTCGCCGACCGCCGACTTGATGCCGACGGGCAGGCCGGTCTCGGCGGCCAGCAGCTCCACCCAGTCGAGCAGGCTGTCACAGTCGGAGAACTCGGCGTGCCGCGACGGGCTCACGCAGTCCTGCCCGGCCGGGATGCCCCGGGTGGCGGCGATCTCGGCGGACACCTTCGCCCCCGGCAGCAGGCCGCCGAGGCTCGGCTTGGCGCCCTGGCTCAGCTTGATCTCCAACGCCCGGACGGGGGCGCCGGCGACCAGGTCCTTCAACCGGTCGAGGCTGAAGCGGCCGTGCTCGTCGCGGCAGCCGAAGTACGCCGTGCCGAGTTGGAAGACCAGCTCCCCACCGTTGCGGTGGTACGGCGACAGGCCACCCTCGCCGGTGTTCTGCAGGCACCCGGCGAGAGCGGCCCCCTTGTTCAGGGCGGTGATGGCGTTGCCCGAAAGCGAGCCGAAGCTCATCCCGGAGATGTTGACCACCGACTCCGGTCGGAACGCGCGTGCCCGGTCCCGCGCCGCGCCCAGCACCTTCGCGCACGGCAGCTGGACGTCGTGCCCGGCTGTCGGCGACGACGGCGGCACGGCCCGGCCGAACGTGCGGTGCTTGATGATCGGGTAGCCGGGCGTGTGCTCGATGTCGTTGTCCGTGCCGAAGCCGAAGTAGTTGTTCTCCTGCTTCGCCGACGCGTACACCCAGCGACGCTGGTCGCGGGTGAACGGGCGTTCCTCGTTGTTGCCAGCCACGATGTACTGCCGAAGCTCCGGCCCGATGGCCTCCAGCAGGTACCGGGCTCGGCCGAGCACCGGGAAGTTGCGCAGCAGCGCGTGGTCACGCTGGATCAGATCCCGCGCGGCGAGCGCCGCGACGGCGGCGGCTACGGCGGGTACGGCTCGACGGGCCCAAGTCATGCCGGGCAACCTTTCCGCCTGAGCCCTGAGCCAAACCGGCACGTCGCCGACAATGCGCTGCTCAGGCCCCGGGTGCGCGCTGGTGGCCAGCGTGCGCCCCGCGGTGGAGGCGGCACGGGGATCACCAGGTGCCGCCTCCAACCCAGGGTCAGAGGTGCATGAACGACTGACGGACCGTGCCGCCGACGATCGCGCACCACGTGCTCGTGCTGAGCTTGCCGTTGCGGGGCAGGCCGTGCAGCGCCTGCAGGTCCTGCACGGCCCCGCGGGTGGCGTGGTCGTACGCCCCGGTGACGGTGACCGCGTACCCCTTGGTCGCGAGGATCTCCTGCACGGCCGTGACCGGCGCTCCGGCGGCGTGCTGGTCCAGCTCCGGCGCGAGGGTCTCCCAGGTCGGCGTGGTGAGCGTGGCGTCCACGTCCACGGCGATGCCATTGCGGGCCTGCCAGTCCTGCACGGCGGCCACGGTCGCGGCGTCGAACGTGCCGCTGACCGTCACGGCGTAGCCGCGGTACGCCAGCAGGTGCTGCACCACCCGGACCGACGGCGAGTTGACGAACCGCCACAGGTCCGGCCAGCGGCGGGCCGGCACGTCGCCCAGCTTGGTGCCGAGGGCCGCGTGGACCCGCCGCCGCAGGTCCGGGAACTGCCGGTAGAACGCCGCGCCCGGGCACTCGGTGGTGCGGAAGTCCCAGTGGCCGAAGATGTCGAACGCGTGCAGCCCGTACTGCCGGCAGATCGCGACGCAGAGCTTGACCAGCGAGTCGGTCAGCGCCTCCGGCGGGGTTTCGGTGACGTAGGTGCCCTCGTTCTCGATGCCGATGGCCCGGCCGTTCTCGCCCGGGCAGTGCGCCGAGATCATCTGGCGGTCGCCCGCTTCGAGGCGTTCCAGGCTGCCCCGGCGGCCCTCCAGCACGTAGCCGCCGCGGCTCACCGTGAAGTGCTGGCCGGTGTCCGACCAGCCGTTGCCGTCCATGTGCAGGTCCTGGCAGTCGTGGGCCAGCTTGACCGCCTGCTCGCGGGAGTAGTCGGTGACGTTCGGGAACGCCATGTGATGCACGATGATCTTGTTGGTGGGGATGGCGCTGACCGACAGCGGGTCCTTCGGCGGGCGGGCAGCCCACTCGTCGCAGCTGATGATCCAGTCCAGGTCGGTGCCGGGAGCGGCCTGCGCCGCGCCCGAAAAGGCGAGTTCGCTTCCGACGACGGCGACCGTGGCCGCGCCGAGACCGGCACGCAGCAGCGTTCGGCGGTCCACTTCGGAATGGTCGACGTGCATGACATCTCCTCCTGCGGCCGACGGCGGGGGGATGAAAAGTAGCTCCAATGGCCGCACGTACTCCGGAGAATATTGCCAAGACTCGTCCGTGCGCTAGACCCTGCGCAGCGGGAGCGGCGTTTCCCCGACCGCTGGTGGGGGTAGGTCGGGGACCTACCATCCCGGCTGCTCCGCATGGAGGAACGACCCTATGAGTGACAACGTCAGCGACGCGGTGGGCGACGCCCTTCGCTCGGTGATGCTCTTCCTGCCCAAGGCCGTCGCCTTCCTGGCGATCCTGGTGGCCGGTTGGCTGATCGCCAAGGCCGTACTGAAAATCGTGGAGAAGGTCCTCGAACGCGTGGGCTTCGACCGCGCCGTCGAGCGCGGCGGCATCCGCCGGGCCCTGAGCCGCTCCCGGTACGACGCCAGCGACATCGTCGCGAAGCTCGTCTACTACGCGGTGCTGCTGCTCACCCTGCAACTCGCCTTCGGCATCTGGGGGCCCAACCCGATCTCCGACCTGATCACGGCCGTGGTCGCGTGGTTGCCCCGCGCCTTCGTCGCGATCGTCATCGTCGTAGTCGCCGCCGCCATCGCCAACGCCGTCAAGGACATCATCAGCGGGGCGCTGGGCGGGCTCTCGTACGGTCGGGTGCTGGCCGGTACCGCCTCGGTGTTCATCCTCGGCCTGGGCGTCATCGCGGCGCTGAACCAGATCGGCGTGGCCACCGCGGTCACCACCCCGGTGCTGATCGCGGTGCTGGCCACTGTGGGCGGCATCCTCGTCGTCGGCGTCGGTGGCGGCCTGATCCGTCCGATGCAGAGTCGCTGGGAGGCGTGGCTGACCCGCGCCGAGCAGGAGTCGCAGCTGATCGCCACGCACACCCGCGCCTACCGGGCCAGTCGCCGCGACGCCGAGGCCGAACTGGCCCGTGCGACGGCCGCCCGCGCCGACGCAGACACCACCCAGGTGACGACGCGGCCGTCCGACCCGGAGGCCACGCAGGTGGTGACCCGTCCCGCCGACGTGGACGCGGACGCGACCCAGGTGACGACGCGGCCGTCCGACCCGGAGGCCACGCAGGTGGTGACCCGTCCCGCCGACACGGACGCGGACGCGACGCAGGTGGTGCGGCCGTCGACCGACGACACCACGCAGGTGGTCGCCCGCCCGAGCGACCCGGACACCACGCAGGTCGTGGATCCCCACCGCGACGCCGACACGACCCAGGTGATCAGCGGCGGGGTTCCGGGCCAGCGCACCAGCGACGACAGCGAGACCACGACGGTCATCCCGCCGGTGGATCCCCACCGGCGCTGACCCTCGGCGGGACGACGGGGCGGGATCCACGCGGATCCCGCCCCGCTCACGTCGCGCGCCGGCACGCCGAAAGCACTGGCCGGCACCGTCACGCCGGTCTACCATCGCCGGCATGACCTGGCGACATTGATCCAACGCCTTCGGCCGCACCCGTGGACCGCCACGGGCACCGTACGTCCGGTGTCCGTCTCCACTCCCACGGGAAGGCCCCATGATTTACCTCGCCTCGCGCGTGCCCGACCCGGCGATCCGCCGGCTGTCGGTGACCCTCTACGCGTACGCGTTCCTCAGTGACCTCGTCCTGCTCTACCCGCTGTACGTGGTGCTCTTCGCCGACACCGGCCTGTCGGTGGGGCAGATCTCGTCCCTGTTCGTCATCTGGTCGGCCGCCGGCATCCTGTTCGAGGTGCCGTCCGGCGCGTGGGCCGACGTGGTGTCGCGCCGGCTGCTGCTGTGCCTCGCCCCGCTGGTGACCGCGGCCGGCTACGCGCTGTGGGTGCTGCTCCCGTCGTACCCGGCATTCGCGGTCGGGTTCCTGTTGTGGGGCGCTGGCGGGGCGCTGGTGTCCGGCGCCCTGGAGGCGCTGGTCTGGACCGAACTGGACCGGCTCGGCGCCGTCGGTCGGTACGCCCGGGTGCTCGGTCGGGCCCGGACGGCGGGTGTGCTGGGCGTGGTGGTCACCGGGGTGCTCGCCGGCCCGGTGCTCGCCGTCGGCGGGTACCCGGCGGTCGGCGCGGCCAGCGTGCTCGCCTGCCTGCTCGCCGCCGCCGTCGCGGCCCGGTTCCCCGAGCACCGCCCGCCGCCCGGCCCGGCACCGTCGCACCCCGCGCACGACCCGCCGCCGGCCGTGCCGCCCGTCGCCGTGCTGCCCGTCGCCGTGCCGCCGGTCGCCATGTCGCCCGACGCCGTGCCGCCCGGCGGCCACGCGCCCGACGCCCTGCTGCCCGTCGCCGTGCTGCCCGGCGGCCACGCGCCCGATCCGGCGACACCTGACGACGACGGCGACCTGACCTGGTGGGGCACGCTGCGGGCCGGTGTGACGCAGGTCCGCACGCGGCCCCCCGTGCGGGCGGCCGTGCTGCTGGTCGCTGTGGTGGCCGCCGACTGGGGCGCGCTGGACGAGTACACGCCGCTGCTGGCCGTGGACACCGGCGTCGGCGCGCAGGCCGTGCCGCTGCTGCTCCTGCTGCTGTGGGCCGGCGTGACCGTCGGTGGGCTGCTCGCCCCGGCGGGGGAGCGGCTGGGCCGCCGGGGTTACGCCGCGCTGCTCGGCCTGGTCGCCGTCGCGCTGGCCGGGGGCGCGCTGGTCCGGCACCCGGCCGGCTTCACGCTGCTCGCGGTGGCGTTCGGCGCCGCGCAGCTGGCCACCGTGCTGGCCGACGCGCGGTTGCAGGCCCGGATCACCGGCACCAGCCGGGCCACCGTCACCTCACTGGCCGGGATGGCCACCGACGTGCTGATCATCGGGACGTACGCCGGTTACGGTCTCGTCGCCACGGCGGCCGGCAACGCGGTGGCGTTCGCGGCGGTGGCCGGGGCGTACGTCGTCGTGGCGCTGGCGCTGCTGGCCCGCCGGCGACACCCCGGACCGACACCGTGACGGCGGGGTTCCCGGCGGCGGGCGCAGTGGCCACCGCCGGGGACCCGCTCAGCCGGCGAGGTGCAGGAACGACCACTGGTGGCCGTCGAGGTCACGGAATCCGCGCATGTACATCGGCCCGTTGGTGATCCCCGCCCCGAGCGACTCGCCGCCGGCCACCACCGCCCGGTCGACCAACTCGTCGACCCGCTCGCGGCTCTCGGCCGACAAGCCCACGATGACCTCCCGGCTGGTCGTCGGGTCCGTGACGGGCACCCGCGTGTACCCCTCGAAGGCCGAGCGGACGTGCAGCATCAGCCGGGTGGTGTCGGAGACGGTGATCATCATGCTGTCCCCGTCCGGTGTGGCCTGGTCGCTGGTGAAGCCGAGCGCCCGGTAGAACTCGGTCGCGACGGTCAGGTCACGCACCGGCAGGTTGACGAAGGTCATGGTCATCGGGTGTCTCCATTCGACTCGAGCAGCACCTTCAACGCGGTGAGCCGTTCCCGCCAGTACGCCTTGAACTCGGCGGCCTGCTCGGCTCCGATCAACTTCTCGTGCAGGACGGTGACCCGCGTCTTCGACTCGCCGACCGGGTCGAAGCCGACGACGATGCGGGTGGGACCGCCGGCCCAGTCGGCCCGGAAGCGGCGCGGCGCGGTGGCGGTGCGGACCCGCACCTCGACGCCGGGCAGCCAACGGGCGCGTACCGTCTCGTCGGCGACGGCCTCGAACAACCGCGCCGCCGGCGCCGCCACCGTCCGGCTGGCGCTGGCCTCGAAGCCGCCGTCGCGTCGTTGGCCTGGCGAGCGCAGGCCGCGTGCCTGCTCGTACCCGACGGTGATGGTCTGCGCCCACCAGCCCGGCACCTCGTGCCCGGCCGTCAGGTGACGGGCGATCTCGGTGTGTGTCCGCTCGGCGGCGGACGCGGCGTCGAGCACGGCGAACCAGTCCGCCCAGCCCCGGCCGGTCCGGTCGCGCAGGAGATCATCGGCGATCCGCTCGGTCTGCGCGGCGGCGGCTGGTGCCGAGGACGCGCCGGCGGGCCGTTCGGTCTGTGCGGCGGTGGACGCCGGCGCGGCGGCCCGGCTGATCAGGTGCCGGCGGGCCGTGGTGTAGCTTTCGCCGGTCTTTGCCATCCGGGCGCGGACCCGGGTCTTGAACGATCGCTGGTCGGTCATCACATGCTCCCGGTCAACGGCACGGTCACCGGGACCCACGCTCCCGCCGACCCCGCCGGAGTGGGGCATGTGGCACCACGTCCCGAGGGCTCCAGGGCCCCCTTTGCCTCCGCGTGGCCGGCGGCGTGAGCGCCGGGAGGGAGGTGCGGCGCAGGACCACGCCGCCGTCATCGTACGCCCCGACCGGCCGTCCGCGCAGCCGTCAGGGCTGGTCGCCGTCGAGGTAGACCCACCGGCCGTCCTCGCGGACGAACCGGCTGTGTTCGGTAAGCGTGCCCGGTCGGCCCGCCTCGCGGTAGTGGGCGTGGAACGTCACAGTGCCGGTGGCGTCGAGCAGGCCCCCGCGTTCGGTCTCGACGATCTCCAGGCGGGTCCACCGCTGCCCCGGGGTCAGCTCCAGCCGGGCGGGTCGGGTCGACGAGTGCCAACTGCGCAACAGGTAGTCGGCGTCGCCGAGGGCGAAGGCGCTGAACCGGGAACGCATCAGCGCCTCGGCCGTCGGCGCCTGGGCGGTGCCGCCGTGGACCGGCGAGCAGCAGTCGGCGTACGCCTGGCCGGAGCCGCACGGGCAGAGCCGTCCGCTCGTCACGTTCGCCCGCTGGCCGCCCCTGCCCTTGCCCATCCCGCCATCCTGCCGCACCGCCGGGCGGGCGACCCGAGCGCCCGGCCGTCAGCGGTCCAGCGCCACCGGCAGGGGCACCGGCCGTTTCGCGACCCGGTCGTCCCCGGACGACCGGCCGCGCAGGTGCCGGGCCACCCAGGGCAGCAGGTGCCGGCGGGCCCAGGCCAACTCGGCGCCGAGCACCTCGGCGCGGCGTCGCAGCGGCGCCGGCGGCAGCGGCGCCGTCCAGGATTCGTCGAACCCGGGCAGCCCCGCGGTGTACGCCAGCGCGGCGGCGATCCGCGCGTGCCCGGCGCTGTTGGCGTGCAGCCGGTCGTCGCTCCACAGCCGCGGATCCGAGGCGACGGGATGGGCCCCCAGGTCCAGCAGCGTGGCCCCGGTCTGCGCGGTGGCCGCGCGCAGGGCCGCGTTGAGCGCCAGCATCCGGCCCCGCAGCGGCCGGGCCAGCGGCATCACCGGCGCCGGGTCCGGCATGGTGAAGGTCAGGACTGTGGCACCCTGCCCGACGAGCGCCCGCTGCATCGCCGCGACGTCCTCGGCGACCTGGTCCGCGTCGAAGGAGGGGCGCAGCACGTCGTTCATGCCGGCGACCACGGTGGCCAGGTCGGGCGCGAGATCGAGGGCCGGCTGGAGCTGTTCGGCGCGGATCCGGGCGGTGGTCCGGCCACGGATGGCCAGGTTCGCGTACTCCAGCCCGCCCTGGGCGCGCGCCACCGCCAGGGCGAACCGGTCGGCCCAGCCCCGGTAGCCGCCGTCGTCGTCCGGATCGTCGAGCCCTTCGGTGGTGCTGTCGCCGATCGCCACGTACCGCTGCCACATCACGCGGGCGAGGTTAGCCCCCGCCCGAACGGTGGCCGACGGGAGAGGCTCCGCGCCCTCCCGACCCGGGCGCCGATCTTGCACTTACTGTCCCCGCATTGCCGGCAAAGGGTGCGTATCGGCGACAGAAAGTGCAAGATCGCGGGGGAAGGGGTCAGAGCCAGCCGGAGCGGCGGAACAGGCGGTACAGGGCGAGGGCCGCTGCCGCCATCAGGGCCAGCGCGCCGGCGTACCCGTAGCGCCAGGCCAGCTCGGGCATGTGGTCGAAGTTCATGCCGTAGAGGCCGGCGATGCCGGTCTGGGCGGCCGCGATGGCCGCCCACGCGGCGATCTTGCGCATGTCGTTGTTCTGCTCGACGGCGAGCTGCGCCAGGCGGGACTGGACGATCGAGGTGAGTAGATCGTCGTATGCGGCCACCCGGTCCACCGCCCGGGCCAGGCGACCGTCCACGTCCACGAACCAGCGGTGCAGGGCGCGCGGCGGCCCGTCGGCCGACGGGTCGAGCAGCATCCGCACGGGCGTCTGCAGCGGCAGCACGGCCCGCTTGAACTCCACCACCTCCCGCTTGAGCTGGTAGACGTGCTGGATGTCGACCGAGCGGTCGCGGGCGAACACCGCCTCCTCGACCCGCTCCAGGTCCCGCTCCACGTGCCCGGCCACCTCCAGGTACGTGTCGACCATGCGGGCACAGACCGCGTACGCCACCGCCCAGGGGCCGGCGGCCAGCAGCTCCGGTCGGCGCTCGATGTCGGCGCGGACGTCGCGCAGCGCCCCGGCGGCACCGTGCCGCACGGTGACGGCGAACCGCTCACCGAGCAGCACCATCACGTCGCCGGTGTCGATCACCTCGGAGGTGTCGGTCAGCTCGGCGTGCTCCACGTACCCGGCGGTGCGCAGCACCAGCAGGGTGACCGGTCCGTGCCGCTGCACAGTGGGCCGGTGCCCGTCGGCGAGCGCCTGCTCGACGGTCAGCTCGTCGAGGCCGAAGGTACGGCCCACGGCGGCGAGCACCGCCGGCCCCGGTTCGTGCAGCCCGAGCCAGACGAAGGCGTCGCGGCCCCGCCGGGCACGGGCGTACGCGTCGTCGTAGTGCGGCCGGCCCGGCTCCCGTCGGCCCTTGACGTAGACGGCGCAGTCGACAACGGCGTCCGGATTGGACCGGCGGGGCGAGGGAACCTCTCCGCCAGGGCGGCCGAGCAGTCGGCGGGCCAGGGCGCGTACGCCCCGACCGGCCCGGTCCCGTACCGCTCGCTGATCCACGACGCGCCCCCTCCCGCGCACCGTCGCGGCCACGGTGCTCGCAGGGGATGGTGCCACCGGATTCTGCCCAGCGGAGTCCCGCCCCCGACAGCGGGGTGGGTTGGCGCTCGGCGAGATCCTCCAATCCTGCCTTGACGGTCGCCGGTGAACCGACGAGGTGGTGGTTGAAGCACTCCGTCACGTGTTACTCCTGAGCGGGTATCCAACCGATGCGCGGTGCGGCTTCCGCTTCTTGCGGCGACATCAGATGCCCTGGCCCTTTCTCCTGCCGGTGGCCGGGCAGGTCGCAACCGTCGTCACCGGCCGTGTGCCGCATCTCCGACCCGGGACTGTGCCCGCTCCGCGAACACCTGGGCGGCGATCGTGTAGCTGTCGAAGGCACGAGCCACGCCCGCATAGACGGCGATCTGAATGAACGCCTCGACGATCTCCTCGGGCGTTACCCCGTTGTTGAGGGCGATGCGCAGCTGGCCACGTAGCGGCTCGAGGATCCCTAGCGAGGCTGTGATAGTGACGGACACCAGAGCCCGCATACGGGTGTCCAGGATTTCGCTGCGTGGCCAGGCGTCACCGAACGCGTGCTCGGTGGCGATCTGCTTGAAGTCGGCGGCGTTCGACGGCTCGCCCTCGCCTGCGGTGAGGAACTGCTCGAGCCGGAACCCCAGCATCTTCTCCGCTGTGTCGAGGGCGCGGGCGTAGTCGGAGCTGTCGGGCATGATGCCTCCTAGACCTATTTGGACCGCGTCAGGCGGTGCGGGTGGCGAAGACGACGATGTTGTCCACGTAGTTGCCGGTCCCGGCGTCGAACCGGCCGCCGCAGGTGATCAGGCGCAGCCCGGCGGCGTCCGACGGGCCGTAGACCAGGCCGCTGGGGAAGCGATCCTTGGGGTACGCGTGGACGTTGTCCACTGTGAACGTGGTGACCCGCGCGTCGGCGCGGGTGACCTGGATCTCCTGGCCGGCGCGCAGTCGACCCAGGTCGAAGAAGACCGCCGGGCCGGCCGGGGAGTCGACGTGTCCCACCAGGACGGCGTTGCCGGTCTCTCCGGGGCTGACCCCGTGCCGGTACCAGCCGGCGAGGGTCGGCTTGTCCAGCGGGGGGACTTCCAGCACCCCGGCGGCGTCCACGCCGACGGGGACGATCTCCGCGCGTACACCGATGGCCGGAATCTGGACCCGGACGGGCGCGGCGCGGGAGAGCGGCGCCAGGTCCGGCGCGGGCCGGGTGTGTGTCGGTGCGTTCGCCGGCGGGCGTGGGGGCCGCGCCGGCTCGGCGGTGAGGCCGACGGTGATCAGCCCCAGCCCGGACACGCCGAGCAGGGCGACCACCGCCGGCAGGGTCCGTCGCCTCCACACGTGCCGACCTCCGTAGGGATCGTCGGATGCCCGTGCCGGTGTCACCGGCACGGGCATCCGTCCTCAGGGATGGAGCGCGTCGCCGGTCAGGCGACGGTGGACACCGGACGACGCCGGCGGAACAGGACCACCGCGCCCGCGGCGGCGGTGCCGAGCAGGGTGCCTCCGGCGGCGAGGGCGCCCGCGTCGCGGCCGTCGCGGTTGTCGCCGCCCGAGCCGGCCGGTGCGCCCCCGATCGGGGTGACGGTGAACGTGGCGCTGCCCGCCGAACTGCCGTCGCCGCAGGTAGCGGCCACCGTGTACGTGCCGAGGGTGAACCCGGCGGTGAACAGTTCGGCGCTGAGCCCGCCGCCGGCGGCGGCGGTGGTGGATCGGACGTTCTGGTCGCGGTTGGGTCCGGTGACCCGGAAGATGACGTCACCCGACTTCGGGTTGCAGGTCGTCGCGGTGAGTACGACGGTTCCCCCGACCGGGGTGGTGGCCGGTGACACGACGGTGTCGGCCAGTGCGGCGCCCGGCAGCAGGAGCGTGCCGAGGCCCACGCCGAGCGCCGCAGAGCAGAGTGCTGTTGAGACCTTCATACGCGTCTTCCCTCACTTTTCGTCCGCTGACTGCGTGGGACGTCGTTCGGGTGGCCAACTCCGTGACTAGCACCGGTGTGCCCAACACTAGGTTGGTTGGGACCTCGATCAGGTGAAAATGAGAAACCTTCGTTGCCGTCACGTGTCCACCCGAAGGCGGGGGAGAGCAGCGCTTAGGCCCCGACGGCCTTCAGGGGTGCCGGTGCTCCGGTCGATGTCCGCTCGGGCCGGGCTGTCGTCGCTGAGCCGATGGCGAGGTATGGCCGGCGACGGAGGAAATGCCCGCCGGCCGGCTCAGCCGGCCCGCTCGGCCGGGGCCGGTTCGGGCATGGGATCGCCGGTCTCCAGGAGGGTCTTGAGGCTGGCCAGCAGCTCCGGCCAGCCGCCGCTGCCGTCGAGTTGACCGCTGATCGCCCGGTGCATCTCGCTGTCCGGGGAGAAGTCGTCGTGGATGACTGTCAACCGGACGGCCGAGGGGCCGTGCGGCTCGATCTCGAAGGTCACCGTCGAGCGGCGCTCGCCGAGCCGAGCGGCCAGCTCCTCGGCGGACCAGCCGAAGTGCTCGGCGTGCTCGGGTTGAAAGCCGTGCCAGCTGTAGGAGAGGCGGCGGTACGGCTCGGCGACCAGCACCCGCTGGCCGAGATCGCGCGGCTCGCCCTCCGGCGCGTCCTGCCACAGCACCGGTGACCCGACCTGCCAGTCGGACACCAGTGCGACCCCACCCCAGTAGCGGCGGGTGAACGCGGGCTCCGTGAGCGCGGCCCACAGTCGCTGCGGGGTGGTGGTGACGTATGTCGTGTAGACGAACGTGGGGCCTGCCATGGGCTGTTCCTCCAATGCTGTGCTCAGGTCGGCGAGCGCGGCCGCCCGCTGCCGGTCGTAGCGGCTCAGCCACCGGTCGGCGATGGCGTTGATCGGGGCGGCATTGAGGTGGTGCACCTTTTCCCGGCCCCGCCGGACGGTCGTCACCAGGCCGGCTGCCTCCAGCACCGACAGGTGCTTGCTGACCGCCTGCCGGGTCGTCGGCAACCCGTCGCAGAGCTCTCGCAGGGTCTGGCCGTTGCGTGCGTTGAGCTGGTCGAGCAGCCGCCGCCGGCTGGGATCGGCCAGCGCCCGGAACGCCTCGTCCATTCGCCCTCCCGGAAAGCGCAACCATTCGGTTGCCTGAAAAGTTAGGCAACCGAATGGTTGCTTGTCAAGCCCGTGCCGCTCCGGGTTGCAAGGCCGGAGCGCTTTGTGCGGAGGCCGGGGCGGTGTGGCAGCGTGGGGCGGTGACCGATTCCGCCCCGCTCGACGTCGACCTCGCGCTGCTCGGCGGCGGGGGCGCCGCCTCGCTGCTGCTCGCCGCGCTGGACCGGCACGGCGTCCGCGACCTGCGGATCGCCGTCGTGGACCCGGTGCGCCGGCGCGGCCAGGACCGCACCTGGGCGTTCTGGGGCGACCCGAGCGCCGACCTCGACCCGCTGCTGAGCGCGAGCTGGCGGCAGGTCGAGGTGGCGACGCCCGCGCGGCGCCGCGTCCTGGACCTGACCCCGCTGCGGTACGCCATGCTGCGCTCCGGCCCGGTCTACGACCGGGCTGCCGAGGCCGAGCGTCGGCTGGACGCCATCCGGATCGTCGCGCCGGCCGAGGCGGTGACCGACGACGGCGCCCGGGTGGTCGTGCGCACCGGCGACGGCCGCGTCGTACGGGCCGGCTGGGTGCTCGACTCCCGCCCCCGCCCACCCGCGCGAGCGGGGCGGACGACCTGGTTGCAACATTTCCGCGGCTGGTGGCTGGAGTCCGAGCGCCCGGCGTTCGACCCGCGGCGGGCGGTGCTCATGGACTTTCGCACCCCGCAGCCCGCCCGGGGCGTCTCCTTCGGCTACGTGCTGCCGGTCAGCGACCGCTACGCCCTGGTCGAGTACACCGAGTTCTCACCCGGTCTGCTCACCGACGCCGGGTACGACAGGGCGCTGGCCGACTACCGCGACCTACTGGGGCTCGACCCGGCGGGGCTGCGTGTGCGCGAGGTGGAGAACGGGGTGATCCCGATGACCGACGCGCCGTTTGCCGCCCGACCGTCGGCCCGCATCGTCCGCCTCGGCACGGCCGGCGGCGCGACCCGCCCCTCCACCGGCTTCACCTTCTCCGCCATGTACCGCCAGGCCGACCAGGTGGCCCGCGCGCTCGCCGCCGGTCAGCCGCCGGTGCCCAGGCCCGCGTACCCGGCCCGGCACCGCTGGATGGACGCGGTGGCGCTGCGCGCGCTGGACCGGGGCGGCGTCGGCGGCCCCGAGTTCTTCGACCGGCTCTTCGACCGCAACCCGCCCGAGCGGGTCCTGCGCTTCCTCGACGGGGTCACCACCCCTGCCGAGGAGATCGCGATCATGAACTCCACCCGACTGCTGCCGATGATCGCCGCCACGGCCGGCGACGCGGCGCACCGCGTACGCGACCGGCTGCGGCCCGCCCGGCCCGCGCCGGCCATCCCGGCGGCCGTGGTGGGCGGGCCGCTCCGGCCCGTCAGCGACTCGCAAACCTGACCGGGGCGGTCAGCGACTCGCGGCCACCCGGTCGCGGATCAGCACGCGCACGTCCTCCATCGGGTCACCGTCACCGGCGGCCAGCAGCGTCTTCGTCGCCGCGATCGTCAACCCCAGCTCCGGATACGCGTACGCGAGGCTGCCGCCGCTGCCGGCCGCGCCGAACGAACCGTCGCCGTCCACCGCGTACCCGAGGCCCCAGGTCGTCTCCTGCCCGAACACCCACTCCGGTCCGGGCGGCCCGTCGAGCGTCGCCGCCTCCCGCATCCGGGCCGGCGAGATCAACCGGACGCCGTCCACCTCGCCGATCAGCGCCGCGAGCATCCGCGCCGCCGCCCGAGCGGTCATGGTGCCGGTGGCCGGCACGTCGGCCGCCAGGACGTCGGCGCGGCTGCCGACCTGCGCACCCGGCCGCACGCCGGACGGGGCGACCCGGTCGAAGTTCGGCAGGTTGGCGCTCGCGTAGTCGAACAGCGCCGCCATGTTGCGGTCCTCGACACGGGCCAGCCGGCCCAGCTCGGCCGCCGGAACCCCGAGGTACAGCTCGTCGGCCACGCCGAGCGGCCCGGCCACGTCGTCGGCGAGCACCTGGGAGATGCGCCGGCCGGTCACCCGGCGGACCACCTCGCCGACCAGCCAACCGAAGGTCCACGCGTGGTACGCCTTCACCTCACCGGCCGGCGCGATCGGCTCCGCGTCGGCCAGGAGGGCGCACATCCGGTCCCAGTCGGTGAAGTCCTCCGGCGTCACGTCGGCGGGCAGGGCCGGCACGCCGGCGGTGTGGGTGAGCGCGTGCCGCAGGGTGACCCGATCCTTGCCGTGCCGGGCGAACTCCGGCCACACGTCGGCGATCCGCAGGTCGTAGTCCAGTTCGCCGCGCTCGGCCAGCACGTGCACCACTGTCGAGGTGAGGACCTTGCCGGTCGACGCGCTCCAGATCGGGGTGTCGGCCCCCAGCTCCCGGCCGGTGTCCCGGTCGGCGACCCCGGCCTGCACCGTCACGATCGGTCCGCCGTCGAGATACGCGGCGACCTGCACCCCGGATTCCCGTCCGCTGGCGATCAGCTCGTCGATCATCTGCCGTACGTCGGCCCGCAGGCCGTCCCAGTTCCCGTCCACGGTCGTCGACTCTGGCAGACCAGGTGGCGATCGCGCGCAGGATTATCAGCCAGCGGCGAGTCCTCCGCGGCGCCCTCAGTCGGTGAGCAGCCTCCCCCGCAGCCGAGCGGTCAACGACTCGTCCACGCCGAGCCGGTCGGTGGCGTAGCTGACCACCGACCCGTACGCTGCGGTCAGGTCGGCCAGGAAGTGCCGGATGACGGCCTCGGGGGCGCGACCGTAACCGGGCCAGATCAGCTCACGGTCGGGGTTCAGGGCCCGCCAGTCAGCGATGAGGCGCTCGGTGGCCAGCTCGGTACGCGCGAAGTCGGCGGCGATCTGCTCCTCGTCGACGCCCAGCAGGGCCAGCAGCAGCGCGGCCAGCAGGCCGGTGCGGTCCTTGCCGGACGCGCAGTGGAAGACCAGCGGCGAGTCGGTGGCGGCGATCACCTCCAACGCCTCACGCAGCTCGGCGACGCCGTCCTCGGCGACCTCTGCGTACCGGTCGGCCAGATAGCGCCACGGGTCGACCGTCGGGTCGATCGTCGCCTGGTCGTAGGGGCGGTGCTCGACGCTCAGGTTGTGCCAGGTCAGCCCGTCGATCTGCGGCGCCCGGCCCCGCGCGGCGATCTCCCACGGATACCGCAGGTCGATCACCGTGCCGACACCGAGGGCGCGGAACCGGTCCAGGTCGGCGCCCGCCAGCTTGCCCAGCGAGTCCGAGCGGTAGAGCAGGCCCCAGCGGACCGTTCGACCGTCGTCGGTGCGGTGACTACCGAGGTCGCGGAAGTTGTGCAGACGATCGAACGCGACATGCCGGTCCATCGGCCCGACCCTAGCGCCTCCGGCCCGGCGTGGCGGCCCCCGACGGGTCGGCGCGAGGTCGCCGCCGGGTAGGTTGCCTGCCATGGTGGACGCGGCGGCCGGCAGGGGCGTGCAGATCTGGACCGACGGGGCGTGCAGCGGCAATCCCGGACCGGGCGGCTGGGGCGCGCTGCTGCGCTACGGCGACCACGAGCGGGAGCTGTGCGGCGGCGAGGCCACCCCGACGACCAACAACCGGATGGAGCTGATGGCGGCCATCCAGGCCCTGGAGAGCCTGAACCGGCCGGTCACCGTCGAGCTGCACACCGACAGCACCTACGTGCGCAACGGCATCACGAGCTGGCTGGCGTCGTGGAAGCGCAACGGCTGGCGCACGGCCGCGAAGCAGCCGGTCAAGAACGCCGACCTGTGGCAGCGGCTGGAGGCGGCCTGCGAGCGGCACGAGGTCACCTGGCTGTGGGTGAAGGGGCACAACGGTCACCCGGAGAACGAGCGCGCCGACGGTCTGGCCAACAAGGGCATGACCGAGGCGCGGGCGGCGCTGGCGAGCCGCTAGGTCGTCCGCCCGGATCGGCGGGTCGCGTCGGGGTGGCCCGGCATGCTCGACCCGCCGCCGCTGCTGCCGGAGGAGCCGCCGGTCATCCCCGAGCTGTTGTCCTCGGTGACGATGTCCGGTGGCACGTCGGTATCGGCCGGCGGCGGGACTTCGGTGTCCGCCTCGACCTGCACCAACGGTACCTGGCCGGCCTCGTCCTCGCTGTGCTGCGGGTCGCCCGGCAGCTCGCCGTCGCGCTTTCGGAAGCCCACGCCGTGCCCCCCCCGTCGATACCGGTCCGAGTCGGCCGTGGCTACCCGGCGTCATCACCCCGAAACCTCGCCCGGCGAGCGGCTCCCTCCCGGCGAGCGGTTCCGGCGGGCGCAGGGACCGCCGACGGGTGAGGGACCGCCGGCGGGTGAGGGGCCGGCCGGAGGTGGCGGTGCCCGCGTACGCGCGGCTCGCCGCACCCGCCGTCAGCGGCGGCGGCCCCGGCGGGTCGGGGCGGCGGCCCGTGCGGGGCGGCGCACCGGCGTGAGCGCCAGCGCCGTCCAGTGCGCCGGCCGGGTCAGCGTTGCCGGCACTGCGGTGCGGACGTCACCCCGGGCGGCGTCCAGCTGGGCCTGGTGCAGGAACAGGGTGGCGCGCAGGTCCGCGCCGCGCAGGTCGGCCCCGCGCAGGTCGGCGCCCGTGACGTCGGCCAGACTCAGGTCGACGCCGCGCAGGTCGGCGCCGACCAGCAGCGCGCCGCGCAGGTTGGCCCGGCGCAGGTCCGTCCGGCGCAGGTCCGCACCGAGGAGCTGCGCGCCCCGCCGATCGAGCCCGCCGGGGGAGCGGGCCGCGTCGCTGGCCCGCGACAGGAGCGGGTTGACGCGGGCCCGGTGCGCGTCGACGTCAACGCCGCGCAGCCGCGCCGGGTCACCGTCGGCGAGCGCGGCGATCTCGGCGCGGGCGCGATCCAACTCGGCGCGCAGCGCGACCGGTGGGCGCAGCGACACCGCCTCGCCGAGATACCAGAGCAGTTCGTGCAGCGGACGCAGCACCGTGAACGCCTCGGCCATCGCGGGCAGTGTCTCCGGGGCGTCGCGCCAGTCCCGTCCACCGAAGGTGACCTGGGCGACCTGCTGCCCGGCCCCGAAGCAGTCGAAGACCGTACAGCCGGCGAACCCCCGCTCCCGCAGCTCGGTGTGGATGCCGCAGCGGTGATCCGGGCGCAGGTTCGGGCAGGCGCGTCCGGCCGGCTTGTCGATGGCGAAGTCGGCCGACGCGGCGAAGGCGGGAACCACGCAGCACAACCCGAAACAGCGCGCGCAGTCGGCACGCAGATGCGACGGCGGCGACGGCGGCGCGGGATCTGTCGACACGGGGGAACGGTCCTCCTGGCGATCGAGGCGGTGACCCCATTGTCCCGCGCCTCGGCCCGACCCAGCGGGTCGGGGGTCACCGTCCGTGCGCGTCGCCGGCCGCCGCGGAGCGGGGAGCGGGGGTACGCGAACCATCCGGCGGCGGCACCAGCCGGCGGATCTCCCGCTGCCCGTCGCCGCCGCCGTACTTCTGGTCGAAGTGCCGGCGTACGGTGGCGGCCGGCGTCCGGTCCCCGTCGACCGGCTCGGCCAGGGCGAACACGCCCGGGGCGCCGCCCGGCGCGCGTGGTGGCAGCACGGCCCGCACGGTCAGCGGCCCGGTCACCTTGAACACTCCGCAGTCGACGTAGTGCTGCCCGTCCACGCTCACGTAGGGCACCTGCACCTCGACCACGTCGGAGTCGTCGTGGCGCAGCGTGACGGCGACCGACCAGTACCGCTCCAGGTTGACGGTTGCCTGCTCGTGCTCCCACAGCTCCTCGAACCGGGCGTGCACGAACCCGCCCCAGGGGCTGTCCATGTCCACCTCGAGCTGGGGCACGTTGAACGACAGCTTCCCGATCGGGAAGAACGAGATCAGCGCCCGGCTGTCCCACTGGTAGAGCTGGATGGACGGGGACGCGTCGTAGAGCCGAACCTGCAACCGGTGCCGCAGTCGGGCGTCGAGCGAGTCCTGGAACAGCGCCAGGTGGCGCAGGTTGGTGCGGATCTGGCGCGGCACGTCCACCCGCTGCCGTTCCAACTCCTCCGAGCGCTGCTGCGCGGCCGTGCAGTCCGGGTCCAGCAGGAGCAACTGCACCTGCGCGCCGTTGGCGAGCGCCGCCCGCATCCCCCGCAGCGCCTCCTCGCGCTGCGTGTCCTCCAGCAGGATCGTCCAGGTGTCCAGGATCCGCACCCGGCGTCCGGAGCGGTACAGCCGGGCCACGAAGGCGTGCTGGTCGAAGCTCAGGTGCTCCTGCACACGCGCCCTGCGGGCCTCCTCGAACAGCGGGTCGAAGATGACGTACGAGATGGCCGCGAGCACCACGCTGGAGCCGATGTTGAGCAGCAGGTCGCTGAGGAAGCCGCTGCTGCGCCAGGCGGCCAGCAGCATCACGAGGGCGATCCCGAGTAGCGCGCCGCCGACGCCGAACGCACGTCGTTGCCGGCCGCCACGGTTACCCCGACCAGCCCACTCGGGCATCCGGTCCCCTTTCCGTCCTGGCCCACCGATCATCGAGATGCGGAGGATACGTGCCGGCTTTGCCGCTCGCTGTCCTCTTCGCGACCGACGCGTTCGCCGACCCGGCCGCCCGAACCGCTCTTAAGGTGACGGTAACGGGGTCGGGCGAGCGCGGAAGGTGACGGTGTGGACGACGCGGAACGCGAGAAGGCGCTGCTGAGCGTCCTCAGCACCGAGCACTACGCCCTACAGACGTCTCGCTCCGGCACGATCGACGAGGCCACCGGACGCGCCACCATCTTCCTGTCCGTGCTGTCGGCGGCCCTGATCGGCCTCGGCTTCGCCGCCGGCAACGACAAGGTGGTCCGGCCCTACCTGGGCGCGGTGTTGCCCATCCTGGTGATCATCGGGATCCTGACCTTCCTGCGGCTGGTGGAGACCACCGTGGAGAACTCGCTGGACCTGAAGCGGATTCAGCGCATCCGCGCCTACTACCACCATCGTCTGGCCAGCGAGCACGACTTCTTCGCCGACGCGGTGGTCTCCGAGGACACTGCGCAGGCGGCTTGGACGATGGTGGGCACCCGGCCGGGGCGCTGGGAGTTCCTGCTCACCACGGCGGCGCTCGTGGGCGCGGTCAACGCGGCGCTCGTCGGGTCGGGCGTCGCCCTGCTGCTCGGCATGGTCGGGCGCTGGCACTGGCTGATGGTCGTCGCGGGGGTGGCGGTCGCGCTGGCGGCGTTCGCGGCCCAGTTCGCGTACATCCTTTGGACGTCGGCGGGACGCACGGCCTGAGGGCACTCAGACCCGACGCCAGTCGTCGCTGGCGAGCGCGTTGGCCTGCGGACCCATCAGCAGCATGCCACCATCGACGGGCCAGGACGCCCCGGTGACGTAGCTGGCGGCAGGCGAGGCCAGCAGTGCGACCACTGCCGCCACCTCCCGGGCGTCGCCGGGCCGTCCCACCGGCACGCCGGGCCGGTCCTGGCTGAACGGGTCGACGTCCTCCTGACCGGTCATCGGCGTGGCGATCTCGCCCGGCGCTACCGCGTTGACGGTGATCCCGTCGGCGGCCAACTCCTGGGCCATCACCCGGGTCAGCAGCCCCAGGCCGCCCTTCGCGGCGCAGTACGCGGCGGAACCCACCCGCGGCGCGTGCTCGTGCACGCTGGTGATGTTGATGATCCGTCCGCCGGCGCCGACGGCCCGCATCCGTCGCGCGGCCCGCTGCGCGCACAGAAAGGGCGCGTCGAGGTCCACGGCGAGCACCTCGCGCCACTGGTCCCAGCCGGTGTCGACGAACGGCGTCGAAGCGCCAGTGCCGGCGTTGTTGACCAGCACCCCGATGCCGCCGAGCCGGTCGGCCAACTCGTCGATCACCGCCGCCGCGTCCGGCAGGCGGGTGAAGTCCACCTCGGCGACCTCGCACCGCCGCCCGGTGGCGCGGACCTCGGTCGCGGTCCGTTCGGCGCCGTCGGGGTCGCCGTACCAGGTGATGCCGATGTCGAAGCCGGCCTCGGCCAGGGCGACCGCGCTGGCCTTGCCGATGCCGGAGTCCGCGCCGGTGACCACGGCGATCCTCGGGTAGTTGTCGTATCGCTGGGGCATTGCTGCGCAGTACCCCGACCGGGCGCGGCGTACCGTCGCCGGATGCGGATCACCCGATACACACACTCCTGCGTCCGCGTCGAGCACGACGGCGGCGTGCTGGTCGTCGACCCGGGCACCTGGAGCGAGCCGGGCGCGCTCGCCGGCGCGGACGCCGTCCTGGTCACCCACGAACACACCGACCACGTGGACGTGCTGCGCCTGGCCGGGCTGGGCGTCCCGGTGTACGCCCCGGAGGGCGCCCGGCTGCCCGACCTCGCCCCGCTGCCGGTGACGCGGGTACGCGCGGGGCAACGCTTCACCGCCGCCGGCATCACCGTCAGCGCGCACGGTGGCCGGCACGCCGCCATCCACGAGGGCCAGCCGGACTGCCCCAACCTCGGCTACCTGATCGGCGACGGGCTCTACCACCCGGGCGACTCGGTGCACGTGCCGGACGAGCCGGTGCACACTCTGCTCGTTCCCGCCCAGGGGTCGTGGCTGCGCCTGGACGAGGCGATCCGCTTCGCCCGCGCGGTGGACGCCGCCGCCGCGTACCCGATCCACGACGCGCAGCTCAACCACCGTGGTCTGGCCAGCGTCGCCGGCTGGTTCGCCGAGACCATCCCCGGCTACCGCCACCTCGCCCCGGGCGACACCGCCTGAGCGACGGCGTCGTCGCAGCAGTGGGAACCTCGTCGGGCGCGTCACCGGGACCGTCGTGGGTGGTCGGGGCACACACCGACATCGACGAGCGTGTCGGTCGGGCTCATGTCGGGTGTGGCCTGCGTCACGGTAGCTTCGGCGCACGCCGACGCCCCCGACGGCGCTGCCGAGGAGAACGTTCATGACCCCACCGCGCCGAACCGCCACCGCCGTGACCGCCGTCCTGCTGCTGATCCTGACCATCGCGGCCCCCGCCCAGGCCGCCACCCCCGCCACCACATCGCCCGTCTCCGGGTCGTTGGGCACCTACAACATCTCCGGGGTGTACGTCGCCGGCGTGTCCTCCGGTGGCTACATGGCGACCCAGCTGCACGTCGCCTACTCGTCCCGGATCCGGGGCGCTGCCGTCTTCGCGGCGGGCCCGTACTACTGCTCGCAGAACACCGTCGCCCAGGCGCTCTACGGCTGCGGTGACAACCTGTACCCGACGAACGTGTCCGCCCTGCAGACGTACACCAGGACCTGGGCGACGTACGGCTGGGTCGACCCGGTCGGCAACCTCTCCGGCGACCCGGTGTACGTGTTTCACGGCGCCAACGACACCTCCGTCAAGAAGTCCGTCACCGACGACCTGGTCCGCTACTACCAGCACTTCGGGGCCAGCGTGCAGTACGACAGCGGCTCGGCCGCCGGTCACTCGTGGGTCACGCCGTACGGCACGTCCGGGTGTACGGCCACCGCCTCGCCGTTCCTCAACGACTGCGGCACCGACCCCCAGAACGCCCTGCTGCGCAAGCTGCTCGGCGGGGTGAACGCGCCAAATCCCGCGGCTCTCGGTGGCCGGCTCGTGCGCTTCGACCAGAACACCTTCGCGGTCAACGGCTGGGCCAACGGGCTGAGCATGGATGCCAACGGCTTCGCCTACGTCCCGTCGGCCTGCGCCGCCGGGCAGTCGTGCCGGCTGCTTGTCGCCCTGCACGGCTGCGCCCAGGGGTACGGGTCGGTGGGCACGGCGTTCGTCGACCGGGCCAACCTCAACCAGTACGCGGACACCAACAACCTGGTCGTGCTCTACCCGCAGGCGGGCACGGCCCTGAGCAACCCGAACGGCTGCTGGGACTGGTGGGGCTACCTGGGCGCGACCAACTTCCCGATCAAGGGCGGCGCGCAGGTGGAGTCCATCATGAACATGGTCCGCCGGCTGGACGGCTGAGGGTGGTGGCCGCCGGGGCGCAGAAGCGGGGCGCGGCGGCGGTGAGCACCGCGGCTGTCGCCGGGACGGACCACCCGTCGGTCAGCTCCGCCACCAGGGTGTCGACCAGCCGGGTCACGGCCGGCTCGGCGCCCTGGTGCAGCGCCTCGGCGACGATCAGCACCGACGAGGTGCCCGCCCGTACGGCGGACCATCCGCTCTGCCGGTTCGTCCATCGCCGGGCGTGCGCCCGCCCGACCGAGTCGACGAAGGTGACCTCGCCCGGGTCGGGGTGCTCGGTGTCGCCGGCGAAACTCAGGTACGTCTCGTCGCCGTGCGCCGGCCGGACCACCAGGTCGCCGTCGACCCGGTCCAGGTCGAGAACGGCAACGGGGATGGCGTAGGCCGCCGAGACGGCGTTGCAGAGATCGACCAGCGGGTGCACGCGGGGCAGTTCGCCGTCCAGACGTAGCCGGCGCAGCAGGGCTTCGGCCGCGCACCGGTACCTGGTAGGTCGTAAGCCCATGGCCGCGTACGCTCGCCGCCACGCCTGGATCTCCGGGAACCCGCTCTCGCTGCCGTCAGCGGTCAACCGCCGTCGGGCCTCGGCGAGGTGGTCGGCCGTGCTCCCCGTCCGGTCGGCGTCGGCGGTGATCCCGTCGGCGACGTGCACCACACCGGCGATCAGGTCGGGATGTGCGGCGCGAAGCTGCGCCGAGTGCTCGAACTGCATGGGACTCCCTATCGTTCGGTGAGGGCGAGCGTCACGCCGAGCGCGACGAACGTGCCGGCGACGGACCGGCGCAGCCAGTCGGTGACGCGGGGGCGGCTCAGCACCCGGTCCCGCAGGCGGGCGGCGAAGACGCCGTAGCCGCTGAACACCACGAAGGTGAGCAGCATGAACACCACGCCGCAGGCGAGCATCGCCCGGGCCGAGCCCGGGGCGGTGGTGTCCACGAACTGCGGCAGGAACGCGACGAAGAACAGCGTCGGCTTCGGGTTGAGCAGGTTGACCAGCACACCGGAGACGATCACCCGGGCCGCCGAGCGGGGTGGGCGCTCGCTCGTCGCCGCGAAGGCGCTGCGGTCGCGGATCGTCGACCAGCCCAGGTAGAGCAGGTAGCCGACGCCCAGGTAACGGACGGCCTCGAACGCCGTGGCGCTCGCCTGCAACAGTGCCGCCAGCCCGGTCAACGCCGCCACCAGGTGCGGCACCACGCCCAGCGTGCAGGCGAACGCGGCCAGCACGCCCGCCCGGGCGCCCCGGGACAGTCCGGCGGAGAGGGTGAAGAACACCCCGGTGCCGGGGGTGATCACCACGATCAGGGCGGTGATCAGAAAGGGGATGCTCACGGTCGTCCTCCGGTGGAGTCGGGCGGGGTGTCTGCGACCCACTCTCCTGCCAAGATGGACCGGTGAGCAGGGCCAAACCGAACGACTCCGAGAGGTCCATAACGGCCGGCTCGGATTTTCTGCACCTCACCGTCGCCGACGCGCCCCCCGGAGGGCGTGCCGACTGGCTCGCCGGCCGGCTGCGCCAGGCGATCGCCGAGGGGCGGGTGCCGATCGGCGCCCGGCTCCCCGCCACCCGGGTGCTCGCCGCCGACCTCGGCGTCTCCCGGGGCGTGGTCACCGAGGCATACCAGCGGCTCACCGAGGAGGGGCACCTCGCCGGCCGGGGCCGGGCCGGAACGTTGGTCGTCGGCGCCCCGGGAGCGCCGCCCGCGCCGCCCCCCGCCCCGGCCGCGCCGGCGGAACCGGCTGCGCTCTTCCCGCCGACGCCCGGCAGCGACATCTTCGACGCGGTACGCGCGGCCCGCGCGACGATCGACCTGACCCCCGGCGTACCCGACCTGACCGCCTTTCCCCGCGCGGACTGGCTGCGGTCGGAACGCGCCGTGCTCGGCCGTGTCGCCGCGGCGGACCTCGGGTACGGCGACCCGTGCGGGGCGCCCGCGCTGCGCGGGGCCGTCGCCGCCTGGCTGGCCCGCAACCGGGGCATCACCGTCGACCCCGTCGACGTGATCATCGTGGCCGGGGTGTCGCAGGCGGTCGGGCTCCTGGCCCAGGCGCTCCGCCCGGCCGGCATCGATCACATCGCGGTCGAGGAGCCCGGTTCGCTCGGCGTACGGCAGCACCTGAACAACTGGCAGGTCGTCACCCCGCCGGTCCGCGTGGACGACGCCGGGCTGCGGGTCGACGAGCTGGTCGCCAGCGGCCTGCCCGCGGTGTTGCTCACGCCCGCGCACCAGTTTCCGACCGGCGTGGTGCTCGACGGTGACCGGCGTCGCCAACTCCTGGACTGGGCACGGGCCGGCGGTCTGATCATCGAGGACGACTACGACGCCGAGCACCGCTACGACCGGCCCCCGGTGCCGGCGCTGCGGGGGCTGCTGCCCGAGCAGGTCTGCTACGCCGGAAGCGTGTCCAAACTGCTCGCCCCGGCGCTGCGGGTCGGCTGGCTGCTCGTGCCGCAGCGACTGCGCGCCGCGGTGGTGGCCGCCAAACGCAACGCCGACCTGGGCAACGCGGTGCTGCCGCAGCTGGTCCTGGCGGAGCTGATGACCTCCGGCGCGCTGGAACGGCACCTGCGGCTGCTGCGCCGCCGGCACACCCGCCGCCGGGACGCGATGATCACCGCCCTGGCCCGGCACCTGCCCACCGCCACCGTGCACGGCGCCGCGGCCGGACTGCACCTGACGATCACCCTGGACGACGCCGCCGTGGCGGACACGGAACTGGCGGCGGCGACACTGGCGCGCGGGGTGAAGGTGCAGCCCCTGTCGTGGCACTGCCAACGGCCCCACCGGCCCGGCCTCGTGCTCGGCTACGCGGCCCGGACGGCGACGGAGATCGACGAGGGCGTCGCCGCCGTCGCCGCCGCGCTGGCGCCGACGAATCGGCCGGCTCGCTCAGCCCAGGAAGAGCTGCACGAGCACGAGCACGGCCAGCAGCGCCGGCCCGCGTGAGCCCTGGCGCAGCAGGTCGACCGGGACCATCCCGAACGGCGTGTTGACAGTCGCGCCGCCGTAGTTGATCGGCGGGCGGGTGCCGGCCCGCCAGGCGGCGGCCACCACCCCGACCGCAAGCGTCGGCGCCAGCCAGGCCGGGCCGGCGTCGAGGGTCGGCAGACTCGGCAGGGTCAGCAGCCACCACAGGCCCGCGCCGACCGCCGGCACCACCACGTGGATACCGCGCAGCGCCGCGTCGCTGCCACCGAGCGCCCGGCGCAGCCCGGGTGACCGACTGACCGCGCGCAGGCCCCCGGTGAGCCGGTCGGTGGCGAAGTAGGCGAACACCACCTGGGTGGCGCCGGCGAGCCCGGGCAGGGCGAGCGCGGCAGCGTACTGGACGCCGATCAGCCCGGCCCAGATCAGCAGGGCGCTGGGGTGGCGCCGCAGTCGGCGTACGTCGGCCTGCAGCAGCGCCCACCAGGCCGGGCCGGGCAGGAAACGGCGGCTGCGGACCCGGCCGATGCGCCGCCACCGCCGGCTCTCCACCAGGCTGGTGAGCATGCTCGGGTCGAGCAGGATCGTGGCCGTCGCGGCGGCGTTGGCGAACTGCGCGCCGGTCGTCAGCGTGGCCCGGTCCACCCGGGGCAGCGCGCGTACGGCGAGAACCGTGCCCAGGACCGCGAGGGGCACCCCGACAGCGACAAGCGCGCCGGTCGGCAGCGCCGCCGGCCGGGGCAGTTCGTCGCCGAGGCGACCGGCGATCACCACGAGAGTGGCGACGACGGCGGCCGTCACCATCGGCGTCGCCCCGACCACCGTCGGCCAGCGGCGGCCGGCCCGACTGCTCTGGGCGACGACGCTCAGGGCGAGCGCGGCGGCGCCCCACCCGGCGCCGGCCGCCGCGGCCCAGCCCACCGCACCCAGCTGGGTGACACCGCCCAGCACGGCCACGGCCACCGCGAGCAGCGCCGTGCCGGCCGCCGCTCCCGCCAGCAGGACGCCCAGGCGCGGCGCCAGCCAGGCCCGCCGGTCCACCGGAGCGCTGGTCACCCAGCTCTGGGTGGCCGGGGTGACCAGCAACGGGCCGAGCGCGCGCAGACCCCGCCAGGCGAGCCCCGCGCCGGCCAGCAGCGCGGCGACCGCCAGCCACCAGCGCACCCCCGCGTCGGCCCGGCCCACGGTGGGGGAGACCAGCACGTCGCGGCTGGCGCTGACCGCGAACCAGCCGTACATGCCCACGAAGAGCACGATGACGTACGCGTCGCCCAGCACGTCGCCGAGCGAGTGCTCGTGGTGGCGGCGGCGGGCCCGGCGCAGGTGCGTACGCACCTGTCGGGCGGTGGGCAGCCCGGCGGGTGTCTGGGCGAGCGTGGCCGGCGGGGCGCTCACCGACCGATCTCGATCCGCTCGTCGACCACCGCGTCGATCAGCTCCGGGTCGTGCGAGGCCAGCAGCACTGCGGTGCCGGCGTCCCGTTCCCGGCGCAGCCGATCGGCCAGCCACTGCCGGCCGCGCACGTCCAACCGCTGCTCCGGCTCGTCCAGGATCAGCACCCGGCGGGGGCGCACGAAGCACGACGCCAGCGCCAGCCGGCGGCGCTGCCCACTGGACAGGGTCACCGGCAGCTGGTCGCGGGCCGGTTCCAGGCCCAGCTCGGCGAGCACCTCCTCGACCGGCTCGGCGCTGCCCCCGTGGGCGTACGCGACCAGCTCCAGGTGCTCGACAACCGACAGGTCGGGAAAGAAGTCGATGTCGTCCAGGGCGGCCGCGACCAGGGCACGCACCTGCGGGTCGGTCTCGTCGGCCCGGTACCCGTGCACCCGCACTTCACCCGCGTCCGGCCGGTCGGCGCCCACCACACACCGCAGCAGGGTGGTCTTGCCGCTGCCGTTGGGGCCCAGCACCACCGCGATCCGACCCGGCGCCACCGTGAAGCTCACGTCGTCGAGCACGACCAGGTTGCCGAAGTTGCGGCTGAGTCCCCGCACCGAGAGAGCGTCCACGGTCACACACTCTCCCAGACCCGTGCCACCGACCAACGCGAGCGATGGACATCACGTCGGCGCGGCGGGACGAGCCGCTCAGGAGCCGGCTTGCGTCACGTCGACGTCCTGCTCCAGGCGGCCGTCCGCGGCGGCCAGCGCCCGGTCGTCGTCGACCTCCTCGGCCACCGTCGCCGCGTCCGCCCAGAGCCGCCGCGCCTCGGCCCCGTCGCCCAGCGCGGCGGCGGCGTCGCCCAGGTACAGCAGGGTGCGGCCCAGCCCCGCCGTCGGCCGGGTCTCCGCCCGCAGCCGCCGGCTCTCGGCCAGCAGCTCGTACGCCGCCCGCGCCTGCCCCGGCGTGCTGGTCAGCAGCGTCGCCCCGGCGTTGAGCAGCGCCGCGGCGCGGCTGGTCGGGTCGTTGACGGACTCGTATTCGCGCAGCGCGGCCCGCCACGCCTGCGCCGCGTCCAGGTGCTCGCCGAGGGTCGCGTGCACCAGCACCAGGTTGGTCAGCGCCGCGGCGTAGCCGCGCGCGTCACCCACCGACCGGAACGTGTTCGCCGCCCTGACCAGGTGGTGGTGCGCGGTGTCCAACTCACCCCGGGCCAGTTGCGCCGCGCCCAGGCCCAGGTCGGTGAGGGCATGCCCGGAGCGGTCCGCCGACGAGCGGTGCCGGCGGGACAGCTCCAGGTGCTCCACCGCGTCGTCGAGCTGCCCCAGATCGAGCAGGGCCAGGCCCAGGTTCATCCGTGCCTGGGCGGTGCCCCGCCGGCCGCGCTCGGCCACGGCGAGGGTGAGCGCGGCAGCCGCGCCCTGCGGGTCGTGCCGGCGCCGGCGCAGCACCCCCAGCTCGTTGTGCGCCCACCCGGCGATCTCCGGCCGGTCGTCGGCGGTCGGAGTGGCCAGGACCGTGCGGCAGACCTGCTCCCACTCGTCGAGTCGCTCGACGTGCGCGAGCCATCCGCACAGCGCCACGGCCAACCGGAACCACCACCGGCGGACCCGACGGGGCAGCGTCTCGGCCGCTCCGGCCGGCACCCGGACCACCGCCAGCAGCAGCTCCTGGTGCAGGTCGAACCAGCCGTACGGGTCGTCGTCGAGCGGCAGCGACCACTCCCGGTCCGGCGGGGAGCCGAGCACGGCCAGGTTGGCCGCGTGTCGTTCGGCCCGGCGGGCCAGGTGCCGGGTCAGTCGGGCCTGCGCGGCGACCCGGGAGCGGGCCGGCTCGGCGTCGCGCAGGTGCAGCCGGGCGTTCGCGGCGAGCAGCGGGCGGACCTCGTACCGGTCGCCGCTCGCGCCGACCACGAACGCGGCGGCGGCCAACTGGTCGAGAAGCCCGGTCACCCGCTCGGGGTGGCGGCGGGCCAGCGCGGCGATGGTCGGCCGGTCCACCGGGGCGGGGGTCAGCGACATCAGCCGGTACAGCCGACGCGCCTCGCGGGTCAACGCCCGGTAGGCGGTGTCCCGTTCGGTGACGAGTTGGGCCGCCGGCGACACGGCGACGCGCTGGTGCGGCGGGGTGCGCACCGCCCGGCGCAGCGCGTCCAGAACGTCGGAGTGCCGCCAGCCGTGCTGGGCGGTGCGGTAGCCGAGCGCCCGCACGGTGCGGGGCTGCCGTCCGCACAGGTCGACGATCTCGCGTACCGCCGGGTCGGTGCGTGGGTCGGCGCGGCGGATCCGGGCGGCGGGCGCGGCCCCACCGGCCGCCGCGAACAGCTCGACCGCCTCGTCCGGGCCCGGCTCGGCGATCCAGTGCTCCACCACGCCGCCCAGGCCGCTGAGCGCGGGGCCGCCGGCCAGCAGCAGCCGGCAGGTGCGGGCGGTCGGCGGCAGCAGCGCGCGGACCTGCTCGGGACGGTCGACGTTGTCCAGCACCAGCAGGATCTTGCGACCGTCGAGCTTGCGGCGCAGCGCGGCGGCGGCGGCCGCGAGGGCGTCCGGGCGGCCCGACGTCGGTGGGGCGGTGCCCAGGACGCCCGCCAGCGCGGTGAGCACCTGCCGTGCGGAGCGGGGACGACCGCCACGGCGCAGGTCGAAATGGTACTGCCCGTCCGGGAAGTCCTCCCGGCACAGGTTCGCCGCCTGGACGGCGCAGGCGGACGTGCCCACCGCCCGCCGGCCCAGCACCGCCACCGCGTGCTCGCGGGCGAGCAGGTCGAGCACCGCCTGGACGTGCTCCTCCCGGCCCGCGAACCCGGCCGTGTACGGCAGGGTGGGCACGTCGGTAGGCGGTGTGGTGACGACGTCGGTGGGCTCCGGGCCGGTCTGGCGGACGGCACGTCGTCGGCGCAGCTCGAACACCACGAAACCGACGCCGCCCACGACCGCCACCACGATGCTGGCCGGGCCGAGCACACTTGCCGCGAACTCGGACAGCAGGTTGCTGGCCAGGTTGCCGAACACCCCGCTGAGCAGCGTGCCGATCGTCACGAGCACCGGCCAGCGCGGCGCCCGGCCGGGACCGGTGGGGCCGGTCACCGGACGCCCCCGGAGACCAGCCCGGCGACGAGCTGCCGTCGGGCGAGCACCATCAGCACCACCGGAAGCACCGAGGCCAGCACCGACCCGGCGGCCAGGACGCCGCTGTTGGACACGAAGCCGCGGCTCTGCCCGGCCAGGAACAGCCCGAGCGGGGTGGCCTCCGGCCCGCTGAACAGCAGGCCCACCGCCAGGTCGTTCCAGACCTGGACGAACTCCAGCACGGAGACGGCGATCACGGCCGGCAGGTTGTGCCGGGCCAGCCGGTGCAGGGTGCCCCACCAGCGCCGACCGCCCAGCCGGGCGCCCCGCACCTGCTCGGCCGGCAGGTCGGCGAACGCGTTGCGCAGCACCAGCACCGCGAACGGCACCCCCAGCGCCACGTGCACCAGAGCCAGCCCGCGGGCGGTGCCGGAGGAGAGCACCACGCCCAGCACCTCGTTGACCGGCCCGGCGATCACCTGCACCGGGACGACGGTGGCGGCCATCAGCAGCAGCCCGGTCGCCTGCGCGGCCGGCCCGGTCAGCCACGCCAGCGGGTACGCGGCCAGCAGCGCGACGACCAGCACCGTGGCGGTCACGACGGTCGCCAACAGCAGCGTGAAGCCCAGCGCCCGCCACAGCTCGCCGCCACCGAGCAGCGCCGCGTAGGAGCCCGTCCCGGGCGGAGCCGACCACCAGCCGCGCGCGGCGGCGTCCACCTGCCCGTGCGCGGAGGTCGCCACGAGCACGACGAGCGGGATCAGCCAGGCCACCGCGCCGCCCGCGGCGAGCAGCCGGAACAGTCGTCGCGGCGGCGGGGTCGTCGGTGCGGGCCCGGGTGTCGCCTCGACGCGGGGTGGCGGCCACGCCTGGCGGACGAAGAACGCCGCCACCAGCATCCCGGCGGCCACCGCCACGAGCCAGACGACGCCGAGCGCGGCGCCCTGCCCGGTGGTGGTGCCGCCCGAGGTCTGCCAGACCCGCAACGCGAGCACCGCCGCGTCGTCGCGGACCGACCCGGGCGTCATGACGAGGATCAGGTCGAAGGTCCGGCTGGTGCCGAGCGCCACCAGCGCGAAGACCACCGCGACGGTACGCAGCAGCAGCGGTCGCCACTGCGCGTCCCACAGGACGTGTCGTCGACCGCCGCCGTAGGCGCGGACCGCGTCGGCGAGGCTCGGTGGCAGCCGGTCCAGTGCGGCCCGGAAGACCAGCACGGCCAGACCCACCCAGGCCCAGACGAACGCCGACATCAGCGCCACCGTGACCAGGCCCGGCCCGAGCAGTTGCGGCGCGTTGTCGTCGGCGCGGCCGGTCAGCCGTGCCGCGAGCAGGGTGGCCAGGCCGCGGGTCGGGTCGGGGTCGTACATGAGGCGGAAGGTCACCCCGGTGACGACAAGCGGCAACGCCACCGGCACCAGCAGGATCAGGCGGACCAGCCCGCCCTCCTTCCAGCGGCGGGACGCCACGGCGAACAGGTAGCCCAGCGCCGTCACCACCGCCGGCACCAGCACCGCCCACAGCACCGTCCGGCCGACCACCGCGCCGGTGCCGGGCGCGGCGAGCGCCGCGCGGAAGTGCTCCGCGCCGACCCAGCGACCGTCGGTGGTGACGCTGGCGTGCAGCGTGCGCAGCACCGGCCACAGCACCAGCGCGCCGAGCAGCAGCGCGGCCGGCAGCAGCAGCGCGGAGGTCGCCCCGGCCGCCGGGTAGGCCCGGCCACGCCGGGGCGGGCCCACGTCGTCGAGCACCGCCAGCTCGCCGAGCACCTTGACCTGGCTCATCGGCCGCCGCCCGCGTCGCGGGCCGCCGCCGCGAGCTGCCCGGTGGCCCGGCGAACCGCCTCACCGGCGGAGACACCGTCGGTGACGTCGGCGAAGAAGTCCTGCATTATCCGCCAGATGCCCACCCCGTCGGAGCCGGTGAACGGACCGGGCAGTTGGTCGGAGAGGTCGAAGTGCAGGGTGTCGGGGCCGCGCATCTCGCGGGCCAGCTGGCGACGGACCGGGTCGGCGTAGTCGGTGAGCGCGATTGTGGTGTTCGGTGACAGGTAGCCGCCGGCGCGCAGCCAGGGCTGGAACGAGTCGGCCCGGGTCAGCCACTCGACCAGCTCCACCCCACCACGGGCGTCGGCGAACACGACCGCCACGTCCCCGCCCACGATCAGCGCGCCGCCGCCCGTGCCGGCGCTCGGAAACCGGAACGTGACGGGCTCCTCCGGGCCGCGCCGGAACCGGCCGACCACCTCGGCGGTGAAGTCGGCCTCGAAGACCATCACCGCGCGTCGGGAGCGCACCACCTGGATCACCGACTCCTCGTACTGGGTGAGCAGCGCGCGTCGGCCGCCGCCGGGGAAGGCGCCGTCGATGCTCCACAGCTCGGCGAGCCGGTCCAGGGTGTCGCGCACCGGCCGGCCCTGCCAGTCGGCGTCCGGCCCGGCCAGGGCGTCGTAGGCGGTCGGCGCGAGGTCGGCCAGCACGTTCTCGAACCAGTCGGTGAGCACCCAGCCGTCCGCCGCGCCGATCGCCAGCGGCGCCGGGCCGGCGCCGCGCCGGGCGAGCGCGCCGAGGCGGCGGGTCAGCGAGACCAGCCCGTCCCAGCTGGTCGGCTGCTCGGGCAGCATCGAGGGCAGGTGCCAGACCAGTGACTTGTGCGCGGCCTTGACCCAGACGCCGTAGCGCTGCCCGCCGGCCATCAACAGGTCGCTGAGCCCGATGGGCACCGCGTACTCGGTCGAGGGTCGCACCGGGCGTAGCCAGCCCCGCGCGGCGTACTCCGTCACCAGGCCGGGGCGCGACAGGATCGCCACGTCCGGCGAGGTGCCCGCGAGGTGACGGGCGCGCAGGAACGCGTCGATGTCGTTGCCGGCGCTGACCACGCGCACCGGGTGCGGATAGGTGGCCACGACCTCCCGGAAGCGGTCCAGCTCGCTGCCGCTCCACACCACTGCCACCTGCACCGAGGGGCTGCCGCCGGCACACCCGGCCGCGGTCGCCGCCGCGCCGGCCGCGGCGGCGCGCAGCAGCGTACGCCGGGTGAGGCGGCCGGCCGGCGTCACCGCAGCGCCTCGTCGGGCTCGGTGACCAGCTCGTGGTGGCGGGGGATCTCGGCGAGCGTGGCCGGGTCGGCGGTGCAGACGAGCACGGCCACCCCCGGCGCGTCCGGAGGCGCCAGTCGGGGCAGCAGGTCGGCGAGGCGGCTACCGCCGGACGGGTCGACGGGCAGGTCGACCACGAGCACCTCGGGCAGGCAGACCGCCGCGCGGGCCAGTGCCACCCGGAAGCGCTGGGCGTCGGAGAGCAGGTGGGGCAGCAGATCCAGCGTCGGCGCCAGCTCCAGCCGGTCCACCACGGTGGCCGTCCAGTCGTCGGCCACCTCGTGCACCCGCTCGCGTTTGCGCTGGCCGTACTCGATGTTGCGGCGCACGGTGAGCTGCGGCAGCAGCGCCCCGCCGGCGGGCACGTAGCCGATCTGCCGGCGCGGCGGCGCGAGGGCCGTGACGTCCCGGTCACCGACCAGGATCCGCCCGGTGACCGGGGCGGCGAGCCCGGCCAGCACCCGGGCCACGGCGGTGCCGACCCGCTGCGGCGCGACCAGGGCGACCGTTTCACCGGACGGGACGTCGAGGGTCACCGGCCCGGTGCCGGGGACGGCGACCAGTGCGCGTAGTCGTAGCGTGGCCCTCACCTCCGGTGACCGCTGGTGCCCGTCCCAGGGTGGCACACCCTGCCGACAGTCGATGTCCCGCCGATCTTCCACTGTGGAAGCGGCGGTGGCTATCGGGTCGGCGGGCCGGCTGGGGCGTAGAGGGCGGCCAGCCCGGCGGCGGTGGCGGCCAGGCGGTCGCGGAGCGCGAGCGGGGTGAGCACCTCCACGTCGGCGCCGAGGCGCAGCAGGTCACCGTGGGCGTGGGTGAGCGACTCGATCGGCAGGACGGCGGTCACCCAGCCGTGCGCGTCGGGTGGCCCGGCGCTGGCGTCCACCGCGGACACCACCGGGTCGCTGCCGATCTCCCGCAGCCGTTCCCGGCCGGCGGGCGACAGCCGTACGGTGGCCTCGTCGCGGTGCAGCCGTTCCCGGAACCGGAGCACGTGCTCCCGCCACCAGGCCGGCAGGTCGAAGTCGGCAGGTCGGTCGAACTCCTGCGCCAGCGGGGTCAGCGCGAGGATCTGGTTGACCCGGTAGGTCGCCGGCTCGGCGCGGCCCGGCCGGGTGGCCACCACGTACCACCGGCCGCCCTTGAGCACCAGGCCGTACGGCTCCAGCACCCGGGTCACCTCGCCGCGCCAACCGCGGTAGCGCACCTCGATGCGCTGCTGCCGCCAGACGGCCTCGGCCGTGCGGGCCAGCTCGGGGGAGGCGTCGCCGTCGGCGTACCAACCGGGTGTGTCCAGGTGGAAGCGTTGTTGCAGCTGGGTGGCCCGGTCGCGCAGGGGGGCGGGCAGCGCGGCGTGCAGCTTGAGTTGCAGGGCGGCCACCACGTCGCCGTAGCCCAGCTCGTCGGCGGGGCCGGGCAGCCCGGCCAGGAAGAGGCGGTCGGCCTCCTCGGCGGTCAGGCCGGTCAGCCGGGTCCGCCAGCCGCCGACGAGTTGGTAGCCGCCGGCGTGCCCGGCCTCGCCGTAGAGCGGGATGCCGGCGGCGTGCAGCGACTCCACGTCCCGGTAGATGGTGCGCGGGGAGACCGACAGCCGCTCGGCGAGCTGCGCGGCGGTCAGCCGGCCGTGCGACTGGAGCAGCAGCAGGACGGAGAGAAGTCGACTGGCCCGCACTTCACTGACACTAGCTGTCAGGGGAGTGGTCCTACCGTCCCGGCATGGCTTTTCGCGACAAGGATCTACGAACGCCGGGACCAGTCACCGTGGACGGCTGGCAGCTCAAGCGCTACCACATCGACCAGCCGGAGCGGCCTATCGAGCCGGAGGTGCGCAAGGCCGCGTACGACCTGCTGCCAGCGCTGCTAGCCCGCGCGGTGAGCGACGGCACCCCGGCCGCCGGCTGGGTGGTGCTGCACCGGGGCGCGGACACCGGCGCCTACCTGCTGGCGTACACCTGGGTGTGGGACAACGCGCTGCAAGTGCACATCGCGGTGGCCGGGCAGCCCGCGCTGGACTGCCCGGACGTCGACCCGACCCACTTCGTCGAGCTGGGTCGGCGCGAGGTCGGCTGCGTGTGGGAGCTGGCGGTGCTGGAGCACGAGCGGGCCGCCTGGGTCCGGCACATGCTGGTGCCCGAGGCTCCCGACCTGACCGGCTATCTGGATGACACGCGAGCGGAAGGGCCGGTGGGCCGCTGATGGGCGACTTCGACTTCTACGTGGGCACCTGGAACGTGGTCAACCGTCGGCTGCGCGAGCGGCTGACCGGCTGCGACGAGTGGGAGGAATTTCCCGGGGTGTCGGTCGCGCACAGCTTCTTCGGCGGCGGCGGCAACTTCGACGAGATCACCTTTCCGACCAAGGGTTTCTCCGGCGCGACGATCAGGATCTTCGACCCGGCGAGCGGGCAGTGGTCGATCTACTGGATGAACAGCGGTCGGGGGGAGTTGGAGCAGCCGCCGATGGTGGGGCGTTTCGTCGACGGGGTGGGCCGCTTCTACGCCGACGACCAGCACGAGGGGCGGCCGGTCCGGTGCCGGTTCATCTGGTCGGGGATCACCGCGACCACGGCCCGCTGGGAGCAGGCGTTCTCGGTCGACGGCGAACGCACCTGGGAGACGAACTGGATCATGGAATCCACGCGAGCGTCCACCGACTAGCCTGCGGACCATGCGCAGATGGCGGCGGATCAGCCCCTGGGGCGCGGCGCAGGCGGTCACCGGACTCACGCTGCTGGTCGGGTCGACGATGGCCGTCGCCGTGGTGGTCGCCGCCAGCCGTGGACCCGCCGACGGCAGGATCGATGCATCGGCGGCCCTCGGTCTGACCGGCGCGTTGCTGTTCCTCGGACTGTGGCTGACCGGCGTCCTGCGGATGTACCTCGCCGGGATCTACGTCAACGACCGGGGCGTACGGCTGCGGCACGTGTTCCGCACGCGGACCCTGCCCTGGCCGGAGGTGACCGGGTTCGAGGCCCGTCCCGCGCTGCTCCTCGGCGGGCCCACCGCGCGTGACGCCTGCTGGGTGCTGACGACCAACGGGGCGTTCGAGTCGGCGGTGCAGCGGCGTTCCAGGATGGCGAGCCTGCGCAAGAACAACGGCCCGGTGCTCTCGGCCGACGACTTCGCGCGGATGCTCGCCCGGCTCGACGCCGAGCGCGCCTCCCACCGTCACGGTCAGTTCGGCGGCCCGGCGGTGGTCTCGGGCTAGGTGCCCGGCGTCCGGGGCGGTGTTAGTGTCCGTCCACCGCCCCGGACGGGAGGAACGCGATGCCCTCCGACCACGTCGACGTGCTCATCATCGGCGCCGGCCTGTCCGGCATCGGCGCCGCCTGCCATCTGCGCCGCGACTGCCCCGACAAGACGTACGCGGTGCTGGAGGCACGGGACGCGATCGGTGGCACCTGGGACCTGTTCCGCTACCCCGGTATCCGGTCCGACTCGGACATGTTCACCCTCGGCTACTCGTTCCGGCCGTGGACCGACGCGACGGCCATCGCCGACGGCGCGGCCATCCGGGAGTACGTGCGCGACACCGCCCGGGAGTACGACGTGCAGCGCCACATCCGCTTCTCCCACCGGGTGACGCGCGCCGAGTGGGACAGCGGAACCGCCCGCTGGACGGTGCACGCCGAGCGCACCGACACCGCCGAGACCGTGGTGCTGACCTGCTCGTTCCTGTTCGCCTGCACCGGCTACTACCGCTACGACGAGGGCTACACGCCGACCCTGCCCGGCGTGGACGCGTACGCCGGGCGGCTGGTGCACCCGCAGCACTGGCCCGACGACCTGGATCACACCGGCCAGCGGGTGGTGGTGATCGGCAGCGGCGCGACAGCCGTGACCCTGGTGCCGGCCCTGGCGCAGCGGGCCGCGCACGTGACGATGCTGCAACGCTCACCCACGTACGTCATCGCCCTGCCCTCGCGCGACCGGCTGGCCGGCGCGTTGCGGCGCCGGCTGCCGGCGAGCGCCGCGTACCGGGTGGTGCGGTGGAAGAACGTGCTGCTCTCCACTGTCAACTTCCAGCTCAGCCGGCGCGCGCCAGCCCTGGTCAAGCGGCTGCTCCGGCGCGGCGCGAAGCGCCAGCTGCCGGTCGGGTACGACGTCGACAGGCACTTCTCGCCCCGCTACGACCCGTGGGACCAGCGGCTCTGCGTGGTGCCCGACGGTGACCTGTTCACCGCGGTGCGGCAGGGGCGGGCGTCGGTGGTGACCGACACGATCGACGCGTTCACCGCGCACGGGGTCCGGCTGGCCTCGGGCGACGAGCTGAGCGCCGACATCGTGGTGACCGCGACCGGGCTCAACCTGCTCGCGCTCGGTGGCCTGACACTGCGGGTGGACGGCGTCGACGTCGACCTTCCCGGGACCGTGGCCTACAAGGGCATGATGCTCTCCGGCGTGCCGAACTTCGCGCTGACCATCGGCTACACCAACGCGTCGTGGACCCTCAAGGCCGACCTGGTCGCCGGTTACGTCTGCCGGCTGCTGCGCCACCTGGACCGCACCGGCCAGCAGGTCGTCACCCCGCTCCCACCGCCCGACGCGCGGCGGGTGCCGCTCATCGACCTGCGCTCGGGCTACGTGCTGCGCAGCGTCGACGCGCTGCCCAGGCAGGGCGCGCGGGCGCCCTGGCGGCTGTACCAGAACTACGCCCGTGACGTGCTGCTGATGCGGCACGGCCGGCTCACCGACGAGGGTGTGCGGTTCACCCGCCGCACCCGGCAGGGAAGGAGCACCGCTCGTGCGGAGGTTTGAGTTCGCCGGCGCGACTGCCGTCGTGACCGGCGCGGCCAGCGGCATCGGCGCCGCGTTGGCGCACGGCCTGGCCGCTCGGGGCAGTGACCTGGTGCTGCTGGACCGCGACGCCGAGCGGTTGGACGCCGTCGTCGCCGCCATCCACGCCGCGCACCCGGACCGGCAGGTGCACACGTACCGGGTGGACCTCGCCGACGCGGCCGCCACCGCCCGGGTCGCGGTCGAGATCGGCCAGCGGCACCCACGCGTCCGCCTGCTGGTCAACAACGCCGGTGTCGGCCTCGGCGGGCGGTTCGACCAGGTGACGTTCGACGAGTTCAGCTGGGTGATCGACATCAACTTCCGGGCCGTGGCGCAGCTGACCCACGCGCTGCTGCCCGCCCTCAAGGCCGAGCCGGGCGCGCACCTGGTCAACATCTCCAGCCTGTTCGGGCTGATCGCGCCGGCCGGGCAGACCGCGTACGCGGCGAGCAAGTTCGCCGTCCGCGGCCTCACCGAGGCGCTGCGACACGAACTCGTCGACGACGGCATCGGTGTCACGTCGGTGCACCCCGGCGGGATCCGCACCCGGATCACCGAGAACGCCCGGGTCGGCAGCGGCGTGTCGATCGAGGAGTACACCGCCGGCCGGGCCCAGTTCGAGAAGCTGCTCACCATCGCCCCGGAGCGGGCCGCCGAGGTGATCCTGCGCGGCGTCGAGCGGCGCCGGGGCCGGGTGCTGATCGGCTGGTCGGCGAAACTCCCCGACCTGCTGGCCCGGATCCTGCCGGCGTCGTACAACCGGTTGCTGGTCGTCGGACTGAACCGGGGCGTCGACCGGCAGGTGCCGATCCCGCCGCCCGTCGCGGACCCCACCTGATCATGGAGGGCTGCTGCCCCGCTTCTCCTCCTGCGCCAGCACCGCCTCGCGGTGCTCCGGCTCGTCTCGGCGGGCCAGCTCCGCGGCGAGCCGCGGGTCGGCCACCAGCCGCTCCCGGTTGCGGTGCAAAAAGCTCTCGAAACCCCCGGTGTACGGGCAGGCCAGCTCGCCGAGCGCCCGCTCGGGGGTGTAACGGCAGCCGGCGCAGTAGTCGCTGATCTCGTCGATGTCGGTGCCGTCCACCGCGTACGGGCGGGTGTCCACCCGGGCCAGGTCGGCGTACTGGCTCATGCCGATGACGGTCGCGTTCATCACCCAGTCGGTGCCGTCGACGAAGCAGCGCTGGAACCAGTCCGCCACCTCGGTGGGACGCCAACCCCGCTGCAACGCGTAGTTGCCGAGCACCAGCAGCCGGGGGCTGTGGTGCGTCCACGCCCGGTCCCGGACGGCGGCGAGCACGTCGGCCAGGCAGCGCGCCTCCACCGCGTCGGCGTCCAGCTCGGCGAACCACTGCGGCACCGGCTCAGTCGCGGCCAGCCAGTTCGCGCCCCGAAAGCGTGGCTCGTGGTACCAGTACAGCTGCCAGAGGAACTCCCGCCAGCCGAGCAGCCCGCGGATGAACGGCTCCACCGCCGTACGCGGCGCGGCGCCGGACCGCCACGCCTGCTCGGCGGCGCGGACGGCCGGCTCAGGGTGCAGCAATCCCAGGTTGAACGACGACGACAGCGCCGAGTGCGCGAACAGCGGATCGTCCGCGCTCATCACGTCGGCGTAGCGGCCGAACCCGGGCAGCCGGTACGTCAGGAAGTGCGCCAGCCGGGCCTGCGCCTCGGCGTGCGTGGCCGGGTGCTGCCGGGGGCCGTCGCGGCCGACGAACCGCACCCCGTCGGCGGCCCACCGGTCCAGGTCGCGGCGGACCTGCGCGTCGATGTCGTCCTCGACGATCGGCGGTGGAGGCGGCGGCGTAGCCGGCACGGCCGGGGCCTCCGAGCGGGGTCGGCGCGGCGCCGGGGTGCCACCGGACCCGCCGGTGCCCCGGGCCGAGCCGGTCAGCACGTCGTGCCAGCGACGGGCCTGCCGGTAGAAGTCAGCCATCCGCAGCGGACCCCGGCGGGTGCGGTCCGCCCATGCCGCGAAGTCGGCCTGGCTGGTGATGAAGCCGCGCGGCGGCAGCACGGTCAACCCGGGCGCCGAGCGGGCGAACTCCAGCGCGGCCCGGGAGTGCGGATGGCACACCTCCACCGGCTCGGCGACCTGGGCCAGGGCCTCGCGGAACGTGCCGGTACGCAGCAGCAGCGCCCGGTCGCCCAGCTCGGCGGCACGGTGGCGCACTGCGGAGAGGATCAGGTGCGCCTTCTGCCGGTGCATCGGCCGACGGCGAAACAGCTCCCGGACCTCCACCAGGAGGACCGGTTGATCGGGGTCGTCGAGGAAATGTGGCCCGAGTTGGTCGGCCAGCAACCATCGGCGGCGAGGCATGCCGCAATTCTGCCGACTTCCGGGCCGTCCCGCGCGCCGGCAGGCCGGGTGGCCGACCTCTGATCCAGATCGGAATCAGGCCCGGCGCGTCGCAGGCGCCCCGCTGTCGCGTTCGCGCAGCAGCACCGTCAGGGTCACGAGGGCGACGAGCAACACCGCGAGCACCTGCACCGGGGCCGGGCCCAGCGGCACGAGCAGCGCCAGCAGTGCGACGACCGGATAGGCGACGACCACCGCGCCGTGCTGCTGGCGGCGCACGAGCAGCACCCAGACGGTCAGCAGGTAGACGGCTGTCGGCACGGCCACCGCGTACGCGGCGGCCGTGCCGGAGACGTGCGCGAGGTGCCGCTCGTGGTCCACCACCACGGGCAGCCCCGCTCCGACCGCGGCGATCGCCCCGAAGATCAGATAGTGGCCGTAACCCCAGATGAGCGAGTACGGCAACCGGTCCGGCGCGTCCACCGGACGGTCGAAGTAGAGCCACCAGAGCGCGAACACGATGAGCGCGCCCGCCGCCGCGAGCGCCCAGAGACCGTGGTCGCCCGCGTCGAGCCCGGTCTGGATCGCCACCGAGATCGCCAGCACCGCCTCGCCGAGCACGATCAGCGTGAACAGTCCGTACCGCTCGCCGATGTGCCCCGGGTGCCACGGCGTCATCCCCGGACGCTCGGCCACCGCCGGCACCAGCAGATCGGCGAGCGCCAGCAGCACGAACGCCCCGATGCCCCAACCGTCGGGCAGCGCCAGCCGCAGCAGCCAGCCGAGCTGCACGACTGTCACGCCTATCGCGTAGCGGCGTGCCGCCGCCCGGTGCGCCGGATCGCCGGCGGCTGCCCGGATCCACTGTGTGACAGCGGCCAGCCGCATCACCACGTACCCGTAGGTGATGACGGTGAAGTCGCCGTCGGTGAAGGCCCGGGGCACCCCGGCCGCCAGGATCAACGCCCCGGTGATCTGCACCAGCGTCGTGATCCGGTAGACGTCGTCGTCGGTGTCGTACGCCGAGGCGAACCAGGTGAAGTTCATCCACGACCACCAGATCGCGAAGAACACCATCAGGTAGCTGGTCAGCGCGTGGGCGAGGTGACCCTCGGCGACGTCGTGGTGCAGGCTGGTCGCCGCCTGCGCCACGGCCACCACGAAACACAGGTCGAAGAAGAGCTCCAGCGGGGTGGCCGCGCGGTGCGGCTCGTCGCGGCGGCGGGGCCTCATCGGTCGGTAGAACGGTCGCACCGAACGACTGTGGGTCACCGCAGCTCCTCAGACCGACCGCCGGGTCGCCCACACGATAACGGGTGGCGGCGGCGCGATTCGCCCAGGTCAGCCGCGCCGGCGGCCGTGGGTCAACCCCTCCAGCACCAGGGTCAGGCCGGCCCCGACCAACCAGACGTCCTTGGCCAGCCCCGCGCCCTGCTGTGTCGGCCGTACGCTGCCCGGCTCGCGCATCCCGGGCGTCTTCAGGTACAGCTGCACGAGGCCCGCGCCGAACGCGGTCAGGCCGAGCCCCACCAGGGGCGCCGGGACGAACGGCGCGAGCAGCGCGGCCCCCAGGGCGATCTCGGAGTACGACAGCAGCTTGGCGAACCGTGGCGGCTCCAACTGACCGAGCTGCGGCATCGCCGCCACCGCCATGCCGTGCATGGCCTGCGCGGCCTCGCCCTCCAGGTTCCGCTTGCCCAGACCCGAGTTGAGGAAGTACGCCCCGATGGTGACGCGCAGCGGCAGGTGCGCGAGTTTCATGATCACTCCCGGTGGTCGTGGTCCGAATTGTGGCCCGCGTACCCGGCGTGACAGCTGATAACCGCACCGCCCGGCCGACTGGGCCGACAGTGGTGATCGGGGTAGGTTCGCCAGGGGCCCACCGCCGAGCCCGGTTCATCCGCCCGCCCGGTGTCCGGCCCCGCCGCACACCACCAGCAGGAGGCGAAGTGAGCCAGCAAGTCCGGGGAGTCATCTCCCGCAGCAAGGGCGCACCGGTCGAGGTCACCACCATCGTGGTGCCCGATCCCGGCCCCGGTGAGGCGATCGTCCGGATCCAGTCCTGCGGGGTCTGCCACACCGACCTGCACTACCGCGAGGGCGGCATCAACGACGACTACCCGTTCCTGCTCGGGCACGAGGCGGCGGGCGTCGTCGAGCAGGTGGGCGACGGCGTCACCGACGTCGCCCCGGGCGACTTCGTGGTGCTCAACTGGCGGGCCGTCTGCGGCGTCTGCCGGGCCTGCCGTCGGGGCCGGCCCTGGTACTGCTTCAACACCCACAACGCCGCGCAGCGGATGACGCTCACCGACGGCACGGAACTCACCCCGGCGCTGGGCATCGGCGCGTTCGCCGAGAAGACGCTGGTGCACGCCGGTCAGTGCACGAAGGTGGACCCGGCCGCGCGGCCGGCAGCGGTGGGCCTGCTCGGCTGCGGCGTGATGGCCGGGCTGGGCGCGGCGATGAACACCGGCAACGTGACCCGCGGCGACTCGGTGGCGGTGATCGGCTGCGGCGGCGTCGGGGACGCCGCGGTCGCCGGCGCGGCCCTCGCCGGCGCCACCACGATCGTCGCGGTGGACACCGACAGCCGCAAGCTGGACTGGGCCCGACAGTTCGGCGCGACGCACACCGTGAACGCCTCCGAGACCGACCCGGTCGAGGCCATCCGCGCCGCCACCGGCGGCTTCGGGGCCGACGTGGTGATCGACGCGGTGGGGCGACCGGAGACCTGGAAGCAGGCCTTCTACGCCCGGGACCTGGCCGGCACGGTCGTGCTGGTCGGCGTTCCGACCCCGCAGATGCGCATCGAGCTGCCGCTGCTGGACGTCTTCGGCCGCGGCGGCGCGCTCAAGTCCAGCTGGTACGGCGACTGCCTGCCCAGCCGGGACTTCCCGATGCTCACCGAGCTGTACCTGCAGGGCCGTCTCGACCTGGACGCCTTCGTCACCGAGGAGATCGCTCTGGACCAGGTCGAGAACGCGTTCGACCGGATGCACCACGGCGACGTGCTCCGCTCGGTGGTGGTGTTCTGATGGCCGTCCGGGTTGACCACGCGGTCACCTCCGGCACGTTCTCGCTCGACGGGCAGACGTTCGAGGTGGACAACAACGTCTGGGTGATCGGCGACGACGACGAGTGCGTCATCATCGACGCGCCGCACGACGTGCCAACGATCCTCGCGCTGGTGGGCGGTCGCCGGGTCCGGGCGATCCTGGCCACCCACGGGCACGACGACCACGTACGGGTGGCGCCCGAACTGGCCGAGGCCACCGGCGCTCCGGTGCTGCTGCACGACGCCGACCGGGTGCTCTGGGACCTGGTCCACCCCCAGTTGCCGCCGCACGGCGAGGTGCGGGACGGGCAGAGCATCGAGGTGGCCGGCACCCCGCTGTGGGTGCTGCACACCCCCGGGCACAGCCCCGGTGCGTGCAGCTTCTACGCCCCGGAGCTGGGGGCGGTGTTCACCGGCGACACCCTGTTTCATTCAGGACCGGGCGCGACCGGGCGCTCGTACAGCGACTTCGACACCATCATCGAGTCGATCCGCACCCGGTTGCTGACCCTGCCCGCGGAGACTGTCGTGCACACCGGGCACGGCGACGACACCACGATCGGCGCGGAGGCCCCGCACCTGCCGGAGTGGCTGGCCCGCGGTCACTGACGGCGGCTCAGCGTTCGTCGGGTGGGCCGAGCACCGGCTTGACGTCCAGGACGGGGGTGCCGTCGAGGGCCTCCAGGTCGGCCACCTCGACGCGCAACCCGTCCACCGCCAGCACCCGCACCCGGTGCAGGCCGATCGGGTTGGGCCGGTGCGGGGAGCGGGTGCTGAACACGCCGGTGCGCGCACGGGTCTCGTCGCCGCGCGGGTGCACGGTCAGCACGTCGCGCCGGGCGCGGTCCAACCAGGTCAGCACCAGCAGCTCCGCGCCGGCCGACAGGTCGGCCAGAGCCTGCTCGACCTGCGGGTCGAAGATCAGCCACGCGGTGGGCGCACCCTCATCGCCCTGCCGGGGCGCGCTCGCCGCGTCGGTCAGCGGCGAGGCCACCCGACCGACCGGACGCACCACGTACGCGTCGTCGCCATCCGTCTCGACCATCGTCGCTCCCTTCCGGACGGTGTTCAGCCTAGGGCGTTGTTAGGATCCGGCGCATGGCCGCCGAGCACCAGGTTCCCGTCGTCCGTCAGCTGCGCCTCGTGGTGGAGGCGGCCGACCACGAGGCCGCGGTGGCGTTCTACCGGGACGCCCTCGGTCTGCCCGAGGAGGCGGCGTTCACCGGTGACGGCGACGCCCGCGTGGTGATCCTGGACGCCGGTCGGGCCACCCTGGAGATCGCCAACCCGGCGCAGAAGCGCATGATCGACGAGGTCGAGGTGGGCCGGCAGGTCGCGCCGCGCATCCGGGTGGCCTTCGAGGTCGACGACACGCGGGCGACCACCGCCCGGCTGGTCGCCGCCGGGGCGAGCGAGATCGCGCCGCCGACGCGTACGCCCTGGCAGTCGCTGAACTCGCGCCTGGACGCCCCGGCGGACCTGCAGATCACCGTCTTCGAGGAGCTGGGCGCACCGCCGGAGCGCGCCGTGGACCCCGGACATGACGGCGACGTCTGAGCGACGGCTCCGCGCCGCACTCACCCCGGCGCAGGCGGCTGCCCTCGCGTACGTGCGGTCGTCGGCGGTGGTCGAGCGTCCCGCGGCGCTCGCCGCGATCGAGCGGCACATCGTCGCGGCCGATGTCGGCCACCGGCCGGACCTGCTGCTCGCCGCGGCTGCCCACCGTGGTCGGCTGACCGTCAACTTCCACCCCGATCGCCTGTGCGCCGACGGGCGTGCCGTCGCGGCGGCGCTGGCCGAGGACGGGGTGTACCGCAGTCAGTTCGTCACCGGGATCTCCAACGGCGGCCTCACCGCGTATCCCGGTGGCGATCGGGACCGGTGGGAGCACCGGATGTTCGGCGGCGCGTACCAGCGGCCCGGGGTGGCCCCGGCGGAGCGACCCACGTACGGCGGGATCAACCTGCTCGACCACGCGGACGGCGCCTGTCCCCGCTTCGGCTCCTGTCACCTGCGGCTGCGTCCGGCGGTGTGGGGCCGGGCGACCTTCTGCCTCGGCGACAGCCACCTCGGTCCGGACGTGGTGGGCACGGCGGACGCCTTCGAGGCGGTGTTCGCCGGGCTGCTGGCCGGCGTCGCCGGCACCGGCGAGTGCCTGGGACGGGCCGGGATGGACGTCGCCTCCCTGGCCCGGACGCTGCTGGAGGCGCCGAGCACGCCGGCCACCCTCGGGCGCGCGCTCGACGACTACGTGGAGGCCCAGATCCACGGCCCGCTCGACCTCGCGCACGATGTCGAGGAACTGGTGGTGGATCCGTCGTTCGCCGGCACCCCGACCGGGGCGGCGCTGGAATCAACCGCCCGGCGGTACGGTTTTCCGCTGCGCTGGCACAGCGGTTTCGCGCTGGCCGTCGACCGGGTTGACGCCGAGTTCCGGGGGCCCGCGATCCCGGTGCTCGCCGCACGCCTGCACCGGGAGTTCGCCCGCCCGGGCACGCCGGTGGACGCGGAGCTGATCGGTCGGGGCGCCGTGTCGGTGGTCACCGAGCCGCAGCGGTGGGCGGACCGGGGCCCGATCGCTGACACCCTGCAGCACCTCAAGCAGCTCTGGCACGTTCTCGTCCGGTTCGGCACGGCCCACCGCGGTTGACCCGGCCGGGTGGATCGTCCCATTTTCGCCGTCCGAAGGGTCTGCCATCCGATTCTCGGAGTGACCGGGACCGCAGGCGCCCACGCCTCGGGCATTTCCGGAATGACCGACACGTCAACCCGGTTGTGTCCCCCGTACCGCCGGAGCCCAAACCCCTTTCCGCGGTCATCCTCCCGAGGAGCGTTCACCCCGGAGCGCTCCGCACGATCGAAAGGAACCATCGTGAAGGTCGACTTCACTCGATGGCTCCCCGCCATCGCTAAGGACTCGTACCGCAAGACCGCGCTGAGCGTGGTGGGTGTGGCTGCCCTCGGCGGTCTGGCCCTCGCGCCGACCGCGACCGCCGCCCCGGTCACCAGCGGGCCGCACCAGGGCGCTGTCGCCGCCATCGACCTCGCCACCGGCAAGGCCGCCACCTCGGCCAAGCAGCAGAAGGACCAGCCGGTCGAGTCCGGGCTGACCACCGGCTCCGCCACCGGCAAGCCGCCGGCCGGCAAGCCGAGCCGCGACGAGTTGATCCCGCACGGCATCGAGGGCGCCCAGTCGCGCATCCCGCTCGACGACGCGCAGCTCGCCAACGCCCGGGCGATCGTGGACGCGGCCAAGAAGACAGGCGTCGGCGACCGTGGCGCGGTCATCGGCGTCGCCACCTCGTTGCAGGAGTCGAAGCTCTACAACCTCGGCCACCTCGGCGCGTACAACGACCACGACTCGCAGGGCCTGTTCCAGCAGCGCCCGTCGTCCGGTTGGGGCACGCCCGACCAGATCACCGACCCGGAGTACGCGGCCACGGCGTTCTTCAGCGCGCTGAAGAACGTGGGCGGCTGGCAGGACCTGCCGCTGACCGCCGCCGCGCAGACCGTGCAGGTCTCCGCCTTCCCGTACGCGTACGCGCAGTGGGAGGAGCAGGCGGCGGACGTCGTCCAGCAGCTCTGGTGACACGACACGCACACACACGCCGGCCGGCCCCCATCTCGGGAGCCGGCCGGCGTCGTCGTGTCGGCGCTGTCCGGACGGCGCTGCCTCAGCAGGGCGCGTACAGGCGGCGGGTGCCGACCCCTGCGGCGTACGCGGCCCGGTCGCTGAACCGGCAGCCGTAGTCGGGTCGGGCCACCACCGCCGGATCGGTCACCGTGTCGCCGGCCGGGCGCTTGCCGGTGCGTACCCAGGACACCAGGTCGTCCCAGGCGGCGCCGGCCTCGGCCGGGCTGAACTCGCAGTGCTGCGCGGCCCGGATGGCCCGCTGCACCACCAGCCGGCCACGACCGTGCCGTGCCACGTCGGTGGCGTACGCCTGCTCCATGCTGAACGGCACGAACATGTCGCCCAGGTCGTGCAGGCTGACCACTGGCGCGCTCGGCCGCCCGGCGATCTTCGGCACCTCGGTCAGCGTCGGCAGGAGTCGCTGCACGACGTTCTCCGGAGCCACCCGCTGCACCGACGAGTTGACGTCGACCGGGATGTTCGGGCTGTAGCGGGTCAGCAGGTTGGTGGAGATCTGGCTGGGCCGCTGGGCGGGGGAGTCGCCGCCGTCGGTCACCGCGATGGAGAAGAGGAAGTCCTTCCAGACCGCGAAGGCCGCCTCCGCGCCGGGCCGTGGCCCGCCCGAACGGTTCACGGTGATGGCCCGCAACTGCTTGCCCCGATCGTTGGTGGTGTCCGGCCCGGTCGGCGTGAGACCCGCCAGCCCGAGCGCCACCTGGATGCGGGGCACCGCGTTGCCCAGGTAGTCGGCCGGCGTCGGGTAGGCCGGCACACCGGCGAGGGTCTGCGCGACCAGGTTGTAGTCCAGATAGAAGTCCAGCAGAGTCTGGTCACCGAGCACGCCGCACATGGGCAGCGCCCCGTCGTAGTAGCCCGGATACTGCTCCAACGAGCGCCCGATCACGTACCCGCCCATCGACACCCCCGCCAGGTAGGTGCGGTGAGGTCTGCGCACCGTCCGTCCGAAGTGGTCGGCGAGGTCCCTCGTGCTCAGCACGCCGGAGCGGATGTCGAAACCGTTGCGGTCGTACGACGACGACGCCCACGCGTATCCCTGGGCCAGCAGCCGCTGGCGCAGCTCGAAGGCCGGCGGCTCCGGCGAGAGCACCGTGCCCTGGCCGCGGTAGCCGTGCGCCCACACCACCAGGTCACCGTTCCACCGGGCGGGAACCTCGATGATGTACGCGGCGTGCCGGTGCACGCCCTGGCGTACCGTCGTCGGCTTGCCGGCCACCACCAGCGGCGCCAGCGGCGGATTCTGGAAGGTGTAGCCGGGCAGCGGCTGGTCGCCGGAGGGGTCGTGGCCGGCGGTGCTGGGCGCGGCGCCGGTGGTGTTGGGTGCGGCGGCGGTGCTGGCTGCGGCGGCGGTGCTGGGTGCGGCGCCGAGCAGCCCGACGGCCAGGGTCAGTGTCGCGGTGGCGGCGATCAGGGGGCGGAGCCTGCGAACGGGTACGGACAGCATCGATGCTCCCCATCGGACGGATGTCGCCTGCGGGGGCGACCAGGCGGGACGGTTGCCTACCGGCCGGTAGCGCCCTGAACCTAGGACTGCCGTCGACCGGAGTCAATGGCTGAACTGACCGACCAGTCAGACAGCCGGTGCGGCCCGCGCGTCCCGACCGTGCGGGCTGCGCCCTTACCGTGCCCCCGGGTGCGCCCCGACCGTGTGGCCCGGGTGTGTGACCGGCCCGGGCGGTCGGGTTGACTGGTCGCCGTGGACGACTCGATCTGGGCGGCGGCCCGGTCTGCGCGGAGCTGGCTGGACGCGGCGAACGGCACCGGGCAGACGGAACTGACCTGCCGCATCCTGAAGCTCACCGAGGAGGCGGGGGAGGCGTCAGCCGCCTGGATCGGTCTGCTCGGGCAGAATCCGCGCAAGGGTGTCACCCACACCCGCGAGGACGTGGCGGCCGAGTTGGCCGACGTGGTGTTCACCGCGCTCGTAGCCATCGAGAGCCTCGGGCTCGACGCGCAGACCGTTGTGGGGGCCTGTGCGGAAAAGGTCCGCTCTCGCCTGGAAGGCTGACGCCATCCGACCTCCATGATCCACTCGACTTCATGGAAACCGGGGTATCAGCCGAGTCCGAATACCCCGGTTTCACGTAACCCGAGTGGATCATCCCCTGGCCCTTCCCAACCGCCCGCGTCGCTGTGCCCGACTGGGCGGGATGTCCGTTTCTGGGCGGTCGTTGGGTGGTGACCGGTCGCACCCGTGGGCCGGAATCGTGGCGGGCCGGGGGTCGTTACATACCCTGACGATCGCAGGGCCACGGCCACCCCCGCCCGCTCGACCGGGCTGGGAATGGCCGACGCGGCCGGGTCGTTGCAGACCCCCGAACAACCCGTGGCCCCGCCCCCTAGGCCCCGGTGAGGGCCCGGGAATGACCCCGGATGGCCGGCCGTTACACACGGTCCGGACGCCGCGAGCCCCGCTTGCGGGCCGCCGGGAATGACCGCGGATCGCGGGTCGTTACACACGGTCCCGGCGCCGCGAGCCCCGCTCGCAAGGTCGCCGCGCCGCGAGCCCCCGGCTCGCAGGCCCCCAAACTTTGCCCTTGTTTTGTGCAGCGCCGGACGAGGTGCTCACACCCCACGTCACCGACCCCCGCTGGTGGTGTGTGTGGTGTTC
>NZ_JBNCKQ010000006.1:224277-542229 GCF_049841615.1 Micromonospora sp. DT63 | reverse complement strand
TCCGGGGTATAAATCATAATTGGCACTGGCTTTACAAGCACCCTGTTGAGTTCTCAAAGAACAACCACACACCGATCAGAAGACCCAACCAGTGGGCCACCATCCCGGGGCTTTTCGTTCCGGTGCTCAGCGCTTTCCAGCGCCAGGCACTTTTACTACGTTACCCGCTGGTTTCTGCCGTGTCAAACCGGTGTTTCGCGGTTCGTCGTGCTTTCTACCGTGTTGCGGGCACCATGTCTCGACCGGCTTGCGCCGCTCTCGTCACGGTGGTGGCAGGCCGGCCGCAGCGGTTTCCCGCTTGCTCGCCCGTTTCCCTGCCGGCTGACTACCTTACCCGGTCGGTTCCGCCGCACCAAATCCGCCTCGCGGCGTTTCCATGGGCACCACCCGGCGGGATCCGGCCGGCGAACCAGCCCGACCCCGAGGTCGTCGCCGCGCTCCGGCCGCTTCAGGCTTTCGCCTGTTTCGTCCGTTCCGCGCTGGCAGAGAGAAAGTTACGCGTCCGGCCCGATGATCGTCAAATCAGCCGGACGCGTCCCCCGTCACATCGTCGACAACCGACTATTCGCCCAGCTCAACGCCTGCGAACGACCGCTTCCCCCGGCGCAGCACCAGGTACCGCCCGTGCAGCAGGTCGTCCGTGGACACCGTGGCGTCCACCTCGGTCACCCGGTTGTTGTTCACGTAGGCACCGCCCTCGGCGATCACGCGCCGCGCCTCCTTGAGCCCCGTCACCAGCCCGGAGTCCCGCAAGAGGCCCGCCACATCCGGCAGCTCGCCAGGGATCCGCACCAGACCGGCCTCGGTCAGCGCCGCGCGCAGCGTCTCCGGGGCCAGATCGTCCAGCGAACCGCGCCCGAACAGCGCCTGGCTGGCGGCGACCGCCTGCCGGGTCTCCTCGGGGCCGTGCACCAGGGTGGTCAGCTCCTCGGCGAGCGCCCGCTGGGCCAGCCGGGCCGCCGGCCGCTCGGCCGTCGCCTTCGCCAGCTCCTCCAGCTCGTCGCGGGAGCGGAAGCTGAAGTACCGCAGGTAGCGGTCGACCTCCCGATCGTCGACGTTGAGCCAGAACTGGTAGAAGGCGTACGGGCTGGTCAGGGTGGGATCGAGCCAGACGGCGCCGCCCTCGGTCTTGCCGAACTTCGTGCCGTCGGCCTTGGTGACCAGCGGCGTGGTGAACGCCTGGACCGGCCCCGCACCCCGGCGCCGGACGTAGTCGACGCCGGCGGTGATGTTGCCCCACTGGTCGGACCCACCGAACTGAAGTTGGCAGCCGTGCCGGCGGTGCAGCTCGAAGAAGTCGTTGGCCTGCAGCAGCTGGTAGCTGAACTCGGTGAAGCTGATCCCCGTCTCCAGCCGCGCGCGCACCACCTCCCGGGCGAGCATCTTGTTGACCGGGAAGTGCTTGCCCACGTCGCGGAGGAACTCGACGACCGACATCTCGCCGGTCCAGTCCAGGTTGTTGACCAGCTGCGCCGCGTTCTCACCCGTGTACGACACGAAGGGCGCGAGCTGCTCGCGGATCCGCTCGACCCAGCCGGCGATCACCTCAGGCGGGTTGAGCGTCCGCTCGGCGCTCTCCTTCGGGTCGCCGATCTGCCCGGTCGCCCCGCCCACCAGGAGCAACGGGCGGTGACCCGCGAGTTGCAGACGGCGGGCAGTGGTGACCTGCATGAGCGAGCCGACGTGCAGGCTCTGCGCAGTGGGGTCGAAGCCCACGTAATAGGTGGTGGCCTCCCCGCCGTCGAGCAGCTCGCGCAGCTCGTCGAGGCCTGTCGAGTCCTGGATCAGGCCACGCCAGAGCAGGTCGTCGGTCAGGGAGTACCGCGTCGGCGGCGGGAGGCTGCTGTCGGTCACGGTCACCGATTCTCCCCCATCGCCGGCACCGACCCGTACCGGGTTTGGCGCAACCCGCTCCGGTTAGGCTTGCGCCCCGTTGATCGAGGAGGGTTTCGCCGTGGAGATGCCGGATCTGACGGGTGGTTTCGTCGCCCTGCTCGGCCTGAAGTTCGAGGAGGCGACCGCCGACCGGGTCGTCATCAGCTGGCAGGTCCGCCCGGAGCTGCACCAGCCGTTCGGCATCCAGCACGGCGGGGTGTACTGCTCGGTGGTGGAGACCGCGGCCAGCGTCGGGGGGTCGCTCTGGCTGGCCGACCGGGGCACGGTGGTCGGCGTGTCGAACCAGACCGACTTCCTGCGGGCCGTCCGGGACGGCGAGCTGCGGGCGGTCGGCACCCCGGTGCACCGGGGTCGCAGCCAGCAGCTCTGGCAGGTGGAGATCAGCGACGCCGACGAGCGGTTGGTCGCCCGGGGTCAGGTCCGGCTGCAGAACCTGTCCCGCGACTGACCGTCGGGCCCGGCCGCGGCGACCCCGGCGATCACCACGCCGACCCCACGGCCTGCGCGGCGGGCGGCGTGGTGCGCTCGCTCGCCCGACGGGTGCTCAGCTGCGGGCCTCGTCCAGCAACGGCTCGATCGACTGGTCGGCGTCGTCACCGTTGTCGTCGCCGTCCTCGGCGGGGACCCGGCTCACGCGTACCTCGGTGATGGCCCGGTGGTCGATGCCGGCCACCGTCAGCACCCAGCCGTCCAGGGTGACGTCCTCCCCGGCGACGGTGGGGATGTGCCCGAGGCGGGCCAGCACCAGCCCGGCGACTGTGGTGTAGTCACCGGCCGGGCGCGAGGGCAGCTCGACGCCGATGTCCGGAAGGTCGTGCACCGGGAACGTGCCGGGCAGCACCACCGCGCCGTCCGGCTCGCGACGCACCGAGTAGCCGTCCCGGTCGGTCTCGTCGTAGATCTCCCCGACGATCTCCTCCAGGATGTCCTCCAGCGTCACGATGCCGTCGACCGCGCCGCGCTCGTCCACGACCAGCGCGATGTGCTGCCGCTCGGCCTTGAACTGGCGCAACGCGTCCACGACCGGCAGCGAGTCGGGCAGCAGCATCGGCGGGCGGGCGATCTCGTCGACCGGCCGGTCGTCGGGCACGCCGACCAGGTCACGCAGGTGGATCACACCGGCGGTGTCGTCCAGGCCGCCGTGGCGCACCACCGGCGCCCGGGAGTGCCCGGTGGCGGCCAGCACGAGCCGCGCGGCCTCCGCGGTGGTCCCGCTGTCGAGCGTGAACACCTGCAACCGGGGTACGAGCACAGCCCGCAACCGCCGGTCGGCGATCTCCACGGCGCCCGCGATGATCGTGCGCTGCTCCTTGGTGAAGCCGTGGTTGCCGGCGACGATGTCGCGCAGCTCGTCCGGGCCGATCTCCTCCGGCTGGTGCTTCGGGTTGAGCCCGAACAGGCGTACGACCAGGTCGCTGGTGGCGCCGAGGGCCCAGACGGCCGGGCGGGTGAGACTGGCGAGCAGGTCGAGCGGGCGGGCCACCAGCAGTGCCCACCGCTCGGCGGACTGCATGGCGATCCGCTTGGGGGCCAGCTCGCCGAAGACCAGGGTGACGAAGGTCAGCGCGAGGGTCACCACCACGATCGCCACCGTCTCGGCGGCGCTCCCGAACATCCCGAGCAGCGGGACGAGGGGCTTGGCCAGGGAGACGGCCGCGGCGGCGGAGGCCAGGAAGCCGGCGAGGGTGATGCCGATCTGGATGGTGGCCAGGAAGCGGTTCGGGTCCTTGGCGAGCCGGGCCAGCACCCGCCCCGCCCGGCTGGTGCGCTCCAACCGCTGGATCTGGCTGTCCCGCAGCGACACCAGCGCCATCTCACTGCCGGCGAAGAGCGCGTTGATGACGACCAGGATCCCGACCAGGGCCAGTTGGCTCCCGTAGCTCTGCACGCCCGGTTCGCTCCCTCGGAGGTGGTGGCACCGGCGAGTACGCACGGCGCCCGCCGGTCGGTGAGCCCGCCCGGCGTACGCGCTTCTGTGCCCCGTGCGGCCTTGGCCGAATCCTGCTCGGGTGACGCTACGCGGAATCGGTGGCCGGTGACGCGGGCAGGTCGAGGACGTACGAGTCGCCCTGGGGGCGGAAGCCGAGCCGGTGGTAGTAGGGAGCGACCATGCCCGGCGGGCTGACCACCCGGTGGAAGCCCCGCTCGGTGAAGAGGCGGCTGCGTCGGTAGACGAACTCGCCGGGGGTGAAGTCGCGGAACTTCGGGGTCACGTAGTCCAGGTCGATCTGGGCGACCCCGCGCGCCTCGGCGTGCGACAGCACCACCCCGACCACCTCGTCGGCGGTGACCACGAGGAAGGCCGACCGGTCGGCGGCGGCCGGATCCCAGTGGAAGTCGGGGTTGAACCGGGCGATGTCCGGTGCGTGGATCCGCAGCGTGTGCGCCAGGAACTGGTCGCCGACGCCGACCTCCACCACCTGGTAGGTCTGCTCGTCGTGGCGGGTCGCGAGCATCCCCCGCAGGTACCAGATGTTGATCACCGCGAGGACGATGTTGAGCCCCACCATGGGCCAGACCTCGAGAGCGGCGTTGTAGCCGATCAGCACGACGCAGCCGACGAGGTTGAGCGCGCGCAGCCGCAGGATGCGCGACTGCAACAGCGACCACACCAGCACCGCGGAGCCGGCCCAGCCGACCAGATCCAACCAGTTCACCCCGCGAGACTAGTGCCCGCCCAGGTCAGGGGCGTCGGCGGGCAGCTCCAGCAGCCACTCCTGCACCTCGGCGCCGCGGCCGTTGGCGTACCCCGAATCCTCGCCGACCACCACGAACCCGCACTTGCGCAGCACCGCGAGGGAGGCGGCGTTGTCCTTGGCGGCGCGGGCGTGCACCGGCCGGGGCAGCTCGCGCAGCAGGGCGGCGAGGGCCGCGGTGGCGTGGCCCCGGCCCCAGCGGGCCGGGTCGATCCAGTAGCTGACCTCGGTCTGGTCGTCGACCGGGAAGGCGCTGACGTAGCCGACCACCTCGCCGTCGGCCTCGACGGTGCGGACCCGGTTCGCCGGGTTGGTGAGCACCCGGGCCCAGTGCCGGGCGAACTCGCGGTGGTCGGACGGGTCCTTGGGGCCGAACGCGGCCATCCGGTTGGCCTCGGGGTCCTGCTGGTGCAGGAAGAACTCCACGAGATCGTCCTCGTGGACCGGCCGCAGCCGCACGTCGGAGGTCATCCGGCGAGGGTACGCAGCGACTGCGACAGTGTCGCGACCCCGACGCCGTGGGGGCCAGAGGCCGGATGGACGGGCCCAACGGCCCCCCGGCGGCCGCCGTCCGCCTCTGATCCCGCGGATGCCGCCGGATGAGGATGAAGACGGACGAAGGAGGACGTGATGACCATCAGATCTGGTGCCCCCGTGGTGGTGGCGGTGGACGGTTCGACGACGGCGCTGGACGCGGTGCGGGTCGCCGCCCGCGAGGCCGCCACCCGCGGCCGCCCACTGCGAGTGGTGCACGCGTTCGTCTGGCCGCTCTACGACATGCCGCTGATTCCCGTGCAGGGCCCGGTGCTCGACGCCGGACTTCGCGAGCAGGCCGAACAGATCGTCGCCGACGCCGTGACCGAGGCCCACAAGACCGCCTCCGACCTCGCCGTCACCGCCGCGGTCGTCGACGGCCCTGCCACGCCGGTCCTGCTGCGCGAATCCCGGGACGCGGCGCTGCTGGTGCTCGGCAGCCGGGGACTCGATGGCTTCGCGGAGCTGCTGATGGGCTCGGTGGCCGTGCAGGTCTGCGCCCGCGTGGACTGCCCGGTGCTGGTCGTCAAGGGCGAGGTCCGGGCCGACGGGCCGGTGGTGGTCGGCGTCGACGGTTCGGACCTGTCCACGCAGACGCTGGGCTTCGCCTTCGAGGAGGCCTCGCTGCGAGGCGCCGAACTCGTGGCCGTACACGCCTGGATCACCCCCACCCCCACCATGCCGGGCGACATCCTGCCGCTGGCGTACGGCGTCGAGACGCTTGCCGAAGACGAGGAGCGGGTGCTCGCCGAGTCCCTCGCGGGGTGGTCGCAGCGGTACCCGGACGTGCCGGTGCGGCACCACGTGGCGTACGGCGCGGCGGCGTCGGTGCTGGTCCGCGAATCGGCCACCGCCCAGCTCACCGTGGTCGGCGGGCACGGCCGGGGCACCCTGGCCGGCATGCTGCTCGGCTCGGTGAGCCACGCGGTCCTGCACCAGTCGCACGGTCCGCTGGCGATCGTCCGGCACCACCGCGAGGAAGGCGGGCACTGACCGGCTGGCGCGTTCGGCGCCACCGCCGGCCCCGCGCCGCAGACAATGAGTCGACCGACCCTGGGAGAGCCGATGAACCGACCTGTCGTGGTGGGTGTGGACGGATCGCCGTCCAGCCTCGTCGCCGCGGAGCACGGGGCCCGCGCCGCCCTGCTCCGCTCCCGGCCGCTGCTCCTGGTGCACGGTTACCTGCACCCGCTCGGCTACGGCGTGCCCCTCAACCCGTACGACCTCGGGGTGCCGGCGCCCACCGAGGAGTCGCGCCAGATGTTGGAGAAGACGGCGGCCGAGCTGGTCGACAGGTGGCCCGGCCTCGACGTCGAGGCCCGTCAGGTCGCCGGCGGCCCCGGCGCGACGATGGTCGAGGAGTCACGACGGGCGGATCTCGTCGTGGTGGGCAGCCGCGGTCTGGGCGGGTTCACGGGTCTGCTGCTCGGTTCGGTCGGCGCGCAGGTGGCCGCGCACGCGCACTGCCCGGTCCTGGTGAGCCGACCGGACGAGCAGCCGATCGACGCGGACGCGCCGGTGCTGGTCGGCGTGGACGGGTCCGAATCGTCCCGGCTGGCCGTGGGCTACGGCGCCACCGAGGCGGCGCTACGAGACGTCCCGCTGGTGCTCGTGCATGTCAGCCCGCTGGACGGGGGCCGGCCGCTGCCGGACGAGGTCGACGAGGCGCAGGCCGCGTACCAGGCGGAGGCGGTGCGGCTGTTGGCCGAGGCGTCCGCGGCCGTCCGGGCCGAGCACCCCGATCTGGTGGTGCGGGAGCATCCGATCCGGGCGGCCGGCGCGGCCCAGGGGCTCATCGAGGCGAGCGACACCGCGTCGCTGCTGGTCGTGGGCACCCGGGGCCGGCACGGGTTCACCGGTCTGCTGCTCGGCTCGGTCAGCCAGGCTGCGATTCAGCACGCGCGCTGCCCGGTGCTGGTCGCGCATCCGTACGACCCGCCGAGGTGACCGGAGCGTCGTCGCCCCCGCCGAGCATCTGCAGGAAGTCGGTGGTGAGGGCGAACGGGTCGGCGGGGCCGCTGGCGGGCAGCCGGCGCTCGACCTGGTCGGCCAGCTCGCCTGCGGCGCGACGGATGCGGCCGCGCAGGGCGCCGTCGACGGTGCCACCGGACCAGTCCTCCGGGGCGGCGAAGACCGATGTCGGGACCACCACCGCCCGCAGGTAGCTGAACATCGGGCGCAGGGCGTGCTCCAGGGCGAGGGAGTGCCGGGCGGTGCCGCCGGTGGCCCCGATGAGCACCGGCCGGTCGACGAGCGACTCGGCCTCCAGCACGTCGAAGAAGGACTTGAACAGCCCGTTGTACGACGCGTTGAAGATCGGCGTGACGGCGATGATGCCGTCCGCACCGGTTACCGCGTCGATGGCCTCGCGCAGCGCGGCCGGCGGGAACCCGGTGAGCATGTTGTTCACCACGTCGTGGGCGTACTCGCGCAGGTCGACGACCCGCAGCTCCACCTCGGCGCCCCGCCGGACCAGCTCGTCGCGGGTCGCCCCGGCGAGCTGGTCGGCGAGCAGTCGGGTGGACGAGGGCTGACTCAGCCCCGCCGAGACCACGGCGAGCGTACGGCGGGTCATCGGGTCGCCCCCTCCGGTGCCTTGCCCGTCACGTCGTCGACGGCGTGCACGGTGCTGTCCTTCGCGCCACCGGCGGCGGCGACGAGCGAGGCGTGCGTGGGCGCGTCCGGCACGTGCGCCGGGCGCAGGGCGGCGAACTCCTTGCGCAGCACCGGCACGACCTCCTCGCCGAGCAGGTCGAGCTGCTCCAGCACCGTCTTGAGGGGCAGGCCCGCGTGGTCCATCAGGAACAGCTGCCGCTGGTAGTCACCGACGTACTCGCGGAAGCCGAGCGTGCGGTCGATGACCTGCTGCGGGCTGCCCACGGTCAGCGGGGTCTCCCGGGTGAACTCCTCCAGCGACGGCCCGTGCCCGTAGACCGGGGCGTTGTCGAAGTACGGCCGGAACTCCCGGACCGCGTCCTGCGAGTTGCGCCGCATGAACACCTGGCCGCCGAGGCCGACGATGGCCTGGTCGGCGGTGCCGTGGCCGTAGTGCGCGTACCGCTGGCGGTAGAGCCCGACCATCCGCTGGGTGTGCTCCTTGGGCCAGAAGATGTGGTTGGCGAAGAAGCCGTCGCCGTAGTACGCGGCCTGCTCGGCGATCTCGGGGCTGCGGATCGAGCCGTGCCAGACGAACGGCGGCACGCCGTCGAGCGGGCGGGGCGTCGAGGTGAAGGACTGCAGCGGGGTGCGGTACTTGCCCTTCCAGTCGACCACGTCCTCGCGCCACAGCCGGTGCAGCAGGTCGTAGTTCTCGATCGCGAGGGGGATGCCGGCGCGGATGTCCTTGCCGAACCACGGGTACACCGGGCCGGTGTTGCCGCGACCCATCATCAGGTCCACCCGGCCGTCGGACAGGTGCTGGAGCATCGCGTAGTCCTCGGCGATCTTCACCGGGTCGTTGGTGGTGATCAGCGTGGTCGCGGTGGACAGCAGCAGCCGTTCGGTGCGGGCCGCGATGTGACCGAGCATGGTGGTCGGGGACGACGGGACGAACGGCGGGTTGTGGTGCTCACCGGTGGCGAAGACGTCCAGCCCGACCTCTTCGGCCTTGCGTGCGATGGCGACCATCGCCTTGATCCGCTCATGCTCGGTCGGCTCACGACCGGTGGTCGGATCGACCGTGACGTCACCGACGGTGAAGACTCCGAACTGCATGACCAGCTCCTCGCGTGTCAACCGGGTGCCGTCGTGGTACCCGGACGCAGCTCACAACTTATTTGACGAGTCAACTATTCCGTCGGCGGCCGGTCTGGCAGTGGCGCCGGTCACCCTCGGGAATCAGCCCCCGGCGACCGAGGGAAGCACCTGCACCTGGGCGCCCTTCCCGACCGGCGTGGCCAGCCCGCCGGAGTGCCGGCAGTCCTCCCCGTCGACGTAGACGTTGACGTACCGGCGCAGCTCGCCGCGCTCGTCGCGGATCCGCCGAGCCAGCCGGGGATGATCGGCGGCGAGCTCGTCGAGGACCGCGCCCAGCGTGCCGCAGGCGTCGACACTGAGCCGGCTGGCGCCGCCGGCCTCGCCGCGCAGCGGGCCGGGCAACAGCACGGTGACCACTCAGACCACCGCCGCCCGGACGCACAGCACGTCGGGCAGGTGCGCGGCCACCTGCGACCAGGAGTCGCCCTCGTCCCGGCTGGCGTAGACCTCGCCGGAACGGGTGCCGAAGTAGACGCCTCCCGGTGTGGCGTCGTCGGCGCACATCGCGTCGCGCAGCACCGCCGGATAGAACGGGCCCTCGGGCAGGCCCACCGACAGCGGCTCCCACTTGTCACCGGCGTCGGCGGAGCGGTACACCCGGCAGCGGTGGTCGGTCGGGTACCGCTCGACGTCGGCCACCAGCGGGAACGTCCACACCATGCCGGGCCGCCCGGGGTGCGACACCATCGGGAAGCCGAAGTCGCTGGGCAGCCCGTCGGCGATCGACGACCAGGTGCGGCCGTCGTCGTCGGAGCGGTAGACACCGAAGTGGTTCTGCGCGTACAGCCGCTCGGGGTTGCCGGCGTCCCGCGCGACCTTGTGCACGCACTGGCCGAACTCCGGCCACTCGTCGGCCAGGCCGGCGGCGCGGATGCCCACGTTGCCCGGGGCCCAGCTCGCCCCGGCGTCCTGCGAACGGTAGACGCCGCCGGTGGACATGGCGACCAGCACCCGGGCCGGGTCGCGCGGGTGGGGCAGCACCGTGTGCACCGCCTGGCCACCGAACCCGGCCTGCCAGTGCGGGCGGTGCGGGTGCTCCCAGAGGGCGCGGACCAGCTCGAAGCTGCGGCCACCGTCGGTGGAGCGGAACAGCGCCGACGGCTCGGTGCCGGCCCAGACCACGTCCGGTTCGTCGGCGCCGCCCGGCGTGAGCTGCCAGACCCGCCCCAGGCTCGCGCCGGTGTCGGCCGGGAACGCGACAGGCGCGTGGTCGGGCTCGTCCCAGGACGCGCCGAGGTCGTCGCTTGTCGCGACGCTGGGGCCGAAGTGTGAGCTGGTCACCCCGGCGAGCAGCCGCGGGGTGCCGGGGCGGGTGTCGATCGCCACCGCGTAGACGCTCGTCCGCGGGTGGTGCGGGCCGCTGACCTCCCAGGTGCGCCGGTCGTCGGTGCTGGTGGCGAGGAACAACCCCTTCGCGGTGCCGATCGCGAGCAGCGTTGCCATGGAGGTCCTCCGAGCCGTCGGTGGGCAGATGGGGTGATTATGGCCACACCCTCCGACAGACCCCGCCGGCCACACGCCGGGAGCCGCCCTCAGCGCCGGACGCGGGGCACGTGACGCCGGTACGCGCTGACCGTCGGATCACCGTCGAGCCAGAACCGCCAGGGCAGATCGTGCGCGCCGGTCACGCCGACCCGGGGTCCCGCCACCACCGCCTCGGCCGGCACCGGCCGGACCGGCGGACGCAACCGGACCGGGCCGTCGCCGAGCAGGTACGCGCCGTACGCCGCGCGGTCGATGCCGAGCGTGGCGCAGAGCCGGGCCGGGCCCCGGGCCAGGTCCACGTCCCGCCGTACCGCCGGCCGGCGGGCCCGCGCGGCGTCCAGGCCCTCGACCACCTCACCGGCGCGCAGCAGCACGGCGGCGGCCTCCCCCTCGAACCCGGTGACCACGTTCATGCACCAGTGCATGCCGTAGGTGAAGTAGACGTAGGCGTGCCCGGCGGGACCGAACATCACGACGTTGCGGGCGGTGCGGCCCCGGTGGGCGTGCGAGGCCGGGTCACCTGCCGTGCCGGCGTACGCCTCGACCTCGGTGATCCGGACGGTGACCCCGCCGGCGGACAGCCGGCAGCCCAGCAGGCCCCGCGCGGCCGGCAGCAGTGGACCCGCGAGCAGGTCCGCGAGCGCGCCGAGGTCCGGGTTGGCGGCGTGATCATCCGGAAGGACGTCCATGCCCGAACGGTACCCAGGCCACATCCTGGTCATCCCGTCGCCGAGCTTCAACAATCTGTTGACAATGTCGCGTTGATGGGGTGTGCTCGGAGCATGACGACCGAGGAGCTGTTCAGCGCGCCCGACCCGGCCCGGGCCCGCGCCCACCGCACCCACGAGGCGCTGCAACGCATCAGCGAACGCCACGCGGGCTCCGATGCCCGGCGGGGACGCTGGGCCCACCCGTACGTGCTGGACCCGTGGGAGGCGGTGGCCCTGGTCACCGCCCTCGCCGCCGGCGGTGCGGAGCGGGAGCCCACCGAGGAACCGGTGGACGCCGCCGACCTCACCGCCGCGCTGACCCTGCTGCCGCACGTGCGCGCCGAGCTGGACGCCCTGGAGGCCGGGCTGCTGACGCTGGCCCGCGACCGGGGGTTGACCTGGCAGTCCATCGCGTACGGGCTGGGACTGGGCAGCGCGCAGGCCGCCCGCCAACGCTACGAACGGGTGGCCGCCCGCTCCGCTGAGCCGACACCCAACCCGCAAGAGGCGCCCGAATCACCAGACCACGCCCGAACAGCGAAGTAATGACCGCGACGCGCAACCGAACCACGACAACACCGTCGCGCCCCGTCGATCGGCAACCACCCCGCGATCTTGCACTTTCTGTCGCGGCATAAGGGGCATACCTCACGATTCGGTGACCGAAAGTGCAAGATCGGCGAGGGCGTGCCTGCGGGCGCCCGGGCGGGCAGACTGTGCGCACGACGAGGAGGCACCCATGGACCGCGCGGAGATGCTGACGTACTGCCTGGCGAAGCCGGGAGCGTGGCTGGACCGGCCGTGGGAGGGCGACGAGGTGGTGAAGGTGGGCAGCCGGATCTTCGCGTTCCTCGGCAACGGCGACGGAAAACCCACTGTCGGCATCAAGTGCGGCCAGACCAGGGAGATCGCCGACGAGTGGCTGCACCGCCATCCCGACGACGCTCGCCCGATGGCCTACATCGGCCGGTCCGGCTGGAACACGCTGCGCCTCGACGGCGGGATCGACGGCGACGAGCTGACCGAGGCGGTCGACGCGTCGTACGACATGGTGGTGGCGAAGCTCCCCAAGCGGGAGCGCCCGACGGCCTGAACCGACAGTGGCGCCGGCGGCTGGCGCCGACGCCACGGCGACCTCAGCGGGGTACGACCCGCTCGGTGGCCCAGTCCCGCCAGCCGGCCAGCCGGTCCGCCGCGGCGGCGAGCTGGTCGGCGACCGGGCCGGGGCCGGTCGAGCCGGGGGTGGTCCGGGCCGCGAGCGCCGACCGCACCGACAGCACGTCGCGCACCGACGGGTCGAGGTGTTCGCTGACCGCGGCCAGGTCGGCGTCGGAGACGTCCTCCAACTCGCACTCGCGGGCCGCGCAGAGCGCCACCAGCCGGCCGGTGATCTCGTGCGCGTCGCGGAACGGCACGTTGCGCCGGACCAGCCAGTCGGCGACCTCGGTCGCGAGGGAGAAGCCGACCGGGGCGGCGGCGACGAGACGGTCCACCCGGACCGTCATCGTGGAGATCATCCCCGCCAGGGCCGGCAGCAGCAGCTCCAGGGTGTCGACCGCGTCGAACGCGGGCTCCTTGTCCTCCTGCATGTCCCGGTCGTACGTCATCGGCAGGCCCTTGAGCATGGTCAGCACCGTCATCAGGCCGCCGACCAGCCGCCCGGACTTGCCCCGGGCCAGCTCGGCGATGTCCGCGTTCTTCTTCTGCGGCATGATCGACGAACCGGTCGCGAAGGCGTCGTCCAGCTCCACCCAACCGAACTCGTGCGAGGTCCAGAGCACCACCTCCTCGCCGAGACGGGACAGGTGCACCCCGATCAGCGCGGTGGTGAACAGGAACTCCGCCACGAAGTCCCGGTCGGCGACCGCGTCCATCGAGTTGGCGAACGACGTCCGGAAGCCCAGTTCCTTGGCCACCGCCACCGGGTCCAACGGAAGCCCGGACCCGGCGAGGGCGCCCGCGCCGAGCGGGCTGATCGCCGCCCGGTGGTCCCAGTCGCGCAGCCGCTCCAGGTCCCGCAGCAGCGGCTGCACGTGGGCGAGCAGCCAGTGCCCGAAGGTGACCGGCTGGGCGTGCTGCAGGTGGGTCATGCCGGGCGCGGCGGTGTCGATGTGCCGCTCGGCCTGCTCGACCAACGCCTCGGCCAGCTCGACGAGGCGACTGGCCACCCCCCGCGCGTGGTCGCGCAGGTAGAGCCGCAGGTCCGTGGCGACCTGGTCGTTGCGGGACCGGCCGGCGCGCAGCTTGCCGCCGAGGCTGCCCAGGCGCTCCAACAGGCCCCGCTCCAGCGCGGTGTGCACGTCCTCGTCGTCGACCGTGGGCCGGAACGCCCCCGAGGCGCAGGCCGCCTCCAGGTCGTCCAGGGCCGCCAGGATCCGTCCCAGTTCCTCCGGGTCGAGCAAGCCGGCGCCGGCCAGGACCCGGGCGTGCGCCCGGGAACCAGCGATGTCGTACGGGGCCAGGCGCCAGTCGAACTGCACGCTCACCGACAGTCGGGCGAGCGCCTCCGCGGGGCCGCCGGCGAACCGGCCACCCCACAGGCTCGTCCGGTTGGTGCCGGCGCTGTTCTCGGTGAGGCTCTTGTCGTCCACGCCGCCCATTGTGGTCCCCATGGTCGTCAGCCACCCAGCCGGGCGTCGCGGGCCGCGGACATCCGACTCGGAAGGCCCCACAGCTGCACGAAGCCCTTCGCGAGGGTCTGGTCGAAGGTGTCGCCGGTGTCGTAGGTGGCCAGCCCGAAGTCGTACAGGCCCTCGTCGGAGCGCCGGCCGGTGACGGTGGCCCGGCCGCCGTGCAGCGTCAGCCGCACCTCGCCGCTGACGTGCCGCTGCGCGTCGTCGATGAACGCGTCCAACGAGTCCTTCAACGGCGAGAACCACAGGCCGTCGTACACCAGCTCACCCCAGCGCTGGTCCACGCTCTTCTTGAACCGGGCCAGGTCCCGCTCGACGGTCACCGCCTCCAGCTCCTGATGGGCGGTGATCAGCGCGATCGCGCCGGGCGCCTCGTACACCTCGCGGCTCTTGATGCCCACGAGGCGGTCCTCGACCATGTCGAGCCGGCCCACGCCCTGGGCGCCCGCGCGCCGGTTCAGCTCCAGGATCGCCTGGTACGGGGTGACTGTCTCACCGTCGATCGCCACCGGCACGCCGCCGTCGAAGGTGATCACGATTTCGTCGGCGTCGCGGGGCTCCGCCGGGTCGGCGGTGTACGAGTAGAGGTCCTCGATCGGGGCGTTCCAGATGTCCTCCAGGAAACCCGTCTCCACCGCGCGGCCCCACAGGTTCTGGTCGATCGAGTACGGGGACTTCGCCGACACGTCGATCGGCAGCCCCTTCTCCTCGGCGAACGCGATCGCCTTGTCCCGCGTCCAGGCGAAGTCGCGGGCCGGGGCGATGATCTTCAGCTCGGGGGCGAGCGCGCCCAGGCCCACCTCGAACCGGACCTGGTCGTTGCCCTTGCCGGTGCACCCGTGCGAGACGATCGTCCCGCCGTGCTTGCGCGCGGCCGCCACCAGGTGCTTGACGATCAGCGGCCGGGACAGCGCCGACACCAGCGGGTAGCGGTCCATGTAGAGGGCGTTCGCCCGGATCGCCGGCACGCAGTAGTCCGCGGCGAACTCGTCGCGCGCGTCGACGACCTCGGACTCGGCGGCGCCGCAGTCCAGGGCGCGCTGCCGGATCGCGTCGAGGTCCTCACCGCCCTGCCCGACGTCGACCGCCACCGCGATCACCTCGGCGCCGGTCTGCTCGGCCAGATAGGGAATCGCCACGGAGGTGTCCAACCCCCCGGAGTACGCGAGGACGACCCGCTCGGTCATGACGTGGTGTTCCCTTCGACGGTGTCGTCCCGGCGGGCCCAGCCGGCGAGCTTGTCACCGAGCGCGGCCCCGCCGACGGCCTCGCGGGCCACGACGAGGATGGTGTCGTCGCCGGCGATGGTGCCGACGATCTCGGGCAGGCCCGCCCGGTCCAACGCGCTGGCCAGGTACTGGGCCGCGCCCGGTGGGGTGCGCAGCACGGCGATGTTGCCGCTGGCGTCCACCCCGTTGAGCAGTTCGCGCAGCAACCGCACCAGCCGGGCCGGCGCCGCCTCGGCATCGCGCAGCGGCCGCTTTCCGTCCTCGGGGATCAGGTAGACGGCCGGGCCGTCACCGCCGCGCACCTTCACCGCGCCCAGCTCCTCCAGATCGCGCGAGAGGGTGGCCTGGGTGACCCCGACGCCGTCGGCGGCGAGCAGGTCGGCCAGCTCGGTCTGCGAGCGCACCGGCCGGTCCCGGATCAGCTCCACGATCCGGGCGTGCCGGGCGGCGCGGGTCAGCGGGGCGGTCATCGCGTCGTCCCGGACGTCGCGAGCAGGAACGTCAGCAGCGCCTTCTGGGCGTGCAGCCGGTTCTCCGCCTGGTCGAAGACCGCGCTCTGCGGGCCGTCCAGCACCTCGTCGGTGATCTCCTCACCCCGGTGGGCGGGCAGGCAGTGCAGCACTATCGCGTCCGGTGCGGCCTGGCCGAGCAGCTCCTTGTTGACCTGGTACGGCAGGAACGGGGTGACCCGGTCCAGTCCGTCGGCCTCCTGGCCCATCGACGTCCACGTGTCGGTGGCCAGCACGTCGGCGTCGCGGACCGCCTGGGCCGGGTCGGTCAGCACCCGTACCGAGCCGCCCGTGCCGGCGGCGATCCCGGCGGCCTGCCGCACCACCGCCTCGTCCGGCGCGAACCCGGCCGGGCCGGCGATCCGCACGTGCATCCCGGCCGTCGCACCGGCCAGCAGGTACGACTGCGCCATGTTGTTGGCGCCGTCGCCCACGTAGGTGAGGGTGCGGCCGGCCGTGCCACCGCACCGCTCGGAGATGGTGAGCAGGTCGGCCAGCAGCTGGCAGGGGTGGAAACCGTCGGTGAGCGCGTTGATCACCGGGACGCTCGCGCCGCTCGCCACCTCGGCGATCCGGTCGTCGCCGTGCGTGCGCAGGACGATCGCCGCGACGTAGCGCGACAGCACCCGGCCCGCGTCGGCGAGCGTCTCGCCCCGCCCGAAGTGGGTGACCTGGGTGTCCACGACCAGGGGATGCCCGCCCAGCTCGGCGATGCCGGCGTCGAACGAGATCCGGGTCCGCAGGCTCTGCTTGTCGAACAGCACCGCCACCGAGCGGGGGCCAGCCAGCGGCTGGTGGCCGAAGCGGTCGGCCTTCATCCGCGCCGCCAGGTCGAGCACGCTGGACTGCTCGGCGGGCGAGAGGTCGTCGTCGCGCAGAAAATGCCGGATCATGCGGTCGTTCCCGTCGTGGTGGTGGTCGGCGTCGTGGAGGTGGCCGGCGTCGTCGTGGTAGCCCGCGTCCGGTCGCTGCCGGCGGCCGTCGCGTCCAGGGCCGCCGGGAGCGCGGCGAGGAAGGCGTCGACCTGGTCGGCGGTGAGGATCAGCGGCGGAGCGAGCCGGAGTACCCCCGGCTGCACCGCGTTGACCAGGAAACCGGCGTCGCGCAGCGTCTCGGCGAGCACCGGCCCCACCGGCGCGGTGAGGGTCACGCCGAGCAGCAGCCCGGCCCCGCGTACGCCGTCGACCAGCGGATGGCCCAGCGCCTCGACGCCCCGACGCAGCCGTTCGCCGACGCGCTTGACGTGGTCCAGCAACCCCTCGTTGGCGATCGTGGCCACCACGGCGAGCGCGGCGGCACAGCTCACCGGGTTGCCGCCGAAGGTGGTGCCGTGCGAGCCGGGGGTGAGCAGGTCCGCGGCACGGCCGAAGGCCAGCGTCGCACCGAGCGGCAGCCCGCCACCCAACCCCTTGGCCAGGGTCACCACATCGGGCTCCACGCCCTCGGCCTGGTGGGCGAACCATTGCCCGGTGCGGCCGATGCCGGTCTGCACCTCGTCGAGCACCAGCAGCGCGCCGTGCCGGTCGGCGATCCGCCGCGCTGCCGACAGGTAGCCGGCCGGCGGGACGACCACACCGTTCTCGCCCTGGATGGGCTCCAGGATGACCATGGCGGTGGCGTCGGTGACCGCCTCCTCGAGGGCGGCGACGTCGCCGAAGTCGACATGGGTCACCTCGCCGGGCAGCGGCCGGAACGGGTCGGCCTTGGCGGGCTGACCGGTCAGCGCGAGGGCGCCCATGGTGCGACCGTGAAAGGCCCCGTTGGTGGCGACCACGTGGCTGCGCCCGGTGCGCCGGGACAGCTTGAACGCGGCCTCGTTCGCCTCCGCGCCGGAGTTGGCGAAGAAGACCCGGCCGGGCCGGCCGGCGAGCGCCAGCAGCAGCTCCGCGAGGGCGACCGGCGGCTCGGCGATGTAGAGGTTGGAGACGTGCCCGAGCGTCGCGACCTGCCGGGACACCGCAGCCACCACCGCCGGGTGGGCGTGACCGAGGGCGTTGACCGCGATCCCGCCGACCAGGTCCAGGTATTCGCGGCCCGTGTCGTCGACCACCACGGCGCCCGCGCCGGAGACCAGCGCCAGCGGCGGCGTGCCGTAGTTGTCCATCATGGACTGCGTCCACCGTTGCGCCAGACTGCTCATGCCCCGACCATCCCGTCCTGAAGCACCACCATCGTTCCGAACCCTTCCGAGGTGAAGACCTCCAGCAGCGTGGAGTGCGCCACCCGGCCGTCGACGACGTGCGCGGCGGGCACACCCCCACGCACCGCCCGCAGACAGGCCTCCATCTTGGGCACCATCCCCGACTCGAGACTGGGCAGCAGCTTCGCCAGGTCGTCCGCGGTGATCTCGGAGACGAGGCTGGTGGTGTCCGGCCAGTCCGCGTACAGGCCGGCCACGTCGGTGAGCACGACCAGCTTGCGGGCCCGCAACGCGACGGCGAGGGCGGCGGCGGCGGTGTCCGCGTTGAGGTTGTGCAGGACCCCGTCCGCGTCCGGCGCGACAGTGGAGATCACCGGGATCCGGCCGGCGTCGATGAGGTCGGTCACTGCGGACACGTCCACCGACTCGACGTCGCCGACCTGCCCGACGTCGACCGGCAGCCCGTCCACGTACGCCGGGCGGCGCACCGCCGTGAACAGCCGCGCGTCCTCGCCGGAGAGCCCGACGGCGAACGGACCGTGCGAGTTGATCAACCCGACCAGCTCCCGGCCCACCTGCCCGACCAGCACCATCCGGACCACGTCCATCGCCTCGGCGGTCGTCACCCGCAGGCCGCCCCGGAACTCGCTGGCGATGCCGAGCCGGCCCAGCATGGCCGAGATCTGCGGACCGCCGCCGTGCACCACGACGGGCTTGAGACCGGCGTAGCGCAGGAACACCATGTCGGCCGCGAACGCCCGTTGCAGCGCCGGCTCGGTCATGGCGTTGCCGCCGTACTTGACCACCACGGTGGAGCCGGAGAACCGCGCCAACCAGGGCAACGCCTCGATCAGCGTCTCCGCCTTGACCTGGGCGCGGGTGAGATCACCGCTGAGACTCATGTTGAGTACGCCGAGTTCTCGTGCACGTACGCGTGGGACAGGTCGTTGGTCCAGATCGTCGCCACCGCGTCACCGGCGTGCAGATCGATGCGGATCGTCACGTCCCGCCCGGTGAGGTCGACCTTCGAGCGGTCCTCGGCGGCGGCGCCACCCCGGCACACCCACACTCCGTTGACCGCGACGTCCACCTCGTCCGGCTCGAACGCGGCGGCGGTGGTGCCCACGGCGGCGAGGATCCGGCCCCAGTTGGGGTCGTTGCCGAACAGCGCGGTCTTGACCAGGTTGTTGCGGGCCACCGAGCGGCCGACCTCGACCGCGTCGTCCTCGTCGGCGGCGCCGACCACGTCGATGGCGACCTGCTTGGTGGCGCCCTCGGCGTCGGCGATGAGCTGCTGGGCGAGGTCGTGGCAGGCCGTCGTGACCGCGGCGGCCAGCTCGGCCGGGGTGGGCTCGATGCCGCTCGCGCCACTGGACAGCAGCAGCACCGTGTCGTTGGTGGACATGCACCCGTCGGAGTCGACCCGGTCGAAGGTCACCCGGGTGGCCGCGCGCAGCGCCTCGTCAAGCGCCGCCGGCCCGGCCACCGCGTCGGTGGTGAGCACGCAGAGCATGGTGGCCATCCCCGGCGCGAGCATCCCGGCGCCCTTGGCCATCCCGCCTACCGTCCAACCGCTGCCCCGCGCCACAGTGGTCTTCGGCCGCGTGTCGGTGGTCATGATCGCTTCGGCGGCCGCCGGACCGCCGTCGCGCGACAGACCCCGGATGGCCGTACGGACCCCGGGCAGCAGCTTCGACATCGGCAACCGCTCACCGATCAGGCCGGTGGAGCAGACCGCCACCTCACCGGCGCCCAGGAGCAACCGTGGGCTGACCGCGCTCAACGCGGAGGCGGTGTGCTCGGCCGTGGCGTGCGTGTCCTGGAAGCCGGCCGGGCCGGTGCAGGCGTTGGCGCCACCGGAGTTGAGCACCACCGCCCGGACGACACCGCCCTGCACGACCTGCTGGCTCCAGCGCACCGGAGCGGCCTTGACCCGGTTGGTGGTGAAGACACCGGCGACACCGGCGTCCGGGCCGTCGTTGACCACCAGGGCGACGTCCGCGCCACCGCTGGCCTTCAGACCGGCGGCCACCCCGGCCGCCCGGAAACCCCGAGGGGTCGTGACACTCACGGCGCCTGCCTTTCCGTCGCGACTGCTGCACCCCTCGCGCTCACGGGCTCACTCCCCAGATCGACAGGCCCGTCGTCTCCGGCAGGCCGAGCATCAGGTTGGCGTTCTGCACGGCCTGGCCGGCCGCGCCCTTACCGAGGTTGTCCAGTGCGCTGAGCACGATCAGGCGACCCGAGTCGACGTCGACGGTGGCCTGCAGGTGACACGAGTTGGAACCCAGCGTGGCGGCGGTGTGCGGCCAGCGTCCCTCCGCCAGCACGTGCACGAACGGCGCGTCCGCGTACGCCTGCGCCAGCACCTGCTGCGGGTCGACGCCGCGCGCCGGCACGGCGGTGACCGTGGCCAGGATGCCGCGCGGCATCGGCGCGAGGACCGGGGTGAACGACAGAGCGGTCGCCCCGGACGCCTGCTTGATCTCGGGCACGTGCTGGTGGGTGCCGACCCGGTACGGCGACAGGTCGCCCTGCACCTCGCTGGCCAGCAGGTGCGGCTTCGCCGCCCGGCCCGCGCCGGACGTGCCCGAGGCGGCGACCACCACGACGTCGGCGGGGCTGGCCGCGCCGTCGGCGATCAGCGGCGCGAGCGCCAGGGTGATCGCGGCGGCGTAGCAGCCGGTGTTCGCCACCCGGGTGGAGCTGGCGATCAGCTCCCGCTGGCCGGGCAGCTCGGGCAGCCCGTAGGTCCACTGCCCGGCGTGGGTGCCGCCGTAGTACTGCGCCCAGGCGTAGGGGTCGGCCAGCCGGTGGTCGGCGCCCAGGTCGACGATGCGTACCTCGGGCGGCAGTTGGGCCGCGAGGGCCGCCGACTGGCCGTGCGGCAGCGCCAGGAAGACCAGGTCGGCGTCGGCCAGGGTCGACGGGTCGGTCTCGCCGAGCACCAGGTCGAGCCCGGTGAGCTGCGGGTGGACCACGTCGACGCGGTGCCCGGCCTGGCTGTGCGCGGTGGCGGCGACCAGGTCGAACTCCGGGTGCCCGGCGATCAGGCGCAGCAGCTCGCCTCCGGCGTACCCGCTCGCTCCGGCGACCGCGACTCGGATCCCCATACTCACCTCCGCATGACTATGCAGGAAAGATTAACAAGGACGACTCATGAGTGCAAGTTCATGCAGAGTAGTGCATGCTAATGAACAGAGGGACCCCTACTTCCGGCTCCTTCGGGCCGCCGGCAGAGCCGGACCGGGCGCACCGGGGTGCCCTCTGGGTCGGATTCGAGACGTTGAGCCTGCACCGGGCGCCCGAGCCCCTGGTGGGGCCGGGCGCAAGCCGGTCGCGCTCCTGGGCGCCCACCCTCTGCACACCGAGCAGGTCCGGCGTGGAACGGCAACGGAACGGGCGGAGGCTCCCGTAGTCGCCACGGATTGCACGTCGACTTCCCCTCTCACCCTTTCCGCCGTATAAGGCATTTACCATCATCGACGCCGAGCCTCGGAATCGACCGTCCACAACAGCCGAAAACAGACCGGCCACTCCAACCACTCAGACTCACCTTAAACGCTCAGGTGACAAACATTCCGCAACCTCGGAGAAACCCATTGCCGGTCGTCGGTCAAAGACGATAAGCAGTCACCAGGCATTGACATCGATCGTGTCGCCGGGCAGGCTTTGCAAATCGATGGCTTCCTTCACTCCGCAGGGCTCTTATCGTCCGCCCGCGGCGGATTGCGGCCGTTTCCCGATGGATCGGAGAGCTGATGCGCGTCGCCCTTCTCACCACGACGCAGCATGGTCATCTCAACCCGTACGTTCCGGTGGTCAACGCCCTCCGAGCCGCCGGAAGCGAGGTCACGCTGTTGTTGCTGTCCGCCGACGGGGGCGTGCTCGACGAGCAACGCCGCCAAGCCCTCGGCACGGCGCGGGTCCACCTGATCGGGCAGGTCGAGATGGGGCCGTGGAGCGGCGATCCGGCGAACATCGGCCCGATGCTCCAGGCGTCACCGGTGGCAAAACAGACGAGTGAAGCGCTGCGCGCGACGGCAGCGGATTTCGTGCTCGTCGACTCGCTGCCGGTCACCGCGTCGGCCATGGTCGGCACCGAGGCTTCCGGAATCCCGTACGGAATGATCTGGGCAAACCTGGGGGGAGTGTGCCCGCGCGAGCACCGACGGGGCCGCTGGGCGTACGACGAGCAGGTCGGCGAGTATCTGACCCGGCACGGGGTGGGGTGGTCGACCCGGACCCATTCGGCGCGTTCACCGATTCTCAATCTGATGCCGACGATTCCCGCCCTCGTCCGGGCCGACGCGGTCACTGACGACGGTGTGCGGCTGGTGGGACTGCCCGGTGCGGCGGGGACGCGCGGCGACGAGGTCGACTTCCCGGCGCTGGATCGGATCGACCCCGACCGACCGCTGGTGTACGTGTCCTTCGGCACGATCTTCTACCGGCGGCCGGACCTGCTGCGCACGGTCGTCACCGGCGCGGCGGCGACCGGCGCGCAGGTGATCGCCGCGGTGGGCGATCTCGCCGCGGAACTCGCCCTGCCCGACGACGTGCTCACCGCTGGATATCTGCCGCAACGTGCGGTGCTGGAACGCGCCGACGTCTTCGTCACCCACGGCGGTTACAACTCCGTGGCGGAGTCGATCCGGGCGGCGACACCGATGCTGGTGATCCCGCTGGCCGTGGACCAGCCGATTCAGGCGTACTTCGTGGAGAGGGCGGGCTTCGGGACGGCGCTGGAGCCAGCCGGTGTCACCGCGCAGGCGGTCGCCGGCGCCGTCACCGACCTGCTCGATCCGGCCCGGGGCTACCGGGCGCGGCTGCGCGCCGCGCAGCCGGAGTGCGGCGATTCCGCGGCACGGACGGCGGAGCTGGTCGTCGGCACGGTCAGGACGCTACGGCGAGAGGACGTGCGGTGAGTACCGAACTGCGGTGGCCGGTGGGTGACCCGATCGTGCTCGACGATCGCGAGCGCCTCTCGTTCCGGGTGGATCGCCGCGCCTACACCGACGACGACCTGGCCGAACGGGAGATGACCAGGATCTTCGACCGTTGCTGGTTGTACGTCGGGCACGAGTCGGAGGTTCCCGCGCCGGGTTCCTACGTCGCGCGTGACGTCGGCGGGCGTCCGGTGGTCATGGCGCGCGGATCCGACGGGGTGATCCGGGTGTTCGCGAACAGCTGCCCGCACCGGGGGGCGCTGATCTGCTCGCAGCCGGCCGGGCGGGCCAGGTCGTTCCGGTGCCCGTACCACGACTGGACGTTCTCCAACCGGGGCGACCTGGTCGGGGTTCCGATCCCGGACGGGTACGGGCCGAGCTTCCGCAAGGCCGACTTCGGCCTCGCGCAGCACCGCAGCGACGGTTACCGCGGCTTCGTGTTCGTCACCTTCGACCCCCGGCAGCCGCGCACCCTGACCGAGTACCTGGCGGGCGCGACGGAGTACCTCGATCTGATCGACGACCAGTCCGAGGTCGGGATGGAGGTGATCCAGGGCGCGCAGCTGCACGGGGCGCGGGCGAACTGGAAGCTCATGATGGAGAACAGCGTCGACATCTACCACTTCCGGGCCCTGCACAAGCGTTACGTCGGCTACATGGAGTCGCTGGGATCGGTGCCGCCACGACGTCGGGGCGGCTTCGGCCGCGCGCTCGGGTGGGGCCACGGCGCCAACGAGCTACCGCCGGCGGCGGCCCGCCCGCTCGCGTACTGGACGCCGATGTTCGGCGCCGAGGTCCGGCCACGGATCGAGGCGACCGCCGCACGGTTCGTCGACCGGTTCGGTGCCGAACGCGCCGAGCGGATCACCGGCACCAACCGCGCGCTGCTGATCTTCCCCAACCTGATGATCATCGACGCGATCGCGATCACCATCCGCAAGATCGACCCGATCGGCGCCGGCCAGATGGCCATCACCTCGGTCGCCCTGGCCCCCAAAGACGAGGATCCGGACATCCGGGAGCTCCGCAAGAGTCACTACCTGACGTTCCTCGGCCCCGCCGGCTTCGCCACCCCCGACGATATCGAGATCATCGAATCGTGTCAGCGGGGCTATCTCAACCGCGCGGTCCGCTACTCGGACCTGTCCCGCGGCATGAACAAGGCCGTCCCGGAGACGACCGACGAGCTTCCGGCCCGTGAGTTCTGGCGGCAGTGGGACCGGCTGATGTACGGCGACGACGAGCACCCCGAGGTCGTTCAGCGGGCGCAGCGGCAAGGGGTGGAGGTGCGATGACCATCGAGCTGACTGTCGACGACACGGCCCAGGTGCGGTTGTGGCACCGGGTGAGCCAGTTCCTCTTCCGCGAGGCGCGGCTGCTCGATGAGTGGCGCCTGCTCGAGTGGTACGACGAGATGCTGACCGACGACATCCGCTACTCGGTCCCCGCCACCGACGTACGCGACGAGGCCGACGCGCTCGGGCTCATCGACGACGACGCCGCCCGGCTGCGCCAGCGGGTCGAACAACTCCTTGCCGGTGAGGTGTGGTGCGAGAACCCCCGCTCGCGGACGCATCGGATGATCAGCAACGTGGAGGTGCTCATCGATCGGGGCACGCACCTCGACGTGGTGGCGAATGTCGTCGTCCACCGGTTCGGGCACCGGCGCTCCGACGTGTACGTCGGGAAGTACCGGTTCGCGCTCGTCGTCGACGGGGAGTCGTTCCGGATCCGGAGACGGGTCGTGGTGCTCGACCACGAGACGTTGGTCGAGCATGGAAAGCTCAGCATCATCCTGTGACCGGCCTGTGAAGGCGGCCGGCACCGGCAGCGCCCCACCCGTCGCCGCCCCACCGGGTCTCCCGCGCGAGGTCTACGTCCTCAGCGTCGTCGGCGGGTGCGTCATGCTCGGCCTGGGGCTGGTACTCCCGGTGCTTCCGGTGTACGCGGCGACGTTCGGGGCCGGGCCCACCCGGATCGGACTACTCGTCGCCCTGTTCGCGATGATGCGGCTGGCCACCAGCCCGTTCTGCGGCCGGCTGGCGGTTCGGTTCGGGGAGCGGCGGGTCCTGGTCGCCGGCCTGATGCTCTGTGCGCTCTCCTCGGCCCTGACGGCGTTCGCCGGGTCCTACGGGCAGCTACTCGTGTTCCGCGCGCTCGGCGGCGCCGGCTCGGTGCTGTTCTCGGTGTCCGCGCTGGCGATGCTCCTGGCCATCGCGCCGCCCGACCAGCGGGGCCGGGCCAGCGCCGTGTTCGAGGCGGGCTTTCTGCTCGGCGGGATCTGCGGACCGGCGCTGGGCGGGCTCCTCGCGCTCGTCGCCCTGTCCACGCCGTTCGTGGCGTACGCGGCGCTGTTGCTGGGCGCCGCGGTGCTGACCCTGGCGGTGCTCGACACCGGCCGGAGCACCGGGGCGGCGCTCGGCCGTACGGTGGTCGACCTGCCGGTCCTGTTGCGGGATCGGCGCTACCTGGTGGCCTGCCTCGCCGCGCTGGCGCAGGGGTGGGTCCTGTTCGGGCTGCGCAGCGCGCTGGTCCCTGTGGTGGTGGTGGCGTGGCTGCGTGACGTGGCGTGGGTCGGGTGGGCCTTCACCATCTCCGCCGCCGTCCAGGCGCTGCTGATCGTGCCGGCCGGCCGGGTGGTCGACCGGGCCGGCCGCCCACCCGCCATGATCGCCGGCACCGGTGTGGCCGCGGCGGCGATCACCGCCCTGGTGTTCGTGGACCGGTACGCCTGGCTCGTCGCCCTGCTCTGTGTGTACGCGGCGGGCTCGGCGCTGCTCAACGCCGCACCTGCCGCGCTGGTCGGTGACGTCGTCGCCGGCCGGGCCGGCAGTGGCGTCGCCGCCTTCTCGATGTGCACCGACGTCGGCGCCGTGGTCGGGCCGGTCGTCGTGGGGTTCGTCGCCGAGCGGGTGAGTGTTCCCGCCGCCTTCGCCAGCGGCGCCGCGCTGCTGGTCGTCGCCCTCGTGGCGTCGTGCACGTTGACACCGCTGCACCCAGCCGAAGGAGTTGATCGATGAATCAGCCGTCTACCCGGCACGAGCGGGGTGAGGCCATGTTTCAGCAGGTCTTCGGCCGCGAGCCGCGCCCGGGTTCCTACCCGGAGTTCCTGCGGATCACTGTCGACCACCTGTTCGGTGAGATCTGGACGCGCCCGCACCTGAGCGTCGAGGAGCGCGAACTCGTCGCGTTGACAGCGGTCACGCTGGCACGGACCGACTGGGAGTTGCGCGGCCACATCGGCGCGGCGCTGCACCTCGGGATGTCACGGGAGAAGATCGTCGAAGTCATCATCCAGCTCGCCTACTACGGTGGTTGGCCGGTCGCCAACAACGGGCTGCGCGTCGCCCAGGAGGTCTTCGCCGAACTGGACGGCGACAACGGGACGGCCGCCGACGATGACCGGTGAGCCGCTCCCCCTCGACCCGGCCGAGAAGGTCGACCTGTGGCGCCAGCGGTTCTTCGAGGCCCAGGCGGCAGCGGAGGAGTTCATCCTGGGAGAGCACGGCGAGGAAGGCCTGGCCGCCTGGATCCGGGCGAACTCCCGGATCACCGCCAAGCTGCTGCGAGAGCAGCGGCCCGCCGGGGTCTCCGCCACCGACCACTTCATGACCCGGCTTCAGCGTCAACTGCTGCTGTACGACTCGGCGGTGACCAGGGAGCCGGAGCCCTCGGGCACCGTCCTGCGCAACGCCGACTGCGGCATCCTGCGCTACCGCCGACAGGCCGCCCGTGCCGGCGTCGTCCTCACGTTCTCGTCACCGTGCTCGTACTGCCAGGAACTCCACACCGCCATCGCCGCCCGCTACGTGGAGCCGGACGTCACGGTGTCGTGCGATCAGGCGGGCGACGGGTGCACGTGGCGCGCGGAGTCTCGTCACGCGGCGGGGGAGGGCACGACCGGGTCACCGCAGCGCGGACGTGACGGTGGCTGAACCAACGGCAGCGCCGGGCGGTCGTCGCCCGGCGACCGGCTGCCGGCGAGCGACATGCCGAGTTGCCGGCCCACTGCCACACACAGGTCGAACGCAGCGGTGCGGGTCAGGTCGGGGTGATCGTTCTGGGTGAAGCAGGCCGAGGCGACGTTCTTGTTCCGGAGCCGCAGATACCACGGGAACAGCGCGCCCAGGGCGGGCTCGGTCAGCATCGTGCGCGAATGGACGATGGTCCCGACCAGCAGGTTGCCGAGCGGACGGTGCCGCGCGTTCATGGAGCTCTTCAGGCGTTCCTGAAAGATCTTCAGTACCGCGGGCACGTTCCCCGCGTACACCGGCATGGCGAGCAGCATCCCCCGCGCGCCCTCGGCCAGCTCGACGACCCGTTCGAAGTCGTCGTCGATCGTGCACCGGCCCACCTCGGGGTCGAGGCAGGTGTCCTCGCCCTCACACATCGCGATGCGGTGGTCGATCAACCGGATCCGCTGGACCTGCGCGTCATCGATCTCCCGAACGACGCCGGTGACCGCCGCCTCCAGCAGCGCGTCGGTCATCGACGGCAGACGCTTCTGGGTGCAGGACAACGCAACGATCTTCATTCGAGGGGCCTCCCCGGTCCGCTGGACGTCACTCGGCACCGGCCGCCGGACGACGCCCGGGTGGCCGCACCCGGAGACGGAATTGACGATTGTCAAAGCATAGCGGCAGGCCACCGGATCCCCCGGGCACCTGCACCGCAACCTACCGGCTGCCGAACCGCCGCAGCCTTACCCGAAAAAGGCCCCGACCCGGTGTGAACCACCAGGTCAGGGCCTTGATCGTTGGTGCGCCGGCAGAGCGATCGCGGTGTGGGGACGGGCCGATCCCGTTACGCGCCGCGCAACGTCGCGCCGAGGCGCTCCGCCGCGACGGCGACCGCCGCGTCCCGTGCCGCGACCGCCTCCTCGACGGTCAGCGTCCGGTCCGGCGCCCGGAACGTCAGCTTGTACGCCAGCGACCGGCGACCCTCGCCGAGCTGCGCGCCGGAGTACACGTCGAACAGCCGGACGTCCTCCAGCAGCTCACCGGCGCCCGCCTCCAGCGCACGACGCACCTGCTCCGCCGGCACCGAGTCGTCCAGCACCAGGGCCACGTCGATCAACGCGGGCGGGAAGCCGGACACCGTCGGCGCGGGCGTCACCGGGGTCGGCGGCAGCGCGTCGAGGTCGAGTTCCAGCGCGCAGGTGCGCCGGGGCAGCTCCAGCGCAGCCACCACCGTCGGGTGCAGCTCGCCGGCGTGCCCGACGACCGCGTCGTCGACGCGCACCTCGGCGCAGCGGCCGGGGTGCCACGGCGCGTACTCGGCCGCCCGCACCTCGACCCGCTCGCCGGTGACACCTGCGGCGTCGAGCACGTCGCGGGCTGTCTCGATGGCGTCCGCCCAGCCGGCCGGTCGACCCGCGCCCCACCAGCCGGCAGGGTCGAGGTCACCGGTGAGCACCGCCGCGACGTGCACCGGCTGCGCCGGCACCACCGCGTCGGCGGCGGCGAACTCCGCGTCGGTCGGGCGGCGGTCCACCCCCATGGCGGGCGGGCTGCCGGCACCGAGGCGCGGGTGGAAGACCGCGCCGATCTCGTAGAGGGCGAGGTCGCGGTGACCCCGGCCGAGGTTGCGCTTGAGGATGCCGAGCAGCGGGCCGAGCAGCGTGGTGCGCAGCAGCGGCTCCTCCTCGGACAGCGGGTTGGCCAGGCGCACCGCGGGCCGGCGGCTGTCGTCGGCCGGCAGGCCGAGCTGGTCGGCCAGTTCCGGCGACACGAACGGGTGCGCGAGCACCTCGACGTACCCCCGCTCGGCCAGCGATCCGGCGACGGCCCGGCGGCGACGCTGGCGCGGGGTCAGGCCGCGACCGGGGGGCGCGGTGGGCAGCACCGACGGCACCCGGTCGTACCCGTCGAGGCGCACGACCTCCTCGACCAGGTCGGCCGGGTCGGTCAGGTCGGGTCGCCAGGTCGGCGGGGTGACGCTCAGCGCCACCTGCGCGCCGCTGGCCACGCCCACGGCGCCCGGGTCCTCGGACAACCGGTCCGCGCCCTGCGCGACGGTGCAGCCGACCCGCTCCAGCAGGGCGACGACCCGCGCCGGCGGGTACTCGACGCCGACCCGGCGGGTCGGCAGGTCCGCCGGCAGGGTGATCGGGGTACGCGGCCGGACGTGGTCGATGTCCAGGATCTCGGCGCTCGGCGTGCCGCCGCCGTGCTCGGTGAGCAGCCGCACGGCACGTTCCAGCGCGACAAGTGCCACGGCCGGGTCGACGCCCCGCTCCCAGCGCTTCGCGGCCTCGCTGAACAGCTTGTGCCGGCGGGCCGTGCGCCCGACCATCGCCGGGTCCCAGTGGGCCGCCTCGAAGAGCACGTTCGTGGTGCCGCCGGTGACGACCTCGCTGGTCTCGCCACCCATCACCGCGGCGAGGGAGATCGGACCCGTGTCATCGCAGATGACCATGTCGTCGGCGGTGAGCACCCGGTTGACGCCGTCCAGGGTGGTCAGCTTCTCCCCCGCCTCGGCGCGGCGGACCACCAGCGGCCCGGCGATCCGGTCGGCGTCGAACGCGTGCATCGGCTGGCCCAGTTCCAGCATCACGTAGTTGGTGATGTCGACGGGCAGCGAGATGCTGCGGATGCCGGCGGTGACGAGGCGCTGAGCCATCCACGACGGGGTGGGCGCGTTCGGGTCGACGCCGCGGACCAGGCGGGCGGTGAACCGGTCGCAGCCGACCGGGTCGCGGACCTCCACCGGGTACGCCGGCGTCGGCGTGCCGCCCGGCGCGGGCGCCATCCCCGGGTCGTGCAGCGGCACGTCGAAGGCGTGCGACAGCTCCCGGGCCAGGCCGCGCAGGCTCAGCGCGTACCCCCGGTCGGGGGTGATCTCCAGCTCGAACACGACGTCGTCGAGCCCCACGACGGGCCGCGCGTCGTCGCCGGGCTTGGCGGACCCGTCCGGCGGCAGCACGATGATGCCCGAGTGGTCGTCGCCCAGGCCCAGCTCCTTGGCCGAGCAGATCATGCCGGCCGAGTTGTGCCCGTACGTCTTGCGGGCGCCGATCGCGAACCCGCCGGGCAGCACACCGCCGGGCAGGATCACCACCACCCGGTCACCGACGGCGAAGTTGCGCGCCCCACAGACGATCTCCTGCGGGTCGCCGGTGCCGTTGGCTGCGCCCACGTCCACCCGGCAGAAGCGGATCGGCTTCTTGAAGCCGGTCAGCTCCTCGATCTCACGCACCTCGCCGACGACGAGCTGGCCGGTGACACTCTCGCGCAGGTCCACCACGGACTCGACCTCGATGCCGAGGTCGACCAGGGCCTGCTCCAGGTCACCGGTGGGCAGGTCGGCGGGGAGGTCGACGTACTCCCGCAGCCAACTGACAGAAACTCGCATGACTTCAGACCACCGTTCCCGTGTCTCGTACCCGCATCGCCTACGCCCCGGTCCCGAGCGCGCGGCTGAACCGCACGTCGCCCTCGAAGAGATGGCGGATGTCGCTGACCCCGTGCCGGACCATCAGGGTCCGGTCGATGCCCATGCCGAAGGCGAATCCGGAGTAGACCTCCGGGTCCACGCCGCAGGCGCGCAGCACCCGCGGGTTGACCATGCCGCAGCCACCCCACTCGACCCACTGCGGGCCGTCGCGGTGCTCCGGGAACCACACGTCGAACTCCGCCGACGGCTCGGTGAACGGGAAGTAGTGCGGCCGCCACCGGGTCTTCGCCTCCGGCCCGAACATCGCCCGCGCGAAGTGGTCCAGCGTGCCCCGCAGGTGCGCCATCGTGATGCCCTTGTCGACCACCAGACCCTCGGCCTGGTGGAACACCGGGCTGTGGGTGGCGTCGATCTCGTCGGTGCGGTAGACGCGGCCGGGCACGATCACGTAGATCGGTGGCTTGCGGCTGAGCATCGTGCGGGTCTGCACCGTCGACGTGTGCGTACGTAGCACCAGGCCGGAGCCCTCCGGTGCGATGTGGAACGTGTCCATCAGCCCGCGCGCCGGGTGGTCGGCGGGGATGTTCAACGCGTCGAAGTTGACCCACTCCAGGTCGACCTCGGGCCCCTCGGCCACCTCGTAGCCCATCCCGACGAACAGGTCGCTGATCGACTCCATCAGGGTGCTCAACGGGTGCCGGGCGCCCCGCGGACGCCTGTTGAAGGGCAGCGTGACGTCCACCCGCTCCTCGACGAGCACCCGCTCGGCCTGCTCGCGCTCCACCACCTCGGCGCGGTCGGCGTACGCGGCCTCGATCGCCCGGCGGGCCTCGTTGACCCGCTTACCGGCGTCGGACTTCGCGGCCGGCGGCAGCGCGCCGATCTCGCGGCGCGCGAGGGAGACCGGTGACCGGTCCCCCAGGTGCACCGACCGCAGCGCGGCCAGCGCGTCCGGGTCGGCGGCGGCCGTGAACGCCTTCGTGGCGTCGGCGACGGCCTCGGCCAGGGCGGCCGGGTCGAGCAGGGCGACCTGCTTCGGGTCGTACGGATCGTTGCGGTAGCTCATGGCGTACGGGCACTCCCTCACGGCGGCGCCAGCCCTCCACGGGCGGCTAGGCGAGTCTACGGACGCGCGGCTGTGCCGCAGCCCGCCGGTAGGAGTTGCGCAGGGAGCAGGTCAGGCCCGCCGCCCGCCGACACCGGCGGGCTGGCTAAACGAACGCCGTGTCGCGTTCATGGGCGGATGCTCTCCCCTGCTGTCAGTCGCGCCGACAAGGTCACCGTCAGCGCTGCGCTCTCGCTGAAGCGTACAGGCAGACCGCCGCGGCGGCAGCCAGGTTGAGGCTCTCCGCGCGCCCGTACAGCGGCACCCGCACCCGGGCGTCGGCGGCGGCGGTCAACTCCTCGGGCAGGCCGTGCGCCTCCGAGCCGAACAACCACGCGGTGGGCGCGACAAGCCGGCCGTAGTCGGTCAGGTCGTCCAGGTCGTCGTCGCCGTACCCCGTGGTGGCGAAGATCGACAGCCCGGCGGCGCGCAGCGCGTCGACCACCGCGACCGGGTCGGGCGCGCGGACCACGTCCACGTGGAAGAGGCTGCCGGCCGAGGCCCGCACACACTTGCCGTTGTACGGGTCGACGGCGTCTCCGGCGAAGACCACCGCACCCGCGCCGGCGGCGTCGGCGGTGCGCAGCACCGTGCCGGCGTTGCCCGGGTCGCGGATCTCGGCGAGCACCGCCACCAGCCGGGGGCCGCCGGCGAGGGCCTGCTCCAGCGACACGTCGAGGTGCCGGCAGACGGCGACCAGCCCCTGCGGGGCGACGGTCTCGGCCAGCGCGGCGAGCGCGTCGTCGGTCACCTCGGAGACCGGCACGTCGGCGCGGGCCGCCGTCGCGGCCAGCTCCGGGTACCGGTCCAGCGCGGCGGGCGTACCGAACAGCTCGGTGACCACGCCCGGCCGGGCCAGGGCCTCGCGGACCGCCTGCGGGCCCTCGGCCAGGAAACGGCCGGCGGCGTCGCGGTCCCGGCGGCGTTGCAGGCGGCGGGCGGCGACAACCCTGGGGGTACGCGGGGTGAAGGCCATGGTGTGTGTTCCTCCGGCACGATTGAGGCGCCCCCCGGACGGCGGTGCCGACGCGGGAGACGCCTCGCTCTGGTGCGTGGGGATCAGGCGGCCTGGGCCGCCGCGCCGCCGGTGCCCTCGGCCGCGACCGCGGCCCGGGCCAGCTCGACGATCGCCGCGAACGAGGCGGCGTCGTTGACGGCCATGTCGGCCAGGATCTTGCGGTCAACCTCGATGCCGGCCAGACGCAGGCCCTGGATCAGACGGTTGTAGGTCATCCCGTTGGCCCGGGCGCCCGCGTTGATCCGCTGAATCCACAGCTGCCGGAAGTCGCCCTTGCGGTCGCGACGGTCCCGGTAGGCGTACTGCATCGAGTGCAGCACCTGCTCCTTGGCCTTGCGGTACAGGCGGGAGCGCTGACCGCGGTAACCGCTCGCGGTCTCCAGCAGGGTACGACGCTTCTTCTGGGCGTTTACAGCCCGCTTGACGCGTGCCATCTCAACTCCTTCTTACGTAAAGGTGGCGCGCGTCAGCGGCCGAGCAGCTTCTTGATGCGCTTGACGTCGGCCTTGGCCAGCACGACCGTGCCGGTCAGCCGGCGGGTCTGGGTGGAGGGCTTCTTCTCCAGGTTGTGGCGGAGGCCGGCCTGCTGGGCAACGATCTTGCCCTTGCCGGTCACCTTGACCCGCTTACCCATACCCGTGTGGCTCTTCATCTTCGGCATGTGGAACGTCTTCTCCCCTGTTACTCGCCGCTGGTCTCGGTGGCGGTGCCACCGTCAACGGCTGCTGCGGTCTCGCCGGCCGCCGCGGTCTCATCGGTGACCGGCGCGGACTCGTCCGCCCCCCGGTCCCGAGGTGCACCGCGGGACGCCGTAGCGGCGACCGCGGAGGCCTTGACGGCCCGATGCGGAGCGAGAACCATGATCATGTTTCGACCGTCCTGCTTCGGAGCGGCCTCGACGTATCCCAGGTCCGTGATCTCGGATTCGAGCCGGCGCAGGAGCCGGTAACCCAGCTCCGGGCGGCTCTGCTCGCGACCGCGGAACATGATCGTCACCTTGACCTTGTCGCCCGCCTTGAGGAACCGCACCACGTGACCCTTTTTGGTCTCGTAGTCGTGCGGGTCGATCTTCGGACGGAGCTTCATTTCCTTGATGACGGTCTGCTGCTGATTACGCCGCGCTTCGCGCGCCTTGAGTGCGCTCTCGTACTTGAACTTGCCGAAGTCCATGAGCTTGCACACCGGCGGGCGCGCCATCGGCGCAACCTCGACCAGGTCCAGATCGACGTCCGCGGCCAGCTGAAGGGCGCGCTCCAGCGGGACGATGCCCACCTGCTCACCCTCGGGGCCGACCAGTCGGACCTCACGTGCCCGGATCTGCTCGTTCACGCGTGGTTCGACGCTGATGGGGCCTCCTCGAGTCGTTTCTGCTCTGTCGCCGACCCCTGCGGCTCCCGGGTGGGAACCGACCCGGAAAGCAGAAGGCCCCGGCGCATGCCAGGGCCCGCTCGACCGGTCGGCGCGATCACAGGATCACACGTCCGGAACCGGGACGTGCCCGGAACCGGTGACCGGACCCGGCCACCGTGGCGGCGACTCGGGTGGGAGCAGGCGCTCCGCTTTCAAGGCTGTCTGCTCGCATGCGGAGACAGCCTGGTCGACTCGACAACAATACACCGCCGCCTCGCTCGCCCCCAAACCGGGCACCCGGCCCGTGAGCAGCGCCGACAGTGGCGCGTCTGGAGCAGGGCCGACGGTGGCGGGCGCCGAGCGGCGGGGTCAGCTGCCGGCGGCGCGCTGGGCGAGGCGGTTGAGGTGGGCTTCGTGCAGCCGGCGCAGGGCACGGACCCCGTCGACTGCCAGCTCCTTGTCGGCCGCCTGCAGGGCGACCATCGGCAGGAGGTCGTCGTCGTGCAGCTCCAGGCTCGCCCACGGCGCACCCCTGTCGAAACGGACCCCCCGGACAACCTCCCAGGGCAGCTCGTACGAGCTGATCACGTTACGCACCCGGATGCCCCGCGCGTCCGCCTCCACCCGGGGGCGGGTGAACAGCAGGAAACCCAGCGCCCCGAAGATGCCCAGGCCGATCATGGCGATCTGATCGCCGCGCTGGAAGCTGCCGTAGCCGTCGCCGGTCGGCCCGCTCAGCGAGGTGGCAACGACGGCGAACACCACCACCAGCGCGACCGCCGCCGACCAGCACACCACCCGGATGCGGCGGGGCTTGAGACGGACCAGCTCGGTGTCACTCACCCCACCAGTCTGCCACCCGTGCTCGCCCCGCAGACGCACCACCCGCCGAGCCACCACTCAGCATCCCGCGACGCGCCAGTGCCGGCGCGGCGCGGGTGATCCACTCGAGATCGGCGAAACGGGGGTGTCCCGGGCGGGCGGACACCCCCGTTCCAGCGGTCCCGGGGCGCTCAGAGGCGACAGGCGTGGATGTTGGTCACCAGGATGGCGCGGGCGCCCAGGTCGTACAGCTCGTCCATGATCCGGTGCACGTCGTCGCGGAGCACCATGGCCTGCACGGCCACCCAGCCCTCCCGGTGCAGCGGCGACACGGTGGGCGACTCGATGCCCGGGGTCAACCCGCTGGCCCGGTCCAGCAGACCGGCCGGGACGTCGTAGGCGAGCATCACGTAGCGGCGGGCCACCAGCACGCCGTGCAGGCGGCGCAGCAACTGCTCGGCCTGCGCGTGCGCCGGTGCGCCGGCGCGACGGACCAGCACCGCCGACGAGCGCAGCAGCGGCTCGCCGAACACCACGAGGCCCGCCTGACGCAGGGTCGCGCCGGTCTCCACCACGTCCGCGATCACGTCGGCGACACCGAGGCGTACGGCGTTCTCCACGGCGCCGTCGAGGCGGATCACCTCGGCCTTGACGCCCACCTCGTCGAGGTGCCGCTCGACCAGCCCCGGGTACGCGGTGGCGATCCGGTGCCCGCCCAGCTCCCGCACCGAGGCGATGTCGTCGGGGCGGGCGGCGAAGCGGAAGGTGGCCCGGCCGAAGGCGAGGTCGACGACCTCCTCGGCGGGCGCGGCCGAGTCGATCAGCAGGTCCCGGCCGGTGATGCCGAGGTCGAGGTCACCGGAGCCGACGTAGGTGGCGATGTCCTTGGGACGCAGGTAGAAGAATTCGACGTCGTTGGCCTCGTCGCGGCAGACGAGGTCCTTGGGGTCGGTGCGCTGGCGGTAGCCCGCCTCACGCAGCATCTGGGCGGCCGGCTCGGCCAGGGTGCCCTTGTTGGGGATGGCGACACGCAACATGACGGAGTGCTCCTTCGATCGGGTCTGATCAACGACGGGGCGCACTCACAGATGTCGGTAGACGTCCTTCAGTTCGAGACCACTGGCGAGCATCAGCACCTGGACCTGGTAGAGCAGCTGGGAGATCTCCTCGGCGGTGCGCTGCGGCCCCTCGTGCTCGGCGGCCATCCACGACTCGGCCGCCTCCTCGACAACCTTCTTGCCGATGAAGTGCACGCCCTTGTTCAGCGCGGCGACGGTGCCCGAGCCCGGGGTGCCGGCGGCGGCCTTGGCCTGCAGCTCGGCGAACAACTCCTCGAACGTCTTCACGGGAGGCGATTCTTCCAGCCGCCGGGCCGGCGCTCCGAGTCCGGGTCCACCGCGACCCAGCAGGCGGACAATTCCCTACCATCATGGTGGGAAAATCTTCGATCGACGCCCATGGACCTCTACGCTGTCCGCCATGGCCAGCCGCTCACACCTTGTCGCGCTCACCCTCGCCGGCGCCGTCGTCGCCACCGCCGGATGCGCGCCACAGGACGAGGAACCGACACCCACCGTCACCGCCTCGGCGTCCTGCACGAAGGACAGCCTGCCCACCCGTACGCCGGGCAAGCTCACCATCGCCACCGACCAGCCGGCCTACGAGCCGTGGTTCCGCCAGGACAAGCCGGACAGCGGCGAGGGCTTCGAGGCCGCCGTCGCGTACGCGGTGGCCGACAAGCTGGGCTACGCCCGGGGCGACGTCACCTGGACCCGGGTCAAGTTCGACACCGCGATCGCGCCCGGCCCCAAGAACTTCGACTTCGACATCAACCAGTTCTCCGTCACCGAGGAGCGCAAGCAGGCGGTGGACTTCTCCGCCCCGTACTACCTGGTGCGGCAGACCGTCATCGCGCTGAAATCCTCCAAGATCGCCGGCAAGACGACGCTCGCCGACCTGCGCGGCGCCCGGCTCGGCGCCCAGGTCGGCACGACCAGCTACCAGGCGATCACCGACGTCATCAAGCCGACCGCGAAGCCGCAGGTCTACAACAGCAACGACGACGCCAAAAAGGCTCTGCAGAACGGTCAGATCGACGGGCTCGTGGTGGACCTGCCGACCGCCTTCTACATCACCGGCGCGGAGGTCACCGACGCGACGATCGTCGGTCAGGTGCCGCAGGTGGGCGTACCGGAGGCGTTCGGGCTGCTGCTGGACAAGAACTCGCCGCTGACCCGCTGCGTCAGCGGCGCCGTCGGTCAGCTCAGCGAGGCCGGCACGCTCACCGAGCTGGAGCAGAAGTGGCTCGCGCAGGTGGCGGGGGCGGCCGAGCTGAAGTGACGCCGCGGGAGCACACCCCGTCGGCGGCGCAGCTGCGCCGGTCGGCGTACCGGCGTCGGCAGAGCCTGCGCAGCGTGCTGATCGCCGCCTTCTCCACGGCGGCGCTCGGCACGTTGCTCGTCGTCGCCGTGACCGGCGCTCCGGGCTGGGACCGGGTCCGGCAGTCGTTCCTGGACCCGGAGATCGGCGCCGACGCGCTGCCGGCAGTGCTGGACGGGCTCTGGCTCAACGTCCGGCTGCTGGTCTGCTGCGCGGCCGGCGCGCTGCTGCTCGGGCTGGTGATCGCCGTGCTGCGGACCCTGCGCGGCCCGGTCTTCTTCCCGGTGCGGGCGCTGGCAGCCGGCTACACGTACACCTTCCGTGGTCTGCCGCTGATCATCGTGCTCTACCTGCTCACCCTCGGCGTGCCCGGGCTGCGGTTGCGGGGCATGCCGTCGGTGCTGGTGCTCGGCGGGCTCGCGCTGGTGCTCACCTACGGCGGCTACCTGGCCGAGGTGTTCCGGGCCGGCATCGAGTCGGTGCACCCCAGCCAGCTCGCCGCGGCCCGCTCGCTGGGCCTGACCTACCGGCAGACGATGCGGCACGTCGTCCTGCCGCAGGCCGTGCGCCGGGTGGCCCCGCCGCTGCTCAACGACGTGGTGGCCCTGCAGAAGGACGTCGGGCTGGTCTCGCTCGCCGGCCCGATCGACGCGGTCCGCGCCGCGCAGATCGCCACCGCCCAGTCGTTCAACTACACGCCGTACGTCGTGGCCGGGGTGCTGTTCGTGCTGCTCGCGATCCCGCTGATCGCCGTCACCGACTGGGTGACGCTGCGCTCGGCCCGTCGCCAGTCGGGAGGCTGACCATGGCGCTGCTGCGCTGCCGGGGTCTGCGCAAGGAGTTCGCCGGGCACGTGGTGCTGGACCGGCTCGACCTGACAGTCGACGAGCACCGGGTGGTGGCCCTGATCGGGGCGTCCGGGTCGGGCAAGTCCACCCTGCTGCGGTGCGTGAACCTCCTGGAGGAGGTGGACGACGGCACCATCGAGCTGGACGGGGAGGACATCTCCGACCCTCGGGTGGACGCCGACCGGGTCCGCCGGCGGATCGGCATGGTGTTCCAGGCGTACAACCTGTTTCCGCACCTGAGCGTGCTGGACAACATCACCCTCGCCCCCCGGCGGGTGCACGGGCGGGCCCGCGCCGAGGCCGAGGCCCAGGCCCGCGACCTGCTCGACCGGGTGGGGCTGGGCGCGAAGGCGCACGCCTACCCGGACGCGCTCTCCGGCGGGCAGCAGCAGCGGGTGGCGATCGTCCGGGCGCTGGCGAACGCGCCCCGCCTGATGCTGCTCGACGAGGTCACCTCGGCCCTGGACCCGGAACTCGTCGGCGAGGTGCTGACGATGATCCGGGACCTGAAGGCCGACGGGATGACCATGGTGCTGGCCACCCACGAGATGGGTTTCGCCCGGGAGGTCGCAGACGAGGTGTGCTTCCTCGACGCGGGGCGCGTCGTCGAGAGCGGCCCACCGGAGCAGGTGCTCGGCGAGCCGACGCAGGCCCGGACCCGTCAGTTCCTGCGCCGCATCATCGAGGCCGGCCGCCTGTGAGGTTCGCCGGCACCGGAGCCGGCGGCGTCAGCCGCCGAAGCCGACCCGCTGGGCGTTGCCGGCGGCCACGGTCCGGACGGCCAGGGCCGCGTCGAGCGCCGCCACTGTCGCCGCCCAGCCCTTGTCCTCCGCCGATCCGGGCAGCCCGGCCCGGTCCCGGGCCTGCTCGATGGTCTCCACGGTGAGCACGCCGTGCGCCACCGGCTTGCCCTCGTCCAGGGCCACCCGGGTCAACCCGTCGGTGACCGACCGGCACACGTAGTCGAAGTGGGCGGTGGCGCCCCGCACGACCACGCCGAGCGCGACCACCACGTCGCAGCGGCGGGCGAGGGCCTGGGCGACGACCGGCAGCTCGACGGAGCCGGCGACGCGCGCCACCACCGACCGCGCCCCGCACGCCTCGGCGGCGGCGACCGCACGCTCCAGCATGTGGTCGGTCAGGTCGCCGTGCCAGCGTGCGGCCACCACCCCGACGGTCAGCCCCGCGGCGTCGACCGCCTCGACTCCCGGCTCGCCGAAACCCGCCATCGTCATGCTCCGATCTCGTCGTCGGCGACCGGACGCCCCAGCGGCGCCTCGGACACCTCGTCCAACTCGTCCAGCAGGTGACCCATCCGGTCCCGCTTGGTGCGCAGGTAGCGCAGGTTCTCCGGGTGCGCGCCGGCCGGCAGGCTCTCGCGGCCGGTGACGGTGAGCCCGTAGCCCTCCAGCCCGGCCCGCTTGGCCGGGTTGTTGGTCAGCAGCCGCATCGAGCGCACGCCCAGGTCGTACAGGATCTGCGCGCCGGTGCCGTAGTCGCGGGCGTCGGCCGGCAGACCCAGGTCGAGGTTGGCGTCCACGGTGTCGCGTCCCTGGTCCTGCAACTGGTACGCCTGCAGCTTGTGCAGCAGGCCGATGCCGCGTCCCTCGTGCCCGCGCACGTAGAGCACCACGCCCCGGCCCTCGCGGGCGACCCGGGCGAGCGCGGCGTCCAGCTGCGGCCCGCAGTCGCAGCGCAGCGAGCCGAACACGTCCCCGGTCAGGCACTCGGAGTGGACCCGGACCAGCACGTCCTGACCGTCGCCGAGGTCACCGAGCACCATCGCGACGTGCTCGGCCGGGTCGTGCTCGGCGCGGTAGCCGAGCGCCCGGAACACCCCGTGCCGCGTCGGCATCCGGGCGTCGGCGACCAGCTCGACCTGCTTCTCGGTACGCCGCCGGTAGGCGATCAGGTCGGCGATGGTGATCAGCGTGAGGCCGTGCTCGGCGGCGAACTTCTCCAGGTCCGGCAATCGCATCATGGTGCCGTCGTCGTTGACCAGCTCACAGAGCACGCCCGCCGGGCGCAGACCTGCGAGCCGGGTCAGGTCGATCGCCGCCTCGGTGTGCCCGGGTCGGCGCAGCACCCCGCCCTCGCGGGCGCGCAGCGGCACCACGTGCCCGGGCCGGGCCAGGTCGGTCGGGTCGGTCGCCGCGCCGGCGAGCAGCCGGCTGGTGTGCGCGCGGTCGGCCGCCGAGATGCCGGTGCTGATCCCCTCGCGGGCGTCCACCGTCACCGTGTACGCGGTGCCGCGCCGATCCTGGTTGGTGTGGTGCATCGGCGGCAGGTCGAGCCGGTCGGCCTCGCTCTCGGTCACCGCCACGCACACGTACCCGGAGGTGTGGCGCACCATGAACGCCATCAGCTCCGGCGTGGCCCGCTCGGCCGCGAAGATGAGGTCGCCCTCGTTCTCCCGGTCGGCGTCGTCGACCACGACCACCGGCCGCCCGGCGGCGATCTCGGCGATCGCCTCGTCGATATCGGCGAAGCTGCTCATGCGACGGCCTCCGTGTAGGTGGGCGGGAGTGCGGCGGCCGGCCGGGTGGCACGCGAGGTGCGCCACCAGGCGGCGAAGCCCCAGGCGCAGAAGGCGCCGTAGACCAGGTACATGGCCGCCGACGGGTAGAACCCGCCGCGCAGCAGCAGCGGCACACCGACCGCGTCCACCGCGATCCAGACCAGCCAGAACTCGACCCAGCCGCGGGCCATGCCGTAGGTGGCCAGCAGGCTGCCGGTGAGGATCCAGGCGTCCGGCAGCGGGCCCCACGAGCCCAGCGCCTTGAGCACCGGGTACGCGACTGCGGTGCCGACGACGGCGGCCAGCAGCAGCACGAGCCGCTCCCGCCCGGTGGCCCAGCGCGGCAGCACCGCGGCGTGGTCGGCGTCCAGGCGGCTGTTGCGGCGCCACCGCCACCAGCCGTAGACGCTGACTGCGAAGAAGAACACCTGCCGGCCGGCCTGCCCGTACAGGTCGTGGGCCTGCGGGGTGGCGAACACCCCGCCGAGGAAGACGGTGAACAGCAGCGCGTTGCCGATCATGCCGACCGGCCACGCCCAGACCAGCCGGCGCAGCCCGAGCAGCGCGGAGACCAGCCCGAACACGTTGCCGACGATCTCCCGGGCCAGCACCGGCGAGCCGGCCACCTGCACCTGGGCGTCGAGCAGCCAGCCGAGGGGGCCCATCAGGCCACCCCGGGTGTGCTCGGGGTCGCCCCGGAGGCGTCGGTGAGCCGGGCGCCGAGCAGCCGCTCGACGTACTTGGCCACCACGTCGACCTCCAGGTTGACCGGGTCGCCGACGCCCTTCGCGCCGAGCGTGGTCAGCTTCAGGGTGGTCGGGATCAGCCCGACGGCGAACTCGTCCGCGCCGACCTCGGCCACGGTCAGCGACACACCGTCGATGGTGATCGAGCCCTTCTCCACCACGTACCGGGCCAGGGCGGCGGGCAGGCGGAACCGCACCGTCTCCCACTGCTCGGCCGGTTCCCGCGAGATCAGTTCGCCGACACCGTCGACGTGGCCCTGCACGAGGTGCCCGCCGAGGCGGCTGCCCAGTGCCGCTGCCCGCTCCAGGTTGACCGGGTCGCCGGGCCGCAGCGCGCCCAGCGCCGAGCGGCGCAGGGTCTCGCCCATCACGTCGGCGGTGAAGATGCCGTCGGCCGCGTCCACCACCGTCAGGCAGACGCCGTTGACGGCGATGGAGTCACCGTGGCGGGCGTCCGAGGTGACCAACGGGCCGCGCACGGCGACAAGCGCCGAATCGTCAGCCGTGGCGGTGACCCGGACGATCTCCCCCAACTCCTCGACAATGCCGGTGAACATGTCAGCCCTCCCTTTTGCGGGGCAAAGCGGTGATCCGGAGATCCGGACCGACCTGCGTAACGTCGACGAACTCCAGATCGATGGCCTCAGCGATGGTCGTCACTCCTGCGTCGACCAGGGCGGTGGGGCCGGCGCCGAGCAGCCGGGGCGCGACGTACCCGACGATCTTGTCGACCAGGCCGGCGGCCAGGAACGCGCCGGCCAGCCGGGGGCCGCCCTCCAGCAGCACCGCGCGAACCCCGCGCTGATGCAGCGCCGCGAGCAGCGCCGACAGGTCGACCCGGCCGTCCGGGCCCGCACCCACCTCGGCCGCGGTCGCGACCCACGTCCGCGCGGCGCCGTCGCGGACCCGGGCGTCGGCCGGGGTACGCCCCGAGCTGTCCACCACCACCCGCAGCGGCTGCCGGATGGCCAGGCTGCCGTCACGCAGGTTGCGGGCGGTCAACCGGGGGTCGTCGGCGAGCACGGTGCCCACCCCGGCGACGACCGCGTCGACGGTGCCGCGCAACGCGTGCACGTCCATCCGGGCCGCCTCGGAGGTGATCCACATGCTGGTGCCGTCCGCGGCGGCGGACCGGCCGTCGACCGTGGCGGCGTACTTCCAGATGACGTACGGCCAGCCCCGGCGCATCGAGGTCAACCACGCGACGTTGCCGGCCTCGGCCTCGTCGCCACGTACCCCCAGATCCACCTGGACCCCGGCGGCGCGCAACGTGGCGGCGCCACCGGAGGCCACCGGGTTCGGATCGGGTACGGCGATGACGACACGGGACACCCCGGCCTGGACGAGCGCGGTGCTGCAGGGGCCGGTGCGGCCGGTGTGGTCGCAGGGTTCCAGAGTGACGACCGCGGTGCCGCCCTCGGCGCGCGGGCCGGCCTGGGCCAGCGCGACGATCTCGGCGTGCGGCCCACCGGCGTAGGCGTGGAAACCCTCCCCCACGACCTCGCCGTCGGCGTCGAGCAGCACGCACCCGACCACCGGGTTGGGGCTGGTGGTGCCCAGCCCGCGAGCCGCCAGCTCGATCGCACGCCGCATCGCCTCATCGACGGAGACGCTGGCCATCGCCCTTTCCCTGCCCTCTCACTCGCCGGTCCGCGCGCGGGCGGTCAGGGAGGCGGCATGGGCCGCGGGCAGGCGGCGGCGGAGTCCGGGTACGGCACAGCCGACCCGGATGGGCGGCACGGCACGCTGAAGCCAGCGGCCGGCTCGGACCCGTCCGTCCCGCGCGCTGTCTCCCATCCGGACTGTCTGGGCGCGGACGAACCGCCCCCAACCGTCGGCCCCGGATTTTCACCAGGTCCACCGGGCGGCAGAGCCGTCCGGGTCGCGGGCTGACCACGGTTGGACCGTGGATCACCGCCGGTTCGGAATTTCACCGAGTCCCGCCAGCGCGTGGTGGGTACTTCGCAGTCTTACACGCCGAACGCGGTGTGTCCTTATCCAGGCGAGCTACTTCACAGCGGGATCACGCGTCAGGTGACGCCGCGCCGCCGGTCCACCGCCACGTACGACCCGGGTTGGCTCTTGGCGACCGTCTTCATCTCCGAGGCCACCGCGATGGCCTCCAGGGGGTCGGTGAACCGCTTGCCGGCGTCGGAGAGGGAGACCCCGATGGACAGCGTGACCAGGGCCGCCCGGCGGATGGTGCCCCGCCGGTCCTTCAGCTCGACGAAGCCCCGCTCCCGGTCGGTCGGGTCGTAGAGCGTGTCGGCGGACTTCTCGAAGTCGACCACCGCCCGGGAGGTCAGCGGGCGGACCTGGTCCGGCGCGCAGACGATCACGAAGTCGTCGCCGCCGACGTGGCCGAGGAAGGCCGGCGGCAGACCCACCGCCACCACCGCCCGGTGCAGGCTGCGGGCCAGCGCCGAGATGAAGTCGTCGCCGCGGACGAAGCCGTACCGGTCGTTGACGCTCTTGAACCGGTCGATGTCGATGTAGCCGACCGCGTAGTCCACCCCGTGCCGGACCCGGTCGCTGATCTCCCGACGGATCCGGCTGTTGCCGGGCAGCCCGGTCAGCGGGGAGACCTCCCGGAACTCCTTGTTGCGGCGCAGCGTCGAGGACACCCGGGCCACCAGCTCGGCGGTGTCGAACGGCTTGACCAGGTAGTCGTCGGCGCCGGCGCTGAGGCCGTGGACCTTGTCCACGGTCATCCCCTTCGCCGTCAACATGATCACCGGCAGGGCGGAGGTCATCGGGTCGGCGCGCAGTCGTCGGGTCAGCTCCAGACCGTCGATGCGGGGCATCATGAGGTCGACCACGGCCAGGTCCGGCCGTTGCCGCTCGATGACCTCCAGGGCCTCCTGGCCGTCACTGGCGTGGATCACCTCGAAGCCGTGCAGCCGCAGGTTGAACTCGACGAACCGGGCGATGTCCTCGTCGTCGTCGACGACGAGGATGATGTCCTTGCGGTCGACCTCGGGTTCCACCTCAGGCCCCGGGCGCCGCGCGCTCCGCGAGAGCCCGCAGGTGCCGGACCGCCTCGGCCGGGTCGGCGGCGCCGTAGACGGCGGTGCCGGCCACGAACGCGTCGGCCCCGGCGGCGGCCGCCTGCTCGATGGTGTCCGCGGCGATCCCGCCGTCCACCTCGATGCGCAGCTCCAGATGGCCGGCGTCGACGTGTCGACGGGCGGCACGGACCTTGTCCAACAGCTGCGGGATGAACCGCTGCCCGCCGAAGCCCGCCTTGATCGTCATGATCAGCAGGGTGTCGAAGCTGGGCAGCAGCTCCAGGTACGGCTCGATCGGGGTGTCCCGGTCGATGGCCAGCCCGGCCTTCGCGCCGGCCGAGCGCAGGTCCTTGGCCAGGGCCACCGGGTCGTCGGCCGCCTCGACGTGGAACGTGACGTTGTACGCCCCGGCGTCGGCGTAGCCCGGGGCCCACCGGCGCGGGTCGGAGATCATCAGGTGCACGTCGAACGGCATCGTGGTTGCGGCTCGCAGGCTCTGCACCACGGGCAGCCCGATGGTCAGATTGGGCACGAAATGGTTGTCCATCACGTCCACGTGCAACCAGTCCGCGGCGTCCTCGACGGCACGGACCTCTTCGGCGAGGCGGGCGAAATCGGCGGCCAGGATGCTCGGCGCGACGATCGGCGGCGGTACGGTCACGGGGCCAGTGTACGAACGCGGCCACCCGCCGCCCGCAGCACGGCACCAACTCCGACACGCTGTGACCCAGCAGTGACCAGTAGTGCAGAATGAGCCGGTCCGGGCCATCGATTCGGACGAACAGACATCAGTGGCTGGCCGATCGACCCAAACGGGACGACACTCCAAGCGGGACGGTGCCGTAGGCTGCACGCCCGCCGGGGTCGCGCCGCGGGGCGCGGTGACCGGTCGCCAGCTCGCGGGAGGGCGGACGATGCGACGGTGGCTTCCAGCGCTGGCGCTGATCGGCATCACGACGATGCTGCTGGCCGGCTGCGGGCCGGCGCGAGGCGCGGACGGTGACCTCACCGACGACTGGCCGGCACTGCGGGTTCCGCGGCCGTTCACCCCCGCCACCGACACCTGCCTGCCCCGGATCACCTCGGTCGTGCAGGCCAGCACGTACGAGACCGTCGACTGCGCCCGCAGCCACCTCGCCGAGGCGATCCACGTCGGCACGTTCACCGGCACGGCCGCGCAGGCCGGCACCCGACCGGGTTCGGGCTCGACAGCGCTGCGCGCCGCCCGCTCCGAGTGCGACCAGCGGGCCCGGGAGGTGCTCGGCGGCGACTGGCACACGGCCCGGCTCACCCTGACGCTCTCGCTGCCCAGCGGCCCGGCCTGGACCGGCGGGGCGCGCTGGTTCCGCTGCGACCTCAGCGAGACCGACAGCATCGACAACACCCGGCCGGTGAACCGCGTCGGCAGCCTGCGCGGCGCGTTGATCGGCGACACCCCGCTGACCCACGGCTGCTTCGACCCGAAGCTGATCGGCGACAACCTCAACTACATGGCCCCGGTGCTCTGCACCGAGCCGCACCGCGCCGAGTTCGTCGGCGTCTACTCCGAACGGGACATGAGCTGGGCCGAGTTCACCCGCTCGGGCGAGCAGGCGCACCGGCGCTGCATGGCGTTGATCGCCACGTACGCGGCCGTGCCGAACAACAGCGACCTGCCGTACCGGGCCGGGTCCATCTACTACCCACCGTCGCAGCGCGAATGGGAGGAGGGTGACCGGGGGGTGCGCTGTTTCCTGTGGAGCGACGACCGCAAACTCACCCGTTCGATGCGCGGCGTCGGCCCCGAGGGACTGCCGGCGATCTGAGTCACGGTGCCGTATGCTGCTGCGCCGTGGCGCTACCGGCCGGCTGGGGGCCGTCCGGAGCTCACCAGCGGCGGGAGGTCGACGATGCGACGGTGGTTGACGGCGATTGCCGGGGGCGCTGCGGTGGCCCTGGCGCTCACCGGCTGTGGCGCACCCGCCGGAGTCGACAGTGACCTCATCGACGACTGGCCGGCGCCCGTGGCGGCGCAGCAGTTCGTCCCCACCGCCGGCGTCTGCCACCACTCCTCCCAGCAGGTCGGCTTCCTGAGCGGCTACAACCCGATGGAGTGCGCCGAGTCGCACCGGGTGGAGACCCTGCACGTCGGCACGCTCACCGGCCCCGGCACCGACCGCGGCACACCTCCGCCGCCCGGCTCGGTGGGCATGCGGGCCGCGCAGGCCGGCTGCGAGACGGAGGTCAACAAGGCCCTCGGCGCCAACTGGCGCTCCGGGCGCCTCGGGCTGGCCGTCGTACTGCCCTCGCCGGCCGCCTGGGCCGGCGGGGCCCGCTGGTACCGCTGTGACGTCACCGAGATCGCCAGCATCGACGACACCGCCGTCGACCTGCGCACCGGCAGCCTGCGGGGCGCCCTGACCGGCGCGTCGCCGCTGGCGTACCGCTGCTTCAACCCCAAGCTGGACAAGGACAAGATCGAGGAGATGGTGGCGGTGTCCTGCACCGCCAAGCACCACGCCGAGTTCGTCGGGATCTGGCAGGCCCCGGACATCAGCTACGCGGAGTTCAACCGCACCACCAAGCGCACCCACCGCGCGTGCCAGTCGGTGACGGCCAAGTACGCCAAGGTGCCCGACAACTCGCAGCTCGACTTCCGCGCCGGAACGATCTACTACCAGCCGTACGAGCAGGAGTGGCGCAACGGCAACCGCGGCGTGCAGTGCTTCCTCTGGATCAGCGACCGGAACCTGACCCGCTCGATGAAGAACGCCGGAGACAAGGGCCTCCCGGTCACCTGACCCCGACCGACACGACCGCACCCGGCCGACTCGGCCGGGTGCGGTGTCGCGTTCAGCCCGTACGCGGGCCGGCGGTCAGCCCTCGCGCAGGACGGGTCAGCCCTCGCGCAGGACGGGTCAGCCCTTGCGCAGGACGGCGAGGAACATCGCGTCGGTGCCGTGGCGGTGCGGCCAGAGCTGCACGGTGGGGCCGTCGCCCAGGCCGGGCATGCCGGCCGGCAGCAACGGTCGGGCGTCGACGAAGTCCACCGACACGCCGCTGCGGCGAGCCGCCTCGGTGACCGTCACGTGCGTCTCCACGGTGTGCGGCGAGCAGGTGACGTACGCGACCAGCCCACCCGGTCGGACCGCCCGCAGCGCCGCGCCCAGCAACTCCCGTTGGAGCCGGGTCAGCGGCGGCAGGTCGGACGGCTGGCGGCGCCAGCGCGACTCGGGCCGGCGACGCAGCGAGCCCAACCCGGTGCACGGGGCGTCCACCAGGACCCGGTCGAAGTGGCCCTCCGGCAGCTTCGGGTCGGCGCCGACCTCACGACCGTCGGTGGCCACCACTGTCACCGGCAGACCCCGGGTCGCCTGGGACACCAGCCGGGCCCGGTGCTCGGCCACCTCCACGGCGGTCAGGCGGGCGCCGCGCTGCGCGGCCAACGCGCCGAGCAGACCGGCCTTGCCACCCGGACCGGCGCACAGGTCCAGCCAGCGCCCGTCCGGGCCGTCCAGCGGCGCGTCGGCGAGCGCGGCGGCCACGAGCTGGGAGCCCTCGTCCTGGACGTGGGCGCGACCGTCGACCACCGCCGGCACGTCGCCCGGCGCACCGCCGGGCAGATAGACGGCGTACGGCGAGAAGGCGCCGGGGGCGCCGCCGACCTGGTCGGCAAGCTCGATCGGGTCGATCAGGCCGGGACGGGCGCACAGGTGCACCGGGGGACGCTCGTTGTCCTCGATCAGGAGCCGGGCGGTCTCGCCCAGGTCGCCGTCGAGCGCCTCGGAGAAGGCCCGCACGATCCACTGCGGGTGGCTGTACGCCAGCGCCAGGTGCCCGACCGGGTCTGTCTCGATCGGCGGGGCGAGCTTGGCCACCCACGCGTCGATGTCGCGGGTGGACACCTCGCGCAGTACCGCGTTGGCGAACCCGGCGGCGCCCGGCGCGACCGAGCGGACCAGGTCCACCGTCGACGACACGGCGGCGTGCGGGGGCACCCGGGTGTGCAGCAGCTGGTACGCCCCGATCCGCAGCGCGTCGCGCGCCGGCGGGTCGATGCGGGCCACGTCCCGCCCGGACGCGTCGCTGAGGATCGCGTCGAGCGTGCCGACGTGGCGCAGGGTGCCGTAGGTCAGCTCGGTGGCGAACGCGGCGTCGCGGCCGTACAGCCCCTCCTCGCGCAGGATGGTGGGCAGCACCAGGTTGGCGAAGGCGTCGTCGCGGTGCACGGCCGCCACCGCCTCGTACGCCACGCGTCGTGGCCGGTCCAGTGGTGGCCGGGTCGGCCGGCGGTCGCCGCCGCGGCCGGCGGACGAACCGCCGCGGAACGGACGCGTCCCCTCCGGGGCCGTCACGCGAGGCCCTCGCCGGCGCTGACGCGGACGCCGCGCGCCCAGTCGGTGGCCGCCATGGCGCGCTTGCCCGCGGCGCGGACCTCACCGAGGCGCACCGGCACGGTGGCCGTGCCGGCCAGCACCCGGGTCTTCTCCACCAGCAGCTCCCCCGGTTTGAGGTCCGGGCCGTCGGGCACCGGTGCGACCGGGCCGAGCTTGACCCGCTCGTCCCGGAAGGTCGTCCACGGGCCCGGGGCGGGCGTGCAGGCGCGGATCCGCCGGTCCACGGCGAAGGCCGGGTCACTCCAGCGCACCCGGGCGTCCTCCACGGTCAGCTTCGGCGCCAGCGACACCCCGTCGGCGGGCTGCGGTTCGGCCCGCGCGGTGCCGTCGGCGATCGCGTCGAGCACCGCCACCAGCAGCCCGGCGCCGGAGTCGGCGAGCCGCTCCAGCAGGTCGCCGGAGGTGTCGCCGGGGCGGATCTCGTCGGTGAGGGTGCCGAAGACGGGGCCGGTGTCCAGGCCCTGCTCCAGTTGGAAGACGCTGGCGCCGGTCAGCTCGTCGCCGTGCAGCACCGCGTGCTGCACGGGCGCGGCGCCCCGCCAGGCGGGCAGCAGCGAGAAGTGCAGGTTGATCCAGCCGTACCGGGGGATCTCCAGGGCCGCCGGCGGCACCAGCGCGCCGTAGGCGACCACCGGCACGCAGTCCGGGGACAGCTCGCGCAGCCGGTCGAGGAACTCCGGGTCGCGGGGGCGGGCCGGCGTGAGCACCTCGATGCCGTGCTCGTCGGCCCACGCGCCGACCGGGGAGCGGGACAGGCCACGGCCCCGCCCGGCGGGCGCGTCGGGCCGGGTGACCACGGCGACCAGCTCGTGCCGGGAGGCGGCGACGGCGGCCAGGGCGGGTACGGCCACCGCCGGCGTACCGGCGAAGATCACACGCATCCCGGTCACCGACCCAGACCGAACGGGCTGCCGCCGGCGTGCGGGTTGACCTTGACCACCGGCGGCGCGGCGGCGTCGTACCACTCGGCCTGGCGGATGGCCTTCATGGCCTCCTTGCGACCGGCGGCGTCGAGACGGTCGAGGAAGAGCACACCGTCGAGGTGGTCGGTCTCGTGCTGCACGCAGCGGGCCATCAGCCCGGTGCCGACGATCTGCAGCGGGTCGCCGTAGCCGTTGAAGCCCTTGGCGATGACGTTCTGCCGGCGCTTGGTGTCGAAGTAGAGCCCGGGGATGGACAGGCAGCCCTCGGGGCCGTCCTGCTCCTCCTCGTCGGGGAACTCCAGCACCGGGTTGACCAGGTGCCCGAGCACGTCGTCGACGTCGAAGGCGAACACCCGCAGGCTGACACCGAGCTGCGGCGCGGCCAGGCCGGCGCCGTTCTGCCCCCGCATCGTGTCGGTGAGGTCGGCGATGAGCCTTCGCAGCTCAACGTCGAAGTCGACCACCGGATCGGCCGGCGTGCGCAGCACCGGATCCCCAAAAAGACGGATGGGCTGGACGGTCACGCGGGACGGCTCCTTCGGCAGGTGGGCGAGCGGTGCCGTACCAGTCTACGGAGTGCCTCCGAGTGACCCGGCCGGCGTACCTCGATCGGCCACCGCCGGTGTGCCCAGCGTCACCGGCAGGCTCTCGTAGCCGCGCAGGGTCAGGCGGGTCCGGTGCCGGGGCGGCCCCGCCAGGGCCAGCTCGGGCAGGCGGCGCAGCAGCATCGGGAACGCCAGCTGCGCCTCCTGCCGGGCCAGACCGGCGCCGAGGCAGTAGTGCGGGCCGGCGCCGAAGGACAGCGGATGCGCCTGCTCGCGGGTCGGATCGAAGCGCCCCGGCTCGGGGAACCGGCGCGGGTCGCGGTTGGCCGCGCCGAGCAGCAGCAGCGCCGTGCTGCCGGCCGGCAGGTCGAGCCCGCCGCAGCGCACCGGCGCGGTGCTCGTCCGGGTGGTCAGCTGCACCGGGGAGTCGTAGCGCAGCAGCTCCTCGACGTACGCCGGGGCGAGCCCGGGGTCGGCGCGCAGCGCGTCGGCGGCCCCGGGGTGGCGCAGCAGCACGACCAGGCCGTTGCCGAGCAGGTTGGTGGTGGTCTCGAAGCCGGCGACCAGCAGCACGACCAGGTTGGCCAGCAGTTCGTCGCCGGTGAGCCGGGCGCCGTCGGCGTCGTGCACCTGGACCAGCGCGGTGGTCAGGTCGTCGGCCGGTGCCCGGCGTCGGGCGACGATCAGCTCGACGAAGTAGTCGCGCAGCTCGGCGGCGCCCGCGTCGGCGACGGCCAGCTCCTCGGTGGTGATCTCCGGCTCCAGCACCCCGGTCAGGTCGCCGGCCCAGCGGCGGAACAGCGGCCGGTCGGCCGCCGGTACGCCGAGCAGCGCGCAGATCACCCCGACCGGCAGCGGGTACGCGAAGTCGGCCAGCAGGTCGACCGGCTCGCCGTCCGAGGCGCGGGCAATCATCGCGTCGAGCAGTTCCTCGGCCTGGGCGCGCACCACGTCGCGCATCCCGGCGATCCGGCGCGGGCTGAACGCGCCGGCGGCGAGTCGGCGCATCCGGCTGTGATCGGGCGGGTTGGTCCGCAGCATGGACCGGGCGATCGACGTGATCGCCGGGCTCTGCCGCCAGTTCGGCCAGACCTGGTCCCGCAGCGCGTCGTCGAGCACCCCGAGCCGGGGGTCGCGCAGCAGCTCGTCGACCTCCGGGTAGCCGGTCACCACGTACATGCCGGGCAACGCCTGCACCACCGGGCCGTGCGAGCGCAGCCGCTCGTACGTCGGGTACGGATCGACGCGTCCCTGCGGCGACATGAGCAGTGTGAGCGCCTCGGCAGCATCCATGACTGGCCTCCCCCGTCGATGCGTCGGAGGCTCCATCATCCCGGTGCCGCCGGCAGCCGGCATCCCCCCGCCCGGCACGCGCGTCAGCCCGGGGTGGCCGCCGCCCGGCTCAGCAGGGCGCGGACCCGCTCGCCGTCGGGGTGACCGAGGTCGTCGAGGATGCCCAGGGCACGCCGCCAGGTACGCGCCGCGCCGGCCGGGTCCCCCGCCGCGTGCCGGCTCTCGCCCAGCCGGGAGAGGGTGTCCGCCTCGTCGTAGCGGTCGCTGATCCGCCGGTACAGCCGCAGCGCCCGCCCGTAGCAGCGGATCGCCTCCCGGTGGTCGCCCAGGCGCGCGTGGATGAAGCCGAGGCTGTCCCAGGTGTTCGCCTCACCGTGCCGGTCGCCGGTCCGGCGCAGCAGCGCCAACGCCTGCTCGCAGTGGGTGAGCGCCGGGCGGTACTGGCCGAGCTGGGCGTGCGCCCAACCCACCGCGTTGCGGGCGCTGGCCTCCCCGGCCAGATGGCCGGCGTCCCGGTACAGCGCGAGAGCCCGCCGCACGTGGTCCAGCGCCTCGGCGTACCGGCCGAGGCCGTCGAGCATCGCGCCGAACGCCCGGTGGGTACGCGCCTGCCCGGTGTGGTCACCCAGCGCCCCGAAGAGCGCCAGGGCCTGCCGGTAGTTGCTCGCCGCCTCGTCGACCCGGCCCAGCCGGGACAGCACCCGGGCGAGGTCGCGGTGGGCGTTGGCCTGCCCGAGTCGGTCCCCCGCCTGCCGCGCCCCGGCCAGGGCGGTCCGTTGGGCGACGGCCAGGTCCGGCCACCGTCCCCGGCGTTGCAGGAAGTCCACAAGCGTCCACGCGAGCTGCCAGGCGTGGCCGTCGAACCCGGCGCGTTTCGCGTGCCCGACGGCCGCCAGCAGCACCGGGTACTCGACGGTGAACCAGGCGAGCGCCTCAGCGTGGTCGGTGATCTCCTCGGGCACCACGCCAGGTGGGGCCGCCGTCAGGGTGACCGGATCGCGACCCGGCTGCAGCAGCAGCGCCGCCGCGTGGGCGGTGTGCAGGTAGTGGTCCAGCCCGCGCCGGATCGCGGCCCGCCGCGCCTCGGCCGGCTCACGCCGCTCGGCCTGCTCGGCGGCGTACGCCCGGAGCAGGTCGTGCGCGCCGAACCGGCCGGGAGCGTGCTCGCTGACGAGATGGGCGTGGGCCAGCTCCGTCAACAGTCGGGGCACCTGTTGCCGGGGCAGCCCCGCCAGGCTGGCCGCTGCGGCGACCCCGATGTCCGGGCCGGGGTGGCAGCCGAACAGCCGGAACAGCCGGGCCGCCGCGGGCGTGAGGCTCCGGCACGACCAGGAGAGGACGGCCTGTACGTCGGTGCCCGCGTCGCCACCGTCGAAGGAGTCCAGCGGACGCGGCGCCCCGCGCAGCTCGGCGGCGAGGGTGGCCAGGGGGAACGCGGGATTCGCCGCACTCCTCGCGGCGAGCACCGCCAGGGCCAGCGGCAGCCGCGCGCACCGCTCGATGATCTCGTCCACGGCCTGCGGCTCGACCGCCAACCGCTCGGCCCCGAGTCGCCGGGCCAGCAGCTGCCAGGCCTCGGCGGCGCTGAGCAGGTCGACGCCGACCGGCCGGGCGCCCTCGGTGGCGACCAGGCCGGCCAGCCGGTTGCGACTGGTGACCAGGACCAGGCAGGTCGGGCTGCCGACCAGCAGCGGCCGGACCTGGTCGGCATCGCGGGCGTTGTCCAGCAGCACCAGCATCCGGCGACCGGCGAGCAGGCTGCGATAGAGACCCACCTGCGCGGGCAGGTGGGTGGGGATCCGTTCGGGCGGCACCTCCAGGGCCTCCAGGAAACCCCGTACCGCCTCGACGGCCGTCACCACCGTTCCGGTGGAGTCGAATCCGCGCAGGTCGACGTAGAGCTGGCCGTCCGGGAACCGGTCGGCGACCCGGTGCGCCCAGTACACCGCAAGCGTCGTCTTGCCCACCCCGGCCGTGCCGGACAGCGTCACCACCGTCGCCGGCGCCCGGCCGCCGTCGCCGGCGCTGTCCGGGTCGGCACAGGCGAGATCGAGCTGCGCGAGCTGGGCGGCACGTCCGACGAATCCGGGCAGCGCCGGGGGCAGTTGGCGGGGCACCGGGAAGCGGGCCGGAGCCGGGGCGGCCCGCGTCCCGCCGCTGCGGCCCCGTACGGCCCCGGCTCCCGCCCGGCCGGTGGCGGCGTGGTCCCGGGTCGCACGTCGACGTCGCTCCTCGATCCGGTCCCGCGCCGTGGCCAGCACCCCCTGCTCGGCGGGGGTCGCGCCGAGCAGCCGGATGAGCGCGTCGAACCGCTCCGGCGGAGGCAGGATGTTGCCGGCGAAGTACTCCCCGATGATCCCGCGCGACCAGCCGGTCTTCGCCGCCAACTGCCGGTACGTCAGCTGCGTCTCCCCCTGCTGCCGGGCTTCGCGGCGGCGCAGCTGGCGCAGCAGGCCGGCCAGCTCCGGCAGGGTCTGCGCCTCGACGCCGCCGCGGGCCACGTCGAACGCCGCGGGCGGCCCCTGCGGTGCTCGACGAACGCCGGACGGTACCCGTTGGTCGGACATGCGGCCCCCACCCCCTACCGGTCACCCGGCCGCCCCGGGTGCCGACACGGGCAGGCTAGTTGCGGTCACGCTCCGCTAGATAGGAGGCGGCCGATGTCTGACAGTTCACATCGGACCTTTGCCCCCGTCCGGCGGTGTCCGACCGTGTCCAGTCCCGTCCAGGATCGCCGTGCTGAACCGACGTCTCGTGCCACCGTCCCTGGTGCGGGTTCGGCCCGCGCCACGAAACCCTGGGGAAGGGGTACAGATGATCCGTCCACACCCGACCGCCCGACGGTCCACGACGATGCTGCGTCGCATCGCCGTCACCGCGTGCGGCCTCACGCTGCTCGTCGCGGGCGTGAGCGGCGCACCGGCCACCGCCGCGCCGAAGGGCAAGGCCACCACCGCCGGATCGTTCGTCGACAGCACAGCGGTGCCGGGCGGCTTCGCCTCCTGGTCCGAGCTGCTGGAGTTGCAGCAGCGGATGAACACCGCCGCCGCCCAGATCACCAACGCCGCGCAGCGCAGCGCGAACTCCGGCTTCGCCGGTATCATCGCCGATCCCACCACCCGCCAGCTCCAGGTCTACTGGAAGGGCGAGCCGCCGGCCCGCCTCGTGGCCAACGCCCGGGCCACCGTCGCGACGACGGTGCTGCCCGCCGCGTACTCGCAGCGGGAGCTGATGGTCGCGGCCGACCGGCTGCGGGCCTCGGCCGGCGACAGGATCACCACGGTGGGGCCGCGCGCCGACGGCGCCGGCCTGCTCGTCGGTACGCAGAGCGGGCTGCTCGGCGCGACGGCTCTCGCCGGCGTTCCGGTGACCGTGCAGACCGGCGTCGCCGCCGCTCCCGCCACCCGCTGGGACGACAGTCCGCCCTGGTGGGGTGGCGCCGCGTGGCGCAACACCGCCACCGGCGGCGGCTGCTCGACCGGCTTCGGCGTCTTTGCGGGCGGGGTGTCGCGGGTGCTCTCCGCCGCGCACTGCGCCAACCTGAACGTGGTGGCGGCCGACCCGACCGGGCAGACCATCGGCACCGTCATCAGCCGCAACGTCAGCAGCGACACCCTGCTCATCGCGGGCAGCTCCGGCGGCCGGGTCTTCAACAACAGCACCGACGCGGCCGGCGCGGTGGTCAGCGAGTTCAGCAACCAGGTGATCGGCGCGCAGGCCAGCCAGGTCGGCAACTGGGTGTGCAGCTCGGGCGCGTACTCCGGCACCCGGTGCTCGATCCAGGTGAAGGCCCGCAACCTGTGCATCAACGTGCGGAACTTCGGCACGGTCTGCGGCCAGGTGCAGGCCGAGAACACCACCCACACCAACGGTGTCGGTCAGGGTGACAGCGGCGGCCCGGTGGAGATCGTGAATGCGGCGAACACCCTCCAGGTCTGGGCGACCGGCACCAACACCGCCATCGACGACACCAACACCTCGACGGCGTGTACCGGCTACGTCCCCACCGGGCGGGTGTGCGCCTGGCGGTTCTACTACGAGGACATCTTCTCCGGCATGGCCGGCGTCGGCGCCTCGGGCGTGGTCCTGGGCTGACGCCTCGGGGCGTTCCGTCGGTCGACCCGACGGCCGGGCCGGCGCGCACCCCGCGCGCCGGTCCGGTTCCGCGCTGGGCTCAGGCGCCGACGCCCCGGTCGGCGGCGAGCACGGCGTCGCCGCCGAGCAGCGCCGGCTCGGGCAGCGGCAACTGGATCTTGTGGGCCGCCTCCCAGTCGTAGACCAGGCCGGGGCGCACCTGCGCGGCGAAGTAGTCCACGGCGCTCATCCCACCCACCACCGGCTCGTCGACCTCGGCGACGAGCTGGGCGGGGACCAGGGAGAAACCGTTCTGGATGGCGGCGCTGAGCCGACGGTGACCGTCGACGACGAAGAAGTACTCCCCGGTGAAGCCGATCTTCAGCGGTTCCAGGGACTCGTCGCCGGCCTCGGCCACGTCGCCGACGAACTCGCTGTCCCAGAGCCCGCGCAGCGTCGCGATGTCCTCGGTCGGGTAGACCCGCGCCGGGTCGAGCAGCAGCAGCGGCGGGCCGTCGCGCAGCACGTCGGCGCCGAGCGTGCCCTCGTACGCGGCGATGATGTGCTCGACCACCTCGGCGGCGGAGGCTCGGGTCGTGTCGCAGATCAGGTCGTAGTTGCGCAGCCGCGCCTTGTCCACCCCGTAGCGGACGATGAACCGGCTGCGTTCGCTCTCGCTGCGCTCACGGAGCTTGGCCTTCGCCTCATCCAGCGAGGCGTAGCTCTCCGCCGGGCCGGACGGGCGGGCCAGCACCCGGCGGGCCGCCTCACCCGGCTCAGTGATCATGTGCACCTTGAGCGCGTGGGTGAAGAAGTGCCAGGCCAGCCGCGAATCCATGATCAGATGCTCGCCGGAGGCGGCGATGTCGCGCTGGAGCTGGTCGACGTAACCGTCGACGGCCTGGTCCAGCTCGGCGTGCAGATTGAGCTGCAGGGCTGTCATCTGCCGCTGCTGCGCCATCTCCCGATAGAGGTCACCGACGCTGACCCGGCGCATCCCGAGCCGCTTGGCGATCTCCACCGACACGGTGCTCTTGCCGCTGCCGAGGTCGCCGTTGAAGACGATCGATTGTCGAACGGTCACGACTGGTCCACCCCTGATAACCGGCTTCCTGACATCATCGACATCGCGTCCGACCGACGCGTTCCCGGCCCGCCCGCTTCGGCGGTGCCGTGACCTGGGGCCGTCGTACGCCCGAGCATGACGGGCGATGCTACCACCTCGACGCCAGCGCTTTGCCGGACGCGGTGTGCGGGCGGCACCCGTCGGGCGGGGTACCGCCCGCCCGCGAGAGCGGCCATTCTCCGGGGAAAACGGTCAGAACAGGCTCAGCGGATCGACCTGGAGACGAACCGGGTCGGCGGCCTTGCGGGCGGTGCGCACCCCGGCGGCCGAGTGCAGGGCCTCGGCGAGCGCCGCGGCCCGCGCCCGGGGCACCCGGACCAGCATCCGCTCGCGCCCCTCGTCGGCCGGCACCGGCCCGAGCACCTCGGCGTCACCGGGCAGCCGGGCCGCGGCGAGCAGGTCGGCAACCGCCTCGGCCGGGCCGGTGACGCTGGCCATCCGCACCGCCGGCGGGAAACCCAGCTCGCGGCGCTCGGCCAGTTCCCGGCCGGCGAACCAGGCGGCATCCCAGCGCAGCAGCGCCTGCACCGGGGCGAGCGCGCCGTCGGCGACCACCACCACGCGGCCGGCCGGCGCCGGGCGGGCCAGGGCCGCGGCGGACAGCCACCGGCGCAGCGCCTCCTCGCCGGCCCGCAGGTCGGCCCGGGTCAGCAGGGCCCACGAGTCGAGCAGCAGGACCGCGCCGTAGCCGCCCTCGGCGACCGGCTCGGCGCCGGGGGTGGCGACCACCAGGGCCGCGCCGCCCGGCACGTCGGTCAGCACCTCCTCGCGCCCCGAGGTCCGCACCGGCACGTCGGGAAAGGCCCGGCCCAGCTCCTCGGCGGTACGTCGGGCACCGGTCACCGCGGCGCGCAGCCGCCGACCGCCGCACTGCGGGCAGGCGTACGCCGCGGCGACCCGGGCGCACCACCGGCAGGCGGGGGTGCCGCCGGCCGACGGCAGCGCGAGCGGCCCGGCGCAGTGCGCGCAGCGGGCCGGGGTACGACAGTCGGCGCAGGACATCGAGGGCAGGTAGCCACGCCGGGGCACCTGCACGAGCACCGGCAACCCCGCCCGCAGGGCGTCACGGGCGGCCGTCCAGGCGAGGCTGGGCAGCCGAGCGGTGGCCGCACCGGGATCACGGGCGAGCTGGGGGTCGTCACCGGTCGGCGCGATGGCCGGTATCCGCGCCCGCACCGTCGCCCGGTCGGCGACCACCTCCCGGGCCCAGCCGGTCTCCAGCAGCAGTTGCGCCTCGGCCGTCCGGGCGTACCCGCCGACCAGCGCGCCGGCCTCGCCGAGCTGCGCGCGGGTGAGCAGCACGTCGCGGGCGTGCGGATAGGGCGCCCGGGGTTCGGAGTGCAGGTCGTCACCGTCGTCCCAGATGGCGACGAGTCCGAGCCGGGGCACCGGGGCGAACATCGCGGCCCGGGTCCCGATGACCACCGGCACCTGCCCGCGCCGGGCGGCGAGGAACGCCCGGTAGCGCCGGGCCGGCCCGAGGGCGGCGGAGAGGCTGACGTGCCGGCCCGGGCCCAGCACGACGGTCAGGGCGGCGTCGAGGCGGTCGAGGTCGCGGGCGTCGGGGACCACGACAACGGCGCCGCGCCCACCGGCGACGGTGGCGGCCACCGCGTCGGCGTAGCGGGCGGCCCAGTCCTCGCCGGGCAGCGCGGACCAGACCGCGCGGGGCGCCCGGCCGTCGGTGAGCGCCCGCAGCAGCGCCGGCCCGGTCGGGTAGTCCCGCCAGCCGCGCGGGTCGACAGCCTCCCCCGGCACGGCGGGGGCCGTCGCCGGCGACGCGGGGGCCTCCCCCGGCGGGACGAAGGGGGCCTTCCCCGGCGGAGCGGAGGTCGTCCCCGGCGGGGCGGGGGGCTCTCCCGGCACAACGGGGCCGACCGCGTCGCCGGCAGCGCCGGACTCGGCCGCCGGCGTCAGCTGCTCGTCGTGGGGCTCCTTCTCGACCCGGGCGTGCCGGGGCGGCACGGCGAGCCGGAGCACGTCGGCCAGGTTGCCCGCGTACCGGTCGGCGACCGCCCGGGCCAACCGGGTGATCTCCGGGGCCAGCACCGGCTCGGGCGAGACCACCTTCTCCAGGTAGGCGAGCCGGCCGGTGTGCCCGGAGTCGTCCGCCCGCGACAGCAGCCAGCCGTCGACCAGCTGCCCCGCGAAGCGCACCTTCACCCGGGTGCCGGGCACCGCCACGTCGGCCAGCTCGGCCGGCACCAGGTAGTCGAACGGCCGGTCCAGGTGCGCCAGCGGAACGTCCACGCAGACGCGCGCGACCGGCGACCCGTCCGCGGGTCGCCGGTCGCTACGCCTGGTGGCGGTCAGGCTCCCGCGGCCGACTTGAGGTCGGCGGCCCGGTCGGTGCTCTCCCACGACAGGTCCGGCAACTCCCGGCCGAAGTGGCCGTACGCGGCGGTCTGCTGGTAGATCGGGCGGAGCAGGTTGAGGTCCCGGATGATCGCGGCCGGGCGCAGGTCGAACACCTCGGAGACGGCCTTCTCGATCGAGGCGACCGGCACGGTCTCGGTGCCGAACGTCTCGATGAACAGGCTCACCGGGTGCGCCTTGCCGATGGCGTAGGCGACCTGCGCCTCGCACCGCTCGGCCAGGCCGGCGGCGACCACGTTCTTGGCCACCCAGCGCATCGCGTACGCGGCCGAGCGGTCCACCTTGGACGGGTCCTTGCCGGAGAACGCGCCGCCGCCGTGCCGGGCGTACCCGCCGTAGGTGTCGACGATGATCTTGCGGCCGGTCAGGCCGGCGTCACCCATCGGGCCGCCGATCTCGAACCGGCCCGTCGGGTTGACCAGCAGCCGGTAGCCCTCGGTGTCCAGACCGAGGCTCTCCAGCTCGGGCGCGATGACGGAGTCGCGCACGTCCGGGGTGAGCAGCGACTCCAGCGAGATGTCCGCGGCGTGCTGGCTGGACACCACGACGGTGTTCAGGCGGACCGGGCGCAGCCCCTCGTACTCGATGGTGACCTGGGTCTTGCCGTCCGGGCGCAGGTACGGGATGGTCCCGTCCTTGCGGACCGCGGCGAGCCGGCGGGCCAGTCGGTGGGCGAGGGCGATGGGCAGCGGCATCAGCTCGGGGGTCTCCGAGCAGGCGAAGCCGAACATCATGCCCTGGTCGCCGGCGCCCTGCGCGTCCAGCGCGCTCTCCGACGCACCGGTGCGCAGCTCGAAGGCGTTGTCCACGCCCTGCGCGATGTCCTCGGACTGCGCGCCGATGGAGACGCTGACCCCGCAGGACGCGCCGTCGAAACCCTTCTTCGACGAGTCGTAGCCGATGTCGAGGATGGTGCGCCGGACGATGGTGGGGATGTCGGCGTACGCCTTCGTGGTGACCTCACCGGCGATGTGGACCTGGCCGGTGGTGATCATGGTCTCGACCGCGACCCGGCTGTGCGGGTCCTCGGCGAGCAGCGCATCGAGGATGCCGTCGCTGATCTGGTCGGCGATCTTGTCCGGGTGGCCTTCCGTGACCGATTCGGACGTGAAGAGGCGGCGTGTCACGGCACTCCTAAGCGTGTGAGGTCGTTCCGCGGCAGTCTAGTCACCGCTGCGGCCGGTGTCGGGATCGGTCGCGCGCTGTTCCACCCGTCAGGAGCGGTTGGCCAACCGCGCCACGACGAGGTCCCACACGGTGTCGGCCACGGCCTCCTTGGCCTGCTCCGGCAGACGGCTCACCGAGCCGTCCGCGCCGATGACCGTCACCGTGTTGGTGTCGGCGCCGAAGACCCGGTCCGGACCGACCTCGTTGACCACGATCAGGTCGGCCCGCTTCCGGGCGAGTTTCGCCCGGCCGTTGGCCTCCGCGTCGCCGGTCTCGGCGGCGAACACCACCAGCACCTGCTCCGGTCGCTTGCGCTGGCCGAGCTCCGCCGCGATGTCCGGGTTCGTGACGAGCTCGATGGTGGGAGCGACACCGTCGTCCGACTTCTTGATTTTGCCAGGCGCGTACGTCGCCGGTCGGAAATCGGCCGGAGCCGCCGCCATCACGACCGCGTCGGCCTCGGCGGCGGCCTGCAGGGTCGCCTCGTGCAGCTCGGCGGTCGTGCCGACGCGGACCAGGTCGACCCCGGCGGGGTCGGCGAGGGAGACGTTGGCCGCGATGAGCGTGACCCGCGCGCCCCGGGCGACAGCCGACCGGGCGAAGGCGTAGCCCTGCTTGCCGGACGAGCGGTTACCGAGGAAGCGGACCGGGTCCAGCGGCTCGCGGGTGCCACCGGCGGTGACCACCAGCCGGCGGCCGGTCAGGTCGGCGGGGGCGGACACGCCCCGAGCGAGGACCTGGCGGGCGACGGCGAAGATCTCCGCCGGGTCGGGCAGTCGGCCCTTGCCGGTGTCGGCGCCGGTGAGCCGCCCGACGGCCGGCTCGATGACCCGCACGCCCCGGGACCGCAACGTGGCGACGTTGGCGACGGTGGCCGGATGCTCCCACATCTCGGTGTGCATGGCCGGAGCCAGCACCACCGGGCAGCGGGCGGTCAGCAGCGTGTTGGTCAGCAGGTCGTCGGCGAGCCCGTGGGCGGCCTTGGCGAGCAGGTCGGTGGTGGTCGGCGCGACCACCACCAGGCCGGCCTGCTTGCCGAGGCGGACGTGCGGCACCTCGTGCACGTCGGACCAGACGTCGTCGGCGACCGGTTGGCCGGAGAGCGCCGCCCAGGTCGGCGCCCCGACGAACTTCAGCGCCGACGCGGTCGGCACGACCCGGACCCGGTGGCCCGACTCGGTGAAAAGTCGCAGCAGCTCACACGCCTTGTAGGCGGCGATGCCGCCGCCGACCCCGAGGACGATCGAGGCGGACATCGACGGATGCGGGCTTACGGCTGGTCGGTCGGCTCGGCGGTGAGCAGGCCCGCGTTGATCTCGCGCATGGCGATGGAGAGGGGCTTCTCCTGCGGGGTGGTCTCGACGAGCGGACCGACGTACTCCAGGAGGCCCTCACCGAGCTGGCTGTAGTAGGCGTTGACCTGGCGCGCGCGCTTGGCGGCGAAGATGACCAGCGCGTACTTCGACGTCGTCTTCTCAAGGAGCTCGTCGATCGGCGGGTTGGTGATGCCTTCGGGGTTGGCGATGGATCCCACGAATTAACCTCTGCGTCTTTCGAACCGCGCGGACGCGGTGCTGAGTCTCAACGGCGGCCGGCCGTCAGCCGCGTACACGCGACCAGGCCGGATCCGGATAAGAAGAACCGAGTAAGCCTACCAGCTCGTCGGCGACCCGATCGGTGTGGTCGTGCGTCAGGGTGTGCGCGAAGGCGGCGGCCACGGCGGCGTCGGGTCGGTGCCCGGGTGGGATCAACAGCACCAGCCGCGCGGCGGGCACTCGCGCCCGCACCAGATGGGCGCCGGGGACGTCGAGCGGGAGCAGGACCGGCTGCCCGGCGTCGAGCCGGGCGCGCAGCGGCGGGTCGAGGGTGCCCCGGTGGTACGCGCCGATCCGGGACCACTCCAGCAGGTCTCCGGTGGCCACCCGGCGCTCGAACTCGGCCGGGGCGAGAAAGACCCGCTGCTCACCGTCCACCTCCGGCTCCCGGCGCGGCCTCGTCGTTGCCGGCACCGGGATCCACACGGACGGAAAACGCGCCCGAACGAGCTCGACGACACTCTCCCTGCCGGAACCCGAAGGTCCAGCCAGGACAGTGAGCCGAGCCGCCGGGCGCGTCTCGCCATCCGTGCTCACTGCTTGTTTCTACACGCTGCCAGGTTCAGTTGGCGGCGAACTCTCCAAGCAGTGCCTTGCGCTGCTGCTCGCCGAGGCCACGCAGGCGACGGCTGTCAGCGATCTTGAGCTTCTCCATGATCTGGGTAGCCCGGATCTTGCCGATGCCCGGCATCGCCTGCAGGACGGCCGAAACCTTGAGCTTGCCCACGACGTCGTCGCTCTCGGCGCGCTCGAGGACGGCACCAAGGGTGGTCTTGCCCTGCTTGAGCTGCTCCTTCAGCTCGGCACGGGCCTTGCGGATCTCCGCGGCCTTCTCGAGCGCGGCAGCGCGCTGTTCGGGGGTCAGTGACGGGAGCGGCACCAGTTCTCCTCAGGTCCCTATCGCGGCGGGCGGGGCGCACCGCCGCATCTGTGAAACGTGGTGTCGCTGTGAACCAAGGGGTCCGTGGTTCCCAGCGCGGGGAAAACTAGCGGTCAACGGAGCTTTCGGCAACGTGGGCGCGCGATGATCATCGCAAAGTGACCGAGCCGTCAGTCAGTCACCGGGCAGCCAGAACGGCCCGGCACTCGGCCGAGACCCGGTCGGCGGCGGCCCGCAGGGCGTCCGCGTCCGGTCCCGCCGACAGGACCTCCCGGGAGTACGACGGGAGCACCGAAGCGAGGCTGGAACCGAAGACGGTGCGCAGATCCGCGGCGCCCGCACCCTGCGCGCCGAGCCCCGGAGCGAGCAGCGGACCCCCCACCCCGGAGAGGTCATGACCGGTGTCACCGATGGTCGCGCCGACCACCAGACCGAAGCTGCCGAGGGGGGTCGCACCCCTGTTGAGCTGGGAAATCTCGTCGATCACGGTCTGCGCGACGGTCCGCCCGTCGGCCGTGCGGGCCCGCTGCACGGCCGCGCCCTCGGGGTTCGAGGTGAGGGCCAGCACGAAGACCCCGCCGCCGTGTTTGGCGGCCAACTCGAACATCGGCGCCAGCGAACCTACTCCCAGGTAGGGACTGGCCGTGACCGCGTCGACATACAGCGGGCTGGATGGATCAAGGTACGCGGAGGCGTACGCGCTGACCGTTGAGCCGATGTCGCCACGCTTGACGTCCAGAAGAACGAGCGAACCGGCTTCTCGTAACTGTCGGATAGTTGACTCAAGGATCGCCACACCGCGGGATCCGAATCGCTCGAAAAAGGCCGACTGAGGCTTGACCACCGCAACCCGGTCACCGAGGGCTTCCACCACGGTCCGGGAGAACCGTTTGAGGCCGTCGACGTCGTCCGCGAGGCCCCACCGGGCCAGCAGACCGGGATGCGGGTCGATGCCCACACAGAGCGGTCCGCGCTCGCTGACGGCCCGGTGCAGTCGGGTGCCGAAGCTCTCCATCTGTGCACTTCCCCTCTACTCGTCCGGGCGGCGGACCGCCTCGGGGCGTACTCGTTGACCGGGACCGCTCAGCCGGCCGCCACCGCCGCCGCCACCCCGGCCGCGATACGGGCCAGGTCGGCGTCGTCGGTGACGTACGGCGGCATCGTGTAGATCAGGTCGCGGAACGGCCGCAGCCAGACGCCCCGCTCGACGGCCGCCGCGGTGGCCGCGCCGAGGTCGACCTCGTGGTCGAGCTGGACCACACCGATCGCCCCGAGCACCCGCACATCCGCCACGCCCGGCGCGGCGCGCAGCGGCTCCAGGCCGGCGCGCAGACCGGCGTTGACCCGGGACACCTGCGCCGCCCAGTCCCCGGCCCGCAGCAGCCCGATGGAGGCGTTGGCGACCGCGCAGGCCAGCGGGTTGCCCATGAACGTGGGCCCGTGCGCCAGCACGCCGTCGGCGGAGATGCCCCGGGCGACCTCGGCGGTGCACAGCGTCGCGGCCAGGGTCAGGTAGCCCCCGGTGAGCGCCTTGCCCACGCACATCACGTCGGGGGCCACCCCGGCGTGTTCGGCGGCGAACATCGCGCCGGTACGGCCGAACCCGGTCGCGATCTCGTCGAAGATCAGCAGCACCCCGTGCGCGCGGGTCACCTCGCGCAGCACCCGCAGGTAACCCGGATGGTGGAACCGCATCCCGCCGGCGCCCTGGACGACGGGCTCGACGATCACCGCGGCCAGCTCGTCGGCGTGCCGTTCGACGGTGTCCACCAACGCCGCCACGTACGCCTCGTCCGGCGGGTCGGTGAAGCCGCCGGGCGGCACCGGGGCGAAGATCTGCCGGGGCAGCACGTCACCCCAGAGGTGGTGCATCCCGCCCTCCGGGTCGCAGACGCTCATCGGGTGGAACGTGTCGCCGTGGTAGCCACCCCGCCAGGTCGCCAGCCGGCGCCGCTGCGGCCGCCCGACGGCCCGCTGGTACTGCAGGCACATCTTCGCCGCCACCTCGACGCTCACCGAGCCGGAGTCGGCCAGGAACACGTGCTCCAGACCCTCCGGGGCCAGCTCGACGAGGGTCCGCGCGAGCTGCACCGCGGGCTCGTGGGTGAGGCCACCGAACATCACGTGGCTCATCCGGGCGAGCTGGTCGGTCACCGCCGCGTCCAGCACCGGGTGCCGGTAGCCGTGGATCGCCGCCCACCAGGACGACATGCCGTCCACCAGCTCGCGGCCGTCGGCCAGGGTCAGCCGTACGCCCTCGGCGCTCCGCACCACGTACGGCGCGTTCGCCGGCGGCAGCGCGGCGTACGGGTGCCAGACGTGCGCCCGGTCGGTGGCCAGAATCTCCTCGGGCGTCATGCGTGCTCCTTCCGGACCGGACGGCGGACCAGGCGGTGGGCCGGACGACGGGCCGCGCGGCCGGGCGGCACCTCTCCCCATCCGCCTTTGCTCTGCTTCAGCGGAGGCAACAGTGGGTGTCCGGATATCGGACGCCCACTGTCTCCTCGGTTGAAGCAGTGCAAAGGCGGCAGTGACCGGTCGGGGTCCTCGGCCGACCGACACACGGACCCGGCGGTGCCGCCGGGCCGAGGGCTGCTCACCGGCCGGCGACCGGATCCGGTGTCGCCGCGGTGGCGCTCGCGCGGGCGGCGGCGCGCACCAGGGCCGGGCCGCGGTAGATGAAGCCGGTGTAGAGCTGCACCAGGGCGGCGCCGGCATCGAACATCCGCGCCGCGCCGTCCGGATCGAGCACCCCGCCGACTCCGATGATCGGTAGCCGGCCGCCGGTCTCACGGTGGACGAACGCGACCACCTCCCGAGCCCGCCCGGTCAGCGGTCGACCGGAGAGGCCACCGGCCTGGGTGCCGCGCTCGGCATCCACAGTGGCCAGCCCGGTACGGGCCAGCGTGGTGTTGGTGGCGATCACCCCGGCGGCGCCCCGGGCCAGGCAGACCTCCAGCAGCTCGGCGATCGCCGCCTCGGTCAGATCCGGCGCGATCTTGACCAGCACCGGCTTCTCCCCCACCAGCGCGCCGAGCAGCGCGTCCAGGTGCGCGCGGTCCTGCAACGACCGTAGGCCCGGGGTGTTCGGTGAGGACACGTTGACCGCGAAGTAGTCGCCGTGCCCGCGCAGCGCCCGGTACGAGGCGAGGTAGTCCTCGACCGCCTCGTCGAGCGGGGTCACCTTGGACTTGCCCAGCGAGATCCCCAGCGGCACCCCGATGGGGCGCGGCAGCGCGTCCAGCCGGGCGGCCAGCGCGGCGGCCCCGGCGTTGTTGAAGCCCATCCGGTTGACCACGGCCTCGCTGGCCGGCAGCCGGAACAGCCGCGGCCGGGGGTTGCCCGGCTGGGCGTGCGCCGTCACCGTGCCGACCTCGACGAAGCCGAAGCCGAGCGCCGGCCAGGCCGCCAGCGCGGCGCCGTCCTTGTCCATGCCGGCGGCCAGGCCGACCGGGTTGGGGAACCGCACGCCGAACACCGTGCGGGGCGCCTGAACGGCGTAGCGGGCCCGCAGGGCCGCGAGGGCCACCGGACGCCGCGACAGCCCGGCCAACCGCCGCAGCGTCCACTCGTGCGCCGCCTCGGCGTCGCCGCCGCCGAGACGGAACAACCCCGGCCGCACGACCCGCTCGAACAGGGTCACTGGGCCGCCCGGAGGGTGGCGTGCAGGTCCTGCAGCGGGCGCACCTGCATGTCGCCCCGGATGCGCGCCTCGATGCCCATGACCGCGGCAGCCGCGCCCGGAACCGTGGTGATGCAGGGGATGTCGGTGGTGACGGCGGCGCTGCGGATCTCGTAGCCGTCCGAGCGGGCGCTGGCACCCGAGCCCTGCGGCGTGTTGATCACCAGAGCCACGTCGCCGCGCAGGATCAGCGACACCGCGTCGTCTCCCTCGCCCGCCTGGTAGTGCTTGCGGATCTGCTCGCAGGCGATGCCGTGCCGGCGCAGCACCTCGGCGGTGCCGGTGGTCGCCACGATCTCGAAGCCCAGGTCGGCCAGCCGCTTGATCGGGAAGATCATGCCGCGCTTGTCCCGGTTGGCCACCGACACGAAGATCTTCCCGGCGGTCGGCAACGACCCGTACGCGGCCGACTGGCTCTTGGCGAAGGCGTGCCCGAAGTTGGTGTCGATGCCCATCACCTCGCCTGTCGACTTCATCTCCGGGCCGAGCAGCGAGTCGATCCCCTTGCCCGCCCGGGTCCGGAAGCGCTTGAACGGCAGCACCGCCTCCTTGACCGCGATCGGCGCGTCGGCGGGCATCGTGCCGCCGTCCCCCGTCGCCGGGAGCAGGCCCTCGGCGCGCAGCTCGGCGATCGTCGCGCCGAGCGCGATCCGGGCGGCGGCCTTGGCCAGCGGAACGGCAGTCGCCTTCGAGACGAACGGAACGGTCCGCGACGCGCGCGGGTTGGCCTCCAGGACGTAGAGCACGTCGTCCTTGAGCGCGTACTGCACGTTGAGCAGACCGCGCACGCCGACACCGCGGGCGATCGCCTCGGTGTAGCGGCGGACCTCAGCCAGGTGCGACCCCGCGAGGGTGATCGGCGGCAGCGCGCAGGACGAGTCGCCGGAGTGGATACCGGCCTCCTCGATGTGCTCCATCACGCCACCGATGTAGACCGCGCCGTCGGCGTCGCACAGGGCGTCCACGTCGATCTCGATGGCGTCGTCGAGGAACCGGTCCACCAGCACCGGGTGGTCGCCGGAGATGTCGGTGGCCCGACCGATGTAGTCGCGCAGCGTCGGGTCGTCGTAGACGATCTCCATGCCCCGCCCGCCCAGCACGTACGACGGGCGGACCAGCACCGGGTAGCCGATCTCGTCGGCGATCGCCTTGGCCTCGTCGTAGGACGTGGCCATGCCGTGCGCCGGCGCGCGCAGCCCGGCACGGGCCAGCACCGCGCCGAACGCGCCCCGCTCCTCGGCCAGGTGGATCGACTCCGGGGAGGTGCCGACGATCGGCACGCCCGCGTTCTTGAGCCGCTGCGCCAACCCCAGCGGGGTCTGCCCGCCAAGCTGCACGACCACCCCGACCACGCCCGGCCCGCCGGCCGCCCGGCCGGACGAGTCCTCCGCGTGCCAGACCTCCAGGACGTCCTCGAAGGTCAGCGGTTCGAAGTAGAGCCGGTCGGCGGTGTCGTAGTCGGTGGAGACCGTCTCGGGGTTGCAGTTGACCATGACGGTCTCGTAACCGGCCGACCGCAACGCCTGGACCGCGTGCACGCACGAGTAGTCGAACTCGATGCCCTGCCCGATCCGGTTCGGACCGGAGCCCAGAATCAGCACCTTCGGCCGGTCCGACGGCACGACCTCGGTCTCGGTGTCGTACGTGGAGTAGTGGTACGGCGTGGTGGCCTCGAACTCGGCCGCGCAGGTGTCCACCGTCTTGTAGACCGGGCGTACGTCGAGGCGGTGCCGCAGGGTCCGTACGCCGTCCTCGGCCGCCAGCTCCGGACGCAGCGCGGCGAGCTGCCGGTCGGACAGGCCGGCCCGCTTGGCGCGACGCAGCAGCTCGGCGTCGAGCACCGGCGCGTCGACGATCTCGGCGCGCAGCTCGATCAGCGCGACGATCTGGTCCAGGAACCACGGGTCGATCCCGCCGGACGCCTCGGCGACCTCGGCGATCGACGCGCCGAGGCGCAGCGCCCGCTCCACCGTGTAGAGCCGGCCGTCGTGCGGGACACGCAGCGCGGCGAGGGTGTTCTCCCGCGTCGCGTCGGCCGGGTCGGGGACGGTCCAGAAACCAGATGATTTGGTTTCCAGCGAGCGCATCGCCTTGTTCAGCGCCTCGGTGAAGTTGCGCCCGAGGCTCATCGCCTCGCCCACCGACTTCATGGTGGTGGTCAGCTCCGGGTCCGCGCCGGGGAACTTCTCGAACGCGAACCGGGGGATCTTCACCACCACGTAGTCGAGGGTCGGCTCGAACGCCGCCGGGGTCTTCAGCGTGATGTCGTTGGGGATCTCGTCGAGCGTGTAGCCGATGGCCAGCTTCGCGGCGATCTTCGCGATCGGGAAGCCGGTCGCCTTGGACGCCAACGCCGAGGAACGCGACACCCGCGGGTTCATCTCGATCACGACGATCCGGCCGTCGACCGGGTTGACCGCGAACTGGATGTTGCAGCCGCCGGTGTCCACCCCGACCTCGCGCAGCACCGCGATGCCCAGGTCACGCAGGCGCTGGTACTCCCGGTCGGTGAGCGTCATGGCCGGGGCCACCGTGACGCTGTCGCCGGTGTGCACGCCCATCGGGTCGAGGTTCTCGATCGAGCAGACGACCACCACGTTGTCGTGCCGGTCGCGCATCAGCTCCAGCTCGTACTCCTTCCAGCCGAGCACGCTCTCCTCGATGAGCACCTCGTGCACCGGGCTGGCGGTCAGGCCGTCACCGGCGATGCGGGCCAGGTCCTGGGGCGTGTGCGCCATGCCGGAGCCCAGGCCACCCATGGTGAACGACGGCCGGATCACCACCGGCAGGCCCAACTCGGCGACTGTCGCCTCGACCTCGTCCATGGAGTGGCACACCCGGGAGCGGGGCACCAGCCCGGCCGGGTCGTCGACGCCCAGGCGTACGCCGGCCTTCGCCACGATCTCCTTGAACAGCTGGCGGTCCTCACCCCGGTTGATGGCGTCGATGTTCGCGCCGATCAGCTCGACGCCGTACTTGTCCAGGACGCCGGCCTCGTGCAGGGCGACTGCCGTGTTCAGCGCGGTCTGCCCACCGAGGGTGGCCAGGATGGCGTCCGGGCGCTCCTTGGCGATGACCAGCTCCACGAATTCCGGGGTGATCGGCTCGACGTACGTGGCGTCGGCGAACTCGGGGTCCGTCATGATCGTGGCGGGGTTGGAGTTGACCAGGCTGACCCGGATCCCCTCGCTGCGCAGCACCCGGCACGCCTGGGTGCCGGAGTAGTCGAACTCGCAGGCCTGCCCGATGACGATCGGCCCGGAGCCGATCACGAGGATGTGCTTGAGATCGGTCCGCTTAGGCATTCTTGGCGCCCTCACTGCGATTCAGGTCGAGGCCACGGCCCTCGATCAGCTCGGCGAAACGGTCGAAGAGGTAGTCGGCGTCGTGCGGGCCGGCTGCCGCTTCCGGGTGGTACTGCACGGTGAAGGCGGGGACGTCCACGGCCCGCAGCCCCTCGACCACGTTGTCATTGAGGCAGACGTGCGACACCCGCACGCCGCCGAAGTCGGTGTCGATCACCTGGTCGGGAACCACCGCGCCCGGCCCCGCACCGGGCACCTTGACCGCGCCGAGCCGCTGTTCGCGGCCCGACACGTCGACCGCGAAGCCGTGGTTGTGGCTGGTCACCTCGACCTTGCCGGTGGCCCGGTCGAGCACCGGCTGATTGATCCCCCGGTGGCCGTAGCCCAGCTTGTAGGTGCCGAAGCCGAGCGCCCGGCCGAGGATCTGGCTGCCGAAGCAGATGCCGAACAGCGGCACCTCCCTCCGCAGCGCCTCCCGGGCCAGCGCCACCGGGCCGTCGGCCGTCGCCGGGTCGCCGGGGCCGGGCGACAGGAAGACCGCGTCGGCGCCGGTGGCCAGCAGGTCCTCGATGCTCGACGAGGCCGGCAGCACGTGGGTGGTCACCCCGCGCGCGGCCAGCCGGCGCGGCACGTTGCGCTTGATGCCCAGATCCAGAGCCGCCACGGTGAACCGGTGCTCGCCGAGCGCCTCGACGACGTACGGCTGGGCGGTGGTCACCTCGGCGGACAGGTCCGCGCCGACCATCTGCGGCGACTGCCGGACCCGGGCCAGCAGGCTCTGCGGGTCCTTCTCGACGCTGGAGATGCCCACCCGCATGGCGCCCCGCTCGCGCAGGTGCCGGGTCAACGCCCGGGTGTCCACGCCGCTGATGCCCACCACACCCTCGGTGGCGAGGCGGTCCTCCAGGCTGCCGGTGGCCCGCCAGTTCGAGCCGATCCGGGCCGGCTCGCGGACGACGTAGCCGGCCACCCAGATCCGGCCGGACTCGTCGTCCTCGCCGTTGACGCCGGTGTTGCCGATGTGCGGCGCGGTCTGCACCACCACCTGCCGGTGATAGGACGGATCGGTGAGCGTCTCCTGGTAACCGGTCATGCCGGTGTTGAAGACCGCCTCGCCGAAGGTCTCACCGACGCTGCCGTACGCCTCACCGGGGAACGTGCGCCCGTCCTCGAGGACGAGGATCGCGGGTCTGCGCTTGACCATTACTTGACAGCCTTTCCGTCCAGGACCGTCGGCTCGCCGCGCAGGAAGGTCGCCACGATGCGACCCGGCAGCGTCATGCGGGCGTACGGGGTGTTACGACTGCGACTGGCCAGTTCCGCCGGCTCGATGGTGCGGCGGACGGCCGGGTCGATCACTGTCAGGTTGGCCGGCACGCCGGGCGCCGGGTCGATGCCGTGCCCGGTCAGCCCCGCGATCCGGGCGGGGGTGCGGGACATCCGCTCGGCGATCAGGTCCCACTCGGGGCCGAACACGTCGAGCGCGATGGACAGCGCCGTCTCCAGGCCGAGCATCCCCGGCCGGGCGTACGCCCACTCGCACTCCTTGTCCTCCACGGCGTGCGGGGCGTGGTCGGTGGCGATGATGTCGATGACGCCGTCGGCGAGCGCGGACCGCAGGGCGGTGATGTCCGCGGCCGTGCGCAGCGGCGGGTTCACCTTGAAGACCGGGTCGTAGCTCTCCGCGTGCTCGTCGGTGAGCAGCAGGTGGTGCGGGGTGACCTCGGCGGTGACGCGTACACCACGGGCCTTGGCCTGGCGCAGCACCTCGACGCTGCCGGCGGTGGAGACGTGGCAGACGTGCAGGCGGCTGCCCACGTGCTCGGCGAGCAGCACGTCCCGGGCGATGATCGCCTCCTCGGCGACCGCCGGCCAGCCGATCAGGCCGAGCCGGGTGGAGACCTCACCCTCGTGCATCTGGGCGCCCTCGGTGAGGCGGGGCTCCTCGGCGTGCTGGGCGATGACCCCGTCGAACGCCTTGACGTACTCCAGGGCCCGGCGCATCAGCAACGGGTCGGCGACGCAGTGCCCGTCGTCGGAGAAGATCCGCACCCGGGCCGCGGAGTCGGCCATCGCGCCCAGCTCGGCGAGGCGCTCGCCGGCCAGCCCGACGGTGACCGCGCCCACCGGCTGCACGTCGACCAGCCCGGCCTCCCGGCCGAGCCGCCAGACCTGCTCGACGACGCCTGCGGTGTCCGCGACCGGCGAGGTGTTCGCCATCGCGCAGACCGCCGTGTAGCCGCCCAGCGCCGCCGCCCGGGACCCGGACTCGACGGTCTCGGCGTCCTCCCGGCCGGGCTCGCGCAGGTGGGTGTGCAGGTCGACCAGGCCCGGCAGGGCGACCAGCCCGGCGCCGTCGACCACCACGGCGTCCGGCGCGGACAGCCCCGGACCGACCTCGGCGACGACGCCGTCGCGGATCAGCAGGTCGGTCGGCGCGGCGCCGACGATGCTCACGCTGGTGATGAGGTACGCGGTCACCGGTTGTTCCCTCCGAGCAGCAGGTACAGAACAGCCATCCGCACGGAGACCCCGTTGGTGACCTGTTCGACGATTGTGGAGCGGGGTGAGTCGGCCACCTCGGGGGTGATCTCCATCCCCCGGTTCATCGGGCCCGGGTGCATGACGATCGCGTGCTCGGGCAGCCGGCGCATGCGCGGGCCGTCCAGCCCGTAACGGCGGGAGTACTCGCGCGCGGAGGGGAAGTAGGAGTCCTTCATCCGCTCCCGCTGCACCCGCAGCATCATCACGACGTCGACGTCGGGCAGCACGGCGTCGAGGTCGTACGACACGTCGGTGCCCGGGGCGAGGGCGCCGGCGATGTCGACGGGGATGAGGGTGGGCGGACCGACCAGGGTGACCTTCGCGCCGAGGGTGGACAGCAGCAGGACGTTGGAGCGGGCCACCCGGGAGTGCAGCACGTCCCCGACCACCGCGACCGACAGGCCGGCGAGGCGGCCCAGCCGGGCCCGCATGGTGTACGCGTCGAGCAGCGCCTGGGTGGGGTGCTCGTGGGTGCCGTCGCCGGCGTTGACCACCGACCCGTCGACCCAGTTGGCGAGCCGGTGCGGGGCGCCGGAGGCGGGGTGCCGCACGACCACCGCGTCGGCGCCCATGGCCTGCAGGGTCAGCGCCGTGTCCTTCAGGCTCTCGCCCTTGGCGACGCTGGACCCCTTCGCGGAAAAGTTGATCACGTCGGCGCTGAGCCTCTTCGCCGCCGCCTCGAACGAGATCCGGGTCCGGGTGGAGTCCTCGTAGAAGAGGTTCACCACCGTCCGGCCGCGCAGCGCGGGCAGCTTCTTGATCTCGCGGCCGGCGACGGTGGCCATCTCGGCGGCCGTGTCCAGGATCTCGGTGGCGGTGTCGGCGTCCAGGTCCGCGCCGGAGAGCAGGTGCCTGATCATGAGTGGGTTCCCCCGTACAACTTGACCTCGTCGGCGCCGTCGGTCTCGGCGAGCGTCACCTTGACGCTCTCGGCGAGCGCCGTCGGGATGTTCTTGCCGACGTAGTCGGCGCGGATCGGCAACTCGCGGTGGCCGCGGTCGACCAGGACGGCGAGCTGCACCGACGCCGGGCGGCCCACGTCGTTGAGCGCGTCGAGCGCGGCCCGCACGGTGCGCCCGGAGAAGAGCACGTCGTCGACGAGGATCACCCGCTTGCCGTCGATGCCGCCGCTGGGCACCTGGGTCGGGCCGATCGCGCGGGTGGCGTGCCGGCGCAGGTCGTCGCGGTAGAGCGTGATGTCGAGCACACCGACCGGGACGACGACGTCCTCGAAGGTGCTGATCCGGGAGGCGAGCCGCCGCGCGAGAGGCGCACCCCGGGTGGGAATCCCGAGCAGCACGGTGTCGGCGGCGCCCTGGGTCTTCTCCAGGATCTGGTGGGCGATGCGGTCGACCACGCGCTGCACGTCGGCGCTGGCGAGGATCACCTTCACCGAGGGTTGTCGCGGTGGTGACGAGCGGGCAGCCGGTGGGTATGCCACGGCGGACCTCCTTCCCCGCCTCACGGGACGGGTCGTTAAAGGATGTCGGGCACCTCCGGCCGGTGAGCGCGAGCAGACCGACCGAGGCTTCACGCCACGTTACCAGTGGTCACCAGGCCGACGGACGGCGGCTGCTGACCACTGGATCAGGCCGACGAAATGGGGATAACTCCCTCGGTGCTCCCCAACGGTAAGGTCACGACCACTTGACCACGTGTCGCATTCCCCGTACCGTCACGCTCCGTAGCGATCGACGGGAGAACCCCGAGCAGCACTGGGAGTGTCCGAATGCCCTCTGAATACGCCAAATCTCTGGGCGCACGCCTGCGCTCCATCCGCCAGCAGCAGGGCCTCTCCCTGCAGGGTGTGGAGGAGAAGTCGAACGGGCGGTGGAAGGCCGTGGTGGTCGGCTCGTACGAGCGTGGCGACCGGGCCGTGACGGTGTCCCGTCTGGCCGAGCTGGCCGAGTTCTACCGTGTGCCCGTCTCGGAACTGCTGCCCGACGGCAGCGGCGTCCGGCACGAGCCCACCAGCAAGATCGTCCTGGACCTGGAGCGGCTCTACGACGAGGCCTCCGAGGACCTGGCCTACGTCGCCCGCTACGCCCGCGCCATCCAGCAGCAGCGCGGTGACTACAACGGCCGGGTGCTCTCCATCCGCGCCGACGACCTGCGGGCGCTCGCGATCGTCTACGACGCCTCACCGTCGGGTCTGATCGAGCGGCTCACCGAGCACGGCGTGCTGGTGGCCGACCCCCGGGCGTTCTTCGCCTCCTGAGCTGTCGCTTCACCGCAAGAAGGGCCCGTGCCGATGGCACGGGCCCTTCTTCGTCGTGCGGGTACGCGGGCCGCTCAGCGGGTGGCGTACTCGGCGATGCGGCCGAGCACGCCGTTGAGGAACCGCGGCGAATCGTCGGTGGACATCTGCCGGGCCAACTCGACGGCCTCGCTGATCGCCACCGCGTCGTCGATCTCGTCGACGTAGAGCAACTCGTAGACGGCGATCCGGGCCAGGTTGCGGTCGACCACCGGCATCCGCTCCAACGTCCAACCCTCGGCGTAGCTGGCGATCAGCTCGTCGATGCGGTTGAGGTGCTCGGCGACCCCCTCGATCAGGCCCACCGCGTAACCCAGGTGCTCCGGGCGGGGCTGTTCGATGCGCTGGAGGTAGCCGGCCAGGACCTCGACGGGCGGCCGGTCCCGCAGGTCGGCCTCGTAGAGGACGTCCAGCGCCCGCTTGCGCGCCTTGCGGCGTGCCGGCATCTGCTGCTTGGGACCCTCAGCCATCAGGCGCGGCCGAGGTAACGGCCGTCGCGGGTGTCGACCTTGATCTTCTCACCGGTGGTGATGAACAGCGGAACCGGCACGGTGGCGCCGGTCTCCACGGTCGCCGGCTTGGTGCCGCCGGTCGAACGGTCGCCCTGCAGGCCGGGCTCGGTGTAGGTGACCTCCAGCACGACGCTGGTGGGCAGCTCGATGTAGAGCGGCACACCCTCGTGCTGGGCGACGGTCGCCTCCGCCTCGGGCAGCAGGTAGTTGGCTGCCTCGCCGACGGTGCCGCCGGGCACGGTGATCTGGTCGAAGGTCTCCAGATCCATGAAGACGAAGTCCTCGCCGTCGGCGTACAGATACTGCATCGTGCGCTTGTCCACGGTCGCGGTTTCGACCTTGGTGCCCGCGTTGAAGGTCTTGTCGACCACCTTCCCGGACAGCACGTTCTTCAGCGTGGTGCGCACGAACGCGCCACCCTTACCGGGCTTGACGTGCTGGAACTCGACGACGGCCCAGAGCTCGCCGTCCAGGTTGAGTACCAGGCCGTTTTTGAGGTCGTTGGTGGAGGCCATTTCCTGCCTTGATCATCAATTGGCGGACAGACCTGGCAAGTCTACAAGCTGCGCCGAGACGCGTTACCCGCCGTGGTCGCCACCCGCGCAATCAGGCGTCCGACGCCCACCTTTGATAACTTTCCGTCATCGCCGCTTCACCACCGCGCGCCCACACTTCGTCCTTTGCTCTGCTTCAGCGGAGGTAACAGTCACGGTCCGTGGCGCACCATGATCGGCGCCCCACCTCGACCCATCGCAGAGATCAGCAGCTCACGGCACCTGTTTCCTCTGTTGAAGCAGAGCAAAGGACGCGAAGCAGCAGGGCGCTCCCCTTCAGCGGGCGAGGAGCCGACCACCATCGGTGACGCCGCCGACATTCCACGACATCACGGTGGGTGAAACTTCGGAACGGGGCGGTCAGCCGACGCGAGCGGCCAGGTGGTGCAGGGCGAGGCGGTAGCCGTCGATGCCGAGACCGCAGATCACCCCGGTCGCCACCGCAGAGACCACCGAGTGGTGCCGGAACTCCTCGCGGGCGTGGATGTTGGACAGGTGCACCTCCACCAGCGGCCCGCGCAGCATGGCGCAGGCGTCGCGCACCGCGTACGAGTAGTGCGACCAGGCGGCCGGGTTGAGCACCACGGCGGCGCCCCCGTCGGCGGCGGCGTGCAGCCAACCGAGCAGCTCGTGCTCGGCGTCGGTCTGCCGGACACTCACGTCGAGCCCCAGCTCCCGGCCGGTGGTCTCGCAGAGCGTCACCAGGTCGGCGTAGCTGGTCGAGCCGTACACGGCGGGCTCCCGGGTGCCGAGGCGGCCCAGGTTCGGCCCGTTCAACACGTACACCCTCATCAGATCGCCAGCTCGCGGTAGGCGGCTTCGAGCAGCGCGTCGTCCGGGCCCTCCAGCATCGCCGGGCGGGCCAGAGCGTCCAGCACCACGAACCGCAGCTTGCTGCCCCGGGCCTTCTTGTCCACCCGCATGACGGCCAGCAGCCGCTCCCAGGCGTCCGCCGGGTAGCTCACCGGCAGGCCGAGCGCGGTCAGGGTGCGGCGGTGCCGCTCGGCGGTCGGCGCGTCCAGCCGGCCGGCGAGCCGGGCCAGCGCGGCCGCGTACACCAGGCCGACGGCGACGGCGTGGCCGTGCCGCCAGCGGTAACCCTCGACCTGCTCGATGGCGTGGGCGAGGGTGTGGCCGTAGTTGAGCACCTCCCGCAGGCCCGACTCGCGCAGGTCGCCGGCGACAACGTCGGCCTTGACCCGGATGGCCCGCTCGATCAGCTCCCGGGTCACCGGGCTGCGCGGGTCGGTGGCCGCCGCCGGGTCACGCTCGACGAGATCCAGGATCACCGGGTCGGCGATGAAGCCGCACTTGACCACCTCGGCCAGCCCGGCCGCCAGGTCGACGGCGGGCAGGCTGTCCAGGGTGGCCAGGTCGGCCAGCACGCCGACCGGCGGGTGGAACGCGCCGACCAGGTTCTTGCCGGCGGCGGTGTTGATCCCGGTCTTGCCGCCCACCGCAGCGTCCACCATGCCCAGCAGCGAGGTGGCCACCGGCACCCAGCGCACGCCGCGCAGCCAGCAGGCCGCGACGAAGCCGGCCAGGTCGGTCACGGCGCCGCCGCCGACGCCTACCACCGCATCGGTACGCGTGAAACCAGCCGCGCCCAGCCGGTCCCAACAGGCGGCGGCCACCTCGATCTGCTTGCCCGACTCCGCGTCGGGCACCTCGATCGGCAGCGGCTCGACGCCTGCCGCGCGCAGCCGTTCGCCGATCGCGTCGGCCAGGGCCTTGAGTGGGGGCGTGTGCAGCACCGCCGCCCGGGTCGCGCCGGGCAGCAGCCCGGGCAGCGCGTCCAGCAGGTCGCGCCCGACCAGCACGTCGTACGGCCGTTCGCCGCCGACCGGAATCCGGGTCACCTCGTCCATCGCCGGCAGCCTAGTCCAGCGGACGGCGTGGCGACGGCGTCTGTCCACCTGCTGGCCGGGCGGCCCAGTCGGCCAGCCGGCGCGCGTGCTCGGCCACGGCGGCACGCAGCGCCTCCGGGTGGCGCACGGTGAACGCGCAACCCAGCCCGGCGAGCAGCGCCGCCATGCCGGGAAGGCTCTCCGCCCGGGCCCGCAGCAGCACCCCGTCGCCGGTGGCGGTCAGCTCGGCCACACTGGCCGGGATGCGCCGCCGGGCGGCGACGAGGTCGGTCTCCAGCAGCACCTCCACCTCGTGCCGGTACGGCACGCCCGCCAGCGACCGGGTCAGCCACGCCACCGCGTCGAAGCCGTCCGGCACGGTGAACGTCGCCGCGCCGGGGGTGACCGCGCCGATCCGGTCCAGTCGGAACGTGCGCACCTCCCCGCGCCGGTGGTCGTGGCCGGTGACGTACCAGCGGCCGGCGTGGAAGACCAGCCCGTACGGGTCGAGGTCACGATGCGACAGCTCACCGCGCCACGAGCGGTAGTCCAGGCTCACCCGCTGCCGGTGCCGGGCGGCCGCGGCCAGGGCCAGCAGGGTGCCCGACGCGGGTCGCGCCTGGGGTTCGGGCCGCCGCAGGGTGAAGCCGAGGTGCTCCTGCACGGCGGTCAGCCGGTCGGCGAGCGCCGCCGGCAGCACCCGGCGGATCTTCGCCAGCGCGGTCGCGGTGGCCGGCAGCTCGGTGGCCAGCCCGACCCGTTCGGCGACGACCAGACCGAGCAGCACGGCCACCGCCTCGTCGTCGGTGAGCATCAGCGGCGGCAGCTTGAACCCGGGATGCAGCCGGTAGCCGCCGTGCCGGCCCCGGTCGGCGAGCACCGGGATGCCCAGCTCGACCAGGGTGGCCGCGTACCGGCGCACGGTCCGTTCGTCCACACCGAGCCGGCTGGCGAGGTCGCCGGCCGTCGCCCGGTGCCGGGCCTGGAGCAGCTCGAGCAGGGCCAGCACCCGGCCGGCGGGATGAGACACGGGTCACTCCTTCAAACCGGGCGGATCCTGTCCGGTTTCGATCGTACGGTCGGTCGGTAACCGAGAGAAGGAGCCACAGATGGCGACGTTCGTACTGGTGCCAGGGTTCTGGTTGGGCGCCTGGGCGTGGCGGGAGGTGACTGGTCAGCTGCGCGCGCAGGGGCACGACGTCCACCCGATGACGCTGACCGGGCTGGCCGAGCGCCACCACCTCGCGGGGCCACAGGTGACCCTGGAGACGCACACCACCGACATCGTCCGGTTGATCGAGGTCGAGGATCTGCGCGACGTGCTGCTGGTCGGGCACTCGGGCGGCGGCATGCCGGTGGCCCAGGCGGCCGACCTCATCCCGGACCGCATCGCCCGGGTGGTCTACGTGGAGAGCGGGCCGCTACCGGACGGCACGGCGCAGTTCGACACGGTGCCGCCGCAGGAGCAGCAGCGGCTGCGCGCGGCGATCGGCGACGGGCACCTGCTGCCACCGCCGCCCTGGGACCCGACGGCCGATCCGACCAACCTGGCCGGCCTGGACGAGCCGACGCTGTCCCTCCTGCGCGAACGCTCCACCCCGCAGCCCCTGCGCACGGCGACCGATCCGGTGCGCCGCACGGGTGGGCACCCGGTGCCGACCGCGCTGGTCGCGAGCACGTTCCCGCTGACTGTGGTGCGGCAGATGATCGACGAGGGGCACCCGTTCTTCACCGGCCTGGCCGACGGCCAGCTGCACGAGCTGCCCACCGGGCACTGGCCGATGCTCAGCGAGCCGAAGGCGCTGGCCGACGTCCTCGACCTGATCGCGCGTACCTGACCGGAGGCCCGCACCGGGCGGCGGGCGCACCGGCCGCCCGGTACGGGCGGGCCGGCGTCAGCGCGGAAGCAGGGCGGCGATCTCGGCGACGACCGCCGCCGGCGTCCGACCGTCGGTGGTCACCGTCTCGGTGGCCACCTCGGCGTAGAGCGGCCGGCGCTGGTCCATCAGGTGCTTGAGGGTGGCGCGCGGATTGATCGCCAGCAGCGGCCGGCCCGCGCCGAGCCCGACCCGCTTCACCGCGTCGGGCAGCTCCACCGAGAGATGCACGACCCGATGCCCCACCAGGGCCGCCCGGGTCTCCTCGGACAGCACGGCGCCGCCGCCGAGGGCGAGCACACCGGTGCCGGCGGCGAGCGCCGCCGCCACGGCGGCCCGCTCCAGGGCCCGGAAGTGGTCCTCACCCTCGTCGATGAAGATCTCCGGGATGGTCTTGCCGGCCAACTGCTCGATGTCGGCGTCGGTGTCCCGGAACTCCACGCCGAGGGTGGCGGCGAGCGCCTGCCCCACTGTGGTCTTGCCGCAACCGGGCACCCCGACCAGGACCACCACCGGCGCCATCAGCGGATGACCAACGCGTCGAGGTAGCCGGCCAGGTTGCGGCGGATCTCGGCGACCGAGTCACCGCCGAACTTCTCGGTGGCCGCCTCGGCCAGCACGAGCGCCACCATCGCCTCGGCGACGACCGCCGCGGCGGGCACCGCGCAGACGTCGGAACGCTGGTTGATGGCGGTCGCCGGCTCGCCCGTGACGACATCCACGGTGGCCAGCGCACGGTTCAGCGACGAGATCGGCTTCATGGCGGCGCGCACCCGCAGCGGCTCGCCGGTGGTGATGCCGCCCTCCAGCCCGCCGGCCCGGTCGGTGACCCGACGGACACCTGTGGCCGACGGGATGATCTCGTCGTGTGCCTCGGAGCCGCGGGAGCGGGCCTGCTGCCACCCGTCGCCGATCTCCACGCCCTTGATCGCCTGGATCGACATCAGCGCCGTGGCCAACCGGGCGTCGAGTTTGCGGTCCCACTGCACGTGACTGCCCAGACCCGGCGGCACCCCGTACGCCAGGACCTCCACCACGCCGCCGAGGGTGTCGGCGGCCTTCTTCGCGGCGTCCACCTCGGCGACCATCAGGGCGCTGGCCTCCGGGTCGAGGCAGCGCAGCGGGTCGGCGTCGATGCGGTCGGCGTCGGACGGGGTCGGGCGCAGCCCGGGCTTCGCGGCCACCGGCCCCAGCTCGACGACGTGCGAGACGATCTCGATGCCCAGGGCCTGCCGGATCAACGCCTTGGCGACGGTGCCGACGGCGACCCGGGCGGCGGTCTCCCGGGCGCTGGCGCGCTCCAGGATCGGCCGGGCGTCGTGGTGGCCGTACTTCTGCATGCCGGCCAGGTCGGCGTGGCCGGGCCGGGGGCGGGTCAGCGGCGCGTTGCGGGCCTGCCGGGCCAGCTCGTCGGGGTCGACGGGATCGGCGGCCATCACCGTGCGCCACTTCGGCCACTCGGAGTTGCCCACCCGGATCGCCACCGGACTGCCCAGGGTCACGCCGTGCCGCAGCCCGCCGATCACCTCGATCTCGTCCTGCTCGAACGACATCCGGGCACCACGGCCGTAGCCCAGCCGACGGCGGGCGAGCTCGCCCGCGATCTCGGTGGTGCTCACCTCGATGCCGGCCGGCACCCCCTCCATCAACGCGACGAGGGCGGGACCGTGCGATTCACCTGCAGTCAGCCAGCGCAACACAGCGGTCAGTCTGTCACGGCGCGCGACGGGCGCGTCGCGCTGCCCGCCTCGTCCCGCCCTGCGGACGGCCGGGACCGTCCGCAGGGCGGCTTCGCGCGGAGAATCAGATGCCCCGGCCGCGTTTGTGCAGGGTGCGCAGCACCGCGTCGGCCCGGACCACGCGACCGGCGACCGCGAGCGCCAGGTAGGCCCGCGGCTCACGGGGATTGCTGCGCAGCGTGCGTCCCGCCCAGCGCAGCGCGCCCCGGCGGTCACCGGAGGCGGCCTGGGCGAACGCGATCTGCCCGGCGACGCGGGCCGCGCCGGCCGGCTGGGTGGCGAACTCCGGGTAGCGCCGCAGCAGCCACTGCAACGCCTCGGAGATGGTGTCCCAGCGCTGCGCGAAGTACGAGCGCTTGTGCCAGCGCACCAGCACCGCCGGCGTCGGCAGGTTGATCAGCGGCGCGCTGCGGGCGGCCCGCAGCAGAAACTCGTAGTCCTCCGCGTAACTGCCCGGAATCTCCTCGTCGACCAGGCCGAAGCCCTCGCGCAGCGCCGTCGCGCGGATCAGGAAGGTGGACGGGTGCAGCTCGGTCAACCGGTCCCGCAGCAGGTCGTCGAGGGTGATCCGGTCCTTGTCGAGCACCCGGTCGACGGTGTGCCCGTCGTAACTGACCCGGATGCCGCAGCAGACGAACTCGGCCGCCGGGTCGGCGGCCAGGGCGTCGACCTGGGCGGCCAGCTTGCCCGGCAACCACTCGTCGTCGTCGTCGCAGAACGCGATCAGCTCACCCTCGGCGGCGAGGGTGCCGCTGTTGCGCGCCCCGGCCAGCCCCGGCGCGCGCCCGTTGCTGATGACCCGCACCGCCCGGTCCGGCCCGGCGAGGGCCGTCAGCGACTCGTCGGGCGTGGACTGGTCGAACACGACAACTGCTTCGATCCGGCCCGGGTACTCCTGGGCGAGGATCGCCGCGAGGGCGGCGCGCAGCAGCTCGGGGCGGTCCCGGGTGGGCACCACGACGCTGACGCTCGGCTGTCGGATCATCGGGTCTCCTCCGTGCTCTGCCCGGATCGCGACCAGGCCCGCCAGCGCGGTCGGCGTCGGGCCGAGCGGGCCACCAGGTCATCCACGATCTGCCCCACCCGGGCGACGGCCGCGCGCTGGGCCTCGTGCGCGGCCGGGTCGGCGGCGACCGCGTACCGGGACGGGTCGGCCTGCCCGGCGGCGAGCGCGTCGTGCAGCGCCTCTTGGGTCTCGCAGAGCGCCACCAGCCCGGCCGCGCCGAGCCGGCGCGCGAAGAGCTGCTGATGGTCGTCGACGTGCTCACCGAGCGACGGGTCGCGGGGCACCACGATGGGCAGGTGCCCGTGCCGGCGGGCCTCCAGGATCGTCGCCGGGCCGCCGTGACACACCACCAGGTCCGCGTCGGCCATCGCCTGTTGCAGGGCGTCGTGACCGAGGAACGGCACCGCGCCCGGCAGGGGCGGCGCTGCGGTGTGGCCGTGCTGCATCGTCAACCCGACCGGCCCGGCCTGCGCGTGCCACCGGGCCACCCAGTCCACGAGCCGGTCGAAGGGGTGCTTGTCGGTGCCGACCGCGACGAGCAGCCGGGTCTGCTCGACGTCAGTGGTGTCGCGCTGGCGCGGCAGCCGGGACGGGCCGGAAACGGTGTCGCGGCGGGCCGTGCCCGTCTCCGGCCTCACAGCAGGGTCCCGACGACGATGGCCTCCGGATACTGCCGGCGCTGCTCGTCCCACTGCACGAGCATCGCGGACAGGAACGGCCGGCAGAGCCGGGCGGTCAGCGTCGGGGTGTCGATCCGGTCGTACACCTCGATGTAGACGGTCGGGATGCGACGCAGGCGGGCCAGCACCACGAACGGCACGGCCACCCCGGCGCCGGTGGTGACCACGGCGGCGACCCGCCGACCCCGCAGCACCCGCCAGGCCAGTCGCGCGTTGCGCAGCAGGTTCGGCACGTTGCGGGTGGTCGGGTGGTGCGCCGGCACCAGATCCTCACCGGTCAGCAGCGACACCGCCTCCGGGGTGTCGAAGGTGACCCAGCAACGCCGCCACCGTTCGTACCAGGGCCGCAGGGCAAGTAGTTGGGCCAGGTGGCCGCCGCTGGATCCCACCAGCAGCAACACCGGCGACTCGTCGTCGTTGTTCGTGTCCACGCGACTCCCCACAAGTTCGCTTGGAATTCCGATTCACGCCAGGCAGAAGCAGATCACAGGTTTCCCGGTCGCTGAATACTGCGACCGGAGCGCGGCGACGATCTCCACTCGGCATGGTCAGGCCCACTGTCGGCCCCGCAGCCATCGATCGTCGTCACGACCTGCCATTTTGTCGTCACTCTACGACGCGCACCCGGCGTCGCGCTTTCTCCAGTTCAGTCGCTATGTCGTTTCTCGATGACGTCCAACAGTGCGGGATGCAGCGCGCCGTTCCACCCGGCGCCGGCGTCCGCCAGCCGCCACGTCCGCAGCCACATCTCCAACAGGTACGCGTCGGCCACCAGCCGGCACTGTGCCGGGCCCAGGCCGAGCCGCGCACCGTGCCGACCCAACTGCCCGTCCACCGCCACGGCCGCCACCGCAGCCGGTTCGGCGCGCAGCACCAGCGACCGCTGGAAGGCGTCGTGCGCCAGGTCGAAGCCGACCGGCACGTCCGGACCACTGTGCTCCCAGTCCCAGGCGACGAGGCGGCCGTCGTGCGTGCCCAGGTTCCACGGCACCCAGTCGCCGTGCCAGTGGCCGAACTCGACAGCCGTGTCGCCGTGCCGGCGGCCCAGCGCGGCTACCGCGGCGACCGCCCGCGCCCCGGCCGGCCCGGCCGCGGCGGCCCGCTCGGCCTGGGCGGCCAACCGGGTCAGGAACGTCGAGGAGCCCAGCGCTCGCGGGACCCCGGCCGGGGCCCCGCGGCGGGCGACCGCGAGCAACGCCGCGATCCGCGGCGGGTCGTCGGCCGGCACGCCTCGTACGTCCGGTGGCAGTGGTTCGATCACCGCGACCGCCTGACCGGCCCACGCCGTCTCGGTGAGCAGCCCCGGCGGCGCCGGATGGTCGACGACGCCGCTGACCGCGCGCAACGCCCGCAGCGCGCCGGCCTCGGCGGTGACCAGCGCCCGGGTGGCGTCGTTCCAGCCGATCTTCGCGTAGCCGCGCGGACGACCGTCGACGGTGAACAGTTGCAGGGTCGGTTTGACGTTCGGGTCCGGCGGACGGACACCGCACGCCGCCAGCAGCGGCGTACCGCCCAGCGCGTCGGCGAGCCGCTCGGTGAGCAGCAGCTCGGTCACGGGCGCCCCCACCGGCACCGACACGGTCAACGTCGGAAACGGCGCCAGACCCGCCCCGCCGAACCGGGCCAGCCCACCGAGCGCGGCCCGCAGCGCCCGCACCTTCGGCGGCCGCAACGCGTTGTACGCCAGCAACGACGCCGCACCGGCCCGGGGTGCGCCCAGCGGCACGAGGAACCGGGCCCGGGCCACCGACGGCACCACCGCGTACCGGGCCACCGCCCGATGCCCGGCCGGCAGCGCGCCACCCACCGTCAGGCCGACCCGGTCGTCCGGGAACACCGCGCGGCTCACCCAGCCCAGCCCGTCCACCCGGGACCGGGGATCGGTGGCCGGGGTGACCCCGGTGCTCACGCCGCCCGGTCCGCCCAGTCGAGGTCCAACCCGAGCCGCTCACGCAGCGCGTCGTTGTACGGGCGGTAGTAGTCGGTCAGCTCGGCGCGGACCGCCGGCTCCAGCGGCGCGGAGCGCCGGTCGTTGTAGACCTTGAAGTTCGGCAGGTCGTACGGCGGCAGACCGAGGAAGTCGAGGGTGCGCCGGTACGTGGCGCGGGAGTCGCGGTACAGGTCCTCGCTGGGCAGAAAGAGGATCTGCTCGGAGTCGAAGCGCTCCAGCCACGGCTCCAGGTGCTCCAGGTAACGCCCCCGCGCCCGGTACGTGTACCAGTCGTACGCCTCGCTGAACGCCTCCGGCTCGGCGATGAGCCGCTCCCGCTCCCCCGCCGTACGCTCCGGCTCGGCGGCCAGCGCGGCGGCGAAGTCCAGCGGCTCGATGCCGTGGGTGCGGCGCTCCTTCCAGTGCGAGTACGCCCGCTCGACCGGGTCGCGCAGCAGCACGATCAGCTTCACGGTCGGCATCAGCGCGGCGACCCGCTGCGCGGCGAGCGGGTGGAACATGTAGAGCGGGGCGGCCTCGCCGACCCGGACCGGCCCGCCGTGTCGCTTGGCGAGGGCCTCGCGGTGCCGCTCGGTCGGGAAGTGCGAGCGGTACCACGCCTCGCCGCGACCCCAGTGCTCCTCGAAGTAGTGCGCCGACTTGGTGTTCCATGCCGGAAAGAGCCGGGGCACCAGGGGGTGCTGGATGAGGTAGTTCCACAGGGAGGTGGTGCCGCCCCGTTTGGTGCCGATGATCAGGAAGTCCGGCAGGGGTCGCCGGTCACTGGTGCGCACCCCGTAGTCGACCAGGGACTCTTTCACCCGGGTGGTCACCTGGGTCGGCACCAACTGCTTCACCCGGTCACGGATGGACGCCACGATGGCCCTCACCTGCCTCTCGTCGATTCCGGGCCGACCCGGCGGCCGTGGCCGCGTCGTCGGATCCACGGATCTGCCTCATGGTCACCCGGATGCCGGCGCGCACCCGGGGCAACGTCAACAAGCCGACGCAACCGGCCAGCAGCACGCCCAGCGACACCGCCAGGCCCGGCAGGCCGCGCCCACCGGCCAGCACGCCGACAGCCGCCGCGAGGCCCACGCCGCCGAGGGTGGCCGCCGCCGCGCGCAGCGTCGCGGCGTCGACAAGCGGCTCGGCGACCACCGCACGGGCGAACGCGGCGGCCGTGAGGTTCTCGGTGGCGATGCCGGCGGCCCAGGCGAGTGCCGCGCCCGTCGCGCCGTGCCCGGGGATCAGCCACAGCCCGAGCGAGACGGTCACGGTGAGCCCGGCCAGGGTGGACACCAGGTGCAGCCCACTGCGCCCGCCCATCAGGAGCAGGCTCTGCACGTTGCCGACGCCGGTGTTCACCAGCATCGCCAGCGCGAGCACAGTCATCGCCGGCACGCCCGCGGTGAACTCCGGGCCGAACAGTTGCAGGAACGCGAGCGCGAACACCGCGAGCAGCAGGTACACCGGCCAGGACAGCACCAGCCCCCAGGTGGTCAACTGCCGGTGCACCGCCGCGGCGGCGGCCCGCTCACCACGGCCCAGCAGCCGGGACAGCTGCGGTGACACGGCCACCCGCAACCCCTGCATGGCGAGCTGGCCGGCCAGCACGTACCGGCCGACCGCGCCGAACACGCCCGCGTCGGCCGGCCCGGCCAGCACCGACGTCAGCAGCACCCCCACCCACATGCTGCCCGCGTCGATGGCCGCCGAGGCGGCCCGGGGCAGCGCGAACCGCCAGAACGTCGACCAGTCGGCCCGGCCCGGTCGCAGCGCCGCGCCCCGGCCCAGGCCGAGCGGGCCGGCCACCAGGGTGAGACAGGCCAGCAGCGCCAGCGCCGCCGGGACCAGCCAGCCGGTCATCCCGGCGAGCAGGCCGCCGCCGGCCAGCGCGGCCGCGCCGACCAGCGCCGGGCGGGCCACCGGCAGCAGGAGGAACTGCACGCCGACGTACGCGCGGATGGGTCGTACGCAGCGCAGCGCGGCCAGCAGCAGCGTCATCGCCACCACCACCGGCACGGCGGCGAAGGTGAGCGTCAGCAACGCGTGGCCGCCGTCGCCCGAGCCCCGCAGGAGTCGGGGGGCGAGCGCGTCGGCGCTCAGCGCTCCGACACCGGCGACCACGAGCCCGGCCAGCAGCGGGGGGATCAGCGCCACCGGAAGCACCCGGGCCGCGTCCCCGGGGACACCGAGACGACGCCGGGGCAGCGCCCACATCAGACCGGTCTCCGCGCCCAGCGTGCAGACCGCGGTGGCCACGGTGACCACGCCGATGGCGGCGAAGAACGCGCCCGCGCCGGCCGTCCCGTACCCCCGGGTGATCACCACGGCCAGCACGAAGCCGAACAGTCCGCTGGTGGCGGCGCCGAGCAGCCCGGCCACGCCGCTGCGTGCGCTGCGGCGCGTCTCCGCCGTGCCGATGTCGACGGTGCTCTCGGCGAGCGCCCCCGAGCGGTGCGGGCCGTCGGGGCCGGCGCCGGCCGGCGGTCGGGTGGCGGCGGTCATGCCGGCACCGCCGTAGCGGGCGGACGCGGCAGGCGTCGGCGCTGCCCGCTCGCCAGCCGTTCCCGTTCGGCGAGCGCCATGGCGAAGGCGACAGCGAAGAACGCGACCGACAGGTTCTGGTTGGCCATGCCGTAGAACGGGACCTGCACGAGGCAGACCACCGGCACCACCGCCAGCCACTGCCCCGCCGCCGAGGTCGCCCGCGCGCAGATCACCGCGGCGGCGACGAACCAGCCCAGGAAACACACCAGCGCCGGTACGCCGTGGCTGAACAACACCATCCACAGCTGCCCCTGGGTGCCGATCGGCGCGGCCGCGGAGACCGTGTCCACGTTCACCGGAGCGCCGTAGCCCAGCCACGGCGAATCTTGTACGCGGCGGATCACCTCGGTGTAGAGCGACAGGCGGTCGGTGTTGGTGTCACTGGAGTCGACGCGCTGGCTGATCAGGTCGGTGATCGGGATGAAGAGGGTGGCCAGCGCGCCGATCACGACCACGCCGACGATGGACGCGGCGACCCGGACGTTGCCGCGCAGGCTGGCCCGCACCCCGAGCACCGCGAGCCCGGCGCCCAGGCTGAGGAACATCGCCCGGTTCAGCGTGAGGAACGCCGGTGCCAGCGACAGCGGCAGGGACGCCAGCAGCATCCAGCGCAGCAGCCCCCGGCGGCGCAGCATCGTGTACGCCACCACGCAGGGCAGGGTCATGGCGTACGCGCTGCCGTAGTTGTTGGTGTACGAGAACGGCGCGGCCGGCCGGTAGATGGGGTTGAGCGAGCGCTCGCTGTACTCCGCGGTCCTCAGGTGCACCATGTCCCGGATGAACGGGGTACGGGCCACTCCGCCGGGCAGCAGCACCTCCATCGGGGTGGTCATCCCCAGTCGGGGCACCAGCACCCCGAGCCAGCCCAGCACCACCAGCGCGAACCAGAACGCGCAGAGCGGGGTGAGCACCGCCACCAGGTCGGCGCGTTCCCGGGCGGCGGCGTAGACGTAGACCCCGACCACCAGCGCGGTCAGGTAGAAGGCCAACCGCAGGGCGAACGTCAGCAGCGAGGCCGGCGAGGCCAGTTGGGTGGCGCTGACGACCACGATGGCCAGGAACAGCAGCCAGATGCCGGCGGCCGGCGGCAGTGGCACCCGACCCCGGGTGAGCAGCAACGCGAGCAGCAGCGCGCCCAGCAGCGGCCAGCCCAGGTAGAAGGCCCCGAGCGACCACCAGAGCGGCACCAGCCCGAAGGTCAGCGCCAGCGGCCAGAGCGGCAGCCGGGCGGGGGGTGGGGGCGGCGGCACCGGCCCGAGGGGGGCGGCGGCCTCGCCGGGTGGCGGCTCGGTGGCCGGAGCGCGGGTGACCGACACGGATCAGGCCCGGCCGTTGCGGGTCAGCACGAAGCCCAGCGGGGTGACCCCGGCGGCGCGCAGACGCTCGACGAGCCGCCGCAGATCACTCTGGCGGGTGCGGTCCCGCTCGACCACCACCACGGCGCCGCCCTGGCGGGCCACCGCCACGCCACGCTCGTCGGACTCCGCCGGTGGGGCGTTGAACAGCACCAGCCCGTGGTCCGCGCCCTGGCGCCAGGTGCCGAAGCGGACGCTGCCGACCCCCACGGTCACCTCGTCCGCAGACGCCGGCCGGCCGTTCTCGGAGTTGCCGGACGCCACCCGGGGCAGGGTCAGCGTGGCGTCCGGGTCGGTGGACGGGCGGGCGCCGGGCGGGTGCGGGGAGGGCCGCCGAGGCGCCGGACTCTCCGCGGTGGCGCCGGCCGGGCTCGGCGTGCCGGCCGGTCGGGGTTTGGGCACCAGCGGCCGGGACGGGTCGATGGGCAGCCGCCCACGGTCGGCGAGGACGACGGCGCGCAGGCGCTCCACGCGCCCGCTGTCGTCGGCCACGAAGACCTCCCGGCCGTCCGCGGCGAGCGCCACGGCCAGCCCGGCGGTGAGTGCCGTGGCGTCTTCGCGGGCGGTGACCAGCGCGACCCGGGCCGGTTGGCGCACCCGCTCGGCCACCGCCATCGCCACGTAGCGGATGTCCGCGTCGACGGCCCGGGGGCTGCCCCGAAAACCGGCCCGGCGCACCGTGCCGAGCAGCGGCAGGCCGCTGGCATCCCGAGCGTCGCTGACCGAGCGGACCCGCCGGTCGGTCGACTCCCAGACGTACGCCAGCACGACACCGATCAGCGCGCCGCCGAGCAGGCCGGCGACCAGGTAGAGCGGCCGGTGCCCGGCGGAGGTGGCCAGTGCCCGCTCGGCGGTCTGGGTGATCCAGCCGGGATTGACGTCGACCGCGGCGATCTCGGTGCGGGCGGCGTTGAGCTGGGTGAGCTGGTTGTTGATTCCGGACAGTTCGGCAAGCGCGGCGTCGCCGACAGCGGTGCCCTTGGCGCTGCTCACCCGCTTCTGCACGGCGGCCTGCTGGGCGGCGACCTTGGTGATGCTGGCGTCGTAGGAGCGCAGCATCTCGGCGCGCTGCTGCTCGTACATGGTGCGCCGCACGTCGAGGTACGCCTGCGCGGCGAGGTTGGCTCCCTGCACCGCCCGCTGCGCGTTGGACGCCTGATAGGTGAAGCGCAGGATCTGCCCGCCGGTGGGCACCTCGACCTCGAGGGCGTTGCGGATGTCGCGTGGCTCGCCGCCGGTGGCGTCGGCGAGACGCTGGACCACCTGGGTGCCGGTGGCGAGGCCGCTCTCCACGTTCATGTTGACGGCGCGGTCGGCGCCCGCGCCGCTGGGGGTGAAGGCGTCGGTGACCACCGGGCGGACCGCCACCACCGCGTTCGCGCTCACCGCCGCCGGGACGAGCAGCACGTAGCCGAGGGCGGCGAGCAGGCCGACCAGGGCTACCGCTACCACCAGTCGCAGCCGGTGCATCGGCACCCGCAGCAGGTCGGTGAGCGTGACGGCACGGGCGGTGCCGGCGGACGGGCCGTCCGTCGGCCAGGGGGCGGGTGTCGTGTCAGTCATGGAACTTCTTCACCGTCTGTTGAGGATTGCCGACGACGACGACGCCCGGTGGCACGTCCGCGCGCACCACCGTCGCCGCGCCCACGACGCTGTCCCGGCCGACGCGGACTCCCTTGAGGACCAGGGCGTGCGCGCCGACCCACACGTTCTCCTCGAGGACGATCGGGGCCCGCGTGGCCGGGCCGGGCGGGGCGTGCCGCTGCCCGGGCGGCAGGTTGTGAAAGTCGTTGTCGAGGAGTTCGCAGTCGGACAGAAGGCACCTGTCTCCCACCGTCACCGACGTCCAGGTGCCGATCCAGGTGGCGTTGAGCAGGCAGTCGGCGCCGATGCGCACCTCGCCGGGGCCGGCGAAGCGGACCAGTTTGTTGAGTCGGCTCCGGTCGCCGATGCTGACCCGTACGCCCCGGCGCAGCCGGATCCGACCTCGGATCTCCACGTCCCGGCCGAGCGTGAGGCGCCGGTAGCGCAGCCTGTACCACACGCGTTTGAGCGCGAAGACCAGGTGCACGGCGCGTTTCGCGCGGATGCCAGCGGCGCCGACCAACGACCCCTCCCCCACATCGTGGGGCCGGCGACGGTGCTCCCGCCGCCGACCCAACACGAACAATCTACCGATGTTCAGTTACAAACGGTTGACCCTTACTGCACGGAGAAGAACATCGAGGGGGTAGACCAGGACAACTCGGGCGTCGCTGCGGCGATGACTGTCGCCGTGGCGCCGTTGACCACGGCGGTCGGCGCGGCCGTCGGATCGAACGGCACGCTGCGCAGCGTGCCGTCGGTCGCACCGTAGACGATTCGACCGCCGACCCAGGCCATGCCGCGCACACTCGACCAGGTGACACCCGTGGTGGGCAGCGCGAACTCGGTGGCGCCAAGGTAGTTGCCGTCGATCTCGAAGTAGCGGTAGTAGAGGTTGTTGGTGCCGGTGCGGGTGTAGTAGAGCCGACCGTCGAGATAGAACGCCCCGGTCAGCAACGCCGGGTTGTACCAGTCGTTGTAGCCGGACGCCTCCCACGGCGCCCCGATCGCGCCGCCGTTGAACAGCGAGACGTCGATCCGGCTGCCGGTGGGCGTGCCCGCGACGGTGTGCGCCCAGTAGATCCGGTCGTCGACCCGCCAGGTCGCGCCGGCCGCGGTGTAGGCGGGCTGGCTGACCGCTGTCGAGGCACCCAGCGCGGCGCCGTCGAACGGCACCTTGGTCACCGTGCCCGGTGCGGTGCCCAGGTAGAGGTTGCCGGTGGTCGCCGACGGCGGGTTCTTCGCGGTGAACGTACGCCCGCCGGCGAGCGGGAACATGCCGAGCCGCCCGTGGTACTCCTCGCCCATCCCGTCGGAGTTGTGCCCGAAGTAGAGGCCGTCCGAGCCGCGCCAGAGCACCGGCACGGCGGAGCCCCAGGCGGTGGTGCCGGCGGGCATCGAGGCGCTGCCGCTGCGGCGCGGGTTCCAGTTGACCGGAAGGCCGGTGGCCGGGGTGACCGCGCCGATGCCGAGCCGGTCGATGGCGCCGTTGCCTGCGGTGTCGCTGGCGTTCGGGTTGTTCAGCCACCGGAAGTGACCGCCGAGGTAGATGACGTTGTCGGCCACCTCGACCGAGGTGATGGTGTCGTTGCCGGTGAAGTCGAGCCAGGTGGCGAGCTGGCCGCTGCCCCGGGCGGGGGTCTCGAAACGGGCCAGGGCGTCGCAGTAGGCGGTCGGCCAGCCACCGCCGCCGTTGGAGCCGACCACGAACCAGCTGCCGTCCTCACCGAACTTCACGTCCTGCACGTAGTGCACGAACGTGGCCGGGGACGCGCACGGCGACACGTACTTCTCGGTGCTCCAGTCCAGCACCGTCGGCGTGCTGGTGAGGTCGACGAGCGCGATCTGGTTGCGCGGCAGGTCGTTGACGAGCGTGAAGTTGCCGCCCAGCACCAGGGTGTGGCCGTCCGGCGTGACGTCGATCGTCCACACGTACGACGAGGTGCCGTTGCGTCCGACGGTGGCGTCGACGGCAAACGTCGGGTCGATCGCGCCGGTCGTCGCGTTGAGCCGGGCGAGGCCGGCGTGCGCGGTGCCGTTGAGCCAGTTGAACGCGCCGGCCACGTAGAGCCAGCTGCCCGACAGGACCAGGTCGCGGACGGCGCCGCCGTCGGAACGCCCGACCCAGCTGTCGACGATCGCGCCGGTCGCGGGGTTCAGCGCGACCAGGTTCTTGCGGGAGACGCCGTTGACGGTCTTGAAGGCGCCGCCGACGATCAACGTGCCGCCGGGGCCGGCGACCAACGTGTTGACCGCGCCGTCGAGCACCGGCAGGAAGGTCGTGGACATGGTGCCGCTGGTGCGGTCGTACGCGAAGAGGTAGCGCTGCGTGACCCACGCGGAGCTGGCGGTCTGTCGGAGCTGCGTGAAGCTGCCGCCGACGAAGACGGTGTTGCCGACCTGCGCGAAGGCGCGGGTCTCGCCGTCACGGGCGTGCGGGGTCGAGTCGCTGGGATTCGCGGACACCAGGGTCGCGGTTTCGGGCACCGGTACCACTGCCGCCGAGGACACCGAGGGCACGCTGAGCACCGCGGCGACGACCGCCAGAGCGACCACCCCCGCCCGAGTACGACGTCGTACTGACAAACGCCACGAGTGCGAGAGTTTGGGCACGCTGCGCCTCCAAGATGGATGAGAACCCGAGGTAGCGTGCCTCGCCCAGCCTGGTAGGCGCATCCGCCGATTGGGCGGTGCATGAATCTGCTAGCCGACAGAACGCCGGAGGATCAGATGGCTGCTCCTCGATGAACGGCGCGTGTCGTCACGGTGTCGTCATCTCGTCAGCGGCTGCCTCCGGTGGGCTGCCGAAGGTACGCGTCCTTGCCGGCCTGGGTGAAGCCGGCCACCGAGGAGGCGTCGTGGTTCATCGTCATGTCACAGGTCGCCGTGCGGGTGGTCATGCCCGGCGAGTTGAAGTAGATGGCGGCCTTGATCTTCGGGTGCGCCTTCAGAGCCGCCGGGAACTCCTGGAACCAGCGCTGCTTGGCACCCGGGTCCTTGGCGTCGAAGTTCGTGCCGAACTCGGCGAGCATCCGCGGCTTGCCGGCCCCGATGCCGTTCTCGTCGAGCCAGCGGTAGAAGCCGTCCACAGTGGTGCTCGGGCTCTTCCACACGGTGCTGCCGTTGCAGACGTGGAAGTTGTACGGGTCGTAGGCCACCCAGTCGACGTACCGGTCACCGGGGTAGAGGCCGGCGTACCGGGAGTAGTGCCCCGACCAGCCCATCATCGTCCAGACCCAGACGGCGTTGTCCGCGCCGGCCTTGGCGAACCGCTCGTACACGTACTTCCAGGCCCGGACGAAGTCGGCGTCGCTGCCCTTGCCCGGCTCGTCCTCCGGCTCGTGGTCGAAGCCCATGAACACCGGCACCTTGGCGTCGCGGATGCGACCGGCGACCGCGTCGATCGTGGCGTCCTGCCGGCCACCGTAGATGTCGGACCACTTCAGCGTGGTGCCGGCGGAGAAGTCGCGGGACTCCCACGCGAAGAACATCAGCCGGCCCTCGCGCATCTGCTGGGCCTCGTACGCGTCGGGGAAGGCGCCGTTGCTGCCGGCGTTGGAGAAGTCGTGGTAGCGGTGCACGATGTCGAACTTGCGCCCGACCTGCGCCTCGACGTCGGTGATCGCCTTGCCGTGGTCCCAGCCGCTGCCCGCGTTGGCGGGTGAGTACATCCCCCACCAGGCGCCGCAGGAGGGCACGAGCGTGTCGGACACCTGGCCGCACTTGCCGGACGGGAGGGTGGGGCTCTGCGTCGGGGTCGGCGTACGGGTCGGCGCGACAGTCGGCGTGGGCCGGGGCGCGGCGGTGGTCGGCGCGACGGTCGGCGAGGGCGGCGGTGCCGGCTTGGTGGTCGGCGCCGACGTGGGTCCGCTGCCGAGGTCGTAGCTGATCACCAGGCTGGGACGCAGATCGGGATTGCGGTTCTCGACCGACGCCCAGTAGACACGGGTCTCCAGACCGGTCTGGGCGAGCGACACCGTCCAGGTGCCGTTTCCGGTGACCAGTTTGGAGACGTCCCACTCGTTGATGCCCTTGGCCACACCGGTCACGGTGTCCAAGCCGGTCCCCACCTGCACCGGGACCGGTCGCGCCTCGCGGGCGCTCACCGATGAGGCGTGCGCGGTCACCGTGGCGGCGAACTGCTGCCAGGCGTGCATGCGCAGCGTCGCCCGGACGTTGACGGCGGCGGCGGGGAGAGTGGTCACCGCGAACTCGACGACCGCCTCCCGGCCGCCGCGCGGGTTGCCGTCGCAGCGCGCCGGACACGTCGCGAGGGTTCCCTTGGTGGCGTTGTCGCCGTCCTGCGACACCATCGTCGCGGTGGTGTCCGCCACCGCGCGGATCGACAGGTCGTCGCTGGCCAGCAGCGGCATCATTGTCGCCACGATGCCGGCCACCACCGCACCGCCGACCACGCCGACGGCGATCGCCTTGCGCCGGGGGCCGTTGCGGAGCCGGGTGATGCGGTGCAGTCCATGCCTGGTCAAGGAGAACTCCCTGTGTCTGCTGCGATAACCGAGAGCAGCGTATCGACGACCAGGGCATGTCGTGTGCAGGACAGTTTCCCGTAAGCGCGTCTTAACCGTCAGCTAAGAAAGGCGCTCCGGCGGGCCGCCACCAGCGCCTCCCGCATCGCCCCGACCGGCGCGGCAACGCCGGTGAACTGCTCGAACTGGCCGACCGCCTGCGCCAGCAGCAGGTCCAGTCCGGACACCACGCGCAGACCTGCCGCACGCGCGGACGCGGCCAGCGGTGTCGGCCACGGGTCGTACAGCGCGTCGAAACACACAGCACCCGGCCGCCACGTCACCACGTCTGCGAGCGGGTCGGCGACGCCCTTGGGCACCGTGGAGACGACCACGTCGGCGACGGCCAGGTGCCGGGGCGCGTCGGCCCAGGCGCCAGCCGCCAGCGCCACGTCGAGGGCGTCGGCCACCGGGCGCAGCTCGTCGACCGCCTCGGGCCGGCGGGCCACCACCGTCACCGACGAGCACGCCAGTCGCGCGGCGGCGGCCAGCGCGGCGCGGGCCGTTCCCCCCGCGCCGAGGACGGTCAGGGCCGCGCCGGGCAGCACCCCGGCCTCGGTGAGCACCTCGACCATGCCGCCGACGTCGGTGTTGTCCGCGTACCAGGAGCCGTCCGGACGGCGTACCAACGTGTTGGCCGCGCCGACGGCGACGGCGACCGGCGACGCGGCGTCGGCCACGGCGAGCGCCGCCTCCTTGCCCGGCATGGTCACCGACAACCCGGCCCACTCCGGGCCCAGGTCGGCGACCAGGGCCGGCAGCTCCGCGGCCGCGCACTCGATTCGGGTGTACGACCACCCGGTCAGCCCGGCGGCGGCGTAGCCGGCGGTGTGGATCACCGGCGAGAGGGAGTGCGCGATGGGCTTGCCGAGCACCGCCGCCCGACGGGCCACCACGGTCCGCGTCATGTCCCGCCCCCCGTACACGTCGCCTCGACCCTACCCACCGCACCGATCACCGCACCACCCGCCGCCGACCGCGCCCACGATGTTCGCTTGACGTTCCATCGACGTCGGTGAAAGCATTCGGCGCAGGACGATCGATCGGAAACAGGGGGGAACAATGAACAAACGGATTCTGCGCGTCCTCATCGCGATTGCCGCGGCCTTCAGCATGTCGTTGCTGGCCGCCGCACCCGCGCGTGCGGACAGCGCGGCCGGCAGCTGGTCGGACAACCACGAACTGTGCGCGTCCAGCTCGTGTGTGCGCGCCGGCAACATCGTGCGGCTCTGGCAGGCCATCATCTGGGCCGACGACCTCAGCGGCACCGTCGGCACCAGCTTCATCGACGGCGAGTACGGCTCCAACACCGCCGCCAAGACCAGGACCTGGCAGGACGTGATGAACATCGGCGTCGACGGGTCGGTCGGCCCGCAGACCTGGGGCAAGGCGTACGGTGCGGTCAACCGCAACACCGGCTACGACACCAGCACCCAGACCGGGTACTTCTACTACGGATACAACCGCACGTTCGCGCTGCGCAAGCAGAACAGCAACGGGGTGTGGACGTTCCTCAACCCGCGCACCGGTTCGTGGACCGGCACCAGCCACTGACAACGGCACCGTAAATGGTGTTTCCGGGCTGACGAAAAGGCTCCCTTCCCCGCATCGGGAAGGGAGCCTTTCGCGGTCGGGAAATCGTCAGATGATGCCGGCCTCGCGGGCCTTGGCCTCGTTGCGCTGGTGCTCGGGATACGTCTCGGCGAAGGCCGAGTGGCCCTGCTTGTCGATCGCCACGAAATAGAGCCACTTACCCACCGGCGTGTCCATCGCCCCTTCCAGGGCCTGCTTCCCCGGGTTGTTGATCGGGGTGGGGATCATGCCGGGCAGCTTGCGGTTGTACGGGTTCTTCGGGTCGTCCAACTCGGCAGCCGTCATCTGCTTGGACGACTTCGTCGGCTTGCCGATCGACTCCAGGTAGTAGTTCACCGTGACGTCCATCTCCAGGCAGTTGCACGGGAACTCGCCGTACGCCCGGTTGTAGGCCACCCGGGCGACCTTGCCGAGGTCGTCCTTGTTACCGGCCTCGGCCTGCGCGAGTGACGCCACGATCAGCGCCTCGTACGGGCTGACCTTGCGCTCCTTCTGCACCCGGTCGGCGAACTTCATCTCGCCGGTCACCGAGAGGAAGTTGTCCACCATGAGCTTGAGGATGCTCTCGGCGGTGGCCTTCGGCGGGATCTCGTACGTGTCCGGGTAGAGGAAGCCCTCGACGGACTTGACGACCTTCTTGCCGTCGTCGCGCTTGAACCACCAGTCCGGAACGCCGAGCGCCTCCGGGTCCTTCGCGGCGGCCTCGAACTCCTTGACCGGGATCTTGGTCTTCTCGGAGAGCAGCTTGTAGATGTTCTTGCTGGTGCGGCCCTCGGGGATGGTCAGCCCGTTGACGATCTTGTTCTTCAGGTCGAGCATCGCCGTCACGGCGCTCGCGCCGCTCATCTGCTTGCGCAGCTTGTACGTGCCCGGCTGGATGTTCTTGCTGCGCGAGTTGGCCTCGGCGGCCTCGATGAACGCCTTCTGGCTCTTCACCACATCGGCGGCCACCAGGGCGTCGGCCATGTCGGCGATCAGCGCGCCGTTCTTGATCTCGACGGTGATCTCGCCGGACCCGCTGCCGTCGTAGTCGGGTGTGACGAAGTAGTTCTGGATCCGGTCGAACCCGTAGAACGCGCCGCCACCAATGCCGCCCAACAGGAGCAGGGCCATCAGCAGCGCGAGGAATGTCTTGCCGCGCCCCCCGGAGCTGGAGCCGCCATTGCGTTTACGGACGAAGCCGCGCCGGTGCCGGCCCTTCTCACCCCGCTCCGGCTCGTCAAACCCAAGATCCAGATCGTCGATCATTACGTCCGCCTCCGCTGCGCGTCCAGCCAGCTCTGCAGGATCTCCACCGCGGCCGCCTGGTCGACAACCGCACGTTGACGTTTACCTCGGACGCCACGTTCGGCAAGCCTACGAGAAGCGACCACGGTCGACATCCTCTCGTCGGTAAGCGTTACCGGTACGGGCGCTATCACATCGACCAGTCGGTCAGCGTACGCCTTCACTCCGACCGCCGCGGGGCCGTGTCTGCCGGCCAGATTGACCGGAAGGCCGACGACGACGCCTACCGCTTCATGTTCGGCCACCAGCGCCGCGAGCTGGGCAATGTCGCTCGGCACCGTGTCCGGGGCGGCGGTGAGATCGCGGGCGAGGGTGACCAGCGGCGTCGCCAGCACCCCGTCCGGATCCGAGCGGGACACCCCGACCCGCACCTGACCGACGTCCACGCCGATGCGAACGCCGCGTGTGAAGCCGCTCACCGACGGTCACCCCTCGCCTGTCGACGAACCAGGGCGGACCGATCGGTCCGCCCTGGTCGACGATGACCGTCCATCACGCCTCGGTGATCGCCTTCTCGACGGTGAGCAGCAGGTTCGGCGCCTCGGCCGCCGGCAGGCCGCCACCCTGGGCCAGGTCGGGGCTGCCCCCGCCGCGCCCGGAGAACGCCGCCTTCACCAGGTCAGAGGCGGCCAGGCCCCGACTGCGGGCGGCCGCGTTGACCGCCACCACGAGCGACGCCTTGCCGTTCGCGCGGGCCGCCACCGCGACCACCGCCGGCCGCGCCGGATCGATCTTGCCGCGAATCTCCTGCGCCAGGGTCCGTACGTCGTTACCGGCCGCGCCCTCCGGCGCCTCGGTGCCCACGTACGCCACCCCGCGCACATCCTTGGCCTGCGCGGCGAGCGCCCCCGCCCCGCCCAGCACCAGCTGGGCGCGCAGCTTCTCCAACTCCTTCTCCGCGTCCCGCAGCTGGGTGACCGTCTGCTCCACCCGGTCGGCGACCTGGTCGTTCGGCACCCGGTACAGCTCGGCCAGCCGGGAGACCAGCAGGTGCTCCCTGGCCAGGAAGCCGAAGGCGTCCATGCCCACCAGCGCCTCGACCCGGCGGACACCGGAACCGATCGACGACTCGGAGAGGATCTTCACGAGGCCGAGCTGGGCCGAGCGGGCCACGTGCGTGCCGCCGCACAGCTCGCGGGCGTAGTCGCCGACCTCGACGACCCGCACCTCCTCGCCGTACTTCTCGCCGAACAGCGCCATCGCGCCGATCCGCCGCGCCTCGTCCAGCGAGGTGATGAAGGCGTGCACCTCAAGGTCGGCCAGGAGCACCTCGTTGACCTGCTGCTCCACGTCCCGCAGAACTGTCGGCGACACACCCGTCGGGGTGTTGAAGTCGAACCGCAGCCGGCCCGGCGCGTTCAGCGAACCCGCCTGGGTGGCCGACTCGCCGAGGAAGTTGCGCATGGTCTGGTGCACGAGGTGGGTGGCCGTGTGCGACCGGGAGATCGCCCGCCGACGGGTGGTGTCGATCTCGGCGTAGCCGGTGTCGCCCGGGTGCACCTCACCCCGGATGACCCGGGCCCGGTGCACGATCAGGCCGGGCACCGGCTGCTGCACGTCGAGCACCTCGACCTGACCGTCGCCGACCGTGATGACGCCGTGGTCGGGCTGCTGGCCACCGCCCTCGGCGTAGAACGGGGTCGTGTCCAGCACCAACTCGACGGTCTCACCCTCGGTCGCCGCCTGGCGCGGACCGTCGGCGCCCAGCAGCGCGCGCACCCGCGACTCGCGGGCCACCTCGCTGTAGCCGGTGAACGTCACCGGGCCACCGGCGTCGAGCACCGACCGGTACGCCGACACGTCGGTGTGCCCCGTCTTGCGGGCCTGCGCGTCCGCCTTCGCCCGGGTCCGCTGGTCGGCCATCAGCCGCCGGAAGCCCTCGTCGTCGACACTGAGGCCCTGCTCGGCAGCGATCTCCAGGGTCAGGTCGATCGGGAAGCCGTACGTGTCGTGCAGCTGGAACGCCTTCGCGCCGGACAGCGCCGTGCCGCCCGCCGTGCGGGTCTCGGCGATCGCCGTGTCCAGGATCGTCGTCCCGGCACGCAGCGTCGACAGGAAGGCTTCCTCCTCGGCGTACGCGTACTGCGCGATCCGGTCGAAGTCGGTCGCCAGCTCCGGGTACGACGGCGCCATGCAGTCCCGCGCGACCGGCAGCAGCTCGGGCAGCGCCCGGTCCTGCCACCCGAGCAGTCGGATCGACCGGATCGCCCGGCGCATGATCCGGCGCAGCACGTAGCCGCGGCCCTCGTTGCTCGGGGTCACGCCGTCGCCGATCAGCATCAGCGCGGTCCGTACGTGGTCGGCGACCACGCGCAGCCGGACGTCGTCCGGGTGCGACTCGCTGGCCACGTGCCCGGAGTGCGCGCCGTAGCGCTTGCCGGTCAGCTCGGCCGCACGGGCGAGGATCGGCCGGACCTCGTCGATCTCGTAGAGGTTGTCGACGCCCTGCAGGATCGACGCCATCCGCTCCAGGCCCATGCCGGTGTCGATGTTCTGCGCCGGCAGGTCACCCAGGATCGGGTAGTCCTCCTTGGTGGTGCCCGGACCGCGCTCGAACTGCATGAACACGAGGTTCCAGTACTCCATGTACCGGTCCTCGTCGACCGCCGGGCCGCCCTCACGGCCGTACTCCGGGCCCCGGTCGTAGAACAGCTCCGACGACGGACCGCACGGCCCGGGAATGCCCATCGACCAGAAGTTGTCCGCCTTGCCCCGGCGGACGATCCGCTCGGGCGGCACACCCACCGAGCGCCAGATCTCGTACGCCTCGTCGTCGTCGAGGTAGATCGTCGGCCAGATCCGCTCCGGATCCAGCCCGTAACCACCCTCGGCGATCGGCTTCGTGGACAGCTCCCACGCCAGCGGGATCGCGCCCGCCTTGAAGTAGTCGCCGAAGGAGAAGTTGCCGTTCATCTGGAAGAACGTGCCGTGCCGGCTGGTCTTGCCGACCTCGTCGATGTCCGGGGTACGGATGCACTTCTGCACGCTCACCGCCCGCCGGTACGGCGGGGTCTGCTGGCCCAGGAAGTAGGGCACGAACTGCACCATGCCCGCGTTGACGAACAGCAGGTTCGGGTCGCTGATGGCGGGCAGCGGAGCGGACGGCACCACGGCGTGGCCGTTCGCCTCGAAGTGCGCGAGGTACCGCCGCTTGATCTCCGCCGTCTTCATCGCTGGTGTTCCTCCGGAAAAATGTCTCGATCGCCGATCCGCGGGTCTTCCCGCAGCTCGGCGAACTGGTCGTCGAACGCCTCGCCCTGGGCGAACGCCTGGTGGATCTCCTGCTCGCGCTCGGCCATCCCGACCCGGACGTCCTCCACGAAGCTACGCAGCGATTCCACCAGGCCGCCAGCGGATTCCGACAACGTGCTGGCGATGCCGGCCGGGGTGTACGCCTGCGCGGTCCGGGTCGCCTTGCGGACCACGATCACGCCGACGGCCACGCCGATGCCGAGCCAGAACAACCGCCTCATGTCTTGCTACCTCCTGCTGGCCCGGCCGGTCAGCGGTTGCCGCGCCGGGCGGCCCGCCGCTGCTGCTTGATGGTGTCGCGCACCTCACGCTCGGTCTCGGCGTGCCGACGGCCGGCAGCCGCCTTGCGCACGCCGTAGCCGAACGCGGCCACCTTGACCAGCGGGTTCGCGGCCGCGGCGGAGACCACGGTGGCCAGGTTCGCGACGTTGGCGGTGACGTTCTGGGCGTGGCTGGTCATCGTGTCGACCTTCGCCAGCTGCAGGTTCACGCCGTCGAGCGACGTCTGCACCTGCTCCAGGGCGACGTTGACGTTCTTCACCGTGGTGTTCACGTCGCCGAGCAGCGGCGCCGTCCGATCGTTGAGGTCGTTGATCATTCGCGTGGTGGCGTCCACCGTGTGCCGCAGCCGCAGGATCGGCAGCGTCAGGATCAGCACCAGCACCGCGAACGCGCACGCCGCGATCAGCGCCGCGACCTCTCCAAAGTCGCCCACGCGTCTCCTCCTCAAGCAGATTTCCGCCGGACCCGACGTCCCCGGAACGCACAACCTGGTGCCCACCGGACCCACCGAGCCGTCACCGGTCGCCGGGCACGGGCGGGCCCGCCAGCCCCAGACCCTACCGTCCGTGATGGAGCGCGGCTCAGGACGGTGAGGGTGTCACGTCGCTCAGCGGATCCCCGCTGACCGTCGGGAACGGATCCTCTCCGGTCAGTGACGGATCGGTGCTGGGCTGCGGCCTGGTCCGCTCGTCGTCGATCGCGTTGCGCACCTTCACCGACACCAACGAGCCGGCGCAGTCTCCCGCAGCGGCCGACGGCTCCGGAGACGGCACGATCGCCGGCTCCCCGTCGACCGGTGGCGGTACGCAGGCCGGCGCCCGTACCCACAGGTCGAGGGTCAACTCGTCCTGACGCCAGCACGTGTAGCTGCCCTTGGTCTCCTGCTCCGGGCAGCGACTGACCTTCCACGGCTGCCAGCCGTCCTCGCGCAGCGCGGCCTCGTAGACCTTCGCCGTCTCCTCCGGCGACTTCTGCGAGGTGACGGTGCGCTCGCGCAGCCGGCAGTCGAGCAGACACCAGCGGCTGCCGCTGACGTCGTCGACAGTCTTCGTCGCGGCCCACGCGGGCACGCCGAGCTGGTCCAGGTTGTCGAAGACCGGGTCCCGGCTCAGCGTCCGGACGCCGAAGAAGAGCGGTACCGCGCCGAGCAGCACGACGCTGACCAGCGCCAGGACGGCCACCCGCAGCCGGCGTCGTTCGCGTGACTGCCGGCGTACCTCGGAACGGGCACCCGGGGCGTCGTCGTCGGACGCGTCCTGACCGGCCGCGCGCAGCGCGGGCCCGTCGGTCGGTTCGGCGACCGGCGCCGTCGCGGCGGGCACCACGACGGCGGCGCGGGCCACACCGGCGGGCTCGCCGGGCCGGCCGGCCGGTGGCACGGGGGCGACACCGCTGGGCTCGGGCCGGCCAGCCTCGCGGGGCGGCGGCAGGGCACGACCCGCGGCACGGTCCGCAGGTCGCGGGGCGGCAGCACGCGCGGCCACTGGTGATCCGGGGCCGGCGTGCTCGGAGCCGGCCCGGTCGTCGCCGACAGGCGGCTGCCCGACGCCCGGTGGGCGGACGGCGGCGCGAGCCGGACCGTCCGGACCGGCGCCCGGCGGGACTGCCGCACGGGCCGGGCCGTCCGGGCGTGGTCGGGCCGAGCCGGGGCGGGCAGGGGCGTCCGGGCCGACGCCGGGGCGTACCGCCGCACGAGCGGGACGCGCCGGATCGACGCCCGGCGGACCGGCGGGCCGGGCCGGAGCATCCGGGCCGGCGCCTGGCGGCACGGCGGCGCGAGCCGAGCCCTCGGGCCGGGGGCGGGGCGGACCGTCCGGACCGGCGCCCGGCGGGACGGCGGCGCGAGCCGGGCCGTCGGGGCGAGCGGCACCCCGCTCGGGCGTGCCTGCGCCGGGACGGGGCGGACCGTCGGGACCACGGCGACCGGCGCCGGAGACCGGCGCCTCGCCGGGCGCGAGTCGGGCCCGGCCCCCGGGCGGGGCGGAGCGGGCGCCCCGCACCGGCGCCTGTCGCCCGCCGTCGGCGGGGCCGGCATACGGGTCGTCGGCCGGTCCCGGACGACCGGTGGATCCGTCGGGGCCGGACTCCGCCGGCGGGCGGCGGCGTCGGTTGATCGGATCCGCGGCGGACCCGGCACCGGCTCGACGACCGACGGGCCGCTCACCGGCGACCGGCGGATGGGGCACGGGACCGCTCGGCTGCTCTCCGGTGGGCTCCGACCCACCGGGCCGGACGGCCCGGCGACCGGTGGGAGCGTCCGCGCCCGGGTCGGCCGGTGGCCCGACGGGACGACGGCCGGCGGCGCGTTCCGCGGCGGGATCGGGCACGGCGAGTGGGCCACCGGAGCGATCGGTCAGATCACCGGCGGGCGGCGGGGCGGTGCGGTGGCCGACGGGCCGGTTGGCGCTCGGGGCCTGCGCATCGCCACCGCGGCGGTTGACCACCGGCAGGCCGGGGTCGGTGTGCGGCAGCCGGCCAGCCTGACGCAGCCAGTCGGCCGGGCGCTCCGGACGGTCCGGGCGGTCCGCCCGCGGCTCACCGCCGGTCGGCGCGCGTCGGCCCTGGTCGTCGGGGACCGCTCGACGGCGGCCGGTGCCGTCGGTGGACGTGACGCTGGCGGACCCGGCGCTGGCCGGCCCGGCGCTGGCGGACCCGGCGCTGATGGGCCCGGCGCTGATGGGTCCGGTGGACGCCTCCGGCATCGGTGGGGCATTGCCCGATCGGGGCACCACCGGCGCGTCCGGCTCGGCGGCACGGCGGCGACCGCCCCCGGCCGGGCGGGCCTGGCCGGAGGGCTCCGGCGCTCCCGGGTCGACCGGGCCGGGACGACGCCGGGCCGTCCGCGGGTCGTTGTCGATCGCGGGGTCGGCTCGCAGCCCGTCCGCGACCTGCGGCGCGACGCCGGGCGGCGGCCCGTCGAACCGGGCGGGGCCGGGCGCGGCGGGTGGCCCGTCGAACCGGGCGGGGCCGGGCGCGGCGGGTGGCCCGGTGGGTCGCGCCGGATCGGGAACGGGGCCGGTCGTACGTCGGCCGCCGGCCAGACCGTCACCGGTCAGCGGCCGGCCGCCATCGGTCGGGTCGGGCCCGGGTCGGCGGCCCGGCGGCACGGCGTCCTGCCGGCGCAGCGGCGGCATCGCTTCCGCCCGCCCGGTCGGGGCGACGGCATCCGGGCGGTGGCCGGCCGCAGGGCCCGCAGCCGCCGGCCCTGCGGGCGGGCCGGACGGTCCCACTGTCGGACGCGGTCGGACCGGAGCGCCGGTGGTCGGGCGGGGCCCCGGAGGGCTCGCCGCGTCACCGCCGGCCGGGCGAGCCGACTGCGGCGCGAGGGGTGGCGCGGCGGCGCGGGGGCCGGTGCCGGGAACCGGCTGGGCGCCACGCGCCGCCGGCTGGCCCGCGGCCGGCACGGCGGGCCGGGAGCGGTCGGCGGGTGGGCGGCCGGGATGCTCGCGCTCGGCGGGCGGGCGGGCGTCCATGAGGCGACCCGGCGGGGGCGCCTCGCCCGGCCAGGGGCCGTCCACGGGGCGGCGCGTTCCGGCGGCCTCCGCGTCTGGACGGCGTGGGCCGGGCGGCGCGTCCGGCGGCGGCGACGCGCCCGTGCGCGGCGGCCCGGGCTCGGCGGGTGCCCCGTCCGGGCCCAGCTCGCCGCGTTGCTGCTTGGCCGAGCGCAGGTCGTCGATCCAGCCGAACTCCTCGCCGGCCACCGGCTCCTCCGGCTCGGCCTCGGCTCGGCCTCGACCCCAGCGGCGGCCCTTCGCGCGGGGATCACGCCGCTCGTCCAGGCCCTCGTCGGGGCGGTCCGCACCACGCGATCTCACTGTTGACCCTCTCCTGCGGCGTCCGTGCCGCTGTCCTGCTTCGTGCGGGGACCGCCCGCTTCCGCGGCCGGTTGGCCGTTCCGACCGACAAGCGCCGGGGCGGGCTGCGGTGTTACCGCCGACCCCGCGCTCGGGGCCGCCACCGACGGGCCCGCTGTCGCGGGCGAGGAGGCGGTCGGGGTTTCGGGGCGGGCGGGCGGGGGCGGCAGCCCGCGGACGATCCGGCGCAGCACCGGCAGCCGTGTCGACACCGACCGTTCCGCCCCGTGCGGGCTGGGCTGGTAGTAGTCGACGCCCACCAGGTCGTCCGGGACGTACTGCTGGGTGACCACGCCGCGCTGGTCGTCGTGCGGGTAGCGGTAACCGGTGCCGTGGCCCAGCCCTCGGGCGCCGGCGTAGTGCGCGTCCCGCAGCCCGCGGGGCACCGAACCGCCCCGGCCGGCCCGTACGTCGGCGATGGCCGCGCCGATCGCTGTGGTGGCCGAGTTCGACTTCGGTGCGGTGGCCAGGTGGATCACCGCCTGCGCCAGGTTGAGCTGCGCCTCGGGCAGGCCGACGTACTCCACGGCGTGCGCGGCGGCGGTGGCCACGCTCAGCGCTGTGGGGTCGGCCATGCCCACGTCCTCGCTGGCGAAGATGACCAGCCGTCGGGCGATGAACCGGGCGTCCTCCCCCGCCACCAGCATCCGGGCCAGCCAGTGCACGGCGGCGTCCACGTCCGAGCCGCGCATGCTCTTGATGAACGCGCTGACCACGTCGTAGTGGGCGTCGCCGTCGCGGTCGTAGCGCACCGCCGCCACGTCGACCGCCTGCTCGGCGGTGGCGAGGTCGATGCGCCCGGCGCCGAGCGCCGTGGCCGAGGCCGCCGCGGCCTCCAGCGCGGTAAGCGCCTTGCGGACGTCACCGGCGGCGAGCCGGACCAGGTGGTCCTCGGCGTCGGTGGTCAGGGTGAGGGCGCCGCCCAGGCCGCGCTCGTCGGTGACCGCGCGGCGCAGCAGGCCGCGTACGGCGTCGTCGTCGAGCGGTTGCAGGGTGAGCAGCACGCACCGCGACAGCAGGGGTGAGATGACCGAGAAGTACGGGTTCTCGGTGGTCGCCGCGAGCAACGTGACAGTACGGTCCTCGACGGCGGCGAGCAGCGAATCCTGCTGGGTCTTGCTGAACCGGTGCACCTCGTCGATGAACAGCACCGTCTGCGGGCCGCCCGAACGGCGCTGGCGACGGGCCGTCTCGATCACCGCCCGGACGTCCTTGACACCGGCCGAGAGGGCCGACATGGCGACGAACCGGCGGTCGGTGGCGGCGGCCACCAGGTGCGCGATGGTGGTCTTGCCGCTGCCGGGCGGTCCCCAGAGGATGACCGACATCGCGGCGCCGCCGGAGACCAGTTGCCGCAGCGGTGCGCCGGGAGCGAGCAGGTGGTCCTGCCCGATCAGCTCGTCCAGGCTCGCGGGCCGCATGCGGACGGGCAGGGGCGAATCGTCCGCTACCGGAGTGAAGCCGTCGACACCGGCGGGGCCCTCGGGCGCGCTGCGCGGCCCGGTGGGCGCACCGAGGGAGAAGAGAGCGTCGGACTCCATCACGAAGACAGTACCGGGCCCGACCCGCAACGCCGGAATCGCGCTGCGGGCCGGGTCACCGCTGATCGGTCTCGGTCAGCCACGGCCGGGGCGACGGCCCCGGTACCAGCGACCGCCGCCACCGCCGCGCGGGCCGCTGCCGACGCCGGCCAGGTAGAGCGAGAGCAGGAGCAGGCCGATGAGCACGAGGGTGTTCCAGTTGAACAGGTCGGGGGCGCCGAAGTCGGTGTTGAGCAGGTCGAGAAGCAGAGCGAAGCCAAAGACGATGGCCGCGAGAATGGCGAGCATGTCGGTCCTCCGGTGGGGGTTCCCAGTAGGTCGGCGCGTGATGTACCCAATCGGTCGACTCGTCAATCTCCACCGTGGATCAGCACGCGGGCTGGCGGACCCGGCGCGGCCGCCGGTACGGCGGCTCCTAGGCTGACGTCATGATCATCGACGACCAGGCGATCCACGACCGGGCCGCCATCCTGGCCGCCGCCGGTGACCACCCGTTCGTCCGGCACTCGCTCTCGCCGGGTGTGCCGGCGCACGGCTTCCGGCGCGACGGCGCCGTGCTGTGGTTGCTGCCGCCCGAGCGCGGGCTGGGCGCCGACGCCATCGGCCCCGTCGAGCCGGTGCTGGAGATCTGCGCCGCGCTGGTCGCCGACGGGGTGCTGCGGCCGGAGCACCGGATGCACCTGCCCCGGCTCGACCCCGCCGTGGTGGCGGGCCGGCTGGCGGTGGACGAGTTCGTCGACTGGGAGTTCCACTGGACCACCGTGACGCCGCCGGCGCAGCCGGACGAGCAGCGGGTCGTACGACTCACCGACGCCGACCGCCCGGCGCTCGCGGCGCTGGTCGACGAGGCGTTCCCGACCACCACCACGCGCCCGGACGACCCCCGGGTGCTCGACTGGTACGGCATCCGGGACGGCGGCCGCCTGGTGGCGTGCGGCGCGGACCGCAGCCGGGGCGACGTCGGGTTCCTGGCCGGCCTGACCGTCGCCCCCGACCAGCGGGGCCGGGGGCTGGGCGCGGCGCTGACCGCCGGCATGACCCGGGCGTTGCTGGCCCGGCACGACACGGTCGGGCTCGGCGTCTACCCGCACAACGTCCAGGCGGTGCGGCTGTACCGCCGGCTCGGCTTCACCGACGCCCTGTCCCTCACCGCGATCCGCCTCGGCTGAGGCCGCACACCGACACCGGGGCGTCGGTGAGCGGCCGTGCCACCGGGCGTCGGTGAGCGGCCTCGGCGCCGGGCGCCGGTGAGCGCCCTTCGCTACCGATCGGCGGGGACCGGGGCCACTGTCGGCTCGCTGGCGGGAGCGGGTCGACGGCCGGCCAGCCAGGCGGGCAGGTAGAGCGGCGCGGCGACGGCCAGCACCACCGCGCCGACCACCATCGCGGCGCTGACGCTGACGCTGGCGGCGATCGCGGTCAGGACCACCCCGCCGAGGGCTGCGGACGGCTGCCCCATCATCGAGTTCAGCGAGAGCACGCTGGTCCGGTACGGGCCGTCGACCTGGCGGTGCAACAGACCACTGTGCAGCGGGTTCGACGCGCCGTGCACGGCGTAGCAGGCCAGGTAGGCCACCAGCACTCCGACCGGCCCCGCGAACAGCCCCATCCCGACCACCGTGACGCCCTGCAGGATGCGCAGCAGGGCCGCGCCCGGAGCCGCCCCGAACCAGCGCAGCAGCAGCGGGGTCAGTGCCGCGCCGGCCGCGCTGGCGAGCCAGGCGGCCGAGCTGGCCGGCCCGAGCAGCGCGGCGGCGCGTTCCGGGTCGCCGACCACCTCGGCGAGGCGGACCGGCAGCAGCGACTCGAAGGTGACCATGCCGAAGCCCCAGAACAGCTCCACCGCCACCAGGGCCAGCAGCACCCGGGAACGGCGCAGCAGACCGATGGCCTGACCGACCATCCGGGGCGCCTGCACCACCGACGCCCGCACCGCCGCGAACCCGGTGGCCGGCCGCTCCTCGACCAGCAGGACCAGCAGCGCGACCAGCGCGACCGCCTGGGCGACGATCGCGACCAGCACCGGCACGGTGAGCGCGCTGACCGGCCCGAGCGGCCCGAGCGCGACCAGGCCGCCGCTGAGCAGCGCACCGCCCGCGATGGCCCCGCCGATCACGGTGCCGGCGTACCCGAGGCCCTTCTCGTACTCGGCCTGCGGGTCGGCGGCCAGGGTGGCGTCGACGTACCAGGATTCCAGCGGGCCGCTGTCCAGTGCCCGGTAGACGCCCTGCAATGCCCAGACCAGGAAGAACAGCGCGAACGAGTCGGCCACCGCGAACAGCGCCAGCGAGGCGAGGTTGAGCGCTCCGGCGGCGAGCAGGACGGGTCGGCGGCCGAGGGCGTCGGCGAACCCACCGGTGGGCAGCTCCAGCGCGAGCACCAGCAGCCCCTGCGCGGTGCCGACCAGGCCGATCTGCGGCAGCGAAAGGCCGCGCTCCTGCATCAGCAGGATCATCACCGGGATCATCAACCCCGTGGGCAGCCAGCGCAGACCGTAGAGGGTGAGGTAACGACGCCGGACCTGGCGTACGGTCAGCGCGCTCACGACGCCACCTCCATTCGCGACTGCGGGGCTCGCAACCCCGGCTCACTCCTCGCGCTCATCGGGGACCGTCCAGCAGCGGGTAGGCGGCCAGGAAGACCTGCACCGGACGGGCCTGCGGGTCGGCGGGCTCGGCCACGTCGACCGGCTCGGCCTCCCGGTGGTACCGCTCCAGCACCTCCCACACTTCCGTCTTGAGGGCCTCCAGCCGGTCCGGCGGGATGGTCATGAACACGTCGCCCATGCCGAAGGCGTCCCGCCAGGCGGGGGACCACTCGTGCTGGGTGGCGAACCAGCGCTCGGCGTGCTCGACGAGGAGGCGCACCTGGGCGCCCTGGATCCACTCGATCGCGGCACGGGCGTCGGGGTCGTCGTCGAAGTCGCTCGGCTCCCAGCTCGTGACGTCGTGCGCGGCCTGCCACCAGCGCTGGCGTCCGCTGCCCCGGTCGGGATCCTCGATGACCAGCCCGACCTCGGCGAGTTGGCGCAGGTGGTAGCTGGTCGCGCCGGTGTTGGTGCCGAGCAGCTCGGCGAGCGTGGTGGCGGTGGCGGGCCCGTTCACCCGCAGGGCGCCGACCAGCCGCATCCGCAGCGGGTGCGCGAGCACCCGGACCTGCCGCTTGTCGATCCGCACCTCGCGCGGGGCGGGCCGCGGGGTCGCTTCGTCATTCGCCATGACTGCACACTATCTCTGCACACTTTCTATGCACAAGGGTTGTGCATAGAAAGTGTGCATGAGGTCAGGCCAGGAGTTCCCGCACCCCGCGCAGTCGCGTCCGGAGCAGACCTGCGGCGCGGGAGGAGTCGAGGCGTACGTCGCTGGGGCGGACCACGCCGGCTGCGGTGGCCGTGGTGGTCTTCAGGCCCGTCGCGTCCAGACCGAACCGCTCGGCGACCAGCAGACCCAGCTCGGCCCGGCTGACCGCGTCCGGACCGGCCACGTTGAGCAGCCCGGCGTACGACGAAGAGGCCAGCTCCAGCACGGCGTCGGCCAGGTCGCCGACCTCGATCGGGCAGCGGAACTCATCGGTGAACAGGACGGCCCGACCGGCCAGCGCCTCGCGGCAGAGCTCGATCTGCTTGCTGCCCTCTCCCAGGATCAGCGAGGTCCGCACCAGCGCCGCACCGGGGTCGATCGCCCGTACGGCGGTCTCCGCCGCCGCCTTCGCGGCCCCGTACGCGTTGACCGGGCTGGGCGGGTCGTCGTCGGCGTACGGCGTGGGACGGCCGCCGTGCAGCGCGTCGCTGGACAGGTGCACCAGCCGCGCCCCCACCTCGGCGGCGGCGAGGGCCACGTACGCGGCCCCGTCGGCGGTGACCGCCCAGTCGTCGTACCGATAGGGGGTCGCGACCACAGTGTCCGGCCGCACCTCGGCGACCAGCGTGCGCACGGCGGCGCGGTCGGTCACGTCCAGCCGCCGCCCGACAACGCCGGACACCCCGACGGACCCGCAGTGGTACGTCCCCACGACCGAGAACCCGGCGCCGACGGCCCGCCGACAGACCTCCCGGCCCAGAAACCCGCTACCCCCGACAACAAGCACCCGCATCCCAGCCCACTCCCCCACCGATGATCAAGAGGTTTGCGTCATCTCGCGGGGCGATGATGACGCAAACCTCTTGATCAACCAAGCAAGGGCAGTGGGGGGTGCGGTCAGACCGGGTCGGCCACCGGGGCTGCCGGGCCGGCCGTGCCGGCGTGCGGGGTGGCCGCGGGCTTGGGCTTGGCGTCGATGCCGGCCTCGGTGCGCTGCTGGGCGGTGATCGGGGTCGGCGCACCGGTCAGCGGGTCGAAACCGCCCCGGGTCTTCGGGAACGCGATGACCTCGCGGATCGAGTCCGCGCCGGCCAGCAGCATGCAGACCCGGTCCCAGCCGAACGCGATGCCGCCGTGCGGCGGTGCGCCGTACTTGAACGCCTCCAGCAGGAAGCCGAACTTGTCCTGCGCCTCCTCCGGCGTGATGCCGAGCAGGTCGAAGACCCGCTTCTGCACGTCGCCCCGGTGGATACGGATCGAGCCGCCGCCGATCTCGTTGCCGTTGCAGACGATGTCGTACGCGTACGCCAGGGCGCGGTCCGGCGCCTCCTCGAACCGGTCCACCCACTCCGCGTTCGGCGAGGTGAACGGGTGATGCACGGCCGTCCAGCCACCCTCGTCGGTCTTCTCGAACATCGGCGCGTCGACCACCCAGCAGAACGCCCAGGCGCTCTCGTCGATCAGGCCGGCCCGCTTGGCGATCTCGACCCGGGCAGCGCCCAGCAGCTCCTGCGCCTCGCGGGCGTTCGTGCCGGCCGCGAAGAAGACCGCGTCGCCCGGCTTGGCGCCGACCGCGTCGGCGAGCCCGCCCAGGTGCTCGGCGGACAGGTTCTTGGCCACCGGGCCGCGCGCCTCGCCGGTCTCGGCGTCCAGCACCACGTACGCCAGACCCCGCGCGCCGCGCGCCTTGGCCCAGTCCTGCCAGCCGTCCAGCTCCTTGCGGCTCTGCGCCGCGCCACCGGGCATCACGACCGCGCCCACGTAGCCGCCCGCGTCGATCGCGCCGGCGAACACCCGGAACTCGGTGCCGCGCAGGTAGTCGGTCAGCTCGGTCAGCTCCACGCCGTAGCGCAGGTCCGGCTTGTCCGAGCCGTACCGGGCCATCGCGTCGTGCCACGTGATCCGCGGGATCGGCCGGTTGATCTCGTGCCCGGCCAGGTCCTTCCACAGCGCCGAGACGATCGCCTCGCCGAGGTCGATCACGTCGTCCTCGGTGACGAACGACATCTCGATGTCGAGCTGGGTGAACTCGGGCTGCCGGTCGGCGCGGAAGTCCTCGTCGCGGTAGCAGCGGGCGATCTGGTAATACCGCTCCATGCCGCCGACCATCAGCAGCTGCTTGAACAGCTGCGGCGACTGCGGCAACGCGTACCAGCTGCCGGGCTGGAGCCGCACGGGCACCAGGAAGTCGCGGGCGCCCTCGGGCGTCGATCGGGTCAGCGTCGGCGTCTCGATCTCCAGGAAGTCCCGCTCGTGCAGCACCCCCCGGGCGAGGTGGCTGGCGCGCGAGCGCAGCCGCAGCGCGTTCGCCGGGCCACTGCGACGCAGATCGAGATAGCGGTACCGCAGGCGCAGGTCGTCACCGGCCTCGATCTGGTCGTCCACCGGGAGCGGGAGCGGCGCGGCCTCGGAGAGCACCTCCAGCTCGACGGCCGTCACCTCGACCTCGCCGGTGGGCAGCTCCGGGTTCTCGTTGCCGGCCGGCCGGCGGGTCACCTGGCCGACGACCTTCACGCAGAACTCGTTGCGCAGCGCGTGCGCGTCCTCCTCGCGGAACACCACCTGGACCACGCCGGAGCCGTCGCGCAGGTCGACGAAGATGACGCCGCCGTGGTCACGCCGGCGGGCCACCCACCCGGCGAGCGTCACCGTCGAGCCGGCGTCCGCGGCGCGCAGGCTTCCGGCATTGTGGGTACGGATCACGGCTGGCAACTCCTCATCGTGGAACAGTCCTCACCCGCATTCTGTCAGGGGTGGCCGGCCCCGCTCGGGGGCACCCGGCAGGCCGGCACGATTCGCAGGTGAGCAGGCGGCGGGCCGCGCGCTTCGCCGGTGGGCAGCCTGGCGAACCCGGCTCGCCGGGCCGTCGCGCCGGTTAACGTGGCCGAATGCGCGCCGTACCGAACTGGGGCGTCGCCACGGCGGTGGCCGCGCCGGTGCTGCTGGTGGGCGGGTGGACGGTCGCGGGCGCCCGGCAGCCGGCCGGGTACGACCCGGTCCGCGACACCATCAGCGAGCTGGCGGGGCACGACGCCACCGACTCGTGGATCATGATCACTGCACTGCTGCTGCTGGGCTGCTGCTACCTGGCGATCGCCGTCGTGCTGCACGCGGCCGGGCTGCCCAGCCGCTTCCTGCTCGCCGTCGGCGGCGTGGCCACCATCGCGCTTGTCGCTTTTCCCCGGCCGGCGGTCGGCGGATCGCTCAGCCACGGCATCGCGGCCACCATCGCCGTCCTGGCGTTGGCGCTCTGGCCGGCCGGGTCGGCGCTGCGGTTGCCGCGAGGTCCGGACGCGGCACATCCGGGCGCCCCGCAGCCGCCCTGGGCGTTTCGGCGGGGCGTGGCGCTGAGCGCCACGATCGTGCTGCTCGCCCTCTTCGGCTGGTTCGCGTTCGAGGTGACCAGCGGATCCCGGACCGGCCTGGCCGAACGGGTGACAGCCGTGGGCGTGTCACTCTGGCCGCTGCTGGCGGTCCTCTCCGCCCGACGGGCACACCTCGCCTGGGCCGGCGACGGCGCCACGCCGCTCGGGCCCGCCGTGGCGGCGACAGGTGTCGTACCGCCGGATCCCCTGTTCCCCACGGACGGACCGGACCGCCTCGCCTGAGGCGGCGCGGGCGGCGGGGCGGACGGCAGGCCCCGGACGCGCGGCGCGGGCCGCCGGAGGATTCCGGCGACCCGCGGGCGGTGAATCGATCAGAAGACGCTGACGCCGTAGCGGCTCAGGGCCTCGGTGACGGGCTGGAAGTAGGTCGTCCCGCCACTGCTGCAGTTACCGCTGCCGCCGGAGGTCAGGCCGAGCGCGGTGCCGCCGGAGAAGAGCGAGCCGCCACTGTCGCCACCCTCGGCGCAGACGTTGGTGCGGATCAGGCCGGAGACCGAACCCTCGGCGTAGTTCACCGTGGCGTTGGTCGCGGACACCGTGCCGCTGCGCAGGCCGGTGGTGCTGCCCGAGCGCTGCACCGACTGGCCGACCGACGCGTTGCCGGAGCCGGTGATGTCCCGGTAGCTGCCGTTGTAGAGGTAGACGTTGCCGGCGGCGTTCGCGGAGTTGCTGTGCCGCACGATGCCGTAGTCGTTGCCCGGGAAGCTGGTGCCGGTACGGGTGCCCAGCAGGGTGGTCTGGCTGGAGTTCGAGTACCAGTTGGTGCCGAGGTTGGTGCAGTGCCCGGCGGTCAGGAAGTAGTAGGTGCTGCCGCTGCGCACGTTGAAGCCGAGCGAGCAGCGGTAGCCGCCGGTGTAGATGGCCTGGCCACCCGAGATCCGGGTGCTGAGCACGCCGGCCTCGGCCTCGACGCGGACCGCGCCGTTGGCCTTCGCGGCAGCGGCCTTGACCCGCTCCAGCTTGGCGCCGGTGACGGTGCTGTCGACGGAGACGACCACCTGGTTGGTGATCGGGTCGCTCCACCAGGCGGTGCCCGGGATCTTCGCCGAGCGCTCCAGCTCGGCGGTGGCCCGGTTGAGCTCCGCGGCGCCGCGGGTGACGTACCGGACGCTCGCTCCGGCCTTACTGACCGTGCGGGCGGCGGCGGCGTCGGTCACCGTGACGACGGTCTTGCCGCTGGCGTCGATGTACGAGCCTGCGGAGCGGTCGCCGAGCTGAGCGGAGAGGGCTGCGGCGGCGTCGGGCGAGGCGGCGGGGGCGGCCTGGGCGGGTGCGCCGATGAGCGAGCCGACGACCAGGGTTCCGCTCACGGCAACAGTCGCCGCAACGCGGAATGAGGACCTCGTGGGTCGCATGTAACAAACCTCCTGGGCGGGGGAGACGGGTCCGGCCGGGGGTGGCTGACCCGAGGGCGACCCGGCCGATCTGCGAAAACCGGCCGAGTGAACTGAAGTATTCACATACTTAAGATCATTGACAAGACCTGGTTTCGCCCGAATTCGTCGACCCGCTCCGGTCACACCTCCGCAACACCGTGGACACGCTCGGGGGCACCTGCCGTCACACCCCGGAGGACCGCCGGATCCGTTTCGGACATCACTTGCCGACCGACGCCGTTGCCGCCACAACCCCCGCCGCGCCCCGACGCCGGCATCACCACGGGATCGGGCAGCACGGCGGGGGCCGGCGTACGGCGGCGACACAGACGGCAGACGGCAGAGGGCGACGCGGACGAGCGGACGGCGTCAGGGGGTACGGCGGCGGGCGCCCGGACCCGGGCGGGGCAGGACGTCGCGGGGATCATCCAGCGGGTGCCCCTCGGCGCAGCGCAGCTCGACGCGTACCGGGGCGCCGCAGTCGCGGTGCTCCACGCTCAACGGCGGGCCCTCGGCGTCGGCCAGGTACCGGTCACCCCACCCGAGCACGGCGACCAGCACCGGCCAGAGGGCCAGACCCTTCTCCGTCAGCCGGTACTCGTGGCGCAGCCGACTGCCGGGCTCCCGGTACGGCTCACGACGTAGCACGCCCCGCTCGACGAGCACGGCCAGCCGGTTGGTGAGAACCTGGCGCGGAACACCGGTGCGGACCCGCATGTCGTCGAAGCGCCGCACGCCGCTGAACACCTCGCGCAGCACCACCATGGTCCACCGCTCGCCGAGGATCTCCATCGCGCGGGCGATGGTGCAGTTCTCCACCGACCAGTCCAGTGCCGCGGGTCTCATCCGACCAGGCTAGGTCTCATTGACAGACTCAGCAACGTCCTGCCAGGCTGCGTCCATGACTCAGACCCAGGAGCCGGCGCGCAGCCGTACCTTCACCTGGTCCGACCCGGCGGCCAACGCCGCGCAGGTCGGTCGGCGCAGCGGCCTCGACCTGCTCCGCGCGATGATCGCCGGAGAGCTGGCCGCGCCCCCGGTGATGCACCTGATCGACATGGCGCGGATGGAGGCCGACGAGGGTCGAGTCGCCGTCGAGCTGGTCCCGCAGGAGTTCCACTACAACCCGCTGGGCACCGTCCACGGTGGCGTCATCTCGACCCTGCTGGACACCGCCGCCGCCTGCGCCGTGCACACCACGCTGCCCGCCGGGGTCGGCTACACCTCGCTGGACCTGAACGTGAAGTTCCTGCGCCCGGTCACCGTCGACAGCGGCACGCTGCACTGCGAGGGCACGGTGCTGCAACGCGGTCGCCGCACGGCCCTGGCCGAAGCCCGCCTCACCGACGCGAACGCCCGCCTGATAGCCCACGCGACAAGCACCTGCCTCCTGCTCCCCCTCCCCCCAACTCCCTGAAGACCCCCGGGCTCTCCGGCGGCCTCTCGGCGGTTGATCATGAAGTTATTGCCCGCCTCGCCGGCGTGTCGCGGCAATAACTTCATGATCAACGGGGTGTGGCGGGTGGGGTGGGTTAGCGGAGGGCTAGGCGGGCTGCTCGGGCGTCGCGCTTCTCCTCGAAGCGGGCCGCCGCGTTCTCCAGGGTCTCCAGCTGGGCCGCGAGCTGCTCGCGGGCGGCCTCGCCGTCGGCGTCGAGGCCTGTCACGTTGAAGACGTCCCACTGGCGTAGCACCGGCTGCAGCACCTCGTCGCGGTGCTGGCGCAGGTCGTAGATGCCGGCGAGGGCGATCGCCACCGACTTGCGGGCGAAACCGTCGATGCCGTTGCCGGGCATCTGGAAGTTGGCCACCACGTCGGCGACCGCCCGCATGGCCTGGCTCGGGGCCAGCTCGAACGCGGCGGCGAGCAGGTTGCGGTAGAAGACCATGTGCAGGTTCTCGTCGGCGGCGACACGGGCCAGCAGCGCCTCGCAGGCGGGGTCGCCGGTGGCCTTGCCGGTGTTGCGGTGCGAGATCCGGGTGGCCAGCTCCTGGAACGAGACGTACGCCAGCGAGTGCAGCACCTCGTCGTCGTGCACGTTGACATAGCCCGCGGACATGTGGGTCATCCGGGCGCGCTCCAGCGCCACCGGGTCGACCGCCCGGGTGACGGTCAGGTAGTCCCGGATGGCCGTGCCGTGCCGGCCCTCCTCGGCGGTCCACCTGTGCACCCACGTGCCCCACGCGCCGTCGCGGCCGAACAGGGTGGCGATCTCGTGGTGGTACGAGGGCAGGTTGTCCTCGGTCAGCAGGTTGACGATCAGCGCGGTCCGGGCGACGTCCGGGATCGTCGAGTCGGTCGGCGACCACGCCTCACCATTGAGCGGCCCGTCGAACGTGCGCCCCTCGCTCCACGGCACGTACTCGTGCGGGAACCACTCCTTCGCCAGCGAGAGGTGGCGGTCCAGGTTGCGCGCGACGACCGGCTCCAGCTCGACGAGCAGGGCGGTCTGGCTCAGTGTGGTGCTCACGGTCACGAGTAACTCCCTACGGTGGCGTAACTTACGCTACCGTAGGTCCCCGCGGCCGTGCGCGCCAGTCGTGACACTCAACCGACCTTCGGCTTCAGGTCCTCCCGGGGCGGCGCCCACTCCCCGGCGTCGGCAATGACCTGCTCACCCGAGCGGATGTCCTTCACCTCGTCCGGAGCGCCGTCGGCCCCCGGGAACCAGACGTACGGGATGCCACGCCGCTCGGCGTAGCGGATCTGCTTGCCGAACTTCGCCGCGCTCGGCGACACCTCGGTGGCGATGCCCCGCCCGCGCAGCGCCGACGCGATCCGGCCACTGGCCGAGCGGTGCTCCTCGTCGGCCAAGGCCACCAGGACACAGGTGGGCACCGAACGGGAGACCGACAGCTCCCCCGCGCCGAAGAGCAGCCCGAGCAGCCGGGTCACGCCGATCGAGATGCCCACCCCGGGGTACGAGACAGCGCCGGCGCTGGCCAGGTTGTCGTACCGGCCGCCGGAGCAGATCGAGCCGAAGCGCTCGTAGCCACGCAGTTGGGTCTCGTAGACGGTGCCCGTGTAGTAGTCCAGCCCACGGGCGATGCGCAGGTCCGCCACGCAGAGGCCGGGCGAGTGCTCGGCGGCGGTGTCCACCACCCGGACCAGCTCCTCGATGCCCTCGTCGAGCAGCGGGTCGCTCACCCCGAGCGCCCGGACGGCGTCGGCGAAGGAGGCGTCCGGGGCGGAGATCTCGGCCAGCGCCAGGCACGCCTTGGCCTGCGCCTCGCTCGCCCCGGCGGTCTCGGCCAGCAGCTCGGTCACCTTCGCCGGGCCGATCTTGTCGAGCTTGTCGACGGTACGCAGCGCCGCCTCCGGGTCGGTCACCCCGATGCCCCGGAAGAAGCCCTCCCAGATCTTGCGGTTGTTGACCTGGATGGTCACCGGTGGGATGGGCAGGGCGCCCAGCGCGTCGCCGATGACCAGCGGCATCTCCGCCTCGTGGTGCGCGGCCAGGGTGTCCCGGTCGACGATGTCGATGTCGGCCTGGACGAACTCCCGGTAACGCCCCTCCTGCGGCCGCTCACCCCGCCACACCTTCTGGATCTGGTAGCGGCGGAACGGGAAGCTCAGCTTGCCGGCGTTCTCCAACACGTACCTGGCGAACGGCACGGTCAGGTCGAAGTGCAGGCCGAGCTGGTCGTCACCACCGGATCCCTCGGCGTCGGCGTGCAGCCGCCGGATCACGTAGACCTCCTTGGAGGTCTCGCCCTTGCGCAGCAGCTGGTCCAGCGGCTCCACGGCGCGGGTCTCCAGCGGCGCGAACCCGTACAGCTCGAAGGTGTCCCGGATCTTGCCGAGCACGAACTGCTCGATCATCCGCTGGCCGGGGGTCCACTCCGGGAAACCGGAGATGGGCGTGGGCTTGCTCATCGGCGTACTCCTTGCGGTGCCGCGCCCGCGGCGCGGTGGTGTCGTGGGTCCGCGCGCGGCGCGGACGAAGAATCAGAGGCCCCGGGTGGGAGCGGCCGGCGTCGTGCCGGCCACCTCGATGAGGTACGGGTTGCTGGCGCGCTCGCGGCCGATGGTGGTGCTGGGGCCGTGGCCGGGCAGCACGACTGTGTCGTCGGCCAGCGGAAGGATCTTGTCGCGCAGGCTGGTGAGCATCGCCGGCATGCTGCCGCCGGGCAGGTCGGTGCGGCCGATCGAGCCGGCGAAGAGGACGTCGCCGGAGAGGCAGATCTCGTCGGCCTCCCAGCCCGACCCCGCGCCGGGCAGCCGGAACAGCACCGACCCGCCGGTATGGCCCGGGGCGTGGTCGACGGCGATCTCCAGGCCGGCGAGCGTGAGGGTCGCGCCGTCGGTCAGCTCGGCCACGTCCTCCGGCTCGGTGTAGCTCAGCTTGCCGCCGAAGAGCGAGGTCAGGTCGGCCGACAGACCCTTGGCCGGGTCGGCGAGCATCTCCCGGTCACCGGGGTGCACGTACGCGGTGATCCCGCGCGCGCCGCAGACCGGCGCCACCGAGAACGTGTGGTCGAGGTGGCCGTGGGTGAGCAGCACGGCGGCCGGATGCAGGCGGTGCTCGGCGAGCAGCGCGTCGAGCTGGTCGAGCACCCCGATGCCGGGATCGACCACCACGCACTGCTCCCCCGGCGCGGTGGCCACCACATAGCAGTTGGTGCCGAAGGCGTCCGCGGGAAAGCCGGCCACGAGCACGGGCGCTGTCCTCTCCGTCGAGCTGTCGTCCTGCCCAGCAGCCTAACCGGCGCGGCGAGCGCGTTTGCCGCGTCCGCCCCCGAGGCCCCATCCGACACAGTGACATCGCACGATATGAGCTGCTGGCGGCGGGGTGGACCTCGTACACCACATTCCCAGTCACTAGCCGTACACTCTGGCGGGCGTGTGGCGTGGCACACGCGACGCCCGGACGGGCCGGGGTACCCGGCCGCCGGTGACGACCAGGCAGAGGAAAGGGGAGCACCTGTGGCTTCCAGCAGGGACCGGCAGCGCAAACTGGCGCGGGCCAAGCTCGACCGGCAGTTGGCTCGCCGGGCCGCCGCCACGCGGCGTCGCCGGCAGATCCAGGCCGGCGTCGGCGCCTTCCTGGTCCTCGCGGTGATCGTGGCCGGCTCGGCCTGGGCGCTCGGTGCGTTCGACTCCGATCCGAAGAAGAACACCGCCGCGGAGGACACCTGCCTCTGGACGCCGCAGGACGCGAGCGCCAACACCAACCTCAAGGACGTCGGCACGCCGGCGACCAAGGACCTGCCGACCGACGGCACCCGGGCGATGACGGTCACCACCAACCAGGGTGCGCCGATCACCGCCGAGCTGAACCTGGCCAACTCCCCCTGCGCGGCGGCGAGCATCGCCCACCTGGCGAGCCGGTCGTTCTACGACAACACCAAGTGCCACGAGATCACCGCCGACGGCGCGCTGCGCTGCGGTGACCCCAGCGGCACCGGCCTCGGCGGGCCCACCTACTCGTTCTACGACGAGGACGTGCCGACCGTGCCGTCGGCGTCGCCGTCGGCCAGCCCGGCGCCCGGTCAGCCGCCGACGTACCCCAAGGGGACCGTGGCGATGATCTCCAACCCGCCCGGCGCCAACGGCAGCCAGTTCCTGATCTTCTTCAAGGACTTCACGACCACTGACCCGAAGTACCCGGTGATCGGCAAGGTGACCGGTGGGCTCGACGTGGTCGAGAAGATCGGTGCCCTGCCGACCGTGGACAATGGGACCGGGGCAAAGGTCAAGCCCAAGACCGACGTGGTGATCCAGAGCCTCACGGTCGGCGAGCCGGTCACCGGCGCGGCACCGGCGCCGTCCGGTGCTCCGGCCAGCAGCCCAAGCGCCGGCTGACCGGTCGCCCCACCACACCTTAAGCGGCACCCCGCAGCAAACAGCCAGGAGGATCCAGGCGTGACGTCCACCAGAGAGCGGCAGCGCGCGGCGGCACGCGCCCGACTCGAGAAGGAGATGGCCGAGCGCTCGGCCAAGGCCCGCAAGCGCCGCCAGACGCAGGCGATCGTCGGCGCGGCCGCCGTGCTGGTGCTCGTGGTCGCCGGCACGGTGTGGCTGGCCACGACCCTCGGCGGCGACGACGACAAGACCGACACCGCCGCCTCGGCGCCCGGTGCCAGCGAGTGCGTCTACAACGCGATGCCGACGGACCAGCGGCCCCCGCAGATCAAGGACGTCGGGGTGCCCAGCAACCAGCAGTCCGCCAAGGGCGTGCAGACCATGACGATCACCACCAACCTGGGCCCGATCACGGCCAAGGTCGACAGGTCGCAGGTGCCGTGCACGGCCGGGGCGTTCACCTACCTGGCGGAGAAGAACTTCTTCGACAACAGCAAGTGCCACCGCCTGGTGACCGAGGGCATCAAGGTGCTGCAGTGCGGTGACCCGAGCGCCACCGGCAAGGGCTGGCGTGACACCGACGGCACGGGTGGGCCGAGCTTCCGACTGCCGGAGGAGAACCTGCCCACCGACAAGCGCCCGCCGTACCCGGAGGGCGTCATCGCGATGGCCAACTCCGGTCAGCCGGGCAGCACCGGCAGCCAGTTCTTCATCGTGTACGGCGACTCGCCGCTGGACCCGGCGTACACGGTGCTGGGCACGGTCACCGGCGGCATGGACATCGTCAAGGACGTGGCCAAGGCCGGCGACGACGGGGCGTTCGCCCAGCAGGCAGGTGGCGGCCACCCGAAGAAGGAGGTCGTGATCACCGACCTCACGATGAGCCCGCCGCAGGGCTGACACCCGCACGAGACGACGAAGCGCCCGCCGGCTGAGCCGGCGGGCGCTTTCGTGTGCGGGGTACGGGGTTCAGGCGCCCGAGGTGACCCGGTACGCGTCGAAGACCCCGTCGACCTTGCGAACGGTGGCCAGCAGGTGGCCCAGGTGCTTCGGGTCGGCCATCTCGAAGCTGAACCGGCTCACCGCCACCCGGTCGCGGGTGGTGGTGACAGTCGCGGACAGGATGTTGACCCGCTCGTCGGAGAGCACCCGGGTGACGTCGGCGAGCAGCTTGTGCCGGTCCAGTGCCTCGACCTGTATCGCCACCAGGAACGTGGAGGCGGACGTGAGCTTCCAGCTCACCTCGACCACCCGCTCGGCCTGGGCCCGCAGGTCCTCGGCGTTGGCGCAGTCGTCGCGGTGCACGCTCACCCCGCCGGAGCGGGTGACGAAGCCGAACACCGAGTCCGGTGGGACCGGCGTGCAGCAGCGGGCCAGTTTGATCCAGACGTCGCTGACGCCACGGACCACCACACCGGGGTCGCTGCTGCTCTGGCGGCTGCGCGGTGGCCGGGTGGCGACGGCGGTCTCGGCGATGTCCTCCGCCGCGCCCTCCTCGCCGCCGTACGCGGCCATCAGCTTCTGCACCACCGACTGCGCGGAGACCTGACTGTCGCCGACCGCCGCGTACAGCGACGCCACGTCGGCGAGGTGCAGGTCCCGGGCGATCGACATCAGCGCGTCGGAGGTGAGCATCCGCTGCAACGGCATGCCCTGCTTGCGCATCGCCTTGACGATCGCGTCCTTGCCGGCCTCGATCGCCTCCTCGCGCCGCTCCTTGTTGAAGTACTGGCGGATCTTCGTGCGGGCGCGGGGGCTCTTGACGAAGCCCAGCCAGTCCTGCGTGGGGCCGGCCGTCTCGGACTTCGACGTGAAGATCTCGATCACGTCGCCGTTGGACAGCGTCGACTCCAACGGCACCAGCTTGCCGTTGACCCGCGCGCCGATGCACTTGTGCCCCACCTCGGTGTGCACCGCGTACGCGAAGTCCACAGGCGTCGACCCGGTCGGCAGCGGGATGACGTCACCCTTGGGGGTGAAGACGTACACCTCCTGGCTGGACAGGTCGAAGCGCAGCGCGTCCAGGAACTCGCTCGGGTCGGCCGCCTCCCGCTGCCAGTCCAGCAGCTGCCGCAGCCAGGTCATCTCGTCGATGTGCGCCGGCGGGCCGACGATCTGGGTGCCCTTGTGCTCCTTGTACTTCCAGTGTGCGGCGATGCCGAACTCCGCGGTGCGGTGCATCGCGTACGTGCGGATCTGCATCTCCACCGGCTTGCCGGTGGGCCCGATGACAGTCGTGTGCAACGACTGGTACATGTTGAACTTGGGCATGGCGATGTAGTCCTTGAACCGCCCCGGCACCGGCTGCCAGTTGGCGTGGATCACGCCGAGCGCCGCGTAGCAGTCCCGCACGGTGTCGACCAGGATCCGGACGCCGACCAGGTCGTAGATGTCGTTGAAGTCGCGACCCCGCACGATCATCTTCTGGTAGATCGAGTAGAGGTGCTTCGGCCGCCCGGTCGTCTCCGCCTTGATCTTGGCGGCCTTCAGGTCGGTGCCGACCTTCTGGGTGACCTGCCGCAGCAGCGACTCCCGCTGCGGCTGGTGCTCCCCGATCAGCCGGTTGATCTCCTCGTAGCGCTTGGGGAACAGGGTGCCGAAGGCCAGGTCCTCCAGCTCCCACTTGATCGTGTTCATACCGAGCCGGTGGGCGAGGGGCGCCAGGATCTCCAGCGTCTCCTTGGCCTTCTGCTCCTGCTTGGGGCGGGGCAGGAAGGTCAGGGTGCGCATGTTGTGCAGCCGGTCGGCCAGCTTGATCACCAGCACCCGCGGGTCCTTGGCCATCGCCACGACCATCTTGCGGATCGTCTCGGCCTTGGCGGCGTCGCCCAGCTTGACCTTGTCCAGCTTGGTGACGCCGTCGACCAGCAGGGCAACCTCGCCGCCGAAGTCGGCGCGCATCGCGTCGAGGGTGTACTCGGTGTCCTCGATGGTGTCGTGCAGCAGCGCGGCGACGAGCGTGGTGGTGTCCATGCCCAGGTTGCCGAGGATGGTGGCGACGGCGAGCGGGTGGGTGATGTACGGGTCGCCGGACTTGCGGTACTGCCCGGAGTGCCACCGCGCGGCCGTGTCGAAGGCGCGCTGGAGCAGCCGCGCGTCGGCCTTCGGGTGGTTCTCCCGGTGACTCGCGATGAGCGGCTCCAGCACCTCGCTGACCTGCGAGGTCTGCCAGGGCGCGTTGAACCGGGCCAGCCGGGCGCGCACCCGCCGACCGGTGGGCGCGTTGGACAGCCCGAAGCCACCGCTCGGTGACGGGTCGACGCCGGCGTCGGTCGGGAACGGGACCACGACCCCGTCGGCGCCCGCGGACGCCTCGGTGGTGGCGCTCACCGGGACCCCGGTCGGAGCCGTCGCGCCGTCGGCAGGAGCCCTGCCGGAGCCGTTGTCGGTGCCCGTCACCCGGGCCGGCGCGTCGCCGTTCCGGTCGGTCACCGAGCCGTCAGCGTCGCCTGTCGGGTGCACCGTGCCCTCCGCCGGAGGGACGACATCGTGGGACACCGGCCTCCTCACCGCTCGCCGGAAACACGCCGGCCGAACGTCGGCCGGCCTGGTCTCGCGTCGCCGGACGGTGTACCGCCGGCGTCAGCAAAGGGCAATGCTACCCGCACGGACGGTCCCCTGCCGCTCCGCCGGACGGTCGGCGCGAGCTCCGCCCGACGGGCCGGGCTCAAACGGTCAGCAGGGCATGGACCGGGCGCGGCGCCAGCCGCTCCCGCGCGCCCAGGAAGCCGATCTCCAGCAGAACGGTGAAGCCCGTGACCGTCCCGCCGGCCCGCTCGACGAGGTCCAGCGTCGCCTCGGCGGTGCCGCCGGTAGCCAGCACGTCGTCGACGACCAGCACCCGGTGGCCGGCGGTGAAGGCGTCCTCGTGCACCTCCAGGGTGGCCTCGCCGTACTCGAGCGCGTACGACACCGAGTGCGCCGGGCGGGGCAGCTTGCCGGCCTTGCGCACCGGCACCACGCCCACCCCGGCCGCGTACGCGACAGCCGCCGCGACGACGAAGCCGCGCGCCTCGATGCCCACCACCACGTCGAAGCCGTCCCGCCCGTGGTACGCGACGATCCCGTCGACGACCTCGCGGAACGCCTTGCCGTCGGCGAACAGCGGCATCAGGTCCTTGAACAGGACACCGGGCTTGGGGAAGTCCGGCACGTCCAGCACCCGGCTGGCCACCAACCGGGCGGCCTCCGGGCCGCTGTCCCCGCGCGCCGCGGTGCTGTGGGTCTCCGTCACGGTTGTTCGTTTCCCTTCCCACGACGACGGCGTCCGGCATGCTGCTCGCACAGCATGCCGGACGCCGTTCGGGCGTTTCCTCCCGGGTCGACCCCGGGGCCGGTCAGCGCCGCTTGGCGCCGCCGGGCCGGTTACCGCCGCCGCCGGGGCGACCGCCCCGGGCGCCGGTCGGCCGCTTGCCCGCCGGCCGCGCGCCCACCTTCGGGGCGGCGCCGGCCAGCGCGGCGGAGTCGGGGTCGAGCGGCGCGTCGGCCACCTCGCCCTCGACCGGGGCCGCAGCACCCTTGCCGGGGACCTCGCCACGGCCCGGCGTGCCCCGACGGGCCTGCACCCGCTTGTTGTGCGCCTGGATGCGGGGGTCGTAGTTCTTCAGCAGCGCCAGCAGCGGCGTCGCCACCAGGATGGAGGTCAGGAACGCCACCGCCATACCCACGAACAGCACCAGGCCGAGGTCCTTCAGCGTTCCGGCGCCGAGCAGGCCCGCACCGATGAAGAGCAGACCACCGACGGGCAGCAGGGCCACCACCGAGGTGTTCAGCGACCGCATGAGGCTCTGGTTGACGGCCAGGTTGGCCGCCTCGCCGTACGTCATGTTGTTGTTGGCGGTGATGCCGCGGGTGTTCTCCTGCACCTTGTCGAAGACCACCACCACGTCGTAGAGCGCGAAGCCCAGAATCGTGAGGAAACCGATGATCGTCGACGGGGTGACCTCGAAGCCGACAAGCGAGTAGATGCCGGCGGTGAGGATCAGGTTAGTGAACAGCGACGCCACCGCGGCGACCGCCATCCGCCACTCGAAGCGCAGGATCAGGTAGACCATCACCAGCGCGATGAAGATGACCAGACCGAGCACGGCCCGCGAGGTGACCTGGCTGCCCCACGCCTCGCTGACCTGGTTGCCGCTGATCTGGTCGGCGCTGATGCCGAACCGCTTGGCGATGTCGGCCTTGACGGCGGTGGCCTGCTCCGCGCTGAGCTGACCGGTACGCAGCTCGTAGGTGTCGCCGCCCGTGCCACCGACCTTCTGAGCGGTCACCACCTCGGCGCCGCCGCCCTCGGCCGCGAGCGCGGCGTCGACCTGCTCCTCGGCCTGGTTCAGGGTGCCGACGCTGGCTGGCACCTGGAACGAGTTGCCGCCGGCGAACTCGATGCCGAGGCTGAACCCGCGGATCGAGACGCTCAGGATCGCGATCAGGATCAGGATCCCGGCGACGCCGAACCAGAGCTTGCGCCGGCCGACGACGTTGAGACCGGCCTCGCCGTTGTAGAGGCGGCTCGCCAGACCGTTCTGAGCCATCTCAGGCCTCCTTGGCGCGCGGGTTGCGGGGCTGAGTCTGCTGGTTGCGGGCCGGAAGCGCCCGGCCCAGGCCGCTGACCCGCGGGGACAGGAACGCCCGGGTCCGGGCGAACATCGTCATGATCGGGTGCCGGAAGAGGAAGACCACGACCAGGTCCAGCACCGTGGCCAGGCCGAGGGCGAACGCGAAGCCCTTGACCGTGCCGACCGAGACCACGTAGAGCACCACAGCGGAGAGCAGGGTGATCGCGTTGGCCGAGATGATCGTCCGGCGGGCGCGGACCCAGGCGCGGGGCACCGCGCTGCGCGGGCTGCGCCCCTCCCGGATCTCGTCCTTGAGTCGTTCGAAGTAGATGACGAACGAGTCCGCCGCCACACCGAGCGAGACGATCATTCCGGCGATGCCGGCGAGGGTGAGCGTGAAGCCGATCTGCCGGCCGAGCACCACAAGCGCGCCGAAGACGAGCAGCGCGGAGAGGATCAGGCTCAGGAAGATCACCGAGCCGAGCAGCCGGTAGTAGAAGAACGCGTAGATGATGACCAGCAGCATGCCGATGCCGGCCGCGAGCAGACCGGCCCGCAGGTGGCTGGCCCCCAGGGTCGCGGTGACGTTCTGCGACTCCTGCGCCTTGAAGGTCACCGGCAGCGCGCCGTAGCGGAGCTGGCCGGCGAGTGCGCTGGCGTCCTTCTGGTTGAAGTTGCCGGTGATCTGGGAGTTGCCGGTCAGCACGCCCTGGATCTCCGGGGAGGAGACGATCTCGTTGTCCAGGACGACTGCCACCCGGCACTTGCCGTCCTGACCGAGCGCGCTGGCGTCGCAGGCCTGGCCCTCGTTGTTGAACGCCTCACGGGTCAACGCGGTCCACTTGCTCTGGCCGTCACCGGTGAAGTCGAGGCTGACCACCCAGGCGTTGGTCTGGTCGAGCACCGCGTCGGCGTCGTCCACGTCGGTGCCGAGGACCTTGGCCTGGTCGAGCAGGTACTTCGAGGCCCCGCCCTCGCAGGACACGACCTGCTGCTTCGGGTCGGAGATCGACGCCGGGGGACGCTTGTCGAGCTGGGCGCACCCGATCGTCGGCACGTTGAACTGCATCTGCGCCGGCAACACGGCGACCTCTTGCGGCGACAGCGCGCTGAACGGCTTGAGCTTGTCGCCCAGCGACGGGTCGGCGCTCAGGTCGGCGGGGGCCTGCAGACCGCTGGCGGCCTGCCAGGCGGCGGCGCCGACCTTCTGCTCGACGGCCTTGCGCTGCTCCTCGACGCTCGCCGGCACCGGCTCGGCGCTGGCGCTCGCCGACGGCGCGGGGGCACTCGCCGAGGCCGAGGGGGTCGGCGTGGCAGGCGTGGCACTGGCGGACGGCGCGGGCGCCATCCCGCCCTGTCCACCACTGGCCGACGGGCTCACCTTCGGCGCGGCGCTGCCGGACGGGGTCGCCGAGGGGGCGCCGGACGGGGTGACGCTGCCCGGCGGAGCCGCCGTGGCGGCCGGCGGCGCGGCGGCCGTCCCGCTGCCGTCGGCGGCCTTGAGCACCTTGCGGAAGCGCAGCTCGGCGGCGCTGCCCACCTCGTCGAGGTTCCGGTTCTCACCGGGCAGGGAGATGACGATGTTCCGGTTGCCCTCGGTGACCACCTCGGCCTCGGCCACGCCGAGGCCGTTGACCCGGTTCTCGATGATCTGCCGGGCCTCCTCAAGGTTCTCGGCAGTCGGGGGCTTGCCGTCGACGTTGTTTGTCGCCTCCAGCGTCATCCGGGTGCCGCCGATCAGGTCCAGGCCGAGCTTGGGCTCCAGCCGGTCCTTGAAGCTGCCGCTGGCGCCGCCCGAGAAGAACACCAAAAGATAGAGGACGACGAAGATGAACCCGAGCACGGCGAGCTGCCGGCCGGGTCGCATCTGTCCCTGAGGTGGTGCCACGGTTGTCCTGTCTCCCTGTACGGTCGCGCCGCTGCGCGCGGCGGCGGCGAGTGTCGGGCCGGGGGTCCCGGCCAACGGGTCTGACCTGGCCGACGGGGGTGCCGGCGCGCTGGCCGGACACGCCGGCGTGGGACGCCGACGGTCACGGGAACGTGCCGACGCCCGGCGTCGACCCAACTATCCAGTTTTCACGTCGCGTCCGCTGCCCCGTCGGGCGGGGCGGCCCCCGTTCTCCGGTCGCCTGGCCGTACGCCAGAACCGTCGCCCGGCGGGCGGAGTCAGTCCTTGACGGTGTCCGCGTCCTCGGTGACCGGCTCGCTCGGCAGCTCCGCGCGGGTGACCACCCGGGCGATGGCCGGCCGGGCGTAGCGGGTCTGGACGCCCGGAGCGATCTCGAGCAGCACGGCGTCGTCCTCGACGCCGGTGACCGTGCCGTAGAGCCCGCCGATGGTGACAACCTCGTCGCCCGGGCCCAGCGCGGACTGCATGGCCTCCGCATCGCGGCGACGCTTCTGCTGCGGACGGATCATCATGAAGTACATGACGCCGAAGAGCAGGACGATCATCAGGATCGGCGTGAAGCCGCCGGCCCCACCACCCGCTGCAAGGTATTGCACGGTTACTGCCTTCCCATTGGCCACCAGCCACGGCACGGGAGTGCCGGAGCGGAGGCGGATTCTCACATCCTGTACAGACCGCGGCGAAGTCTAATCCCTGCACCTGAGAACACCGAATGCGGCACAGATCACGTTCACATCACGGCTGATCGGTGTCCAGGGAGAACAGATCGGGCGCAGACGGGACATCCATCCCAAATGTACCATTCGGTGGAGTACGCCCCAGGTGCCGCCAGGAAGCCTCCGTTGCCACCCGGCCCCGCGGGGTACGAGCCAGCAGACCGGCGCGCACCAGGAACGGCTCACAGACCTCCTCGACCGTGTCCGGCTGCTCCCCCACCGCCACGGCGAGCGTGGACAACCCGACCGGGCCGCCCCGGAACGAGTCCACCAGCGCGGTCAGCACCGCCCGGTCCAGCCGGTCCAGGCCCAGCGCGTCGACGTCGTACACCGTCAGGGCCTTGCGGGCGGTGCCCAGGGTGACCACACCGTCGGCCCGGACCTCCGCGTAGTCGCGGACCCGGCGTAGCAGCCGGTTGGCGATCCGGGGGGTGCCCCGGGACCGGCCGGCGATCTCCGCCGCGCCGTCGGCGGTGATCGGCACCCCGAGGATGCGCGCCGAACGGTGCAGCAGCGTCTCCAGGTCCGCCGGGGCGTAGAAGTCGAGGTGCGCGACGAAGCCGAACCGGTCCCGCATGGGCCCGGTCAACAGACCCGAGCGGGTGGTCGCGCCGACCAGGGTGAACGGCTCGACGTCCAGCGGGATCGCGGTGGCGCCCGGCCCCTTGCCGACCACCACGTCGACCCGGAAGTCCTCCATCGCGCTGTAGAGCAGTTCCTCCGCGGGCCGCGCGATCCGATGGATCTCGTCGATGAAGAGCACGTCGCCCTCGGCGAGGCTGGTCAGGATCGCCGCCAGATCGCCGGAACGCTCGATCGCCGGGCCGCTGGTCACGCGGATGCCGGCGCCCAGCTCCGCGGCGACGATGTTGGCCAGGCTCGTCTTGCCCAGCCCGGGAGGCCCGGAGAGCAGGATGTGATCCGGCGGCGACCCCCGCCGCATGGCGCCCTGCAACAGCAGGTCGAGCTGATCGCGCACCCGGTCCTGGGCGATGAACTCGGCCAGCCGCCGGGGCCGCACGGTGGCCTCCACGTCCCGGTCGGCATCGCTGACGTACGCCGAGACGAGCCCGTCGGTGTCGCTCACCGTGCCGCCCCCCGTCGCCCCTGGGCGGTCATCGGGTACGACCCAGCAGGCGGATGGCCTGCTTGAGCAGGACCGGCACGGGCGGCGTGGCGCCGTCGATGGTCTCCGCCACGGCGGCCACCGCCTGGTCGGCCTGCCCGGCCGTCCAACCCAGACCGACCAGCGCCTGCCGCACCTGATCGGGCCACGCGCCGGCGGTCACGCCGCCCACCCCGTCGGCGCCGATCGACACCGGGCCGATCCGGTCCCGCAACTCCAGCACCAGGCGCTCGGCGCCCTTCTTGCCGATCCCGGGCACCCGGGTCAGCGCGGCGGTGTCGGCGTTGGCGATGGCCTTTCGCACCGCGTCCGGCGTGTGCACGGCCAGCACCGCCTGGGCCAGCCGTGGGCCGACCCCGCTGGCGGTTTGCAGCAGCTCGAACAGCGCCTTGGCGTCGTCGTCGGCGAAACCGTAGAGGGTCAGCGAATCCTCCCGGACCACCAGGCTGGTGGCCAGCCGCGCCGGCTGCCCCACCCGCAGGTCGGCGAGGGTCCCCGGGGCGCAGTGCACGGCCAGGCCGACACCGCCGACCTCGATCACGGCCAGATCCGGGCCTGTCGCGGTCACCGTGCCGCGCACGCTGGCGATCATCGTGCTCCTCCTCGTCGTGCCCGATCGGCCGCGGCGGCCAGCTTGGAACGGGTGCCGCCGCGCCACACGTGGCAGATGGCCAGGGCGAGAGCGTCGGCGGCGTCGGCCGGTTTCGGTGGCTCGTCCAGCCGCAGCAGCCGGGTCACCATGGCGGTCACCTGCGCCTTGTCGGCCTGACCGGAACCGGTCACCGCCGCCTTCACCTCGCTGGGGGTGTACGTCTGCACCGGCAGCCCCGCCCGCGCCCCGGCCAGCACGGCGATGCCGCTGGCCTGGGCGGTGCCCATCACCGTCCGGACGTTGTGCTGGCTGAACACCCGCTCGACGGCGACGCTCTCCGGCTGGTGCTCGGCGACCAGTTTGGTCAGCGACCGGTCCAGGTGCAGCAGGCGCAGCGGCAGGTCGTCGGCGGGGTCGGTGTAGACCACGTAGTACGCGATGAGCGTGCACGGCCGGCCGGGCACGCCCTCGACGACGCCCACCCCGCACCGCGTCAACCCCGGGTCGACCCCCAGCACCCGCACGCCGCCCCCTCCCCCAGCCGTCAGCAGTACGTGTGTTCGACACCCTAACCGGCCCCCTTCCCACCAGCCCCACGGGACACGCCCTCCCCCACCCCACGCCCCCTGACGACCCGCGCCCCGCGACCCGCGACCCGCGCCCCGCGCCCTGCGCCCTGCGCCCTGCGCCCTGCGCCAAGATCTACGCAACTTCCCGGAAGTTGCTGCCTCCGACGCTCGGGAGACAGCAACATCCCTGACACTGCGCGGATCTTGACGACGATCACCCGCCCGACCGGCCGGGAGGGGGGTTGCGGCACCGCAGCCGTCAAGGTCGTGCTCGATCCAGGATGTAGTGGTCACGAGACGCCGGGAGACCACTACATCCTGGTTGTTGCGCGATCTTCCGGCGCGGCGCGGCAGCGCGGGGTGGGGCGCGGCGGCGGGACATGGCCACACAGCATTGGCACCGAGTATGTGTCGCTGCCCCATGTGCCGCAGGGCACACAGCTCGTAACTTCTTGCGCCATGACGGCAGAACCCGTGGCGGTCCCCCACGTCGTACAGCTCGACCTCTCCGGTCGGACCGCCCTGGTCACCGGGGGCGGCAGCGGCATCGGGCGGGCCTGTGCCCTGCGGTTGGGCGCGGCCGGCGCCACGGTGCTCGTGGTGGACCGCAACCTGGAGGCGGCCAAGGCGGTGGCCGCCGAGGCCGGCGGACGCGCCGAGGGAGTGGACCTGGCCGACGCGGCGGCCGTGGACGCGCTCGACGTGGACGTGGACATCGTGGTGAACAACGCCGGCCTCCAGCACGTGGCGCCGCTGCAGGACTTTCCCGTCGAACGTTTCGAGTACATCCAGCGGGTGATGGTGGAGGCGCCGTTCCTGCTGATCCGTCGCGCGTTGCCGCACATGTACGCCCGCGGCTGGGGCCGGATCGTCAACATCTCGTCGGTGCACGGCCTGCGCGCCTCGCCGTACAAGGCTGCCTACGTCTCGGCGAAGCACGCCCTCGAAGGGCTGTCGAAGGTGGTGGCGCTGGAGGGTGCCGCGCACGGGGTGACCGCCAACTGCATCAACCCGGCGTACGTACGAACAGCCCTGGTGGAGAGCCAGATCGCCGATCAGGCGGCCAGCCACGGCATCGGCGAGGCCGAGGTGATCGAGAAGGTCATGCTGGCGCGGGCCGCCATCAAGCGGCTGATCGAGCCGGAGGAGGTCGCCGAACTGTTGGCGTACCTCTGTTCGCCGCCGGCGGCCTTCATCACGGGCGCGTCGATCGCGCTCGACGGGGGCTGGACGGCCAACTAGTGGGCCTGAGCACAATGTCGACCATGTCGTCGCCGGTGGAGTTCCTCGAACTGCTCGCTCGCGAGGCCGCCGCGGTGGAGTTCGAGGGCCCGTTGGTGGCCGCGCGCGCCGCCGGGATGCCCGCCGACCGGCTGGCCGAGCTGGAGCAGGCCAAGACGGTGGCGCTGCGGGTCCGCGCGCTGCTGGAGCGCCGCCGCCGTCGGGAGACCGAGCTGTCCGGCCTGTACGACACGGTCAGCGACCTGGCGGGGCTACGCGACCTGGACGACGTGCTGCGGGCGATCGTGCACCGGGCCCGTAACCTGCTCGGCGCGGACGTGGCGTACATGACGCTCAACGACGACGAGCGCGGCGACACGTACATGCGGGTGACCGACGGGTCGGTTTCGGCCCGCTTCCAGCGGCTGCGGCTGCCGATGGGCGCCGGCCTCGGTGGCCTGGTCGCCCAGTCCGGCGCCCCGTACGTGACGGCCAACTACGGCGAGGACGCGCGCTTTCACCACACCGGGGAGATCGACGCGGGCGTGGGCGAGGAGGGCCTGGTGGCGATCCTCGGGGTGCCGCTGCGGCTCGGCTCCACCTCGATCGGGGTGCTCTACTCGGCCAACCGCTCGGCCCGGCCGTTCGCCCGCGAGGAAGTGGCGCTGCTGGTCTCCCTGGCCGCGCACGCGGCGGTGGCGATCGACACGGCCCGGCTGCTGGCCGAGACCCGCTCGGCGTTGGCCGAGTTGTCGGCGGCGAACACCACCATCCGGGCGCACAGCAGCTCGGTGGAGCGGGCCGCGGCAGCGCATGACCGGATGACGGCGCTGGTGCTGCGCGGCGGCGGGGTGGAGGACGTGGCCGCGGCGGTGACCGAGGTGCTGGGCGGGGCGTTGCTGGCGTTGGACGCCGAGGGCCGGTTGCTGGCCCGGGTCGGCGAGATCGACGAGCCGGACCGGGCGAACATCGTCGAGGCGGTGGCCGCCTCGCGTACGGAGGGACGCAGCGTGCGCCGCGGCCCGCTCTGGTACGCGGCGGTGGTGGCCGGTGCGGAGAACCTGGGCGCGCTGGTGCTGCGGCCCGATGACGAGTTGGTCGACGCCGACCAGCGGATCCTGGAGCGGGCCGCGCTGGTGACCGCGCTGCTGCTGCTGTTCCGCCGGACGGTGGCCGAGGCGGAGGGGCGCGTCCGTGGCGAATTGCTGGACGATCTGATCGCCCGGCCGCTGCGCGACACCGACGCGCTGCGCAGCCGTGCCCGCCGGCTCGGTGTGGACCTGGACGCGCCGCACGTGCTGGTGGCGGTGGGCGACGACGCGATCGCGGCGACCGGCTCGGCGCGGCAGCGGGTGCTCTCCTGGGCCACCACGTACGCCTCGGCGCGCGGTGGGCTGGCCGCGGCGCGCGACGGTCGGGTGGTCCTGATGCTGCCGGGCCAGGATGCCGGTGGCAGCGCCCGCGCGGTGGCCCGGGACCTGTCGCGGGTGACGGGCCGGCCGGTGACGGCCGGGGCGAGCGGCCCGTCGACCGGGCCGGGGACGTTGGCGGGGACGTTCCACGAGGCGGACCGTTGTCTCACGGCGCTGGGCGCGCTGGGCCGCGCCGGTCAGGGCGCCAGCACTGCGGAGCTGGGCTTCGTCGGTCTGCTGCTGGGCACTGTCGGTGACCGGGGTGAGCGGGACGTGGCCCAGTTCCTCACCGCCACGGTCGGGCCGGTGGTCGACTACGACGCCCGGCGCGGGACGGCGCTGGTGAAGACGCTGGAGGCGTACTTCGGGGTGGGCGGCAGCCTGGCCCGGGCGGCCGAGCAGTTGCACGTGCACGTCAACACGGTGACCCAGCGGTTGGAGCGGGTGGGGCAGCTGCTCGGCGCGGACTGGCAGCGCCCCGAGCGGGCGTTGGAGGTGCAGTTGGCGCTGCGCCTGCACCGCCTGCGCGCCCCGGCGGGCTGAACCCGCCGGGGGCACGCGGTCGGGTCAGCGAGCGCGGATGCCGTCGAGGACGGTGTCGACGACCTGCGCCGGAAGCTTCCGGCCGTCCAGGTCCGGGTTCCACTGAAGGACGCGTTGGATCAGCATCGGCCCGGTGAGCAGCGCCATGGTCACCTCGACGTCGATGTCGGGCCGTAGCAGCCCTTCCTCGATGCCGCGCCGCAGCACCTCGCGCATGAGCTGCCGTCGGGGCGCGATGATGTTCTGGTAGAGCTGGAACTGGTCCGGGCTGCGGTTCACCGCCGGCACCAGACACGGCATGATCTTCGACGCGCGGGGGTCGGCGTTCTGCCCGATCGCGCCGACCAGCAGGAGCAGGTCGTCGCGGACGGAGTCGCCGGCCGGCTGCGGCATGACGCCCTTGAGCCGGCGCAGCGCGTCCAGCAGCAACGCGTCCTTGCCGGCCCAGCGGCGGTAGATGGTGGCCTTGCCGACGCCGGCGCGGGTGGCGATCGCCTCGATCGAGAGCGCCTCGATGGTGCTGCCCTCGGCGAGCAGGTCGAGGGTCGCCTCGATGATCGCCTCGTCGGCACGGATGCTCCGCGGTCGCCCGGGCGACCGCGGAGCATCGGCGGTGGACGTCATGTCCGACATTGTCGCCGAACCTAGGCCGTGCCGGCCAACTCGGGCTCGGCGGCGGGGGCCGCCGACGCCGGAGCCAGGGCCTCGCGACCCGGCATCCACCGCAGCACCACGAGCATGCCCAGGGCCGCGACGATCGCGGACAGCGCCGCCGCCCAGTGCATGGCGGTGACGAAGGCGTCGTTGGCCGCCGAGATCAGCGTCGGCGCCGCCGGACCGAGCTGGCCGGCAGCCGCGTACGCCCCGGAGATCGACTCGTTGGCCGCGTCCTGTGCCTGCGCGGGCAGGCCGGTCAGCGCGTCGCCCACGTCACTGCGGTAGACCGCGGAGAGCACCGACCCGAGGACCGCCACGCCGAGCGCGCCGGCCACCTGGCGGACGGTGTTGCTCACCGCGGAGCCCACGCCGGCCTTCTCGCGGGGCAGCGCCGACATGATGGACTCGGTTGCCGGCGGCATGATGTTGGCCATCCCGACGCCCTGGATGAAGAAGACGACAAGCACGATCCAGATCGGGGTGGACGCCCCGATGAAGGCGAACGCGGCAAGCGCCACCACGGTCAGCCCCAGCCCCACGGCGGCGACCGCCCGGCCGCCGTAGCGGCGGACCATCGCGGCGCTGCGCGGCGCGAAGATCAGCTGGGCGCCGGCGAAGGGCAGGAAGAGCAGACCGGTCTGCAGCGGGCTGTAGTCGCGGACCAACTGCAGGTAGAACGAGCTGAAGAACATCACGCCCATCGCGGCGAAGAACACCAGGCCGACGATCGCGACCGGCGCGGCGAAGCGCGGCACCTTGAACAGCCGGACGTCCAGCGACGGGTGGTCGGAACGGAGCTCGTGCCGCACGAACCAGGCCAGCACGGCGAGGCCCACCAGGATCGAGCCCCAGGCCACCGGACGGTCGAAGCCGTGCTCGCCACCGTCGATGATGCCGTAGGAGAGGGCGACCAGGCCGACAACGGAGAGCAGGACGCCGAGCAGGTCGACGCGGCCGGGGCGCGGGTCACGCGACTCGGGGACGAGCAGCGCCACCAGGATCACGCCGGCGACGACCACCGGGACGTTGATCAGGAAGACCGAGCCCCACCAGAAGTGCTCCAGCAGCGTGCCGCCGAGGATCGGGCCGATCGCCACGGCGAGGCCGACCGCGCCGGCCCAGACGCCGATGGCCCGGCCGCGCTCACGCGGGTCGAACACGTTGGAGATGATCGAGAGCGTCACCGGCATGATGGCCGCGCCGCCGACCCCCATCAGGGCGCGGGCCGCGATGAGCTGCGCGGGGCTGTCAGCGTACGCGGAGAGCAGCGACGCCAGGCCGAACAGCGCCAGCCCGATCATCAGAAAGCGCTTGCGGCCGGCGCGGTCGCCGAGCACCCCGAAGGTGAACAGCAGCCCGGCGAAGACAAGCGTGTAGGAGTTGATGGACCACTCGAGCTCGCCCTGGCTGGCTCCGAGGCCGTGGACCGGGTCGGCCAGGGTGCGCAGGGCGACGTTGAGGATCGTGTTGTCGAGGACGACGACGAGGAGGCTGATCACCAGCACCCCCAGGATCGCCCACCTCCTCGGGTGTCCCGTGTTCTCGTGCAGTTCCATGCCCGGTTCTCCCCCCGGTTGCACCCGTCACGCAATACGATACGGGCCAGACTCGTAACGCGAACAGCCTACGGGCGGGCATTAACGATACGGAACCGATCCGTATCGTATGTGGTGCGCATCACGTCTGGTCCGCACCCCGATCGGGGGACACGACGTCGGCCCGAGACGCACCCGCCGAGGTTCAGCGGGGTCGCGTGGTGTCCAGGCAGGCGGCGACGGCGTCCGGCAGCGCGTCCAGGTGGATCGCCGGCGCGGCGAGCGGCTCGATCCAACCCGGCCCCGCGCCGTACACCCGCAGGCGCGGGAAGTCCCGGGCGAAGCGCACCAGACGGTACGCGCGGCCGGTGACCGGCGTCTGCGACCAGAGCACGACGGTGTGCGGGCGGGCCTGGTAAACCGCATTTGTCAACGCGGTCCAGGGCAGCGCGGGGCCGAGGTGAAGGCAGCCGCGCCCCTGTTCCCGCAGGGCGGCGGCGAGCGCGTGCAGGCCGAGGCTGTGCGCCTCCTGCTCGGCGCCGGCCAGCAGCACACCGCCGGTGGGCAGTGACCGGCCCGGCTCGCGCCGGTGCACGTCCAGCCCCACCCGGACGCCCTCGGAGAGGGCATGCTCGACGGCGATCTCGGCGGCCGTACGCCCCGAGAGCCTCGCCAGCAGCGGCCGGCACACCTGCTCCCACAGCGCCGGCACGCCCCACTCGTCGGCCAACTCCAGCATCAACGTGGCGACACGGTTACCGTCCAGGTCCTCGGCCGCCAAGAAGACACCCTTGTGCGCGGTCTGTACGGCGTCGGCCGGAATCGGATGGGTCAGCACCAGACGTACCCCCGGGTAGGCGTTCTCTACCCGGGGGTTCGTTGAAACGACGCACGGTGGATGCGCCGTCGCGGGATTTGCCGGCAACTGCGTGACGCACCCGCAGCCCACCGACGACGCCGGCCGGCGCCCCCGTCGAGGCGCCGGCCGAGCGTTTGTGCGTCCTTCAGCGCCGCCGGCACAGTCAGCGCGTGGGCCCCGATGTCAGCGCGTGGTCCGCAATTGGCGCATCGAGTCGTTGAGCTGCCGCTTCATCCAGCGAGCGGCGGGCCGTTCGATGAACCGGTGGATCAGCCAGGCGGCGATCAGCAGAGCGGCGATCAGCGTGGTGATCAGCAACCACGGCGACAGGTGGTCCTGGAGCCGGTCGATGACGGCGAGCCCGACCGTCTGGTGAATGAGGTACAGCGGGTAGGTCATGGCACCGGCCGTCGCGACCCAGCCCCACTTCACCCAGGAGAAGAAGTTGAGAGCGACCGCTGCCATCACCACGACGAAGGCTGTCACGATGACGGCCGTCGGCGCGAAGGCGACGTCGCGGGCCTGGGCCAGGCTGGGCAGCCGGGTCAGCGCGATCAGCAAGGAGAGGCCGACGATCGACCACAGCAGCAGGTTCGGGCCGAACCGGTAGATGAGGTAGAGGGCGATGCCCGCGATGAAGTAGCTGGAGTAGCCAGCCGCCACGACGGCGCTGAACCACGCGCTGCCGAACTTGGGCACGACCAGCGAGGCGACGGTCCAGATGGCGCAGAAGGCGACCACACCGCGGTAGGTCAGGCCGCGCGCCACGAGGATGGCGAAAAGGAGGTAGAAGATCATCTCGACGGTGAGCGTCCAGTACGACAGGTCGAGGTGCCGGATGCCGAGGAACTCCTGCATCATCGTCAGGTTGCCCACCACGTCGCGGAGCTTGAGGTCGACACCCCTCGGCACGGCCACGAGCACGGCGGCGGCCACCAGGACAGCGAACCAGTAAGCGGGGTAGAGCCGGACGACGCGGGAGACGAAGAAGTCACCGACGGAGCGTCCCCAGGCGCTCATGCAGATGACGAAGCCGCTGATGATGAAGAAGAGCTGCACGCCGAGGAAGCCGTACTTGGAGACGGAGTGCAGCAGCCCGAAGTGGGACGCGGCGGAGGGCTGCCACGCACCGACCTTGTCACCGATGAGGTGGTACGCGACGACCATGAGCGCAGCGCCGAGGCGCAGTCCGTCGAGGACCAGCAGGCGCGGCCGCCGCCCGCCCGCCGCCCGCTCGACGGCCGGCGCCACCACGCCGGCCTGCTGGGGCAGGTCCGCGCGTTGACCAGCCCGCATCGGCTCGGTGGTCTGCGCTGCGACCGCGTGCTCGTCCATCGCCTGCGTCATCGACGTCTCCTGGTGTTCGCGGCGGTTCCGTGCCGCTGTCGCCGTAGGGAATTGATCATGGGTTTGCGGTGCCGACGGGCGGCAGGACCGTCCGTTCCGCACGCGACCGCCAGTACAGCCACAACGCGGCGAGCGTGAAGAGCACCAGCGTCGTCGACACGTAGGGATCAACCGCGAACCGCTGGGCCAGCCCGTCAAACCGGTTAGCCTGCCAGATCAGGCCGCGCGGGGAGAGTCCGCCGTAATAGGGGCCCGGCCACATGAGAAACGGCGCGATCGCGGCTATCGCGACGATGCCGGCGACCAGACGTGCCGCGCCGTGTGAGCGACGCGCTACGTCGATCAACACCACCGCCATCGGGCCGATCCAGAGCCAGTAGTGCGACCAGCTGATGGGCGAGATGAGCAGCATGGTGAAGCCGACGACGACCATGGCCATCGCTTCCTCGCCGTGCCGCTGAAGCGCGGTGGCAAGGGCGAGGCCACCGACCAGCACGACCGCGACGGAGAGCATCCACCAGATGGTGTTCTGCTGGTCGGTTTCGAGCAGTCGGGCGGTGAACCCCTGCAGGGACTGGTTGCCGCCGTACCGCGGGCCGGAGGACATCAGCACTCGGTGCGAGTCGAACGCCCGCCCGGTCAGCCAGTAGTCGTACGAGCCGCCCGGCTGGATGATCGCGCCCAGCAGCGTGAGCCCGGCGAAGGTGCCGGTCGCGACGATGGCGGCCCGGATTCGCCGGGTGAGCAGCAGGTAGACCACGAAGAGTCCGGGCAGCAGCTTGGTCGCGGTTGCGACGCCGATGCCGACGCCCTTGAACCGGCTCCGGCCGGGCAGGGCGAGGTCCGCCACGACCAGCAGCAGCACGAAGATGTTGATCTGGCCGAGGTCGAGGTTGCGCTGCAGCGGCTCGGTCCAGAGCAGCACCGCGCCGACGGCGGCGACGAGACCGAGCCGGCCCCGGGTGCCCTCGTAGCCGAGCATCGTGGTGGTGAACCACAGGGCGAGGAAGATCGCTGCGATACCCACGATGTTCATGACGGTGAGCGCGGTCCGCGGATCGAGCAGCGTCAGCGGCGTCAGGAACGGCAGGGTGATCGGCGGATAGGTGTACGGAAGGGCGAGCGTGGTGTACCCGAGCTGGTAGACGGGCTGCCCATCGAGGAACGCGTGGGCGGCCCCGAGGTACATGTTGAAGTCCGTCCCCCGGAACGGGCGGTCGCGCACGAAAGCGCCGTACGCCGCGAGCGAGACGGCCAGCAGGGCCAGGCCCGGGAAGAGGAGCCAGTTCGGCAGGGGGGTCCGCTGGGGCGCGACGTGATCGGCCGGTACGTCGGTGGCGAGCCGACGGATGCGCTCTATGGTCATAGTGGGCTGGATGGTAGTCGGGTCGCCGCCCCCGTGGGTAACGACCCCTCGCGCCTTCGACGACCACCGTGTCCAAAAAGTTACGATCGGTTGCACCGCTGGCCGAGAGGGCTGCAAACTCCCTGGCAGGAGCGCATGACCGGCCTGGCGGCGAAGAGGCCGAGCCGGCGACCCGGGCTCGTCGCCCAGGCCACCGACGCACGCCAGAGCTATCCGCGGCGGGTGACGGCCAGGCGCCGGGCCAGGTCGGCCACGGTCCCCCAGATGCCGCGCCGGAACAGCACCACGACAAGGACGAAGATCCCGCCGGTCACCAGGCCGATCGCCTCGAACCCGGAGAACGACAACCAGTCCTCCAGCCGGACCACGATGCCGGCGCCGAGCACCCCGCCCCAGAGCGTGCCGATCCCGCCGAGCACCACCACGATGACCGCCTTGCCGGAGGTGGTCCAGTGCAGCACGTCCAGCGAGACGAACCGGTGGCCGACCGCAAACAGCCCGCCGCCCAGCCCGGCGATGAACCCGGAGAGCACGAACGCGGTGAGCTTGTAGCGGTGCACGGGGTAGCCCAGCGCACGGGCGCGGGCCGGGTTGTCCCGGATGCCGACGAGCACCCGGCCGAACGGCGAGTGCACGATCCGCCAGGCGGCGGCCAGGCCGAGCAGCACGATCGGCAGGATCGCGTAGTAGAAGTAGTAGTCGTCGGTCAGGTCCAGCCCGAAGAACGAACGGGGCACGCCCTGCAGGCCGTTCTCCCCCTGGGTCACCGAGCGCCACTCGTTGGCCACGTAGTAGACCATCTGCGCGAAGGCCAAGGTCACCATCGCGAAGTAGATGCCGGTGCGCTTGACCGCCAGGTAGCCGATCGGCACGGCCAGCAGAGCCGCGGCGAGCGCACCGGCCAGCACGGCGAGGGGGAACGGCAGGCCGGCGTGGATGGCCACCAACCCCGTGACGTACGCCGAGGTGCCCCAGAACGCGGCGTGCCCGAAGGACATCAGCCCGGTGAAGCCCAGCAGCAGGTCCACCGCGACGGCGAACAGCGCCCAGCAGAGGATGTCCACCGCGACCGCCGGATAGAGGCCGTTGGGCAGCCACGCCGCGACGGCCAGTCCGACGGCGAGCAGCGCGTACCGCACCCAGCCGGGAGCCCGGGCCACGGCGATCAACCCGGACGGCGGCGTCGTACGGGACGCGTCGGCGGCAGTGTCCACGGTGCTGGTCATGCGGGAGCCTCCTCACGACCGAACAGGCCGGCCGGGCGCCAGAGCAGCACGCCGGCCATCACGACGAAGACGATGGTCTGCGAGACGATCGGGAAGGCGGACAGGTACGCCTCACCCCACGCCTGCACGAGGCCGATACCGAAGCCGGCGGCGACCGAACCGAAGATCGAGCCCAGCCCGCCGATCACGACCACCGCGAACACCACGATGATCAGGTCGGCCCCCATCAGCGGGTTGACCGCGCGCATCGGAGCGGCCAGCACCCCGGCGAGACCGGCCAGCCCGATCCCGAAGCCGAAGACCGGTGTCACCCACCGCCCGACGTCGATGCCGAAGGCGCGGGTCAGGTCGGGCCGCTCGGTGGACGCCCGGACCACCATCCCGATCCGGGTGCGGGTGAGCACCCACCACACCGCGACGCAGAGCAGCACCGCGAAGCCGAGGATGAACACCCGGTAGGTCGGGAAGTCGAAGAGCCCGAAGTTGACCGACCCGCTCAACAGCGACGGGGTCTCGTACGGGCTGGACTGCACGCCGTAGCGCAACTTCACCAGATCCTGCAGGATCAGCGTCAGGCCGAAGGTGAGCAGGAAGTTGTAGAGCGGGTCGAGCTTCGTCAGCCGGTGGATAACGGCGCGCTCCAACGCCATGCCGAGCAGACCCAGCCCCACCGGCATGATCACCAGGGCCGCCCAGAACGGCACTCCCACCTCGGTGAGCAGCACGTACGCGCCGAACGCGCCGAGCATGTAGAACGCGCCGTGCGCGAAGTTGACCACCCGCAGCATGCCGAAGATGACGGCGAGCCCGAGGGCGAGCATGGCGTAGAACGCCCCGCTCACCAGCCCGTTGAACGTGTTCTGCGCGAAGCCGCTCACAGCCAGCCGCTCACAGCTTGCAGTCCGCCGAGGGCGCGCGGAACGCCTCCGCGGCGGGGATCGTCTTGAGCACCTTGACGTAGTCCCACGGCTCGGTGACCTCGGCCTGCGGCTTGACCTGGGCCAGGTACGCGTCGTGCACCACCCGGTGGTCCTCGGCGCGGATCTTGCCGTTGCGCAGGAAGACGTCCTCGATGGTCTTACCCTCCAGGCCCTTGACCACGGCGTCCGCGTCGTCGGTGCCGGCGGCCTGCACCGCCTCCAGGTACTGCAACGCCGCCGAGTAGTTGGCGGCGTGCGCGAAGGTGGGCCGCGTGCCGGCCTTCTGCTGGAACCGGTCGGCGAACTCCCGGTTCTTCGCGTCGAAGTTCCAGTACCAGGCGTCGGTGTACGTGGTGCCGGCCAGCGCGGCCGGGGTGAGCGAGTGGATGTCGGTGAGGAACATCAGCCCCACCGCGAGGCCGACGCCCTTGTCGCGCAGCTTGAACTCGTTGTACTGCTTCACCACGTTGACCAGCTCAGCGCCGGCCTGCATGGTGCCGAGCACGTCCGGCTTCGGGTTCAGCGTCGGCGCCTTGAGCAGGAAGGTGGAGAAGTCGCCGCTGGTGTTCGGGAACGGTGCGCCGTCCCTGCCGACGACAGTCCCACCGGCCGCCGTGATCGCGGTGGAGAAGCTCTTCTCCATGTCCTGACCGAAGGCGTAGTTCGGGTAGAGGATGTACCAGTTCTTGCCGATCTGCTCGGTGGTGGTCTTCCCGGTGCCGTTGGCCAGCATGTACGTGTCGTAGGCGTAGTGGAAGGTGTACCTGTTGCAGCTCTTGCCGGTCAGGTCGGTCGTCGCCGCGCCGATGTTGAAGTAGAGCTTCTTCTTCTCCTTGGCCACGTCGGCGACCTTCAGCGCGGCCGACGAGGTGGGCACGTCCAGGATGAGGTCGACGCCCTTGCGGTCGTACATCTCCTGGGCCTTGGAGTTGGCCACGTCCGGCTTGTTCTGGTGGTCGGCGGTCTCCACGGTGATGTTCCTGGTCACCGCCTTGTCGCCGTACTTCGCGGTGAAGTCGGCGATGGCCATCTCCACAGCCGTCACCGAGTTCTTGCCGGACAACTCCGAGTACGCCCCGGACTGGTCGTTGAGCACGCCCAGCACGATCTTGTCGCCGGTCAGCTTCTGATCGCCGCCCGCCTGGGGTCCACCGCCGCCGCAACCGGCGACCAGCAGCACCGCGGCCGACGCCGCGGCCACACCCACCGTCCTGCGCATGCCCACTCCATCCATGCCGCGCGCCGTCGCGCGGCTCGTCGTTGGAAAGAATCAGATCCCGAGGTACGCGAGCAGCTCGCGTTCGCGCGAGCGCACCTCGGAGTTGTCCATCGCCTCGGCGACACGTCCCTCGGCCAGCAGGTAGTGCCGGTCGGCGACACCGGTGGCGAAGTGCAGGTTCTGCTCGACGAGCAGCACGGTCACCCCGTGCCGCTTGGCCTCGCGCAGCAGGTCGCCGACCTGCCGCACCAGCAGCGGTGACAACCCCTCGGTGGGCTCGTCGCAGAGCAGCAGCCGGGCGCCCATGCGCAGCACCCGGGCCAGCGCGAGCATCTGCTGCTCGCCGCCGGAGAGCATGGTGGCCGCCGAGTCGCGCCGGGTGTACAGGGCGGGGAACGCCTCGTACACCCGTTCCAGCGGCCACGGGTCGGGGCCGACGGTCGGGGGCAGGGTGAGGTTCTCGGTGACGGTCAGGGTGGCGTAGCTGCCCCGGTCGTCGGGCACCCAGCCCAGCCCGAGGCGGGCCCGCCGGTGCGCGGGCAGCCTGGTGATGTCCCGCCCGTCCAGCTCCACCGTGCCGCGCTGGCCGGCGTGTAGCCCCATCACACAGCGCAGCAGGGTGGACTTGCCGGCGCCGTTGCGGCCCACCAGGGTGACCACCTCGCCGGCGGCGACCTCCAGGCCGACCTCCCGCAGCACCTGCGCCTCGCCGTAGAACGCGGAGAGGTTGTCAATGCGCAGCATCGGCGGCTCCCAGATAGGCGGTGATCACGCGCTCGTCGGCGCGGACCTGCTCGTACGGGCCCTCGACGAGGACCGTGCCGGCCTGTAGGACGGTGACGGTGTCGGCGAGCCGGCCGACCACGCTCATGTTGTGCTCGACCAGCACCACGGTCCGGCCCGCGCGAATCCGGCTGATCAGGTCGACGGTGCGGTCGACGTCCTCCAGGCCCATCCCCGCGGTCGGCTCGTCGAGCAGCAGCACCTTCGGGTCCAGCGCGAGAGCGATGGCCAGCTCCAGGGCCCGCTTGCGGCCGTACGCCAGCGCCGCCGACGGCGCCTGCGCCAGCTCGGCCAACCTCACCTCGGCCAGCAGCTCGTCGGCCCGTTCGGTGTAGCGGTCCAGCAGCTTCGCCGAACGCCAGAACCGCCAGCCCAGCCCGCTGGAGGACTGCAACGCCAGCGCGACGTGCTCGCGGGCGGACAGCTGCGGAAAGAGGCTGGTGATCTGGAACGAACGGGCCATGCCGAGCCGGGCGACCCGCTCCGGCGGCAGCCCCGTGATGTCCCGCCCGGCCAACTCGATCCGCCCGCCGCTGGGCGTGAGGAACCCGGTGAGCAGGTTGAACAGAGTGGTCTTGCCGGCGCCGTTGGGGCCGACGAGCGCGTGCACGCTCTCCGGGGCGACGTCCAGGTCGACCTCGTCGACCGCCCGGAAGCCCCGGAAGTCCCGGGTCAGCCCGCGGGCCGACAGGAGCGCTTGCCCGGCCATCGCCTCATCCTCCGCACGGTCGCGGCGACGGTCGATTCGGTGACCGTGGTCACAGGGCCGTCGCGTGGAGGAAACCTACGACCGGCCCCGCGAGTCGAACCATGTCGATGGACTCCACATTCGGCGAGCAGGGGACGTACGCGAACCCCACTCCCCTGTCCGGCCGACTTGACCCAACCTCCTAGGTTGATGATCCACACAGCCCAGCGGAAGGTCCCCACCCCATGCCCGTCGGCTTCACCATGGCGATCGTCTTCGCCGTCGCCCTGGCGGTCAGCGCCGTCCTGGCACTCGTCGCCCCCGCGCGGCCCCTGAAGCGGATGGCCGCCCTCGCGACGCTCGTCTTTCTCGCCCTCACCCTGCTGGTCGGTGTCACCTCCAGCGCCCACTCGGTGCCCATCCGCTCGGTCGGCATCGTCACCAGCTTCGGCAAGCCCACCGGCAAGGTGACCGGCTCCGGCCTGAAGTGGGTCGCCCCCTGGCAGAAGGTCGGCGAGTGGGACGCCGGCCGGCAGAAGTACGACCACATCGGCGGCAACAACTGCGTGCGCGTCCGCACCGGCACGCTCGCCGATGCCTGCGTCGAGGTGCTCATCGAGTGGCAGGTCAGGCCGGAGAACGCGCCGAAGCAGTTCATGGACTACAAGGGAGACTTCGACAGCTTCCGGGGCCAGCGGGTGGGTGTGCAGCTCGACAGCGCGGTCAACGACGCCTTCGCCGCGTACAACCCGCTGGAGAAGATCGACGCGCGGACCGGTGACCTCAACGTCGACCTGAAGCCGTTCGCGGCGAACATCAAGACCAGCGCGGACACCCGCCTCGCCAGTGACGTGGACATCCTCTCGGTGACCATCACGCGGGTGAACCACGACGACAAGACCGAGGGCAACATCAAGGCGTTCCAGGACAAGCTCGCCCAGACCCGCAACCTGGAGCAGGACCGCAAGAACGCCGAGATCTCCAAGCAGATCACCGAGACCAACGCGAAGGTCGACAAGGTCACCCGCTGCCTGGAGATCGCCGAGAAGAACGGCGCCAACCCGGGTCTGTGCATCAACCCGGGCATCGTCACCGGCAAGTGAGAAGAAGCCGGCCCACCCGTGGCGGGTGGGCCGGCGGCACGCTGGTGGATGCTCGGCTCACCAGGACGGCTCGTCCGCCCGGACGTGCCGCAGCGAGTACGCGGCGTCGGTGAAGGCGCCGCCCTGCCGGGCGGCGGGGTCGACCGGGTCGCGCGAACCGGGCACTCCGTCGGCGAAAACCTCCGCGTCGTCCACCGGCAGATAGCCGAGTTGCGCCCCGGCCGTGGTGTCCCAAAACGGGCACCCGATCGACCAGGACGAGGCGGCGCACCTCGTCGCGCAGGTGACGGCAGACCGCCGAACCAATGCGACCGGCGGCACCCGTGACGACGACAGTGCCCAGACGTGAACCCATGACGCCATCCTGCCGACCCGCACCGACAGGATCGCCGGTGCGGCGTGACCGTCGGACGGCCGCCCTCGCCCCGGGCCGGTCGAGCGGGTCAGCCCGGCCGGCTGGCGCCGGCGCGCTCCCACTGGCGGGGAGCGCTGATCGTGGCCCAGCTCGCGCCGAACGTCATCCGGCGCAGCGGTGACGCGATGCCGCAGAGGCTGAACCAGCCACGGGTCAGACCCACGGCGACCGGGTTGCTCATCAGGCCCTGGCGCAGGGTCCTCATGGCCAGGTCGACGCTGTGGAATCCGTACTCGCGCATCTCGGCCTCGTATCCGCCGATCGCGTCCAGCAGCGGCAGGTGGCCGCCGTCGGCCAACGACAACTGGCGGGTGAGCAGGGCGGCGTCGCGCAGGGCGGTGTTGGCGCCGTTTCCGCCGGCGGGCGGCATCCCGTGCACGGCGTCGCCGAGCACGGTGACCCGCGAGGGCGCCCAGGGCGCCGGACGGTCGGACGCCTGGAAGGGGAACGCGCTCACATCGCCCGGTGGGCACCTGTCGATCAGTTGGCGGAGCGCGGGATGCCAGTGGGTGATGAGCCCGGCGACGTACGCCTTCAACTGGGGGCCGTCGAGGCGCTCCGGACGCGACGGGAACAGGTCGTTGCGGGCGACGAACGCGCACAGCAGGTAGTCGTCCCCCACCGGCTTTTGGCGTTCGAACACCGACGTGAACAAAAAGTACGGCGCACCGGTCACGATGAGGTTCATGCCCTCGGCCAGCCGGGCGGGCAACCAGGCCCGGGTGTCGTCGTTCAGCGGCAGCTTGAGCCCGACGCCGACCGCGCCGGCGTCTCGCGCAGTGGCGGTCGGCAGGTACTGCGCCCGCACCCGGGAGTTGATCCCGTCGGCACCGACCAGGACGTCGCAGGTGGCGGCCGTCCCGTCGGCGAAGCGCGCGGTGGGGCGACCGTCAGCGGCGAGCTCGTACCGCTCGAATGCCTTGTCGTAGTGGACGACGTCGTCGAGTCCGTCGAGGAGAACCCCACGCAGCGTGTGACGGTCGACCGGATAGGCCCGTTCGGCGGGGTCGGGATCGTCGGGATACATGACCGAGTCCTCCACGAGCACCAGCGTGCGCAGGTCCGTGCCCAGGAAGCCGAAACCGCCGCCGGGCCGGCCCACGGTGTCGGTGAACGCCTGCCAGTGCGGGTCGGGCAGGCAGGCACGCAGCGACCGGCTGCCCGCCGGGTTGATCGCGAGCCGGTAGCGGTCCACCCGGTCGTCGCGGCGTCGGTCCCGCTCGTACACGGCGACGGTGATGCCGTGTTTACGCAGACCCTGGGCGAGGGCGAGGCCGCCGATGCCTCCGCCGACGATCAGCACGTCAGTCATGGGTGCGGCTCTCTGGTGCGAAGAGGTCGCAGAGTTGGTTGACTACCGACTCGGCCTTGTCGGGCCGCAGACGAATGCCTTTGACGGTGGCGATCACCAGCTCGACGCTGGCGGCGACGTCGAGGTTCACCGACCAGACGTGTCGCGCGACGCCCTCGGTGAAGATCGCGGCGAGCGCGTCCCGCCAACCCTGTTCGTCGCGTTCGATGTCGGCCCCGGTGGACTCGTCACGTCGCGCCCGAAGATCGAGCTCGTCCAGCACGATGAACAACTCGGGCCGTTGCGCGACAGCGGTGGCGATCTCGCTGAGGTGTTGCCGTAAGCGGGCTGCGGGTTCCAGGTCGTTGTGCATCGTCGCCTCGAATTGGCTGGTGACGTGCTCGAGCACTGCGGCGATCAGGTCGGCCTTGGTCCGGAAGTAGTGGTGCAGGGTGGAGTGGTCGATGCCGGCCGCGGCGGCGATCGGCCGCAGCCGGAACCCCTCGAAGCCCTCCTCGGCGATCGCCGAGAAGGCCGCGTGAATGAGCGCCTGCCGGCGATCGAGCCGTTCGGTCATCCTCCACCATCCCCCAACCAAGCAGTTGGTTGATAGTCCAGCATCTGTGTGTCACGCTGTCAACCACCTGGTTGATGGAGACCCTTCCCGTCCGGGTCGGACGAGCCGCACGTCGCCCGGCGCAGCGATCAGGGCTGGTCGGTCCCGAAAACGGTTGAGCGTCGGGTCGTCGACCAGCGAAGCTGCTGCGTGTGACTGATGCTTCCGAGCGTGCAGCGACGCCGGTGACCGTGGTGCGCGACGGAAAGCTGCGCGCGGCGGGGCTGCGTCTTGGCGACGCCATCGTCTACGACTGGGGATTTCACCTCGACAATCGACCGTACGAGCAGCGCAGCTTCGTACTGCTCGATGATGGGTTCCAGATCAATCAGCCGGTCCTGTTCCCACCCGAGCAGCAGGGCTGGTGGTACTGCGACCTGGTCCGAGTCATCGATCATGGGGACGTGGTCACTGTCGACGACCTGTGGATCGACGTGATCGTCGGACCCGGCGACCACCCCTACCGGGTCCTGGATCTCGACGAGTACGCCGTGGCAGTGCAGGACGGCTCGCTCAGCGTCGGTGAGGCGACCGAGGGACTCGTCCGTACGCAGCGTTTCCTTGACCGACGTCTCAACCGACGGCACGACCCGCAGCGCTCCTGGCCGGACTTCCCACCGGCCAGTATCACCGACCTGCTGCACGCCGTATTTCCTCAAGACTGGTCCCTCATCGACGCCGGATGAAGGCCGGTCCCGCTCAGCTGAGCCGGCTGACAGCGGCGACGAGGATCGGGCTGGGTGTTCGCCGGGACGGGCGGCCAGGTCACGCCACGGCACGCCCGTCCACAGCTTCCACCAGATCCCGTTGACGACCTGGCTGATCCCCTAGGCGTAGCTGAACAGCGGCGGGAAGACGAGGATCACGATCCAGGCCCACGCGGCGTACACCGGCAGGTAGCCGGTCTGCCACCGCTCCAGGGCGGCGAAGGGCGTACGCCGACGGAGGAAGCTCAGCAGGAGCCACGCCGACCACGCGAGGTTGACCAGCAGGATCACGTTCTCGCCGAGCGCCGCCGCCCGGTTGGGGGTGCCGCCGTAGTTGTCGGTGATGCGCCCGGTGATCTCCACCAGCACCAGCACGTCGATGGCGAGCGCGCTGACCACGAGCGCGAGCTGAAGCTTGTCGAACGCGCCGGGCGGGGCCAGCGGATCGCGGGCCGAGAGCGAGTAGAGCAGCAGCCCCAGCACCACGACGAGCAGGAGGTCGAACAGGATCAGCGCCTCGCGCTCGACGTCGATGCCGTGGCTGGTCCAGACGACGGCGACGAGGAAGGCGAGCAGGGCGGCGGTGAAGAGCGGGGTGAACAGTCGCGTGAGGACCGGCGCGATGTTCTCGACGACGCTCTGCTTGGCCTCGACGAGCCACCCGGCCACCACGACCGCGGCCGCCGCGCCGCAGGGCAGGAGCCACTGCGAGACGAAAGCCTCCGGGACGATCCCGATGGCCGCGAAGGTGTTGAACAGGAACGCGGCGAGCACGCCACCGCCGAGGGCCATCAGCACGAAGTAGATGAACCACTCGCCGGTGAAGCGGATGAAGTCCATCCGTCGACGCGATGAGCGCCAGTCGTCGGCGACGTAGGCAAGACCGACCACGAGCCACAGCGCGATCGGCAGGTGGACGCTGGTGACGACAAAGGACTGCGAGTCGCCCGCCAGCGGGTAGACGTTGGCGGCCACCGCGCCGAGCACGAACAGCGCCACCAGCGCCACGATCACCGCCGGCCGGGCTCTGCGACGCCAGGCGAGGAACGCCGCCAGCCAGGGCAGCGCGAACAGGGTGAAGTTGCGCGTGTAGAACGAGCCGTCATCGTCGAAGGTCAGCCCGAACAGCTCCGGCACCTTGACCGACGCCACCGCGCCGGCCGCCGCGCCGAGCATCACCCACAGGTCCCGCCGGGAACGCGCCCCGGCGGCCGGAGCACCGGAGTCGCCGGTCAGCACGAGCTGCTTCCAGAGCCGTTCCGAATGCTCGCGGGCGAACTCGCGGGACAGCTCGTCGAGACTGCCCATGCGCTTGACCGCGACCAGGAACGCCTCGTCCGAGCTCAGACCCGCCGCGACGAGTTCGTCGACCGAGCCACGGAGGTGGTCTTCCAACTCGTCGGCGTCCACCGACTGCAGCTCCCGACGCCGGAGCACGTAGCGACGCCACTGCGCGAACTGCGCTTCCAGCTCCTCGGGCCCGTCGTGCGCCGTCATGCCAGGCCCTCCAGCGGACGCACGGTCAGCGGCGTACGGTCGTGCCAGATCTCCTTGAGCGCGCCCACGACGGTGTCCCACTGTCGGCGCTGCTCGGCCAGCTCGGCCAGGCCCCGGTCGGTGATCCGGTAGTACTTGCGTTTGCGCTCACCGGCGACCGACTGCCAGCTCGCCTCCACATAGGCCAGACGCTCGAGCCGGTGCAGCAGCGGGTACAACAGCCCCTCGGTCCAGTCCAGCTCACCGCCGGACAGCTCGTTGATCCGCCGGAGGATGGCGTAGCCGTAGCTCTCCCCCTCGGCCAGGATGCCGAGCACCATCGGTGTCGCCGAAGCGGCCACCAGATCCTTAGCGACCTTCACGAGACCTCCCACCCAACCCTAGAAGTACGATGCATAGTACTGCTAGGTATTTCGCGAACGCAACGACTCCACGGCCCCGCCGGGGCAGGCGGAAAACCGCTGGGGCGTCGGTGGTCGAACCCGCGACAATTGCCGGCGTGCAGGAGATCGAGGTCGTCGTCGCCCACCAGGAGCGGGCGACCGTGCGCGTCGGCGACGTCTTCCTCAAGATCGACGCCGATCCGGATCACGCCGACGTCGAGGTGGCGGCGATGGCGATGGCGCCCGTGCCGACCCCGGAGGTCCTGTGGCACAACCCGCCAGTGCTCGCGCTCGCCGCCCTGCGCGGCAGGGCGCTCGGCCGCCTCGGCGAGCCGTCGACCGCACCGTCGACGGCGTGGGCCGCGGCGGGCGCCACCGTACGGGCGCTGCACGACGCGCCGCTGCCGCCCTGGCCCGGTCGGAGCCTCGACGAGGTGGCCACGCAGCTCGACGACGAGTGCGGGTGGCTCGTGACGAACGGGGTTCTCCCCGCCGACCTGGTCACCCGCAACCGCCACGTCGCCGAGGCAGCGCTACGGCAGTGGACACCCGTGTTCACGCACGGCGACCTGCAGGTCGCCCACGTGTTCGTCGACGGTGACGAGGTCACCGGCGTGCTCGACTGGTCCGAGGCGGGCCGGGGCGACGCCCTGTTCGACCTCGCCACGTTGACTCTCGGCCACGAGGAGCACCTGGTCGACGTCGTGGCCGGCTACGGCACCGACGTCGACCTCGACGTGATCCGGGCGTGGTGGTCGTGGCGCAGCCTGGTGGTGATCCGCTGGCTGGCCGAGCACGGCTTCGACCCGTCGGCGCCCGGCTGCGAGGTCGACGTGCTGCGGGCGCGGATGTGACGAGCGTCAGGGGATGAGTCGGTCCAGCAGCTCGAACCGCTCGTACGGCTGGTTGTAGTCCCCGAAGTGCCCGTCGTCGCGCACGATCTGGGTGCCGCCGAGCCGTTCGAACATGGCGCGTCCCTGGCGGTCGTCGCAGCCGTACGGATCCTCCCGGGAGTTGATGAAGAAGATGTCCCGCACGTGCGACCGGATCGCGGCCCAGTCGTAGCTCTCCTGGAGCACCGGTTCCTCGCTGGTGTTGGGCCGGGTGCAGTAGCCGGCGACCAGGATCGCCTGGGCGACGGTCACCTCGACATGCTCCAGGAGCGCCAGCAGCAGGGCCGCGCCGCCGGAGTGGCCCACCAGGACGGTGTCCTCGTCGAAGCGGTGCCCGTCGAGCACTGTCGGCAGGAACGTCGCGATCGGCTCGACGTTGATGCCCGGAAGGTGCGGGATCTCGACGGAGTAGCCCCGAGCCTCCAGCCGCTGCGCCAACCAGCGGTACCACACCACGTCCGGGTTGCCGCCGGTCCCGTGGAAGATGATCGCGCTGCGCCCCATCGTGCCCCTTCCGCATCGACGTCGTGATCAAACCACGCGACCGGCAGATGCACGAGAGGGGTTCCCGGTCGTCGGTACGCGTCAGTCGTACAGCGCCGACACCCACAGGTGGGTGAGCGTGTCGACCAGCACCGCCCGGTCGTCGAACGGCGGCACCCCGCACGCGGCCAGGTAGTAGAGCCGCTCGCCGGTCCAGGTCAGCGATGCGGCGAGCGCCTGCACGTCGACACCGTCGAGCCGGGCCGCGACAGCGGGGTTTGCCCGCCGATCGGCCTCGATCCGCGCGATCGTGGCGTCGGTGAACGTCTCCATCTGGCCCAGCCACAGCTCGCGCAGCTGCGGGTCGGACGCCCAGGTCTCCACGATCGCGCGCAGCACGGCGGCATTGGCGAGCCAGAGTTCGGCACCGGCGTCGATACCCGCTCGCAGCGTCTCGCGCGGGTCGGCCGTCGCCTGCACCCACGGTTGGGCGGCCTCGTGGCCGGCACCGACCGCCCGACGTACGAGCTCGGCCAGCACCGCCTGCTTGCCGGCGAAGTAGAAGTAGAAGCTGGCCCGCGAGACGCCTGCGGCGGTGATGATGTCGGCCACGCTCAGCGTGTCGAAGGTGCGCTCGCGGAGCAGTTCGCGAAGGGCGGTCAAGACACGTTCCCGCAGCTCGGCGCGGCTCTGCTGAGGTTCGTCACGTCGGGCCATCACGTGTCGCAGCGTACCGCGTGGTACGTCTGGACACGCTGACCAGACACGGCGTATGGTCGGGCGATGACCGAGGTTGCGGACCGCACCGCGCAGTTCCTTGACCCGCCCGGGCACCGCTGGGCACCCCACCGACACCTGCACGACGTCTCCGGCGACGAGCTGGCCGGGCAGCCGGCGGAGGTGTTCGCGTGAAGTACACGACGTTCGGGCGGACCGGGCTGCGAGTGTCCGAGTTGGTACTCGGCGCGATGACGTTCGGTGAACAGGGTGGCGTCGGTGCGCCCATCGAGGAGTGCCGACGCATCCTCGACATCTACGCCGAGGCCGGCGGCAACATCGTGGACACCGCCATCAACTACCGCGGTGGCGCCAGCGAGGAGATGCTGGGCGAGCTGCTCGCCGGGCGACGCGACAGGTTCGTCGTGGCCACGAAGTACACGGTGACCCGTGATCCGGCCGACCCCAACGGCGGCGGCAGTCACCGCAAGAACCTCAGGCTGTCGCTGGAGACAAGCCTGCGCCGGCTGCGCACCGACCACATCGACGTCTACTGGGTGCACATCTGGGACCAGCGCACGCCCATCGACGAGACCGTCCGGGCGCTCGACGACGCGGTCACCGCCGGCAAGGTTCTTCATGTCGGGGTGTCGGACACCCCTGCCTGGGTGGTCTCCCGCGCGAACACGTTGGCCGAGTGGCGCGGCTGGACCCCGTTCGCCGGCCTGCAGGTGCCGTACAGCCTCATCAACCGCGACGCCGAGCGGGAACTGTTGCCGATGGCCGAGGCGTACGGCATGACAGTGACGGCCTGGAGCCCGCTCGGCGGCGGCGTGCTCTCTGGCAAGTACAACGCCGGCGCACCGCAGGAGAGGACGCGGCTGAGCCGGGACACGATCGGCGACCGCGACCTCACTGTGGCGCGGGTCGTGCAGGAGGTCGCCGGTGAGCTGGGCGTCACCCCGGCGCAGGTGGCCCTCGCCTGGACCCGCCAACGCAGCGGCGTGCTGCCGATCATCGGTGCGCGGACCGTGGAACAACTCCGGGACAACCTGGGCTGCACCGCGGTCACGCTGCCACCGGAACTGGCCCTGCGGCTGGAGACGGCGACCGGGTTCAGTCTCGGCTTCCCGGCCGACTTCATCGCCGAGACCAGACAGTGGGTGCTCGGCGCCGCCGCGTGACCCCTGTGGCGCAGGCCAGCGACAAAGGCGTCCGGGCCGGTGGCGATCGACATGGGCACGCGCCGTCATCTGCCGCGAACGGCACTCCGGGATAGCCTTGGCGCATATGGCTACCTATCGCAGCGCCTCAGTGCTTCTCTCCTCGGACGGCACCAGGACCCCTGGCACCGCCGCCCTCTTCGCCGAGCCCGCCCGCAAAGGTGGGACCCGGCCGTGGGCAGGCGACTTCCGGCCCGCCAACAGCGCCGGCAATGGCCCCAAGAACGCGGTCGGCAAGACCTTCACGTTGGAGCTGCCCGACGGCAGCACCGGCAAGGTCGTGGTCCAGAGCCTCAAGAGCGGAAGGGGTGGCGTCGTACTGGCGCTGATGGGCGAGGACACACCACCCTTCTGAGCGAAACTGATCTCCGGCCGGCGCCGCCGGTCGGAGATCGCCGCCGGGTGAGCCTGCTCGGCTCAGTCGAGTGTTACCACCCAGCGGGCGCCCTCGCCCCGCGCCAACCGGTCGAACGCGGTGGGCGCCTCGTCCAGCCCGACCGTGCCACTGACCAGCACGCGCAGATCCAGTGCGCCCTCGGCCAGCTCGGTGGCCAGCACCGGCACCTCACGGTCCGGGTCGGACGAGCCGTACACCGAGGAGCGCAGCGTCCGGGCTGAGTGGAAGATGTCGAGCGCGCCGAGGCTGACCATGTCGTCCTTCGCGCCCATGCCGACCACGGTGACCGCTCCCCCGCGCCGGGTGAGACGCCACGCCGCCCGGATCGTGGCGGCCCGCCCGACGCACTCGAAGGCGTGGTCGACGCCGCGGCCCTCGGTGCGCGCCCGCACCTCCTTGGAGAGCCGGTCGTCGGAGAGCAGGAAGTCGGTGGCTCCAGCGGCGAGGGCCAGGTCCCGCTTCGCCTCGGCCACGTCGACGGCGAGGATCGTCGTCGCGCCGGCCCGGCGGGCGGCGGCGAGAACGGCGAGCCCGACCCCACCGAGCCCGATGACGGCGACCGACTCGCCGGGCGCGACCCGAGCGGTGTTGCCGACCGCGCCGACGCCCGTGAGCACCGCGCAGCCGAGCAGCGCCGCCTGCTCGGCGGGCAACCCGGCCGGGATCGGCACGACGGCGCTCTCCGGCACCACCACCGCCTCGGCAAGCGCGCCGAGACCCAGCGTGAGGTGCAGCGGGACACCGTCCTCGGTCTCGCCGCGCGCCACGGTCGGGGCGGTGTTGGCGGCGCAGAGCCAGGGTTCGTCGTGCCGGCACCACCAGCAGGCCCGGCAGGCGGGCGCCCAGTTGAGCACCACAGGCGTGCCGACGGGCAGCCGGGTGCCCGGCCCTGCCTCGGCCACCACGCCGGTCGCCTCGTGCCCGAGCACCAGCGGGAACGTCGCGGCCAGGGTGCCGTTGACCATGGACAGGTCGGAGTGGCAGACGCCGGCCGCCCGGATCGTCACCCGCACCTCGCCGGGGCCGGGCGCGGGCAGGCGTACCCGCTCGACCCGCAGTTCGGCCCCGCGCCCGCGCGCGACAAGCGCGCGGACGGTGACCGACCCGCCGGCCTGCTCGGCATCCACCGCCGACCCGCCCGCCAGCTCGGCACCCACTCCCGGCCCGCTCGCCGGCTCGGTGCCGCTCATCGCTGGATCGCCTTCAGCTCGCAGAACTCGGCGAGCCCGTGCACGCCCAGCTCCCGGCCCAGGCCGGACTGCTTGTAGCCGCCGAAGGGCGCGAGTGGGTTGAACGCCGCGCCGTTGATGTCGACCGCCCCGGTGCGCAGCCGCCGCGCCACCGCGAGCGCCGCCTCCGGGTCGGCGGACCACACCGCGCCGGCCAGCCCGTAGCGCGAGTTGTTGGCGATGGCGACGGCCTCGTCGGTGTCGTCGAACGGGAGAACGGCGAGCACCGGGCCGAAGACCTCCTCCTGGGCGAGCGCGCTGTCCGGGTGCACGTCGGCGAAGACGGTCGGGGCGACGAAGTGCCCCCGAGCCGGCACCGGGGCGTCCGGGCCACCGGCGACCAGGCGGGCGCCGTCGGCGAGGGCCCGCTCGATGTGGCCGCGCACCCGCGTCGCCTGGGCGGCGGAGACCAGGGGGCCGAGGCGGGTGGCCGGGTCGAACGGATCGCCGACGCGGTAGCCGGCCACAGTCGTCGCGACCAGGTCGAGCGCCTCGGCGTACCGGTCGCGGTGCACCAGCATCCGGGTCCACGCCGTGCAGGTCTGGCCGGAGTTCATCAGGGCGTTGCCGACGCCGACCTTGACCGCGGTGGCCAGATCGGCGTCGTCGAGGATCACGTTCGCGGACTTGCCGCCCAGCTCCAGCGCGACCCGGGCGATGCGGTCGGCGGCGAGTCGCATGATCCGGGTGCCGGTGGCAGTGGAGCCGGTGAACGAGACCAGGTCGACGTCGGGGTGCCCGGCGAGCGCCTCGCCGACCGTCGCGCCGGTGCCGGGGACCAGGTTGAGCACCCCCGGCGGCAGACCGGCCTCGGTGACCGCGTCGAAGAGCAGGTACGCGGTCAGCGGGGTCAGCTCGCTGGGCTTGAGCACGACAGTGCAGCCGGCGGCGAGCGCGGGCGCGACCTTCGCCATCACCTGGTGCAGGGGGTAGTTCCACGGGGTGATCGCGCCGACGACGCCGATCGGCTCGCGTACGACCAGGGAGTTGCCGATGGTCTCCTCGACCGGCGGGCGGGCGGCGAGCGCCACGTGGTCGCGCAGCACGATCAGCGGCAGCGCGACCTGCACGCGGGTGGCGAGCTTGAGCGGGGCGCCCAACTCGACGGCGATGGTGCGGGCGAGGTCGTCGGCGCGCGTCGCGAGCGCGGCGTGCAGCCGGTCGAGGTACGCGGAGCGTTCGGCGGGCGCGGTGGCCGCCCAACCGGGAAAGGCGGCGCGGGCGGCGGCGACGGCGGCGTCCACATCGGCCGCGGTGCCGGCGGGCACCTGACCGATCAGCTCGCCGGTGCTCGGGTTCTCCACGTCGATCACGTCGGTGCCGGCGGGAGACGTCCACTCGCCGCCGATGTGCAGGTGGCGCCGGAGGCGCAGGGCGTCGGGCAGCAGCGACGGCGGGGCGGCGAGGTCCATGGCGTCCCTTCCGGGGTGGGCGACGGGCGGAGGCGACAGGGGTCGCGGCGGGCGGTGAAACTAGCGCTGGGAGTTTGGACGCTACCCGCTGGGCCGCCCGGACTCCACCGCCCCGACGGTGCGGGCGTACTCGGCGGCCAGCCCGTGCAGCAGCGCGTCCAGGCCGAGGGCGAAGGCGCCCTCGTCCACGCTCTGCTGGTGCTCGGCGAGCCGGTGCGCCTGACGCAGGTGCGGGTAGTGCGCGGCGTACAGCTCGGGGTCCTCGACGAAGCCGCGGGCGAACGAGCCGAGCGCCGAGCCGGCCACGAAGTAGCGCAGCGCCGCGCCGATGTGGGTGGCGCGGGCCGGTGGCCACCCGGCGCGGACCAGGCCGCCGTAGACCGCGTCGGCCATGGCGAGGGCGGCCGGCCGGCGGCCCGGACCCTGCGCGAGGTACGGCACGATGTTCGGGTGCGCGGTGAGCGCCCGCCGGTACGACCAGGCCCAGTCGCGCAGCGCGCCGGCCCAGTCCCGGCCGGTGAAGCCGCTGGTGTCGACGGCGCCGGTGACCGCGTCGGCGACCGCGTCGAGGATCTCGTCCTTGGTGGCGAAGTGGTTGTACAGCGACGGGCCCTGCACGCCCAGCGCGGCGGCGAGTCGACGGGTGGAGAGCGCGGGCAGACCCTCGGCGTCGATGAGCGCCGTGGCGGTGTCGACGATCAGCTGCCGGGTGAGCCGGGGCTGGCGGGGTCGGGGCACTGCGCTCCTCGCGAGTCGGCGGCACAGGGGTCTGGACGCATCAAAACTTACACCGCTAGTTTAGGGGTGACCGGCCGCGCCGACGCCAGGAGGACCACCGTGGACTTTTCGCTCACCGACGAGGAGCGGGCGGTGCGGGACACCGTCCGGTCGTTCATCCGCCGCGAGGTGATGCCCCTGGAGGCGGAGGTGCTGCGCCGCGAGCGGGCGCACCAGCCGGGCCTGGACCACTCCGAGGTGCGCGAGCTGCAACTCAAGGCGCGCAAGTTCGGCTTCTGGGGCCTGGCGACCCCCGAGGAGTACGGCGGGATGAACCTGCCGGCCGTTCTGCAGTCGTTGATCTGGACGGAGCTGGGCCACACGTTCGTGCCGTTCCGCTTCGGCGGCGAGGCGGACAACATCCTGTTCCACGCCACCGAGGAGCAGAAGCAGGAATTCCTCATCCCGACGATCGAGGGTGAGCGGCGGTCCTGCTTCGCGATCACCGAACCGGGCGCCGGCTCGGACGCCGCCAACATCCGGCTCTCCGCGCGCCGCGACGGCGACGACTGGATCCTCGACGGCGAGAAGACCTTCATCACCGGCGGCCACGACGCCGACTTCGCCATCGTCGTCGCGGTGACCGACCGGGAGAAGGGCGCCCGCAACGGCGGCGCGACAGCGTTCCTGGTGGACCGGTCGATGGGCTGGCGCTCGGAGTTCATCCAGACCATGGGCGAGGGCGGGCCCGCGTCGCTGATCTTCGACGGCGTACGCGTGCCGCACCGCAACATCCTCGGCGAGATCGGGCAGGGCTTCACGCTCGGCATGGAGTGGATCGGCAAGGGCCGCTACACCATCCCGTCGCACGCCATCGGCATCGCCGAGCGGGTGCTGCAGATGGCGATCGACCACGCCAACACCCGCGAGACGTTCGGCGCGAAGATCGGCACCAACCAGGCCATCCAGTGGATGATCGCCGACTCGGAGACCGAGCTGGAGGCGGCCCGCTGGCTGGTGCTGCGCTCGGCGTGGACCGTCGATCAGGGCCTGGACCCCCGGCACGCCTCGTCGATGGGCAAGCTCTACGGCGCCGGGATGGTCAACCGGGTCGTCGACCGGGTGCTCCAGATCCACGGCGGCATGGGCTACACCCGGGAGCTGCCCATCGAACGCTGGTACCGGCAGGTCCGGCTCTACCGCATCTTCGAGGGCACCGACGAGATGCAGCGGCTGATCATCTCCCGTGACCTGCTGCGCGGGTACACGAAGATCGGCGGCCACCTGGCCTGAGCCGCGTCACCCCGCCAGCGCCTCCAGGGCGGCGTCCACATCGGCCTCTGTGGAGTAGAGGTGGAACGAGGCGCGGACCCGCCCGGCGCGCACCGCCGCCCGGATGCCGGCCGCCGCGAGACGCTGCTCCGCGCCGGCCACGTCGACGGCGACGATGGCGCTGTCCCCCGGTGGCCGGCCCAGGCCGGTCAGGAACCGGTTGGCCAGCGCCACGTCGTGCTCCTGGATCGCCGGCACGCCGATCTCGGCGATCAGCTCCATCGCCGGCGCGGCGCCGACCCAGCTGAACCAGGCCGGAGAGATGTCGAACCGGCGGGCGTCATCGGCCAGCCGCAGCGGCGGGCCGTAGTAGGAGGCGTACGGGTCGCGGCCCGCGTACCAACCGGCCGCGTCCGGGCGCAGCCGCTCGCGCAGCGCGGGGGCGAGATAGGTGTACGCGGTGCCGCGCGGGTTCATCAGCCACTTGTAGCCGCCGACCGACACCACGTCGGCCCGGCTGCCGTCGAACGGCAGCCATCCGCACGCCTGGGTCGCGTCCACCACCACCAGCGCGTCGTGCGCGCGGGCCGCGGCCACGATCTCGTCGTACGCGGCGACGGAGCCGTCGGCCGACTGCACCAGGCTGAACGCGACGAGGTAGGTGTCGGCGTCGATCGCGTCGACCAGCCGGTCCGCCGGCACCGTGCGGACCGTGACACCGCGCTCCTCCTGCACCAGCCAGGGAAACAGGTTCGAGGTGAACTCTTCCTCCGGAACGACAACTGTGGCGCCGGCCGGCAGGGACGCCGCCACCGGCGCGAGCATCTGGGAGACTGTCGCGCCGACCGCCACGTCGGTGGCCGGCACGCCGATCAGGCCGGCGAACGCGCTGCGGGAGCGCTGCACCGACTCGCCCCAGCCCTCCCACGACGTGCTGCCCACCCGCCAGGCGGCCAGGGCGTCCTGCAACGCCGTCCAGGCCGGCTCGGGCGGCAACCCGTAGGAGGCCGTGTTCAACCAGCCGGGCTCCGGCTTCCACAACTGCTGTGCCTGCGCGATCTCCATGCCGGCGACGTTAGACGGGCTCGTCACGCAGGGGCACGGCCAATCGGAGTCCTGCGGCCTGTGGGCGCCCGGCGGGGATCTGCGGGCTGTGCCCGGCACCCGGCGCTCGCCACCCGGAGCGACGTCACCGACGCTGATCCGCGCCCGGTGGGTGGATCCGGATGAGGCTGTCGGCGAGGCCGGCCAGCCATCGGTCGACCTCCACCAGGTGCCGCACCGCCGAGGCGTCGGCCGTGCCGAGCAGCGGACGGACCCGGTCCACCTCGTCGACACAGTCGCCCGGGGTCGGCACCGGACCCGCGGCGCGGCCCTGCGCCACCTCGCCGGCCAGTTCGTCGTACGCCGACCGCAGGTGCCCGGCCGCGTCCCGCAGCAGCACCGCCGCCGCCGGCCAGCCGGCGAGGCAGCCGGGCGGGTTGCGGCGCAGCAGCGACTCGGCGCCGGGCACCACGTGCTGCCCGGCGCCCAGGGCGGCGTCCCAGTCCACGCGTGCGCGCCGCGGGTCGTGGCGCTCCGAGTGGTACTGGCAGTAGGACGAGTCGACCAGGACCATCCGCTGGCGGACCCGATCGAGGTCGTCCTCGGGCGGCGGCGCATTGCCGAGCACCGCCTCCACGGTCCGCTCGACCGCGTCCCCGCTGGCCGTCAGGTAACGCGCGGCGTTGTGGCGCAGGTCGTGGCTCGCGCCGCGCGGCCACATGGCGACGCCGGCGAGCACACCGATCACCGCGCCGAGCCCGACGTCGACAAGCCGCGCCTCGGCGAGCCGCCAGCCCTCGGGGCTGAGCTGGCTGAACACGACCGTCAGCAGCAGGGTGAACAGCGCCTGCTGCCACACCGGGCCCAACAGGCGACCGACACCGAACGCCAGCAGCAGCGTGACCGGCAGCACGACGGCGTACACGATGGGCTGCTCGATGAGCAGCACCAGCAGGCCGCTGACGACGACGCCCGCGATCGTGCCGAACACGGCGGGCCGCAGGGCGGTGCGGGTGTCGGCGGCCGAGGTCCGCAGGACCGTGAGAGTTGCCAGGAGCACCCAGAAACCGTGGTTGAGCTGCAACACCCCGGCGGCCACCCGGGCGACCGACAGCGCCACGGCCAGCCGCAGTGCGCTGTGCAGGTGGGCCGAGCGGGGGGCCAGGTGGGAGCGGAACTGCCACCAGTACAGCGTCCACGGGCTGTGTCGCGCGTACTCGAAGAGCTTGGGGTACGCCTCGCCCCCGGCGGGCCGGGCCCCGACGGCGACCCGGGCGCCGACGGCGAAGACCCGCACGTGGTCGGCGAGGGCCAGCGCCGTCGCGTCCCGGCACATCCGGGGTACGTCCGGCGCGTCGGCGCCACCGCCTCGTCCGACCGGGTACGCGGCCTCGGCCGCGCGGATCGCGACGTCCAGACCGGTGAGGTCGACCGGCGGCGCACCCGGCGACAGGCTCCGGCCGGCGGCCCGGATCGTGTCGGCGCAGGTGCGCAGCAGCCGCGCCGCCGCCAGATCCCCGATCGGCTCCGGCGGGGCGTCCCCCGCGAGCCGGTCCGCCTCGACGAGCACCTCCCGCAGCGCGGTCGCCGAGATCCGCAGCGCCCGGTCCTGGGCGCCCGCCGCCGTCGGCGCCCGCTCCGGCGGGTTGCGGCCCAGACCGAGCGGGGCCACCAGGTCGTACGCCCGTGCACGCCGGCGGTCCCGACCACCGGGACCGGCGTGCGGGTCGGTCAGCGCGTCGGCGGCGTCGTCGAGGAACGCCCCGACACCGTCGGCCGCCCGGGTGAGCATCTGCCGGAAGGTGACCGGCACCGGATCGGGCCAGAGCAGCACCTCGGCCGCGGCGAGCAGCAGGACCGCGAGCGTGACCCCGCCCAGGCGCTGCGGCAGGGTGTCCGGTTGGTACGGCGGAAAGGACGCCAGGATGTAGAAGAGCTGGAACGCGCTGGCCAGACCCACCAGGCGCGGATTACCGACCCCCGCGAACGCCACGACGAACCCGATGACAAGCATCCCGCCGGCCGCCGCCCACGTGCTCCACGCCAACAGCGTGCCGGCCGCGATCAGCGCCCAGACCGCCGGCAGCGACATGACGAGGATCCGCGCCCGCTGCGCCGCCGGACCGGGCAACTGCGCGAACGACCCGGCGGCGATCGTGCCGAACAGCCCGTACGTGGCGAGCACCGGGCTGCCCGCCCCGTACCGGCAGGCGTAGAAGACGACTGACGCGATGAGCGTCAGGCGCACCGCGCGCCGCAGGACGGCGTCGCCCGGGTCACGGCGGCGCAGCCGGCCAAGGAGGCTGGTTGCGAGCACGCCTGCTCCCCCGGTTCGTCGCGGCACCCCTTCCCGACCCACCATTGTTCTCCGGGCCGCCCGGGGGCGGCGCGTTTCGCGACTTCATCACCGCTGCGAGGGCCGCCAGCCGACAGCGCTACACGGCGGTGCGTCGCCATTGCTGGCTGGCGCCGGTGCCGCACGTCCACTGCACGGCCTGGGCACCATCCGCGGTGGCGGCGTTCAGCACGTCGAGGCACTTCCCGCTGTGGCGGGCCACGAGCCTGACGTAGCCGGTTCCGAGGTCCTCGACACGCCACTGCTGGTTGGTGCCGCCGTTGCAGGTCCACTGGATCACGCGGACGCCGTCGGCTGTCGCACCCGCGCCGCCGTACACGTCGAGACACTTGCCGCTGCTGACGCTTGTCACCGTCGCGTAGCCGCCGCCGGCGTCGGAGAACCGCCACCGCTGGTTGGCCTGCCCGTTCGCGCCCCACTGGACGACGTTCGCGCCGTCGGCGGTGGACGCGTTGAAGACGTCCAGGAGCTTGCCGCTGTGCCGCGCGGCCACCGTGTAGGTGGTCGGCGTGGGGGCGGTGGTCAGCGGTGCCACGCGGTACAGGCCGCTGCCGTGGGCGGGGATGGAGCGGGTGAGGGTGCCGGTGACGGTGCCGAGACCGGCGCCGGTCCACAGGTCGGTGACGGTGGCCGAGCCGATGCCCAGATCGGCCAGGTTCACCGAGACGTTGGCGGTCGCGCTCTCGCGGTTGAACAGCGCCACGTACCGGTGGTCGGTGCCCGGAACGTCGGCGGTCCACACCTGCCGGGTGCCGCCGACGAGCTGCCGGTTGTTGGCGCTGTTCTGGTCGACGGCGAGCACCGCCGCGTTGGTCATCAACGCCAGCTCGGCGGCACGGTTCTCGACCAGGTTGCCGCCCCACATCAGCGGCGCCCGGTTGATCGCCCACAGGGTCATCAGCGTGCGCTGCTCGTCGGCGGTGAGCCCGGAGTAGCGGGGGGCGCCAACCGGGCCGTACTTCGACAGCCGCCCGATCGGGATCATGTCCGGGTCGGGCCAGGCGCCTGTCGTCCGGTACGGCGTCCAGTTGCGCAGCTGGTCGAACAGCGCGTCGAGCGACGACCAGTTGTCCCACAGGTCGTTGACGATGCGCCACATGTGCGCGTTGTCCCGGACGTGGCCGCCACTGGCCAGCGGTGTCGCGCCGGGCGAGAGGCTCAGCACCATCGGCCGTCCGCTGTGCTGGATCGCCGTCCGGTAGCCCTCGACCTCGGCCTGCCGGTACGTCGGGGCCGCGATGTCGTCCACCTTCACGTAGTCGACACCCCAGCTGGCCAGGAGCTGGAAGACCGAGTCGAGGTACGCCTGCGCGCAGGCGTTGGACATGTTCAGACCCCACATCAGGTTGAGCCAGGCCGCGGTGGTGCTGTTGTTGATCTGGTTGGCGCGGCAGGTGGTGCCGAGGATGGGCACGTTGTCCGCGACCGCCTGCCGAGGGATGCCGCGCATCAAGTGGACGCCGAACTTCAGTCCCTGGTCGTGCACGTAGTCGGCGAGAGGCTTGAACCCGTTGCCGCCCGCCGCCGAGGGAAACCGGGTGGTGTCCGGCAGCAGCCGTCCGTTGGCGTCCATCCGCAGCCGGGGATTGAGGTTGGAGTCCTGGTTGGGGCTGTTGTTGTGCTGCCCCGGGTAGTACCAGGCCCAGTCGATGACGACGTACTGCCAGCCGTGCTGGCGCAGGTTGTCGCGCATGTAGTCGGCGTTGGCCCGCACGTCCGCCTCGGTGACGCTCCAGTTGAACGAGTCGTAGCTGTTCCAGCCCATCGGCGGGGTGTTCGCCGTGCCGTTGTCCCACGCCACGGCGGGCTTCGGGGAGATGACGGTGAGGCCGACGGCGACCAGCACGACCAGGGCCGTGAGCCCGGCCATCCGCCAAGTGGTGGAACGCGCGAGGACGAGCGTCATCGGACCTCCCGACAGACAGTGGTGGTTGTCGATGTTAACGCTCACACATTACCTGTCAAGTCCGCCGAGAACACCTGACGGCCTTGATCAAGGGACTACCGCGTCGGCTGCACGCCATGTCGACGTGCTGGTGAGCGGTATACCGCAGAGGTATGAATATGACTCTGCGGTATACCGCTCACTACCGAATCCCCCCACCGGGGATGACCGACGGTGACCGCCGGCGGCGCCCACCGCCCCAGCCAGTGGGAGCAGGTCACTGTCACGACACGACCGGCGCAACCGCAACCGATCCCGACGGGTCGCCGACCCGATCCAGGCATGCCGATGGTACGTATGGCGCGTGACCTACTTCGCGGACCTGACGCCGTACACGTACCTGGAGCGGCACGAGGACGAGCCAGGGGCAGCCGACGAGCCGTGGCCAGACCTGCCGCGGCTCAACGTCGGTTGGCTGGATGCCGCGCATCCGTACCCGACCGGCGCTGCCCCGGACTGGTTGATGCCCGCCCTGACGGCACTGGCCAAGGCGCGGGTCCGCCAGACACGCGGGTACCACTACTGCGAAATCTGCATCCGGGACCTGGGCGGGGACGCCAGGGAAGCCATCCGGCAGGGCGTGATCGCCCGCGAGAGCGCCGAATTCGAGGTCCGGGGCGACGGCGTCGTGTACGCCGCACCCCAGCTCCTGCTCCACTACGTCGCCGCCCACGAATACCTGCCACCAGCCGAGTTCTGCACGGCGGCCCTGGGAGCAACGAGCTGACGCGCATCGACGCGTCACACGAGCCGTCGGATGCGGACCTTCGGGCGCTCGTTGCGCAGGTGGCCCTGCTTGTGCTGGCGGACCTGCTCGTCCCAGACCGCCTGGTCGTAGCCGGGATCGGGCGGGATCCACCTGTGCGACCCGTCGCTGTAGTGGTACTTCTCGTCTCCGGGCCGAAGGATGCTCACCGCACCCAGCCGAGGAATCGGTGGTGCAGGCGTCTGGCGGGAACGTCGGCCAGGTGGTGCGTAGCAACGACGAGTTGTACGGCCAGGTAGACGGTCAGGGACAGGCGACATCCGTCGTACTCGGTCAGCAACTCCCGCCGCCCCGGCCCGCAGGGCCAGTCGGCGCCACACCACCCGCAGCTCCAAAGTGGTGCGACCGGCTGGTGGACGGTCGTCACGACGTACCCTGGCTGGGCCAGTGGTCGCGGTTGATCGGGAGGCGATGACGGCTTCGGCACGGCAGGTCGGTTCCGCAACGGCAGATGCGTCGCCAGTGCCGCCAGGACCAGACGGGCCGATGCCTGCGGGCCAGGGTCAGGGCGACCGCCGAGAGATATTCGTCGTACGAGACGCGTCGCACGCGCGCCCTCCCCGTCATCGCGGGGTGGCCAGGCACCCCTGAGTTTGAGGGGGACGCGGCGGCCAGGCGAGTCCGCACCGCCCGCCGCATCCCGTGATGGGGACGTTACGGACGGTCGTGGCGTCACATGGGTAGGGTTCGTACCCCTAGATCAAGAGACGAGGCCGACCTTCAGTGCGAGATCTCGGGCGTCCTTGCGGGTGGCTGGCGACCCGTTGAGCAGATCCAGGGTGATCTGTCGGGCGTAGCCGTTGAAGCGGATCGTCTCCGGAGCGGACTCGTACGCCTGGCGAAGGCTCACCATGGCGGTTTCACCGTCGTCCTTGCCGTAGTGAGCGCGAGCGACCTCGATGAGGTGTCGCGCGCGGCGTGGCCGCGACGGGATGGCCGCCGCATCATGGCGACGTGCCTGTCGCACCGCTTCGCCGGACTTCTGCAACTCGACGGCCACGGTGACGGCGTGGGCACCCATGATGACGCGGGAGAACGACGTCTGCGGTTGATAGAAGCCTTGCGGCAGGCGCTGCGCGATGCGATCGGCGCGGTCCCAGTACTGCCAGGCCCGGCCTTCCTCACCCGCCCTCGCGGCGGTGTAGGCAGCTTCGAAGCGGAGCGCTCCGACGAGGGCAAGGAGGTTGGTGGTCCCATCCGCCGCGCGCGGCTCCACTGCCGAGAGGACGTCGAGCGTCACCGCCATGGCGGTGTCCCAGTCACCGGCGTCGCGGTGCACCTGACACAGGAACCACCCCGCGCAGGCCAACGCCTCAAGATCCCCGGACTCCTGCGCGGCCACCATGGCACGGTCAGCGACACGCCACAGGATCTCGGCGGCTGGCTGGTAGGCGAGGAACATCTGCGCGAGCCCGAGCGCCTCGGCCAGGAGCGCCTGGGCGCGTCGACGTTCGGCACCCTCGTACGTCAACGCCGCGCGTTGGGCGTCCCGAAGCAGGTCGGGCAGGAGGGTGCCCAGCACTGTCCGATGGTCCGACGCCTGATGGCGTGCCCGCCACGCGGCTGCCAGGCGGTCCTCGATGCAACCTAACGGCTCCGGCACGTCGTCGCCGGAGGACGTGCAGCGGTTCACCGCGTCCCGGACCGAGGCGAGCGCCGGATGCTCCGGCCCGTTCACGACGGCGGAACGGTTGCTCAACTCCCCGACCAGGGCCGACAGGTCGACCTTGAGGGCACGCGCGATGCGGTCCAGCATGTGCACACGCGGCGGCAGAATGCGGTCGGTCTCCACCGCCTTCACCCACTCGGCGCTACGCCCAACCAGGCCACCGAGCACGGCACGAGTCTTGCCCGAACGCTCGCGGTAGACCTTCAGCCGCTGACCGAACGTCAGCTCCGGCAGGGAATCCATCCCGAACCTCCTCGTGGCGCGGGACGCCGTACCGGCCCATCCGCCGCCACGCTCCACGCTACCGACAGGCTCGCCGCCCGGTAACCCTCACACGCGTCGACCGGCGCCTCTCGGCGTTGATCGACACGAGTTCAGCGAAATCGGGGGGTCCGACGCGTTCGGATACCCCGGTTTCGCCGAAACCGTGTCGATCAAGGCGCGAACGGGTCAGGCCGGGACGCTGGCCGGCGCGGACGCCTCGTCGGGGCGCGCGATCGACTCGTCCTCGTCGTGGTCGTCGAGCATCGTGGCCTCGTCGAACGGGTCGTCGCCGCGCAGCACTCCGGCCGCCCGGTCCCGGTCGAACTCGCCGGTCCAGGTGCCCACCAGGACTGTCGCCACCGCGTTGCCGGCGAAGTTGGTCAGCGCACGGGCTTCCGACATGAACCGGTCGATGCCCACGATCAGGCCGACGCCGTCCACCAGGTCCGGGCGGTGCGACTGGAGCCCGCCGGCCAGGGTCGCGATGCCCGCGCCGGTGACGCCCGCCGCGCCCTTCGATGCGATGATCATGAACAGCAGCAGCGAGATCTGCTCGCCGATGGAGAGCGGGTTGCCGAGCGCGTCGGCGATGAACAGCGACGCCATCGTCAGGTAGATCGCCGTGCCGTCGAGGTTGAACGAGTACCCGGTCGGCACCGTGATGCCCACGACCGGCTTGCTCACGCCGAAGTGCTCCATCTTGGCGATCAGCCGCGGCAGCGCCGACTCCGACGAGGACGTCGACAGGATCAGCAGGAACTCCCGGCCCAGGTACCGCAGCAGCGAGAAGATCGAGATCCGGGCCACGAACCACAGCAGCGCGCCCAGGACGACCAGCACGAAGATCAGACAGGTGGCGTAGAAGCCGAGCATGATCTGGGCGAGGCTCTTGAGGGCGTCCACGCCTGTCGCGCCGACGACGGCGGCCATCGCGCCGAACGCGCCGACCGGCGCCAGCCACATGATCATGGCAAGGACCTTGAAGACGACCCGCTGGATGACGGCGATCGCGCCGAGCACAGGCTCACCCCGCCGGCCCATCGCCTGCACGGCGAAGCCGACGAGCAGGGCCACCAGCAGCGTCTGGAGCACCTCCCCCTCGGTGAGCGCGGAGAAGAGCGTGGTCGGGATGATCCCGAGCAGGAACTCCGTCGTACCGCCGGCCTCGTCTCCGGCGGCGGCCTTGCCCGCGCCTGCGAGGTCCTGGCCGAGGTCCAGGCCGGAGCCGGGGTGGATGAGGTTGCCGACGACCAGACCGATGGCGAGCGCGACGGTCGACATGGTCAGGAAGTAGCCCAGCGCCAGGCCGCCGACCTTGCCGACCTTCGCGGCCTGCCGGACGGAGCCGACGCCCAGCACGATCGTGCAGAAGATGACCGGGCTGATCATCATCTTGATCAGGTTGACGAAGCCCGTGCCGATCGGCTTGAGTTCCTTGCCGAAATCGGGGGCGACCAGGCCGACCACGATGCCGGCGAGCACGGCCACGATGACGGCCAGGTACAGGTAACGGGTACGGTCCCGGCGGGCCGACGGCTCCGCCGTGGTGGTGGATGCGGTGGTGTCCATGTCGACAATGTGAAGCGCGTCTCACCCGTTGACATCCTTGCGGTCATTCTGTTCACCGCGAAAACCACACGGAGGTGATGGAGGTGGCCCGACGGCAGTGGAGCATCGCGGGGCAGCTGTTCGCCCTCCAGGCGGTGGTGGTGACGCTGCTCGTGCTGGCCGGCGCGGCGGGCGCCGTCTGGCTGGCCCGCGTCGACTCCCGCCAGGCCGCGCAGGAGGAGGTGCTCGCCGTGGCGCAGACCGTGGCCGGCTCCCCCGACGTCCGCGCGGCCCTCACGACCGCCGACCCGGCCAGCATCCTGCAGCCGTACGCCGAATCGACCCGCAAGGCCACGGGCACCGACTTCGTTGTCGTGATGGCCCCCGACCGCACCCGTTTCTCGCACCCGACCCGGGAGCTCATCGGCGAGCCGTTCGTCGGCGACATCGGGCCCGCCCTGGCGGGTCACCCGTTCACCACCACGAACGTCGGGACGCTCGGCGAGTCGGTGCGCGCGGTGGTGCCGGTGTACGACGAGCAGCGGCGCATCGTCGGCCTGGTCTCGGTGGGTATCACCACCCGGGCCATCAACCGCAAACTGCTGCGCCAGCTCCCCGTGCTGCTCGGCGTCGCCGCGCCGGCGCTCGCGCTCGCGGCGACCGGGTCGTGGCTGCTCAGCCGTCGGCTGCGCCGCCAGACCCACGGCCTGGGACCGGCGCAGATGACCCGGATGTACGAGTACTACGACGCGGTCCTGCACTCGGTGCGCGAGGGCCTCGTGGTGCTGACCACCGATCGGCGGGTGGCGCTGATCAACGACGAGGGCCGCCGGTTGCTCGGTCTCGCCGCCGACGAACCGGTCACCGACCAGCCGGTGGTCGGGATCGACCTGCCGCCCGCCGTGGCCGAGCTGCTCGACTCCGGGCGCGACGCCCTCGACGAGCCCATGCTGGCCGGCGACCGGGTGCTGGTGGCCAACCAGCGGACCGCCCGCTTCGAGGGCGCGGCGCTCGGCACCGTACTGACCCTGCGCGACCAGACCGAGCTGCGCACGCTCGCCAGCGAGCTGGACTCGGTCCGCGCGCTGACCGAGGCGTTGCAGGCGCAGACCCACGAGTCGGCCAACCGCCTGCACACCGTCCTCACCCTTGTGGAGCTGGGCCGCGCCGACGAGGCGGTCCGGCTCGGCACCCGGGACCTGGCCCTCGCGCAGCAGCTCACCGACCGGGTGGTCGACGCGGTCACCGAGCCGGCCCTGGCCGCGCTGCTGCTCGGCAAGTCCGCCCAGGCCGGCGAGCGCGGCGTGGACCTCGTCATCGAGCCGGACTGCCGCCTCGACGACAGCCCGCTACCGACCAACGACCTGCTCACCGTCGTCGGCAACCTGATCGACAACGCCCTGGAGGCGGTCGCCGGCACGCCGGCGCCGCGCACCGTACGGGTCTTCGTCGGCGCGCTCGACGACGAGCTGATGGTCCGGGTCGCCGACAGCGGGCCGGGGCTGGCCGAGGACCGGGTGGCGGACGCGTTCCGGCGCGGCTGGTCCACCAAGAGCACCGGGCGAGGTCTCGGTCTGGCGCTGATCGGGCAGGTGGTCCGCCGCCACGGTGGCCGCTACGAGGTGGGCCGCTCGGACGACGGCGGCAGCCTGTTCACGGTCCGCCTACCGGTCGGCGGTGCACCGCGATGACCGACATCCGGGTGCTTGTCGTCGAGGACGAGCCGCTGCTGGCCGAGGCGCACGCCGCGTACACCGAACGGGTTCCGGGTTTCGTGGTCGTCGGGGTGGCGCACACCGCGCGGGCCGCGATGGCGGCCCTGCGCGCGGGTGGCGGCGGTGACGTGGACCTCGTACTCCTGGATTTTCGGCTGCCCGACCTGCACGGCCTGGACGTCTGCCGGGCGCTGCGCGCGGCCGGCAGCAGCGTCGACGTGCTCGCGGTGACGTCCGCGCGGGACCTGGCGGTGGTCCGCACCGCGGTGTCCCTCGGGGTGACCCACTACCTGCTCAAACCGTTCACGTTCGCGGCGTTCCGCGACAAGCTGGAGCGCTACGCCGACTACCGCGCGCAGGCGCTCGCCGACGGCGAGGTGACCGCCCAGCACGACGTGGACCGGATGTTCGCCACCCTGCGCGGCACCGCCGGGCACAGCCTGCCCAAGGGCCTGGACGCGCAGACCCTCAATCGGGTACGCGGGGCGCTGGCCGACGGGACCGGCCCGCAGGCGGGACTGTCGGCGACCGAGGTGAGCGCGGCGACCGGGATCTCCCGGGTGACCGCCCGGCGCTACCTCGAATACCTGGTGACGATCGACCGCGCGGTCCGCAGCCCCCGCTACGGCACCCCCGGCCGCCCCGAGGTCGAATACCGCCCCCGCTGAGCAGGCCCCGGCTACGAACTGGATGATGCGCAACTATGCGCTGACCTTCCTCGCCGTCACGGCCAGAGGGCTGGCGCCCTACCCGGGGTGGTTTCCCTGCTTGAGGTCATTTTCCCGGGTCGGCAGGTCGGCACCGCGAGACCACCGCCGGATCAAGCGATCTGGCGGAGGTCATCGCCGTAGTCGAAGATGATCCGCATGCGGGCCCCGAGCGCCCGTGCGTATCGGCTCAGCGTCGCGACCTCATTGGCCTCCAGGTCGCCGTTCTCGATCTGGCTGACTCGACCGGGCGTGACACCCATCAGCTCGGCCACCTGCCGCTGAGTCAGGCCCAGCCGCTTCCGCTCTTCGGCGAGATGGAACGCGCTGATCCACGCCTCGGTGCGGGCACGTTCGGCGTCGAGCGCTTCATCGTCTCCATCGTGCAGCTCAGCCCGAACGTCGTCCCAGTCCTGGAAGTCGCTCATCAGCCCTCCCTCCGTTTCCTCTCGAAGGCCAACCAACCCTCGTACGCGATCTCAGCGACCGGGATCGCTTTCTCGTACCACCGATTCCAATCTCCCGCCTTGTTGCCGGCCACCAGCAGCACGGCCTGGGACCAGGGGTCGAAGACGAACAGCACCCGTACGGCAACGTCCCTTCCGGACCGCGGTCGGAGTTCCTTGAGATTGCTGACGGTCGAACCTCTGAGGGTGTCGACCAGCGGACGCCCCAGGCCAGGGCCCGCCTCCGCAAGCATGTCGATCGCCACGTTGACCGACCGGTACGTCGCCGGATCGGTCTGCCGCAGAGATCGCAACCAGTCGCGGACATCCGTTGTCGTCCTGATCGCCCAGCGACGTGGCGGCTCATGAGACTTGGACCAACTATAGCCCGGCCTATACACCCAGCGCTGCGTCCTATTACGGTGGCGGACGAAAGATCCGTTGTTAGACTCTGCGGAGTTGGGTCAGCGGTACGACTGGGGAGACCAGACATGGTGGGTGACGACGACATCTCCGGGTGAGACCGGACATGTTCGGCGACGGCTCGGCGCGTAATCACGCAGCTGCCGTGGCCATGACGTCGTTTCACCGGTCCCCGTTGGTCGTCGGGCGGCTTGGACGCGCCCACCCCACCCTTTGAGGTCACTCGCATGTCTGATGCGTACATCGTCTGCTCGAACCTGTCCTTCTCCTGGCCGGACGACACCCCGGTCTTCTCGGAGCTGTCCTTCACGGTCCCGGGCGGTCGCACCGGGCTGGTCGCGCCCAACGGCGCCGGCAAGAGCACGCTGCTGCGGCTGATCGCCGGGGAGCTGACGCCCAGCGGCGGCAGCGCCACCGTTGACGGCGTGCTCGGGTACCTCCCGCAGACGCTGCCGTTGGTCGGCGACCTGACCGTGGCCCAGGTGCTCGGCGTCGCCGAGCGGATCGCGGCCCTGCACGCCATCGAGGCCGGCGACGCCAGCGAGGCGCACTTCGCCACCATCGGTGACGACTGGGACATCGAGGAGCGCACCCGCGCCGAACTCGACCGCCTCGGCCTGGGTGACCTGGCGCTCGACCGGCGGCTGCACACCCTCAGCGGCGGTCAGGTGATCTCCCTCGGCCTGGCCGCGCAACTGCTGCGACGGCCCGACGTCCTGCTGCTCGACGAGCCGACCAACAACCTGGACCTGGCGGCTCGGCACAAGCTCTACGACGTGCTGTCCGACTGGTCCGGGTGCCTGCTGCTGGTCAGCCACGACCGGGAGCTGCTGGACCGGATGGACCGCATCGCCGAGCTGGAACGAGGCGAGATCACCTGGTACGGGGGCAACTTCACCGCGTACACCGAGGCGGTGCAGGCGGCGCGGGAGGTGGCCGAGAGCAACCTGCGCAACGCCGAGCAGGAGGTCAAGCGGGAGAAGCGGGAGATGCAGCAGGCTCGGGAGCGGGCCGACCGCCGGGCCAGCAACGCCTCCAAGAATCTGAAGAACGCCGGTCTGGCCCGGATCGTCGCCGGTGGGCTCAAGCGCAGCGCGCAGGAGTCGGCGGGCAAGGCGCAGGGGACGCACTCGGCCCGGCTCGGCGAGGCCAGGGCCCGTCTCGACGAGGCCGGTCGGGCGGTACGCGACGAGGACACCATCACCGTCGACCTGCCGGACACCACAGTCCCGTCCGGACGGACGGTCTTCTCCGGCCACGGGATGCGGGCGCGCTTCGACGATCGGGAGCTGTTCGGCGGCGACGGCGCCGACCTGGTGATCCGGGGGCCGGAGCGGATCGCGCTCACCGGGGCGAACGGCGCCGGCAAGTCGACCCTGCTGCGCCTCGTCGACGGCGATCTCGAACCGGCCGGCGGCGAGATCAAACGGGCCGACGGGCGGATCGCGTACCTGTCGCAGCGCCTGGACCTGCTGGACCTCGACCGCACGGTAGCGGAGAACTTCGCCGCGTACGCGCCGAGCCTGCCGGACGCCAGGCGGATGAACCTGCTGGCCCGGTTCCTGTTCCGGGGCGCGCGGGTGAACCTGCCCGTCGGGGTGCTCTCGGGCGGCGAGCGGCTGCGCGCCACCCTCGCCTGTGTGCTCTGCGCCGAACCGGCACCGCAGCTGCTGCTGCTCGACGAGCCGACCAACAACCTGGACCTGGTCAGCGTCGCCCAACTGGAGAGCGCGCTGACCGCGTACCAGGGGGCCTTTGTGGTGGTCAGCCACGACGAACGGTTCCTCGCCGAGATCGGCGTGCAGCGCTGGTTGCGGCTGGCCGACGGCCAGCTGCGCGAGATCGCGGCCCCCGACCGGGGCTGAGCCCAACGGTCCGGCCGGCGCCTGCCGGCCGGACCGACGCCGGCTCAGCTCACGTTGGCCGGGCCGAGGACGCTCTTCAGGTCACCCATCAGCGCGGTCGTCGCCGCCACCCGGAACGGGCCCAGCCGCAGGGTGGTGGTGCGACCGCCGTTGAGCAGCTTGACGTGCACCTCGGTGTCGCCGGGGTGCAGGACCAGGGTCTCCTTGAGCCGTTCCACAAGCGGCGGCGTGCAGCGGTGCACCGGGATGGTGAGGGTGACGGGCTTGTTGGTGGCGCTGGTGCTGACGTCCGGCATGGACATGTCCATCGCCATGATCCGTGGGGTGTCGTCGCGCCGGTCCACCCGGCCCTTGACCACCACGATCGCGTCCTCGGCGATGTACTGCCCGATCACCTCGTACGTGTTGGGGAAGAACAGCGTCTCCACCCCACCGGCCAGGTCTTCGAGGGTGGCCGACGCCCAGGCGCGGCCCTGCTTGGTGACCCTTCGCTGCACGCCGGAGAGGATGCCGGCGAGGGTGACGACCGCCCCGTCGGGCACCGCGCCGTCCTCGGCGAGGGACGCGATTGTGGTGTCGGCCGCCGCGCCGAGGATGTGTTCCAGGCCGAACAGGGGGTGGTCGGAGACGTACAGGCCGAGCATCTCCCGCTCGAAGGCCAGCTTGTCGCGCTTGTCCCACTCGCTGTCGCCGATGACCGGCATCACCGTCGTGCTGCCGGTGTCGGCGTCGCCGAAGCCGGCGCCGAACAGGTCGTACTGGCCGACGGCCTCCTTGCGCTTGACGTCGGCGTACGCGTCGATGGCGTCGGCGTGCACCGCGAGCAGGCCCTTGCGGGGGTGCTGCATCGAGTCGAACGCGCCCGCCTTGATCAGCGATTCGATTGTCTTCTTGTTGCAGACCACCGCGTCCACCTTGGACAGGAAGTCGTAGAAGTCGGTGTAGTCGCCCTTCTCCTGGCGGCACCGCATGATCGAGGCGACGACGTTCGCGCCGACGTTGCGGACCGCGGCCAGGCCGAAGCGGATGTCCTTGCCGACCGGCGTGAACGGCCCGGCCGACGTGTTCACGTCCGGCGGCAGCACCTGGATGCGCATCCGGCGGCACTCGGACAGGTACAGCGCCATCTTGTCCTTGTCGTCACCGACGGACGTGAGCAGCCCGGCCATGTACTCGGCCGGGTAGTGCGCCTTCAGGTACGCGGTCCAGTAGGACACCAGGCCGTACGCGGCGGAGTGCGCCTTGTTGAAGGCGTACCCGGCGAACGGCACCAGCACGTCCCACACGGCCTGGATCGCCTCGTCGGAGTAGCCGCGCTCGCGGCAGCCGTCCCGGAACGGGATGAACTCCTTGTCGAGGATTTCCTTCTTCTTCTTACCCATCGCCCGGCGCAGCAGGTCCGCCTGACCGAGGGTGTAGCCGGCGAGGATCTGCGCGGCGCGCTGCACCTGCTCCTGGTAGACGATCAGGCCGTGGGTGGGCGCCAGGATCTCCCGCAGCGGCTCCTCCAGCTCCGGGTGGATCGGCGTGATCTCCTGGAGGCCGTTCTTGCGCAGCGCGTAGTTGGTGTGCGAGTCGACGCCCATCGGGCCCGGCCGGTACAACGCCAGGACGGCGGAGATGTCCTCGAAGTTGTCCGGCTTCATCAGGCGCAGCAGCGACCGCATCGGCCCACCGTCGAGCTGGAACACGCCCAGGGTGTCACCGCGGGCCAGCAGCTCGTACGCGGCCTTGTCGTCCAGCGGCAGGCCCAACAGGTCGAGCTTGAGGCCGTGGTTCAGCTCGATGTTCTTGACCGCGTCGTCGATGATCGTCAGGTTGCGCAGGCCGAGGAAGTCCATCTTCAGCAGCCCGAGCGACTCACACGTCGGGTAGTCGAACTGCGTGATGATCGCCCCGTCGGCGTCGCGGCGCATCAACGGGATGTGCTCGATGATCGGCTCGGCGGACATGATGACGCCTGCGGCGTGCACACCTGTCTGCCGGATCAGCCCCTCGATGCCCTTGGCCGTGTCGATCACCTTGCGGACGTCCGGGTCGGAGTCGTACAGGCCCCGGATCTCGCCGGCCTCGGCGTAGCGCGGGTGCTTCGGGTCGAAGATGCCGGTCAGCGGGATGTCCTTGCCCATCACTGCCGGTGGCATCGCCTTGGTGATCCGGTCACCGACCGCGTACGGGAAACCCAGCACCCGCGCCGAGTCCTTGATCGCGGCCTTCGCCTTGATCGTGCCGAACGTGGCGATCTGGGCGACCTTGTCCTCACCCCACTTGTCGGTGACGTACTTGATCACCTCACCGCGCCGACGCTCGTCGAAGTCGATGTCGACATCCGGCATCGAGACCCGCTCGGGGTTGAGGAACCGCTCGAAGATCAGGCCGTGCTGGATCGGGTCCAGGTCGGTGATGCCCAGCGCGTACGCCACGAGCGAGCCGGCGGCCGAACCACGGCCCGGACCCACCGCGATGCCCTGCTTCTTCGCCCACTGGATGAAGTCGGCGACCACGAGGAAGTACGACGGGAAACCCATCTGGTTGATGACGCCCAGCTCGTACTCGGCCTGGACGACGTGCCCCTCGGGGATGCCGTTCGGGTAGCGGCGGGCCAGCCCGGCGAAGGTCTCCTTGCGGAACCAGGACTCCTCCGTCTCGCCCTCGGGCACCGGGAAGCGCGGCATCAGGTTGTGGAACTCGAACATGCCCTTCGGGTCGACCTTCTCGGCCACCAGCAGGGTGTTGCGGCAGCCCTGCTGCCACAGCTCGGACGAGTCGACCGCCCGCATCTGGTCGGCGCTCTTGACGAAGTAGCCGCCGCCCTCGAAGCGGAAGCGGTTCGGGTCGTCGATGTTGCTGCCGGTCTGCACACACAGCAGCACGTCGTGGGCGGTCGCCTGGGCCTCGTGCGTGTAGTGCGAGTCGTTGGTGACGACCGGTGGGATGTCCAGCTTGCGGGCGATCTCGGTCAGCCCCTCACGGACCCGACTCTCGATGGAGAGGCCGTGATCCATGATCTCCAGGAAGTAGTTGTCCTTGCCGAAGATGTCCTGGTAGCTCGCGGCGACCTTGAGCGCCTCGTCGAACTGCCCCAGCCGCAGCCGGGTCTGCACCGCGCCGGACGGGCAGCCGGTGGTCGCCATGATGCCCTCGGCGTGCTCGGCGATCAGCTCCATGTCCATCCGGGGCCACTTGACATAGTGCCCCTCCATGGACGCGCGCGAGTTGAGGGTGAACAGGTTCTTCAGGCCCTGCGCGTTCTTCGCCCACATCGTCTTGTGGGTGATCGCGCCGTTACCGGAGATGTCGTCGCTCTTCTGCTCCGGCCGACCCCACTTGACCCGCGCCTTGTGATAGCGCGACTCCGGCGCCACGTACGCCTCGACGCCCAGGATCGGGGTGATCCCGGCGGCCATCGCCTGGTTGTAGAAGTCGTTCGCGCCGTGCATGTTGCCGTGGTCGGTGATCGCCACCGCCGGCATGCCCAGCCGGTTGGCCTCGGCGAACAGGTCCTTCAACCGGGCCGCTCCGTCGAGCATCGAGTACTCGGTGTGCACGTGCAGATGCGCGAACGAATCAGCCATGCCTGGCGCCCCCCGGCGGTGTGGATCTCGGTGGTCGGAGCCGACCGGCACCTACCCTACCGAGGTGATCTCGGTGGCTCCACCGTCCGCGCCGACGGCCGTGGCCCGCGTCTCGTCGGCTGAGCGACGGGACATGCCGACGGGCGAGAGCCTAGGCTCGTGCACATGGCGAGGTACTACGACGTACACCCGGAAAACCCGCAGCCCCGGATCATCGGCCAGGTTGCCGACCTGATCCGCGGCGGTGGGCTGGTCGCGTACCCGACGGACTCCTGCTACGCGCTCGGCATCCAGTTGGGCAACCAGGACGGCCTGGACCGGATCCGCCAGATCCGCCACCTCGACGACCGGCACCACTTCACCCTGGTCTGCCGGGACTTCGCGCAGCTCGGCCAGTTCGTGCAGATCAACAACGCGGTCTTCCGGCTGGTGAAGGCGTCCACGCCGGGCAGCTACACGTTCATCCTGCCGGCCACCAAGGAGGTGCCGCGCCGGATGCTGCACCCGCGCAAGCGCACCGTCGGCGTGCGGGTGCCCCGGCACACCGTGACCCAGGCGCTGCTGGCCGAGTTGGGCGAGCCGCTGGTGTCGAGCACGCTGGCGCTGCCCGGTGAGGACGAGCCGATGACCCAGGGCTGGGAGATCAAGGAACGGCTCGACCACCAGCTCGACGCGGTGCTCGACGCCGGCGACTGCGGCAAGGAACCGACGACGGTGATCGACCTGTCCGGGCCCGAGCCGGAGATCCTGCGCCGGGGCGCGGGGGACGTGTCCCGGTTCGAGTAGCGCGGGTCGGTTGGCGGACCGGAGGAGGGCAGCCGCGGGTCGACGGCCGTACGATTGAGGATCGGCACCGGCGAGCATTGGACACCCGGCATGCCTGCTCCGGACGACCTCGACGCCCTGGCCCGCCGCGCCGCGCAGGGTGACTCCGCGGCGTTGGACGCCCTGCTGGTCGCGGCACGTCCGGAGGTGCTGCGGCTGTGCGCCCGGTTCCTGCCCAACCGCCAGGACGCCGAGGAAGCCTGCCAGGACACGCTCCTGGCGCTGGCCGGCGGCATCACCCGGTTCGAGGGTCGCTCCTCGTTCCGTACCTGGCTGCACCGGCTGGCCGCCAACCGGGCCCGCTCCACGTACCGCACGCTGCTCCGCCGCTGTCGACTGGAGGCCGGCGGCGTTCCGGTGCCCGACCAGGCCGATCCCCGACGGACCAGCGTGGTCGCGGGCACCCGCCTCGACCTGCTCGACGCGTTCGACTCGGTCCACCCCGACCACGCCGAGGTGGTGGCCCTGCGCGACGTCCTCGGGCTGAGCTACCCCGAGATCGCCGCCCTGCTCGACGTGCCGGTGGGCACCGTGAAGTCCCGGTTGCACCTGGCCCGGCGGCAGGTCCGGCAACGGCTCGGCGCCGGATGAGCCGGGCGTCGTTCCGCCGGCTCGCCGTCGTCCTCGCCGCCACCGTCGGGGTCGCGGCCTGCGGCGCCGACGCCGTCTCGCCGCTGCCCGTCCAACCGCCCGGTCCGACCCGTTCGACGCCGGCACCCGCGGCGACCTCCGCGATCGCCGCGCCCACCGCTTCGCCGTCCCGGCCGCCGCCGACCAGCGGGCGCCCGCCCGCCGCACCGCCCGCACCCAGCAGGACAAGGGGTACGCCCCGGACGACTCCCCCGCCGACCGCCGCCGCGACCCCGGCCTGTCAGGGCGCGGTCCGCTACGACCTGCCGCTCGCCGAGACCGAGATCGAGCTGCTGCGGTCGCTCTGCTTCGCCACCGGCGCGGTGCTGCGGATCCAGGGCATCGGGCCGGGGCTCGTCACCGTGGACCGCCCGGAGCTGGTCTCCCAGCAGTACGAGGCGGGCGTGGTGGACGTCCGCTTCGTCCGCACCGGCACCGTCGCCGTGACGATCCCGAAGGAGGGCCGGGACCACACCATCACCGTTGTGGTCCGCTAGCCGGTGGACCGGCGCCGGACCCGGAGGAACTCGGCGGCGGCGACCCCCGCCAGCACCAGACCGGCGGCGACGCCCACCGCCAGACCGGGCAGGTGCGGCGCGACCAGGGCCAGCGCGATCGTCACGACGACGCCGACGACGTGGAACATCGACAGCCGCTCGTAGACCTCGTACTCAAGCACCGCCCGACCGCACAGCACCAGTCCGGCGCCGCCCAGGATGAGCGCGGTCATCGGGCCGCCCGGTCGCTCACCGGGCTGCTCGATGATCCGTTCGACACCGGCGGCCGTGCCGACCACACCGGCGATCATGAGCCAGTGGGCGTACGGGTTGGTCTGCACCAGCCGGGTCGGGTGGGGCGACGACTCGATCGCGGCCCGCAGGGTCGCGCCGGCACCCCGGGCGTAGCTCCACCAGAGCACCGCGGCCGTGAGGAACGCGGCGCCGAAGGCGGCCACCCGATCCGCGGTGAACGGCTGGTGGCCCAGGCTCAGGACGCTGACCAGGACCAGTTCACCCAGCGACAGGATGTAGATCTGCTGGTAGCGCTCGGCGAGGTGTTCCGGCACCACCTGGTAGCGCGGCAGCGGCGGCCGACCGGGAATCGGAAAGCGCAACCCGTACGCGGTGTAGTCCGCCGTCAGCGCGGCCAGCCACAGTCCGAGCCGCCAGTCGCGATCGGCCACCAGAGCGCCCGCCACCCAGAGGCTCCCCGAGCCGACGTCCCAGATCAGGGCGCGTACGGGACGCTCCTGCTCCCGCCGCCCCCGCAGGGACCAGACGAGCGCCAGCCCCCGGACCAGGAAGATCACGACCCAGGTGCCGCCGAAGACCAACCCGTGGTCGCCGAACGCCGTGGGCAGCGCGGCGGACATCAGCATCAGCCCGAACATGCTGCCCAGGATCAGCAGCGGGACCGGCCGCCTCCGCGGGCTGTAGCTGTCGGTGATCAACGTGGTGGTCACCCACACCGCGAACAGCGTCGACAGCAGGACCAGCGCCTGGACGATGCCGGTCCAGCTCTGGTCGGCTGCCATCTTGCGCGAGGTCATCGTCAGACCGGCGACGAGGGCGAGATCGAAGAACAGCTCCAGCAGATCCGTACGCTGCGACCCGTCCGGCGCTCGGATCGGCGCGCGACGCGCGCCGGCGCCCACCGGCTCGCGCTTCTCCGCCACGGTGACAGCTTCACACCCGACGGGCTGCCGCCGGGCGCGTTCCGCCGCACCTACCGCAGGCGTACGCCGGCGAGCAGGGTGTCCACGAAGTCGGGACCGCTGCCCGGCGGTGGGGCGATCTGCACGTACACCAGGGCGGGGCCGCCGGGGTGCAGGGCGGCCGACTCGACGATCTGCGGCCGGCCCTGGTCGCAGACGTAGCGGACCACCGTCCATTCGACGCCCGCCTGTTGGGTGGTGCGGGCCGGCGCGGGCGCGCAGTCCCCGTGTGTCCGCTCGGCCAGGAATCCGGCCGGTGTGGTGCGTGCCGCCGTGGCGGCGGAGAGGCCGACGAACGCGCCGGGCAGTCGGGCGTCGGCGGCCCAGCGGCGGGGTCGCGGCGACATCACCAGGCCCGGTTCGGGTTCGCCGTCGGCGCTGTACTGGCCGGCCCAGGTCGTCCCCGTGGCGGACCAGCCGGGTGGCAGCGCCACGGTCAGCGGCCCGGTCGTGTACGTGCCACCGACCGACCGAACCGATCCGGTGCCACCCGGTTCGGCGGCGACCTGGCCCACCGCGACGGCGGTCACGACGGCCACCCCGGTCAGCAGGGACCGGCGTGCACGGCGCGGTGCTGGTCGCCGCCGTGCGCTCGCGGCGACCAGGTCGGCCGGTTCCCGCACCGGGTCGCTCGCGCGGGCCAACGCGGCGTGCAGGGCCGCGGCGTCGGAATAACGGTCGGCCGGGTCGTACGCGGTGGCCCGGGCGAGCACCGCCGCGATACCCGGTGGCAGGCCGTCGCGGAGTCGGATCCGCGGGGCGTGCGGCGAGTCGGGTCGGGCCGGGTGCGTGCCGGACGGGTCGGCGGCCAGCAGCCGGACGCCAAGCCGGCCGAGCCCGTACACGTCGGCGCGCGTGTCGACCACCGCGCCCGGGTCGTCCTGCTCGGGGGCCATGTAACCGGGGGTGCCGGCCCGGGCGGTCAGCCCCGAGGCGGTGGCGAGCGCCTTGGCCAGGCCGAGGTCGGCGATCAGCACCGCTTCGGGCGCGTCCGGCCCGGTGGAGCGGAACAGGACGTTGCCCGGGGTGAGGTCCCGGTGCACGACCCCGTGCCGGTGCAGCACGGCGACCCCGGCGCAGACCTCGCCGAGCAGCCGCAGCGCGGTCGGCGCGGGGATCTCGCCGGTGGCGAGGCGGTCCCGCAGGCTCCCCCGGTCCGCCCAGGCCAGGACCGCGTACGGCCGGCCGTCGGGCAACTCACCGACGGTGTGCACCCGGATCAGCCGCTCGTGCTCCAGGCGGCGCAACAGCCGGGCCTCGTCGAGGAAGCGTTCCCGGACCCGCAGGTCGTGGCTCCAGTTCTCGGCCAGCACCTTGATCGCCACACGCGCGTCGAGCACCGCGTCGTAGCCCAACCAGACCGTCGCGAACGAGCCGACGCCCAGCAGTCGCTCGACGGCGTACGGCCCGATCCGCTGCGGAGCCGTCACGGTGTCACCCCCGGCCAGCACGGTCTCTTCACAGTAGACCGGGCCGGTCGGAAACCCGACGAACCGCTGACGCCGGCGCGGTGACTAACAGGGCAGGAGACCCATCACCGAAGGAGCACACCATGAACCGTCCCTCGATCCTTCGCACCACCGCCGCGCTGGCGCTCAGCACGCTCGTCGCGGTGATCGCCGCGGGCCCGGCCTCGGCGGCGCCGCCGGCCGGTGGCGCCGCGCCCGGCTCGGCGCGCGGTCCGCTCGCCGCCACCGTCGGACACGACCACCCGCAGGTGCTCAACGTCGGCGGCGCCGGCGTGTACCGGATCGGCGCCAGCCTGGCCGCGCTCACCGCGGCCGGCCGCATCGACTGGACCGCGCCGGGCTGCGACGGGGTGGTGCACACCGGCGTGACGGGTTCCTGGGCGGGTGTCCTGCTGCTCGCCTTCCGTGCCGGTCGGCTGGTGGAGATCGGTACGGCCACCGCACCGCCGCAGTCGCCTGCCGGGGCCCGGGTCGGCATGTCCTTCGCGGAGTTGGAGGCGATCTACGGCCCGCGCGGGTCGCTGATCCGCAACGACGCGGGGGACGCCGAGGCGTACCTGGTCCGGGTCGGGTCGCGGGTGGAGCTGTTCACCGGGCACCCGATCCGGCCGGGCGTGGGCTACTTCCAGGTCGGCCCGGCCAGCTTCGTCGAGCGGAACTTCCGGCAGGGCTCGGCCTGCTGATCCGGGTCAGATCTCGGGGCGTCCGGTCCGTACCGGGCGCCCCACCCTGCTGCCTGACCGGGCGGTGGCCGTCCCCGCAGCCAGGCCGGCCCGGCGGCATCGCCATGCCTCCTTTGCTCTGCTTCAACCCAGGCAACAGCGAAGGGCCGCAGGTGTTGCCTGGGTTGAAGCAGAGCAAAGGGCCGACAGCACCCGGTCGGCGCCCCCTGCTGCTGCCCGCAGCGCTGATCCAGCCCGGACGGCGCCCGGGCGTCAGGCCGCGCCCAGCCAGCCTCCGTCACACCGTTGTCGGCAGTCACATCAATATCGGGATGGACAACACTGTGTGCCACACAGTATGGTGTGACACATGGTTAGCGAGGACGTTCTGAAGACGCACCTACAGGAGTTGCGTCGGGGCACCGTCGTGGTGGCCAGCCTGGTCGCGCTCCGCCGGCCGGACTACGGCTACGCACTGCTGCAACGGCTCACCGACCACGGCTTTCCGGTCGACGCCAACACGCTCTACCCGCTGCTGCGACGCCTGGAGGACCAGGGCCTGCTGACCAGCGAGTGGAACACCGAGGAGAGCCGGCCGCGCAAGTTCTACCGGACCAGCGACGAGGGCGAGTCGATGCTGAGCCGCCTCCTCGACGACCTCGCCGCCGTACAGACCTCCATCACCGGGCTGATCCAAGGAGTGGACCGATGAACACCCTGACCGACCGCTATCTGGCCGCCACCCTGCGCTCGGTGCCCGCCCAGCGTCGCGACGAGATCGCGACCGAGCTGCGCGCCTCGATCGAGGACATGATCGAGGATCGGACCGGGGGCGGCGAGGAGGCGGCAGCCGCCGAGCGGGAGGTGCTCACCGAACTGGGCAACCCCGACCGGTTGGCCGCCCGCTACGCCGATCGCCGGCTCCAGCTCATCGGCCCCACCTACTACCTGGTCTGGCTGCGGCTGCTGAAGCTGCTGCTCAGCTTCATCCCGGCGCTCGCCGGCACGGTGGTCGCGGTCGTCAAGGTGGTCGAGGGCAACGGCTTCGGCGCCATCGGGCCTGGCATCGTCGTCGCCCTGCATGTCGCCGTGCACATCAGCTTCTGGCTCACCCTGACCTTCGTCCTCATCGAGAGGTCCCAGCCCACCGTCGACCTGCCCGACTGGACCGTCGACGAGCTGCCCGACGTCCCCGCGCACCGCCACGTCTCGCTCGTCGACACCATCGCGTCGGTGGCCATGCTGGGGCTGACCATCGGCTACCTGCCCCTGCAGCACTACCACTCGTGGGTACGCGCCGGCAACGGCGACAACATCCCCGTCCTCGACCCGGCGCTCTGGTCGTTCTGGCTGCCGGCGCTGATCGTCGTGCTGGTCGCCATCGCGGTGTTCGAAATCGTCAAGTACCGGATCGGACGCTGGAACTGGACGCTGTTCGCGGTGAAGGCGCTGCTCAACCTGGCGTTCACGGCGTCGCTGGTCGGGCTGGCGCTCTCCGACGCGCTGCTCAACCCGGCCCTCGGTGAGCGGCTGAGCTGGCTGGCGGACGCGGACAACCGCAGCCTCCTCAACGCTCTCATCGCGCTCGGCGCCGCCCTGGTGCTGGTGTGGGACCTGGTCGACACGGCCCTCAAGTCCCGCCGCCAGACAATCTGAGCGACAACGGACACGGCGGCCCGACGCGGACACCGCGCCGGGCCGCCGCACGTCGGCGCTGTCACCGCCGCTCCGTCCGGATAGCGGACGCGGCCGGCGACGTGGCATCGTTCCCGGATGACCGAGGCACAGCGCGACGAGTGGCGCCGTCCGGGCCCGACGGCCGAGCAGCGGCGGATAGACCTGTGGATCGGGCTCGCGGTGACCGGGCTGGCGCTGGTCAGCCTCACCCTGGCCCGCAGCACCGGGGCGTTCCTGCTGGGGCCACCGCCGTCCGGGCCGGAGCAGCTGTTCTGGACCGTCGCGGTGACGCTTCCGCTGGTCGGGCGGCGGCGCTGGCCGGCCGCCACCCTGCTGGTCGTCGCGGTGGCGTTCATCGCCGCGCAGGCCCGGTCGGCGCCGGAGACCCAGTTCTCCGCGTGGGCCCTGTTCTGCGCCCTCTATACGATGGGCGCCTGGGGACCGAACCACCAGACGGCCCGCCGGCTGCGGATCGGCGTGATCGCCACGATGTTCGCCTGGCTGGGCGTCTACTACGCGGTGACGATCGACCACATCCCGCCCGGCGCCTTCGACGGCGCGGTAGGTCCGGTGCCGCCGGTGCTCGCCGCGATGGTCAGCGGCGTCCTGGTCAACATGCTGGTCTTCGGGTTCGCGTACTTCTTCGGCGAGACCGCCTGGGTGGCCGCGCGACGTGAGCACGAGCTGTGCGAACAGGCCGAGGAGCTGCGCCGGTCCCAGGCCGAGGGCCGGGAACGGGCCGTGCTCGGCGAACGGGTCCGGATCGCCCGGGAGCTGCACGACGTCGTCGCCCACCACGTGTCGGTGATGGGGGTGCAGGCGTCCGCCTGCCGCCGGGTGTTCGACCGTGACCCGGGCAAGGCCCGCACGGCGCTCGCCGCCATCGAGCAGAGCGCCCGCACCGCCGTCGACGAGCTGCGCCGGATGCTCGGCGTGCTGCGCGCCTCCGGCGACAGCGACGTCGAGCGGCCCGCGCCCGGCGACGTCGAGCGGATCGACGAGCTGGTCGAACGGGCGCGGGCCGCGGGCCTGACGGCAACCCTCGGGGTGTACGGCGAGCCCGTCGCACTGCCCGAGTCGGTGTCGCAGGCGGCCTACCGGGTGACGCAGGAGGCGGTGACCAACACCCTGAAGCACGCCGGGGCGGATCTGCTGGATGTGCGGGTCCGCTACCTGGCCCGGGAGGTGGAGGTGGACGTGACCGACGACGGACGGACCGGCCGCCGGGCCGGTGCCGCCGGGCTCGGCCTGATCGGGATGCGCGAGCGGGTCACCGCGCACGACGGCGAGCTGGAGGCCGGCCCCCGGGTCGGTGGGGGCTGGCGGGTCCGCGCCCGATTCCCGCTCGCGGATCCGGCGATCGGCCGGCAGCGCGAGACCGGAGACGGGCGGTCGTTGACGGCCGGGGCGGGGCGGTCGTCGTGAGCGCCGCACCGATCCGGGTGCTGCTCGCCGACGACCAGCATCTCGTGCGCACCGGCTTCCGGATCATCCTGGAGGTGGAGGACGACATCACCGTGGTCGGTGAGGCAGCCGACGGCGCGCGGGCCGTCACCATGGCCCGCGCCACGCGCCCCGACGTGGTGTTGATGGACGTGGAGATGCCCGGCATGGACGGGCTGGAGGCCACTCGGCGGATCACCGACGACGGGCCCGGCGCTCCGGCGGTGCTGATCCTCACGACCTTCGACCGCGACGACTACCTCTTCACCGCGCTGCGGGCCGGGGCCAGCGGTTTCCTGCTCAAGAACGGCACACCCGAGGAGCTGATCGAGGCGATCCGGGTGCTGGCCCGGGGCGACGGTCTGCTCGCCCCGGAGATCACCCGCCGGGTGATCTCCACGTTCGCCCGTCCCGGTGATCCGGCGGGCACCGCGCACCGGGGGGCCGACGCCGAGGCCGCGCTTGGCGAGCTGACCCCACGGGAGCGGGAGGTGCTGGTGCTGCTCGCCGCCGGGTCGAGCAACGCCGAGATCGCCACGACCATGTGCCTGGGCGAGGCGACGGTGAAGACACACGTGAGTCGGGTGCTGGCGAAACTGGGCCTACGCGACCGGGTCCAGGCGGTGGTGTTCGCGTACGAGAACGGGGTGGTCCGCCCCGGCGGGTGACCGGTGTCCGTCGCACGACGGACCTCGCGGCTCAGCCCTCGGACGGACGGCGGGCCGACGCGTTCGATCTAGCGTGGACGCGTGACGAGAACGCTCCAACTCGACGGCGTCGACCGCAGCTTCGGCGACCGGCAGGTGCTCAAGAACGTGTCCTTCGAGGTGGCCGCCGGCCGGATGACCGGCTTCGTCGGCGCCAACGGCGCCGGCAAGACCACCACCATGCGGATCATCCTGGGTGTGCTCGCCCCCGACGCCGGCGAGGTGAGCTGGGGTGGCGCGAAGCTCACCCGGCAGGACCGCCGCCGCTTCGGCTACATGCCGGAGGAACGGGGCCTGTATCCCAAGATGACCGCACGGGAGCAGGTGACCTACCTGGGCCGGTTGCACGGTCTGGACGCCCCCGCCGCCCGCCGCGCCACGGATGCCCTGCTGGAGCGGGTCGGGCTCGGCGAACGCGGCGACGACCTGCTGGAGACGCTGTCGCTGGGCAACCAGCAGCGGGCCCAGATCGCCGCCGCGCTGGTGCACGACCCCGAGGTGCTGGTGCTCGACGAGCCGTTCTCCGGCCTCGACCCCCTCGCCGTCGACACGGTCGTCGCCGTGTTGCGCGAACGCGCCGCCGCCGGGGCGCCGGTGCTGTTCTCCAGTCACCAACTCGACGTGGTCGAGCGCCTCTGCGACGACCTGGTGATCATCAATGACGGGGTGATCCGGGCCGCCGGCAGTCGTACGCAGCTGCGCGACTCGTACACCTCGCCCCGCTTCGAGCTGGTGGTGGCGACCGACGCCGGCTGGATCCGCGACCAGCCCGGCGTCACCCTGGTCGAGCTGGACGGCGCGCGGGCGGTCTTCGACCTGCCGGTCGGCGCCGACGAGCAGCCCATCCTGCACGCGGCCCTCGCCCGCGGCCCGGTCCGCGCCTTCCGCCCGGTCAGCCCCTCGCTCACCGAGATCTTCCGAGAGGTCACCCAGTGAACGTCACCCAGGCCACCCGGCTGGTCGCCGAACGCGAGATCCGGGTCAAGCTGCGCGACCGCACCTTCCTGTTCGGCACGCTCTTCTTCCTCGTGATCGCGGCCGCCGGCACCATCCTGCCGCCGTTGCTCTCTGGCGGTCCGAAGAGCGTGGCCGTCACCCAGGACGCGGCCGGCCCGCTGCGCGCCGCCGGGCTCGACGTCCGGGTGGTGGCCGACGACGGCGCCGCCGAGCAGGCCGTCCGCGACGGGGACGTGGACGCCGCGGTCGTCAGCGGTCCGGAGGTGCTCGCCATGGACGAGGCCCCCGACGAGGTGGTCCGGGCGCTGAGCACCGCGCCGCCGGTGCGCCTCCTCGACCCCGACGCGGTCGATCCGGTGGTGGCGTTCCTGGTGCCGTTCGTCTTCGCGTTCGTCTTCTTCATCACCTCGCAGACCTTCGGCCTGCAGATCGCGCAGAGCGTCACCGAGGAGAAGCAGACCCGGATCGTGGAGATCCTGGTCGCGGCCGTGCCGGTACGGGCGCTGCTGGCCGGCAAGGTGATCGCCGGGGGCATCCTGGCGCTCGGGCAGATCGCGCTGATCGGTCTCGTGGCCGTCCTCGGCATGCGGATCGGCGACAGCGGGGACCTGCTCACCCTGCTCGCTCCGGCGATCGGCTGGTTCGTGCCGTTCTTCCTGCTCGGCTTCGTGCTGCTGGCCGCGATGTGGGCGGCGGCCGGCGCCCTGGTCAACCGCCAGGAGGACATCGCCGGCGTGTCGACGCCGGTGCAGCTCGCCGTCATGCTGCCGTTCTTCGCGGTGATCTTCCTGAACGACAACGCGACAGCGATGCGGGTGCTGTCGTACCTGCCGTTCTCGTCGCCCACGGCGATGCCCCTGCGGCTGTTCACCGGCGACGCTGCCGGCTGGGAGCCGATCGTGTCGCTGGCCATCCTGCTGGTCGCCGCCGGCGCCTTCCTGGTCGCCGGTGCCCGCGTCTACGAGGGTTCGCTGCTGCGGACCAACGGCCGGACCTCGCTGCGCGCCGCCTGGCGGGAGCGCGAGAGCATCGGCTGACCGGCGACGGCCCACACGGGCGTCGGTGTCCCGAGCGGACACCGGCGCCCGTCGCCGTTCCCCCGCCCGTACGGCACCGGTCCGCACACCCGTTCGGTGGCTGCGAACGCCACTGGCGTTCCTACGGTGAGCCGATCCTCCCGGCAACGACCTGGTCGTCGCCGATCCCGGACCGGAAAGGCTCTCCATGACCCCACCGATCGACACGCGACGCTCCGGCGCAGCACCACGCCTGCGGCGTCTGCTCAGCGTGGTCCTGGCGGTCGTGCTCGCCAGCACACTCCCCGCCCTCGTCCGTTCCGCGCCGGCCTCCGCCGCGGCGGGCAACCTGATCCTCAACGGCAGCTTCGACAACGGCAGCACCGACCCCTGGTGGACCCGCCTCGCCTCCACCAGCACCACTGTCAACGCCGGCCAGCTGCGCATCCGCACCAGCGGGCCGGCCACCAAGCCCATCTGGGACGACCTGGTCGGTCACTTCGAGTTCGGGGTGACGGCGGGGCAGCCGTACCGGTTGCAGTTCGACGCCAACGCCGACGTCGGCCGCACCCTGCGCGTCTCGGTCTCCCGGGTGGACACGCCCTTCACCTCCGCCGTCGACCAGACCGTCGCGCTGACCTCCACGATGCGCCGCTTCACGTTCGACTTCACGTCGCCGTTCGGTGATCCCAAGGCGGTGCTCCTGTTCCACCTGGGCGCTCAGGCGGCCTCCACCGTGCGGCTGGACAACATCTCGCTCACGCCGCTGGCCATCGACCCGAGCACCGATCCGATCCTGTACTGGAACGGTGTCCTGCTGGACACCTACCGGGCGTTGGACCTGCCACCCACCGCGTCGTCCCGGCAGGCGGCCATCCTGCACGCGGCGATGCACGACGCCGCGGTCTCGGTCACCGGCGTCGGCAACCCCTACCGGGTGCGGGTGCCGGTCAGCTATCCGGGCACCATGGACAACGTCGTGGCGCCGTCCCTGCACGCGGCCATCGACAGGGCTGCGGTGGACGTGCTGACCGCCCTGTACCCGACGCGACGCACGTCCTTCGAGACCGCCCACGGCATCGCCGTCACCCGGCGACCGTCCGGTGTGAACGCCGCCGAGGCCGCGCGGGGCGACACCGTCGGCGCCGCGGCCGCCGCCGCCAACCTCCAGGCCCGCGCCAACGACGGCGCCGACGTCACCACCGCGTACCGGTTGGACGGGGTGGACGGGTCGTGGCGACCGACCGACGGTAAGCCGGCCGTCAGCCCGAACTGGGGGCACGTCAACCCGTTCGCGCTGACCTCCGGCGACCAGTTCCGGCCCGGCCCGCCGGCCGGCGCGACCGACTACGCGGACCTGCTGGGCAGGCAGGAGTACCGCGACCAGGTCCAGGAGGTCCGCGACCTCGGTGGCCGGACGTCGGCACTGCGCACCGCCGACCAGACGCAGATCGCGTTCTTCTGGGCCAACGACCTGGCGGGCACCTACAAGCCGCCGGGCCAGCTCTTCGCCCACACCCGGATCGTCGCGGAACAGCGGAAACTCGGCATCCTGGCCAACGCCCGCCTGTTCGGGCTCGTCGCCCTGGCCCTCGCCGACGCCGCCATCGCCGCCTGGGACGCCAAGTACCTGACCGACATCGACCTGTGGCGACCGGAGAGCGCCATCGGCAACGGCTGGCAACCGCTGTCGCAGGACCGCGACGGTGTCTCGTTCTCGCCGTCCTTCCCGGCGTACATCTCCGGTCACGCCACCTTCGCCGGGGCGTGGGCGGCGGTGCTGAAGGGCTTCTTCGGCACCAACGCCATCGCCTTCGACGCCACCACCGACGACCCGCACGCCACCGGAGTCGTCCGCCGGATGAGCGGCTTCGACGAGGCCGCCCGGGAGAACGCGCTCAGTCGGATCTACCTGGGCGTGCACTACCCCTTCGACGCGGACGCGGGAATCGCCACCGGCACCTCCGTGGGCGCGTACGTCTTCGCGAACCGGCTGCGACCGTGAGTCGTCCGCCGGCGTGACGGGGGGCTCCCCGCCCGGTCTGTCGACCGGGCGGGGAGCGGCGGTCGATCAGGGTGTCGGGAGGCAGCGCCAGTGGCTGAAATCGCCGGTACGTGACCAGACGTCCCACGCGGCGGCGATGTTCCAGCCCGGATCCAGGGCCGTCCGACGGTCGACGCCGCGCCGCGACAGCTCCATGTCGCTGAACTGGAACAGACCCCAGCGCCGCGACCCGTCGGCGGTCACCTCCACCCGCAGCGGGTCCAACCCGGACAGGCACCGCGCCAGCCGCACCGCCTCGGCCGCGTCCGGGGCGAAGGTCTCTCGCAAATGGGTGCTGACGCGGTTCTCCGGCCAGGGGACCGGCAGCACCGGATCACCCGACAGGGCGTCCAGGAGCGGCTGGTCCACAGTGCCGCTGACCGACAGACCGGCCAACGCCTGGAAGGCGATCACCCGGCTGGTGGTGTCCGGGCCGAACCAGCCGTCCACGGGTACGCGCAGCCCGACGGCGACCAGGCGTTCCTGTAGATCCAGCACGCAGGGGCCGTACATGCCCTGGCGGAGGACGATCGGACAGACGGCGGCCGACGGGGTGGTGGTGCCCTCGCCGCGCGGCAGCAGCGCCCCGACGGTCAGCGCGCCCACCAGGGCCAGCGCTCCCATCCGCAGCCGCCGACGTGCCGGTCCGGTGGCCCGACGCGGGTCACCAGGTGTCCGCTGAGGGCTGTCAGCGTCGGGAGACGTCGGGTCGGGTGGCGTCGACTCCTCCTCCCGGCGCATGGGCTCGCTGAGCCGGGCCTCGATGTCGCGGCGCAGGCCGACCCACCGCTCGACGTCCGCCGCCGGAGTGCCGCAGGCGGCGAGCAACGCCACGACGGTCCGCTCGCGGGGCAGAGTGTTCCGCCCGAGCATCGTGGCGAGGGTGCTCGGAGGAAGCCAGTGCCCGGCCGCCGAGGCCCGGCGCGAGATCTCCCGGTACGTCAGGCCGGAGCGTCGCCGCACGTCCCGAAGCGCCACCACGTACTCCCCCGCCGTGGCCACCTGCGGCACCGGATCCCGGGCAGCGTCAATCATCGGATCTCCCCGCGTCGTTGATGTGGTCGGACCCGGACCGGTGCCGGTCGGGGCCGTCGGTCCGTACGCCGGTCAGCGGCGCGGCCGTCGGGGAAAACGCTAGACAGCCGGGTCGTCCGAGACAATGCCCTGGTCGGGGCGCGGCGGTGTCCGACCAGCTCAGGGCCTTCTGTCCGGGTCTTGTCCGACCATCTCGGACAGACGCCGCACGGCGCCTTGCCCCGGGGCGCGTGGGGTCAGGAGAATCAGGCGATGACCATGGGGGACCTCCGACCGGACGAGGCGGCCGACCCGGCCGAGTTCGTCGATCTGCTGCGCCGCCTCAAGGACCGGTCCCGGCTGACGTTCCGGCAACTGGAACAGCACGCGGCCACGGCCGGCGACGTGCTGGCCCGCAGCACCGCCGCCGACGTCCTGCGCCGGTCCACGCTGCCGCGACCCGAGGTGCTGGCGGCGTTCGTGCGTGCGTGCGGCGCTGGCGACCAGGTGGACGAGTGGCTGCGGGCACGGGACCGCCTGGCGGCCGGCGCGTTCACGTCGCCCGCTGCGCTGGCTACCGGGGCGACGCCGTCGCTCGAAGACCCGGGCGACGTGTTGACCGGCGGCCCCGACGGGGCGCGGTCGTGGTTCACGCGACCCGCGCCGCTGGCGGCGCTCGCCGCCGTCGCCGTGCTTGCCGCGTTCGGCGCCTGGTTGCTGTGGCCCGACGACGACGAACAACGGACGGCGGAGAAGCCGGCCGCCACCTCGTCGGCCACGCCGGGCGGCAGCGCCTCGGTCGCCGGTAACGGCACGCCGCCGGCCAGCGGCCGGAGCCGGATCCGTCCCGCCTCCGCCCCGCAGCTCTGCATCAGCGAGGGGCGCGACCGCAGCGGCGCCTACGACCACGCGGTCGCGGTCCAGCGCCCCTGCGCCGGGGCCACCCCGCCGGAGACCTACCTGGTGCCGGTCGCCGACGACCTCTACTACGTCAAGTGGGACCATCCGGTGAACGGGTTGGGCTGCCTCACCGTCCGGCGCGACGATCCCGGCCGCAACCTCATCGAGCCCTATGACAAGTGCAGCTCCGACAACGGTGCGCAGCTGTTCCGCTTCGAACCGACCGGGACGGCACCGGACGCGTACCGTCTCCGCCCATCGGACAGCGACCTGTGCGTGGGCATCCGGGACGACGCCAGCGAGGTGCCGGCCGAGGCGGTGGCCGAGCCGTGCACCGGCCAACCCGACCAGGTGTTCCTCGTCGATCGGGTGCCGGAAGGCTGACGCCCCGCACGGCCCACGCCGCCCGCACGGTGGCCGTTCGTCGTCAGTGAGTGGGCACCGTGGCCCAGCCGGCCGGCAACCGGGGCACCGACCAGGCCGGATCGGGTTGCCATCGTGCCCACGCCGGATCCCACCAACGCTCACCCGCGTCGAGCAGGGCGGCGATCCGGTCGCCCTCGCCGCGGATCGCGTCCGCCATGCCCGGGTAGCGCCCCTCGACGAGACGCTGCGCGAAGATCTCGACGTCCTTCCAGACGTACCGGTCGTCGTCCGCGCCCCACCACAGGTCCAGCTCGTGGTCGAGAGTGTCCACCCCGATCGGGGTACGCCGCAGCGGATCCTGCAGGTTGAAGTACCAGCCGGCGAAGTCGCGCTGCGGGCCCGTCCAGAACACGTCGACCGAGTGCGCCTCGCCCGGCCGGTGCAGCATCAGCTTGCCGTGCCCCGACCAGGAGCGGTGCCCGGCCGTCTCCCACGGGTGCCGGCCGCAGGGGAAGACGCCGTCGGTCGGGAAGCCGAACTCCGCCCCCGACGGCAGGTAGAGGGCGAGCAGGTCGGGCGAGTCCTCGACGCAGATCGTCGGGCAGCCGAACCAGACCTCGCCCCGCAGGATCTCCCGCCGGACGACCACGTCACCCGGCGCGAATCGGCGTTCCACCATCTCCTTGCGAACCTCCTCGTTCGCCCCGACGTCCACGACATCGAGTCGATCGCACGTGCGGGGGCGCTGAGACACGTCAGGTCGCCGACGTGGGGGCAACCGCTCGCGCGGACACCCCCACCTCGGCGACCTGGTGTGGATCACGCCGGGAACGCCGGACGGGCCGGACGAGCCGGACCTCAGGCGTCGACGGCCGCCATCACGTCGTCGCTGACGTCGAAGTTCGCGTAGACGTTCTGCACGTCGTCGCAGTCCTCCAGGACGTCGATCAGCTTGAAGATCTTGCGAGCGCCCTCTTCGTCCAGCGGGACGTTCATGCTGGGGATCAGGGAGGACTCCGCCGACTCGTACTCGATGCCGGCGTCCTGCAACGCCGTCCGCACCGGGATCAGATCGGTCGGCTCGGAGACCACCTCGAACGCCTCACCGAGGTCGTTGACCTCCTCGGCGCCGGCGTCGAGGACGGCCATCATCACGTCGTCCTCGCTGGTGCCCTCCTTGGGCACGATCACCACGCCCTTGCGGGAGAACATGTACGACACCGAGCCGGCGTCGGCGAGCGAGCCGCCGTTGCGGGTCAGCGCGGTGCGCACCTCGGTGGCCGCCCGGTTGCGGTTGTCGGTGAGGCACTCGATGAGCATGGCCACGCCGTTCGGGCCGTACCCCTCGTACATGATCGTCTGCCAGTCGGCGCCGCCGGCTTCCAGGCCGGAGCCGCGCTTGACGGCGCGGTCGATGTTGTCGTTCGGCACCGAGCTCTTCTTCGCCTTCTGGATCGCGTCGAAGAGCGTCGGGTTACCGGAGGGGTCGCCACCGCCGGTGCGCGCGGCCACCTCGACGTTCTTGATCAGCTTGGCGAACATCTTGCCGCGCTTGGCGTCGATGACGGCCTTCTTGTGCTTGGTCGTCGCCCACTTTGAGTGGCCGGACATCTTCTACCTCCGTCTGTCATTGCACGCCTGCGTCGACTGCCGCACCGACTCCGCGCCGCATTCGGCGATCCGGCGGCCGGTCGGCCCCGCGGGAAGTGCCGCGCCGGGCGACGGCCCTGCCGAACCGCGGCAATCTTACCGAGGTCACACCCCGCCATGTCACACCCGGGACCTGCCCGGAGTGCCGGCACGGCGTCGAGCCCGTCCAGGACCAACGACCGGGGGCCGGGATCCATGCCCGTGCGCCCGCGCCGGCCGGCCGCTCAGGCGGCCCGCACCAGCTCGACGAAGTACGCGTGTACGCGCAGGTCACCCGTCAGCTCAGGGTGGAACGAGGTGGCCAGCAGGTTGCCCTGCCGCACCGCCACGATCCGCTCGGCGGCCGGACCGCCGGTGACCTTGCCGATCACCTGGACGGCCGCGCCGACCCGCTCGACCCACGGCGCGCGGATGAACACCGCGTGGAACGGCTCCCCCGGCACACCGTCGACCTCCACCGGCGCCTCGAACGAGTCGACCTGCCGGCCGAACGCGTTACGCCGTACCGTCATGTCGATGCCCGCGAAGCCGCGCTGGTCGGCGCGGCCGTCCAGCACCTCGGCGGCCAGCATGATCATGCCGGCGCAGGAGCCGTAGACGGGCATGCCGTCGGCGATCCGCTTGTCGATCGGCTCGCGCATCTCGAAGATGTCGGCGAGCTTGCTGATGGTGGTGGACTCACCGCCGGGGATCACCAGCCCGTCGACCGCGTCCAACTCGCCCGGACGCCGGACCGGGCGGGCGTCCGCGCCCGCCGCGGCCAGCGCCGCGACGTGCTCACGGACGTCACCCTGCAGCGCGAGCACGCCGATCACGGGTGCCGTCATACCGTTCCTCCCCGCATCACGCCGCCCGGATGGGACGCCGACCGTCACCAGCCGCGCTCGGCCAGGCGGTGCGGCTGCGGGATCTCGTCGACGTTGATGCCGACCATCGCCTCGCCCAGACCGCGGGAGACCTTCGCCAGCACGTCCGGGTCGTCGTGGAAGGTGGTGGCCTTGACGATCGCGGCGGCCCGCTGGGCCGGGTTGCCGGCCTTGAAGATGCCGGAGCCGACGAACACGCCCTCCGCGCCGAGCTGCATCATCATCGCCGCGTCGGCCGGCGTGGCGATCCCGCCGGCGGTGAACAGCACCACCGGCAGCTTGCCGCTCTCGGCGACCTCCTTGACCAGCTCGTACGGGGCCTGCAGCTCCTTGGCCGCGACATACAGCTCGTCGGCCGGCAGCGAGGACAGCCGGGCGATCTCCTGGCGGATCTTCCGCATGTGGGTGGTGGCGTTGGAGACGTCACCGGTGCCGGCCTCACCCTTGGAGCGGATCATGGCCGCGCCCTCGGTGATCCGCCGCAGCGCCTCGCCCAGGTTGGTCGCCCCGCACACGAACGGAACCGTGAAGGCCCACTTGTCGATGTGGTTCGCGTAGTCGGCCGGGGTCAGCACCTCGGACTCGTCGACGTAGTCGACGCCGAGCGACTGGAGGATCCGCGCCTCGACGAAGTGACCGATGCGGGCCTTGGCCATCACCGGGATGGACACCGCCTCGATGATCCCGTCGATCATGTCGGGGTCGCTCATCCGGGAGACCCCGCCCTGTGCGCGGATGTCGGCGGGGACCCGCTCCAGGGCCATCACGGCGACCGCGCCGGCGTCCTCGGCGATCTTGGCCTGCTCGGCGTTGACGACGTCCATGATCACGCCGCCCTTGAGCATCTCGGCCATGCCCCGCTTCACGCGGGCCGTGCCGACGACGGGGGCGGTGCCGGTGGTCGAGGCGGTGTTTTCGGGCACGGGTCAACGCTCCTTGGACGTGCGGTGGGGGTGGCAGCGAAAATGCTACGCACTGGTCAACGCCGCGCCGACAGCCAATCAGACCCCCGGTGGCCTGCACTGTGGCCCTGCTCACCGCCGCGCCGGGCCGCCGCCCCGATCAGCCCGCGCCCGCCCGGATCAGCCGGCGGGAACGTCCGCCGGCACCACGAGCGTCGGGTCGTCGATGTCGAAGTAGCGCGGCCACTGGTGGCCCCGCCCCATCCGCAACAACCGCACCAGCGGACGACTGCGCGCCGAGCGGGCGTCGCGAACCAGGTCGGTGTGCACCTGCCGGGACAACGCCAAACGGCGGCTCGCCGCGATGACCGCCGTGCAGTCCGGATCGGCCGGATCCAGCCGCACCGCGCGCAACTGCCGGGTCAGGTCGTTCTCGGCCGCCTCCCGCTCCTGCGGCGGAGCGTCCAGCGCGACCCGGGCCGCCGCGTACAACTCGACGCCGAAACGCCGCTCCGCCAACACCGCGGCGGCCGCCGCCCGGCGCAGCAGGTGGGCGTCGAGGGCCCGCGCCGCCAGCTCCGCGCGGCCCTGCAGCCGCTCGACCCGGCCGGCGGTCCAGATGAGGTACGCCGCAAGCACCCCCACGAGCACGCTCGCGGCCACCACCCACCACATGTGCGGCATCGTAGTGCTGCTCCGTTTCTCCTCCGTTGCGCGCGGCCGCGCCGGTCACCGGCGTCACCAGCCGCACCATCCGTCACACGGCTCAGCCCAGCCCCACCCATTCCTGGTCGATGACCCGTCCGTCCGTCGCCTCGATCGCCGCTGCGTATACCTCAAGAACACGCCGGGCAACCACCGGCCAGTCGTAATTCGCCACCACCTGATCGCCGCAGGCGCTCAGCGTGGCCCGCCCGGCCGGCTCGTCGAGCAGCTCGGACAGGGCGTCGCGCAACCCCACCGCGTCTCCGGTCGGAAACAGCCGCCCCGCCCGCCCACCGTCGAGCACCCGGCGGAACGCGTCCAGGTCACTCGCCACCACAGTGGTGCCGGCGGCCAGCGCCTCGGTGAGGATCATCCCGAACGACTCGCCGCCGGTGTTCGGCGCCACGTACAGGTGCACGCTGCGCAGCATCCGGGCCTTGTCCGCCTCGGAGACCAGCCCGAGGAACGTCACCTGCTCCCGCAGCGCGGCCGGGAACTGGTCGTACAGGTCGTCCGGGTCACCCGGGCCGGCGACCAGCAGTCGCAACCCCGGGCGGGTCGCCGCCAGCGCCACGAAAGCGTCCCGCAGCACCGGGAAGCCCTTGCGCGCCTCCGTGAACCGCCCCAGGAAGCCCACCGTGCCGCCGGTGCCCGGCCCGCACTCCCCCGGCCAGCCCGGCAGCGGCTCGGCGTCGGCGAACTTCGCCACCGCCACCCCGTTGGGGATCTCCACCGCGCCGCCGTCCATGTGCTCGACCTGCACCTTGCGGGCCAGCGCGCTCACCGCGATCCGGGCGGTGATCCGCTCCAACACGATCTGCAGCACGCCCTGCGCGGCGGCCAGCACCCGCGAACGGGTCATCGCCGTGTGGAACGTGGCCACCACCGGGCCGCGCGCGGAGAGCACCGCCAGCAGCGACAGGCTCAACGTCAGCGGCTCGTGCACGTGCAGCACGTCGAAGTCACCGTTGGTGAGCCAGCGCCGGACCCGGGCCGTGGAGACCGGGCCGAACGCGATCCGCGCCACCGACCCGTTGTACGGCAGCGGCACCGCCCGCCCGGCGGACACCACGTACGCCGGCAGCGGCGAATCCTCATCCGCCGGAGCGAGCACGCTCACCTCGTGACCGAGCACGATCAGCGCCTCGGCGAGATCCATGACGTGGTTCTGCACCCCGCCGGGGACGTCGAACGAGTACGGGCACACGATGCCGATCCGCATGCGTCAGCCCACCCTCTCAGCCCTGGCCGGGGGCCGACGAGGGCAGCGCCGTGCCCTCCCCCGCCCTCGTCTGGTCCAGCCACATCCGCTGCAACATGTGCCAGTCTTGCGGATGGCGGGCGATGCCCGCCGCCAGACCGTCGGCGATCAGCTGGGTCAGCGACCGGACCCGCTGGTCCAGTGGCCCCGCCTCGGTGCCGGGCACCGGCAGCGGGCCGGCGAGCGAGGCGCACGCCGCGTCCTTCTCGTACCACATCGAGGCCACGTACAGCGGCGCTCCGGTGTGCAGCGCGAGCAGCGCCGGCCCGGCGGGCATGCGGGTCTTCCCACCGAAGAAGTCCACCTCCACCCCTCGGGCGGAGAGGTCCCGGTCGGCCAGCAGCGGCACCACCGCGCCGGCGCGGACACGGTCCAGCAGCACGTCGAACGCCGGACGCGGCCCACCGTGGGTGGGCAGGATCTCCATCCCCAGCTCGGCCCGGAAGGCCATGAAACGCTTGTACACGCCCTCCGGCTTGAGCCGCTCCATGACGGTGCTGATCGGCCAGCCGGTGGCCGCGACCCAGGCGCCCGCCGCGTCCCAGTTGCCGGCGTGCGGCAGCGCCACCACCGCGCCCCGGCCGGCGGCCACGTCGGCCGCCAACAGCTCGGCGCCGTCGAGGCGGAACCCGGACAGGATCTGCTCCCGGCTCAACGCGGGCAGCCGGAACGCCTCCATCCAGTAGCGGGCGTACGAGCGCAGCCCGCGCTTGACGAGATCGTCCAGCTCGGCCTCGGGCAGCTCCGGGCCGACCACCCGGCGCAGGTTCGCGCGCAGTCGGGCCGTACCCCCGCCGCCGCTGCGATGGGCGCGGTCCGCGCCCGCCTGGAACGCCGCCGCCACCACCGGCCGGGGAAGCGCGCGGACCAGCCGCCAGCCGGCGACGTAGCCCAGCTCGGTGAGGTTCACGCGGCTCGGCCGCCGGTCGTCCGACGCCGGGTCGCCGACGTGCCGGCCGCGCTCACGCCTGGCCGTCCGGCTGGAGCTGCTGGGCCTGGCGGTAGACGTGCGCCATCCGCTGCCCCACCGTGAAGATCGAGATGGCAGCGAGCAGCCAGAGCGCGATCTCCAGCGCCGGCTTCACGCCGACGCCGGTGAGGATGCCGCCGACCCCGACGATCAGCAGCCGCTCGGTGCGCTCGGCGATGCCCACGTTGCAGGTCATGCCCAGCCCTTCGGCGCGCGCCTTCACGTAGGAGACGAGCCCGCCGGCGGCCAGGCACAGCAGGGCGGCGGCCACCCCGGAGTGGTCGCCCCGCGTGGCCAGCCAGTACGCGACCGCGCCGAAGACGGCACTGTCGGCGACCCGGTCCATGCTTGAGTCGAGGAACGCGCCGAAGCGGGTGGAGCCGCCGCTCATCCGGGCCATCGTCCCGTCGAGCAGGTCGGTGAGCGCGAACACGGTCACGATCAACGCGCCCGCGACCAGGTGGCCGCGGGCACCGAAGCCGAGCGCGCCGATGAGCACACCAACGGTGCCCGCGACGGTGACGGCATTGGGAGTGACGCCCGCGCGCAGGAGGGCACGTGCGATCGGCTCGACGACGCGGGTCATCCCCGCGCGGGCCGACACTTGGAAGATCTTCGCCATGGCGGTCCCCACGATAACGGTCCGCCCAGGTCCGGCGATACGGCCGGTCCCTCCGACCCGCCCGGGGCAGGCTTGTGCCTGTCCGGCAACGGGTGTGAGATCGAGCCAAAGGGTGAGCCAGCTCACCCGCCCGCCCGTTGAGTTCCCGCTGTGCAGCAGACCACCGGAGGATATCGCCGCGCACTCGCCCCGGGCCGCTACCCGTCGCGCGGCGGTCGCCACCCACCACCGGCTGAGGGAGGTGCGCCCCATGGCGCAGAAAAATCAGGAAAAGGGGGCCACCGGCGGCACGCCGGTGGTGACCGACCCCGCGCGGGTTCGCAACGTGGTGCTCGTCGGGCACTCCGGAGCGGGCAAGACCACGCTCGTCGAGGCGCTGCTCGCCGCTACCGGCACCATCGGCCGGGCCGGCAGCGTCGTCGACGGCACGACAGTGGGCGACCACGACCCCGCCGCCGTACGCCAGCAGCGCTCGGTGAGCCTGTCCTGCGCACCGCTGCTGCACGACGGCATCAAGGTCAACCTGCTGGACACGCCCGGGTACGCCGACTTCGTCGGCGAGCTGCGGGCCGGCCTGCGGGCCGCCGACGCCGCGCTGTTCGTCGTCTCCGCGGCCGGTGGGATGGACGCCGCAACCGTGGCGCTGTGGGAGGAGTGCGCGGCGGTCGACATGCCGCGCGCCGTCGCGGTGGCCCGACTGGACCAGCCCCGCGCCGACTTCGACGAGGCGGTGGCGCTCTGCCAGCGGGTCTTCGGCGACAACGTGATGCCCCTGTACCTGCCGATGCTCGGCGACGACGGTGTCTCCACCGAGGGCCTGCTCGGGCTGATCACCCGACGGGTCTTCGACTACTCCGCCGGGCTGCCCGCCGACGTACGCGACCCGGACCCGGAGCACCAGCGGGCCATCGACGAGTCCCGCAACGAGCTGATCGAGGGGATCATCGCCGAGAGCGAGGACGAAACCCTCATGGACCGCTACCTCGACGGCGAGGAGATCAGCACCGAGGTGCTCATCGAGGACCTGGAGAAGGCCGTCGCCCGGGGCCACTTCTACCCGGTGGTGCCGGTCTGCGCCGAGACCGGCGTGGGTCTGGACACCCTGCTGGAGGTGCTGACCGCGGCGTTCCCGTCACCGCTGGAACATGAGCTGCCGGCGGTCACCGGCGTGGACGGCTCGCCCCGCCCGCCGCTGACCTGTGACCCGGACGGCCCGCTGGTCGCCGAGGTCGTCAAGACCACGGTCGACCGCCACGTCGGTCGGGTCTCGCTGGTCCGGGTCTTCTCCGGCACGCTGCGCCCCGAGCAGACCGTGCACATCTGCGGGCACGGCATGGCCGAGCGCGGGCACCCCGACCACGACGCCGACGAGCGGGTCGGGCACATCTACACCCCGCTGGGCGCGACCCTGCGCGAGGTGCCGCACTGCGTGGCCGGCGACATCTGCGCGATCACCAAGTCGGGCAGCGCGGAGACCGGCGACACCGTCTCGGCCAAGGACGACCCGCTGCTGATCGCGCCGTGGGAGATGCCGGAGCCGCTGCTGCCGGTGGCGATCGTCGCCCGCAGCCGCGCCGACGAGGACGCGCTGGCCCGCAACCTCGCCCGGCTGGTCGCCGGCGACCCCACCCTGCGGCTGGAGCGCAACCCGGAGACCCACCAGCTGGTGCTCTGGTGCATGGGCGAGGCGCACGCCGACGTCGTGTTGGACCGGCTGCGCGCCGGAGGCGTCGAGCTGGACACCGAAGCGGTCAAGGTGTCGCTGCGCGAGACGCTGACCGCGCCGGCACGGGGGCACGGCCGGCACGTCAAGCAGTCCGGCGGCCACGGCCAGTACGCCGTCTGCGACATCGAGGTGGAGCCGCTGCCCCGCGGCGCCGGCTTCGAGTTCGTCGACCGGATCGTCGGCGGCGCGGTGCCGCACAACTACATCCCGTCCGTCGAGAAGGGCGTCCGCGCCCAACTGGAACGCGGACTGGTCGCCGGCCACCCGGTGGTGGACCTGCGGGTCACCCTCGTCGACGGCAAGGCGCACAGCGTCGACTCCTCCGACGCGGCCTTCCAGACCGCCGGAGCGCTCGCGCTGCGCGACGCCGCCGAGCGGGCCCAGCCGACGCTGCTGGAACCGATCGACGAGGTCACCATCCGGGTACCCGACGGCTCGGTGGGCGCGGTGATGGGCGACCTGTCCAGCCGGCGCGGCCGGGTGCTCGGCACCGAACCCGACGAGGACGCCGACGGCCGTACCCTCGTGCACGCTGAGGTCCCGGCCACCGAACTGCTCCGCTACGCCGTCGAGCTGCGCTCGATGACCGCCGGCACGGGCACGTTCCGCCGTCACTTCGTCCGCCACGACCCGATGCCCACCCACCTGGCCGACCAGGCCCGCAAGGAACACACCCCGTAACCCCGCCTGCCACGCAGGGACGGGGAGGAACCGGCGATGCGGTTCCTCCCCGTCGCGTCCTGTCGAGCTGCCCCACATTCGGGGCACCGCTGCCGGAGCGGACCGTTCCCAGCCGGCCTGCTCCAGCCAATCGCAGGACCCGGGTCGAATACGCCTTGATCCCGCATCCGCGCCGACGCTGCCCCAGATCTGGGGCAGCTCGACAGGACGCGACAGCAGCACGGGATGCGGCACCGCCGCCCCGCACGACACCGCGCGGGACGCCACGACACGGCCACCGCACCAACGCCACGGCCCCCGCTCGGAACGGCTCCAGCTCCGGGGACGGTGTGTCCTCTGCGCGCCGGGCGCGGGTCAGGGGTGGGTCGTGGGGTGGGTGGGGCGGGGCCAGTGCGGGCGGTCGGCGTCGCGCAGAGCGGCGGTGCGCAGGGCGGCGAGTTGGCGTTCCACCTCGACGAACTGGTCCGGCGCCAGCGGCCCCCGGCGCAGCGCGGCGGCGTTCTCCTCGACCTGGGCGACCGTACGGCAGCCGGGAATCGGGATGGTGCGGCCGCTGCGCGCCCAGATCCAGCCCAGCGCGCCCTGGGCGAGGGTGCGCCCGTCGGCGGTCAGCGCGGCGCGGACCGCCCCGACCCGGCGCAGCCACTCGGGGGCGGGACGGCCGCCCCGGAACCACTCCAGCCAGCCCGGCGCCAACCCGCGCACGTCGTCGCGGGGCAACGTCGACGCGGCCGTGTACTTGCCGGTGAGCAGGCCCATCCCCAGCGGTCCCTGGTTGACGCTGGCCAGGTCGTACTTGTCGCAGACGGCGAGCAGCTCGGGTGCGTCGCGCAGCACCGACAGGGCGTGCTGCACGGCGGTGGCGCCGGAGGCCGCCTGTCCGAACGCGGCGGCCCGGTCCGGGCGGTCGGTGCTCCACCCGTACGCGCGGATCAGGCCCTCGGCGACCAGGTCCTCGCAGACGCCGATCAGCGCCTGCGCGCGGGGCACCGACAGGTCGGCCAGGTGCAGCTGGTAGAGGTCGATCCGGTCGGTGCCCAACCGGCGCAGCGACGCGGTCACGGCCCGCCGCAGGTACGCCGGTGACGCGTCCTCCCCGGTCGCCTGCCGGGTCGCCTCGTCGAACGTGTAGCCCCACTTGGTGGCGATCACGGCCTCGTCCCGACGGCCGGCGAGGGCCCGCCCCAGCACCCGCTCGCCGTGCCCCGCGCCGTACGTGTCGGCGGTGTCGAAGAGGGTGATGCCCTCGTCGAGCGCGCGGCGTACCGCCCGCACGGACTCGTCGTCGTCGACCGCGCCCCAGCCCAGCGGCTGGGTGCCCTCCGCCCAGGGACCGGCGATCGCCCAGCACCCCATGCCGAGGGCGCTGACCTCGATGCCGCTGCGCCCCAACATCCGTGTCGTCACTGCCATCGGCCGATCGTGCCACCTTCACCGGGCCGGGGCGTAGCAACTCCGCACGCGCAAACGCGGTACGCGCGCGTCGGGGCCGTACGGCATGATCGACGCCATGCGACGGCTGGGCGTGGACATCGGCGGTGTGCTCATCGAGCCGGCCGACGACGACGCCGACACCTCCTTCTTCGGCGCGCACTACCTGCGCACACCCATGGTCGACGGGGCGTTCGACGCGCTCGCGGCTCTCGGGCCGGCGTTCGACGAGGTGCATCTCGTCTCCAAGTGCGGCGAGTCCACCGAGCGGCGGACCTGGGAGTGGCTGGCCCACCACGACTTCACGGCGCGCACCGGGATCCCCGTCGAGCGGGTGCACTTCTGCCGGACCCGGCCCGACAAGGCGCCGATCGCCCGGCAGCTCGAACTGACCCACTTCGTGGACGACAGGCTGGAGGTGCTCGGCTACCTCGACTCGGTGCCGCACCGCTACCTGTTCCGGCCCCGCCGGGCGGAGGTCGCCGCGCACGCCGCGTTGCTGCCGCTCGTACACCGGGTGGACAGCTGGCCGGAGCTCGTCCCGCTGCTGCGCGCCGACTAGCCGGACCGGCGCGGACCCCGCGCGGACGGCGCGGTCAGGACGGCCAGGCCCGGGCGAGCAGGTCGCGGGTGTCGCCGAGCAGCTGGGGCAGCACCTTGGTGCGGCCGATCACCGGCATGAAGTTCGCGTCGCCGCCCCAGCGGGGCACCACGTGCTGGTGCAGGTGGGCGGCGATGCCGGCGCCGGCCACGCCGCCCTGGTTCATGCCGAGGTTGAAGCCGTGCGCGTTGCTGACCTTGCGGATCACCCGCATCGCGGTCTGGGTGTACGAGGCCAGCTCGACAGTCTCCGGCTCGTCGAGGTCGGTGTAGTCGGCGACGTGCCGATAGGGGCAGACCAGCAGGTGCCCCGGGTTGTACGGGTAGAGGTTGAGCACGACGAAGACGCGCTCGCCGCGGGCGACCACCAGGCTCTCCTCGGTGGGCAGCCCGGGAGCCAGACAGAACGGGCAGCCGGTCGGCTTCTCGTAGCCCTCGGCGGGGCGGTCCTCGCCGGAAATATAGGTCATCCGGTGCGGCGTCCAGAGCCGATCCAGGCCGTCCGCCATGCCGTCGCTGTCCGTGTGCCGCTCCGCCCCTGTCACGAGCCGATCCTACGGAGCCGCGTGGGCGGGCCGCGACACCCGTCACCGGGAAACTCCTTGCTGCAAGTTGTTGACGGATTGCCGCCCAGACCTGAAACTTCCATCCATTCAGGCACTTGAATCAATGGATGGAGAGCTTCATGATCCGACGACTCGGCAGGATCATCGCGGCGCTCGCGCTGGCCGCCGCCACCACGGTGACCGGGGTCACCCTCACCGCCAGCGCGGCGCACGCGGACGGCTGCTACACCTGGGGTCGCACCCTGTCCCAGGGGATGTCCGGCGAGGACGTCCGGCAACTCCAGATCCGCGTCGCCGGCTACCCCGGCTACGGCGCCGTGCTCACCATCGACGGCGCCTACGGCCCCGCCACCCGGTCCGCGGTGATCCGCTTCCAGCAGGCGTACGGACTGGGCGCGGACGGGGTCGCCGGCCCGCAGACCTTCAACCGCCTGTACGCCCTCCAGGACGACGACTGCACACCCGTCAACTTCAGCTACGCCGAACTGAACAACTGCAACAGCACCTGGTCCGGCGGTGCGGTCGCGGCGAGCACCGCCCGCGCCAACGCCCTCGTCTCGATGTGGAAGCTCCAGGCCCTGCGGCACGCCCTCGGCGACGTGCCTATCGCGATCAGCAGCAGCTTTCGCAGCTACACCTGCAACAGCGCGGTCGGCGGGGCGTCGAACAGCCGCCACCTGTACGGCGACGCGGTGGACCTGGTCGGCTCACCGTCGCTGTGCCGGCTGGCCCAGCAGGCCCGCAACCACGGCTTCGGCCAGATCCTCGGCCCCGGCTACCCCGACCACAACGACCACACCCACGTCGCGGCGGTCGGCGGCTGGTCGGCACCCACCTGCGGCATCTGACAGCCACCGCGCCACGGTTCTGCCTGACGGCCAGTGCCGCAGGTCGCCCTGCGAGCGAGGCATCGAGCGTCAGCCCCGCTCATGATCGTGCTCGAACATGGATGTAGTGGCCTCCCTGATGCGGGGAGGCCACTACATCCTGGATCGAGCGCGATCATGCTGCGCCAGGCGCAGGCGCAGGCGGCGGCTACTCCGCCGCTGCCGACGGGCCGATGTTCGTCCGGGAGGTCACCACGTCGAGGACGTGGTTCACCGCCTCGGCGATCGGCACGCCGTTGCGCTGGGAGCCGTCGCGGTAGCGGAAGGACACCGTGCCGGCGGCCACGTCGTCGTCGCCGGCGATCACCATGAACGGGATCTTCTGCTGCTGCGCCGTCCGGATTTTCTTCTGCATCCGGTCGTCACCCGCGTCCACCTGGGCCCGGATGCCCTCGGCCCGCAGCGCGGCGACGAAGCCGTGCAGGTAGTCGGTGTGATCCTCACGGATCGGGATGCCGATCACCTGCACCGGCGCCAGCCAGGCCGGGAACGCGCCCGCGTAGTGCTCGGTGAGCACCCCGAAGAACCGCTCGATCGACCCGAACAGCGCCCGGTGGATCATCACGGGCCGCTGGCGGGTGCCGTCGGCGGCCTGGTACTCCAACCCGAACCGCTCCGGCTGGTTGAAGTCGACCTGGAGGGTGGACAACTGCCAGGTCCGGCCGATCGCGTCCCGCGCCTGCACCGAGATCTTCGGCCCGTAGAACGCCGCGCCACCCGGGTCGGGCACCAGGTCGAGGCCGGAGGTCTCGGCGGCGGTCCGCAGCGCCTCGGTGGCCTCGGCCCAGTCCTCCTCGGCTCCGATGAACTTGGGCGAGTCGTCCCGGGTCGACAGCTCCAGGTAGAAGTCGTCCAGGCCGTAGTCGCGCAGCAGGTCCAGCACGAAGCTGAGCAGCGTGGTCAGCTCGCCGGCCATCTGCTCACGGGTGCAGTAGATGTGCGAGTCGTCCTGGGTCAGGCCGCGGACCCGGGTCAGGCCGTGCACGACGCCGGACTTCTCGTACCGGTAGACGGTGCCGAACTCGAACATCCGCAGCGGCAGCTCACGGTACGACCGCCCGCGCGCCCTGAAGATCAGGTTGTGCATCGGGCAGTTCATCGCCTTGAGGTAGTAGTCCGCGCCCTCCAACTGCATGGGCGGGAACATGGTGTCCGCGTAGTACGGCAGGTGACCGGAGGTCTGGAACAGCTGCGCCTTGGTGATGTGCGGGGTGTTGACGAACTCGTACCCCGCCTCCTCGTGCCGCCGCCGCGAGTACTGCTCCATCTCTCGGCGGATGATCCCGCCCTTGGGGTGGAAGACCGCCAGGCCCGAGCCGATCTCGTCGGGGAAGCTGAACAGGTCCAGGTCCGCACCGAGCTTGCGGTGGTCGCGCCGGGCGGCCTCCTCCAACAGCTTCAGGTACGCCTTGAGCTCGTCGCGGGTCGGCCACGCGGTGCCGTACACCCGCTGCAGTTGGGGGTTCTTCTCCGACCCGCGCCAGTACGCGGCGGCGGAGCGCATCAGCTTGAACGCGCCGATCAGTCGGGTGGTCGGCAGGTGCGGGCCGCGGCACAGGTCCGACCAGCAGACCTTGTCCTCCTTGGCGTCGAGGTTGTCGTAGATCGTCAGCTCGCCGCCGCCGACCTCCATCACCTCGTCGGTGTCCAGGCCCTCGCCCTTGACCTCGATCAACTCCAGCTTGAACGGCTCGTCGGCCAGCTCGGCGCGCGCCTCGTCGAGGCTGCCGAAGCGGCGGCGACGGAACCGCTGCCCGGACTTGATGATCTCCTGCATGCGCTTCTCGAGCTTGCTGAGGTCATCGGGCTGGAACGGCTTGGCGACGTCGAAGTCGTAGTAGAAGCCGTTCTCGATGGGCGGGCCGATGCCCAGCTTCGCCTCGGGGAAGACGTCCTGCACGGCCTGGGCGAGCACGTGCGCGGTGGAGTGGCGCAGCACGTTGAGCCCGTCGGGCGAATCCAGGCTGACCGGCTCGACCGTCGTCTCCTCGGTCGGCGCCCAGTCCAGGTCGCGCAGCTGACCCTGCGGGTCGCGGACCACGACGATCGCCTTGGGGCCGTTCGCGGGCAGTCCGGCCGCGGCCACCGCGTCGGCCGCCGTCGTCCCGGCGGCGACGACGACAGGGTCGGCCACGGCGGGGGTACGGGGTGCGGACACGGTGACTCCTCCAAGCAGTACGAAACGGTGCCGGTCCTCGGCTCCTGCCGATGCTATCGGTCCACCCCCTCCGGCTCGGGAAGGGCACCTTCCTCGCGTAAAGCGTTGAACCTTTCGCGCCTGCCAGCCGAACTAGAAGGTGTGGCCGGAAACCGGAGCCGGTCGCGTCGAGACGGATGGGGGCACGAGATGGCGAGCACGCACGGCGGAGGCCGCCCGCGGCGAATCGCGGCGGTGACCGCGCTGACCGCCGCGGGGCTGCTGCTCTGGCCCGGCACGGCGGCGCACGCCGCGGATGTGACGACCACCCCGACCGAGGCACGGCAGGGCGACGCCGTACGGCTGGAGTTCAGCGTGCCCGAGGAGCGCGCCGGCACGAAGACCACCCGGATCGAGGTCCGGTTGCCGGCCGACGCGCCGGTGGCCGAGGTCTACCCGATGTCTGTCGACGGCTGGGCGCCCAAGATCAGCTCCCGTACGCTCGACAAGCCGGTGACCGGCATCCACTCCTCCGGAGTGAACACCGTGACGACTGCGGTGACCTGGGTCCGCGTCGGCGCGGGCACGTCCGGCCCGGCCCAACTGGCCCTGTCGATGGGTCCGCTGCCGCAGGCCGAGCGGCTCACCTTCGAGGTCGTCCAGACGTACGCCGACGGCACTGTCGTCCGGTGGGCGGACGCCAGCGGCGCCCACCGGGCCCCGGTGCTCAACCTGCTGCCGGCGGCGGCGGGCGCGGCTGGACCGGCGGGGCACGGCGGCCACGGCGCCCCGGCAGCCGGCGCGGCGACCGACCCCGGAGCCGGTGCGGACGGCGTCGGCGGTGCTGGTCGTGACGGCGCCGCGGTGGCCGGAGCGGACGGCGCGGGCGAGAAGTCCGGCAGCGCCGACGCCATGTTGGCTGCCGGCCTGTTGGCGGGGCTGGGCGGCGGCGCGGCGATCGGCTGGCTGGTGAGCCGGTTACGTCGGCGCGACCCGGCCGAGGATGCAGCGCTGGCCGAGGTGACCGGCGCGACGGGGACCGAGACGGTGACGCCAGCGTCGCCGCCGGACGGCACGGGCGCGTCCACGGCGACGACACCCGCCGCGGAACTGGCCTCGGCAGCGACTCCGGCCCGCACCGGCTGAGGCAGCCACACCTCCCGCAGCCGGCTGCGGTCAGTCCTCGCCAACGTCAAGATCATCGCAGGGGCACGGGCGGCAGCACTGCCCCGCAGGCGGGCCATGCCCCAGCCCGCGCCCAGGGCCCTCCATGCGTCCTTTGCTCTGCTTCAACCCACGCAACACCCACGCCCCCAAACTGTTGCGTGGGTTGAAGCAGAGCAAAGGTGACGTGACACCCCCTCCCGGCGGGCTCTGAGCGCAGCCCGTGAGGCAGGACAGCCCGTGAGGCAGGACAGCCCGTGGCAGGACAGCCCGTGAGGCAGGACAGCCGAGCCTCAGGACACCGGACACCGGGCAGTCAGGGACACCACGCAGCCAGGACACCCGGCCAGGACCGGGCAGCGGTCAGGGCAGCCAGGCGGGTAGCGGTTCGCGGGCGGCCAGCCACGGCTCGGGCACCCCACCCGGCGTGCCGACGCCCGTGTACGCGGCCACCACCGCCCCGGTGATGGCGGCCGTGGTGTCCACGTCACCGCCGGCCCGCACGCAGACGCGGATGGCCTCCGGGTAGTCGTCGAGGTGGGTGGCGGCCACCCAGAGCGTGAACGCGACGGTGTCCTGGGCCGTGACGCGGGTGCCGTTGCCGAGCGCCGCCACCACCCGCGACAGTGGCCGGCCGAGCAGCCCGACGGCGCGGTGCACGCCGCGGTGCACCTCGGTGCCCGGGTCGACCGCGGCGGCGATCCCGGCCAGCAGTCGGGCCGGCGCCGGTCGGTGTCCGTCGAGGCGGGCCCGGGCGGCGAGCGCGGCGGCGACCGCCACCGCGACCGCCCCGGCGATTCCCTCGGGATGCGCGTGGGTCACCTCGGCCGAGGCACGGGCCTGCGCGGCGGCGCGGGCGGTGGAGTCGGCGAAGTACGCGCCCAGCGGGCCCACCCGCATCGCCGCGCCGTTGCCGCAGGAGCCCTGCCCGTCGAAGGCGGAGGCGGCGGCCACCGGCCACGGGGTGCCGGTGCGGATCAGCCGCAGGATCAGCATCGCGCCGGGACCGTACCCGCGCCGGGCGTCGCAGCGCCGCGCGAACGCCAGTGCCAGCCGGTCGCGGTCGATGCCGCCCGTCGCGGCCAGCTCCGCGACCACCGAACAGGCCATCTCGGTGTCGTCGGTCCACTCCCAGGGCGCGGGCGGCAGCGTGCCGTCGGCGAGGTCCTCCGGCGGCCCCGGCAGGAAGAACCGCGCCCCGAGCGCGTCGCCGGTGGAGAGGCCGGCGAGGCTGTCCCGGGCGAGCGCCAGGCGGGCGTCGGCGAACAGGGTGAAGGACATCGTCGTACCAGCTTGCCCGGTTCCCAGGCACGTCGCAACGCGATCAACTTGCCAGGCCAAGTACGGTCTTGTCGTGGCCTCCGTGCTCCTGGTCGAAGACGATCACGTCGTACGCGGCGCGATGCTGCGGTCCCTCGCTGACCGGGGGCATGCCGTGCACGCCGTGGGCACCGCCCTGGACGCGTTGCGCCGGGTCGCCGCGGAGACACCCGATCTGGTGGTGCTGGACCTCGGCCTGCCCGATCTGGACGGTTCCGACGCCCTGCGGATGCTGCGCGGCATCACCGACGTCCCGATCATCATCGCCACGGCCCGCGACGACGAGCAGTCGGTGGTCAAGCTGCTGCGCGCCGGGGCGGACGACTACATGGTCAAGCCGTTCACGGGCGCGCACCTGGACGCCCGCATCACCACGGTGCTGCGGCGTGCCGGGCGGGCCAGCCGGACGGTGCAGCCCGCGGTGCACACAGTCGGCGGCCTGCGGGTCGACGTCGGTGAGCGCAGCGCCCAGCTCGACGGCGAGCCGCTGGCGCTGACCCGTAAGGAATTCGACCTGCTGGCGTATCTCGCCGCACGACCCGGGCGGGTAGTGTCCCGCCGGGAACTCTTGGAGGAGGTATGGCGGCAGCCATCGGTCGGCGAGGATCAGACCATCGACGTACACCTGTACTGGCTCCGCCGAAAGATGGGCGAGTCCGCGGCGAAGCCGCGCTACCTGCGCACCGTGCGGGGGGTCGGGTTCCGGCTGGTGGCACCGGACTGAGGACGGCGCTGGCCCTGCTCACGGCCGGCATGTGCAGCCTCGTCGCGCTCGCGTTCCTGATCCCTCTCGGGTTGAGCCTGCGCGGGCAGACGCGCGAGGAGGCGATCGCCGACGCGGCTCGACGCAGCGCGCTGGTCACCGGGGCGCTGGCGGTGAGCACGGACCCGGCGGTGGTGGAACGCGCCGTCGTGGCCAGCGGTGAGGGCGCGTCGACCCGGCCGGTGGTGCACGGGCTGGGGTTGGACGAGTCCGCCGGCCGCGCGAGTGGCAGCGACCTGGACCGGGCCCGCGCCGAGCGGCGCTCGCTGGTCACCGACGTCGACGGCGGGGTGGTCCGGCTCGACCCGGTGGTCCTCGGCGACCGGACGGCAGTGGTCGAGGTGTTCGTGCCGGACTCGACGTTGGGCGAGGGCGCCGGCGGCACCTGGCTGTTGCTGTTCGGGGTGGGCGCGGCGATGGCCGGCGCGGCGGTGCTGGTGGTCGACCGGGTGGCCGCCCGCGCGGTGGACGCCACCCGAGGTCTGGTCAAGGCCGCCCTGTCGATCGGCGACGGCGACTTGGGCGTACGCGTGGAGCCGACCGGCCCCCGTGAGCTGGCGGAGGCCGGGTACGCCTTCAACCGGATGGCGGACCGGCTGGACGCGGCGCGCACCGATGAGCGGGAGCTGGTGGCCGACCTGTCACACCGGCTGCGGACGCCGTTGACAGTGCTCCGGCTGGACGCGGAGGCGCTGGAGTCCGACGACACCAGCGTGGGCTCGTTCAGCCCGGCGGAGCTGGACCGGCTGCGGGGCATCCGGCGGATCCGGCAGGCGATCGTCACCCTCGAAGGTGAGATCGACGTGCTGATCAAGACCACCCGCAAGGCGGTGGCCCACGAGGCCGGGCCGGCCATGTGCGACGTCAGCGAGGTCGTCCGGGACCGGATGGTGTTCTGGGCGGCGCTCGCCGGTGACCAGAACCGGCCCCACCGGGTCAACGGCGCCCAGCTGCGCATCCCCGCGCCCGTGCCGCGCGCCGAGCTGGCCGCAGCGCTGGACGCGGTGATCGGCAACGTCTTCCGCTACACCCCGCAGGGAACGGCGTTCGAGGTGGCGGTGTCCCGCCGCGACGGGTATGTCGCGATCCGGATCGACGACGCCGGCCCGGGCATCGCCAACCCGGACCGGGCGCTACGGCGGGGCACCAGCGACCAGGGCTCCACCGGGCTCGGCCTGGACATTGCCAAGCGGGTGGCGTTGCAGGCCAACGGTTCGGTCAGCATCGACCGGGCCCGGCTGGGCGGCGCCAGCGTGGTGATGCTGCTCGCCGATCCGGAGGCGACGCCCCGGCAGGTCAACCGGTTCGGCCTCGTGGGTCGGATGGCGCGGGACGCCCGGGACCAGAAGACGACCGGCCGTCGCTGGCCCCGGCAGCGCCCCACCGACGACTGAGCGCCCCCGTGCCGGGCGACTGTCCATCGTCGACCGATCGGCCGACGGGGGCGCTCCGATCGGCTGAGCGGACCGGGGCTGTGCGGTGGCGCAAGTCTTCCTTAGATCGCGGTTAACGACTGCGGTCAGAGGCTTGCGGGCTGACAGGATCAGAGCACGAACCCACCAGTTCCACCGGCCAGCGCACCGCGCACCCACACCGGCCGGTGGAGCCGCGCGCGCGGCGGGAGTCTCAGGTCCCCCCACACCCACGCTCCCGCCGCGCGCCCCGCTCACCCGAGCGGCCCGGCCCGATCGGCGTCAGCCGGCGCTGGCGAGGTACGCGTCGATCTCGGCGGTGATCCGCTGCTTGCCGGCCGGGTCCATGAAGGACGCGGTCACCGCGTTGCGGGCCAGTGCGGCAAGCTCCCCCGGGCCCGCCCCGAGCAGCCGGGCGGCCACCGCGTACTCGTCGTTGAGTGTGGTGCCGAACATCGGCGGGTCGTCGGAGTTGATGGTGACGAGCAGCCCGGCCTCGACCAGCCGGGGCAGCGGGTGCTCGTCGAGGTTGGCCACGGCCCGGGTCCGGACGTTGGACGTCGGGCAGATCTCCATGCCGATCTGCCGCTCGGCCAGGTGCGCGAGCAGCTCCGGGTCCTGGGCTGCGGAGATGCCGTGGCCGATCCGCTCGGCGCCCAGCTCGTTCAGCGCGTCCCAGACGGTCTGCGGGCCGGTGGTCTCGCCCGCGTGCGGCACCGAGTGGAGCCCGGCGGCGCGGGCCTGGTCGAAGAAGGGCCGGAACTGCGGCCGGGGCACGCCGATCTCGGGGCCGCCGAGACCGAAGCTGATGAGCCCGTCGGGGCGCTCGTCGAGCGCGATGCGCAGCGTCTCCTCGGCCGCCGGCAGGCCGGCCTCGCCGGGGATGTCGAAACACCAGCGCAGTTCGAGGCCGAAGTCGGCGGCGGCGCGCTTGCGGGCGTCCTCGATCGCCTCGCAGAACGCCGGCGCGGGGATGCCCCGGCGTACGTGCGAGTACGGGGTGATGGTCAGCTCCGCGTAGCGGACCTGCTGGCGGGCCAGCTCCCGGGCCACCTCGTGGGTGAGGAGCCAGACGTCCTCCGGGTCGCGGATGAGGTCGACGACGCTCAGGTAGACCTCGACGAAGTGGGCGAAGTCGCGGAACTCGAAGTAGCTGGCGAGGGCCGCCGGGTCGGCCGGGACGGGCGAGCGACCCTCGTGCCGGGCGGCCAGCTCGGCGACGATGTGGGGGGAGGCGGAGCCGACGTGGTGCACGTGCAGCTCCACCTTGGGCAGGCCGGCGATGAAGGTGGTCAGGTCGGTCACGGGTTCTCCTGGGCATGAGCGCCGGTGCGGGCGACGACGAAGACGCGGCGGAACGGGAAGGACACCTGGCCGTGCCGCACCGGGTACGCGGCGGCGAGCCGTACGCCCAGCTCGGCCCGGAAGGCCGACCAGCCGGCGGCGTCCAGGGCGGCCCGGACGGGGCGCAGCGCGGTGCCCTCCATCCAGGCGAGCACCGGGTGGTCGGCGGCGGGTTCGGCCGGCAGCAGGTGCACGTACGTAGTCTCCCAGGCGTCCACCGCGCAGCCGGCGGCGGTCAGCAGCTCAGCGTAGTCGGCTGGGTCGTCGACCGGGTGGGCGCGCAGTAGCGATGCCAGCTCGGCACGCCAGGCGGGGCGGCCGGCGACCTCGCGCAGCGCCCGGTGCGACGGGGCGTCGAAGTTGCCGGGGACCTGCATGGCGAGCCAGGCGCCGGCGGGCAGGTCGGCGGCCCAGTGGCGCAGCAGCTCCTGGTGCCCGGGCACCCACTGCAGGGCCGCGTTGGTGACCACCACGTCCTCGTCGCCGGCCGGGCGCCAGTTCCGCAGGTCGGCGACGGCGAACTCGACAGGTGTCGGCAGGGCCCGCGCCCGGTCGATCATCTCCGGCGCGGAGTCGAGGCCGACGATCCGGGCGTCCGGCCAGCGCTCGGCGAGGGTCGCGGTGAGTTGGCCGGGGCCGCAGCCGAGGTCGACCACCGTGCGGGGCCGGACGGCCGGGACCCGGGCCAGCAGGTCGTAGAACGGCCGGGAGCGCTCGTCGCCGTAGCGCAGGTACGTCGTCGGATCCCACATCTCCGCCTCCAAACCGTACGTCCGTCTTGTTTACGGTACGGCTCGCGTGGCAGGCCGGCAACCCGATCACTAGGCTCGGGGTATGGAACAGCGCAGCTTCAACCGGCTCGGCCGGACCGTCGGAGTGGTTGGCCTGGGCGCCTGGCAGCTCGGCGCCGACTGGGGCACGGTCAGCGAGGCCGACGCCATGGGCGTGCTCGACGCCGCCGTGGACGCCGGAGTCACCTTTCTGGACACCGCCGACGTGTACGGCGACGGCCGCAGCGAGCAGTTGATCGGCCGCTTCCTGCGCTCCCGGTCCGACGCCGGCCTGACCGTCGCCACCAAGATGGGCCGGCGCGTCGAGCAGCGGCCGGAGGCGTACACCCTGGCCAACTTCCGGCAGTGGACCGACAGGTCCCGGGCCAACCTCGGCATGGACACCCTGGACCTGGTCCAGCTGCACTGCCCGCCGACCGCCGTCTTCGCCGACGACACCGTCTTCGACGCGCTGGACACCCTCGTCGCCGAGAAGGCCATCGCGGGGTACGGGGTCAGCGTGGAGACCTGCGACCAGGCACTCACTGCGATCGCCCGGCCCGGCGTGGCCAGCGTCCAGATCATCCTCAACGCCGTCCGGCACAAGCCGCTGGAGCAGGTGCTGCCGGCGGCCGCGCAGGCCGGGGTCGGCATCATCGCCCGGGTGCCGCTGGCCAGCGGCCTGCTCTCCGGCCGCTACGACGAGAACACCCAGTTCCCGGCCGACGACCACCGCAACTTCAACCGCCAGGGCGCGGCGTTCGACGTCGGCGAGACGTTCTCCGGCGTCGACTACGCGCAGGGGCTCGCGGCCGTGCGCCGGCTCGCGCCGCTCGTCGACGCCGACCGCACGATGGCGCAGTTCGCGCTGCGGTGGGTGCTGGACCAGGCCGGCGTCACAGTCGTCATCCCCGGCGCCCGCGACGCCGAGCAGGCCCGGCGCAACGCCGCGGCGGCCGACCTGCCGCCGCTCACGGCCGCGCAACTGGCCGGGGTACGCGAGGTCTACGACGAGCTGATCCGCCCGCAGGTGCACGACCGGTGGTGAACCGCCCACCCCTGGTGCTCGCGTCGCACCGCCGCGACGGCGATGCTGGGGGCCTCGGGCGGTGTGCCGCCCGATCTCCGAAGGAGGGCGCGCGATGAGAGGTTGGCTGACACTCACCCTCGGCCTGCTGGCCGTGGTGATCGGTGCGGTGTGGACGGTGCAGGGCCTCGGCTACGTCGGCGGCAGCGCGATGACCGACGAGCGGCTCTGGGCGGTGATCGGTCCGATCGTGGCCCTGGCCGGGTTGGTCGTGCTCTGGCTGGGCCTGCGCTCGCGCCGTCGACTCTGACGAGAAGAATGTGGGAAGCCCCGCATCCCGGAAGGGATACGGGGCTTCATCGCAACGACCCCTGGCCGGGTCGTCCACTGACCGGCGGGGGCCGGCCACCCTCGTCAGAGGGGACGGACCTGCTCGGCCTGCGGGCCCTTCTGACCCTGGGCGATCTCGAACTCCACTCGCTGGTTCTCCTCCAGCGTGCGGTAGCCGCTGGTCTGGATGGCCGAGAAGTGGACGAACACGTCAGCACCCCCGCCGTCGACGGTGATGAAGCCGAAGCCCTTGTCAGCGTTGAACCACTTCACGGTTCCCTGCGCCATGTGTATCTCCTTCTAAAACTGGCGGCCGTGCACGCCGTGCGGCCGATTGGCCGTTTTCGAGCAGCGGCGTCTGAGGCGGCCCCCACGAAGGGAACTTCTCTCAACCCACGCCATCTCGCAACAGCGTGGAACAGCAAATCACGTACGCAAAAAGTCTGCACGACCTGTCCGACGAATTTCTCCGACATGTGACCTGACGGATGCCCGAGATCGCTGGGCGGCGTGCGGAGCCATGCGAAAGGCCCCCTTCCCGTCGATGGGTAAGGGGGCCCGACGTCGATGTCGGTCAGTCCGGCCAGTGGCCGGTCATCCGGCGGACGCCAACCGCTCCACCCCGGTCCACTGCGGCCCGGACCACCGCGAAGATGGCCCCCTGCAACGCCGCGGCGGCCAGGATCTCGCCCCAACGGCGGTCCTCGTCGGTGGCGTTGGGCGCCTCGCCGTCGCCCGCCGTGACCTTCCAGACCTGCCGGAAGATCGCGCCGGCCACCGTACCCGCGGCGATACCCAACAACACGCCGACCGGCCGGTACGCGACCCTGCCGATGCTCTTGCTCACCTACGCCTCCCCCGCACGATCATCAGAACCACCACGGTGGCCACCGCGCCGGCGGCGATCGCCGCCCACGGCACCGGGTTGCGTCGTACCAGCTCGCTCTTCTCGCGGACCAGGCCGCCCTTGTCGTACGCCTGGGCGCGTGCCATCCCCGCGCCGCGGGCGGCCTGCCCGCGGACCCGGGCCATGGTCTGCGCCGCCTGCTCGCGCATCCGCTCCCGCGCCTGGTCGGCGGACTCCTTCAGGCGGGCCTTGACGTCCGCCTTGGCGGCCAGCGCCTCCATCGTCTCGCCCAGCTCGACCCGGGTGCGGCGGATCTCCTCGCGCAGGGCCTCGGTGTCGCCCGTCCCGTTGCCCGTCATGCCCGACCCCTGTCCTTCACCGCGGCGGCGACGGTGTCCACATCAGCCCGGAGGCTGCGGACCGCTGCCGCCGGCATCGGCGGGACCGCACGGCTGACCTGATTCTTTCCCACCAGCGCGAGAATGCCGGCAACCAGGAAGAGAGCCACCGCGACGATCAGGGCGGCGGCCCAGGCGGGCAGCACCAGGTCGAGCAGCAGGATCGCCGTGACGACCAGCGCGCCCAGGCCGTAGAACGCCAGCGCGCCGCCGCCGCCGAACAGGCCGATCCCGATGCCGGCGTGCTTGCCCTTCTGGGTCAACTCCGCCCGGGCCAGCGCCAGTTCGTCCCGTACCAGACGGGAGACCTGTTCGGTGGCCCGCTGCACCAGCTCGGCGGTGGAGGGCTCGCTCCCATTGCGGGATGTGCGGGCATTTGCCACGTCAGCCATGCTGTCCTCCTTTCCTCATCACCGCGCTGTATGCCCGGAGTTGCCGCCCGTCAATCCTAGAGCGCCCCGGGTCGGCGACAGTTCCTGTTGTCCGGTTGCCGCGCCGATCGCCGACAGAGATGCCCGGCAGCAGGTCCCCCGCCAACGCCAACCCAAACCTCCCCACCCACCCCCCTTTGACGGTGATCAAGAGGTTTGCGTCAGGAGTGGCACCTTTACTGACGCAAACCTCTTGATCACCGGAAGGGGTCAGCGGTGGGCGGGCAGCGGGTGGGGGGTCAGCGGGACGGGGTGGCGGGAGTGGGACTGGGGGTGGGGGTCTCGTCGGGGCCGACGAAGGCTTCGCTGCGGGCGTCGCCGTCGTCGCTTCCGCCGAAGACGCGCGCGTCGTCGGGGGCCTCGGTGCCGCCCGGACGTCGGGTCGGCCGCCGGGGCTGCACCCACTGCCACGGCAGGTTGCTGCTGGCGTCGCCCAGCTCGGTACGCATCCGCGGCATCGCGGTGGGCCGGTTGTCCCGGATCCAGGCAACCAGGTGCTCGCGGACGAGGCAGCGCAGGTCCCACAGGCTGCCCGCGTCGGCGGCGCTGACCAGCGCGCGCACCCTTACCGTCCCGCCGGTGGCGTCGGTGACCTGCAGGACGCAGACCCGGCCGTCCCACAGCTCGGTGCCCTCGACCAGCCGGCGCAGCTCCTCCCGCATGGTCTGCACCGGCACGGCCCAGTCGACGTCGAACTCGGCGGTGCCGAGCACTGCCGCCTCGGTCCGGGTCCAGTTCTGGAAGGGCTTGCTGGTGAAGTACGAGGTGGGCAGGATCAGCCGCCGGTCGTCCCAGATCTGGACCACCACGTAGCTCAGGGTCAGCTCCTCGATCCGGCCCCACTCCCCCTCGACGACCACCACGTCGTCGAGGCGGACCGCGTCGCTGAAGGCGAGTTGCAGCCCGGCGAAGACGTTGCCGAGCAGGCTCTGGGCGGCCAGCGCGGCCACCACACCGACCACACCGGCGGAGGTCAGCACGCCGGCGCCGATGCCGCGCACGCTCGGGAACGTCATCAGCATCACGCCGACGGTCAGGATGACGATCACCGCGATGGTCAGCCGCCGCAGCATCACCACCTGGGTCCGCACCCGTCGGGCGTGCCGGTTGTTCGGCACGTCGACGCGGAACCGGGCGAGCGCGGTGTCCTCCACGACGACGAGCAACGCCGCCACCAGCCAGGCCGCGCTGGCGATCACGCAGAGCACCAGCAGGTGCAGCAGCAGCCGCCGCCAGCTCTCACCGACGGCGTACCCGGTGCTGAAGCGGACGGCGAACTGCACCGCGAGCACCGTGGCGGCGACCTGGAACGGGCGGTGCGCGTGGTCGGTCAACTCGGTCATCAACAGCGAGCGCCGACCGAACCGTCGGGTGAGCCGGTGGATGACCTCGACCAGGAAAAGGGCGACCGCCGCCGCGGCGAGCGCGGCGACGGCCGTTTCGAGATAGCTCTGCACGAGTGGGGCGCTTCCCTTCGACCCGGGGGGCGGTACTTCGGGCAAAAGCCCAATAGTGCCGCACGTCCCCGGTATCGACCAGCTCAGACCTTGCGGTACCGGGACTGGAGGAAGCAGTAGACGCCGAAGCAGGCGATGCCCAGGGCGACCAGGGTCAGCAGGGCCGTGCCGTACGACTGCTCGCGCAGCGTGCGCAGGGCAGCGTCCAGGCCGCGGGCCTTCTCCGGGTCGTAGTTGACCGCGGCCACGATGACCAGCAGGCCGGCGATACCGTACGCGACGCCCTTGGCGACGTAGCCGGCGATGCCGAGGCGACGGGCCAACTTGCGGGTCTGCGGGCTCATCTCGCCGGTCTTCAGGTGCTTCTCGAACGTCTTCTTCAGCCCGTAGATCACCAGGCCGACACCGATCGCGGCGACCACCAGTCCGGCCAGGCCGACCAGCCAGCGGCCCCCGGTGGAGGTCATCAGCTTGCCGGTCAGCGCCTCCTGACTGTCGGCGCTGTTGGAGCCGGCGTCGGAGAAGACCTTGAACGCGGTCCAGGCGAAGTAGAGGTAGACGATGGTCCGGCCGGCCGAGGCGAGCCGTTCGGTGACCCGCTCCCGGCCCCGCTCGGCGCGGTGCCCGACCGCCGCCTCCAGCCCCTGCCAGATCGCCATGGCGAGCAGGCCGACCGCGGTGGCGATGACCAGGAACTTGCCCAGTGGCTGCGCGGCGAGCGTCCGCAGCGCGCCGGACTGGTCGCCGTCGTCGGACGACGTGCCGAACGCGATCTGCAGGGCCAACCAGGCGAAGAGCAGGTGGACGATGCCGTAGCCGATGAAGCCGGCCCGGGCGAGGAGTTCCAGCCACCGGCTGTCCGCCGTGCGGGAGGCGGTGGCTTCGGCGCTACGGGTGAGTGACATGCTGCCACAATCTCCGATTTCGACGATTCCCAAACGTCGGCCACCGCCGCCCGCCAGGTCAGTTGCCCGGGTTGCGGGAAACGCGGATCTTGACCTGCTGGTCGGTGACGCTGTCGACGGTGACCGCGAAGCCGCCGGCCTCGGTGGCCTGCTGGCCGGTGGTGAGGGTGAGCTGCTCGCCGGCGACCTCGACGGTCACCTGGTCGCCCTCGGCCCCGACGAGCTTGGCCTCGACGCCCAGGATCGTGGCGCTCGCGTCGACACCCCGCTCGAAGGTGACGGTGCAGGCGTCCAGCCCACAGTCGGTGGAGGCGCCCTGGGAGCTGCAACCGGCGAGCACGGCGAGGCCGAGCGCGAGACCGGCGAACAGGCCGGCGGCGCGGCGGACGGGGGGCAGGCCGATGGTGGTGGGTCGGTTCGTCACCTAGCCAAGGGTACGAGACGTCTGCGACGCCCAGCCGGGAGCGAGCGCGCAACGCACCCCGGCTAGGGTCCCGACATGGCCTTCGACATCGCCCGTACCCGGGCCGCCTATCCCGCCCTGACCGAGGGCTTCATCCACTTCGACGGCGCCGGGGGCACCCAGACCGCGGCCGGTGTGATCGACGCGGTCACCGACGTCATGCGTACGGCCATCGGCAACCGCAGCGCCGCGTTCGAGCCGGGCCGCCGCTCGCTGGAGGTGGTGGCGGCGGCCCGTCAGGCGGTCGCCGACCTGCTCGGCGCCGAGCCGGACGGAGTGGTGCTGGGCCCGAGCGCGACCGCGCTGACGTACACCCTGGCCCGCACGCTCGGCGCTGGTTGGCGGCCCGGCGACGAGGTGGTGGTGTCCCGGCTCGACCACGACGCCAACGTGCGCCCGTGGGTGCAGGCCGCCGAGGCGGCCGGCGCGACGGTGCGCTGGGCCGAGTTCGACAGGCACACCGGCGAGCTGCCCACCGGTCAGTACACCGACCTGGTCGGCGAGCGGACCCGGCTGGTCGCGGTGACCGCCGGCAGCAACGCCATCGGCACCGTGCCGGACGTGCCGGCGATCGCCAAGATCGCGCACTCCGTGGGGGCGCTGGTCTGCGTCGACGGAGTCCACTCGGTTCCGCACGGGCCGACCGACCTGGCGTCGCTCGGCGCGGACGTGCTGGTCACCAGCGCGTACAAGTGGTCCGGGCCGCACCTGGCCGCGATGGTGGCCGACCCGGCCCGGTGGGCGGCGCTGCGCCCGGCGAAGCTGGTGCCGTCCTCGGACGCGGTGCCGGACCGCTTCGAGTACGGCACGCCGAGCTTCGCGCTGCTGGCCGGCGTGACCGCCGCGGTGGACCACCTCGCCGGGCTGGACCCGGACGCGGTAGGTGACCGCCGGGCGCGGCTGCGGGCCGGACTGGCCGCCGCGCAGGCGCACGAGGAGGCGCTGTTGGACCGGCTGCTCGCCGGTCTCGCCGCGCGGCCCGCGATCACCGTCTACGGCTCGCCGGCGCGGCGCTGCCCGACGGTCTCCTTCCGGGTCGCCGGGATGTCGCCGGTGGCGACCCAGCAGGCGCTGGGCGAGGCCGGGTTCTGCCTGTCGTCCGGTGACTACTACGCCTACGAGTACTTCCAGACGCTGGGTCTGCGCGACAGCGGCGGCGCGGTGCGGGCCAGCATCTACCACTACAACACGGCGGACGAGGTGGACCGGTTGCTGGCCGAACTCGACGCGGTGGCCGACCGGACGGGGACAATGGCCCGGTGAGCACCCTCGTCGAGGACAACCCCGCCAAGAACCGCTTCGAGATCCTGGTCGACGACGCGCTGGCCGGCTTCACCGCGTACGTGCCCCGCGGGGAGGTGCTGGTCTTCACCCACACCGAGGTGGACCGCGCCTTCCAGGGCAAGGGCGTCGGCGGCGCGTTGATCCGGGGCACCCTGGATCAGGTGCGTGCCCGCGGCGGCCGGGTGGTGCCGCAGTGCCCGTTCGTGGCGGCGTTCATCGACAAGCACCCCGAGTACGCCGACCTGGTCGCCGAGCAGCCGTAACCCGACCGGTCACCCGGGGGTCAGCGGGCCCGGCCGGTCAGCGCCTCGGCGGCGGCCTGCCCGCTGGCCCGGGTGGCGCCGTGGGTGGCCAGGTGCACCGCCCCGGTGACCAGCTCGGGCACGCCCAGCTCGACCACCACCGCGTCGGGCCGGGCGCTGAGCGCACGCCGCACCGCCGCGCGCATCCACTCGTGCCGGTGCAGGTCACGCACCACCAGAACGAGGGGGCGGTCCCCGGCTGCGGCGCCCGGGTCGGCGGGCACGTCGGGCTCGGCGTGGCGGACCGTCGTCGTGCCGGGCAGCAGCTCGCCCAGCGGTTCCCCGATGCCCCACGGGGTCTCCGCGCCGATGGCGATGTTGCGTGGCGGCTCGAACTCGACCACGTACGCGGCGCGGGTCAGCGGCAGCGCGCTCGGCGCGTCCGGGCCGGTGGTGATCCGCACGGCACGACGGGCCGCGACCAGCCCGACATCCGAGGCCCCGTGGACGGCGCCCGAGCGGGCGGCGCGGGCGGCCACCGTCCAGGCGGCGAGCTGACCGACCCGTTTGGCGGCCTCGGCGAGGCGTTCCTCGGGCAGCTCACCGGCGACGACGGCGGCCACGATGGCGTCGCGCAGCTCCCGGGCCGCCCCTTCGTCGGCCCGCTCACCACCGACGCAGATCGCGTCGGCCCCGGCGGCGAGCGCCCGCACCGCCGCGCCGGCGAAGCCGTACCGGTCGGCGACCGCGCGCATCTCCACCGCGTCGGTCACCACCACGCCGGAGAAGCCCATCTCGTCGCGGAGCAGCCCGCCCAGGATGCGCTGGCTCAGCGTGGCCGGCAGCCGCTCGTCGAGCGCTGGCACCAGCAGGTGACCGGTCATCACCGCCTGCACGCCGGCTGCCACGGCGGCGCGGAACGGCGCCAGCTCGCAGGCGTCCAGACGGGCCCGGTCGGCGGTGATCCGGGGCAGGTCGTGGTGGGAGTCGACGCGGGTGTCACCGTGCCCGGGGAAGTGCTTGGCGCAGGCGGCCACGCCGCCGCGCTGCAACCCGCTGATCCAGGCGGCGGTGTGCCGCGCGACGAGCGCCGGGTCGGCCCCGAACGACCGGACGCCGATCACCGGGTTGGCCGGGTTGGAGTTGACGTCGGCGTCGGGCGCGTAGTCGAGGGTCACCCCGGCCGCCGCCAGCTCGATGCCCAGGTCGAGGGCGACCGCCTCGGTCAGCGCCGGGTCGTCGACCGCGCCGAGGGCGAAGTTGCCCGGTCGGGAGCTGCCCCGGCCGGATTCGATGCGGGTGACGTCGCCGGCCTCCTCGTCGATCGCCACGATGACGTCCGGCCGCTCGGCGCGCAGCGTGGCGGTCAGCGCCGCCACCTGGGCGGTGTCGACGACGTTGCGGGCGAAGAGCACCACCGAGCCGAGCCCCTCGCCGAGCCAGCGGCACACCCAGGGTGGCGGCGTGGTGCCGACGAACCCGGGTTGCAGGACGGCGGCGGCCAGTGCCGGAAGGTGCCCGGCGGGCGCGGTCACGCCGTGGTCCCGAAACGCTCGACGTCGGTCGCGGGCGCCGTGGCGCCGACCCGCTGGTTGCGCTCGCTCATGCGGCCCCCGTACCCCATCTCTCGCGCGCCCTCGGCGCACCGCCACCGGCAGGCGGTGCTGCCATGGTCACACCGAGCGATTCAATAGTCAATAAACCTTACAGTTGCCCGGCGGCACCGTTCCCGGGGAGAGTGCGGGGATGGATCCCGCCCTGCTGGCCGACGCCACGAGCCCGGCCGACATCCCCGGCGTACGCCTGCTCGGCCTGGTGGTCGGCGCCCTGCTCCTGCTCGCGGCGATCCGGGCGATGTTCGGCCGACGGTGACCTGGCGTCGCCGCGCCCGAACCGGTGTGTGACCCGCCGCCGCCGGGGTACGGCTTCGGCATCGAGCAGGACACGCGCGCCGAGGGGGCACGATGAAGATCGGTTATTTTCTGTCCAGTGAGGAGTTCACGCCGGCCGAGCTGGTGGAGCAGGCACGCGGCGCCGAACGGGCCGGCTTCGAGGCGCTGTGGATCTCCGACCACTATCACCCCTGGGTGGACGCGCAGGGTCAGAGCCCGTTCGTCTGGTCGATGATCGGCGCGCTCAGCCAGGTCTGCTCGCTGCCGGTGACCACTGCGGTGACGTGCCCGACCGTACGGATCCACCCGGCCGTGATCGCCCAGGCGGCGGCGACCAGCGCGGTGCTGCACGGCGGGCGGTTCATGCTCGGCGTCGGCACCGGCGAGGCGCTCAACGAGCACATCTTCGGCGACGCCTGGCCGCAGGCCGACGTCCGACTGGAGATGTTGGAGGAGGCCGTCGAGGTGCTGCGCGAGCTGTGGGAGGGCGGCTTCGTCAACCACCACGGCAAGCACTACACGGTCGAGCACGCCCGGATCTACACCCTGCCCGACACGCCGCCGCCGATCTACATCTCCGGGTTCGGGCCGAAGGCCATCGACCTGGCCGCCCGCATCGGCGACGGCTACGTGAGCACCATGCCCGACGGCGACATGGTCCGGCGCTTCCGCGAGAACGGCGGCGGTGACAAGCCGTGCCAGGCCGGCTTCAAGGCGGCGTACGCGGCCAGCGAATCCGAGGGCGCGCGGATCGCGTACGAGCGCTGGCCCAACGCCGGGGTGCCGGGCGAGCTGTCCCAGGTGCTGCCCTCGCCGCGGCATTTCGAGCAGGCCGCCGAGCTGGTCACGCCGGAGATGGTGCGCGACGCGTTCGTCTGCGGCAACAGCGCCGAGGCACACCTGGAGATGATCGACAAGTACGCCAAGGCCGGCTTCGACGAGGTGTACGTGGCCAACACGGGCCCGCACTACCAGGGGCTGTTCGACCTCTATCAGCGCGAGGTGCTCCCCCGCCTGCGCTGAGCCACGGATCCGCCGAGCCCATGATCGCCGAACGCGTTTCGGCGGTCATGGGCTCGGGTACCTCCGGCCCTCGATGAAACTGTCCACGCACTCGATGACGTTGCGCCGCGCGGCGCGGAGCCTCTTCGGCTGGAACGCGCTGCGGCCCAACCAGCTCGCCGCCATGCGTGCGGTGATGAAGCGCCGTGACGCCCTGGTGGTGCTGCCCACCGGCGCCGGCAAGTCGGCGATCTACCAGATCCCGGCCAGCCTGATCCCCGGCCCCACCGTGGTGATCTCTCCGCTGCTGGCGCTCCAGCAGGACCAGATCGCGGCGCTCAACGAGCGGCAGCGTCCGGAGCTGCGGGCGGTGCGGATCAGTTCGAACGAGTCGGCCGCGCAGCAGGCCGAGGCGATCGCCGAGATCGAGTCGGGCCGCGCGGAGTTCCTGTTCATCACGCCGGAGCAGTTGAGCAACCCGGACCGGATGGCCGAGGTCGCCGCGCTGAAGCCGGCGCTGGTGGCGATCGACGAGGCGCACTGCATCTCCGCCTGGGGGCACGACTTCCGGCCCGACTACCTGGCGCTGGGCCACCTCATCGAGGGCATCGGCCGGCCGCCGGTGGTCGCGCTGACCGCCACCGCCTCGCCGCCCGTACGCGACGACATCATCGCCCGCCTGCGGCTGCGCGAGCCGGAGGTGGTGGTGTCCGGGCTGGACCGGCCCAACCTGTTCCTGGAGGTGGCGCACTGCCCCACCGAGGACTACCGGTGGCGGCGGCTGATCGCGCTGCTGCGCGACGACGAGCGACCGGGGATCATCTACGTGCCGACCCGCCGGTCGGCCGAGGAGCTGGCCGAGCGGTTGACCGGGGCTGGCTTCCCGGCGCAGTTCTACCACGGTGGGATGGCGACCGGCGCGCGCAACGAGCTGCACGAGGCGTTCCTCGCCGATGAGGTGCCGATCATGGTGGCCACCTCGGCGTTCGGCATGGGTATCGACAAGCCGAACATCGCCTGGGTGGTGCACATGGCGCTGCCCGACTCGCCGGACAGCTACTTCCAGGAGATCGGCCGCGCCGGGCGCGACGGGCAGCCGGCCCGGGTGCTGCTGCTCTGGCAGGCCGAGGACGTCGGCCTGCAACGATTCTTCAGCGGCGGCCTGCCGGACTCCGAGGAGCTGCGGGACCTGGCCGCGCTGCTGCGCCGCAAGGCGGCCACCAAGACCGAGCTGCGCGAGACCACCGGTCTCGGCCCGCGCAAACTGGGCCAGTACCTGTCGCTGCTGGAGCAGGTCGGCGCCGCCGAGCCGCGCGCCCGCCAGCGCATCGGGGCTCCCCGCTACTCGCCCACCCCGACCGACGCGGCGGCGGCGGCGCTGGCCGAGGCGGAACGCCAGCAGACCGTGACCCGCTCCCGCACCGACATGATGCGGGCCTTCGCCGAGACCACGGCCTGTCGCGGGCAGACCCTCCTGGCCTACTTCGGCGAGCAGATGACCGAGGTCTGCGCGCACTGCGACAACTGCCACCGGGGCACCAGCGTGGCCGACCAGGGCGCGGTCGGGCCGTTTCCGGTGCACAGCCAGGTGCGCCACGCGGAGTGGGGGCACGGCCTGGTGCTCTCCTACGAGGACGACAAGATGACGGTTCTCTTCGATGAGGTCGGGTACAAGACCCTGTCGGTGCGCGTGGTGTCCGAGCAGGGTCTGCTGACCCTGGACTAGCCTGACCCGGGCACCGGTGCGGGGCCCGTGGATTGACCACACTGAGCAGGGCGGAAGGGGCATTGCCGTGATCGAGCAGCCGGCGTACACCGGTTTCGGTTTCTCCGACGGGGAGTGGGGGCTGTTGGTCGGTCTTCCGCAGTCGGTGCTGACCGCGGCGAGCGCCGCCGAGTCCGACGGCACCCGCCGGACCATGGCGGAGAACGCGGCCGGGTTGGAGACCATCGGCGCGGGCCGGGAGTCGGCCAGCCCGCTGGTCGCCGCCGTGGCCGGCGAGATCGTGACCCAGGTCGGCGACCCCGAGGCCGGCGAGGAGCTGCCGGTCATCGCGCCCGCCGACCCGCAGGGGTACATCGACGACGTGCTGGTACGGGCCGGTGAGGCGTCCGCGTTGCTGGCCGCCCGCGTCGACGAGGGCGAGGCCGGGGCGTACAAGCACTGGCTCGTGAAGATCGCGGACCAGGTGGTCGGCGCCGCGTCCAGCGGCGGACTGCTCGGCCTCGGCGGCGAGTCGGTGAGCGACTCCGAGCGGAGGTTCCGCGACCGGCTCGCCCACGTGCTCAACGACTGACCGACGACGTTTCCGACAGCGGCGTACCGCCCGGTTCGGTCGGCTCGGCGGCCAGTGCCGCCGGGTCGGCCGGCCGGACGCCGCGCAGCGTCACCAGCGCGACCACCGCGCCCAGAACCATCGCCACCATGGCGGCGATCGCGGCGAGGTGCAGCCCGTCGGTGAAGGCGAACCGGGCCGCGTGCAGCACCGCGTCTCCCACCTCCGCCGGCAGTCCTCGGGTCACGGCGAGCGCGCCGCCCAGCGTCTCCCCGGCCGCGTCGCGGGCGTCGGCCGGCAGTCCGGCCGGCAGCTCGTCCAGGACCTCGCGGCGGTAGATCGCGGCGCCCACGCTGCCCAGGATGGCCATCCCCAGCGCGCCGCCCAGCTCGCTGCTGGACTCGGTCAGCGCGGAGGCGACACCTGCCTGCTCCGGCGGCGCCGCACCGAGGACCAGCTCGGTGACCAGCGACATAACCATCACCAGGCCGCCCGCGTACACGCTGGCGCCGACCAGCAGCAGCCAGAGCGGCGTCTCGGGGGTGACCCGGGTCAGCACCGCGAAGCCGAGCACGGCGATCGCGAAGCCGGCGCCGATCAGGTACGCCCGCTCGACACGCTGGGCGAGCGCGGCGGCGGCCGGGGCGACGCCGCCCACGGCGAGGGACGGCACCAGGCTCCACAGTGCCGCCCGCAGCGGGCTCAGGCCGAGCACCAGTTGCAGGTGCTGGGTGGTGAAGATGGCGAACCCGACGAGGGCGAACATCGCCAGCAGGTTGACCGCGAGCGACCCGGCGAAGCCGTGGCGGCGAAACAGCGCCAGGTCGACCATCGGGTACGCCCGGGTCCGCTGCCGGTGCAGGAAGAGCGCCCCGACGAGCAGACCGGCGACGACCGCCAGCACCCGGACCGCGCTGACGCCGTCGCGGGCCATCTCCTTGATGCCGTAGATCACCGGCAGCAGCGCGCCGAGCGACAGCGCCGCGCTGAGCAGGTCGAACCGCCCGCGCACCGGGTTGCGGAACTCGGGCACCAGGACCGGGGCGAGCAGGAGCAGCAGCACCATCGCCGGAATGTTGATCAGGAAGATGGAGCCCCACCAGAAGTGCTCCAGCAGGACGCCGCTGAGCACCGGACCGACGGCGATGCCGCCGGTGAGCGTGGCGGTCCAGATGCCGATCGCGGTGCCCCGCTGCTTGGCGTCGTGGAACATGTTGCGCACCAGGGCGAGCGTGGACGGCATCAGGGTGGCCCCGCCGACGCCGAGCACGGCGCGCGCGGCGATCAGCGTCGCGGCGCTGTCGGCGTACGCGGCCAGCAGGGACGCGGCGCCGAACGCGGTGGCGCCCAGCAGCAGGAGCCGACGCCTGCCGATCCGGTCGCCGAGCGCGCCCATGGTGATCAGCAGTCCGGCGAGCACGAAACCGTAGATGTCGAAGATCCAGAGCTGCTGGGTGGCGGTGGGCCGCAGCTCCTCGCTGATGAACGGGACGGCGAAGTAGAGCACCGACACGTCCATCGAGACCAGGAGCAGCGGCAGCATCAGCACCGCGAACCCGATCCACTCCCGCCGGCCCGCGCGGGGTGCCGGTGAGGTCGTCGCTGTCATGGGAGGACTCCTTCTGCGTATGGAGTACGCTGTTATGCGTAGACCATACGCAGAACTAGGATGGCGGGGCAAGGAGGAAATGTGGCGGAGACGCAAGACGACACCGGCCCGGCGCTCCCGCCGGCCATCGAGAGCGCCTGGGGCCTGCGCGAGCGGCCACCGCGGGGCCCCCGACCCGGCCTCAGCGTGCCCGCCATCGTCGACGCCGCCGTGCGGGTCGCCGACGCCGACGGGCTGACGGCCGTCTCGATGAGCCGGGTGGCCAAGGAGCTGGGCGCGGCCACCATGGCCCTCTACCGGCACGTCGGCTCCAAGGACGAGCTGCTGATGCTCATGGTGGACGCCGGTTACGGCCCGTCGCCCGGCCCGGCCGCGCCGGACGACGACTGGCGTGCCCGCCTGACCCGCTGGGCCTGGGCCGAACACGACGTGCTGCGACAGCGCCCCTGGCTGCTGCACGTGCCGATCACCGGCCCACCTGTCACGCCCCAGCAGCTCGACTGGATGGAGGACGGGCTGCGCTGCATGGACGCCACCGTCCTGGCCGAGGCCGAGAAGATGTCGGTGATCCTGCTGATCACCGGGTACGTCCGCAACGAGGCGACACTCACCAACCAGATCGCCGAGGGCAGCCGGGCCGCCGGCATCGAGCCGGGCGAGCTGATGCCGGCGTACGGCCGGATGGTGGGCCGCCTGATCGACCCGGCCCGTTTCCCGGCGCTGCTGCGGGTGCTCAACGCCGGCGTCCTCGACCAGGACGACGACCCGGACGACGAGTTCACGTTCGGCCTGGACCGGATCCTCGACGGCATCGAGGCGCTGATCGCCCGCCGAGCGGCCTGAGGCGGCCCCGATGCTGCCCGTCGAGACCGTCGACACCACAGTCCTGCCACCCGGTGAACGGTTCGGCATGTGGCTGGACCTGGTGGCGCGCACCTCCGCGCCGCTGCGGATCCGATCCGAACACACGGCCGACTTCGCCGCCCGGGCCGACTTCGTCGACCTCGGCGCGATCCAACTGGTCGAGTACCAGTACCCGTCGCTGGACGCCACCCGCACCCGCAAGCTGGTCCGCCGGTCGGACCCGGAACTCTACGTGCTCGCCCTCACCACCGGAGGCGTCGGCACGTCCAGTCAGGACGGTCGTCGCAGCGAGATCCTGGCCGGCGAGTTCACCTTCTACGACGCCTCCCGCGAACACGACGTCTGTCACCACTCGACCGATCCGCAACGGACCCCGGCCACCTCGATCATCACGCTGATCCCGCACGACGCACTGCCGCTGCCACGCCAGCGGATGGCCGCCCTCTACGGCGGCCGGATGTCCGGCAGCGAGGGGCTCGGGGCGCTGCTGGCGCAGTTCCTGCTCCAGGTGACCGGCCATCGGGAGCAGTACCACGCCGCCGACGCCGACCGGCTCGGCGCGGTGGGGCTGGACCTGGTCACCACCATGCTCGGCCGGCATCTCGTCGCCGAGGACGCGGTGCCGACCGAGGTCCGCCGCCGGGCGCTGGTCGCCCAGGTGCAGGCGTACATCCACCGCCACCTGGGCGACGCGACGCTGAGCCCGCAGGTCGTCGCGGACGCCCAGCACATCTCGCTGCGCACCCTGCACCGCCTCTTCGAGGCCGAGAACGCCACCGTCGCGTCGTACATCCGGGACCTTCGGCTGGCCCGGTGCCGGCGTGACCTGACCGACCCGACGCTGCGGACCCAGCCCGTGCAGGTCATCGCCGCGCGCTGGGGCTTCGGCGACAAGGCCCACTTCAGTCGCGTGTTCCGGGCGGAGTACGGGATGAGCCCGCAGGAGTGTCGCGACGGCATGGCGCTTCCGGCGCGGCCCGTCAACCGCCTGGCGTCCAGAGTCAACTCGTCCCGGGCAGACTGACGACCGACGTGGCCGAGGCGATGCCCGCGCACCCGGGCTCGACAGCGGCCACGAACGGGGGCCGTGGCGAGGCGCCCGCCGCGGGATGCGGCGGGCGGCCGCCCGGTGCCGCCCCCGGGCCGAGGCTCCGGCCCCGTCGCTTCCCCCCCAGGATCGTCGGCGGGGCCGGTCAGGCCTTCTCCAACAACTCCAACACGATCCGCTCGATCTCCGCACGAGGCGCACCCGGATCCACAGGTGCCACCACTCCGTCGTGGTAGAGGTCGACGACCCGGGGGTCCACGTAGGACGTCCGCGCCACCGTCGGGGTGTTGCCCAGCAGCTCGGCCACCGCACGCATCACCGCCGCCACCGCCCTGCGCCGGGCGGTGGTCGAGCGGGCCGGGTCGGCCGCGGCCAACTCCGCGGCGGCGAGCACCGTGGCATGCCAGGTGCGGAAGTCCTTGGCGGTCATCTCGCCGCCGCTGGCATCGCGCAGGTAGCCGTTGACCTCGTCGCTGCGCACGTCGCGCCACTCCCGACCGTCCCAGTAGCCGAACAGCCGCTCCGCCCGTCGACGACGCCGGCGCAGGTTGACCAGCACCTCGCACAGCTCCGGGTCCTCGATCCGGCGCACCTGCTCGATGCCGCCCTTGGCGGGAAACTCGAAGACCACGCAGTCGCCGCGCCTACGGGCGTGCTCCGGACGCAGGGTGGACACCCCGAACGTCGGGTCGTCGCCGGCCGCGTACTGGTCGCTGCCGACCCGGAACATCCCCATGTCGAGCAGGCGGGCCACGGTCGCCAGCACCCGGTCCCGGCCCAACCCTCGCCCGCTGAGGTCCTGACCCACCCGATCCCGCAGCTCCGGCAGCCGCCGGGCCACCTCCAGCATGTGGTCGAACTTCGCCGCGTCCTGCTTCTCCCGCCACACCGGGTGGTAGACGTACTGCTTGCGTCCGGCCGCGTCGACGCCGGTCGCCTGGATGTGCCCGTTCGCGTGCGGCGCGATCCACACGTTCTCCCAGGCCGGCGGGATCACCAGGTCCCGCAGCCGCGCCAGGACGGCGGGATCCCGCACGACCGCGCCGCCCGGATCGACGAAGGTCCAGCCCTTACCGCGCCGGCGTCGCCCGTAACCGGGCCGACCCGGGTCGCTACGCCGCAACCGCACCGGAGACCCGCACCGCCCTCTCCACCTCGTCCACGGCGGCCAGCACCTCGTCGAGGCGCAGGGCCGTCAGTGTCGGGTGGCTTCCTACCCCGTCCCACCTGCGCCAATCCCCGTCGCCGACCCACAGCGCCCGGTGTCGGGGCCGGTCCGGCGGCGGCCCCCACACCGCCGGGGGCACCGGCCCGAAGAGCACCACCGACGCGGTCCCGTACGCGGTGGCCAGGTGGGCCACGCCGGTGTCCCCGCTGACCACCAGGCGGGCGTCGGCGACCAGCGCGGCCAGCGCGCCGAGATCGGTCCGGCCGGCCAGCACAGCGTCCGGCGCCAGGCCGGCCTCGTCGGCCACCCGGGCGGCCAGCGCGCGTTCGTCGGCCGAACCGGTGACCAGCACCCGGTGCCCCCGTTCGTCGAGAGCCCGGGCCAGGGCCGCGAACCGTTCGGCGGGCCACCGCTTGGCGGGGACCTTGCTGCCCGGATGCAGGACTGTGGCGCCGGTCGGCCGGCCAGCCGTCGCGGGCCGGCGCAGGCCGAGATTCCGGCGGTCGGTCGGAATGTCGTACCAGGACAGCAGCCGGCACCAGCGGTCCACCTCGTGCTCGTCGGCGACCCACCGCGGCCCGTCGCCGAACCCGGCGTCGGCGTTCGCGAAGGCGAGCAGCCGCCCCGGACGGGCGGCGGCCAGCAGTCGATGCGACTGTGGTCCGCGCCCGTGCAGATTCACCGCGACCTCCGGGGCGGGGCCGGGCCAGGACGGCCCGTCCAGCCCGGCGGTGTCCACCAGCCGGTCGACGCCCCCGACCAGGTCGACAAGCGGGGCCAGGCCGCCGGGCGCGGCGAGCGCCAGCTCCCGGTCGGGGTACGCGGCCCGCAACGCCCGCAGCGCCGGCACCGCGGTGACCAGGTCGCCGACGCCGAGGGCGCGCAGCACGAGGATCACGGGTACGACGTCTCCTGCTCGGCGCAGACCACCAGCTCGCGCACCGCGCAGCCGGGCGGCTGGTTGAGCGCGAACATGACCGCCGCGGCGGTGTCCACGGGGTCGTTGAGGATGGCGTCCGGCCCCGGCTTGTACTGCGGGTCGCGCTCGTCGAAGAACGCGGTGCGCATCCCGCCCGGAATGAGCAGGGTGACCCCGACCTCGCCGGCGAGCTCGGCGGCCAGGGCGCGGGTGAACCCGACCACGCCGAACTTCGCCGCGCAGTACGCGGTGGCGTCGCTGACCGCCTTGACCCCCAGGGTCGAGGCGACGGTGACGATGCGACCGCGGGAGGTCTGCAGGAACGGCAGCGCGGCCCGGATCACCGCGGCGGTGGCCAGCAGGTCCACGGCGACGATCCGGTCCCAGGTCTCCCCCGGCACGTCGGCGAGCCGACCCGGCACGTCCATGCCGGCCGCCGTGACCACCGCGTCCAGGCCACCGGCCTGCTCTGCGAGGTGCACGGTGGCCACCTCGGCGGCGCGGGTGTCGGCGAGGTCGCACTCGGTCCACGACACGCCGTCGGCCGGCGCCTGCCGGTCCAGCACGAGCGGGCGGCCACCGGAGGCGGCCACCGCCGCGACCACCGCCGCGCCGAGCCCGCTGGAGCCGCCGGTGACCAGGACGGTGGGCCCGGCGCCGGGCCTCGTGGCGGTCATCGGGCGCGCTCCCGCGTCGTCGACACCGGCTGCTGCGGTCGTCCGCCCAGGCCGGGCGCCGGATCGCCGGCCGAACGGGCGATCAGGTCACTTGTGGAACGACCGTCGAGGTACGGCACCACCACCGTGTTCCCGCCCCAGCGGCGCAGGACCTCGGCCTCGGGGAGCCCGGCCTCGTCGCCGCCGCCGGTGGCGTAGTCGCCGCCCTTGACCCAGACATCGGGGCGCAGCCAGGACAGCACCGCCTCGGGCGTCGGCTCGTCGAAGACGAGGACCGCGTCGACGCAGCTCAGCGCGGCCAGCAGCCGGGCACGGTCACCCTCGGACATGACCGGCCGGTCCGGCCCCTTCAAGCCGGCCACGCTGGTGTCGGAGTTCACGCAGACGATCAGGCAGTCGCCGAGCTGGCGGGCGGCCTGCAGGGTGGCCACGTGTCCGGCGTGCAGCAGGTCGAAGCAGCCTCCGGTGGCCACCACGGTGCCGCCGGCACCCCGCACCTCGGCGAGCAGCGTGGCGACCGCAGCGATGCCCACCCGCTCGCCACCCGGGCCGGCGATCGCGTGCCCGCTCGCCGGTGCGCGGCCCGCTCGCAGGATGCGCGAAAGTGGCTGTTCCGGTGGCGGCAGGGCCGTGGCCACTCCCCCGCCCGCCACGTACGCGGACGCCTCGGCGACCGCCGCCTGCACCGCCTCGGAGACCAGCGCGCCCTCGGCCAGGGCGAGACTGGCGGCGGCGGCGAACCGGTCGCCGGCCCCGCAGGTGTCGCCCTCGGCGCTGCCCGGGGTGGGCACCACCAGCGGCGTCGATCCGGCGTGGCAGAGCAACGCGCCGTCCCCGCCCAACGTCACCGCGACCGCGCCGGCCCGCCACCGCCGCCGCAGCCCCTGCGCGCCCCGGGACGCGGCGGCCAGCCGGGACGCGCCGGGCAGCGCGGGGACCAGCTCGCGTACCTCCGACTCGTTCGGGGTGGCCAGGTGCACCCCGGGCACCGCCGCCGGACCGCGCGGGTGCGGGTCCCACACCACCGGCGCGCGGGTGGCGGCCAGCGCGGCACGCAGCGCGGGCTGGCGGGCCACTCCCCGGCCGTAGTCGCTGACCAGCACCGCCGACGCGGCAGCGAGCACCCGCAGCACCTCGTCGGACGGCTGGCCCGGCTCACCGGAGGCGCCGCCCCGGTCGTGACGCAGCAGCACCCGGCCCCGGGCCCGCAACCGGATCTTCTCGGGCGTCGCCCCGGCCAGGCTCAGCGGGTACACCTGCACGCCGGCCGCGGCGAGCAGCGCGCTGAGCCGCGCGCCACCGGCGTCGTCGGCGAGCGCGGTGACCAGCACCACCTCGGCGCCCTGCGCGGCCGCGAAGACCGCCGCGAGGCCGGCGCCGCCGGGCCGGTCGACGGCCGACGTCTCGTCGAGCACCGGGACCGGGGAGTCCGGGCAGAGGCGGTTCACCACCCCTTCCACGTCCCGATCGAGCAGGGTGTCCCCGACCACCACCACGGGTCCCCTCACGCTTTCCTCCTCATCCTCACGCGTCGACCTGCTGTCCGGCCCCGCCGTCGAGCACCACCTCGACCCCGGTCCGCACCGGCCCGGACGCGAGCCGACCGGCCGGCGCCGGCTCGGCGGGCACGCCCGCGGCGGCACCTGTCACGGCAAGCGCTGCGGGCAGTTCCTGTTCGAGGTACTCGCAGAGCAGATGGCTGGTCACGAGATGCAGCTCCTGGACGACCTGACTGTCGGCCGACGGCACCGCCAGCACCTCGTCGCAGGCGTCGGCGAGCGGGTTGGGGGCGGGCCCGGTGAGCGCCCAGGTGGTGAGGCCGGCGTCGCGCGCCGCGTGCACGGCGGCGAGCAGGTTGCCGCTGGTGCCGCTGGTGCTGAGCAGCAACAGCACGTCGCCGGGCCGGCCGTGGGCGCGGACCTGGCGGGCGTAGACATCGGCGTAGCCGTAGTCGTTGGCGATGGCGGTGACCGCGCTGGTCTCGGCGTGCAGGGCGATGGCCGACAGGGGCTGGCGGTCGTCGCGCAGCTTGCCCACCAGCTCCGCGGTGAGGTGCTGGGCCTCGGCGGCGCTGCCACCGTTGCCGGCGACGAGCAGCCGTCCACCGCCGGCCAGCCGGTGCGCCAGGGCCGCGCCCCAGCGCGCCAGCTGCGGTTCACACCTGCGGTACGGCGCCAGTGCCGCGGCGAGATTGGTCAGGTGCACGTCGAGCGGGCTGCCCGCCGGCATCAGGCCACCACCCGGCTCGGCCGCCGCACGGCGGCGACCTCGCCGTACACCTCGGCCAGGCGTTCCGCGGTGACCGCCCAGGAGTAGCGCGACCGGACCCGCTCGCGCGCCGCCGTGGCGTACCGGAAGCGGCGGATCCGGTCGTCGAGCAGCCGCTGGATCGCGGCGGCGAGGGCGTTGGGGTCCCGGGCCGGTACGAGGTCGCCGGTCGTGCCGTCGACGACTGTGTCGCGGATGCCGCCCACGGCGGTGCCGACCACCGGTACGCCGCACGCCATCGCCTCCAGCGGGGTCAGCCCGAACGGCTCGTACCAGGGCGCGGCGACCAGCAGGTCCGCCGAGCGGTACCAGCGGCCCATCTCCTCCCGGGGCACCGCGCCGACGAGGTGCACCCGGTCGGCGACCCCGCACGACTCGGCCAGGGCGCGCAGCCTGCGGGCGTACGGGTCGGTCTCCAGCAGCCCCTCGGGCGGGCCGCCGACCACCACACACTCGGCGTCGGGCACCAGCGCCATCGCACGGACCACCGTCTGGAAACCCTTGCGCTCGACCAGCCGGCCGACGGTCAGGATCCGGGCCCGGCCCGGCGCACGGTCGGCGACCGGCCCGAGCGGGGAGAACGAGGCGAGGTTCACCCCGGAGGGCACGACCGTCATCCGGGACCGGGGCACGCCCATCCGGACCAGCTCTCCGACCTCGTCGCGGCACTGGGCGACCACCCGGTCCACCGAGCGGCCCAGCTCCCGCTCGTAGGAGATGCGCCGGGCCGGGCTGGTGTCCTGAACGCCCTGGTAGCGGCGCTTGACCGTGCCCAGCGCGTGGTACGTCTGCACCACCGGCACCCCGGTCTGCCGACCGGCGTTCAACGCGGCCAGGCCACTCATCCAGAAGTGCGCGTGGATCACCTCGGGCGTCCAGTCCCCGCCGCGCCACCGCTCGACCAGCCAGCGGCTGAACTCCCGCATGTGCGGCAGCAGCGCGTCCTTCGCTACCGGCTCGGCCGGACCGGCCGGCACGTGCACCACGTCGTACCCGTCCGGGGCGCGCACGGTCACCGGCAGGTCGAGGGCGTCGCGGCGGGTGTAGACCCGCACCTCGTGCCCGGCGGCGACGAGCGCGGCGGACAGCTCGGCGACGTGCGTGTTCTGGCCGCCGGCGTCCTCGCCTCCGAGGATGGCGAGCGGGCTGGCGTGCTCCGAGATCATCGCGATCCGCATACTTCCTCCTCCAGCAGCCGGTCCCAGTCAGCGAGGAAACGGTCGAGGCCGTACCTGTCCCGCGCGGCGGCCCGTGCCGCCACGCCGGCCTGACGTGCGGCCGCCGGCTCGGCGATGAACCGGCGGGCGGCGTCGAGCAGGGTGTCCATCCGGGTGGCGAGCGCCCCCGCCTCCGGTGGCACCGCGGTCACGGCCTCGGTGGTGGCGAGCGCGACGACAGGCATGCCGATCGCCATCGCCTCGATGAGGCTGAGCCCGAGGGAGGTCCAGCGGCACAGGTGCAGGTACGCGCGCCGACGGGCCAACTCGGCGTGCATCCGGTCCTGGGGCACGTCGTCGTGGCTGGTGAGCCGGTCGGCGGGCAGCCCGAGATGGTCGGCGAGTCCCGCGACGCCCATGCCGAACACGTCCAGCGGCGCGATCGCGGCGAACTCGGGCAGCAGGTCCGTGCCGGTGACCCGGCCCCGCCGCACCGGCTCGTTGATCACCACGGCGAGCCGGTCCAGTTCACCCGTGTACGACACGGCCGGCGCGACGATGCCGTGGTCGACCACCGTGGTGCGGGTCGCGCCGGTGTCCCAGAAGATCTGGTTGAACCCGGTGACGTGGGCGACGAGCAGGTCGGCGCGGTCGGCCATCGGGTGGCGGGTGTTCGGCACGTCGCCCTTGGGGGTGTTGTGCTCGACGTAGATGGCGGGCACGTCGCGCCCGGGGCGTCGCCCGAGCCACTGCTCGGCCAGGTCGATCTCCTCCGGACGTTGCAGGATGACCAGGTCGACGTCGCTGCCGGGCAGGTCGTCGGGGGCGACCTCGACGGCGCTGTCCGGCCACGGGTAGGTGCGGGCCCGGCCGAGGCCGTACGGGCCACGGTCGGGTGTGGTGGGGATCAGGTAGCGGTGGCTGCCGTGCACGAAGGACGTGGTCCAGGAGCCGTGCACGTGCCAGAGCAGGATGTTCATCGGTTGCCACCACCGCTGGGCACGAGCGTGCGTACCGCCTCGACCACCTCGGCCGGGTCGACGCCGCTCAGGCACGGGTGCCCCGGGACCGGGCAGGTGGCCGCCCGGGTGTCCCGGCACGGCGCGCTCGCGTCGCCGAGCCGGACGGTGGGCACCCGGTACGGCCCCCACTGCCCGAACGGGACTGTCGGCGCGAACAGGCTCACGACCGGTACCCCGGCCGCGGCGGCCAGGTGCGCGGGTCCGGTGTTGCCGACCACCACTGCGGCGGCGTCCGCGACGAGCGCGGCCAGAGCGGCCAGGTCGGTCCGGCCGCCCAGGTCGGTGCCGCCGGCCGCCGCGACCCGGGCGGTGACCGTACGCTCGTCGGGCCCGCCGGTGACCAGCACCCGGTGCCCGGCGGCGGTCAACGCGGCGGCGATCCGCGCCGCCAGCTCGGTCGGGCAGGCCCGGCTCGACGCGGCCGACCCGGGGTGCAGCACCACGTAACCGGGGTCACCGGCAGCGGCCGGGCGCGGCGCCACGGCGTCGGCCCGGAGCCGGAGCACTGGTTCGTCGCCGACCGGCAGCCGGTAGCCGGCCGCCGCGGCGAGGGAGAGCGCCCGCTCGGGTTCGGGGACGCCCACCGGCACCCGGTGGCGGATGTCCACCAGGGAGCCCGGGTAGTCGTCGCTGATCGCGGCGATCCGGGTGATCCCGGCCATCCGCAACAGCAACGCGAGCGGCAGGGCGGACTGGTGGAACGACGTGAACACCACCGCCTCGTCCGCGCCGACGGCGGCGAGACGGGCGGTCAGGTCCCGCATGGCGTCCGGGTCGACAGGTGCCGGCGCGGGGTCGATCCACGGCAGCGGGTGCTCGATGATCTCGTCGACGCCGGGCAGCAGCTCGGCGGCGGCGCGTCCCCGGGGGCCGCACAGCAGCACCACCCGCCGCGCGCCGGCCGCGACGGCGCGGATCGCCGGCCCGGTGACCAGCACGTCCCCGGCCGAGTCCGACCGCACCACCAACGCCGTGCCCACCCGTTCGCCGATCTCGACGGGTTGCACGGCCCGCTGGCGGCGCAGGATCTCGTCGACCGCGCAGGGCAGGTCCGCGGCCACCCAGCCGGCGGCGGCGATCTCCTCGGGTCGGGTCACCGGGGTCGGCACCAGCACCCCGGTCGCCCCGGCGGCCAGTGCGGCGCCCACGTCGCGGCCGATGTCGCCCACCAGGACACAGCGCGACGCGCTCGTGCCGAGCTCGCGGGCGGCGGCGTGCACCAGACCGGGCGCGGGCTTACGGCAGTCGCACCGGTCGGAGTCGTCGTGCGGGCAGACCAGCCAGGCGTCGAAGCCGCCCAGCAGCTCCTCCACGCGGGCGTGCACCGCCCGCATCTGCTCCTCGCTGAAGTAGCCCCGGGCCAGGCCCGACTGGTTGGTCACCACCGCCAGGCGCAACCCGGCGGCCCGCAGCCGGTCCAACGCGGCACGCGCCCCGGGGACCGGACGGACCTTCTCCGGGTCGCCGTTGTACGGCACATCCTCGATCAGGGTGCCGTCGCGGTCGAGCAGGACCGCGTCGTACAGGACTCCCCCGGTGGGTGCGACAGGCCCGTGACCAGCCCGGCCAACACCGGCGTAAACCCGGGCTGACCTGCGCTGATACGGATCCTCCTGGTCCTGTCGCACAGCCGGCGGGTTCCCGGCGCCCCGAGGAGTAAACGTCGTCGTCGGCGCCGTGGGCCAACGCCGCCGGCGGTGCCCCGGGTCGGCCTTACCCGCCGCTTCCGAGAAGCTAACCCGCAGGTCCGTTAGCCTCCGCCGGGAGGCGGGTATGGGAGCCCAGTGGCGATAGTGGAGAAAGTGATCGACGCTGCCCCGCAGCAGGTGTTCGACGTGCTGGCCGACGGGTGGACGTACAGCGACTGGGTGGTCGGGACCGCGCACGTGCGCGACGTGGACGACGCCTGGCCGCGGGTGGGCAGCCAACTGCACCACCGGGCCGGGCCGTGGCCGTTCTCGTTGCAGGACGCCTCGACGGTGCTGGCCTGCGAGCCGCCGCACCGGCTGGTGCTGCGCGCCGGCCTGTGGCCGGCCGGCGAGGCGATCGTGGCGTTCACCCTGGAACCGGTCGACGGCGGCGCCACCCGCGTCCGCCTCGGCGAGGACTTCGCGGCCGGTCCGCTGCGCTGGGTGCGCAACAAGGCCAACGACCTGGTCCTGCACCTGCGTAACCGGGAGACGCTGGACCGGCTCTCGGACATCGCCACCCGACAGAAGGGCGCCCGGTGACGCAGACGGTGGTGGTGACCGGCGCGAGCGCCGGCGTGGGCCGCGCGGTGGCCTGCGCGTACGCGGCCCGGGGCGCCCGGCTGGCGCTGCTGGCCCGGGGCGCGGCCGGGCTGGCCGCCGCCGAGCGGGAGTGCCGTTCGCTGGGCGCCGCCGACGTACGGGTGTACCAGGTGGACGTCGCTGACGCGGGCGCCGTGCAGCAGGCCGCCGACGACGTGGTGCACCACTGGGACGCCATCGACGTGTGGATCAACAACGCCATGGTGTCGGTGTTCGCGCCGGCCTGGGAGATCCCGGCCCGCGAGTTCCGCCGGGTCACCGAGGTGACGTACCTGGGCACGGTGCACGGCACCCTGGCGGCGCTGCGGCACATGCGCGCCCGTGGTCGGGGCGCGATCGTGCAGGTGGGCTCCGCGCTGGCCTACCGGGGGATTCCGCTGCAGTCGGCGTACTGCGCGAGCAAGCACGCCGTGCAGGGGTTCAACGACTCGCTGCGGGCCGAGCTGCTGCACGACTGCCCGGGCGTGAAGCTGTCGATGGTGCAGCTGCCCGCCGTGAACACGCCGCAGTTCTCCTGGGTGCGTACCCGGCTGCCCCGGCACCCACAGCCGGTGCCGCCGATCTTCGCGCCCGAGGTGGCGGCGCGGGCCATCGTCTGGGCCGCCGACCGGGGCACCCGGGAGTTGAACGTGGGCGGCCCGACGTGGCAGGCCCGCCTCGGCGACATCCTGATCCCCGGCCTGCTGGACCGCAAGCTGGCCCGCGACGGGTACGACAGCCAGCAGACCGGCGACGAGATCGACCCGGCGACCTGGCGGGACAACCTGGACCACCCCGGCGACGACGACCGGGACCGGGGCGCGGCGGGCATCTTCGGCGAGCAGGCTCGGCGGCGCTCGGCGGCGCTCTGGGTGGGCACCCACAAACCGGCGTTGTCCGGCCTCGCCCTCGCCGGCGTCGCGATGGCCCTCACGGCGATGGCCCGTCGCCTGCGCTGAGCGGGCCGCCACCTGCGGCCGCCCGATCGACGGGGAGCCTTTTCAATCCGGGTCGGGCAACTGGCTACCCTCTGAGGTAGCCCAGTCCGCAAACCGAGGATGTCCGACATGATCGAGCCCGTCCAACTGCCGTCGCCGTGGCGAGACGCACAGCTGACCGTCGTCGTGCCCACCTACAACGAGGCGGGCAACCTCCCGGCGCTGGTCGAGCGGCTGCTCGCGCTGCCGCTGCCGGGCCTGCGCATCCTCGTCGCCGACGACAACTCCCCCGACGGCACCGGAGAGGTGGCCGACAAGCTGGCCATCGAGTATCCGGAGCGGATCGAGGTGATGCACCGGGCCGGCAAGGAGGGCCTGGGTCGGGCGTACGTGGACGGGATGAGCCGGGCTCTCGAGGGCGGCGCCGAGTTCGTGGCACAGATGGACGCCGACCTGTCGCACCCGCCGGAGGCGCTGCCGGGGATGCTGGGCGCGCTGCTCTCCACCCAGGCCGGCGTGGTGATCGGCTCCCGGTACGTGCCCGGTGGCGAGCTGGACGAGAACTGGCCGCTGTACCGGCGCGCGCTCAGCGGATGGGCGAACCTCTACGTGCACACGCTGCTGCGGGTGCGCATCCGTGACCTGACCGCCGGCTTCAAGATCTGGCAGGCCGACGCGCTGAAGGACATCGGTCTGCACCGCGTGCAGTCCAACGGCTACAGCTTCCAGGTCGAGATGCACTACCTGGCGACCAAGCTGGGCCACACGATCCTGGAGGTGCCGATCCGCTTCGAGGAGCGGCGCGACGGCGTCTCCAAGATGACCACTGCGACCAAGGTCGAGAGCGCCCTGATGCCGTTCCGCCTCCGCAGCAAGCACCGCAACATCACCAACTGACGCACCTCGTCGACCGGGAGGTCCGCGTCGCGGACCTCCTGGTCGACGGATCAGGTCGGGGGGTAGACGGCTCGGTGCGCGGTGGCGATCGCCGCCGCGTAGGCGGTGCCGGTCAGCGCGCGGTCGCGGGCCAGGGCCGCGCGGGCCGCGTTCGCGCCCGGTGCGCCGTGCACCCCGCCGCCCGGGTGCGCCGACGAGCTCGCCAGAAAGAGCCGGTCGACCGGGGTGTCCGCCCTTCCCAGGCCGGGGATCGGGCGTAGGAACAGCTGCTGGTACGCGGCGGCGGTGCCCCCGCCGAGCGCGCCCCCGACCAGGCTCGGGTCGCCCTTTTCCAGCTCGGCGGGCCCGGCCACGTGCCGTCCCACGATGAGCTGCCGGAAGCCCGGTGCCGCCGCCTCCAGCACGTCCTCCATGCGCTGCACGTGCCCGGCGATCTCCTCGGCCCGCCAGTCCTGCCGGAACGGCAGATGGGTGTACGACCAGAGCGACTCGGTGCCCGGCGGCGAGTGGCTCGGGTCGGCCACGGACATCTGCCCGACCAGCAGGAACGGGTCGCGGGGCAGTTCGCCGCGGGCGAGCTCGCCGGCATAGCGGGTCAGTCCGTTCAGGTCCGCGCCGAGGTGCACGGTGCCGGCGCCGGCGACCTCCCGGTTGGTCCACGGCACCGGGGCGGAGAGCGCCCAGTCCACCTTCAGCGTCGAGCCGTCCCACCGGAAGTGCGCCAGGTCCTCGACCAACCGCGACGGCAGCGCCGCCGGCCCGACGAGGTCGAGGTAGAGGGCCGGGGCCGGCACGTCGGCGAGGACGGCCCGGCGGGCCCGCCACAGCGCGCCACCTGAGGTGCGCACGCCCATCGCCCGGCCGCGCGCGGTGAGCACCCGGTCGACCCGCGCGCCGTAGAGGATGCGGCCACCGCGCTCGGACAGGCGGGCCACCAGAGCGTTGGTGATCTGCCGCGCGCCGCCGTCGGGCACCGGCCAGCCGACCTGCTGGCCGAGCATGGCCAGCAGCCAGCCGTACACGCCGGAGCCGGCCTCTTCCGGGGACAGGTCGGTGTGCAGGGCGCAGCCGGCGAGCAGCGCCGGCCCGCCCGGACCGTCGAACAGCTCGTCGCCGAGCTTGCGCACGGGCACCACGAGTCGGCGGGCCAGTCGCAGGGCGCCCGCGACCCGTAGCCGGCGCAGCAGGCCCAGGCCACCGCGCACCGGCGGGAACGGCGTGGTGATGGTGGTCAGCATCGGCTCGGCCACGTCGAGCCAGTCGGTGTACGCGTTCAGCCAGCGCTTGCCGTCGCCGGGGGCGAACTGCTCCAGCGAGGCGGCCGTGACGTCGGGATCCCGGTTGATCACCGCCGCCCGGCCGTCGGGCAGCAGGTGCGCCAGCACGTCCGGGGCGTGCCGCCAGGACAGCCCGTACCGGCCCAGGTCGAGGCCGTCGAGCACGGGCGAGGCGTACCCCAGGGGGTAGAACGAGCTGTAGAGGTCGCTCAGGTAGCCCGGGGCGGTCACCTCGGCGGACTGGACCGCGCCGCCGGGTACGGCGGTCGCCTCCAGCACCACCACGTCCCACCCGGCGTCGGCCAGCAGGTTCGCCGCGACCAGGCCGTTGTGCCCGGCTCCGACGACGACGGCGTCCGCGCTCTGCGCGCCGGTGGTAGTCACCCGATCCGCCTACCCGGCGCGCAACCGGGCGAAACGCGTTTGTCTCGCCGGGGCCGGGGCATCCAGCGCCGCATGTACACGGTTGCGCAGCTGGTGGGCGGGGTGTGGGGCGCGGGCGGGGCCGGCGGCGAGTTGGTCGTCCACGATCCGGCGGACGGCGAACCGGTCAGCTCCGTGCCGGTGGCCACCGCCGACGAGGTCGGCAAGGCGGCCCAGGCGGCGCGGGAGGCGGCGGCGTCGTGGGCGGCTACCGCGCCGGCGGAGCGGGCGGCGGCGCTGCACCGGGCGGCGGACGCGGTCGCGGCCGCCACCGACGAGCTGGCGGCGGCGGTCACCGCGGAGATGGGCAAGCCGCTCGCGGACGCCCGCGGCGGCGTCGAGGCGGGCATCGGCACCCTGCGACAGTACGCGGAGCTGGCCCCGCTGCGCGGCGGGCGGACGTTGAACGGCGCGGCGGACGCGGTGGATTTCATGACGCCCCAGCCGCGGGGCGTGGTCGCCGCGATCACCCCCTGGAACGACCCGGTGGCGGTCTCCTGCGGACTGCTCGGCGCGGCAGTGGTCACCGGCAACGTGGTGCTCTACAAACCCAGCGAGCGGACGCCGGCCACCGGCTGGCTGCTGGCGCGGGCCCTGGACGAGGCGCTGCCCGCCGGGGTGCTGTCGCTGCTCACCGGTGGTCCGGAGGTCGGCGCGGCACTGGCCGCACAGGACGTGGACGTGGTCGCGCACGTCGGTTCCACAGCCACCGGGCGTCAGATCGCCGCCGCCGCGGCGCGCACGGGCGCGAAGGTGCTGCTGGAGAACGGGGGCAGCGACCCGTTGGTCGTCGACGCGGGTGTCGACCCCGAATGGGCTGCGGAGCAGGCCGCGCTCGGAGCGTTCGCGAACGCCGGGCAGATCTGCGTCGCGGTGGAACGGATCTACGTGCACCGGGAGGTGGCCGACGACTTCGTGGCGGCGCTGGTGCGGCGGGCCGGCGCGCTGCGGGTCGGGCCGGGTCGGGACCCGGACACCGAGCTGGGCCCGCTCGTCGACCGGCGGCACCGCGACCACGTGCACGGGCAGGTGAGCGCGGCGCTGGCGGCCGGCGCGCGGGCGCGTACCGGCGGGGAGGTGCCGGACGGGCCCGGGGCGTACTACCCGGCGACGGTCGTGACCGACTGCCGGCACGACATGGTGCTGGTGCGGGAGGAGACGTTCGGGCCGGTCGCCCCGGTGGTGGTGGTCGACTCCTTCGACGAGGCGCTGACCTGCGCCGCGGACTCGGAGTACGGGTTGGCCGCGACGGTGCTGACCGCGTCGATGAGCAATGCGCAGCGGGCCTGGCGGGAGCTGCCGGTGGGCACCGTGAAGATCAATTCGGTGTTCGGCGGGGCGCCCGGCGGTGCCGCGCATCCCCGCCGGGCCAGCGGGCAGGGCTTCGGGTACGGCCCGGAGCTGCTGGACGAGTTCAGCGCCACGAAGGCGGTGCACATCGAGGCGCCCGGCGGCGGGCACTGGTGAACGGTACGGGCGGACGCAGGGGTGGCGCGTCCGCCCGTACCGTGCTGTGTGTGGGTCAGTCGCCGCGAGCCTTGCGGGTGGCCCGGTCGTTGGCCTTCTCGATGGCCGTGACCAGCTCCGGCTTGGTCATGCTCGACCGGCCGGGTACGTCCAGCTTGCGGGCCACCGACATGAGGTGGTCCTTGCTGGCGTTGGCGTCCACCCCACCGGCGGTGGGTGCGCGCCGCTCCGGGCCGCCGCCGGCGGCCTGGCGGTCGCTCGGGCCCTTGCGGCCCTTCGGCTCCCAGTGGTCGCCCACCTTCTCGAACTGGTGCTTCACCGCGGCGAAGGCGGTGCGGTGCGACCGCTCGCCCTCGCCGTAGGTCTCCACCGCCGAGTCGTGTGTCTTCTCCCAGGTGCGCTGCGCCTTGTCCGGGGAGCGTCGCAGCGTGCTGGGCATGTCCTCGCGCCCGGGCATCTCGTCCTCCTGGATCCTCGACAGGGTCATCGATGACCGTTCCCCGCGGGCGGCACGGCAAACACGGCGATGTCGGCACGGGTTTGTCGATTTCCCACTCCGGGTATCGGCCCGCCAGGCCCGACCGGACGACCGGTCATCCGGTGGCCGGGGCGCAGGGAGCGGGCATGACGACCACGGAGCCCGGTACGACGCGCGACGGCGCGGACGACACGCGTGTTCCGCGCCGGGTGCGGCAGCTGAGCTGGCGGACGTGGCGTGGAGTGCTGGTGCGCAGCGTGCAGAACTTCGTCACCGACAACTGCTCGGACTGGGCCGCCGCGCTGACCTACTACGGCGTCCTGGCGCTCTTTCCGTCCGCCATCGTGGTGGTGGCTCTGGTCGGTCTGGTCTCGACCGGCGAGCGGACCGTCGACACGGTCGTCGACCTCGCCAAGCAGGTGGGCGCCGGCGCGGTGCTGACCGACGACGAGAACGGCGTGATCGGGGTGATCCGGGCCGTGGTGCTCCAGCAGAGCAACCCCAAGCTGCTGCTGAGCTTCGGTCTGCTCGGCGCGCTGTGGTCCGCGTCGGGCTTCATCGGGGCGTTCACCCGGGCCTCCAACGCGATCTACGGGGTGACCGAGGGCCGGCCGGTCTGGAAGCTGCGGCCGTTGCAGATCGGCCTGGCCGCGATCACCCTGGTGCTGCTCGCGGTGGTCGCCCTCGGGTTGATCGTCAGCGGGCCGGTCACCGACGCGGTCGGCGACCTGATCAACGCCGGTGGCCTCGCCCGCACGCTGTGGAGCGTGGCGAAGTGGCCGGTGCTTGCCATGATCATGATGGCGTTGCTGTCGCTGCTGTTCTGGATCGCCCCGAACGTCCGCCAGCCCCGGTTCCGCTGGCTCACCCCCGGCGGCGCGGTGGCCCTGGTCTCCTGGGCGGCGGTCTCCTTCGGCTTCGGCTTCTACGTGGCGACCTTCGCCTCGTACAAGTCGACCTACGGCAGCCTGGGCGCGGCCATCGCGTTCCTGGTCTGGCTCTACCTGTCCAACTCCGCCCTCATGCTCGGGGTGCAGATCAACGCCGAGGTGCAGCGCGGCCGGCAGTTGCAGGCGGGCGAGAAGGACCCGGAGGATCCCGTGCTGCCACCACGAAAGGCCGCCGACTCCTAAGGTCTGTTGTCCGCCCGGATGTCCGGCCCGGGAGCCGGTTCGTGACGCGGTGCCGGTTTACCGGGCGGGGTGCCGGGTAGCGCAGAAGGCATGGAGCGTGGCAACAGCAAGCACGGACCGAGGATCGACGACCAGATGAGCCAGGAGGTCAGCGGCCTCGTGCAGGGGCCGGGGACCGGTGGCTCCCGGGTCGAGGAATCCCGGGTGCCGGAACCGGCCGGCGAGGACCAGCCGGAAACCACCACGGCCCCGGCGGGCGACCTGCGCACCGGCACGCCGCAGGGGATGAGTTCCACCGACGTCGAGCAGCGCAGCCGGCTCGGCCGGTTCATCTCCATGAGCGCGCTGCCCGGCGACCGACTGGTGCTCATCGCCAGCGCCCGGGAGAACGAGGCGCCCGACGACATCGTGGCGGCGCTGGAGCGGCTGCCCGAGGGCACCGAATACCAGACGGTCTCCGAGGTGTGGGCCGCGCTCGGCCACAAGAACGAGACAACGCGCTGGTGAGCAGGATCGTCCCCCGATCCGGCCATCACCAGCGACCAGAGGAGGGTTCCTGATGAGTGGCGTTACCGAACACGTCGAGGTTTCCGTACCCGTTCGCACCGCGTACGACCAGTGGACGCAGTTCGAGGAGTTCCCCCAGTTCATGGAGGGCGTGCAGGAGGTGCGGCAGCTCTCCGAGACGATGACCCACTGGACCGTCGACATCGCCGGCGTGAAGCGCGAGTTCGACGCCGAGATCACCGAGCAGCTGCCCGACGAGCGGGTGGCCTGGCGCTCCACCGGCGGCACCCAGCAGGCCGGCGTGGTGACCTTCCACCGCCTGGACGAGACCAAGACCCGGGTCACCCTCCAGCTCGAGTTCGAGCCGCACGGGGTGGTCGAGCAGGCCGGCGACAAGCTCGGCATCGTCGACCGGCGGGCCAAGGGCGATCTGGAGCGCTTCAAGACGTTCATCGAGCGGCGCGGTCAGGAGACCGGCGCCTGGCGTGGCTCGGTGGACCGCCCCCAGCCGTGATCCCGCGTACCGACCGAGGATGGCCGCCGGAGTTCCCGGCGGCCATCGCCGTCTCTCGGGCCGGCCGGTACCCGTTTGCGATCATCGCGCCCGGGTACGGCTGAGGTCATGACGGACGACAGGGTGTGGCGCGACGAGGAACGGCTTCCGCTGGAGGAGTTGGAGCGCGCCGTGGCGGGCTCCAGCATCGACGGGCAGGCCGACGACGTGACCGGCAACGACGCCGGTGAGGAGGCCGCCTTCGGGCACGGGCCCGCGGCGGCCGACCGGGGCGGACAGGCCGAGGGCGCGGGGCGGGAGCCGACCGACCCGGAGCGCGCCTACCGCCCGTCGACGACCGGCCGGACCGGACCGGACAACGGATAGTCCGCGTCATCGGGCCGAGCGGTCCGGGACCGGGACGGCGTCCCGGACGCGACCGACCCGGCCGCTGAAGGCCTGGACGCGTCAAGACCGGGCCCGGACGCGTCGGAGCCGGGCCCGGCCTGCTCCGGTCCACTTCCGGCGGCGGGCCGGCGGGTGCCCAGTTCGTGGAGCACGATCAGCGCCAGCGCGAGCCCCAGCAGGGCCGAGCCGAGCACCTGCACGGACACGGTGCTGATCAGCACGCCGAGGCTCGTCGGGACGAGCGCCGCGCCCAGACCGGCGGCACCGATCTGCAACCCGATGGCCCGGTCCGCGTGCACAGCGCCGACCCGGTCGGCGGTGGTGAGGGTGAGCAGCGGAAACACCGGCGCGGCGGCGAACCCGAGCACGACCAGGCCGAGCACTGCCAGCGCTGCCGACCCGGGCACCGCGATCAGTGCCGCACCGAGGGCCATGCCGCCGAGGCTGGCCCGCAACACCAACCGGGGCCCGAGCCGTTCGGCCACCACGCCCTGCACCACCCGACCGACGAAGAGACTGCCCCAGTACGCGGAGACGCAGCCGCCCGCCACGGCGGCGCTCAGGCCGCGCCCCTGGGTGAGCAGCAGGAACGCCCAGAGTCCGGCGGACACCTCGATGGCCACGTACAGCGCGAACGCCAGCGTTCCCGACCAGACCGCCGGCAGCCGCAGTGTGGTCAGGATCGGCACCCGGACCGCCGGCGCGGCGTCGGTGGTCCCCGCGCCCGGCTCGGGAGTGCGGCGCCGCCACGCGCGGACGGTGAGCGCGAACGCGGTGGCGAGGACGAGTTGGGCGCCGGCCACGATGCCGTACCCCCACCGCCAGGCCAGCCCGGCGCTGAGCGCCGCCGTCATGATCAGTGGACCGATCGCCACCCCGAGGCCGAAGAAGGCGTGCATCCAGTTCATGTGTCGCGGGCCGAAGGCCCCGGCGGCGTACGCGTTGAGCCCGGAGTCGATCGCACCGGAGCCCAGCCCGAGCACCAGCGCGCAACCCACGAGCACGGCCAGCCCGGGGCTCACGGCGTAGCCGGTGAGCGCCAGGCTGGCCAGCAGGGTGCTGCCGGCGAGCAGCGCGCCCACCCCGAGGCGGGCCAGCGTGAACCCGGCCAGCACGCTGGAGGTGAGATAGCCGACCGTGCCGGCGGTGAGCAGCAGTCCGACCGCCTCGGTGGGTACGCCGAAGTCCGCGCGGATCGACGGCCAGCCCACGCCGAGCAGGCCGTCGGGCAGGCCGAGGCTGACGAACGCGAGATAGGCCAGCAGGAGCAGCGTGGCGCGGGGCGGCGCGGGCGAGGTGGACACGGGACACCATCCTGCCGCAGCGCACCTTACCGGCGGCGGGAGCCGCCCGTCCGTCGCGACAAGAACTCGTGTCCGGACGGTCGAGAAAGCGGACAGCTCAGTCAGAATCGACCGATCGGAGGACGGCAAACGGGTCAGTTCGCGTAAGAATTTCGGGATGCATCAAGGCTCCGGAATCCTCTCCACGCGTCAGCGCCGCCTCGCCTGGCTCGGCTTCCTGCTCGCCGCGCTGCAGGCGCCCGTGTCGGCCTGGCTCGTCTCGGACGAGTCCTGGCTGTTCAGCCTCTGCGTCGCGCTCATGGTGGCGACCGTGATCATCGCCGACGACGCCGCTCGCCGTCGGCCGGCCAACGCGACCGACTAGCCCTCGCCGGCCGGCCGGGCCTCGTGTCCCGGTCGACCCCGGGTGCGGCGGCGTTCCTTCATCTCCGCCTCGTACAGATGACGCCGCCCGCCCACCAACTCGTCACGGGCCTGCCGGTCCAGCTCGCGGAACAGCGCGTGGTAGCCGTCGTCGAAGTCCTCGACGATCTGGAACGTCCACCGGCCGGCGATCACGTTGCGGCCGAGCAGTTCAGCGTCGATCCGTTCGGCGATGTGGGGATGTCCGGCGGCGCGGAACTGTTCCACCGCGTCGTCGAGCATCAGGTCGGCGTGCCCGATCAGCTGGTGCAGCGAGTACAGGTGGCCACGGGCCCGTTCCACGCACTCCAGCGCCTCGCTGAGCTTGCCCAGCGCCGCAACCGTCTCGTCGCTCACCCCTGCCGGCCGCCGGTGCCGCTCGTCCGGCCCGTCCGTCGGGTTCCCCATTGGTGCCTCCACGCTGTCCGCCACCTGACCCGGCGCCGCCCGCGCTCTGTGCCGCGCTGCGCCGTCCCTCTCCTGCTGCCCCGTCTGTGCCGGATCAACCCCCGCGGCCAGCACGGACTCGTCCGGTGGCACAGCCGACACCCGCCGAGCGGCCGAGGCCGACCCGGTGACCGGTCGGTTAGCCTCGGTCACCATGCGTGTGTCGTTCAACCGGGTCGCCTCCCGGACCGCCGTCGATTCGGCGCGGTCCTCCCTGGCCGCCCTCACCGTCTCCGTGGGCACCGCCGGTCTCGCCGCCGCCGCCGCGCGTCCCGGACTGCTGGCGCTTGTCGACCAGCACGCCGCCGCCGTGCGGGACAGCCTGGACGGCGACCGGCGGCCGTTGACCGCCGCGACGCTCGCCGGCTACGCCGAGGGGGTACGCGAGGCCGCCCTGGAGCACGGGTGGACGCCGCCGCGGGGTCCGGTGGACTGGAGCGAGCCGGAGTGGCCGCTCACCCGGCTCGTCGCCGTCTGCGCGCTGGCCCGTTCGCTCGACCGTTCCTGACCGGCCCCGGTCACCCGTACGACACCGGGGCGCGGGAAGGGCGCCCGCGTGACGCGGACGCCCTCCCCCTCACGATCGCCCCGCTACGGGCGGTACTGCTGGGTCTCGTCGGCCGCGCCGGACTGGTACGTGCCGCGCCCACCGGACATCGTCGACTGCTCGTCGACCCGGGGCATGGCCTGGGTCCGGTCGCCGCCACGGTCGGCCATCTGCCGCTCCATGTCGCCGCGCCCGGCCGTGTTGGCCCGCCGGTGCTCCTGCACCGCCCGGGCTTCCTGGGCGGCCCGGTCGAGCCAGCCGTCCCAGCGGTTCTGCATCGGCTTCACCAGACCACCGCCGACGCCGACGATCAGGATGCCGGCGACAGTGGCGAGCACCGCGATCAGCACCGGAGTGGTGACCGTGGTGGCGATACCCACCTGGTTCAGCGCGGCGATCACGCCGAGCGCGATGATGAAGATCGCCGTCAGGTCGGCCAGAACCTTGCCGTACGAGAGCCCGCCCAGCGCCCCGGTGACCAGATCACGGGCGGCGTTGGCGATCGCGGCCGCGATCACGACGATGACGATCGCGATGAACGCGCGCGGCAGCCAGGCCACCACACCGCTGATCAGGTCACTGATCGCGTTGGGTCCCCAGACTCCGAAGGCGAACTGCAGGGTGAACAGCAGGACGGCGTAGTACGCCAACCTGGCCAGGATGTCGCTGGCGTCGTACTTCGTTCTCTCCAGTGCCCGTTTGATGCCTCCGCGTTCGACCGCCTCGTCGAAGCGCACCCGTTCCAGCACCGCATCCACGATCTTGAGGACCGCTCTGGCGATGAGCCAGCCGACCACGAGGATGACGATGAAGGCCACTGCCTTCGGGATGAAGAGCAGCACCGACCTCCAGGTGTCGGCGATGGCATCGCCGATGTCGGCCTGCCGAACCGCGAGGGTTTTCAGCATGATGTCCCTCCTGTCGCATGGACTGCGCCGGGCGCATACCCGGCCACCGGTGCGGCAGTCCGCGCGGCTCGCTGCCATTTTTCCGACAAGTCGCCAGACAGGGGCCCTGACCTGCCCTAACAGTCACTCCGCCAGGGTCAGCCGCGACCCGCGCACATGATCGGATGCGGCTGACCGACGGCCGGCTAGGCTGCGAACATGCCAGGAACGGTCGGGCGAGTCCCCACGCCAGCAACTCCGGTCCCCGGCGCATCCACCGGGCCCGGTGCGGCCGCCGTGCTCGCCCATGACTGGTCCGCCACCGCCCTCGGCCCGCGCGAGAGCTGGGATCCGGCGGTCCGGGCCGTGGTCGAGCTGGTCCTCGCCTCGCCGATGCCGATGGCACTGGCGTACGGCGACGACCTCGTCCTGCTCTACAACGACGGCTACGCCGAGTTGTTGGGGAGCAAACACCCCGCCGCCCTCGGTCGACCGGCCGCCGAGGTGTACGCGGAGGTCTGGACGCTGCCCGGCTTCGGTGACGTGATCGAGCGCGCCTACCGGCAGGGTGTGCCCTTTCTGGAGAAGGAGTCCACGCTCCCCCTGATCCGGGACACCTCCGGGGTGGTCGAGCAGGTGGTCTTCACCAGAGGTCACTCGGCCGTACGCGACAGCGCCGGGCAGATCGTGGGAACCCTGACGGTGGCCGCCGAAACCACCCACGTGACCGAGCAGTTGCAGAGTCTCAGCGAGGTCGCCGCCGCGCTCGCCGGCACCCTCACCCTCGACGACGTGGCCCGGGTCGCGCTGCGCCACACCATCACCACGTTCGACGCCGACCGGGTCGCCTTCGTGGTGGACGAGGGTGGCGGTGGCTGGCGGATGGTGCGCCGGGTCCGCGGTGAGCTGATGGACGAGGCCGACGAGCGTCTGCCGCCGCTGTGGCGGCGCACGCCTGCGGACTGGCTGGGCCCGGTCGCAACAGCGGCCCGCTCGGGCGAGTCGTCGTTCACGCACGACGGGCAGCCGCTGCGTGACACCGCGGTGGACCGCCACGATCAGAAGATCCGCTCGATGGCCGTGCTGCCGCTGGGCACGTCGGTGATCCGGGGTGGGTTGACGGTCGGCTACCAGGTGCCGCACTCGTGGTCGGCGGCCGAGCGGGCGCTGCTGGCCGCCTCGGCGGAGCTGATCGGGCAGGCGGCGGAGCGGGCCCGGCGGTTCGAGACCCAGCACGGCACCGCCCAGTTGCTGCAGCGCAGCATGCTGCCGGAGCACCTTCCCGACCTGCCCCGGCTGCGGATCGCGGCCCGCTACGACCCGGGGGTGGACGGCAACGCGGCCGGCGGTGACTTCTACGACGCGTTCCTGCTGCCCACCGGCGCGCTCGGTGTGGTGCTGGGCGACGTCGCCGGGCACGACGTGCAGGCCGCGGCGCGGATGGGTCAGGTGCGGGCGGCGTTGCGGGCGCTGGCCCTGGCCGATCCCGCGCCGGACGCGGTGCTGGCCGGGCTGGACCGGCTGGTGACCAGCCTCGGTGTGGAGGCCGGCACCCATGAGCTGTTCGTGACTGTGGCGTTCGGGGTCATCGACGCCGAGCGCCGGGAGCTGACCCTGGCCAGCGCCGGTCATCCCGCTCCACTGATCCGCCGCTGCGACCCGGACGGCCGGTCGCACGCCGAGTACGTGGACCTGCCGGCCGGTCCCCCGCTGGGGTTGGGTGGGCGCCCGGGCACCGTCACCGTCGCGTTCCCTCCCGGCGACACCCTGCTGTTGTTCAGCGACGGCGTGGTGGAGCGCCGCCGGCAGAGCCTCACGGCCGGGCTGGACACCCTCGGCGACGCCGTGGCCAAGGCCGGCACCAGTGACCCTCGCGCCCTCTGCGCGGTGGCCACCGCCGCCGTGTCCGGCGGCACGGAGGACGACGTGGCCGTGCTGGCGGTCGAGCACGCGCTCAAGCCGAGCCGGTCGGCGGCGATGGAGGTGCCGGCCGAGCCGACCGCGCCCAGCCGGGTCCGGCACTGGATGACCGGCCAGCTCACCGAGTGGCAGGTGCCCGAGTCGGTGATCGGCGCGGCGGTGCTGTGCACCAGCGAACTGACCACCAACGCGCTGCTGCACGCCGGCACGGCCGCCCGCGTGGAGATCGACCTCAGTCCGGAGCGGCTGTTGGTCTCGGTCGCCGATTCCGGCACCCGCGGCACCGTGACCCGGGCCCGCACCGACACGTTGAGCAGTCGCGGTCGCGGGTTGGGCCTGATCGAGGAGCTGAGTGACGCCTGGGGCACCGACCCGTCGGTGCGCGGGTCCACTGTCTGGTTCGAGATCCTCGTCCCGCCGGCCGAGCCGCGCTGAGTCCGGCCGGCGTCGGCGCTCCCGGACGAATCAGCCGACCGCCGAACGGGTAGGAGTGCGCCCATGGCCACCGAACAACCCCACGGGGTGCTCTTCGACATCGACGGGACGCTCGTCGACACCACCTACCTGCACACCGTGAGCTGGTGGGAGGCGCTGCGCCAGGCCGACCACCCGGTCCCGATGGCGACCGTGCACCGCTCGATCGGCATGGGCTCGGACAAGCTGCTGGACCACCTGCTCGGCCCCGAACGCGACCGCGACGACGACCCCAAGCTGCGCGAGGCGCACAACACCCTGTACACCGAGTACTGGGAGCGGCTGACGCCGCTGCCCGGTGCGGCGGACCTGCTGCGGGCGTGCGCCGAGCGGGGGCTGCGGGTGGTGCTCGCCACCTCCGCCGCGGAGCACGAGGTGGGTGCGCTGCGTCGGGCCCTGAACGCCGACGACGTGGTGGACACCGTCACCTCCTCGGCGGACGCGCAGGAGAGCAAGCCGGCACCGGACATTCTCGAGGCGGCGCTGGAGCAGTCCGGGCTGACCGCCGAGCGCGTCGTCTTCGTCGGCGACTCGGTCTGGGACGTCGCCGCAGCCGGCAAACTCAACATTCCCTGCGTCGGGTTGACCTGCGGCGGCACCAGCCGTGGGGAACTCGCCGGCGCCGGCGCGGTGGCGGTGTACGACGACCCGGCCGCGCTGTTGGCCGAGCTGGCGGATTCCCCGCTCACCCGACCGAGGTGAGACTCACTCCGGTTCACCGGGGCGCACGCGCATAGCCGCACATCGTGCGGGGCATGGTCTGTGGCCACCTGCCCGCACCGCGCGGGTGCGGCGAAAGGGTGGTGTCCGTGGAACCGGTAGACGTCGCGTTCGCGCTGGTGGGCCTGGGCGCGCTGCTCGCGGGCATCCTGCCCCGGGTGTTGGAGCACCGGCCACTGTCCATGCCGATCGCGTTCCTCGCCCTCGGCATGCTGGTCTTCCTCCTGCCGGTCGGGCTGCCGACACCGGATCCGCTGGCCCACCCCGAGCTGACCACCCACCTGACCGAGATCGGGGTGATCGTCGCCCTGATGGGCGCCGGGTTGAAGATCGACCGGCCGTTGAGCTGGTCCCGGTGGTCCTCCACGTGGCGTCTGCTGGTCATCGCGATGCCGTTGTGCATCGCGGCGGTGGCGCTGCTCGGGTGGTGGTGGGCCGGCCTGGTGCCGGCCGCGGCGCTGCTGCTGGGCGCCGCGCTGGCGCCTACCGATCCGGTGCTCGCCGCCGACGTGCAGGTCGGCGAGCCGACCGATGTGGAGGACTCCGAGGACGAGGTCCGTTTCGCTCTGACCTCGGAGGCGGGCCTCAACGACGGGCTGGCGTTCCCGTTCGTCTACGCGGCCATCGCGATCGCCTCGACCAGCCTCGCCCCGCGGGAGTGGATGGCCGAGTGGTTCACCGTCGACGTGCTCTGGAAGGTGGGCGTCGGGGTGGGCGGCGGCCTGCTCATCGGCTGGCTGCTCGGCAAGCTGTTCTTCCGGGCCCCCAGCGAGCTGCGGCTGGCCCGGCACGCGGAGGGGTTCCTGGCGCTGGCCGCCACCTTCCTGGCGTACGGGCTGGTGGAGGTTGCCGGCGGGTACGGCTTCCTGGCGGTGTTCGTGGCCGCGCGGGCCATCCGGGCCGCCGAGCGGACCCACGAGTTCCACTCGGTGCTGCACGACTTCGCCGAGCAGGTCGAGCGGTTGCTCACCCTGGTGTTGCTGCTGCTGCTCGGCGGCGCGATCGTGGGCGGTCTGCTCGCCCCGCTGACCTGGCCGGCGGCGGCCGTGGGGCTGGCGCTGGTCTTCCTGATCCGGCCGGCTGTCGGCTGGTTGTCGCTGCGCGGCGCACCGGGCCGGCCGGCGGAGCACTGGGTGATCTCGCTGTTCGGCATCCGCGGGGTGGGCTCGTTCTACTACCTGGCGTACGCCACCACGAAGGCGGACTTTCCGCAGGCGGAGCTGTTGTGGGCGACGGTCGGGCTGGTGGTGCTCGTCTCGGTGGTGGTGCACGGCGTCGCGGCGACCCCGGTCATGCAGTTGCTGGACCGCGAGGGCGAGCGGACGAAGGACCCGTCCGAACGCGAGGCCCAGCCGGTCGCCGCCGCCGGGCACGCCTGAGCGCCGGGCAGCGGCGCTCAGCCGAGGCGGTCGGCCAGCGCGCGGCCGAGGTCGCGGCCGGAGCGCCAGGCGCTCTGCACGCGGGGCTTGCCGAACGCGTCGCCGGCCAGGCCGATCCCGTCGGCGTCCAGGTGGTGGGTGTTCCCGGTGACGTCGCCGGCGGGCTTGGCGTACGTCCAGCGGTGCACGTGCACGTCGGTGGCCTCTGCGGCCAGCCCCAGCACGTCCCGGACGGCCTGTTCGATAGCCGGTCCGGCGCCGGAGGGTTGGGCCAGGTGGCCGGCGGCGAACTCCGGCACGGTGTGCGCCACCAGCACCGGCGCGTCGTCACCGCGCCGGTCCCCGTCGTCGCAGATGAGCGAGAGCACCGGGTGGTCGTTGACGAACGCGCCGTGAAAGTGCGGCCAGCGTCGGGACGGGAAACGCAGCACCGCGGCCAGGGTCGGCGACCAGGTCTGCGCCTGCACGACCCGGGTGGCGTCGGCCAGGGCGGGATCGAGCAGCAGGGCGGCCTGCGGTCCGGGCATGGCCAGGGCGACCGCCGCGTACGGCTCGCCGTCGACGGTCGGACCGGGCTCCACGGCCAGCACCAGCCGGTCGACGGTCACCGGCACCGCGCCGGCCAGGTGTTCGACGAGCGACCGCAGCCCGCGTGGCGCGGCGTAGCGCAGCGGACCGGGCGCGTCGTGGCGGCCGTTCGTGTCGTACGACCAGAAGGTGTCGGTCCACTCCCGGACCAGACCGGCGGCACGCCACTCGTCGACCACGGCGGCGAAGTCCGGGTCGCTGACGGTGAAGTACGCGGCGCCGATGTCGGCGGGGCGGCCGTCGAAGCGTTTGCTGGCCATCCGGCCGCCGCGGACGTGTCCCCGTTCCCGGACCTGCACCGGCACCCCGGCCCGGGTCAGCTCCACCGCGCAGGCCACTCCGGCGATGCCCGCCCCGACCACCACCACGCCCGAGGAGTTCACGCTCATCCGGTGATCCTAGGCGCCGACTGTCGCGGTGGACGGGCATGAACCGGCGGTGATCGGGGTACTGGCACACCTGTTCGAAGAAAGGGTGATGATGATGACGGACCGCAGCAACGACCAGGCCGACCCGCGCGGCGCGATCAAGGACCCGGACGAGTGGGTCACCGGCGACGAGCCACCCACGGCGGCCCAGGAGTCGTACCTGGCCACGCTGGCCCGGGAGGCGGACGCGACGCTGCCGGACGACCTGACCAAGGCCGAGGCGTCCAAGCGGATCGACGAGCTGCAGGCCGAGACGGGTCGCGGCCAGTAGCTCGCCGCTCAGGGGCGGGGCAGGGTGTGCAGCCGGACCCGCGTCAGGCGGGCTCCGGTTGTCTCGGCCTCCAGATAGGTGGCGTGCGGCTGGGATCGGCGGTCGGTGGGCGACCCGGGGTTGAGCAGGCGCAACCCGTTGGGTGCCACGGTGTCCCAGGGAATGTGCGAGTGCCCGAAGACCAGCAGGTCGACGTCGGGAAAGCGGGCCGCGCACCGCTGTTCCCGGCCGGTGCGGGGGCCGGTCTCGTGCACCACGGCGACCCGTAGCCCGTCGAGGTCGGCGCGGGCCACCTCCGGCAGCCGGGCGCGCAGCGCGGGGCCGTCGTTGTTGCCGTACACGCCGACGAGTCGCCGCGCCCGGGCGGTCATGGCGTCCAGCAGCGACTCGTCGACCCAGTCGCCGGCGTGCAGCACCACGTCCGCCGCCTCGATCGCCGTCCACAGCGGCCCCGGGAGGTCCCGGGCCCGCTTGGGCAGATGCGTGTCCGCCGTGAGCACCAGCCTCATGCCGGCATCATCCCCCGTGTGGGCGCCGTCCACCCGGGGACGCTCACGGGGGCGGTCAACTCCGGCCGTTCAGCGCGACGTGGGTGTGAAGTACCCGGCCGGCATGCCACGCCGGCGCAGCGCCGGGTTCTGCTCGACGTCACTGAGCACACCTGCGGCGTTGATCAGGCCGATGTGCGAGAACGCCTGGGGAAAGTTGCCCAACTGTTCCCCGGTCGACGGGTCGATCTGCTCGGCGAACAGTCCCAGATCGTTGAGCCGCCCGGCCAGCGCGTCGAACAACTCGTGCGCCCGGTCCCGCTCACCGGCCAGCGCCAGGCAGCACACCAGCCAGAACGAGCAGATGAGGAACCCCGCCGGGTCGCCGTTCCAGCGCCGCAGCAGGCCGTCGTGCGACAACTGCTCCTCCACCGCGCGGATCGTCGAGCGCATCCGCTCATCGTCGGCCGGGAGGAAACCCACCAGCGGCATCACCAGCACCGACGCGTCCAGGTCGTCGGATTCGAAACTCCCGGTGTACGCCCCGAGCCGGTCGTTCCACCCCCGGTGCAGCACCTCCGCGCGCACCTCGTCGCGGGCGGCCGCCCAGCGGGCCACGTCCGGCGGCTCACCGAGCCGTGCGCCGAAGCGGACCGCCCGGTCCAGGGCCGACCAGCACTGCACCTTCGAGGACACGTGGTGGCGTTCGATTCCGCGCTCCTCCCACATCCCCGCGTCCGGCAGCTTCCAGTCCCGCTCCGCCTTGTCGGCGAGCGACCGGAGCAGGTGGTAGACGTCGGGTTCCAACGGCTCCAGCCGGTCGCGCATCAGCCAGGCCGCGTCCAACGCCTCACCGAAGATGTCGGTCTGCCGCTGCCGCCACGCGTCGTTGCCGATCATCACCGGCGGGCTGTCCCGGTAGCCGGCGAGCTGATCGAGGCGGTGCTCGGTGAGGTCCCGCTCCCCCAGCACCCCGTACATGATGGGCACCGGCTCCTCGTCGATCCGGCCCATGGCGCGGCCCAACCAGGCGAACTGCCGCTGCACCTCGTCGTAACACGCCGTCCGCCACAGCGCCCGCAGTGTCAGGCTGAAGTCGCGCACCCACACGTAGCGGTAGTCGTAGTTCCGGTCCCCGCCGAGCTTCTCCGGCAGCGACGTGGTCACCGACGCCACCACCGCGCCGCTGGGCCGGTACGTCATGCCCTGCACCACCAACGCGCTGCGCCGCACGTGCTCGGCGTAGATCCCGTTGTACTCGTGCTGCCGGACCCAGGAGCGCCATCCTTCGGCCGTGTCGGCGATGGTCCGGTCGGCCGCGGGCACCTGGGGCTGCGGCGCGTCGTAGGTCGGGGCGTACCCGAGGGTGAAGTTGTGGATCGTGCCGGGGCGGACGGTGAACGTCCCGGAGGCCTCACCGTCCCCGCAGGTCAGCCGCAGATCGGTGACCAGGACGAGCCGGCTCGCCCCGCCGACGGCCTCCAGGGCGCCGTCGCGCTCGACGAGGAACGGCGTGGTCCGGCCGTACTCGAATCGGGGTCGGTAGTGCACCCGCATCGGCACCTCGCCGGAGAGGCCCCGCACACTGCGGACCAGCACCTGCGGCGAGCGCAGACCGATGTCGTGCTCGCGCGCCCCGGGCTCCAGGGCGAGCGCGTCGCTCAGCTCCACCTCGCCCTGCGCGGTACGAAAGACGGTCCGCAGCACGAGGGTGCCGTCGAGGTAGCAGCGTTCGACGGTGAAGTCGGCCTCCGGACGGATCGACCAGTGTCCGGCGTGCTCGCCGATCAGCCGCGCGAACACCGACGGCGCGTCGAACCGGCCCGGGCACCACCAGTTCACCGAGCCCGAGCGGTCCACCAACGCGGCCGTGCGGCCGTCGGCGAGGAACCCGTGGTCGCTGATCTGTCCGCTCTGCACCCGCCTGCCTACCCGGACCGTTCCCGCACATGCCTCACCGGCGACACGGGCCCCACTCCGGCGGCGGGTGTTACCGCCCGGCGCTGGCGGGAACGCGGTCGGCTGACGAGGGAGGATGCTCATGACCTCAGCTTCGGGGCCGGCCGCCGCGTGGCGGCCCGGCGCACACAGTGGTGACGTGCTTCCGTCCGGCCCGGCAGGCCGCCTGTCGGCACCGGCCGGGGACGGGCACGGGCCGCAGGGCGGCCCGCCCACCGTGACGATCGGTTCGTATCCGGACTATCCGTCCGCCCAGAAGGTGGTCGACTACCTGGCCGACAACCGCTTCCCGGTGGAGCACAGCGCCATCGTCGGCACGAACCTCACGCTGGTGGAGACGGTGCTCGGGCGGATGACCACCGGTCGCGCGGCGCTGCTCGGCGCCGGCACCGGCGCCTGGTTCGGACTCTTCATCGGCCTGCTGTTCGGCATCTTCACCGTCGGCAACTGGCTGGCGGTGATCCTGGTCGGCCTGGTCATCGGCGCGATCTGGGGCGCCGTGTTCGGCGCCGTGGCGCACGCGATGACCGGCGGGCAGCGCGACTTCACCTCGGCCAGCTCACTGCGCGCCGGCCAGTACGCGGTGACCGTCGACGCACAGCTCGCCGATCAGGCCCGGCAACTGCTGGGCCGGATGCAGGTGCCCGGCTCGACGCCGGCGAACACCCGCTGACGCATCGGCACGACCGGCCGTTCCCGGCAGTTCGCCGGGGCGGCCGGTCAGTCGTGGTACGCCAGCTCGCCGGCCCGCAGTGGCACGTCGACGCGGTTCTCCGGCGGGGCGAGCGGGCAGGCCCAGCGGTCGTCGTACGCGCAGCTGGGGTTGTAGAGGTAGTTGGCGTCCAGCCGGACCCGGTCGCCGGGCAGCAGCTCGACGCCCCGGCCGAAGGTGCCCTTCACCGTGTCGGTGAGGTACCGCCCTCCGCCGTAGGTCTCCTGGCCGCAGGTGCCGTCGCGCAGCGGCACGAAGAGCCCACCCCCGTACGCCTCGATCCACCACAGCGTGAGCGGCCCCCACGGCGTCTCGGCAACCGCCACCCGCCGGTACGCGACGACCCCGTCCGGGCCGCCGGTGTCCACCCGCAGCTCGCCGCTGGCCGGCCGAAGGGGCGCTTCCACCACGGCCTCCGGGTTCGGTGCGAAGTAGCGCACACCGGTGAAGCCCTGCCGCTCGGCCGGCGGGATCGGGCTCTGCGGGTGGGTGGCGAAGAGCTCGTCGCGGCCGGCGCGGAAGCCGGCGAGGTCGACGTCGGACAGGTACAGCCGGGCCACCCGCTCCCGCCAGTCGGCCAGTTCCAGATCGGTCAGCATGCGGCGGACTCCTGATCGAGGGACAGCTCCCCGGACCGCAGGGGCCTGCCGCACGCCTGGCAGCGGACCTCGGCGACGAACACCTCACCGCACACGTCGTGGATGAAGTCGACCTTGGGCACCTCGGCGTCGCTGTAGGTGTCGCCCCAGCGCTTGAGCACGAGGATGACCTGCCCGAGGTCCTTGCCCTTCTGGGTGAGCTCGTACCCCGCGACCTTGCCGTCCTCGGTCGATCGCGCCTGCAGGATGCCGGTTTCGGCGAGCTTTCGCAGCCGGGCGGCGAGCACGTCCCGGGGTGCGCCGACCGCCCGGAGGATCTCCGTGTACCGGGAGGCCCCGAAGGCGAGCGCCCGCACGATGTGCAGCGACCACCTGTCGTTGACCGCGTCGAGCGCCACAGCGAGCGTGTCCCGAGCCGGTTTGGAATTCAAACCGGTGGTGCTACGGTTCGTCTGGTTGGACATTCAAACCACACTACCCGAGGAAGCACCCATGACGTCGCCACCCGAACCACGTACCGAGCGGGAAACGCCAGTCGTCACCCACCGCCGAGCCTGGCTCTCCCTCGTGCTCACCGGGCTGATCATCGGTACGGCCTTCATCGCCGTCTACGTCGGGCTGCAACGCGGTCCCGAGCCGCGCCACCTGCCGATCGCGGTGGTCGGCGAGCAGCTGGCCACCACCGCGCACGCCGGGTTCGGCGACGCCGTCGCCGTCACCCCGGTGAGCACCGTCGAGGACGGAACGGCCCTGGTCCGCGACGGCGACGCCGTCGCGGTGCTCGGCGCGACCGCCCCCGGCAGGCTGACGCTCGACTACGCCGGCGCGAGCGGATTCAGTGAGAGCGGCGCGGCCCGGCAACTCGTCGCGGGTCTCGCCCGGCAGGCCGGCGCGACAGTCCAGGAGAACGACATCGTGCCGCTGGCGAGCTACGACAGCCGGGGGCTGTCCGCCTTCTACGTGGTGTTCGGGGTCACCCTGTCGTCGTTCGTCCTCGCGCAGGGGCTCACCGCGGCCACCGCGAAGGTGCGCCTGCGTCACCGGCTCTACGCCATGGGCGGATTCGCCGTAGCGATCGGCGTGATCGCGGCGACGGTCGCGGGCCCGGTCTACGGGTCGCTGACGGCGCCGTTCCCGCTGCTCGCCCTGTCGCTCATCCTGTTGTCGGCCGCCAGCGCCTTCACGACCAAGGCTCTCGGGGCCTGGCTCGGCCCGATCGGGATCGCGCTTGCGGTGCTCACCCTCACCACCATCGGCAACGCGACGAGCGGAGCGACGATCGGGATCGACCTGCTGCCGGGATGGGCGCAGTCGATCTCGGCGAAGCTCCCCCCGGGCGCGGCAGTGCGGGCGGTCAACAACTTCGGTTACTTCAACGGCTCGCACACGCTGGTGCCCCTGGCCGTCCTCGCCACCTGGTTCCTGGCCGGCCTGGGCTTCGTCCTGCTCCGACAGCGGACCGCGCAGCGACGCCCGCTGGCGTCCCGTGCGGACGCGCCCGCGACACCCTGATCCGGCTGAAGACGATCGGGTGGGCGGACGACGTGCGCCCACCCGATCGTCATCCCCGCGGCCAGTTGCTCAGGACGGCGTCGAGGGCGTCGAGGGCGCGAGCCCAGGACTCGTCCGTCGAGCGCGGGGTGTGGCGGAACCCGCCGGTCCGCTCCAGGCTCACGAAGCCGTGGAACGTGCTGTGCATCATCCGGACGGCGTCGGTCTGGTCCGGCTCGGAGAGCCGGTAGCCGCGCAGGATCGCCCGGGTCATCTCGGCGTGCCGGACGCCCGCGCTCGCGGCGGCCGTCTCGGGGTCGAGGTCGATCTGCATCGCGGCGTAGCGACCCGGGTGCCGCGTCGCGTAGTCCCGGTACGCGTTGGCGAAGGCGACCAGCGCGTCCTTGCCGGCCCGGCCGGCGAGCGCGTCGGCGACCCGGTCGGCCAGCTCGGCGAGTGCCAGCAGCGCGATCCTGACCCGCAGGTCGTGTGCGCTCCTGATGTGGAAGTACAGGCTCGCGTCCTTCACGCCGAAGTGCCGCGCGAGCGCGGCGACTGTCACGTTCTCGACGCCCACCTCGTCGGCCAGGTCGGCCGCCGCCAGGGCCAGCCGCTCGACGGTCACTCCGGCACGTGCCACGCACCACACCCCAAAACTAGTCTCGTTAATCGCTTGCCTAGGAGAGCTAGGCTACTACCTATGTTAGCCCTCACCGAATCCGCCATCCGCGCCTCCTTCGTCAACTGCACTCAGGGCGAGGCGAAGCGGCTGGCCATACCGAACGATCTTGAAATGCGCCCCTGGGACGACCTGGACTTCCTCGGCTGGCGGGACGTCGCCGCGCCGCAGCGGGCCTACCTGATCGCCGAGGCCGACGAGGGCCTCGTCGGGGTCGCGCTGCGGGTGGCACCCCAGCAGGCCGGGCGGGTCCGGCGCAGCATGTGTTCCTTCTGCCTGACCACCCACACCGGCGACGGCGTGTCGTTGATGACGGCCCGCAAGGCCGGCCGGGACGGCCGGCAGGGCAACTCCGTGGGCGCGTACGTCTGCTCCGACCTGGCCTGCTCGCTCTACCTGCGCGGCAAGAAGAGGGACGCCGGGCGGCGGATCGAAGAGACCATCACCCTGGCCGAGAAGATCGACCGCACCACCGGTCACCTCACGGCGTTCCTGCGCCGGGTCACCGAGTGACGGCCGGCCGGCCCGCCTGCCTGCCTGCCTGAGCCGGTTGGCTCGGCCGGCCTGCCTGAGCGGGTTGGCTCGGCCGGCCGGTCCCGAGCCGGGGCCGCCCGGGTGGGTGCGCTCCTGTCGAGCTGCCCCATATCTGGGCCGGCCGTCGAAGACGCCGCCGCACAGCCCCGCCCGGAGATGCCCGCCCCATGTCTGGGGCAGCTCGACAGGCAGCGAGGTGAAGGTGCCAACCCCCTGACCCCGGCCGCCGCCCGACCTGGGCCGCTTTCCGACGGGCGTCGGCCGGCTAGCGGTCGGTGGCCAGGCGGGCGTGCAGGTGCTCGTCGTAGCGGCGGCCGTCGCCGTACTGGTACGACTCGCGCAGCGTCCCCTCGGCGAGATAGCCGGCCCGCTCGGCGACCCGGCAGGACGCCGCGTTGGCCACCGCGTGGCACAGCTCGACCCGGTGCAGCCGAAGGTCGTCGAACGCCCACTCGGTGAGCCGGACGACGGCTCGCGTCGCCACCTGACGCCCGCGCGCCGCCGGCATCGTCCAGTAGCCGATGGAGGCGTCGCCGTGGTGGATGTGGTGCAGCGACACCGAGCCGAGCAGCTGGCCGTCGGCGGCGTCGGTCACCGCCATGGAGGCGTGGTCGCCGCCGGACCAGTCGGCCCGGCGACGCACCCAGAGCAGGGCGGCGTGGTCGTCGACCGGGCCGCCGCCCTGCGGGTTCCACTGGGCGATGTCGGGGTCGCGCAGGGCGTCGCGCACCGCCGGGGCGTCCGCCTCCCGCCACGGGCGCAACAGCAGGTCGGCGGCGGCGAGCTCCACGTGTTCCACGAGGCCGCAGTCTGGCACAGAACGCCCCGGCACCGCCGCCCGATTGACCCGCGCTTTCTTCAAAACTGCACCAAGGGCGCCACCAACCGGACAGACGTGACGCAGGCAACGCGCAATAGCACTAGTTAAATTTTGAACTAGTGCTACCGTGGTGGACGTGACAGAGAGCCTGGACAGCACCCGAGCGGCCGCCTGGCGTGCCTACATCGAGGCCAGCCAGCGCCTGTTCACCCAGCTGGAAGACGACCTGCGCACCGACAGCGACCTCACCTTCGCCGACTACCACGTGCTGGTCCTGCTCTCCGAGGCACCGGGGCAACGACTGCGGATGGGCGAGCTGGCCGGCCGGCTGGTCTTCTCCCCCAGCCGCCTGACGTACCAGATCTCCTCGATGCAACGGCGCGGCCTGGTCAGCAAGGAGGCCTGCCCGGACGACCGGCGCGGCAGCGAAGCCGTCCTCACCGCCGCCGGGCTGCTCACCCTGTCCGAAGCCGCACCCCACCACCTGGCGTCGGTGCGTACCCACCTGATGGATGACCTCGACGACGCCGAGGTCGCCTGCCTCACCCGGGTCTTCGACCGGCTCGGCCGCCGCCTGCGGGCGACCCGGACCACGTCGAGCACCCACGCCACACGTTAAGGAGCCCCCCGATGCCCGCGATCACCGTTGACAACGTCCTCGTCCTGCCCCGCCTGCCCCAGCTCGACGAGACCACCAGCTTCCGCAAGGTCCGCACGGTGACCACCGCGCCCAGCGGCTTCGAGGGCGAGGGCTTCCCGGTCCGCCGGGCCTTCGCCGGGGTGTCGACGACCGACCTGGACCCGTTCATCCACCTCGACCAGATGGGCGAGGTGGACTACGCGCCGGGCGAGCCCAAGGGCACCCCGTGGCACCCGCACCGCGGCTTCGAGACCGTCACCTACATCATCGACGGCGTCTTCGACCACCAGGACTCGCAGGGCGGCGGCGGCACCATCACCGACGGCGACACCCAGTGGATGACGGCCGGCAGCGGCCTGCTGCACATCGAGGCGCCGCCGGAGCACCTGGTGCTCAGCGGCGGGCTCTTCCACGGCACGCAGCTCTGGGTCAACCTGCCCCGCGCGGCGAAGATGAACCCGCCCCGCTACCAGGACATCCGCGGCCGGGAGTCGGCCCTGCTCACCACGCCCGACGGCGGCGCGCTGATCCGGGTCATCGCCGGTGAGGTGGCCGGGCACCGCGGCCCGGGGTCGACGTTCACGCCGATCACCATCACCCACGTCACCGTGCAGCCGGGCGCGCAGGTCGACCTGCCCTGGAACCCCGACTTCAACGCGCTGGTGTACGTGCTCGGCGGGCGCGGCACCGTCGGCGTCGAGCGCCGGCCGGTCCGCACCGGTCAGCTCGCGGTGCACGGTCCGGGCGACGCGCTGCGCATCAGCGCGGACCCCACGCAGGACAGCAACACGCCGGCGCTGGACCTCTACATCATGGGTGGTCAGCCCATCCGGGAGCCGGTGGCACAGTACGGCCCGTTCGTGATGAACACCCGCGACGAGCTGCTCCAGGCGTTCGAGGACTTCAAGGCCGGCCGGCTCGGCGTCATCCCCACCGAGCGGGTGCCGCACACCGACGGCCAGGGCCCGCGTCCCTGACCCGGACCGACCGCTGAAACCGGCGCCGGCGCCCCGTCTCCCCGGGGCGCCGGCGCCGCCTCACGAGACCGCGAAAATCCCCGCGACGCCCAGAATCACCATCAGCAACACCGCTACCAGCGCACCCCGTTCGCTCTCCACCGCCGGCTCGCGGTACTCGGTCACGGGGTTCGTCGTCTCGCGGGGCATGGTGTGGCCTCCTCGGCTGTTGTCACGTGCTCGCGTTGGGCGTCATCCAGGTCACCGGTCGGTCGGCCTGGCATGCGGACCCGCGTCGGGGGTCCTACCGTGAGGACGTTGTCGACCTCCGGGGGGCTGGACGTGCCGTTACAGGACTGGTTCCTCACCGCACAGGAACGCGCCAACCCGGTCTCTGGGTTACCCGTCTGGACCAGGGGAAACCTCGCCGAGCCGTTGATTCACGGCGCGGCGTACTTCGACCGGCTGGTCGAGGAGGTGGAGGCGCTGACCGCCGGTGACCACCTCTTCTTCACCGACTGGCGGGGCGACCCGGACCAGCGGTTGCGCCCCGACGGCCCCACCGTGGCCCAGCTCTTCGCCCAGGCCGCGCAGCGCGGCGTGGTGGTCAAGGGGCTGATCTGGCGCTCACACCTCGACGCGATGGCCTACAGCGAGGCGGAGAACCGCAACCTCAGTGAGACGGTCTCCGCGGCCGGCGGCGAGGTGCTGCTCGACCAGCGGGTCCGCCGCGGCGGCTCGCACCACCAGAAGCTGGTGGTGTTGCGGCACCCGAACGCCCCGGAGCGGGACATCGCGTTCGCCGGCGGGATCGACCTGTGCCACAGCCGGCGCGACGACGCCGCGCACGGCGGCGACCCGCAGGCGGTGCAGATGTCCTCCCGGTACGGGTCGAACCCGCCCTGGCACGACGTGCAGCTCGCGGTGCGCGGCCCGGTGGTCGGCGCGCTGGACACCCTGTTCCGGGAGCGCTGGACCGACCCGATGCCGCTGGACTCGGAGAATCCGATGGCGTACGCGCGGGACCGGCTGCGCGGCGCGGACCTGCGGCCGGACCCGCTGCCGGAGCAGCCCGCCGACCCGCCCGAGTGCGGGCCGCACCAGATCCAGGTGCTGCGCACCTACCCCGCCGTCCGGCCGCGCTACTCCTTCGCGCCCGACGGCGAGCGGACGGTGGCCCGGGGCTACACCAAGGCGGTCCACCGCGCGCGACGGCTCATCTACCTGGAGGACCAGTACCTCTGGTCGACCGAGGTGGCCAACCTGTTCGCCCAGGCGCTGCGGGAGAATCCCGAGCTGCACCTGGTCGCCGTGGTGCCCCGGCACCCGGACGTGGACGGCCGGCTGGCCCTGCCACCCAACATGGTCGGCCGGGAGCAGGCGCTGTCGCTGTGCGAGCGCGCCGCGCCGGACCGGGTGCACGTGTTCGACGTGGAGAACCACGCCGGCACCCCGGTGTACGTGCACGCGAAGGTCTGCGTGGTCGACGACGTCTGGGCCAGCGTCGGCAGCGACAACTTCAACCGCCGTTCCTGGACGCACGACAGCGAGTTGTCCTGCGCGGTGCTCGACGACACGCGCGACGAGCGGACCCCCACCGACCCGGCGGGTCTCGGCGACGGAGCCCGCGTCTACGCCCGGGACCTGCGGCTGCGGCTCTGGCGCGAGCACCTGGACCGGGACCCGGACGGCGCGGACGACGCCGACCTGCTCGACCCGGCCGACGCCGTGGCGGCCATCACGGCCGCGGCCGACGAACTGCAACTGTGGTACGACGGCGGCCAGGTCGGCGATCGTCCACCCGGCCGGCTGCGCCCGCACCGCCCCGAGCGGCTGCCCTGGTACACCCGCACGTGGGCGCTGCCGGTGTACCGGCTGGTCTACGACCCCGACGGCAGGCCGCTGCGAGCCAGGCTGGCCGGCACCTGGTGAGTCTGCCGGGCCGGCTCGGGAGGGCCGGCCGCGCCGGGGTGCACGGTCAGCCCGCCGGGGTAGGCGAACGAGGAGCGCGGCGAGAAGTAGCCGAAGCCGATGGTCAGCGGGTTGGCGGGGCGCAGCGCGTACATCGGGTGTCGGGGTTGCAGGAACTCCACCGACTCGATCTCGAACGGCGCGACCGGCTCGGCCACGAACGGGTAGACCGAGCTGAGTAGTTGGCCGTCGCGGCACGTGAAGTAGCGGTGGTGGCCGCTGCTGATCACGTGGCCGGTCTCCCCCACCCGACACCGGGCGCGGATCAGCGGCGCACCCTCCGCCTCGGTCTCGGAGAGCAGCGCCTCGCCGCTCACCTCGATCCTGGTCCGGCCGGCGAGCACCGGGGCGCCCCGCGCCGCGGCGTACTCGCGGACCAGTCGGCTGGAGGCCACGTAGTGGGTCCACCAGCCGCCCGGGTTGAGCCCGCCGGGCGCGTCCACGCCGGCGAGTGAGACGCCGAGGTACGTCAACGAGTAGGCGCCGAAGCCGGAGGTCTGCGTCTCGTCCTCGACGACGTACTGGTTGAGGAACACCTGCCGGTCCGCGCGGGGGCGCAGCCCGGCGGGGACGAGGGCGGCGACCGCGTCGGGATCCGCCGGCAACCAGCTGAAGTAAAGGGTGCGACTGTTCACGACGAGCTGGGGAGCGGCTGGATCGAGCATGGTGCCTCCGAACCGGGTGTCTACCAGCGACGCTACGGCCGGTCCCGCCGACGGGACAACGACGGATAGTCGACAGTGCTGCCCAGTTGTCGGATTTCATGTTGACCGGTCGGCGGGGGATGCGACACCGACCGGTCGGGCCGGATGGGATGACCGGGTGCCGCAGGATCGCCCGTTAAACGGGTAAGAGACCTCACAAACTCTTCGCCAGCCGCTGCTTTTGGACGTTTTGTGGTCCGACGCGCCTTAAGTACATCAACCTTTCGGCTAGATTTCCGGGAGCCGATCAGGCTAAGGTGAGTCCCGAACGGCCCATTCGAAGCTAAACCAAAGCGTCACGTCTTTTTGTCCGCGGACGAGGTGCAGGGAGGACCACCCATGACCGCGCCAACGATCACCGAGCAGGCGAGCACCACCGCTGCCGAGCAGACGAGCACCACCAAGCTGGACCCGCGGGCGCTCACCGACAGCGCCGCCGACCTGCTCAACGCCATGGCCGCACTGCCCGCCAACCACCCGTCGCGCGCCGCTCTGCGGGACCGCGCGATCGAGGCCTGGCTGCCGCTGGCCAACCACCTCGCCCACCGCTACAGCGGGCGGGGCGAGCCGACCGACGACCTGGCGCAGACCGCCGCCGTCGGCCTCATCAAGGCCATCGACAAGTTCGACCCGTCCCGCGGTGTCGACTTCGCCGGCTACGCGATCCCCACCATCATCGGCGAGCTCAAGCGGCACTTCCGCGACCGCACCTGGGACATCCGGGTGCCGCGTCGCCTCCAGGAGCTGCGACTGGCCATCTCCGACGCCAACAGCTCGCTGCTGCAGACCCTCGGCCGCTCGCCGACGGTCGCCGACATCGCCGCCCACCTCAAGCTCACCGAGGAAGAGGTCCTGGAAGGCCTGGAGGGCGCCCGCGCGTACAACGCGGTGTCGCTGTCCACCCCGACCGGCGACGGCGACCGGGCCACCGAGCTGGGTGACATGCTCGGCGGCGAGGACAACGAGTTCGAGCTGGCCGAGCTGCGGGTCGCCCTCGGCCCCGCGCTGGCCACGCTCGACGAGCGTGAGCAGAAGATCCTCACCCTGCGGTTCTACGGCAACCTGACCCAGTCGCAGATCGCCGACCAGATCGGCGTTTCGCAGATGCACGTCTCCCGGCTGCTGGCCCGGGCGCTGACCAAGCTGCGCGGCCAGCTCGACGGCACGTACTAGGCACCACACGACGAAGGGCCGGGTCAGCGTGGACCCGGCCCTTCGTCGTGCGTCGGGACCGGCGCACCGGCCGGGCCGTTCCCCCCGAGGGGCAGCGGCCCGGCCGGCCCCGTCAGCGGCCTGCGGGCTCCCGCCACATCGGCCAGAACGGCGTGCCGTCGGGCACCCGGAAGGGCTCGCCGGCCCGGTAACCGTGCCGCGCGTACAGGTCCCGGCTGCGCGGGCTGCTCGCCTCCAGGTAGGCCGGCATGGCGTTGGCGTCCAGCCAGGCGTGGTGGTGCCTCATAAGCGCGGTGCCCAACCCCTGTCCCTGCCGTCCCGGCTGCACGGCCAGGAAGGCCATGTGGTGATGGTCCGGGTGCGGGTGGTTCGCCGCGAACAACTCGTCGAGATGCTGGAACCGGTCGGTCCACTCGCCGCAGGCCGCGGCGAGCCGGGCGTCGTAGTCCGGCGGCGGCGGGGCCGGCTCACCGACCGACGGCAACCAGACCGCGACACCGGCCCGGTCCGCGGTGGCGTGCACGAACCCGTGCCGCATCGCGTGGTCGACCAGGATCTCGAAGTCCCCGGCCAGCACGGCCTCGCGCTTGCTCGCGTCGGGGACCAGCCAGGAGGTCACCTCCAGGGCGATGAACGCCTCGGCGATCCGGTTGGCGACCAGCTCCGTGTCCTGCGGCCCGAGCCGTTCGATGGGCAGGCTCATCGGGACACCTCCGCGGCGGTCGGCGTCGTCGCCTGCTGCTCCCCCGACCGCACGGCCGCCGCGGCGCTCGCCGCGCCGAGACCGATCCGGGCGTACGTGTCCGGGCGGTTGTTACGCAGCAGCAACGCCCAGGCGACGCCCAGCGCGGCCGCCACCGGGTAGACGGCGGGCAGTGCCCAGCGCAGGTTGGAGTCGGGTGCGACGCCGAGCAGGTTGGCGAAGTTCGACACGGCCAACCAGATGATCACGACGAGCGCGATGGTGGCCAGGCCGGGCGCGATGGCCCGCCGCCAGAGCGTCTCGTCACCGCCGAAGCGGGCGAAGTAGGCGATCACCGCCACCGAGGTGGTGGCGATCAACAGCAACACGCCGAAGCCGCCGCTGGTGCCGACCCAGAAGAACAGCTTGACCACCGGGTCCCAGCCGTTGACGGTGTAGAGCAGGATGACCAGCAGGCCGAGGGCGCTCTGTGCCAGCGACGCGGCCCGCGGCGAGCCGGTCCGCGGCGAGGTCTGCCCGAACACCGCCGGCAGCACCCGCTCCCGGCCCAACGCGAACGTGTAGCGGGCCGTGGTGTTGTGGAAGGAGATCATCGCGGCCAGCAGCGAGGTCAGGAAGAGCACCTGGCCGATGGTGACGGCGGTGTCCCCGAGCTGGGCGCCGGCCAGGTTGAAGATCAGCCCGACGCTCTGCTCACCGGCCTCGGCGACGATCTTGTCCGGGCCGACCGCGACGGTCATGGTCCAGGAGGAGAGCGCGTACAGCGCGGCGACGATCGCCACCGAGAGGTAGGTGGCGAGTGGCACCGTCCGCTTCGGGTCCTTGCTCTCCTCGCTGAACACGACGGCGGACTCGAAGCCGACGAAGCCGAGGATGGCCAGCACCAGCACCGCGCCCACCCCGGGCACGAAGAGGTTGTCCGGCGAGAACCCGGCGAAGCTGACCTCGCCGCCGGCCGGGTTGCCGAGCTGGCCCAGGTCGAAGATCAGGACCACGACGATCTCGGCGACCAGCAGCGCCGCCAGCACCAGGCCGTTGATGTCCACGCGGAGCAGGCCGAGCAGGCCGACCAGCGCCCAAGCCACCAGGGCGACGATCGACCAGTGCGGGTGCCCGCCGAAGATCCGGTCGAGCACCGGCTCGGCCGCGACGCCGATGGTGCCGTAGAGCCCGACCTGGAGCGCGTTGTACGCGATCAGCGCCACCCAGGCGGCGCCGACACCTGCCGGTCGGCCGAGGCCCCGGGAGATGTAGGCGTAGAAGGCGCCGGCGTTCTCGACCCGGCGGGACATCGCCACGTAGCCGACCGAGAACAGGGCGAGCACCGCGGCGACCACGAGGAAGGCCAGCGGGATGCCGGTCACGCCGATGACGCCGTAGCCGGTGGTGACGACGCCGGCCACCACGGTCAGCGGCGCGGCTGCGGACAGGACGAAGAAGATGACCGAGGGGACGCCGAGACGTCCCCTCGCGAGGGCTTCGGAGACGTTGCTGGGTCGGTCGACTGTCGATGTCGATGGCATACGACTACTCCGGTTGTCGAGGGGAGGGGTTGGGGTTACCGGGGGGGATCAGGGGATGCCGCGCAGCACGGCTGCGCCGACGGCGGCCTCGGTGTGCCCGACAAGCTCCTTCAGGGGCGCCGGCAGCGCGGGGATGAGAACGCTGAGCCGGTGGTGGGCGCGGGGGCCGGCGCTCCACAGCACCTCGCGGGTCAGTCCGGCGGCCACGACCAGGCCGAGCAGCAGCGCGTCCGGCACGCTCGGCGGGTCGGGGCGTTCCAGCAGGGCCCGCAGCCGGGTGGCCGGCCAGGCCACGGCGTTGAGGTCGATCGGCAGGTAGCTGACCGAGGTGCGCAGCAGCCGTCGGCTCTCCTGGCGGCGCAGCACCCCGGCGCGGGCGAGCCGCTCGCCCACCGAGGTCGTCGCGCTCTGCGCCAGGAAGCTGAGCCAGACGTTGACCTCCCGGTGCTGCGACTCACCGATCAACTGGTCGAGCACGGTGTGCGCCAGCGCGTCGGCGGGTGGGCGCCGGTCGATGACGGTGACCTGTCCACCGGAGACGGTGATGTGCCCGTAGAGGGTCAGCTCACCGAGGAGGCCGGCGGCGAGGCCGAGGCCGGTCGCCGCGGGGTGGAGCTTGGCCTTGCCGCGGGTGTCGTTGTGGGCGATGAGGAAGAACTCGTCGGCGATGAGCAAACGGTCCTCCCGCTCAGCTGTGTCCACAGTGTCTGCGCCCGGAAAAGGATGCACCGACAGCTACTGCAACGCAACTCCCAGATTTGAAAGTTGCACTCCGTGCTGGCGCGACCTGCGGATCTTGTCGTGACAGACTCGGACGGTGACCGCCGCTTCCACCATCCGGCCCACCGCCAGCCCCACCGTGCGCCGTCGGCGCATCGCTCGCGAGCTCCGCCAGCTCCGGGAACGGGCGGGCATGACCCTCGACGTGGCGGCCCGTCAACTCGACATGTCCAAGAGCAACCTGTCCCGGATCGAGAACGCGCAGATCGGCATCAAGCCCCGCGACGTGCGGGCGGCGCTCGCCCTGTACCAGGTCACCGGCGCGGACGCCGAGGCACTGATCGAGATCGCCCGGGGCGCGCAGCAACGCGGCTGGTGGCAGAACTACAGCGACGTGCTGCCGGAGTGGTTCGAGTTCTACGTCGGACTGGAGGCCGAGGCGGCGACGCTGCGCACGTACGAGGCCGAGTCGGTGCCCGGGCTGCTGCAGACCGAGGCGTATGCCCGGGCGATCTTCCGCCGCACCGCCGGCGAGGACGGCCTGGAGCGCAAGGTCGCGGCCCGGCTGCGCCGCCAGGAGGTGCTGCACTGCGACGACCCGGTCGAATTGTCGGTGGTCCTCAACGAGGCCGTGCTGTTGCGCCCGGTCGGCGGCCCCGCCGTGATGGCCGAGCAACTGGTCCACATGAGCCACATCGCACAGTTACCCAATGTGACAATTCAGGTACTGCCGTTCGCGGCCGGCGAGCATCCGGCGATGACCACCCCGTACGTGATCCTCAACTTCGCCGACGCCGCCGACGCGTCAGTGGTTTACCTGGATAACCTGACGATGGGCCTGGCTCTGGAGGATGCCGATCATGTGCTCGGGTATAGCCTTCTGCACGAGGAGCTGTGCCGGATGGCACTCGATCCGGGGGCGTCGCTGACCCACCTCAAGGAGGCTTCTCGTAACTTTGCGTGACCGCGTCTGCGGCACGCCGACGCAGACGAGAGGTACCACGGATGACGGCGCTCGACCTGACCCGGGCGGACTGGCGCACCAGCACGCGCAGCAGTGGCAACGGCAACTGCGTGGAGGTCGCGACAGTCGACGGTCGGATCGCCGTCCGGGACAGCAAGGACCGCTCCGGCCCGGTGCTGGCGTTCGGCTCGGCCGCCTGGGTGTCGTTCCTGCACGGTCTCGGCGAGGTCCGCCGGGGCTGAGTCTCCGGCACCGGTGCGAGACTGGGCCGTGCTCTCCGACGTAACAGCGGACCTGCCGGTCCGTCCGGCGTTGCCGGCGCTGCTGACCGCGCTCGACGCGGCCGGCGCCGCGGTGCTGGTGGCCCCGCCGGGCACCGGCAAGACCACTCTCGCGCCGTTGGCGGTGGCTGACCGGGTCGACGGCCGGGTGGTGATCGCCCAACCCCGACGGGTGGCGGCGCGTGCCGCGGCCCGGCGGATGGCCGAACTGCTCGGCGAGCGCGTCGGCGAGCGGGTCGGCTACGCCGTACGCGGCGAGCGTCGGGTCGGTCCGGCCACCCGGATCGAGGTGGTCACCACCGGCCTGCTGGTCCGCCGGCTGCACCACGACCCGGAGCTGCCCGGCACGGGTGCGGTGCTGCTCGACGAGTGTCACGAGCGGCAGCTCGACGCCGATCTCGCACTGGCGTTCACGGTGGAGGCCCGAGCCACCCTCCGGCCGGACCTGTGGCTGCTCGCGATGTCCGCCACGCCGGACACCGACCGGTTCGCCGCGCTGCTGGGCGGGACCACCGCCGCACCGGTGGTCCGGGCCGAGTCGGCGCTGCAGCCGGTACGGCGGATCTGGGCGCCGACGGCGCGGCCGGTCGCGCCGTCGGGGGCCGGGCCGGTGGACCGTGCCCTGCTCGACCACGTGGCCGCCACGGTCCGGCGGGCGCTGCGCGAGCACGACGGCGACGTGCTGGTGTTCCTCCCCGGGGCCGGTGAGATCGCCGCGGTCGCCGGCCGGCTCGGCGACCTGCGGGACACCGTCGACCTCCTGCCGTTGCACGGTCGCCAGCGCGCCGCCGAGCAGGACGCGGCCCTGCGACCCCGCGGCCCGGACGGCCGGCGGCGCGTGGTGCTGTCCACCGCGCTGGCCGAGACGAGCCTCACCGTGCCGGGCGTACGGGTGGTGGTGGACGCCGGACTCTCCCGGGTGCCCCGCATCGATCTGGCCCGTGGGCTGGGCGCGCTGATCACCGTGCCGGTCTCGCGGGCCGCCGCCACCCAGCGGGCCGGCCGGGCCGGCCGGGAGGCCCCGGGGTACGTCTACCGCTGCTGGTCCGAGGCGACCCACGAGCGGCTGCCCGCCCGGCCGGAGCCGGAGATCGCGACGGCGGACCTGACCGGGTTCGCGTTGGAGCTGGCCGCCTGGGGGCGCCCGGACGGCGTCGGGCTGGCGCTGCCCGATCCACCGCCGGCCGCGGCGATGGCGGTGGCCCGGGACACCCTCGAGACGCTGGGCGCGGTCGATCCGACGGGCCGGATCACCGGGCGGGGCCGGGTGATCGCCTCGGCCGGGGCGCACCCGCGACTGGCCCGTGCGCTGCTCGACGGCGCCGGTCGGGTCGGCGCGGACCGCGCCGCCGAGGTGGTGGCCCTGCTCGCCGAGGAGAGCGCGGCCGGCCCGGGCGACGACCTGGTGGCCGGCTGGCGTCGGCTACGCGCCGGGACCGACGCGGGCGCCACAGCCCGCTGGCGCACCGAGGTACGCCGGTTACGCGCCGCGCTGCCCGCCGGTGGGCGGGCCGCCTCGGGCGGACTCACCGACGATCTCGCCGCGGGGTTGCTGGTCGGCCTCGCGTACCCGGAGCGGCTGGCCCGGGTGCGCAGCGCGGGCGGGTCCGCGTACCTCATGACGGGCGGGACCGCCGCGGAGCTGGCGGTCGGGTCGGGGCTGGCCGGGTCCGACTGGCTCGCGGTGGCCGTCGCGGACCGCCGCCCGGGCACGCCGTCGGCGCGGATCCGCCGGGCCACCCCCCTGGACGAGGCGACCGCCCGGGAGGCCGCCGGCCCGCTGCTGTCCACGCGCCGCGAGGTGGGCTGGTCCGACGGGGACGTGGTCGCCCGGGAGGTGACCCGGCTGGGCGCGATCGAGCTGGTGGCGCGGCGGCTGGACCGCCCGGACCGGGCGGAGGTGGCGGCGGCGCTGCTGACCGGCCTGCGCCAGGAAGGGCTGGGGCTGCTGCCGTGGACGCCGGCGGCACGGGGGCTGCGCGAGCGGATGGCGTTCTGCCGGCACCACCTCGGCGACGAGTGGCCCGACGTCGGCGACGAGGCGCTGCTCGCGGCCGCGCCGACGTGGCTGGGGCCGGAACTGGCCGCCGCCCGCCGACGCGCCGACCTGAGCCGGGTGGACGTGACGTCGGCGCTACGCCGGCTGCTGCCATGGGCGCAGGCCGCGCGCCTCGACGAGCTCGCGCCGGAACGCATCGAGGTGCCCAGCGGCTCGCGGATCCGGGTGGACTACGCCGACCCGGCGGCGCCGGTGCTGGCGGTCAAGCTCCAGGAGACGTTCGGCTGGCCGGCCGCCCCGCGCATCGGCGGTGGCCGGGTGCCGGTGCTGCTGCACCTGCTCTCCCCCGCCGGCCGACCGGTGGCGGTCACCGCGGATCTCGCCTCGTTCTGGCGTACCGGCTATGCGCAGGTCCGCTCGGAGCTGCGCGGTCGCTATCCCCGCCATCCGTGGCCGGAGGACCCGGGCACGGCGACGCCCACCCGGCGTGCCGCGCCGCGTCGGCGCTGAGGAGGGCTACTCCTCGACGACGTCGGCCACCACCACTGTGACGTTGTCCGGCCCGCCGGCGTGCAGCGCCAGGTCGATCAGCTTGCCGGCGCAGGCGGACCGGTCCGGGTAGCCGGTGAGCACCTCCGCCAGGGTGTCCGGGCGGACGACGTTGGAGAGGCCGTCGCTGCACAGCAGCCAGCGGTCGCCGGCCCGGGGCACCATCGTCGCGTACGACGGTGAGACGTCCTCGCCCTGCAACGCCTGGGTGACGACAGCCCGGCGCGGGTGGCTGCTCGCCTGGTCCGCGGTGATGACGCCCTGGTCGACGAGCATCTGGACGAAGGTGTCGTCGCGGGTGACCTGCTTGAGCACACCCTCGCGGAACAGGTAGGCCCGCGAGTCACCGACGTGGGCGAGGGCCAGGCAGCTGCCGGTACGCGCGAAGAGCAGGGCGGTCAGCGTGGTGCCCATGCCCTGGCGCTCGGGGTCGTCGGCGACCGCCTGCCGGATGCGGGCGGTGGCCAGCGCGATGCCGTCCTGCAGGGCCGCCACCAGAGCGTCCTCGGGTGTCTCCACGTCCAGCGGAGCGACCGCGTCGATGGTGAGCGAGCTGGCCAGGTCACCGGCGGCCATTCCGCCCATGCCGTCGGCGACGGCGACGAGCCAGGTGCCGGCGTGCAGGGCGTCCTGGTTTCCGCTGCGGATCAGCCCACGGTCGCTCGTTCCCACGGAACGCAGCTTCAGGGTCATGGGAGGCAGCCTGCCAGGCGAAGGGCGCAGTTGTCTCTAGGAGATCAGGACGACGGGGCGTGGCGCGGTCAATCTCACGTTGCCCGGCCGACGCGACGACGGTGCGCGACCGGACCGGCCGCCCTCGTCGCGCGCCAGAACCCATCCAGTCAGATCAATTGACACGGCGATCCGCCACTGGAAACATCGAGCCGATACTTGGGAGCGCTCCCAGGTTTTGCCGCACCACCGCACACCATCACCGTTCCTCTTCCCGTCCCGGAAGGACTCCCCGTGACGCCATCCCGACGCCGCCTCCTCCTGGCCGCGGCGACCACCCTGGCCCTCACCGGCGCGGGCGCCGGCGCGGCCCACGCCGACCCTCCACCGGACGCCCCCGAGCAGATCGACAACGGCGACTTCAGCGCCGGTGTGAGCCCCTGGTTCTCCTTCGGCACCGGCGCCCTCGCGGTCACCGACGGCCGGCTCTGCACCACAGTCCCCGGCGGGCTGGCCAACCCCTGGGACGCCGGCATCGGCCAGGACGGGGTGCCGCTGATCGCGGGCGCCGAATACACCCTCGGCTTCGCCGTCTCCGCCACCCCCGGCGCGGCGGTCAAGGCCGTGCTGCAGCTCGGCAGCGCCCCGTACACGACGTACGCCGCCGTGGACGCCACCGCGACCGGCACCGCCCAGCGGGTCGAGCAGACCTTCACCGTCCCGGACGACAACCCGAACGCCCAGCTGATCTTCCAGGTCGGCGGCAGCGCGCAGGCGCAGACCATCTGCCTGGACGACGTCTCGCTGCGCGGCGGCGAGCCGCCCGCGCCGTACGAGCCGGACACCGGGCCGCGGGTGCGGGTCAACCAGGTCGGCTACCTGCCCGGCGGCCCGAAGAACGCCACAGTGGTCACCGAGGCCACCGCGGCGCTGCCCTGGCAGCTGCGCTCGGCCGCCGGCGCGGTCCTGGCCAGCGGCACGACCACCACGCGCGGCGTCGACGCCGCCTCCGGGCAGAACGTGCAGACCGTCGACTTCTCCAGCTACCGCACGCCCGGCAGCGGGCTGACCCTGACCGTCGACGGCGAGACCAGCCACCCGTTCGACATCTCCGGCACCCTCTACGACCGGCTGCGCGCCGACTCGCTGCAGTTCTTCTACGCCCAGCGCAGCGGCATCGCCATCGACGGTGACCTGATCGGCGACGAGTACGCTCGCCCCGCCGGTCACCTCGACGTGGCCCCCAACAAGGGCGACACCAACGTGCCCTGCCAGCCCGGCGTCTGCGACTACTCGCTCGACGTGCGCGGCGGCTGGTACGACGCCGGCGACCACGGCAAGTACGTGGTCAACGGCGGCATCGCCACCTACCAGCTGCTCAACACGTTCGAGCGGACCAAGACGGCGGCCACCGCCGACGGCGGCGCGGGGCTGGCCGACGGCTCGCTGCGGGTGCCCGAGCGCGGCAACGGCGTGCCGGACATCCTCGACGAGGCCCGCTGGGAGCTGGAGTTCCTGCTGCGCATGCAGGTGCCGGCCGGCAAGCCCCTCGCCGGCATGGTCCACCACAAGATCCACGACCAGAACTGGACCGGCCTGCCGCTCGCCCCGCAGGACGACCCGCAGCCACGTGAGCTGCACCCGCCGTCGACCGCGGCCACCCTCAACCTGGCCGCCACCGCCGCCCAGTGCGCGCGGCTGTTCGCCAGCTACGACGCGGCGTTCGCCGGCCGCTGCGCCACTGCCGCGAAGACGGCCTACGCCGCTGCCAAGGCCCATCCCGCGGTGTACGCCAGCCCCAACGACGGCACCGGCGGCGGCGCGTACGACGACGGCAACGTCACCGACGAGTTCTACTGGGCAGCCGTCGAGCTGTACCTGAGCACCGGGGAGCAGTCCTACCTGACCGATCTGAGCGCCTCGCCGCACCACACCGGCGACGTGTTCGACCCTCGGGGCTTCGGTTGGCAGAGCGTCGCGGCGCTCGGCCGCCTCGACCTGGCCACCGTGCCGAACGGCCTGCCGGCCGCCGAACTGACCCGGGTCCGCGCCTCGGTCACCGGTGCCGCCGACGCGTACCTGGCCGAGCTGCGCCGGCAGGCGTACGGACTGCCGATGCCCGGTGACGCCGCCAGCTACTTCTGGGGCGGCAACAGCAGCATCATCAACAACGCCATCGTGCTGGCCACCGCCTTCGACCTGACCCGCAACGCCACCTACCGCGACGGCGCCGTCCAGGCGATGGACTACATCCTCGGCCGCAACGCCCTGAACATCTCGTACGTCACCGGCTGGGGCGAGCACAACGCCCAGAACCAGCACAGCCGGATCTTCGGCCACCAGCTCAACCCCGACCTGCCCCGCCCGCCCGACGGCTCCCTCGCCGGTGGCGCGAACGCGGCCCTGCAGGATCCGTTCGCGGCGCAGCTGCTCGCCGGCTGCAAGCCGATGTTCTGCTACGTCGACGACATCAACTCTTACTCGACCAACGAGGTCGCGATCAACTGGAACTCGGCGTTGGCCTGGATCTCCTCGTTCCTGGCCGACCAGGACGAGGCCGGCGCGGTGCCGGCCTCCACCTGCTCGGTGAGCTACGCCAACTACGGCGCCTGGGAGGGTGGCACCGGCTTCACGGGGCAGCTGACCGTGCGCAACACCGGCGCCACCGCCGTCAACGGCTGGACCGTACGGTTCGCGTTCACCGGTGACCAGCGCGTCCGGGAGGCATGGCTGGCGAAGGTCACCCAGGCCGGGGCGACGGTGACGGCACGCAACGAGTCGTACAACGCCAAGATCGCGCCCGGCGGCACTGTGACGTTCGGCTTCAACGCCACGACCAACGGCGGCGCCAACCCCAAGCCGGGTCTGGTCACCGTCAACGGAAACCCCTGCTCGCTGTCCTGAGCAGGCACGGCTGGTGGCCGCCCTCCCCCCGGGCGGCCACCAGCTCGGCTGGACCCGCGTACCTACCATCACGAACATGGATGGACGAACGTGGCTCCTGACCGGGGCGGCGGCAGCCGTGGTGCTGGCCGTCCTGGCGCTCTTCGCACTGCGGCGCAGTCGCCGGGCCCGGACCGACGGACCCGAGGAGACGATGCGCCGAGCGCGCCAGGCGATCCGGGCCAGCGGGTACGAGCAGCGCCGCCAGCGCCGTGGCAGTCTGCGCGGCAAGGGGTACGGCGGCGACGACAACCAGGCCTACAACAGCGGCGTCGCCAGCGACTCCGGCGGCACGCCCTGACACCCGCTTCCACAGTCGATGTGACGGGCAGCGGCATCGGACGGCAGAACGGCCCGCACCCGGCAGGTGCGGGCCGTTTCAGCGTGCCTCAGGGTCTGCGTCTCGCGCCCGGTGCGGTCGGTGCTCACGGCCACCCGGCCGCAGACGACTGCGCGGCACGGGCGCGCTGACCCACGGCACAACCGGGGCGCTGCAGCCAGGCGCTGCGGATCGCGCAGGTCGAGCTGCCGGACGCGCTGCGGATCGTGGCACGAAGGTTGTCGTACACCTGTTCTATTCTCGGTCCATGGTGGAGGAGTTGACGCAGGCTGAGGCGGCGGTCGCCGCGTGCGTCGACGCCCCGGCCTGGGCACTCATCGAGCCCGACCTCGTCGCGGCACTCGACACCGCCCACCGGCTCGAGCAGCGCCTGGCGGCCGTGCAGCTGGCCCTGGTGCGTGAGCTGGACGGTCGCGGCACGGCCCAGGCCCAGGGCGCGTCCTCGACGGCCGTCTGGTTGCGTGACCGGCTACGACTCACCGTCTCCGCCGCCCGCCGGCTGGTCGGCCTCGCCGGCTCGCTGGACGCCGGAGCGCCGGGGGTGCGCGCCGCGCTGGCCAGCGGCGACATCAGCGTGGAGCAGGCCCGCGTCATCGACGACACGGTCCGCACCGTGCACAACGCCGCAGGCGCCGAGGCCGCCGACAAGGCCGTCGGCGTGCTGGTCGGGTGGGCCGGGCAGTTCGAGCCGACCGTCCTGCGCAAGCTGGGCACGCGGATCCTCGACCACGTCGCCCCGGAAGTCGCCGACGCCGCCGCCCGGGCCGCGTTGGAGGCCGAGGCCCGCCGCTGCGACCGGGACCGGCACGTCACACTGTCCGAGTTGTCGGACGGCCGACTGCGGCTCAGCGGCACCCTGGACGCCGAGGCCGGCGGCCTGCTCCGCGCCGCGATCGACCCGCTGACCGCGCCATCCGGCCCGGACGACGCGCGCACTCCCGGGCAACGCCGCCACGACGCGCTCGCCGACCTCTGCCGCCTCACCCTGCGCACCGGCGAGCTACCCGAACACGGCGGCGAGCCCGCACAGATCGTCGTCACCACCAGCTTCGACACGCTGGCCCGGCAGCTCGACGCCGGCACCCTCGACACCGGCCCCCGTCTCACCCCGGAGACGGTCCGCCGCCTCGCCTGCGACGCCGCCATCCTGCCCGCCGTCCTCAGCAGCACCAGCCAGACCCTCGACGTCGGCCGACAACGCCGCCTCATCACCGGCCCACTCCGCCGCGCCCTCGTCCTGCGCGACCGCGGCTGCGCCTTCCCCGGCTGCGACCGCCCACCCCGCTGGTGCGACGCCCACCACATCCACCACTGGGCCGACGGCGGCAACACCAGCCTGACCAACGCCGTGCTCCTCTGCGGCCACCACCACCGACACATCCACCACGGCGACTGGACCATCCGCCCCGGCAACGACGGCCACCCCGACTTCATCCCACCCGCCTGGCTCGACCCCGAACAGATCCCCCGCCGCAACGTCTACCACCAGCGGACGTGACCAGAGCCCACCCCGACCAGGCACGAAGAGCCCGGCCCCGGAGCTCCTGCCACCGCGGCGTGCGGTGTGACGGGCGTCGCGTCGTTCGGGACCGCCAACTCCGCCCGGCCTGCCTAGCGTCGCCACCATGACTGTCAACGGCGACACGTTCGAACGGGCCACCGGGAGCAACCGGGCCACGCACCGCGCCCAGGTCACCGACGGCGATCTCGCCACCCCCGGCGACCGGGTCATCGACTTCGCCTCGGCCGTGGTCATCGCCCGCTGATGCGGGGCGTCTCGCCGCTGCCGCCGTCCGGGCGGCTGCGCACGCTCTCCCTCGCGACGTTGGCGAACACCGTCGGCTCGGGACTGTGGCTGACCGGCGCCGCCATCTATCTCACCCGGGACGTGGGGCTCTCGGCCGCGCAGGTGGGCGTCGGGCTCAGCGTCGCGGGGCTGGTCGGTCTGACCGCCAGCGTGCCACTCGGCGGTCTGGCCGACCGACGTGACCCACGTACGCTGCGGGCCGTCCTCCAGGTGCTCCAGGCGGTCGTCGCGGCAACGTACCTGCTGGTCGGCTCGTTTGCGGTGTTCCTCGTCGTCGCGGTGCTCGACCTGCTGCTGGCCTCGGGCAACCTCGCGGTCCGCGCCGCGCTGGTCGCCGCCGTCGCCGGCCCGCAGGGCCGGGTGCACGCCTTCGCCACGCTACGGGCGGTGGCGAACCTGGGCATCGGGGTCGGGGCGGGTCTGGCCGGGTTCGCGCTGGCCGCCGACACGCACCTGGCGTACCAGATCCTGGTGGCCGGCAACGCGGCCACTTATCTGGTGTCGGCGGCGCTGCTGTTGCGGCTGCCGGCCTGTCCCCCAACCGCGCAGCGCCGGGCCGCGCCGGCCCCCACCGCGCAGCCCTCGTCCGCGCGGCCCTCGGTGCCGGCCTCGACCGAGCAGCCATCGACCGCGCTGGCCCCGACCGAGGCGGCCCCGACCGCGCTGGCCCCGACGGCCGCTGCCCACCGTGGGCGGCCGCTGCGTGACGGCCGCTTCCTCGCGGTGAGCGGCGCGTCGGCGGTACTCGCCCTGCATCAGACGATGCTCACACTGGTGGTGCCGCTCTGGGCGGTGACAGTGGTCGGAGCGTCCCCGCCGGTCGTGTCGGCGGTACTGCTGACGAACACGGTGCTCACCGTCCTGCTGGCGGTGCGGTTGAGCCGGGGCGCGGACACCGCCGCTCCCGCGGCGCGGACGATGCGCCGGGCCGGCCTGGTGCTGGCCGCCGCGATGCTGCTGTACGCGGCCACGGCCCGCCTGCCCACCACTGCGGCCGTCGCACTGCTGCTGGTCGCCACCGTCGTCTACACCGCCGGTGACCTGTGGCACTCCGCTGGCGGAGCGGGACTCGCCTACGATCTCGCTCCGCCGGGCGCGGTGGGCGCCTACCAGGGAGCGGACGGCATGCTGGCCGGTCTGGCCCGTGCCGTCGGCCCGGCCCTGTTGACGCTCGTGGTGCTCGACGGCGGGATGCCCGGCTGGGTGGCCGTCGGTGCGCTCTTCGCCGCGGTGGGTCTGGCCAGCCCCGCGCTCACCCGCTGGGCCCTCGCCGGCCGCCCCGCGACGCCGCCCCCGGCAACGCCGGACCGCGCTGGCCGGGTAAGCGGTGGCCAGCCTCCCGGCCGCCGCGACGCCGTGCCGGACCAGCCGGTGAACGATGCCGGCCGCCTCGCGACGCCGCCCCGGACCGGCCGGTGAACGGTGACCGGCCGATCCTGCGATGGGCAGGACCGGCCGGTCAGCGGCATTCGGACCCGGTCAGCCGATCTCCTCGTCGACGAAGCACCAGCGCCAGGCCTCGCCCGGCTGCGCCGAGCGGATCACCGGGTGGCCGGTGGACGCGAAGTGCTTGCTCGCGTGCTGGTTCGGCGACGAGTCGCAGCAGCCGACCTGGCCGCAGCTCAGGCAGGTACGCAGGTGCACCCAGTAGGTGTCGCCGCTGGCGACGCAGTCGGCGCACTCGTCGGGGGTGCGCGGTTCGGCAGTGCCGGCCTCGGTCAGGTGCTGACAACTCACTGCTCGACCTCCTGCCGCAGCAACGACTCTTCCAGGTCCAGGTCACGATAGGCCCGCACCAGCACCTCCTCAGGAATTCGACCGGCGTCCCGGGCGGCCCGGAACACGTCCCGCTCGGCGTCGATCATCTCTTGTCGCAGCCGACCGTACGCCTGCGACGGGGTTTCCCGCTCGTCGCCGCCGAGCCGTTCCCAGGCCATGTTGGTGCGGTCCTCCTGCACCCGGCGCAGCCGATCCACCACGGATCCCGGCGCGCTCTCGGCCAGCTCCTCCAACCGGTCCCGTGCGGCCCGGCTGGCCTGCTGCTGCACTCCGGCGGCCGACAACGCGTCCTGCACCGGGTCGTCCTGGGGGAGCTTCAACCGTCGGGCGACCAGCGGCAGCGTCGCGCCCTGACCGACCAGGGTGACCACGATCACCGCGAAGGCCAACCAGATGAACAGGGCCCGGGGGTACGCCTCGTCGTCGGCCAGGGTCAGCGGGAGGGCCAGGGCGGCGGCGAGCGTCACCACGCCCCGCATTCCGGCCCAGCCGATGATGATCGGGACCTTCGGTGACGGGGCCGCATCCCGGCGGCGGATCCGGGGGACCAACCGGGCCAGGTAGGTGGCGGGGAAGAGCCAGACGAAGCGGGTCAGGAAGACGGTGGCGAGCACCCCGAAGGTGATCAGGACGAGTGAGCCGGTGGGCTCGTCGAGCTCGCGCAGCACCTCCCGCAGTTGCAGCCCGACCAGGAGGAAGACCAGTCCTTCCAGCAGGAACCGGACCAGCCGCCAGAACGCGCCGACCTGCAACCGGGACGCCGCCGACAGCAGTTGCGGCAGTTTGTGCCCGAGCACCAGACCGGTGACGACCACCGCGACCACGCCGGAGGCGTGCAGGTGCTCGGCGGTGAACACCACAGCGAACGGGATGATCAACGACAGGGCGTTGTCCAGCAGCGGGTCGCTGATCCGCCGGTGCAGGAAGCCGAACACCAGCGCCCCGAGCGCCCCGATCAGGATGCCGCCGCCGGTGGACCGCAGCACTTCGAGGGCGATCCGGTCGGTGCCGACGGCCGTGCCGATGGAGGCCATTGTCGCGACCCGCAGCAGCACCAGTGCGGTGGCGTCGTTGACCAGGCTCTCCCCCTCCAGGATCGTGACCACCCGGCGGGGCAGGCCGACGCGGCGCGCGACGGCCGTGGCGGCCACGGCGTCCGGCGGTGCGACCACCGCGCCGAGGGCCAGGCAGATCGCGAACGGGACCTGCGGCAGCAGCAGGTGCAGCACGACGCCCACCGCGAACGCGGTGAACAGCACCAGGCCCACGGCGAGCAGCAGGATCGGCCGGATGTTGTTCTTGAACGCCGGCACCGACGTGTCCAGCGCGGCGACGTACAGCAGCGGCGGCAGGATGCCGATCAGCACCAGCTCCGGTTCGAGCTCGATGTGCGGGAAGCCCGGCACGAACGAGAGCGCCAGGCCGAGCACGACCAACACGATCGGCGCGAGCAGGCCGAGCCGGCGGGCCAGCGCCGCGCCGAGGGTGGCGATCGCCAGAAAGACGACGACCGGAAACAGGCTTTCCATGGGGTACGAGCCTAGGGGTCGGGCGAGCGACGCCCGATCAGCCCGCCGAGCGCAGCTTGGGCAGCACCTCCGCGCCGAACGCGTCGATGAACCCGCGCTGCTCCTGCCCCACGTGGTGCAGGGCGATCTGGTCGAAGCCGAGCGCCGCGTACTCCTGGAGCCAGCCCACGTGCCGGCCCAGGTCGGCGGAGATGTTCACCACCTGGGCGATCCGCTCGGGCGGCACGTCGGCCGAGACCACGTCGAAGTGTTCGACGGTCTCCAGGTCCCAGCAGACCGGAGGGGTGAAGACGTTGCTGCGCCACTGGTCGTACGCGAGCGCCTCGGCCTGCGCCTGCTCCGGCGCCCAGGAGACATGCACCTGCAGGTGCAGTGGACCGCGCCCGCCGGCGTCCCGGTACGCGTCGATCATCTCGCGCAGGTGCTCCACAGGCGCGTTCACGGTGATCAGCCCGTCGGCCCACTCGGCGCACCAGCGGGCGGTGGCCACGCTGACGGCCGCGCCGACCAGCGCGGGCGGCTCTTCGGGGCGGGTCCACAGGCGGGCCCGGTCCACCCGGACCAGACCGTCGTGGCTGACCTCCTCGCCGGCCAGCAGTGCCCGGATCACGTCCACGCACTCGCGCAGCCGGGCGGCGCGGACATCCTTGCGCGGCCACGGGTCGCCGGTGATGTGCTCGTTGCTGGCCTCGCCGGTGCCGAGGGCCGCCCAGAACCGGCCCGGGTACATCGCGCCGAGGGTGCCGATCGCCTGCGCGATGATCGCCGGGTGGTAGCGCTGACCGGGGGCGTTGACCACTCCGAACGACATGCCGGTGGCCTGCAACGCGGCGCCCAGCCAGGACCAGGCGAAGCCGGACTCACCCTGCCGGGTGCTCCACGGGGAGAAGTGGTCGGAGCACATGGCGGCGTCGAAGCCGGCTCGCTCGGCGTGCATCACCGCCTCCAGCAGGGCGCGGGGTGGGATCTGCTCGTGGGAGGCGTGGAATCCGAACGACGTCATGGGCGCACTTCCTACCCATGACGCCGTCCGGTGATGCATACCGCGCGGGAAGCTACTCGGCGTGCGCGCCGGCACCGGCCGACGCGGCTCCCTCACCCACCCAGACCGTCTTGATGTTGCAGAACTCCCGCATGCCCAGCTCGGACAGCTCCCGGCCGTAGCCGGAGTTCTTCACGCCGCCGAACGGCAGCTCCGGGTAGGAGGTGGTCATCCCGTTGATGAAGACGTTGCCGGCGTCCAGGTCGGTGGCGAAGCGCTCCTGCTCGGCCGCGTCCCGCGTCCAGGCGTTGGACCCGAGGCCGAAGCTGGTGCCGTTGGCCACCTCGATCGCCTCGGCGTACGAGGACACCCGGTACAGGCCGGCGACCGGCCCGAAGACCTCCTCGGACCACATCCGCATCTGCGGGGTGAGGTCGGTGACCACCGTCGGCAGGTAGAACCACCCGTCGCCGGTGGGCAGCTCGCCGCCGCAGAGCACCGTGGCGCCGTTGTCCGCCGCGTCGCGCACCTGTGCGTGCACCTCGTCGCGACCGCGTTCGCTGGCCAGCGGACCCACGTCGGTGTCCGGGTCCATCGGGTCGCCGACGCGCAGCGCGGCCATGTTGGCGGCGAACTTCTCGGCGAAGGCGTCGAAGACGTCGGTGTGCACGATGAACCGCTTGGCGGCGATGCAGGACTGGCCGTTGTTCTGGCAGCGGGCCGTGGTGGCCACCTCGGCGGCAGCGTCGATGTCGGCCGAGGGCATCACCACGAACGGGTCGCTGCCGCCCAGCTCCAGCACTGTCTTCTTGAGCTCACGGCCGGCGATCTGGGCGATGGAACGCCCGGCCGCCTCGCTGCCGGTGAGGGTGGCGGCGCGGACCCGGGGGTCGGCGAGGATCCGCTCGACGGCGTCCGAGCCCACCAGCACTGTGGTGAACGCCCCCTCGGGGAAGCCGGCGCGACGGAACACGTCCTCCAGCAGCAGCGCCGTCTGCGGCACGTTCGAGGCGTGCTTGAGCAGGCCGGTGTTGCCGGCCATCAGCGCCGGCGCGGCGAAGCGCATCACCTGCCACAGCGGGAAGTTCCACGGCATCACCGCGAGCACCACGCCGATCGGCTGGTAACGGATGAACGCCCGGGTCGCCTTCACGGCGGCGGCGTCGGCCGGCTGGTCGGCGAGGAACGCGGGCGCCTTGTCGGCGTAGAAGCGGGCGGCGGTGGCGCACTTGGTCACCTCGGCCTGCGCCGCGACGTACGTCTTGCCCATCTCCGTGGTCATGATCCGGGCGATCTCGTCGCGCTCGGCGTCCAGCAGGTCGGCGGCGGCGTTCATCCACCGGGCGCGCTGGTCGACGCCTGTGCCGCGCAGCTGCTGGTACGCGAGGTCGGTGCGCTCGATGGCGGCGTCGAGCTGTTCGGTGGACATCGCCTCGTAGGTCTTGAGCACCTGTCCGGTGGCGGGGTTGGTGGTGGCGATGTGGGGCATCTCGTCCTCCTGTCACTCGAACAGCGAGTGTCGTACGCCTGGCTCCTCGCGGCGGCGAGCGGCGCGGCGGCGCTGGATCACGACCAGGTCGACCACGGCGACGACTGCGAAGATCGCGCAGAGCACGCCGAGCCAGGCGAGCCCCGCCCAGAACGCCAGCACCGCGAACAGCACCATGATCACCAACCCGAAGCCGGCGAGGGTGAGCCGGAGGTTCAGCGCGCTGTACGCGTGGCCGACCGTGCCACGGGCACGCCGGGGCTGCGATCTCGTCATACCTCCTGACCTACCCCCGATCGGCGCCGTTAACCGGCAGCCATCGGCCGCGCTGGTGGCGCTTATAGCACTCCCGCAGCGCGTTCGACGGCACTCGGCCACATACCCGACAGCAACTTCCCGCCCGACCACGTCCAGCGCATACAGTTACCGCGCTGTCGCTCTGTGCTGCTAGACGGGGGATGTCATGCCTCGACGCTGGGTTGCCGCCCTGGCCTGTCTCGCCGCGCTTGTGGCGCTGGCCTGCGAGGGAGGCACGTCGGCCTCCCCCCGTCCGACGAAGAGCGCACCGTCGTCCGGCGGGCCTGGCGGCATCGCCGCGCTCGGCGACTCGATCAGCACCGGCTTCGCCTCCTGCCTGGTGCTCACCTCCTGCGAGCGCAACTCCTGGTCGACCGGGGACGGCCTGCGGGTGCAGAGCCACTACCGGCGGCTGCTCGACCAGAATTCCGCGATCCGCGGCAAGGCGTACAACCACGCCCGGCCCGGCGCCCGTGCCGACGCCCTCGAAGGCCAGGCGCAGGCGGCCGTACGCGACCGGGCCGACTACATCACCGTGCTGATCGGCGCCAACGACATCTGCCGGGGCGGGGTGGACGCGATGACCCCGGTGACGCAGTTCCGGGCCGACGTCGACAGGGGTCTGCGGGTGCTGCGGACCGGCCGGCCGAAGGCCCGGGTGCTGGTGGTGAGCATCCCCGACCTCTACCGGCTCTGGGAGGTGGGGCACGGCGACGCGCGGGCGGCACGCGCGTGGCGGCGGGGCATCTGCCCGGCGCTGCTGGCCAACGCGACGTCGACGGCGCCCGCCGACAAGGCCCGCCGGGCCGCCGTGCGGGCCCGGATCGACGCGTACAACGCGCAGTTGGTGGCGGCCTGCCGGGCGTACGGCTCGCGCTGCCGGCACGACGGGGGTGCGGCGCACAAGGTCCGCTTCACCCTGGACCTGCTCAACCCGCTGGACTGGTTCCACCCCAACGCCACCGGTCAGGGTCGGCTGGCCGAGGTGACGTGGCGCTCGTCCGGCCTGGCCGACTGAACCACCCGAGGGTGGTTCAGGAGCGGCGAGGCTCCGGGACGGCGGTGCCGCGCCGGCCGTAGAGCGCCCGGGAGCGCTCGGCGAGGTCCTTGGTGGCGGACGAGTTGGCCCAGGTGCCGAGCACTATCGCCGCACCCGGGACGATCTTGGCGACGAGTCGCTTGGCCGCCCGGACGCCGGCCATCTGGGCCAGCCGGACGCCGAGCTGCAACATCACCCGCCCGAGCGGGCGCTGGCCGCCCAGGCCGAAGAGCGCGTCGGCGCGTTCCCGGCCGGCGGCCACCCCGAGCGCCAGGCGCGCACTCTCGGCGACCTTGTGCACCCGCTGGAGCACGAGCAGATCGGTGGCCCGGTCGCTGTGCAGCGGGTCGACGTCGTACGCGGCGGCGATGTGCAGGACCATGCGCGCCTGGGTCCAGGCCAGCACGCCGACGTCGAGGACGGCCCCGGGCAGCCCGGCCGCTCCGGAGACCGCCCCGGACAGGCGAGCCAGGTTGACGAACTTGCGGGCCGCCTGGTCGGCGAGGACGTCGGACGAGACACCGGGGTGCTCGCTGCGGGCGCGGGCGGCCCACTGCGCGGCCTCCGGCCCGAGCCGGCGCACCGCCTCCAGGGCGAGGTGCTCCGGGGCGTACTGCGGATCGTCGCGCATCCGGTCCCAGAGTCGGGCCGGCGGCCCCTCGGGCGCGGCCACCGGCACGGCCGGCAGGCCGGCCGATGGCTCGGGCGTGGACGCGGCGGGCTGACCGCCGGCGGGCGGGGTGTCGGTCACCGGGTCTCCCCAGGGGTGGGTACGGGCAGGATGGCCGGTGGCGCGGTCAGCGGCGGCGGTTGGACAGTCGCGCCGCCAACCCCTTGAGCTTCTGCTGGTTGTCGGGCTTGGCCAGCTCGCGCCGACCCCGGTCCACCAGCTGCTGACCCTTGGGCGATCTCAGGAAGGTGCTGATCCGCTGCATCAAAGACATAACGTCCTCCTGTCGGTGATCCCTCAGTCATGTGTACCCCGAACCCGCAACGGATGTACCCGGGACGCGACAGGCTCAACCCTCACCGTCCACAGTGGTCGGTAGGCTACCGCCCGGCCGGCACGATGGCGTCGACGACCCGGGTGGCCCGCCACTCGTGCTGCTGGTAGTGCTCGGGGTACGCGGAGACCTGCACCGCCTGCGCGGCGTCGGTGAGCCGCATCTGCTGCCAGCCGGGCACCTGCTCCAGCGCGCTGAGGAACTGCCGGGTGGCGAACTCGGGGTCCATCAGCCGGCCGACCGGGCCCCAGCCGCTGCTGGAGCGCTGCTGGAACAGACCGACCGAGTCGTGGTCCCAGCCGACGCCCTGGTGCGGGTAGTTCTGCGACTCCGGCAGCACGCCGCTGGCGACGTTGTAGAGGTTGCTCTCCTGCATGGCTGTCGCCACCGCGATGACCAGGCCACGGCGCGGGACGCCCATCTTGCGTCCGGTGCGGACGATCGCCTCGGCGTTCTCCATCTGGTCGTCGCTCAGGCCGACGACCGGCGCCGGGTCGGTCGGCTGAGCCGAGGCGACCTTGCGGGCACGCGCGGTGGTGTCCGGGTCGGCGGAGGTAGCCGAGGCGGACGGGGTGGCAGAGGGGGTGGCGGCACGGTCGAGAGAGCGGGAAGCGCTCTGCTGCTCGGCGCGCTGCGCCAGCTCGGTGCTGCTGTCGGCACGCGTCGCCGCGCCGGCGGTCTCGTCGCGGACCTGTGCGACAGCGGCCAGACCGAGGCAGCAGACCACGCCGGCGGCGAGGGCCACCTGGGCGCGGCGCCGACCGGTCAGGTCGCGGGCGTACGCCCGAAGCCGACTCGCGGCGGTTGTCCGTTCGGCTGAGGTGCCTTCCTCCGTTTCGGTAGTGGGGCTGCTCGGGGCGTACGGGTCGTCGAGGGTGCCGTCGTCACGCATCAACCGAGGCTAGGCAGGCGGAAACCCCGATCACGCACAGTGATCACGTGGCCCTCGCCACAGAATCAGGGTCTCCGGGTGGACGAGCGGGGCGGCTCGACCCGCCCGGGGAACGGACCTCGCGTACCGGAGAAAACCGGCGCGGCACGTGGGCCGGCACGGACGGCGACAGGGACGGACATCGGGCCGCGAGGACCGACATGATCGACAAACTCGGCCTTTGGGCCGAACCGCCCATCGGCCGAACGACGTAATCGGGTGGTTCGTCCGATCACGCCCAGCCGACGGTCGACGGATCGCCCGACGCAGGAATGCGCCAGGATGGCGGGTACGTTGCCCGAATCGGGTGCCGTCCACCGTGTCGGCATCCGCGTAGGCACATTTCAGGGAGGTCCGCACCGGTGCTCGACCCACACGAGCTCTATCAGCTCACCGACGATCTGCCCGACCTCGGGCAACCGGTCCTGGTCCAGGCCCTGACCGGGTTCGTGGACGCCGGCAACGCCAGCCGGCTGGCCCGCGAGCAGCTGCTCACGTCGCTCGAGGGCCGGCCGATCGCCACCTTCGACGTGGACCAGCTCTTCGACTACCGCTCCCGGCGACCGGTGATGACCTTCGTCGAGGACCACTGGGAGAGCTTCGACGCCCCCAAGCTGGAGCTGCACCTGCTGAACGACGACGACGAGACACCCTTTCTGCTGCTCACCGGCCCCGAGCCGGACCTGCAGTGGGAGCGGTTCACCGCCGCCGTCGCGGGGCTCGCCGCCCGCTTGGACGTACGCCTCACCGTCGGGCTCAACTCGATCCCGATGGCGGTGCCGCACACCCGGCCGACCGGCGTGACCGCCCACGCCACCCGTCCGGAGTTGATCAGCGGGTACGAGCCCTGGCTGCAACGGGTCCAGGTGCCCGGCAGCGTCGGTCACCTGCTGGAGTTCCGCCTCGGCCAGCAGGGCCGCGACGCGCTCGGGTTCGCCGCGCACGTGCCGCACTACGTGGCGCAGACCGAGTATCCGGCCGCTGCCGAGGTGCTCCTGAGCGCGGTGTCGCGCAGCACGGGGCTGCTGCTGCCCGGCGACGGGCTGCGCTCGGCCGCCGAGGTGGTCCGGGTGGAGATCGACCGGCAGGTCGCCCAGACCGAGGACGCCGCAGCCCTCGTCCAGGCCCTGGAGGAGCAGTACGACGCGTTCGCCCGCGGTCGCGGCGAGCGGAACCTGCTCGCCCCCGACGCCGGCCCGCTGCCCACCGCGGACGAGCTCGGCGCGGAGCTGGAACGGTTCCTGGCCGAACAGACCCGTCCCGGCGACACCCCGGGCAGCTGACCCGGCGACACGGCAGCGGATGCGGCAGGGTGGAGACATGCGCCTGGCGACCTGGAACGTGAACTCGGTGAAGGCCCGGCTGCCCCGGCTGTTGGAGTGGCTGGCCGGCACCGGGCCCGACGTCGTCTGCCTGCAGGAGACGAAGTGCCCGGACGGCGCCTTCCCGGTGGCCGAGGTGGGCGAGCTGGGCTACACCGTGGCCAGCCACAGCGACGGCCGCTGGAACGGGGTGGCGATCCTGTCCCGGGTCGGCCTGGACGACGTCCGCGTCGGCTTCGCGGGTGAGCCGGGCTTTCCCGCACCGGAGGCCCGCGCGATCTCCGCCACCTGCGACGGGCTGCGGGTCTGGTCGGTGTACGTGCCCAACGGCCGCACGCCGGACGACCCGCACTACGCGTACAAGCTGGCCTGGTTCGCGGCGCTGCGCGACGCGTTGGAGGCGGAGCTGGCCGGCGGCCCGCCGTTGGCCGTCTGCGGCGACTTCAACGTCGCACCGACCGACGCCGACGTCTGGGACCCGGCAGTGTTCACCCACTCCACGCATGTCACCCCGGCCGAGCGGGCCGCCCTGGCCGCGCTGCGCGACCTCGGGCTCAGCGACGTGGTGCCGACCCCGATGAAGGGGCCACACCCGTTCACCTACTGGGACTACCGCGCCGGGATGTTCCACCAGAACAAGGGCATGCGGATCGACCTGGTGTACGCCTCGGCCCCGTTCACGCGGGCGGTCCGCTCGGCGTACGTGGACCGGGAGGCCCGCAAGGGTAAGGGCCCCTCCGATCACGCCCCGATCGTGGTCGACGCCGATCTGGTCCCCGCCGTCGAGGCGTTCTGAGCGCCGGCGCTCCCGCGGGAGGGCGCCGGCGCTGGCTAGGGTGGGCAGATGGCAGTCGTGAAGATCAACGCAATCGAGGTTCCGCCGGGCGCGGGCGCCGAGTTGGAGAAGCGGTTCGCGGCTCGGGCGGGCGCGGTGGAGAACTCCCCCGGCTTCCTCGGCTTCGAACTGCTCCGCCCGGTGGCTGGGGAGACCCGCTACTTCGTCTACACGAGGTGGGAGAGCGAGGAGGCGTACCAGGCCTGGGCCTCCGGCCCCTCCCGCGAGGCCCACGCCGCCGCCCCCGGCGACAAGCCCCGCCCGCCGGTGTCCAGCGGCGCCAGCCTCCTGGAATTCGAGGTCGCCCTGCACGTCCCTGCGCCCTGACCCACCTGCCGACGATCCTGGGCTCGTCGGAACCCCGCCCGGGCGGTGACCTGCGCTGATAGCGTCCGGCCATGTTCGACGGGTTCGAAGAGTTCGACATCCCCACGTCCGGCGCGACGATCCACGGACGCCGGGGCGGCAGCGGGCCACCCGTGCTGCTCCTGCACGGCATCCCGGAGACGCACCTCATGTGGCACACGGTGGCGCCCCGGCTCGCCGAGCACTTCACGGTCGTCGCCACCGACCTGCGCGGCTGGGGAGACAGCGGCACACCGCCGAGCACCGCCGATCACGAGCCGTACAGCATGCGCGCCATCGCCCGTGACCAGATCGAGGTGATGCGGCGCCTGGGTCATGACCGGTTCCACCTGGTCGGCCATGATCGCGGGGCCCGGTGCGCGTACCGTCTCGCGCTGGACGAACCGGACGCCGTCACCCGGCTGGCGGTCATGGACGTCGTGCCGGTCGGGGACGTCTACAACCGCGCCGACAAGGCGTTCAGCCTCTCCTACTGGGTCTGGTCCTTCCTGGCGGCGCCGGCGCCGGTGCCCGAGCAGTTCATCGGCGCGGCGCCCGCCGTGCTCGTCGACTACATGCTCGGCACCTGGCCCACGGTGAAGGACGCCTTCCCTGCCGAGGTGCGGGCGGCGTACGTCAGGCAGTTCAGCGACCCTGACACCGTCCACGCGATCTGCGAGGAGTTTCGCGCGGCCGCGACCCTGGACTACCAGCAGGACGAGGCGGACCGCGGCAACCGGAAGATCCTCTGCCCGCTGCTGTTTCTCTGGAGCCAGGAGGGTCAGGTCGCGAAGCTCTACGACGACCCGATCGCGATCTGGCGGGAGTGGGCCGACGACGTACGCGGCGGGCCCGTGCCGGTCGGGCACTTCATCCCGGAGGAGGCCCCCGACGAGACGGTTCGCCAGCTCCTGGACTTCCTGCGCTGACGCGGCCCGGCCGTACTGCTTGATCCACTCGGGTTCGGCGAAACCGGTCTGTCCGGGTCAGCCGGACACCGCGACTTCAAGGATTCCGAGTCGATCAAGCGCCAGGGTTCGTCCGAGCAGGCGGGCGGGCGGGCCGGGTCCGTCTCACGGCTTGCGCGACGACTGGAGGGTGGCGAACGCGATCACGTTGTCGGCGTAGCCGGTGCGACCGCCGATGAACTGGCCGCCGCAGGTGATCAGCCGCAGACCGGCGGGGCCGTCGTGGCCGTAGATCCGCTCGGCGGGCAGCCGGTCCTTCGGGAAGTGCTCGACGGTGTCGATCTTGAACACCACCGTCGATCGGTCCGCCCGGGCCACCTCGATCAGGTCACCGGGCTTGAGCTTGCCCAGGTCGTAGAAGACCGACGGGCCGCTCTTGGTGTCCACGTGCCCGACGATGACCGCCGGACCGGGCTCGCCGGGCGTCGGCCCACGGTCGTACCAGCCGGTCTCGTTGTGCCGTTCCAACGGCGGTACGGCGATCGTGCCGTCTCGCGCCTGCCCGACGGGCGCCACCGGCGCCTCCACCTTGATCGCCGGGACGGTGAGCCGCACCGGGCGACTGGCCGACAACCCGACCGTCTCGCTGCGCGGTGGGCGGTCACCGCCCGCCGGGGTCCAGTCGAGCGGGCCGACCGAGCGGCCCAGCCCAGCCCCGGTGGCGAAGACCCCCGCCAGCACCAGCACCACAGCCAGCGGCACCGACCAGGGGCTACGGCCCGACGGACGGCTGCGCCGAGGAGCGACGGCGGTCGGCGGCCGGCTCGCGACCGGTGGTCTTTCGGAGGCCGGTGGTCTTTCGGCGACCGGCGGCCGCTCGGCAGCGACTCGCGAATCGCGCGCCGGACGCGAGCCAGCGGGCGGACGCGAGCCAGCGGTCGGCGCCGCGCCGTCGGGTGCCCACGAACCGGCGGGCGGGCCCGAGCCCGTGGGCGGGCGGGAGCCGGCGGGGGGTGGCGTGGGGCGGAAGATCTCCATGGCGGGCTCAGTGGCGCGCGACGCCACGGACGGCGCGGGGCCGACGCAGGGCCACCACGGCGAGGATCAGCCCGGTGATGGTGAGCGCCGCACCGCCGGGCAACAGCAGCTTGCCGGTCATCCCCCCGGAGGTGCCGCCGAAGCCGGTGGCCGGGCCCCGGCTGGGCTGGGGGGACGGCACCTTCTTGACCACCTGGAGCATCGTCGACGCGGTCTCGCCGTCGCGGCACTCCAACTTGACCCGGTAGTTGCCGGGACGGGTGCGCTCGCGCACCATCGGCGCGGCGGTGAGCACGCCGCGCTGCGGTTGCACGCCGATGGCGCCGAACGCGTCGGAGACGACTGTGGCGCCCACCGAGTTGTCCCGACAGCTGGCCCGGATGCCGACCAGGTAGCCGGGCTGCACCGTGCTGGGGCTCACCTCGACGAAGACGTCCACCGGGGCGGGCTGCGGTGCGCCCCCGGGTTGGCTCTCGGGCTGACCCCCGGGCGCCGGCGCGGCGAACACGAGCGGGCCGGCGACGGGCACGAGACCGGCGGAGACGAGGGCAGCCGGCGCGGCGAGCACCGACGCGGCGGCCACGGGACCGCCGGCGGCGGGTGCGGCGTGTGCGGGGGCGGCGGCCAGCAGGGGGCCGGCGAGCACGGTCACCACCGACAGGGTCACGCCGCCGCGGGTCACTGCCACGATGCCCCCTCTCGACGCCGTAGGACCGCGCCGGGCAGCGGACCGCCCGGCCTGCCGTACCAGATCGATCCTCTCATTACCTGTCGCACATCACATCCGATCCGCGGACGACGTCGCGTACGCTCGGGTCGCTGTGACCACCACCGACCCTGACCCCGCCGCCGCCCCGCCCGCGGGCCGGACGATCCGCACCTTCCACCCCCGACGGGGCCGGATGAGCGGCCGCCAGACCGACGCGCTGGAGCGGCTCTGGTCGACCTACGGCCGGGACGTGTCGGGCGAGCCCGTCGACCTGACCGCCCTGTTCGGCCGCCGGGCCCCGGTGGTGCTGGAGATCGGCTCGGGGATGGGCGACAGCACCGCCGCGATGGCCGCCGCCGACCCGGATCGAGATTATCTGGCGGTCGAGGTGCACACGCCGGGAATCGCGAACCTGCTCGACCTGGTGGACCGCGGTGGCCTCGGCAACGTACGGGTGGCCGAGGGCGACGCGTTGGAGCTGGTCAGCGGCCTGCCCGAGGGTGTCCTGGACGCCGTACACATCTTCTTTCCCGACCCCTGGCCCAAGGCCCGCCACCACAAGCGGCGGATCATCCAGCCGGCGCACGTGGCGCTGCTGCGCTCCCGGCTGGTTCCCGGCGGGACGCTGCACTGCGCGACCGACTGGGCCGAGTACGCCGAGGCGATGCGGGAGACCCTGGACGCCGACCCGGAGCTGGTCGACGCGTACGGCGGCTTCGCGCCGCGTCCGGCGCACCGCCCGGTGACGAAGTTCGAGCGGCGGGCGATCACCGCGGGGCGGCCGGTCGCCGACCTGATTTACCGCCGACGGTGACGAGCCGGCCCGGACGGGTGCCCGCCGGAGGTCGGGTTGGCGCGCGGGGGCATGATCCAGGCACCATGGACGGGATATGACGCTCACCGCCGCGCTGCCGACAAGCGCCGACCCCGACACCCTCTTCGACGCGTTCGCCAGTTGGGCGAAGGAGCGCGGCCTCGACCTCTACCCCCATCAGGAGGAGGCGGTCATCGAGATCGTCTCCGGCGCCAACCTGATCATGAACACGCCCACCGGCTCGGGCAAGAGCCTGGTGGCGATCGCGGCGCACTTCGCGGCGCTCGCGGACAGCCGGACGACCTTCTACACCGCGCCGATCAAGGCCCTGGTGTCGGAGAAGTTCTTCGCGCTCTGCGAGGTCTTCGGCGCCGAGAACGTCGGCATGCTCACCGGCGACGCCAGCGTCAACGCCGACGCCCCGATCATCTGCTGCACCGCGGAGATCCTGGCCAACCTGGCGCTACGCGAGGGCGCCAAGGCCGACGTCGGCCAGGTGATCATGGATGAGTTCCACTTCTACGCCGAGCCCGACCGGGGCTGGGCCTGGCAGGTGCCGATCATCGAGCTGCCGCAGGCCCAGTTCGTCCTGATGTCCGCCACCCTCGGGGACACCACCCGGTTCGTCGACGACCTGACCCGACGCACCGGGCGGCCGACAGCCGTCGTGCGCTCGGCGGAGCGGCCGGTCCCGCTGATCTTCTCGTACGCGATGACGCCGCTGCACGAGACGCTCGAAGAGCTGCTGGAGACCAAGCAGGCCCCGGTGTACGTCGTGCACTTCACCCAGGCCGCCGCGCTGGAACGCGCCCAGGCGCTGATGAGCGTGAACGTCTGCACCCGCGCCGAGAAGGACATGATCGCCCAGGCGATCGGCGGATTCCGGTTCACCTCCGGCTTCGGCAAGACGCTGTCCCGGTTGGTCCGGCACGGCATCGGCGTGCACCACGCCGGCATGCTGCCCAAGTACCGCAGGCTCGTGGAGACCCTCGCCCAGGCCGGCCTGCTCAAGGTCATCTGCGGCACCGACACCCTCGGCGTCGGCATCAACGTGCCGATCCGCACCGTGCTCTTCACCGGCCTGTCCAAGTACGACGGGGTACGGACCCGGCTGCTCAAGAACCGCGAGTTCCACCAGATCGCCGGGCGGGCCGGCCGGGCCGGCTACGACACCATCGGCCGGGTCGTGGTGCAGGCCCCCGAGCACGTCATCGACAACGAGAAGGCCCTCGCCAAGGCCGGCGACGACCCCAAGAAGCGCCGCAAGGTGGTCCGCAAGAAGCCGCCGGAGGGCTCGATCGGCTGGGGTCAGCCCACCTTCGACCGCCTCGTCGACGCCGAGCCGGAGCCGCTGACCTCCAGTTTCCAGGTCAGCCACTCGATGCTGCTCAACGTCATCGGCCGCCCCGGGGACGCGTTCACGGCGATGCGGCACCTGCTCACCGACAACCACGAGGAGCCGGCCGCCCAGCGCCGGCACATCCGCCGGGCCATCGCCATCTACCGGGCGCTGCGCGCCGGCGGGGTGGTCGAGGAGCTGCCCGAGCCGGACGAGACGGGCCGGCGGATCCGCCTCACCGTCGACCTCCAGCTCGACTTCGCCCTCAACCAGCCGCTCTCCCCCCTCGCCCTGGCCACCATCGAGCTGCTCGACGCCGAGTCCCCGTCGTACGCGCTCGACGTGCTCAGCGTGATCGAGTCGATCCTCGACGACCCCCGGCAGATCCTCTCCGCACAGCAGTTCAAGGCCCGCGGCGAGGCCGTCGCCGCGATGAAGGCCGAGGGAATCGAGTACGAGGCACGCCTCGAACTGCTCGACGAGGTGACCCACCCGAAGCCCCTGGCCGAGCTGCTGGAGGCCGCGTACGAGATGTACCGGCAGGGCCACCCGTGGGTCGCCGACCACCAGCTCTCCCCCAAGGCCGTGGTCCGCGACATGTACGAGCGGGCCATGACCTTCACCGAGTACGTGCAGTTCTACGGGCTGACCCGTTCGGAAGGGCTGGTCCTGCGCTATCTGGCCGACGCGTACAAGACGCTGCGCCAGACCGTGCCCGAGGACGCCAAGACCGAGGAGCTGATCGACCTCATCGAGTGGTTGGGCGAGCTGGTCCGCCAGGTCGACTCCAGCCTCATCGACGAGTGGGAGCGGCTGCGCAACCCGTCCGACGTGGCCGAGGTGGCCCAGGCGCACGCCTCGCTGAGCGACCGGCCACCCGCGGTGACCCGCAACGCGCGGGCGTTCCGGGTGCTGGTGCGCAACGCGCTGTTCCGCCGCGTCGAGCTGGCCGCGCTGCGCCGCTGGGACCTGCTCGCCGAGCTGGACGCCGAGGACGGCTGGGACTACGACGCGTGGGCCGACGCCCTCGCGCCGTACTTCGAGGCGTACGACTCGATAGGCGTCGGGCCGGACGCCCGCGGCCCGGCGCTGCTGATGATCGAGCAGGGCCGGGAGCGGTGGACCGTCCGGCAGATCTTCGACGACCCGGACGGCGACCACGACTGGGGTATCAGCGCGGAGATCGACCTCGTCGCCTCGGACGAGGTCGGGGCGGCGGTCGTCCGGATCACGGACGTCGGCCAGCTCTAGCCACCGTTTCGACAGGGGGTCGTCCGCACGCCGGGCGGCCCCCTTTGTCGCGTCTTCCGCACCTCCGTTTTCACTGGGCGATGTCAGGGGTGTCGATTAGAATGTATGTACTAATACCGCTCCTGAACTGGGAGGACGCCCGTGACCGCGCCCGCCTCCACGCCCCTCACGCCGTACGCCACGTTGCTCGGTTTCACCCGCTACGTCGACCGCACCGGCCCCACCAAGGCGACCTTCGTGGGCGGGCTGCGCAAGCAGCGCGCCAGCCGGTCCGGCTTCAACCCGCACGGCCAGTTCGTCAAGGCGCTCAAGGCCGACATCGCCTTCCACACCGGCGGCACCCACCTGGCCGGGGTGGCCGACATCGTCAAGCCACGGTGGCGCCCGCTCTACCAGGCCCTGGTGCCCGGTGCCACGGCCTGGCTGCACTCCCTCGGCGATCCGGCCGCCATCGACCTCGCCCAGACCCGCGACGCCCTGGCCATGCTGGGTGACCTGCCCGTCAAGATCAACCCCCATTTCGGGGTACGCCACGCCGACGGCCGCGCCGAAGCGGTCCGCCTGCACTTCGACGAGGCCCCACCGAGCGAGGAGTCGGTGCTCGCCACCCTGCACCTGATGGCCCGTCACATGGACGCGGTCCTCCCGCACGCCGAGCCGGTCCTGGTCGACGTCCGCCGGGGCCAGGCCCACCGCACACCCGCCGACGCCAAGCCCGACCAGATCGAACGATGGCTCTCCGGCGAAGCCGCCGCCTTCCGCGCCATCTGGTCCACAGCCGCCTAACCCCGACCACCGCCTCCGTCTCACCCACCCGCGCGGCCACCCGTCGCCCGCCGCGCCCGGCAAGATCGCGCTCGATCCAGGATGTAGTGGCCTCCTCTCGACGGGGAGGCCACTACATCCATGTTCGAGCGCGATCATGCGGACAACGATGCGCACCGACGCCGGCCCGGTGACGGTGGTTATCCACAGGGGCAGCGTGGTGCGCGCGGATTCGACCAGCCTGAAGCCATGCCGAAAGCTCCTCGTCGGCCGCCGCAGTTGCGGGGTCGGGTCTTCCGTGGCTCGACCGCCGTCTCGCGAGGCCTGCTGACCCGCAACGACCTCCGCAGCTCGGCGTGGCGACCGCTCTTTCGGGACGTCTACGCCGATGCCCAGGTCACCGTCACCCACACCATCAGATGCGCCGCTGTCGGACGCTGGTTGGTCCCGCCCGGCGCCGCCATCGCGGGGCGTGCTGCCGCCGCCCTCTACGGCTGCGCACAGCCGATCGCGAACGAGCCGGTCGACGTCCTCGTTCCCGCCGCCACCCGAATCGGCCCGAGCGCCGGCATCCGGGTCCACCACGCGGAGATCGACTCCGGCGACACCGTGGACCGGGCCGGGATCACGGTGACCAGCCCGGCGCGTACCTGTTGGGACCTGGCCCGTTGGCTCGACGTGATCGAGGCGGTGGTCGTCATCGACGCCATGCTGGCGAGCCGGCTGACGACCACGCCAGCCCTGCGCGAGTACGCGCTGAGCCGGGCCGGACGACGCGGCTGGCGGTCGCTGCTACGCGCAGTCGACCTGGCCGACGCGGGCGCGGAGTCCCCTCAGGAGTCGCGCACCCGGGTACGGCTGGTGGTCGCCGGGCTGCCGCGACCGGAGACGCAGTGGGTCGTGGCCGAGCAGGGCCGGTTCGTGGCCCGACTGGACCTGGCCTGGCCGCAGTTCAAGGTCGCCGTGGAGTACGACGGGCTCTGGCACGACGATCCCGAGCAGTTTCACCGGGACCGCCGACGCCTCAACCGACTGCTCGGCAGCGACTGGATCGTGCTCCACCTGACCGCCAAACGCCTCCGGGACGACTTCGACGGGTTCCTCGCCGAGGTCCGAGCCGCGTTGCGAACCCGCTCGCGCTTTCCTCGGTGACGGTGATCGCGCTCGAACATGGAAGTAGTGGCCTCCCCGTCGAGGGAGGCCACTACTTCATGGATCGAGCACGATCATGGCCGGCGCGCGGGGTGCGCGGCTGGTCAGGCGGCCGGGAGGTACTTGGCCAGGTCGTCGAGGATCTTGTTGGCGGCGCCGACGCCGATGCCGGTCATCCAGACCTCGTCGGAGACCGGGTACGCCTTGCCGGCCTTGACCGCGCCGAGGCCCTTCCAGAGGGTGCCGCCCGCCACCTTGGCCTGCTCGGCGGCGGCCTTGTCGCCGTACGCGGTCACGAAGATGACGTCGCCGTCGACCTCGTTGATCCGCTCGGGGCTGACCAGGTCGAAGCGCTTGTCCTCCTTGTTGGCCAGCATCTGCCGCTCGGGGCGGCCGAGGCCGGTGTCGCCGACGACGATGCCGGAGAAGGAGTCCGGGCCGTACACCCGGATGTTGCCCGGGATGAAGCGCACGATCGACACCTTGCGGGCGGCGGGGTCACCGAGGGTGGCGCCGAAGTCCTTGGCCCGCTTCTCGTACGCGCCGAGCAGGTCCTTGGCCTGCTGTTCGCGGCCGAGCGCCTTGCCGTCGAGCAGGAAGTTGTCCTTCCAGGTGATGCCCACCTTGTCGGTGAACACGGTGGGCGCGATGGCGGCCAGCTCGTCGTAGAACTTCTCCTGGCGGAACTTGCTGCCGAGGATGAGGTCCGGCTTGAGCGCGTTGATCGCCTCCAGGTCGGGCTCGGTGAGCACCCCGACCTCCTTGATGCCGGTGAGCTTGTCCGCACCGAAGTACGTCGGCCAGCTCTTCGCCTCACCTGCGGTGGCCGCGCCGACGGGGGTGATGCCCAGCGAGAGCGCCGTGTCGATCTTGTCGGTGTCGAGCACGACGACGCGCTTGGGGTCGGCCGGGACCTTGGTGGTGCCCATGGCGTGGGTGATCTCCCGGGTCTCCCCGGTGGCGGAGCCGGCGACCGGGTCGCTCTCACCGCAGGCGGTGAGGCCGGCCCCGAGGGCGACGGCCGCGGCGAGAGCGGCGACGAGACGACGCATCAGAGTCCTTTCGAGGGGTACGTGCCGGCGAGCGGGTTGACCGCGTCGCCGGTGGCGGGTCGGGCGTCCGGTACGGACGCCGTCGACGATTCGGGGTCGCCCACCGCAGCTGACCCGGTGGCCGGGCTAGCGGAGCCGCCGGCCGGAGAATCCGCGCCGGCAGCAGGCGTGGCCGGATCGGCGGCGGGAGCAGCGGCCGGGGCGGCGTGGCCGCCGGTGTGGGCGGGCACCACGAGCGGGGCTCCGGTCACCGGGCAGGGGACGACGACGCAGGCCAGCCCGAAGACATCCCGGACCAGGTCCGCGGTGAGGATCTCCCGGGGCGGCCCGGCGGCCACCACCGCGCCGGCGCGCATCGCGATCAGGTGGTCGGCGTAGCGGGCAGCCTGGTTGAGGTCGTGCAGCACGGCGACCACGGTGCGGCCCCGCTCGACGCGCAACCGGTGCAGCAGGTCCAGCACCTCCACCTGGTGGGCCAGGTCGAGGAAGGTGGTCGGTTCGTCCAGCAGCAGGGCGTCGGTGTCCTGGGCGAGGGTCATGGCGATCCACACGCGTTGCCGCTGGCCGCCGGAGAGGCTGTCCACGGGCCGGTCGGCCAGGTCGGCCACGTCGGCCAGGCTCATCGCCTCGTCCACCGCCGCGGCGTCGGTGGACGACCACTGCCGCCACCACCGCTGGTACGGCTGCCGGCCGCGCCCGACCAGGTCGGCCACCGTGACGCCCTCGGGTACGAGCGGGCTCTGCGGCAGGACGCCGAGCCGGCGGGCCACGTCGCGGGTGGGCAGGTCACGGATGGCGGTGCCGTCCAGCAGGACCGTGCCGCGTCGCGGGGTGAGCAGGCGGGCCATCGTGCGCAGCAGGGTGGACTTGCCGCAGGCGTTGGGGCCGACGATGACGGTGAACGCGTCGGTCGGCAGGTCCAGGGTGAGCCCGTCGAGCACGGTCCTGTCGTCGTAGCCGACGACCAGGTCGCGGGTGGAGAGCATCACACGACTCCTTGAGGGCGTCACGACGACCGCCGCCGTCCACGAAGCAACAGGAAGATCAGGTACGGGCCGCCGATCGCGGCGGTCAGCACACCGGCCGGCAGTTGGGTGGGTGCGAACAGCCGTCGGCCGGCCAGGTCGGCAAGCACCAGCAGCAGCGCGCCGAGCAGCGCGGCGCAGACCAGCGGGGGCCGTTCGGCGCGGACCAGCCGGCGGGCCAGTTGGGGTGCGACGAGCGCCACGAAGTCGACGGCGCCGACCTGGGCGGTGACCATCGCGGCGACGAGCACGCCGGTGCCGGCCAGCCCGATCCGGCGGGCCACGGGACGCAGCCCGACGCCCCGCGCGGTGTCGTCGTCCAGGGCGGTGCTGTTCAGCGCCCAGCCGGCCCAGGCCAGCACCGGCAGCAGCACCAGCATTGTGCCGGCGATCCAGGCGGCCTCGGTCCAGCCCTTGCCGGCGAGGGTGCCGATCAGCCAGATCTGCGCCCGCAGCCCGTCGATCGGGTCGGCGGTGAGCATGACCACCTCGGTGAGCGCCCGGAAGGCGAACGCGACAGCCACGCCGGCGAGGACGAACCGCTGCGCGGCCAGCCCGTGCCGGGCGCCGAGGGCGAACAGCAGCACTGCCGCCAGCAGGCCGCCGACCAGCGCGCTCGGCGCCACCAGCACCGCCGCCGCACCGCTGGTCAGCGCCACTGTCGCGGCGAGGCCGGCGCCCTGGGTGATGCCGATGACGTCCGGGCTCGCGAGGGGGTTGCGCGCCACGCTCTGGATCAGCGTGCCGGCCACTCCGAAGGCCGCCCCGGCCACCGCGGCCAGCACGATCCGGGGCAACCGCAGATCAAAGACGACGAGGTCGTACGGGGTGCCCGCGCCGGAGAGCGCCCGCAGCACGTCGGCCGGGGCGACGTACGGGGTGCCGAGGGAGAGGCTGAGCAGCATCGCGAGCAGGAGCAGCACGGTCAGCACGGCGGCGACCAGCACCGCCCGGCGGCGGATCTGCAGGCTGACCGGGCCGAGCAGCAGCAGCGACCGCCCCGGCAGTCGGGCCGAGCCGCCACCGGGCGAGGCGGCGGGGCCTGCCGGGCCGGGGACCGGGCGCTGGGTGGTCGTCACGCGGTCACCACCCGGGCGCGGCGGACCAGCAGGGCCAGCAGCGGCGCACCGATCAGGGCGGTGATGATCCCGGCCGGTATCTCGCCGGGCGGGGCGACGAGCCGGCCGACGACGTCGGCGCCGAGCAGCAGCGCGGGCCCGAGCAGGGCGGAGACGGCGAGGGTCCAGCGGTGGTCCGCGCCGACCAGGGCACGGGCCAGGTGCGGCACGGCCAGTCCGACGAAGGCGACCGGCCCGGCGGCGGCCACCGCGGCGCCGGTCAGCAGCACCGCGGCGAGGCCACCGGTGAGGCGGACCAGCCCGATGCGGTGGCCCAGGCCGCGGGCCACGTCGTCGCCGAGGGCCAGCGCGTCCAGGCCGCGGGCCACCAGGACCGCCAGCAGCAACCCGACGAGAACGAAGGGCAGCACCTGGGCGGTGACGCCGAGGTCCCGGCCGGCCAGCCCGCCGACGACCCAGAACCGGTACTCCTCGAAGGTGCGGGCGTCGATGCTGAGCAGCGCGTACACCCCGGAGGCGAGGCTGGCGTCGAGCGCCGCGCCGACCAGCGCGAGGGTGACCGGACTCGCGCCCTCGCGGGCCCGGCTGGCGATGGCGAAGACCAGCAGCCCGGCGACCAGCGCCCCGGCGATGCCGAACCAGACGTAGCCGGCGAGCGTGCCGACGCCGAAGACGGAGATGGCGAGCACCACGCCGAACGACGCGCCGGCGCTGATGCCGAGGATGCGGGGCTCGGCGAGGGGGTTGCGGGTGAGCGCCTGGAACAGCACCCCGGCCACGGCGAGGGCGAGCCCGACAGCGAGGCCCAGGGTGGTACGCGGAATGCGCAGTTCCCGGACGATCGTGCTCGCGTCGCTGCCGTCCGGCGCGACGAGGGCGTGCCACACGGCACCGACACCGAGTGGCCGGCTGCCCAGCGCGAAGCTCGCCAGCACGGCGAGCAGCAGCACCAGTGCCGCCCCGACGGTGACGGCCACCCGCCGGCCGGTACGGGTACCGGACCGGTTGCGGGCCGGCGTCGGCCGGTCGACGAGGGTGGTCACGAGTCTCCTGCACGTTCGAGCTTAGGTTCGCCTAACCTTAGCCGACCTGCAGAAAGTGACCTAACCGGCGTCGGTCGATGCCGACCCGGACGTGTCCGGGTCGCGTGCCGTGCTGCCGTCCCCGGTCGCCGCACCGCCGCCCGGCAGCACGTCCAGTGGCCGCATCATCTCGTTGTCCTCGTGCTCCAGGAGGTGACAGTGCCAGGCGTAGCGGCCGGGCAGGTCGAAGCGCGCCTTGATCCGGGTCACCTCCCACGGGTACGCGAGCACCGTGTCCATCCGCCCCCGTTCCCCCGGAGCCGGCGGCACCCGGCCCGAATGCCCGCGGCCGAGCACCTCGAACTGGGCCTGGTGCAGGTGGATCGGATGGACCAGGCGGGTGAAGTTGCGCAGTTCCCACACCTCGGTGGCGCCGAGGGTCGGCTGCTCGGTCGCCGGATCGCTCCAGCGCATGGGCCGAGGACGGCCCCGCTCGTCGAGGGTGCCGAGCAGCATCGTCATCGACCCCGACGAGCCGGACATGCGCTCGTTGAGGGACAACCGCCGAACCCGCTGGGCCGCTGGCAGCCCAGGATGTGCCGGCAGCCGCAGCTGCTCCGGCGGCACGCTCGGGTCCGGGCCGGTCGCCTCGGTGACCACGAAGCGCAGCACCTGCCCGGTGGATCGCGGATCGGCCGGCGGGAAGTCGACCCCGGGCCGGCCACCGCGGTACGCCCAGTCGGGTCCCTCGTTGACGAGGTACAGCTCGGTACCGGCGGGCACGTCGGTGAAGTCGACGATGGCGTCGACCCGCTGGGCGGGGCCGAGGCCCACGCGTTCGTGCGACACCGGCTCGGGCAGGAACCCGCCGTCGCTGCCGATCTGCCAGATCGGCAGCACCGGGCGGGCCGGCCGCGCCGTGGCGTGGGCAGCCACGCTCAGCAGCAGAAAACGATTGTTCGAGGCGTTGAGCAGGCGGAACCGGTAGCGCCGCCGCTGCACCGTGAGGCTGGGCCAGGTGCGACCGTTGACCACGATTGTGGAGCCGGCGCCGTGCCACGAGCGCTCCCCCGGGTAGAGCAACTCGCCGTCGGCGGTGAAGCTCCGATCCTGGATCATCAGCGGAATATCGCGGTAGCGGACGTCCGGAGGGTCGTCGTGGGCCGGCCCCGGGCCGGGTAGGACCCCGTCCGGCAGGTCGTCGCCGCCGAGCAGGTAGAAGCCGGCCGGTCCGGCGTAGACGTTCTGGGCGGTCACCCCCAACGTGTGGTCGTGGTACCAGAGGGTGCCCGGCGCCTGGTCGTTGGCGTACTCGAAGGTGGCCGAGCCCGGCGCCCAGCGCAGACCGGAACGCTCGGCGAAGCGGGACCGGAACTCGTCGTACACGCTTCCGCAGACGGCGAAGTCGGACGGCAGATCGCGCGCCACCGGCAGGTACCACGCCTCGGCGTGCCCGTCGCTCTCCTGCGGGCTGTGTGCACCGTGCAGATGCACCACCTGGGGCACCGGCCCGCGGTATCCGCGCGGGTCGCCGTCGCGACGGCCGTGCTGGTCCCGGTTGGCGTTTCCGCCGGCGGGGTTGGCCCAGTGCAGGGTGGGATCGACCGGCAGCAGGTGCGGCAGAAAGTCGCCCCGGCCGTCGACGAGCTGGTTGACCCAGGTCACGCGCACCGGGTGGTTCACCCGCGCCACGATGCTGGGCGCCGGGTAGCCGAAGCTGCCGGGGTGGGCCGTCGAGCCGTAACCCCACACCGTCGTACGCGGCCACGAAGGCGGCAGGATCTGCTGGCGGAACTGTCGTACGCCGATGACGTACGTGTCCCGCTCCGGACCGGTCGCCACGGCCGGCATCGCCGGTGGGATCCGCAACGGCGCGACGTACTTCGGGATGTCGGCGGCGTCCAACGACGCCACTCCGGCGAGCGCGCGGCCCGCGGCCGTGGAGCCCGCCGGGACCAGTACCGCCGCGCCACCGGCGGCACCGGCGGCAAGCAGCCCTCGTCTGGTGACCATGCCACACCTCCCATTCGCATCCCATTCCCCGATAAGAGAATGAGTTTCGCGGAAGGGAACAAGTGCGACAGAACACCGATGCCACCCGTAAGAGGGACATCCGGCCCCGATCGCGCCATAGGGTGTGAGCATGCGATTCGACAGGCACACGGTCGTCCTCCTGATCCGGCCGTCGGATCCGCCGGACCTGCCACTGGAGGCGATCGACCGGGTGCAGAGCGCCCACCTCGCCCATCAGGCGGGGTTCGTGGAGCAGGGGCTGGTGCTGGCGGCCGGGCCGTTCCTGGACGCCGACGACGGGCAACTGCGGGGCTTCGTCGTGTTCTCGATCTCGCCGGAGGAGGTACGCGCGCTCTACGCCGACGATCCGGCCGTCCGCGCCGGCCTGCTCGTCGCACGGGTGACGAGTTGGATGGTGCCCGAGGGCAACGTGCGGTTCGAGAGCGTGCCGATGCCCCGGTCGATGCTGGAGGCGGCCTCCGGCGACTGAAGCCGGCGAATCGGAACCCTCGACGGTCAGCCGAGCGGGCTCTTGACGGTCAGCCGGGCAGGCCCTCGATCGGGACCACCCGCAGGTCGTCCACCTCGCCGACGATCACCCGCAGCGACGGAAAGTAGGCACCGAGCACCTGAGCGCACCTGTCGCACGGCTCGATGACCGCGCGGCCCCGGTCGGTGACCGTGACGATCGTCTCCAGCTCGGTCACGCCCTGCGTGGCGGCGGTGCCGATCACGACCAGTTCCGCGCAGGTGTCGCCGCTGTCGTGCTGGATGTTCACGCCGGAGAACACCCGCCCGTCGGCGGTCCGGGCGGCCGACGCACCGGTGTGGCGCTGGCTGCGGCACCGCAGCTTGGCGACCGCCGTGGCGGCCTGCACCAACGCCCGGTCGGTGTCCCGCAGCTCCATCCCGGCCCCCCAGCGCTCGACGTCGGCCGCAACTCTAGACGGCCGTGGACGCGCTGCCGCACCGCTTGAGGCGGTAACCCAGGGGCGATCCGCCGCCGCGCTGCCTATCCTTGGGCACGACATGCAGAATCCAGCCGCCTCCGCCGCGACCGATCCCGTCCGCGAGCTGCACCGCCGCCTCACTCCCCTGATGTTCCGCGACCAACGCCGGCTCCAGCGGCGCCTCGACGGTGCCCGCAAGCTGCGCGACCCGCAGCGCCGGGAGGCGGCGCTTACCGAGATCACCGCCGAGCTGACCCGGGCCGAGCAACGGCTGGCCGCCCGACGGGCGGCGGTGCCGGTGATCACGTACCCGGCCGGGTTGCCGGTCAGTGACCGCAAGGACGACATCGCGGCCGCCATCCGTGATCATCAGGTGGTGATCGTGGCCGGCGAGACCGGCTCCGGCAAGACCACCCAGATCCCCAAGATCTGCCTGGAGCTGGGGCGCGGCGTCAACGGCCTGATCGGGCACACCCAGCCCCGGCGGCTGGCCGCCCGCACGGTGGCCGATCGCATCGCCGACGAGCTGGGCACCGAGCTGGGCGACGTGGTCGGCTACAAGGTGCGCTTCACCGACCAGGTCAGCGACCGCAGCCTGGTCAAGCTGATGACCGACGGCATCCTGCTGGCCGAGTTGCAGACCGACCGGATGCTGCGCCAGTACGACACGTTGATCATCGACGAGGCGCACGAGCGCAGCCTCAACATCGACTTCATCCTCGGGTACCTGCGGGAGCTGCTGCCCCGCCGACCCGACCTCAAGGTGATCATCACCTCGGCGACCATCGAGACCGACCGCTTCGCCCGGCACTTCGCCGGGCCGCCCACGGCCGACGAGCCGCAGGGCGTACCCGCGCCAGTGGTCGAGGTCTCCGGGCGCACCTACCCGGTCGAGGTGCGCTACCGGCCGCTGGTCGAGGTGGCCGAGGGCGACGAGGACGGTGACGGCGACGAGGACAACGTCCGCGACCAGATCCAGGCGATCGGCGACGCCGTCGAGGAGTTGGCCGCCGAGGGGCCCGGCGACATCCTGGTCTTCCTCAGCGGCGAGCGGGAGATCCGGGACACCGCCGACGCGCTGGGCAAGCTGGTGCAGTCCAAGCGGTCCCTGCTCGGCACCGAGATCCTGCCGCTGTACGCGCGGCTGTCCAGCGCCGAGCAGCACCGGGTCTTCGCCGCGCACAGCTCGCGCCGGGTGGTGCTCGCCACCAACGTGGCGGAGACCTCGCTGACAGTGCCCGGCATCAAGTACGTGGTGGACCCGGGCACCGCCCGGATCTCCCGCTACTCCAGCCGGCTCAAGGTGCAGCGGCTGCCCATCGAGCCGGTCTCCCAGGCGTCGGCCAACCAGCGCAAGGGCCGCTGCGGGCGTACGTCCGACGGCATCTGCATCCGCCTCTACGACGAGCAGGACTTCCTGTCCCGCCCCGAGTTCACCGACCCGGAGATCCTGCGCACCAACCTGGCGTCGGTCATCCTCCAGATGACCGCGATCGGGCTCGGCGACCTGGCCGCGTTCCCGTTCATCGACCCGCCGGACAGGCGCAACATCACCGACGGCGTCAACCTGCTGCACGAGCTGGGCGCGCTGGACCCGACCGAGGCCGACCCGGGCAAGCGGCTCACCGCGCTGGGCCGGCGGCTGGCCCAGTTGCCGGTCGACCCGCGGCTGGCCCGCATGGTGGTCGAGGGCGAACGAAACGGTTGCGCGACCGAGGTGCTGGTGATCGCCGCCGCGCTGTCCATCCAGGACCCGCGCGAGCGGCCGGCGGAGAAGCAGGCCCAGGCCGACCAGGCGCACGCCCGGTTCGCCGACAAGGAGTCGGACTTCGTCGCGTACCTCAACCTGTGGCGCTACCTACGCGAGCAGCAGCGGGAATTCTCCTCCAGCGCGTTCCGGCGGATGTGCAAGGCGGAGTACCTGAACTACCTGCGAATCCGCGAGTGGCAGGACATCGTCAGCCAGTTGCGCCAGGTGCTGCGTACCCCTTCCGAGGGCGACCGGCGGGGTGGGCGACCGGCGCGCGACACCTCGGACGACGCGGACGTCGGCCGGGGTGCGGGCCGGCGCGGCGGCGCGGACCTGCCGGAGGAGATCGACACCCCGAAGGTGCACCAGTCGTTGCTGCCGGGCCTGCTGTCGCACATCGGCCTGAAGGACGCCCAGAAGCACGAGTACCTGGGCGCGCGGGGCGCGAAGTTCGCGCTCTTTCCCGGCTCGGCGTTGTTCAAGAAGCCGCCGCGCTGGGTGATGGCCGCCGAGCTGGTGGAGACCTCCCGGCTGTGGGGCCGCATCGCCGGCCGGGTCGAGCCGGAGTGGGTCGAGCCGCTCGCGCAGCACCTGGTCAAGCGCAGCTACAGCGAGCCGCACTGGGAGAAGAAGCAGGCCGCGGTGATGGCCTACGAGAAGGTCACCCTGTACGGCGTTCCCCTGGTCACCTCCCGCAAGGTCAACTTCGGGCGGATCGACCCGGCGCTGAGCCGGGAGCTGTTCATCCGGCACGCCCTCGTCGAGGGCGACTGGCAGACCCACCACCGGTTCTGGGCGGACAACAAGCGCCTGCTCGCCGAGATCGAGGAGCTGGAGAGCCGCGCCCGACGCCGCGACATCCTGGTCGACGACGAGACCATCTTCGGTTTCTACGACCAGCGGATCCCCGCCGACGTGGTCTCCGGCCGGCACTTCGACACCTGGTGGAAGACGACCCGCCGGGACCAGCCCGACCTGCTCACCTTCACCCGCGACGTGCTGGTCAACGACGGTCGGGCCGGGGTGGACGAGAACGACTACCCCGACGAGTGGCAGGCCGACGGGGTGAGTCTGCCGCTGACCTACCGCTTCGAGCCGGGCACGCCGACCGACGGCGTCACCGTGGACATCCCGCTGCCGCTGCTCAACCAGGTGCCGGCCGAGAGCTTCGACTGGCAGGTGCCGGGGCTGCGCGAGGAGACGGTGATCTCGCTGATCCGGACGCTGCCCAAGGCGATCCGCCGCAACTTCGTCCCCGTGCCGGACTACGCGCGGGCCGCGCTCGCCGCGATCACACCCGGCGAGGAGCCGTTGCTGGACGCGCTCACCCGCCAACTGCGGCGGATGACAGGCGTCAGCGTGCCCCGCGACGCCTGGGAGCCGGGCAAGCTGCCGGCCCACCTGCGGGTCACCTTCCGGGTGCTCGACGCCGACGAGAAGCCGGTCGCCGAGGGCAAGGACCTGCCGGCCCTGCAACGTCAGCTCCGTCAGGAGGTCCGCCAGGTGGTGGCGGCCGCCGCACCGGAGGTCGCCCGGACGGGGCTGCGCGAGTGGAGCATCGGCACGCTGCCCCGGACGATCGAGCAGGTACGCGCGGGTTACGCGGTGACCGCGTACCCGGCGCTCGTCGACGAGGGCGCGACGGTCGGGGTGAAGGTGTTCGACTCCCCCGCCGAGGCGGAGGCGGCGCACTGGGCGGGCACCCGTCGGCTGCTGCGGCTCACCGTGCCGTCCCCGGCCCGGTTCCTGCAGGGCCGGCTGAGCAACGAGGCGAAGCTGGCGCTGAGTCGCAACCCGCACGGCGGTGTGCAGCAACTGATCGAGGACGCGGCGGGCGCGGCCATCGACCGGCTGATCGGCGAGGCCGGTGGGCCGGCGTGGGACGCCGAGGGCTTCGCCGCGCTGCGGGAGAAGGTCCGCGCCGACCTGGTCGACACGGTGGTCGAGGTGATGGACCGGGTGCGCAAGGTGCTCGCCGCAGCCTACGCGGTCGAGCAGCGGCTCGGCGCGACGCGCAACCTGGCCGTGGTGGCGGCGCTCGCCGACATCCGCAAGCAGCTCGCCGGGCTGGTGCACGCCGGTTTCATCACCGAGACCGGGTACGCCCGCCTGCCCGACCTGCTGCGCTACCTGACCGCCATCGAGCGCCGGCTGGACCGCCTGGGCGGCAACCCCCAGCGGGACCGCCAGCAGCAGGACCGGATCGCGGTGGTGCAGAAGGAGTACGACGACCTGCTCACCAACCTGCCCCCGGCCCGCCGCCAGGAGACAGCCGTCCGGCAGATCCGCTGGATGATCGAGGAGTTGCGGGTGAACGTGTTCGCGCAGGCGCTGGGCACCCCGTATCCCGTCTCCGAGCAGCGGATCTACCGGGCCATGGACGAGGCCGAGGGCCGCTGACCCGGCCGGCGCGGCTCTGGCCCTGGCCGGGCCCGTCAGGTCAGCGGTTCCACGCCGGGCGGCAGCTCGCCACGGTCGATCGCCGACTGGATGTAGTCGAGCAGGATCCGCCGCAGTTCCCGACCGGCGTGGGTCGGCACGATGTCGCGGCGGCGGGCCACCGCGATGGTCCGCCGCACCCCGGGCGGGGCGAGGGGGGTGATCCGCACCCCGGGGCGGCGGGCCAGCACGATGCCCGGCACCAGCGCGATGCCCAGTCCTGCCTCGACGAAGCTGAGCACCGCGTCCATCTCGCCGCCGTCCACCGCGAAGCTCGGTTCGAAGCCCGCCTCGCGGCACGCCTGGATGGTGGCGTCGCGCAGGTCGTAGCCCTCCCGGAACATCACCATCGGCTGGTCGCGCAGGTCGGTGATGCGCAGCTCGCCGGTCGTCGACGCGGTGGGCACCTCCCCCACCGAGGCCACCACCAGGCTCTCCCGCAGGATCGGGTCGACCCGCAGACCCGGGTCCGCGCCCTGGGCCGGCATGATGATCAGGGCCAGGTCGAGGTCGCCGCGCAGCAGGTCCCGCACGAGATCCTGGGAGCCGCCCTCCTCGACGCGCAGGTCGACGGTGGGATGCGCGTCGCGGAACCGACGCAGCACCGGCGGTGCGAGCGAGGTGGCAAGGCTCGGGGTCGCACCGAGCCGGACGCGACCCCGCCGGAGCCCGACCAGCTCCTGCACCTCCCGGGTCGCGGTCTCCACGTCGGCGAGGATCCGGGTGGCCAGCGGCAGGAGCACCTCACCCGCCGCGGTGAGGGCGATGTTGCCCCTTACCCGCTCGAACAGCGGTGCCCCGAGGTCGGTCTCCAGAGCGTGAATTTGCTTACTGAGAGAAGGCTGAGTGATGCCGACGATGTCGGCGGCTTGGGTGAAATGTCGTACTTCGGCCACCGCAACGAAGTACCGGAGCTGATGGAGCTGCATCTACATAGCCTAAGGCTATTAACACTACGAGTTTGATGCATTGGACGACTGATCGAAGTGCTCCTAGCGTCGGTCCCGTGGTAATGACGAAAACTCGGTCGCCCATCCGCTCGAACGTCGGCCTCAAGGCCGTCATGGCGGTGACGGGCATCCTGCTGGTGCTGTTCCTGATCGCCCACATGCTCGGGAACCTGAAGGTGTTCACGGGGGAGACCTCGTTCGACCACTACGCGCACTGGCTGCGCGACATCGGTAAGCCGCTGCTGCCCGGTGTCTGGTTTCTGTGGATCCTGCGCACCGTCCTCGTGGTGGCCGTCGTCGCCCACATCTGGGCCGCCACCGTGCTGGCGATGCGCGCCCGCGCCGCCCGCCCGGTCAAGTACGCCCACCGCAAGAAGGTTCGGGGCAGCTACGCGGCCCGCACCATGCGCTGGGGCGGCGTGATCATCCTGCTGTTCGTGATCTACCACCTCCTGGACCTGACCACCGGCACGCTCAACCCGGTCGGGACCGAGGGCAAGCCGTACGGCAACGTCGTCGCCGACTTCGCGCCGGAGCGCTGGTACGTCACGCTCTTCTACACCCTGGCGATCGTCACGCTCGGCTTCCACCTGCGCCACGGCGCGTTCAGCGCGTTCCGCAGCCTCGGCCAGCAGACACCCCGGGGCGAGCGCCGGGCGCGCAACGCCGCGCTCGTCTTCGCCGTGGTGCTCTGCGCCGGATACCTGGTGGTCCCGTTCGCCGTTCTCACCGGATTGGTGTCCTGACATGGAACTCTTCACCGAGGGCGACCCGATCGCCGACACGAAGGCTCCCGCCGGCCCGATCGAGAAGCGCTGGGAGACCCGGCGCTTCGAGGCCAAGCTGGTCAACCCGGCCAACCGCCGCAAGATGACGGTGATCGTGGTCGGCACCGGCCTGGCCGGCGGTTCGGCCGCGGCGACGCTGGCCGAGCAGGGCTACCACGTCAAGTCCTACTGCTACCAGGACAGCCCGCGCCGGGCGCACTCGATCGCCGCGCAGGGCGGCATCAACGCCGCGAAGAACTACCGCAACGACGGCGACTCGGTGCACCGGCTGTTCTACGACACCGTCAAGGGCGGCGACTTCCGCTCCCGGGAGTCGAACGTGCACCGCCTGGCCGAGGTGTCGGTCAACATCATCGACCAGTGCGTCGCCCAGGGCGTGCCGTTCGCCCGCGAGTACGGCGGCCTGCTGGACACCCGCTCCTTCGGCGGCGCCCAGGTGCAGCGCACCTTCTACGCCCGGGGGCAGACGGGCCAGCAGCTGCTGCTCGGCGCGTACCAGGCCCTGGAGCGGCAGATCGGCCTGGGCAACGTCGAGATGAACGCCCGGCACGAGATGCTGGAGCTGGTCCTCGTCGACGGCAAGGCCCGCGGCATCGTCGTCCGCGACCTGGTCACCGGCGAGATCAGCACGGAGATGGCCGACGCGGTGGTGCTCGCCTCCGGCGGCTACGGCAACGTCTTCTACCTCTCCACCAACGCCAAGGGCTGCAACGTCACCGCCACCTGGCGGGCGCACCGCAAGGGCGCGTACTTCGCCAACCCCTGCTACACGCAGATCCACCCGACCTGCATCCCCGTCTCCGGCGACCACCAGTCGAAGCTGACCCTGATGAGCGAGTCGCTGCGCAACGACGGCCGGGTCTGGGTGCCGAAGAACAAGGGCGACGACCGCAACCCGCGCGACATTCCCGAGGACGAGCGGGACTACTACCTGGAGCGGATCTACCCCTCCTTCGGCAACCTGGTCCCCCGCGACATCGCCTCCCGCGCCGCGAAGAACGTGTGCGACGAGGGCCGGGGCGTCGGGCCCACCAAGCTCGGTGTCTACCTCGACTTCGCCGACGCGATCGACCGGCTGGGCCGCAAGGCCATCGAGGCCAAGTACGGCAACCTCTTCGAGATGTACGAGCGGATCACCGGCGAGGACCCGTACGAGGTGCCGATGCGGATCTACCCCGCCGTGCACTACACGATGGGCGGCCTGTGGGTCGACTACGACCTCCAGTCGAGCATCCCGGGCCTGTTCGTGATCGGCGAGGCGAACTTCTCCGACCACGGCGCGAACCGCCTCGGCGCCTCGGCGCTGATGCAGGGCCTCGCCGACGGCTACTTCGTGCTGCCGACCACGATCGCCAACTACCTGGCCTCGGGCCCCCTCGACAAGGTCGACGCCAGCCACCCGGCGGCGGTCGAGGCGCGTACCGACGTCGAGGACCGCATCCAGCGGCTGCTGGCGGTCAACGGCGACCGGACCGTCGACTCGTTCCACCGCGAGCTGGGCCAGATCATGTGGGAGCACTGCGGCATGGAGCGCAGTGAGGCCGGGTTGCGCAAGGCGATCGGCGAGATCCGCGACCTGCGCGACGCGTTCTGGCAGCGGGTCAAGGTGTCCGGCACGGGCGAGGAGCTGAACCAGTCGCTGGAGAAGGCCGGCCGGGTGGCCGACTTCTTCGAGCTGGCCGAGCTGATGTGCATCGACGCCCTGCACCGCGAGGAGTCCTGCGGAGGGCACTTCCGGGCCGAGCACCAGACCCCCGACGGCGAGGCGCAGCGCGACGACGACCGGTTCGCGTACGTGGCGGCCTGGGAGTTCACCGCCACCGGTGAGCCCTCGGTGCTGCACAAGGAAGACCTGAAGTTCGAATACGTCCACCCCACGCAGCGGAGCTACAAGTGAACCTGACCCTGCGCATCTGGCGCCAGAAGGGCCCTGAGGACAAGGGTCGGATGGTGACCTACCCGGTCAACGACGTGTCCCCGGACATGTCGTTCCTGGAGATGCTCGACGTACTCAACGAGCGGCTGATCCTCGACGGCGAGGACCCGGTGGCGTTCGACCACGACTGCCGCGAAGGCATCTGCGGCATGTGCGGCCTGATGATCAACGGTGACGCGCACGGGCCGCAGCGCGGCACCACGGCCTGCCAGCTGCACATGCGGCAGTTCACCGACGGCGAGACGATCGACATCGAACCGTGGCGGGCCAGCGCCTTCCCGGTCATCAAGGACCTGGTGGTCAACCGGGGCGCCTTCGACAAGATCATCGCCGCCGGCGGCTACATCACCGCGCCGACCGGCAGCGCGCCCGAGGCGCACTCCACCCCGGTCGCCAAGGCCAACGCGGACGCCGCCTTCGAGTCGGCGGCCTGCATCGGCTGCGGCGCGTGCGTGGCGGCCTGCCCGAACGGCTCGGGCATGCTCTTCACCGCCGCCAAGCTCACCCAGCTCTCGCTGCTGCCGCAGGGCCAGCCGGAGCGCTACACCCGGGTGATCGGCATGGTCGACGCGCACGACGAGGCAGGCTTCGGTGGCTGCACGAACGCGGGCGAGTGCACGGTGGCCTGCCCGAAGGGCATCCCGCTGAACACGATCGGCCGGCTCAACCGCGACTACCTCGCGGCCACCACGAAGGGCGCCGGCAACACCCCCGGCTCCTGACCACCGCCCGGCCACTCCTGGCCACCCCGGACCGCCGTGCCCCGAACCTCGGGCACGGCGGTCCGGCGTACGGTCGACGCCCGCCGACGCAGCGACCGCCCTGGTCCGGCCCGGGCGACCCCCTGCCGCCGACCCCGACCCGCGGGCATCGCCGATCAGACGTCCGGTCGGCGCCCGCCGACGCAGCGACCGATCCAGCCCCGGCCCCGCCCCCGGCCGGGACCTTGGCCTGGCCCGAGCGCATGATCCACTCCATTTCGCCGATGTGGCGGTGTCCGAGGCGCTCGAATACCGCCGCATCGGCGAAATGGAGTCGATCATGTCGGCGCACCCCCGGTGTTCGTGCCGCTTCGCCCAGCACGGTGGACAAAAAGGGTGAATGTTCGCGACTCTCGCCGCTTCCGGAGGCCTTGACCGGGGAGCACGACCTGATCAACTCGGCATCCAGGAAGTCGGCCTGTCCCGGCACCCACGACACCCCGACTTCCGGAAACCCGAGTCGATCAAGGAGGGCCACCGCCCAGCACAGGCCACGAACCGGCCGCGCCAGCCCCCGAAGGCACCGACGGCGACCATCGCGGGCTGGGGGCGACCGTGCCCGGCGCAGGGATCAAGCCAGCCCCCCCCGCGCCCGGGCCCCGGGCCCCCCCCCCCCCCCACCCACCCCCCGCCACCCCCGGCCCCGGGCCCCCCCGCCCCC
>NZ_JBNCKQ010000006.1:4630-224267 GCF_049841615.1 Micromonospora sp. DT63 | reverse complement strand
GCGCAGGGATCAAGCCTGACCGCCCGGAGCCGGGCACGGTCGCCCCCAGCCCACAACCGCAACCACCGGCAAGCCCGAGCCCGGTCACCCCCAGCCCACAACCGCAACCACCGGCAAGCCCGAGCCCGGTCGCCCCAGCCCACAACCGCAACCACCGGCAAGCCCCGCAGGCCCGCCAACCCGCCACACCACCGAGCCACGAACGCCAGCCGAAGGCCCCGCACACCCGTCGGTCGCAGCCGGTTCAATCGCCCGTCCCCGGGTAGCAGTCAGGCAGGACCGACGGAGGGCAGCCAGACATGAAGGCGTTGACCTGGCAGGGCAAGCGGGACGTACGGGTCGAGGAGGTGCCGGATCCCCGGATCGAGGAGCCGACCGACGCGATCGTGAAGATCACGTCCACGGCGATCTGCGGCTCGGACCTGCACCTGTACGAGGTGCTGGGGCCGTACCTGAAGCCCGGTGACGTCCTGGGTCACGAGCCGATGGGCATCGTCGAGGAGGTCGGGTCGGAAGTGACCGGGCTCAAGCCCGGCGACCGGGTGGTGGTGCCGTTCAACATCTCGTGTGGCAGCTGCTGGATGTGCCGCCGCCAGCTCTACGCCCAGTGTGAGACGACCCAGGTGACCAGTGCGGGCAAGGGCGCGGCGCTGTTCGGCTACACCTCCCTCTACGGTTCGGTGCCCGGCGGGCAGGCCGAGTACCTGTGCGTACCCCAGGCCCACTTCGGACCGATCAAGATCCCGCAGACCGGCGCGGACGAGCGCTACCTCTACCTCTCGGACATCCTGCCGACCGCCTGGCAGGCGGTGAAGTACGCCGACACCCCGCCCGGCGGCACCCTGGCCGTGTTCGGGCTGGGCCCGGTCGGCCAGTTCTGCGCGCGGATCGGCCGGCACCTCGGCGCCGGCCGCGTCATCGGACTGGACCTGGTGCCCGAGCGGCTGGAACTGGCCCGCCGGCACGGCATCGAGGTGCTCGACGTCCGCGAGTTGTCCGACGTGCCGGGCGCGCTGATCGACCTGGTCGACGGGCGCGGGCCGGATGCCGTCATCGACGCCGTCGGCATGGAGGCGCACGGTTCGCCGGTCGGCAAACTGGCCCACGCGGCCGTCGGGCTGCTGCCGGACAAGCTCGCCCAGACGATGACCGACCGGGTCGGCATCGACCGGCTGAGCGTCCTGCACGCCGCGCTCAAGGCGGTCCGTCGCGGTGGCACCGTGTCCCTCTCCGGCGTCTACGGCGGTGAGGCCGACCCGATGCCGATGATGGAGATGTTCGACCGGGGCATCCAGCTGCGGATGGGGCAGTGCCACGTGCGCCGGTGGACCGACGAGATCCTGCCGCTGCTCTCCGGCGACGACGACCCCCTGGGCGTCGAGGACCTGCGCACGCACCGGCTGCCGCTGAGCGAGGCGCCGCAGGCGTACGAGATGTTCCAGAAGAAGGAGGACGGCTGCATCAAGGTCGTGCTGGCTCCGTGAGTCGGGTGGTGGTGGTCGCGGGCGCGACCAGCGGGATCGGCCGGGCGACGGCCCGGGCGTTCGCCGAGCGCGGCGACCGCCTGGTGCTCGCGGCCCGCGCCCCGCAGACCCTCGCCGAGGTACGCGAGGAGTGCGCGGACGTCGAGGTCCTGACCGTGGCGACGGACGTCACCGAGCCGGGCGCGCTGGAGGCGCTGGCGGATGCGGCGATCGAGCGGTTCGGCCGCATCGACGTGTGGGTGCACACCGCGGCGGTGATGGCCTACGGGCGCTTCGACGAGCTGCCGGAGCGGGTCTTCGAGCAGGTGGTGCGGACCGATCTGCTGGCCGCCGCGGGTGCGGCCCGGGTGGCGCTGCGGCACTTCCGGGCCACCGGCGCCGGCACCCTGATCCTCACCGGGTCGGTGCTGGGGCACATCACCGCTCCGTACATGAGCGCCTACGTGACGAGCAAGTGGGGGTTGCAGGGGTTGGCCCGGACGGTCCAGCAGGAGCTGCGGGACAGCCCGGACATCCACCTCTGCCTGGTCAACCCGGGCAGTGTGGACACCCCGGTGTACCAGCAGGCGGCCAACTACCTCGGTCGGGTCGGCCGGCCCCCGCCGCCGGTCGCCGGGCCGCAGCGGGTGGCCCGGGCCATTGTCGACTGTGTGGACCGGCCGCGTCGGGAGGTGTCGGTGGGCCGGCTGAACGTGGTGCTGCGGGCCGGTTTCACGGTGCTGCCGGGCGTCTACGACGTCCTCGTCGGGCCGTTGATGCGCCTGGCCGGCCTGAGCGGGCGGCCGGTCCCGGCGCACGACGGGACGGTCTTCGCCCCGAACCCGGCCGGCGAGTCGGTCCGCGGCGGCCACCTGCCCGACCTGCGGCAGTTCGCCCGCGCCGTGTCCGGGCCGGCCGCGCAGCTGCGCGGGGCGGCCGCCGGCGCGGTCGACGCCGTGCTGCGCCGACGCCACGGCTGAGGTGTTCGGGACTGTTCGGGACTTCTCTGGGGGCATCGTGCGTCGATCAACTCGCCTAGGGTGGTGGGCCGGCAAGCGCTCCGGCGCCCCACGACGGGAGAGACGATTGACCATCCGACTGAACCGCAGGACGGCACTCGGACTGGGCACAGTGGCCACCGCCGGTACGGTGCTCGGCGCGGCCGCCCCGGCCAGCGCCGCTGAGAGCACCGAGGCGGCACCGACCACCCCTGCCCGGGCCGCCAACCGGGTCGCCGCCGCCTTCACCAGGTACAGCACCGAGGCCGGTGGCAACTGGCAGGCGTACGTCAGCGTGGCCGACCCGGCGGGCCCGCCGGTCGTCGCGGTGGCGGCGGACCCGGACCGGCGGATCGAGGCGTACAGCGTCAACAAGATCGCGGTGGCCACGGCGGTGTTGGACAAGGTGGACCGGGGGCTGCTGGCGCTGGACCAGCGGGTCGACGTCACCGCGTCGATCGTGGTGCCGGGTGGCGATGGCATCTTCAGCCTCGACGGCGCGTACCCCAGCAGCGTGACCCTCGGGCACGTGCTGGCCAATCTGCTGACCGTCTCCGACGACACGGCGGTACGGCTGTGCGGGCTGGTAGCTCCCGCCGCCGAGATCAACTCGATTCTGGTCGGTAAGGGCTTCCCGAACACCCAGGTCGAGCCGGTGGCCAACCCGAACCGGTTCTTCCTCGGCACCAGCACCCCCCGGGAGACCCACGACCTGCTGCGCGCCCTGGTCGCCGGCACGCTGCTGTCGCCGGCCTCGACCGCGCACCTGCTCGGGTTGCTGCGCGCCCCGGTGGCCTTCACCGACGGCATCCGGCGCACCATGTCGTCGGACGAGCGGGCCCGCATCGCCACCAAGGCGGGCTGGTTCGCCGACGCCCGGCACGAGGCCGGGGTGATCTTCGACCGGGCCGGCGCGGCGGTGCTGACCTACGCGCTCTTCGCCGACGGGCAGGCCGACCCGGACAACTTCGGCGCGACCCACCCGGCGGTGCAGGCCCGGGCCGCCATGGGTCCGAAGTTCCTGGCGGCGGTGGACCGTCTCGGCGGCACCGGCACCGTCTTCCGGACGACCGCCCGCCGACCCAGCAACGGCGGCTGATCCCGCTGCCGGGTCGGTCGTCGGGTGACGACCGGCCCGGTGCGGGCCACCGCCGGGGCGGGAACGGCCGGGGGGAACTACCGTGTAGTGCGGGACACGGCGGAGGGACGGCGATGGCGCCAGCGGAACGCACGGACGGGCAACTGTCGCTCGGGCGACTGATGCGGGGAACGGCAGGGCTGGCCGCGCTCGCCGGCCTGGCCTGGGTGGCCCGGGACGTGCCCGCGGCCCTCGGCGGCCGGCTCGCCGGCGCCCGCGCCGAACGGGCGGCCCGCTCGCCCCAGTTTCGCGACGGCACCTTCCACAACCAGGCCGACACCCGCACGATGGTCGCCGCAGAGCCGGGTCGCAACCTGCTCCGGGAGCTGATCTTCGGCAAGCAGAAACGGCGGCCCACCGCGCCCGTGCCACTGCTGCGCCCCAGCGCGCCGCAGGCCGCCGCCGACGAGCTCAACATCATCTGGTACGGCCACGCTTCGGCGCTCATCGAGATCGAGGGTCGGCGGGTCCTGCTCGACCCGGTCTGGAGTGACCGCTGCTCGCCGTCCGGGCTTGTCGGCCCGCGCCGGCTGCACGAGCCGCCGGTACGCCTGGACGAACTCCCCCCGCTGGACGCGATCCTGATCTCCCACGACCACTACGACCACCTGGACCTGCCGACCGTGCGGGCGCTGGTCGCCGGGCAGTCGGCACCGTTCGTGGTGCCCCTCGGGGTGGGCGCCCACCTGGACCGGTGGGGTGTGCCCGCCGAGCGGATCATCGAGCTGGACTGGTCCGAGTCGCACCGGGTCGACGGGTTGGAGATCACCGCGACCGCCGCCCAGCACTTCTCCGGCCGAGGGCTGCGCCGCGACGGCACCCTCTGGAGTTCGTGGGTGGTCGCCGGGGCCCGACGCAAGGTCTTCTACACCGGTGACTCCGGCTACTTCGCCGGGTACGCGGCGATCGGCGCCGAGCACGGGCCGTTCGACGTGACGCTGATGCAGATCGGCGCGTACGACCGGGCGTGGCCGACCATCCACATGTTCCCGGAGGAGGCGGTCGACGCCCACCTGGACCTGCGCGGCGGCCTGTTCATCCCGGTGCACTGGGCGACGTTCAACCTGGCCCTGCACGACTGGTCCGAGCCGGTGAACCGGCTGTGGGCCGAGGCGAAGGCCCGCGACGTCCGACTGGCCGTGCCCCGCCCCGGCGAGCGGGTGGTCGTCGACGACCCGCCCGCCGTCGACGGGTGGTGGCAGTCGGTCGCTTGAGGCGTCGGGTCAGAGCACGAAGGCGTCGGTCCAGAGCGCGCCGGAGCGGCCGGAGAGCGCGTCCAGCATCGCGACCGCCTGACCGTCGGTGAGCTGCGCGACGAAGTCCACGATGGCGCGGCCCCGGGCGCGGCCGATCCGGTCCGGCGTACGCGGGTGCAGCTCCGCCTCGGCCAGCTCCACCAGGTCGTGCAGCCGGCGGGGCAGTCGGGACTCCTCCTCCGGGTCGAGCAGCCACTCCCACAGCGCCTCCACCAGGGTGCCCAGCAGCCGGGCCTGACCACGCTGGTGCAGGGCCAGGTCGGGGCGGGCCAGCACGAACCGGTGGTGGACGAACTTGAGCACCTGCACCTCGTGCCACTGCGCGCAGCCGAGCAGCACGTACCCGGAGCGCACCGACGGCTGGTCGGTCACCGTGATCGCCTCGACGAAGCGGGTCGACCAACGGGCGGAGAACCGCGACACGTACTGCTCCGCCTCGATCGAGCCGTCGAACGGCATCGCCAGCAGCCCGTCCACCAACTCCTCGCGGACGTGCTCGACCGCGGCGGCGAACGCCTCGTCGTCGGCGATCCACGCGTCCTTACGGTGCAGTTGGCGGCGCAGGCGTTCGATGGCGGCGCCGGGCCGCCGGGCGGCGGTGGCCAGCGCGGCATCGGTGATCGCCCGGAAGTGCCCGCTCTCGCGCTGCCAGGCCATCAGCTCGGCGGAGACCGACCCCTGCTGGAGCACACCGACCCGGTAGAAGTCCTCCACGTCGTGGATGGCGTACGCGATGTCGTCGGCGGTGTCCATCACCGACGCCTCCACGGTCTGCTGCCAGTCCGGGATGCGGCCGACGAACGGCTCCCGCGCCTGCCGCAGGTCGTCCAGCTCGGTCCGGTACGCCCCGAACTTCAACGAGCCGCTCTCCGGGTCGTCCGGGGGCGGGGTGGCGCCGCGGGGCGGCGGGTCCAGCAGGCGTGGGTGCGGGTCGGGGTAGTCCAGCCGCGTCCACGGGTACTTCAGCATCGCCGCACGGACCGCGGCGGTCAGGTCCAGCCCGGTGGTGGCCGCGCCCCCGATCTCGGTGCTGGTGACGATCCGGTACGACTGGGCGTTGCCCTCGAAGCCGTCGGCGAGGCCGAGACGCTGGCGGGCCAGCCGGTCGAGCACCCGCTCCCCCAGGTGCCCGAACGGTGGGTGGCCGAGGTCGTGGGCGAGCGCCGCGGCCTCCACCACGTCGGGGTCGCAGCCGCCGAGCTTGTCCAGCAGGCCGCGCCACCTGTCGTCGGCCGTCAGGCGCTCGGCGATCGCCCGGGCCACCTGAGCGACCTTCAGGCTGTGCGTCAGCCGGTTGTGCACCAGCAACCCGGAGCCGACCGGGCTGATCACCTGGGTGACCCCGCCGAGGCGGGCGAAGAACGGCGAACCGACGATCCGGTCCCGGTCGGCGCGGAACGGGTTGGCCGTGAGGTCGCCGAGGGCCCGGGCGCTGCCGCCGAAGAGCCGCCGGGTGCGCGACTCCGCAGGTGATTCCATGATCGCCACGCTAGCGCAGGCCCGGCGGGGCCGTCGCCGGTCACCCCGGCCGAGCGCGGCGGTTCGGTCTGCCGCCTCGGCCGGGCGCGGCGACAGCGCCCCGGGCCGCCCGGCAGAATGCAGGCGGTACCCACTCCCGAAGGCGGATCGAGATCGTGACCCAGTCTGTTCATCAGCGGATCGCCGACGAGCTCGGCGTGGCCGAGCGTCAGGTGCGGGCGGCCGTGGAGCTGCTCGACGGCGGCGCCACCGTGCCGTTCATCGCCCGCTACCGCAAGGAGGCCACCGGCCTGCTCGACGACACCCAGCTGCGCACCCTGGAGGAGCGGCTGCGCTACCTGCGGGAGCTGGACGAGCGGCGGGCCGCCGTGCTGGAGTCGATCCGCGGCCAGGGCAAGCTGGACGAGGCCCTGGAAGCGCAGATCATGGCCGCCGACTCGAAGTCGCGGCTGGAGGACATCTACCTGCCGTACAAGCCGAAGCGGCGGACCCGGGCGCAGATCGCCCGCGAGGCCGGGCTCGCGCCGCTGGCCGAGACGCTGCTGGCCGACCCCAGCCAGGACCCGAAGGCCACCGCCGCCGGGTTCGTCAACGCGGAGAAGGGCGTCGCGGACGCCGCCGCCGCGCTGGAGGGCGCGCGGGCGATCCTCATCGAGACCTTCGCCGAGGACGCCGACCTGATCGGCACGCTGCGCGAGCAGATGTGGTCGCGGGGCCGTCTGGTGTCGCGGGTACGCGACGGTCAGGAGACGGCCGGCGCCAAGTTCTCCGACTACTTCGACTTCTCCGAGCCGTACCCGAAGCTGCCCTCGCACCGGATCCTGGCGATGTTCCGGGGCGAGAAGGAGGGCGTGCTCGACCTGACCATGGACCCGGAGGAGGCCGGCGAGGCGGACGCCGTGCCGACCGGCCCGAGCCGGTACGAGGCGGTGATCGCCGGCCGGTTCGGCGTGTCCGACGCGGGCCGCCCGGCCGACCGCTGGCTGGCCGACACGGTCCGCTGGGCGTGGCGTACCCGGATCCTCATCCACCTCGGTGCCGACCTGCGGATGCGGCTGTGGCAGGCGGCCGAGGAGGAGGCGGTACGGGTCTTCGCCACCAACCTGCGGGACCTGCTGCTGGCCGCTCCGGCCGGCACCCGAGCGACGATGGGCCTGGACCCGGGCCTGCGTACCGGGGTGAAGGTGGCCGTGGTGGACGCCACCGGCAAGGTGCTCGCCACCGACACCATCTATCCGCACGAGCCACGTCGACAGTGGGACGCGTCGATCGAAACCCTCGCCCGGCTGGCCGGGGCGCACGGGGTGGAGCTGATCGCGATCGGCAACGGCACCGCCTCCCGGGAGACGGACAAGCTCGCCGGGGAGCTGATCGCCCGGCACCCGCAGCTCAACCTGACCAAGGTGATGGTCTCCGAGGCCGGCGCGTCGGTCTACTCCGCCTCCGCGTACGCCTCGCAGGAGCTGCCCGGGATGGACGTGTCGCTGCGCGGCGCGGTCTCCATCGCCCGCCGCCTCCAGGACCCGCTCGCCGAACTGGTCAAGATCGATCCACGGTCGATCGGTGTCGGCCAGTACCAGCACGACCTGTCCGAGGTGAAGCTGTCCCGGTCGCTGGACGCGGTCGTGGAGGACTGCGTGAACGCGGTCGGGGTGGACGTCAACACCGCCTCGGCACCGCTGCTGACCCGGGTCTCCGGGATCGGGGCCGGGCTGGCGGAGAACATCGTGCTGCACCGGGACGCCAACGGGCCGTTCCGGTCGCGGACCGAGCTGAAGAAGGTCGCCCGTCTCGGGCCGAAGGCGTTCGAGCAGTGCGCCGGCTTCCTGCGCATCCCCGACGGCGACGACCCGCTGGACTCCTCCAGCGTGCACCCCGAGGCCTACCCCGTGGTGCGGCGCATCCTCGCCAGCACCGGTCAGGACCTGCGCTCGGTGATCGGCAAGAGCGCGATCCTGCGCGGGCTGCGGGCCACCGACTTCGTCGACGACCGGTTCGGCCTGCCCACCGTCACCGACATCCTCGCCGAGTTGGAGAAGCCCGGCCGCGACCCGCGACCGGAGTTCCGCACCGCCACCTTCGTCGAGGGGGTGGAGAAGATCAGTGACCTGACGCCCGGCATGGTCCTGGAGGGTGTGGTGACCAACGTGGCCGCGTTCGGCGCGTTCGTCGATGTCGGGGTCCACCAGGACGGCCTGGTGCACGTGTCGGCGATGTCCCGGACGTTCGTCAAGGACCCCCGCGAGGTGGTCAAGTCCGGCGACGTGGTCAAGGTGCGGGTGCTCGACGTGGACGTACCCCGTAAGCGCATCTCGTTGACCCTGCGCTTGGAGGACGATCCCGCCGCGACCGGTGGTGGTCGGACGAGTCAGGAGGGGCGCGGCGGCCCGGCGCAGCGCGGTCCGCAGGGTGCGCGCGGCGGGCAGGACGGTCGCGGCGGGTCCGGTGGCGGCGCCGGCGGTCGCGGCGGGTCTGACGGTCGCGGCGCGTCCGGCGGTCGCGGCGGGCAGGGCGCACGGGGCGGGCAGCAGCGGCAGGGCGCTCCGGCACCGGCGAACGACGCAATGGCGGAGGCTCTGCGCCGCGCGGGATTGGCCTGATCAGCGCGATCGGTCAGCCCCCGTGAGGAGGCGCCCGGGATGCCCCGCATGGGCGGTCATCCTCGGCGCCTCCCAGGCCACCACCCCGCATTGACCGGCCCGCCGGCCCATTGGCGGGCCCTGTCGAGCTGCCCCATTCGTGGGGCGGGGCGAGCGAGCCCCACCCATGGGTGGGGCCGAGCTGTCCCGCCCGTGGGTCGGGCGAGCGGGCCCCAAGCGTGGACCGGGTGGGTCGGGGGCGAGCGGCCCATGGGTGGGGCAGGCCAGCCATCGACACGCCCTTAACGCCCGCCCACGAGCCCGGGCCCAGCCGCACGCACGACTTCCCGATTTCGGTGTAGATCTTGGACAGTTTCCGTTCGACGCGAACGGAAACTGTCCAAGATCTGGAGTTGTCGGCCTCGTCACCCGGCCCTGCCCCAGATCTGGGGCAGCTCGACAGGGGACGCTGGGGAAGGTTGGGTGCCGAGCGCGCCAGCCGTGACCGTGTCAGTCGGCCGCGGGGGCGAGCGAGCGACGGGGCGAGCGGGCGGCGGGCGGTGAGCGAGCGCACGGCGGGGCGAACGGCAAGCGAGCGCACGGCCGGGCGAACGGCGAGCCGACCGCGAGCGGGCGACGGGCGGCTAGGCAAGCGGGGGGGCGGGCGGGGCGAGCAGAGCGGGCGGAGCGAGCAGGGCGGGGCGGGCGGGCGGGGCGAGCAGGGCGGGGCGAGCAGGGCAGGGCGGGGCGAGCAGGGCGGGGCGGGGCAGGGCGGGGCGGGGCGAGCAGGGCAGGGCGGCGGGCGGAAACGGGTCGCGTGTCCGTGGCGGTCTGGGTGATGATCTCGCGGTGCGGATGCATGCCGACCAGATGGACGTGAGCGCGGACGTTGTTGCCGCGCTGGTGGCCGAACAGTTTCCGCGTTGGCGGGGGCTGCCGGTGCGGCCCCTCCGTTCGGCCGGCACCGTGAACGCCCTGTTCCGGCTCGGTACCGAATTCGTGTTGCGGTTTCCGCTGCGCCCCTCCGCCGACCCCGCGCTGCGCGACGAGCTGCGGCGGGAGCAGGAACACGCCGTGCTACTCGCCGCGCACCTGCCGATCGCGGTGCCCGAACCGCTCGGCCTCGGTGCGCCGGGCGACGGCTACCCCGGGTCGTGGACGGCGTACCGGTTCATCCCGGGGGAGACGGCCCGGGCCGACCGGATCGACGACCCGGACGTCTTCGCCCGTGACCTGGCCGCCGTCGTGGTCGCCCTGCACGGCATCGACACCGGCGGACGGTCGTGGCCGGGGTCCGGCCGGGGTGGGCCCCTGACGGACCAGGATGCCGGCGTACGGGCCGCCCTCGCCATCAGCGGCGAACTCACCGACACCGACGCGCTCGCCGAGGTGTGGGACCGGTGCCGCAACGCGCGCCGGAACGATCCGGCCGACGTGTGGATCCACGCCGACCTGATGCCGGGCAACCTGCTCGTCCGCGACGGGCGCCTGGTCGCGGTCATCGACCTGGAGTCGGTCACGGTCGGCGACCCCGCGGTGGATCTGATGCCGGCGTGGAACCTGTTGGACCCCGGGCCACGGGAGACGTACCGGCGGGCGTTGGGCGTGGACGACGCCACCTGGGAGCGGGGGCGCGGCTGGGCCCTGGAGCAGGCGATCAACGCGCTGCCGTACTACGTCGACACCAACCCCGTGATGGCCGGCATCGCCCGGCACACCCTGCGGGCCGTGCTCGACTGAGTCGGGGCGTACCGTCGGCTCGTGGGTGAGGACGACGGCCGCGAGTGGCGGGAGCGGCAGCAGCGCGCGGTGCGGGCGCACGCCGACGCGGACGCGCGGCGGCGGGCCGCCGAACAGGCGCAGGCCGCGGAACTGGTGGCCTGGTTCGTGGCCGAGGCCACCCGGCGCGGGCTGCCGACCACGCGCCTGGTCGCCCGGGGGTACGACGGGCGCGGGCGCTACCGGACCGGGCTGACCGGTTGGTACGTCGACCGGGCCGAGACGCGGGCGGTGGACGTGGCCGGGCGGTTCCACCTGCTGACCGTGCCGGGCGGCCTGCGGGCCCGACTCCTCGGCGTCGACCCGCAGCCCAGCCCACCGCCGCTGGTGGTGGGGGCGGGTGGCCGGGACGGCGAGTCGATCCCGCTGCGGACCCTGCTCAACCGGCGGCTGAGCGACGGGACCGACGAGCCAGGTTCCACCACCAGAGCTGCTGCACCACGAGCGTGAGCAGCCCGGCCACGACGATCGCGCACACGTTGATCACCAACTGGAGGGCCGAGCCGCCGGCCTCGTCCCACACTCCGTAGGCGGCGGCGACCGCCACGTTCGCCGCGGCCGGGACCGTCGTCACCGAGATCAGTACCCCGACGAGGCTGCCCGACTTCTTCGAGGTCAACGAGAGCATGCCGGCCACGCCGGCGAGCAGGCCGACGACCCAGGACAGCGCGTCCGGTCGCCAGATGAAGTCGGTGAGCGGCCGGTCGGCGAGCAGCATCTCCTTGCTGACCAGCCCGGCGGCGGTCAGGGCCCAGGTGCTCAGCACGGTCGCCACCATGGCCGCCAGGAAGCCGACCGTCAGGGCCTGCACCGACCGGCCGATCACGCCGAGGCGGCGGCGCAGCAGCGCCACGCAGAGCGCGGCGAGCGGGCCGAACTCGGGGCCGACCACCATCGCGCCCACGATGAGGATCGGCTGGTCCAGCAGTACGCCGATGCCGGCGATCATCGTCGCCACGATGATCAGCACCAGGTAGGTGCCGGACAGCTCGGTCTGCTCGCCGGTCTTGGCGGCGATCTCGTCCCAGACCACCGCGTCGGCGCCACTGCCGGGCGCCTCCTCGGCCGCGCGGTCGGCCGCCGCCGAGATGGTCAGCTCGACATCGTCGGCGGCGATCCCTCCGCGCGCCTCCACACCGAGGCGCTGAAGGCCCTGGAGCACGTTGTCGGCGCTCTCCCGGACCACGTCGCACTGGATGAGGTCGCCGCGGGGCTGCCGGGCGACACCGGGCAGCACCACCAGGTGGGTCACGCCGGGGTCGGCGGCCAGCAGGTCGGCCACCGCCTCCGACTGGTCCTTCGGAGCGATCACCCTCAGATGCAGCACCCACAGGCTCCCTTCGCGCGTTGAGCCCACCGGTGGGCGCGGCTCGCAGCACTGTAGCCGCCGCTGACGGGGGCTCGACGCGAAGAGTCTTCCGGGACGGACACCCCCACGGCGGGTGGTATATCCCGGAACCGGCCTCGAAAGGCCAAAACGCATGTATGGGAGCTGTGCTGGTGGTACAACCGGTTTGTCAGTTTGGCCCGGCGACGGCGGGAGTCATCCGAGCATGAGCAAGGTCTACCTCTCCCCGCCCGACGTCGGTCAGCTTGAGGAGTCGTACGCGCTTGCCGCCATCCGCTCCGGCTGGGTGGCGCCGCTGGGTCCCGATGTCGACGCCTTCGAGGCCGAGCTGGCCGAGCGGATCGGGACGTCGTACGCCGTTGCCACCAGCTCCGGCACTGCCGCCCTGCACCTGGCGCTGCTGGCGGTCGGCGCCGGCCCCGGGCAGGTGGTCGTCATGCCGACGCTGACCTTCGCGGCCACCGCCAACGCCGCCGTCTACACCGGCGCCGAGCCGATCTTCGTGGACTGCGATCCGATGACCGGCAACATCGACGTGGACCTGCTCGAGTCGCTGCTCGACCGGCTCGACGCCGAGGGGCGGCGGGTCGCGGCGGTCGTGCCGGTGGACATGTTCGGCGTCTGCGCCGACTACGACCGCCTGCTTCCGGTGTGCGCCCGTGCCGGCCATCCGGTCATCGAGGACGCCGCCGAGGCGCTCGGCGCCACCCGCTCCGGCCGGGCCGCCGGGTCGTTCGGCCGCGCCGGGGTGCTGTCCTTCAACGGCAACAAGATCATGACCACGTCGGGCGGCGGCATGCTGCTCACCGACGACGCCGAGCTCGCGGCCCGCGCCCGGTACCTGGCGACCCAGGCACGACAGCCCGTCGCGCACTACGAACACACCGACATCGGCTACAACTACCGGCTGAGCAACGTGCTGGCGGCGATCGGGAGGGCGCAGCTGTCCCGGTTGGACGGCATGATCCGCCGCCGCCACGAGCTGCGCGACAGGTACGCCAAGCTGTTCGCCTCGGTGCCGGGGGTTCGGCTGCTCGGCGACGGAGATCCCGGCGCCAACTGCTGGCTGACCACCATCGTGGTGGAGCCGGAGATCTCCGGGTGGTGGCCCGGGGAACTGGCCGCGCACCTCGCCGCCCAGGACATCGAGACGCGTCCGGTGTGGAAGCCGATGCACCTGCAACCCGTGCACGCCGGGGCGGAGGCGGTGCTCACCGGCGCTGCCGAACGGCTCTTCGCCACCGGCCTCACCCTGCCCAGCGGCTCGGCGATGGCCGAACACGAGGGCGAGCGGGTCCGCCGGGCCATCGACGAGTTCCTGGGCCGCCGGTGACCGACGGATTCGCGGTGACCGGTCCCGGCGCCCCGGCCGCCCTGCTGGACGCCTCCTGCCCCGACGTGTACTTCACCGCCGGCTACGGCCGGGCAGCCGCCGAGACCGAATCGGGCAGCTGGCAGACCATCCACGAGTACGACCGACTCATGCTGCCCCACGTACTGCGGTCGGTGAACGACACCGACGCCGACGCCGCGAGCCCGTACGGCTACTCGGGTCTGCACGTCGACGCCGGCTGCACCCCCGCGGACCTGGCCCGCTTCTGGTCCCGTGCGGTCGCCCACTGGCGGGACGCCGGCGTCGTCACGCTCTTCCTGCGCTTCTCGCCGCTGGATCCCGCCTCGGTCGAGGCGGTCCGGGGGCTCGCGTCCGTCGAGTTGACCCGCCGAGCCGACACCGTCACCGTCGACGTGTCGCCGGGGCCGGACGAGGTGTGGGACGGGATGGAGGGCCGATCCCGCACCGCCATCCGCAAGGCCCGCAAGAGTGGTCTGACCGGCACCGTCCGTCCCGCCCGCCAGGAGGACCTGCTTCCCGGTACGCCCTTTCGCCGGCTCTACGAGTCGACAATGATCCGGCTGGGCAGCCAGCCCTGGTACCTGTTCCCGGACCGCTACTACCGCCACCTTGCCGCCGGGCTGGACAAGGCTCTGTCCATCGTGGAGGTACGCGACGCGGACGCCGCCGTGGTGGCGGCCGCCCTCGTGCTGCGGCACCGGGACCGGGCCCACTACCACCTGGCCGGGTCCGACCCGCTCGCCGCGCGCGCCGGCGCCAACAACCTGCTGGTCTGGAGCATCCTGGAGTGGGCTGCGGAACACGGGTGCCGGCTGGTCCACCTGGGCGGCGGCGTCCGAGCCGACGACGGGCTCTTCCAGTTCAAGCGCTCCTTCGGCGGCGCCCGCACCCCGTTCTGGACGGGCTCCGCTGTCATCGTCCCGGCCCGCTACCGGGAGCTGGTCGCCGCGCGGGCCCGACGGCTGGGCCGTACGACCGAGGACCTGGAGTCCAGCGGCTACTTCCCGGCGTACCGGGCGGGTGTCGCATGAACACCGCGACCCTCGACACGCAACGTCGGATCAAACGGCTCATCGACGTCGTGGTGAGCCTGACCATCCTGGTCGTGCTCTCTCCGGTGCTGGCCCTGGCCGCGGTCCTGATCCGCCGGCAGCTGGGCAGCCCGGTCCTGTTCCGCCAGCAACGGACCGGCCGGGCGGGCCGCCCGTTCACCGTCTACAAGCTGCGCACGATGACCGACGAGCGCGACGCGCACGGCATGCTCCTGCCGGACGGGGAACGGTGCAAGGGCATCGGTCTGCTGCTGCGGCGGGCGAGCATCGACGAGCTGCCCCAGCTGGTGAACGTGCTCAAGGGCGAGCTCAGCCTGGTCGGGCCGCGCCCGCTGCTGCCCCGGTACGACCCGTTCTACACCGAACGGGAACGGCTGCGCTTCGAGGTGCCCCCGGGGATCACCGGGCTGGCGCAGATCCACGGGCGCAACGGGCTGGCCTGGAACGAGCGTCTCGAACTGGACGTCGTCTACGTCACGAACTGGTCGCTCGGGCTGGAGCTGCGGATCATCGCCCGCACCGTCCGCGCGGTCCTGAGCGGCGCCGGCGTCGCGACGGACCCGTCGGCGCAGATGCTGGACCTCGACCGGGAGCGGATGCTGACGTGACAGTCCTGGTGCCGCGGACCGGCATCGTCACCGTCGACGAGCCGACCGATCCGCACCTCGACGGGATCGTGGAGCTGCTCCGCCAGTCCATACCCACCGGGTGCGCGGGTCTGACGCCGTACCACGCAACCGACTTCGCCGCCTTCCTCGGCGCGGCCGTCGCCCCGCCCAGCGATCTCCGTACGGTCGTGCTGCGCTGTGTCCGCGACGCCTCCCGGGTACGTGCCGTCGCCGACTGGCGGGTGCTGGGGCGGCGACTCTTCCTCAACGGCATAGCTGTCGCCGCCGGGCAGCGGGGACGCGGGTGGGGCGGGCTGCTGCTCGACGACGGGTACGACCTGGCACGCCACCTCGGGTGCGCCGACCTCGCGCTGGACGTGTCGTTGGGAAACCCACGGGCGCGGCGCCTCTACGAGCGACGCGGCTTCACCGACGAGTCGTACGCACAGTGGACCGAGGTGCGACTCGATGGAGTCGCACCCGATCCCACCGTCCGCCTGCTCGACTGGCCGTCGTTCGCGGCGCACCACTCGGCGTACGGCTTCGGCGATCTTCGGATCGGGTGGGCGACCGGCACGACGAGCGTCCGTGTCGTCGGCGCGTCCCTGCGTCTCGCCGCGGACGCGCCCGGCCCGGGTCTCGCCGCCGCCCTGGCGGAGGTCGTGCCGACCAGCCGCTGCTATCGGATCAGCTCGACCCGCAAAGCCGAGGCCGGGACGGCCGACGGGTTCGCTCATTTTGCCCGGATGTCGCGTCCGGTCGAGCTGCGGGGCTGAGAGCTCCGGAGCTGAGCACAGCGCCCGGCGAGGCAGTACGCGAAAAAGACAACTGATCAATAAATAGGAGGTATCACTTCACAAGGCGTAAAAGCCACCGCCGGTCCTGGCGGCCGAACGATTGGGACGAGGACACACATGCCGCGGCACATCGAAGAAGAACGACGCTCGGAACGGGCCGGAGTGCGATGGGGGGCGGTGCCCCGGGCGGCTGTGCTCCTCGGCACGGACGGTGGCGCCTGGATCGTCGGGGTTGTGCTGGCCACCTGGGCGCGGTACGAGTTCGCCCTCACCGCTGGCGAACTGACGCGCGCGGTGACCCTCGGTGGCATCGCGGCGGTCCTGCACACCGGGTTGGTGCCGCTGCGGCGGCTCCGCTCGGGCCGGCACCCCGTCGGCAGCCTCCACGAGGTCCAGCGTGTCGTCGGCACGGCGATCACGATCGCGGGCATCCTGACCGTCGGTCTGTTGCCGCTCGCCGAGCGACCGGTACCCGCCAGCACCCCCCTCATCGGTGGCGCGCTGGCCGTGCTGTTCATGCTCGCCGCGCGGTTCGTCTACCGGCACCGCCACGATCTGGCCATGCGCCCCGACGTCCGCTCGGCGACGCCGGTGCTGCTGTTCGGTATGGGCGACGCGGGCCAGGGCCTGCTGCGGGCCATGCTCGGCGACCCGCGCGGACGGTACCTGCCGGTCGGCGCGCTCGACGACGATCCGGAGAAGCGCGACCTGCGCGTCGGCGGGGTGCGGGTGCTGGGCGGCCGCCACGACGTCGGCGCTGCCGTCCGACGTACCGGGGCCGGTGCCGTGATCTTCTCGGTCGCCAACGCCGACGCCGCCCTGATCCGTCAGATCCGCGAGGCGACCCTCGAGACGGGCGCCGCCTTCAAGGTGCTGCCGCCCGTGCGGGACCTGGTGGACCACCGGATCACCGTCACCGACGTCCGCGACGTGCAGATCAGTGACCTGCTCGGCCGTCGTCAGGTCGTCGCCGACCTGCCGCTGAGCGGCAACAGCCTGACCGGCCTGCGGATCCTCGTCACCGGCGCCGGCGGCTCGATCGGCTCGGAACTCTGCCGACAGGTCATGAAGGCCGACCCGGGTGAGGTGATGATGCTGGACCGCGACGAGACGGCCCTGCACAGCCTCCAGATGTCGCTGGCCGGTCGTGCCCTGCTCGACGGCCCGGAGCTGATCCTCGCCGACCTGCGCGACGACGAGGGCATCCGCCGGATCATCCGCGAACGCCGGCCGGACGTCATCTTCCACGCGGCGGCGCTCAAGCACCTCACCCTGCTCCAGCGGCACCCCGGCGAGGCGGTCAAGACGAACGTCTGGGGCACGCTGTCGGTCCTCGACGCCTGCCGGGACGTGGCCAAGTTCGTGAACATCTCCACGGACAAGGCGGCCAACCCGATCAGTGTCCTCGGTTACTCGAAGCGGATCACCGAGCTGCTGACCGCGCACGCCGCGTCGCGGTTTCCGGGCACGTTCCTCAGCGTCCGGTTCGGCAACGTGTTGAGCAGCCGGGGCTCGGTGGTGACAGCGTTCCAACGGCAGATCGAGGCCGGGAACCCCTTGACCGTCACCCACCCGGACGTGACCCGCTATCTCATGACCCTCCAGGAAGCCGTCCATCTGGTTCTCCAGGCCACGGAGATAGGCCGGGACGGGGAGGCTCTGGTGCTGGACATGGGCGAGCCGGTGCGCATCGCCGACCTCGCCCGGCAGATGGCCGACCATGCCACCAGCAGCGTCCCGATCGTCTACACCGGCCTGCGGCCGGGCGAGAAGCTGCACGAGGACCTGCTCGGGGCCGGCGAGATCGACACCCGGCCGCTGCACCCTCTGGTGTCACACGTGACGGTTCCAACGCTGGACCCGAGGGAGGTGCGCGGGCTCGACCCGTACGCCGAGCCGGCGAAGGTCGTCGAGCAGCTCGCCCTGCTCTGCGCCCAGCCGACGCCGCCGGTGGTGAACGGTCCGCTGGGCGTACCGCTGCAGTCGCGCTGACGATTGCCACAGGGCCGGCCACCGCGGTTCGCGGTGACCGGCCCTGTGGCCTGTCCGGCTGGATGCTCCCGGGTTCGGCGCTGACGGGTTCGGCCCCGGCTGGTTCAGCGGCGGATGCCCGCCCAGTCGTGGTGCCGGCGGACTGTGGAGAGGATGAAGTCGACGACCCGCCGGGAGGTGTCCGGCACCTGGTAGTCCACCGGGCAGGGGACCCCCTGCGCGGCGACCTGGGCCACTGTCACCTCGACCGCCTCGACCACGCCCTGCGGGTCGAGACCGGTCATGATGATGCCGCCGGCGTCGAGCGCCTCCGGGCGTTCGATCGACTCGCGCAGCGTCACCGCCGGGAAGCCGAGGATGGCGGACTCCTCGCTGACGGTCCCGCTGTCCGACAGGGTGCAGTACGCCCTGGTCTGCAGGTGCACGTAGTCGAGCAGGCCGAACGGCTCGTGGAAGGCGATGCCGTCCAGCGCGGTGGCGTCCGGGGCCAGCGCCTCCAGCCGCTTGCGGGTCCGCGGGTGCGTGGAGACCAGCACCGGCAAGCCCCACCTGTCGCGCACCGCGACCAGGCAGTCCAGCAGCCGGCGGAGCCGGTCCGGGCGGTCCACGTTCTCCTCGCGGTGCGCGCTGACCAAGAAGTACCCGCCCGGTTCCAGCTCCAACTGCCGCAGGATCGTCGAGCTGGCGATCGACGCCCGGTAGTGCTCCAGCACCTCCCGCATCGGCGAGCCGGTGTGCAGGATGCGGCGCGGGTGCAGGCCCTCGGCGAGCAGATTGCGCCTGGCGTGTTCGGTGTAGACCAGGTTGAAGTCCGCCACGTGGTCGACCAGCCGACGGTTGGTCTCCTCCGGCACGTTCAGGTCGAAGCAGCGGTTTCCCGCCTCCATGTGGTACACCGGCACCCGCATCCGCCGCGCCATCAGCGCGGCGATGCAACTGTTGGTGTCGCCCAGCACCAGCAGCGCGTCCGGCCGCAGCTCGGCGATCGCCTGCTCCATGCCGACCAGCACGCCCCCGAGGACCCGGCCGAGCGACGAGGTGTCGACCTCCAGGAACCGGTCGGGCTGGCGCAGCCGCAGCTCGGTGAAGAACACGTCGGACAACGTCGGGTCCCAGTTCTGCCCGGTGTGGACCAGAACGTGGTCGACCGTGTCGTCGAGCCGGGCGAGCACCCGCGACAGCCGAATGATCTCCGGTCGAGTGCCGACCACAGTCATGATCCTGGTCATGCCCGTCCTCTCTGCGCAGCCACCTTGGTCAGGATGTCCTCGAACTGGTCGACGCCCACCCGCAGCGACATCCGCTCCTGGTAGACGTGTCGGGCCCGGCTACCCATCTCGCGCCGGACGTCGGTGGGCAGGTCGGCCGCCGCCACGAACTGGTCGGCGAGCGCCCGCCAGTCCTCCGGCGGGCAGACCAGACCCAGCCCGGCCGAGCGGACGAGGGCGGCGGTGTCGCCGCCCGCCGCGGCGATCACCGGCATGCCGCAGGCCAACGCCGCTTGGAGCTTCGACGGGACGGCGGCCCGCAGGGCGGGCACGTCACGCAGACACACCAGCTGCCAGTCCGCGGCCGCGGACAGCTGGGCCATCTGATCGGGCGGGTGCCTGCCGATGAACCGCACGTTGTCGGCGCCCAGCTCGGCTGCCAGCCGACGGGCCGCGTCCTCGCCCGCGCCGGAACCGACGAGCACCAGGTCCAACCGGTCCCGGGCGGCGGCCGCCGCCCGGATGGCCGTGTCCAGGCCCTGCAGGAGCCCGAGGTTGCCGGCGAACATCACCGTGCACCGCCCCCGATGACCCAGCACCGCACGAGCCTCGGCGGTGACCGGCACCGGCCGGAACAGGGCGTCGTCGGTCCAGTTCCAGACCACGCGCACCCGGTCCGGGTCGGCGCCTCCCGCCACCACCCGCTCGGCCATCGTCGGCGAGATCACCACGATGGTGTCCGCCGACCGGTACGTCGCACGCATCAGGGCGCCGACGGCCCCCTCCAGCGAGCGACCGGCCCGGCCGGTGGGCGCCATGCCGGAGTGCGTCACCGAGTCGGGCCACAGATCCTGCACGTGCAGGACCATCGGTGTCCGCCGGGTGGCACGCAGCAGCGCCGCGGCGGCGACGGCCGTGGGGGGCGGGTGGTAGACGTACGTGACGTCGACGTCGGCGAGCCACCGCGCCCCGGGCACCGCGCTGCTGGCGCCGAAGGACAGCAGGCTCAACGCCCGCCGCAGGGCGGAGGCGTCATGACTCGGGTAGGCCGGCACCCGCCGGACCGCCACCGGCCCGTCGGTTTCGCGGTGCCCCCAGCGCTGCCGCCAGCCGGGGTAGGTCCGGCCGTACGGGTAGCTGGGAAAGGTGGTGAGCACCCGCACCTGGTGGCCCCGATCGGCGAGCCCGCTGGCCAGGTTGCCGGGGATGAACGCCCCCTCGGGGGGATACCACTGGCTGATCAGGCCAACCTTCACCCGCCGACCGCCACCGGTGCCGTCCGGGTCGCCTCCACCGGCTCGGGCCAGGTGTCCGGTCGGTCCGGGTCGAACAGCTCGTTGGTCCAGAACATCGTCACCAGGTCGTCCGAGCCGGTGTTGACCAGCTTGTGCGCCCACATCGTGGGCATGTCCACCAGCACCGGCTCGTCGCCGCTGACCGGGAACCGCAGCACCTCAGTGTCGTCGACCCGGCGCAGACTGATCTCGGCCGAGCCGCGCAGCACCACGAACCGTTCCACCTTCGCCAGGTGGAAGTGCTCACCGCGGGTGATGCCGGGGCGGGTGGTGGAGCAGAACGTCTGCCCGGCACCGCCGTGCGCCTTGACCGTCTCGACCAGCTCGCCCCGGGCGTCGGCCCGGCGCGGCAGCGCGAGCGGGTAGTGCGCCGGGAAGCAGTGCGACCGGTAGGTGTTGAACAGCCGCACGTCGTGCCGGCCCACCAGGGACGGGAACTCCCCGGTCCGGTACGTCGCGGCCATGCCGGTGAGCAGGCTGGCCAGAGCCTGCACGCCGATCCGCACCGGCGGCATGGCCGGATCCCACGAGCCGCCCGTCGGCACGCCGATGAGCCGGGCGGCCGCGTCGGTGACGTGCACGAGGCTCAGCTCGCGGTCGGCGTGCACCTCCGGCCGGCCACCCTCGGCGAGCACCCGGCAGAACGTCGCCACTGCCGAGTTGTAGTACGGACGCCCGTGCTCGCCGTACAGGTTCGGCAGCAGCACGTCGTCGACCTCGATGCCGGTGGCCGCCAGCACCCGCGCGGCGGTGGCCTTGGCGTCGCCGTACGGGGTGCCGTTGCCGGCCTGCACCGAGTTCGCGTAGACCACCCGGGCGGGCGGATTCGCACAACGCTTGAGGCCCTCGGCGAGCTGCGCGGCGAGGTGGACGTTCCCGGCCGCGACATCGGCCGGCTCGCCCCGGTTGACGCCGGCCAGGTGCAGCACGCGGTCGACCCCGGCCACCTTCGCGGCGACCACGTCGGGATCGGTGAGGTCGGCCCGGGTGAGCACTACCGGTTCGGGCCAGTCCAACGCCCGCAGCAGCACGCGCACGTGCCAGCCGAGGAACCCGCCGGCGCCGGTGACGGCGAGCCTCAGCACGCCAGCACCGGATCCCGCAGCGCCAGCTCCGCGCGTACCTCGGGCAGCGTCTTCAACAGCGCGATGATCTCGGGTACGCCGAGCTGCGGCGCGTTGGCCGAGTTGAAGTCCTCGCTCGGCCCCTCGCTGAGGTCACCCTCGGAGACGTACAGCGCGTAGTTGAGGTCGCGGGCGTCCAGCGGCACCCGGAGGAAGTCGCCGAAGTCCTCGGCCTGGGCGAGTTCCTCCCTGCTGGCCAGCGTCTCGGCGTGCTTCTCTCCGTGCCGCACGCCGATCACGTCGAGCTTGGCGGGCACGTCGAAGAGGTGGCAGACCGCCTCGGCCAGGTCGCCGACGGTGCAGGCGGCGGCCTTGCGGATGAAGATGTCGCCGGGCCGACCGTGGTGGAAGGCGTGCTCGACCAGCTCGACCGAGTCGGCGAGCGACATCAGGAACCGGGTCATCCCGGCGTCGGTCACGGTGGGCGCACGACCGGCCTTGATCTGCTCGATGAACAGGGGGATCACCGACCCCCGCGAGTACATGACGTTGCCGTAGCGCACGCAGGAGACGGTGGTGCTGCTGTTCGGGTTGTTCCGGGCGTGCGCCTGGGCGACCTTCTCCATGAGGGCCTTGCTCATGCCCATCGCGTTGACCGGCTGGACGGCCTTGTCCGTGCTGAGCACGACTACCGATCCGACGCCGTTGCGCTCGGCGGCCTCGATGACGTTGGCGCTGCCCAGCACGTTGGTCCGGACGGCCTCCAGCGGGAAGAACTCACACGACGGCACCTGCTTGAGGGCGGCGGCGTGAAAGACGTAGTCGATGCCCCGGCTGGCCTTGAGCACCGAGTCGTAGTCGCGCACGTCCCCGACGTAGTAGCGAACCCGTTCGTCGCCGAACAACCGACGCATGGCGTCCTGCTTGGCTTCGTCCCGGCTGAGCACCCGGACCTCACCGGCGCCACGGTCGAGGAGCCGGCGCACCATGGTCTGGCCGAAGGAACCCGTACCGCCGGTGATGAGAACACGGCGTCCGGTGGTTGCGAAATTCATTGATTCTCCCGTGTCGTCGCTGCGCCGGTCCGCCACCCGACGACTCGACGAGAGAGTCACGGGGCGCCCGCGCACCCGTCCCGGAGCAAGGGCCGTATCGGCCAGTTTCAGCATTCGGGACAACGAGAGGCGACCCTCGCAGATACGCTTTTCTTCACGATTTGACCGCAAGCATGACCAGCGACGCAATGATCAGCCGGTCCAATGTGAATCGTCCACTCGTCACCGCGGAAACGCGAGATGAATCGCGTTCGCGTGCCACGCGTGGCCGCTCATGTACGCGGGGCCGCCATTCGTGAAAGACGCCAGATATCCGGTCGGTCACTGGTATAAAACCTTCAGCACTTGTGACACCACCATCGGGCACGCCCCTTTCGCGATCTGACCCGCTCGCACGGCGACATGCCTCTGGCCGATCCAGGTGCCGACCCGGCGGACCAGATCGGGGGCGAGGGGAACCACCCCCGCCGGGAGGCACCCGGCGGATCGGGAACTGATGCGGGAGCACCAGCCGGATGACCACGACAGCACCGAGCACCACACGTTGGAACGTGCCCGCGCCTGCGGCCGCACGGCCGGTTCACCACCATGGCTCCTTCCGTCATTCCTCGCGCGCCTGGTTGCCACTGCTGCTGGCCCTCGGCTGGATGCTGGGAACATTCGGCTTCTTCTGGGCCGGGGCGCTGTCGCAGCAGGTCCCGAACCCCGCCAAGCTGTGCCTGTTCGTGTTCAGTGCGACCGGGGCCTTCGCCGCCGGTTACGCCGCGCAGCTCTACCGCCGCGCCACGCCCCGACGATCAGGTGGCGCGACGCGATCCACCGACGTTCGCCGGATCCGAAGGCTCGTCCTGGCCGGTGGGATCTACCATGTCGCGCTCGGTGTGGCCCTGCTGCTCGAATACGGGGCGACCGGTCCCGGCAGCATCCTCGCCAGCCTGCAGGACCCCGCGGCGGCCTACCTCAACAAGTTCACGGTTTATCAGCAGCAGCAGGACAGTGGGCGGACCAATCCGGCCATCCAGGTTCTCACTCTGCTCGGCGTTCTGGGCACGGTGCTCGTTCCACTGCTCGTCGTCCACTGGCGACGATTGTCGAGCGGCCTGCGGCTCGTCGGAATCGCGGGCGTCGGTGTCTACAGTCTTTTCTTCCTCTACATCGGCACCCTCAAAGGGCTCGGCGATTTCGTGCTGATGATGGCGGCCAGCCTGCTGATCGCCGCGTCGCGTGGGCCGGGCCCGTTCGGCCGGACGAAGAAGCGACGGCGGGCGACGGTGCTGGTGGCGGTCGTCGTGGCCCTCTTCTGCGCCTATCTGGTCAGCAACCAGGCCGATCGGGTGGACCAGTTCGGCACCCAGGACCGCGTCCGCGCCAACCCGACCGTTGAGCGGATCGTCGGCGAGCATGCCGCGACCGGAGTGGCCGCACTGATGATCTATCCGACCCACGGCTATCTCGGTCTCGCGTACAACCTCGACACACCGTTCGTCTGGTCGCACGGACTCGGCAGCACCCCGGCCGTCACCTCGTACGGCACCCAGTACTTCGGCGTCGACGCCGACCGGTATCCGGCCTACCCCCTGCGTACCGAGGCCCGGACGGGGTGGCCGGCGGGCATGTACTGGTCGACGATCTATCCCTGGCTGGCCTCTGACCTCACCTTCCCGGGGACCGTCCTGTTCATGGCACTGCTGGGCTGGTTCTTCGCCGGTCTCTGGCGTGCGGTGAACCTCGCCGGCGGCATCCTGCCGACCCTGCTCTTCGTGCAGATATGCCTGCTCGTCACCTACATCCCGGCGAACAATCAGCTCGGTATGTCCCGTCCGGCGATGATCGGCCTTGCCACCCTGCTGATGCTGTACCTGTGGAACGCCCTGACGAACAGCGCGGGCGACTCAAGGCCGCCCGAGTGGGTGCAGCGGCGACCCGCTCCCCTGCTCCACGGCGTCCACACCCCCTGAGGGAGCGACCGGCAGGCCAGCCAGAAACGACCGGATGCGCCGGCCCTGCGCTGCGGGACCACGGCTCTCCCGTACGAATGCGGCGCCAGCGGCCCCGAGGGCGGCTCTCTCCCCGGGAGGCGTCGCCAGCAGTCGCAGCAACGCTTCGCGCAGCCCGTCGGCCGTGTCCGTCTCGGCGAAGCGCAGGTACGGCTCGTAGTCGGGCGGAATGCCCGGCAACCGTGTGGTCACCACGGGAACGCCGGTGGACAGGTACTCGATGAGCTTCGACGGAAACGAGTAGCGGACGAACGACTGCTCCACCGGCCGGGGGTTCACCAGCACCGACGCGCTGGCGAGGCGCCGCACCAGCGCGGCACGGTCCAGCAGTTCCGGCGGGGAGATCCGGGGATCGACCTCCGCCTGGGTCCGTGACCAGTCCTCCAACTCGCCCCGACCGAACAGGAGCAGGCGCAGATCCGGGTCGGGCATACCGCGAAACGCCTCGATCAGACGATCGACGCCGTACGCCCGGGTCAGCCCGCCCGCGTAGACGATGTCGCGGGTGGCGGCGTCGGGAGGCGGGCCGGCGTCGGGACCGCCCGTTGACGCCCCGGTGGTGGGTGGATCGCAGATCCCCTCCATGACCAGGCGGGGAATCGATGGGGCGAAGTCCTCGCCGAGCGCCGCGGTGAGCACCACGACGCCGGAGGAGCGACGCAGCGCCATGCGGACGAGCGCGTGATCGAGCCGGCGCAGCGCGCGGACGATCCGCCCGTCATCGGGCAGGACCACACCGGGAGGATCGGTCAGCACCGGCACCACCCGGGCCGAGCCCCGCCACGCGACCAGAACGCCGAACCACAGGAACGGCGTGTGGACGCCGTGGATGAGCAGGATGTCGTCGCCGTGTCGGCGCAGGGTCCGCGACCCCGCGCGCACGGCGGCCACGAACCGGGTCAGGTGTTTCAGGCCGAGCAGATTGACGAAGCCGAGCAGTTCGCCGGGCACGCCGTCCTGCTGGAAGTGCCCCGACCGGAAGCGGATCTGCCGGTTGCGCGGGAACGTCGACGCGGGTGCCGCCGAGAGCAGACGTACCGGACAGCCCGCCGCGCGCAGGCTCCGGACCAGGCTCCAGGCGAACGTGTGCGTCTGGGTGGGCAGGACGACATCTCGCGCCACGACCTCTCGGAACACGTCGTCGCCGACCGTGAAGCCGAGCAGCAGTACGCGGGGAGAGTGCTTGTCGGTCACGCCGCTCCTCGCAGGATGCGCTGATAGACGTCGTCGAGGGACCGGAGCATCACCGGCAGGCTGTACGCGTCGTGCACGACCTTGCGGCCGGTCTCCCCCAGGTGCCGGCGTTCGGCGGCGTCGTCGAGCAACGGCTCCAGGGCGGCGGCGAAGGCGACCGGGTCTCCCGCCGGCACGAGATGACCGCCACCCTGACGCAGCACCTCGACGTTGCCGCCGACGGCGGAGGCGACAACGGGCAGCGCGTGGGCCATCGCCTCCAGCAGAGCATTGGACAGGTTCTCGTGCAGGGTGGGAAAGACGAAGATGTCGGCGGCCGAGAGGAGATCCGGCACGTCGAGCCGATTACCGAGCAGCCGCACCTCGGTGCCGTGCGCGTCGGCCAGGGCTTCGGCGATGCCAGCCCGGTCCGGTCCGTCGCCGGCGACCAGCAGCACCCGGCGGCCCGGTCGCGGCGGCAGTCGCCGCAGCGCGTCCGCCAGCACCCCGAAGCCCTTGTCCCAGTTCAGCCGCGCTACCGCGATCATGGCCACGTCCTCGCGGCCCAGGCCGAGGGCGGCACGTCGGCTGCTCCGCACGGCGCCGACGTCGGCAGGTAGTGGAACCCCGTTGGGGATCACGCCGACGAACCTGCCCGCGTGCGCCCGTACGAAGTCCCGGTCGGCGGCGTACTCGCACACGGTCGCGACGTGGCTGGCCATCCGTAGCGTGGCCGGTTCCGCGCAACTGGTCAACATCGCTCTACGCCAGGTGTTGCCGCCGTGCCTCAGGTCCCGCACGGTGCCGTGCACGGTGACCAGGATCCTGGGGCAACCCGCCAACCGGGCGGCGACCACGCCGTGAAAGCCCTCGTTCTGCAGACCGCGCACGTGCACCAGGTCGGGGCGTACCCGCCGCAGGAGTCGGACCCATTCGCGCAACAACGGCACGTTGAGGCCACCGTTGCCGCCGACCTGATGCATGCGGACGAACTCGTATCGCTCGCTCAGCGCGGAATCCAGCACCCGTCCCACGGCGGTCAGTGGCCCGTTGGCGCCGGGTGTGCCGGCCGAGTGCTGCACGACGACCGGCCGGGCGCGCACCGGTGGGGTGCTCGGACCATGGTCGTCCCGGCTGACTGGCTGCACTGGCACTCCATCGTCGACCTCGGGCCGCCGACGGCGTGCCCTGATCCCCGGTAACCGCATGGGTGCGTACAGTAACACCGGCAATAACCGTCAACCGCTTGAGACACGCTTTATACGAACGGAACGCATGAAAAGCGACGAGACCCTCATCTCTCCAGCTCAGTCGGCAATTGCCTCGGGCGAGCCGGTGCCACGAGTGGTCATGGTGGCGGCGTACCGGTTCCCGCACGGTGACGCCATGTCCAATCGGCTGCTCCAACTGGCCCGCTCCGCGACTCCCCCGGGCGCGACAACCGTGATCGTGAACGACTGGCCTGGCACCGACCGTCCACCCGAGCCGGTCGCCCTGCCACCCGGACTGCGCCTGATCACGCTGTTCGCCGCCGGCGGGGGCGGCCGATTCCGACGCTGGGTGCGCCGACAGAGTCGCCCACTGCGCGTACTCCGGGCCCTGCGCCGGGCGGGAATACCCACCGGTGAGATCACCGGCATCTGCCTTCCGCTGGGATTGTGGAACCTGAGCACCTGGATCGTGTTGCGGCTGACGGTGCGCTGCCCGTTGACGGTGGACGTCCTCGAACGGCACGAGCCCGGCCAGTTCCGTCACGGACGCCTGACGCCCTACTTCATCCGGCACCGGTGGCACTCGCTCCTCGCGGACCGGTTGGCGGACCAGGTCATCGCGATCTCCACGACGCTGCACCGACGCCTCGCCCGGCCGAACCGTCCCATCCTGGTGGTGCCGCCGCAGGTCGACCGCGCCGACTACCGCCAACCGGCGCCGCCCTCACTGACGAACGGCCTGCGGTTGCTGTACGCCGGCACCGCGGGGCCCAAGGACCGCCTCGCCGTGGTGCTGGAGGGCATCCGTCGGCTACCGGAGCCCGAGCGCCAGCGGGTACGCCTGACCGTGGCCGGGATGACCCGGGAGCAGACCGCAGCCATGTCCGACCTGGACGAGGGGGTCGTGGCGGACCTCGCCGAGCAGATCGTCTTTCTGGGCCGGGTGTCGCGTGACCGCGTCCTGGCCGAGTTGCGCGCTGCACACTTCTCGGTGCTGGTCCGACCCAGCGGGGGCTACGCCGAGGCGGGCTTCCCGTCGAAGGTCCCCGAGAGTCTGGCCGCCGGCTGCCCGGTGCTGCTCAACCACACCAGCGACCTGGCGACGTACATCGGCGACGGGCGAGAGGGCATCGTGCTGGCGGGGCCTGGCGCGGACGACGTCCGGGACGGCCTCGTGCGGGCGCTCACCCTCAACGACGCGCAGTGGTGGCAGATGAGCCACCACGCCCGGGAGCGGGCGTCAACGTTCGACTACCGCACCTGGGCGCCCGTGGTGAGCGCGTTTGTAGCCGGTCGGCGAAGCAGCCAGGACCAGGTGAGCGGGCCGGGCGGCGTCCACCCACAGCGGCGGGAGCAGTGACCAGCCCGCGATCACCCCACCGGACCAGTCGGTGCCGGTGGCTTACGGGCCGTGACGCCGCCCGCTGATCTCACCCCGCTGTCCGGGCGCCCCGACACGCCGTAGATCTCGCGGATCACCGCGGCCTTCTCCTGGGCCGGCAGGTGGCCGCAGCCGAGCGACTTGGCCTTCATCGCGGCGAGGTACTCGTCGGTGCTGCGCAGAACGCGGGCCGGCACGCCGGCGGCGACGCTGCCGTCCGGAACGTCACGGGTCACGACCGAGCCAGCCCCGATGACACAGCGATTTCCGATCCGCACCCCCGGCATGATGATCGACCGTACGCCGATGTAGACGTCGTCGCCGATGCTGATCGGCGCGGTCCATTCGAGGTCGGGGTGTTCCCTGCGCAGAATGAGAGTGCCGCCGTCGTGGGTGAGGAACTGCACCCCGGCCGTGATGTAGACGTTGTCGCCCAACGTGATCAGCCATGGCTCCGAGCCGAACATGCTCCGGTCGATGCCGTAGAAGCGCACCCGTCCGCGTAGATTCACCCCGATCGAACGCGCGAACTCCTCCGGGTCGCGGGCCGCCGCGCGTCGATCACGCAGGGCAGCGACGATGCCGCGGAACGTACTCACCATCATGCTCCATTTCGATCGGACTCGACTCTCTCGCTGGCACGCTTGCCAACGCCTTGCGGTATCCGGCGATGGCGACGGGAAGCACGGTGACCCCGTACGACAGCGCCGAGGCCAGCGCGACACCGGGCAGGCCTTCCCGGCCCGCCAGAAGGATCTTCAGCGGTACGGCGACGACCAGGCAGGCCGCCCAACCGAGAAACTGCGGCCCCAGCAGTCCGACGCTGTTCTGCACCATGAGAAGTGGCGCCGCGACAGCCACGAGGACCGACCACACGGCGAGCGCGGCGAACAGTGTGGTCGGAACCTGATCGAGGTCGTCCGACCGTACCCAGAGTCGGAGGATGTCATTACCGGCCAGCACGAGGCAGAGCGCGGGCAGCGTCACCGCAGCGGCGGACAGGAGGACCATCCGTCGGGTGCTGCGCCGGACCCAGCCCACATCACCACGGGCGAGCGCCTCGCCGTTGGCGGGCCACAGCGGCAGGTTCACCAGGGTGACGAACAGCGCCAGCACGGCGAACATCCGCAGGATCACCGCGTAGTTCGCGGCCGCGTGCAGACCGAGCACCCGGCCGACCAGGAAGCTGTCGATGTTGAGGGCGACGGAACTCAGCACGGAGAGCCCGAAGAACCGGGACCCCAACCGGAGCAGCCCGCGCGCCTTCGCGGCGCGCACGTCCCTGACCCGTGGTCGCAGGTCGGGTCTCTGCCAGCGGAAGAAGCAGATCGAGTTGGCCAGGTTCATCAGGGGAACGGCGAGCACCGCGGCCGCGATCACCAGGACCGGATCGGCGTTCGCGGTGACAGCCGCCACCACCAGACCCGCCGAGACCAGACTGCCGCCCGCCTGCCAGAGGTTGCTCTGCCCGACCTGCTGGTGGGCGTACTGCACCCGCTGGATGAGGGCCAGCGGAATGTTGACGAGAAAGGCGCCGAAGCAGAGCAGCACGACCCCTCGGGCGTCCCGGGCCACCGCCGGATCCGCGACGTTCAGCAGCGCCGGCCAGGACACCAGCCGGACGGTGCTCACCAGCACCAGCATCAGCGTTACCGCCAGCGAACCGAGCAGGGCGTAGGCGCTGGCGATCTCTCGGGCCGCCGCGGCGCGATCACCTGTGGCGTGAAGCCGCGAGAGCCGGGTGAGCAGGCCGTTTCCGAGGCCGAAGTCGGCGAACAGCGCCATCGCGGTCAGCGACGTGATCGCCATCCACATGCCGTACCGCTCGGAGCCGAGGTAGTGGAAGGCCGCCGGGGTGATCAGCAGGGGCGCGACCAGGCCGACGGCCTTGCCCGCGAGCGATGACGCGATGCCGGTGACCAGCGCTCTGCCCCGCGAGCGTCGCGCCACCGACAGGTCGTCCTCGCGCGCCTCCGACTCCGCCCTAGCCGCCCGTCTCGTCGACGTGGTGTCGGCGGACCCGGCGTCGACCGCGTCGACAGGAATGGGCGGGGCCGCCCCGGCGCCCGGAGGCCTGTCGACCATCAGGCGGGCTGCTTCAGCACATGCGCTTCGAACCATTCGACGGTGGCCCGCAGGCCGTCGTTCCGGGGAGTGGGCACCACGTCGGGAAAGAGTGAGCGGAGCACCCTGTTGTCGGCCTCGGAATGGCGGACGTCACCCGGGCGCGGCGCCACGTGCTGCCGGGTGATCGGGCGGCTGATGATCTGCTCCAGTTCGGACACCACCGTGTGCAGCTCCGCCCGGGCGCCGAAGGCGAGATTGACCGGCTGAGGATGGGCGACCGAACGTTCCACCGCGTCGAGCAGCACCGCGCAGACCGTCTCGACATAGGTGAAGTCGCGGGACTGCCGACCGTCCCCGTGCAGCTCGACAGGCTCACCGCGCAGGGCCGCGTAGATGAAACGGGGGATGACAGCCGCGTAGCCGTGATCGTGTCGCTGGGCCGGGCCGTAGACGTTGAAGAACCGGAACGCAAGCGTGGGAAGACCGAAGGACGCCTGGTACGCCAGCGCGTATGCCTCGGTGGCCAGTTTGCTCACCGCGTACGGGCTGAGCGGGCGGGTCCAGGCGAGCTCGGTCTTGGGCAGCATCGGGTTCGCGCCGTAGACCGAGGAGGACGAGGCGACGACGACGTGGCCCACCTCGTGGCGGCGAGCGGCCTCCAGCACCCGCAGCGTGCCGGTGGCGTTGGCGTGGTGCGACGCGATCGGGTCACGCAGCGAACGCGGCACGCTGGGCAGCGCCGCCAGGTGCACCACCGCGTCCCGGCCGGCCATCGCCCGATCCAGCGCCTCGTCGTCGAGCATCGAACCCGGAATGGTGTCGACGTCGAGACCGTCGAGGTTGCTCATCCGCCCCGTCGCGAGGTCATCGAGGATCCGGATGTCGGTGACGGTGCGGCGCAGGACCGCGGCACGGGCCAGGTTGGAGCCGATGAATCCCGCGCCGCCGGTGATGAGTAGTCGCATGCGTTCCGCCTTCACGCCCCGTTGAGTGGTCATCCGGTCCAACGACTCTCCCCGGAGGCTGTCACGCTTCGTCATCGTGCCACTACGAAATGACACCGACGGGTCGATCAAGCGACATCAGCTGCCGGCGGTCGCGGAGGAGACCGGCCGGGCCGGCGACCCCGCAAGGTCCGACAACGCCGCCAGCTCCGCAGCGGCCAGCCGACGGTCCGGAGGGTAGAGCTGCTGTTCGTGCGCAAGGATCGTCTCCACCGGCCAGCGCAGCCGGATGACTCGGGCCGGATTGCCGGCGACCATCGCGTAGGGCGGCACCGACCGGGTCACCACCGCGCCCGCCCCGACCACGGCGCCCCGACCGATCGTCACACCATGGAGGATGACGGCACGGGTGCCCACCCACACGTCGTCGCCGATCGCCACTCCCCGATCGAGAGCCCCGTCCGAAGCAGACTTCTCGACAGAGATCATCGGGACGCCGACCCGGTCGATCCGATGATTGCCGCCCCGGATCGTGACCTCGGGGCCGAACATGACGTTGTCACCGATCCGGATCCGCGATCGAGCGGCGATGATGATCGGACGGTGACCGAGGTCGACGTTGTGGCCGACCTCGATCGTCTCGTAGGTGTAGACGCCATCGGGATCGAAGGTGAAGTTGTCACCTCGGGCGGCGAACCGGCCGACGGTCGCCAGGCCGCGGACGCCCCTGCGGACCCTCGTGCCGCTGACCCAGATCAGGTCCAGCAGACGGGCGACCCCCACGACCACACGCGCGGGACGGTACGACGACACGCGCATCAGACTCCGCACCGCCCGACAGCGACAGCTTCCCGCTGGCCCACCTCGTGGACCTGACGCATCGAGCGCCTCCCTCGCCAGACTCCGGCGACACCACTTCGGACACGGAACAGCGTACGGACCATTGGTCGGCTTGATGGTCTATTGCGTGTTTCACTGCGGCTGGCGGGATTCATCATCCTTCGTACAACGAACCGGTGCTCCGGTGGCAGCCGCCCCGCGCCCGCTCTGACCGTCACGCCAGGCGTCCGCATCGACACGTTCAGCGACCTCGCACCCATCGACCTATTGACACCGGTCACGCCGCACCGAAGGCTCGCGCCTACAGGTCCTTCACCCAAGGAGGCGCGATGAGACCGAGACGACTGGCGATCGCCGGCGTGGTCACCCTGCTCGGCGCCGTGGCGCTGGCCCCGCCGGCGAGCGCGCGGCCACCATCGGATCCGGGTGCCCGGGAGGGCCTGGAGGTGTACGTCGGCACTGTCGACGCGAAGCAGCGCGACCTGCTGCGCGAGGCCGGGGTGGACCTCGGTCACGACGCCACTGCGGACTCCACCGGCCGCACCGCCGTCGAGACGGTCCTCACTCCCCGGCAGGCGAAACGGCTGACCGACCGGGGCGTACCCCTGCGGGTGAAGAAGGTCCGCGGCAAGGACGCCTCGCAGGCGCTGCGGGAGCAGGCGGCGGCGGGCTGGTCGGCGTTTCGCCCGTACAGCGAGCCGGGTGGCCTGCGCGACGAGCTCAGCGCCACGGCGGCGCGGTTCCCGAAGCTGACCAAGTTGGAGACCATCGGCAGGACCCAGCAGGGTAAGCCGATCCTCGCCGTCAAGGTGACCAGGGACGCGAGGAAGGTCCGCGACGGTCAGCGACCGGCGGTGCTCTACGCCGGCGCCCAGCACGCCCGCGAGTGGATCACGCCGGAGATGACCCGCCGGCTGATGCACCACGTGCTCGACAGCTACGGCACGAACCGGGAGATCACCCGCCTGCTCGACACGACCGAGCTGTGGTTCCTGCCGGTGGCCAACCCGGACGGCTACGACTACACCTTCACCCCCGGCAACCGGCTGTGGCGCAAGAACCTGCGCGACAACGACGGCGACGGCCAGATCGGCCCCGGCGACGGCGTCGACCTCAACCGCAACTTCGCCTACAAGTGGGGGTACGACAACGAGGGCTCCTCGCCCGACGCCAACAGCGAGACCTACCGGGGCCCGCGCCCGGCCTCGGAGCCGGAGACGAAGGCGCTGGACGGGCTGCTGCGGCGGGTCGGCTTCGAGTTCTTCGTCAACTACCACTCGGCGGCCCAACTGCTGCTCTACGGCGTCGGCTGGCAGGTGAGCACGCCGACACCCGACGACGTGATCTACCAGGCGATGGCCGGTGACGACGCCCACCCGGCCGTTCCCGGCTACGACCCGGACATCTCCGCCGAGCTGTACACCACCAACGGCGACACCGACAGCCACGCCACCGTCCGGTACGGCACGTTGGGCTTCACCCCGGAGATGTCGACCTGTGACTCCGCAGCGAACGTCGACCCGGACGACCAGTGGCGCCCGGAGGACTGCGTCAGCGACTTCATCTTCCCCGACGACGAGACGCTGATCGCCGGCGAGGTGAGCAAGAACCTGCCGTTCGCGCTGGCCGTCGCGAAGTCCGCGGCCGACCCGGACGACCCGGTGTCGGTGGTGGGCCGCAGCACCCCGGACTTCGTGGTGGACGCCTTCGACACCTCGTACGGGCGCACCCAGCAGGTCGCCTCGATCACCCGCCGCGCCCTGAAGAACGTGCGGATGCACTACGTCGTCAACGGTGGCCGACCGAAGACCGTCGGGGTCCGCGAGTGGCGCGGCGGCGAGCGGTACGGCGACACCAACGACGACTACTACGCCGAACTGCGCGGCACTGTCACCGGCACGAAGCCCGGCGACCGGGTGGAGGTCTGGTTCACCGGCGTCAAACAGCGCGCCAAGGCGACGGCGGGCAGGGTGGTGGCCAGCGAACACTTCACCTACCGGGTGCACACCGACATCGGCGGTGACGTACTCGTCCTCGCCATGGAGGACGTCACCGGGTTGAGCCCGACGCAGACCGGCACCACAGCGAAGTACGCCGACGAGGTCGCCGCGTCGCTGACCGCCGCCGGGCGCAGCAGCGACGTGTACGACTTCGACGCGATGCGGCGCGCGGCCCCGCACCCGCTCGGTGTGCTGTCGCACTACAAGACGGTGGTCTGGGAGACCGGCGACGACGTCATCCTGCGCTCGCCCGGCCAGGTGGCCGGCACCGCGGCCAAGGCGGCGCTGGACACCGAACTGGCCGTGCGGGACTACCTCAACGAGGGCGGCAAGCTGCTCGTCAGCGGCCAGTACGCCCTCTACGCCCAGGGCGCCAACGGGTCGTACGTCTACCACCCGGACGCGCCGCCGGAGTGCACCGACGGCGACGATGCCACCTGCCTGCCGCTGCTGAACGACTTCCAGCAGTACTGGCTGGGCGCCCACACCTACGTCAGCGACGGCGGCACCGGCACGGACGGTCCGTTCCCGATCCACGGCTCCGAGGGGGCGTTCGCGGGCTTCGACGGCACCCTCAACGCGGCGGGTTCGGCGGGCAACCAGGAGCACACGGCCTCGTTCCTGACCACGTCGAGCTTCCTGCCGGTCGACCAGTTCCCCCAGTTCGCCAGCTCCGCGCCGGTGGACTGGGTCCGCCCGGGGTCGGCGCCGTTCGACCCGCGCACCGGTGACTGGTACCTGTGGAGCGGGCAGGCCGACGAGTCGTACAAGCGCCTCACCCGCACGGTGGACCTCTCGGGGGCCACCAGCGGTGAGTTGCGGTTCGCCGCCTCGTACGACATCGAAGCGAACTGGGACTTCATGATCGTCGAGGCGCACGAGGTGGGCAGCGACGACTGGACGACCCTGCCCGACGCCAACGGGCACACCGGCCGGGAGACCGGGGAGAGCTGCGAGTCGGGTTGGCAGACCCTGCACCCGTTCCTGGGGCACTACCAGGGCGCGGACTGCTCGGCCACTGGCAGCACCGGGGAGTGGCACGCGGTCACCGGCGCGTCCGGCGGCTGGCAGGACTTCTCGATCGACCTGTCGGCGTACGCCGGCAAGCAGGTCGAGGTGTCGATCTCGTACGTCTCGGACTGGGGCACCCAGGGCCTGGGTGTCTTCCTGGACGACGCCCGGGTGCTCGTCGACGGGGCCACGGTCACCGAGACCTCGTTCGAGTCCACCGACCTGGGTGGTTGGGCGGTGGCCGGGCCGCCCGCGGGTTCCGGAGGCAACACCACCGACTGGTCGCGCAGCCAGCAGGCGTTCGAGGAGGGGTCGGTGGTGGTCACCACGGACACCGTGTACCTCGGCTTCGGGCTGGAGGGTCTGCCGCCGGCGGCCCGCAACGACCTGGTCGCCCGCTCGCTGACCCACCTGAGCGGCCGGCCGCGCCGCTGAGGCCACGACGGTGCGCCGGCGGTCCGTGGACCGCCGGCGCACCTTCCCCGGTACGCCGGACGCGTCCGACGCCGGTGTGGTGAGCTGTACTGGTGTCGGGTCTGGGACTGGTACTGCACCCCACCCGGGATGTCACCGAGGTGGTCGGGATCATCGAACGGTGGGCTACGCGCCACCACAAGTCGCTCTACGTGCGCGCCCAGGACAAGCACCGCGTGCCGGCCAACGTCGAGCCCCTGCCGGAGGACGAGGTCGCCGTCCGCGCCGACGCCTTGATCAGCATCGGCGGCGACGGCACCATGCTGGGCGCGCTGCGCTCCGCCATCCGCGATCCGAAGCCGGTGCTCGGCGTGCACCTGGGCCGGCTCGGTTTCCTCGTCGAGATCGAGCCGCCGGCGCTGCCCGAGGCGCTGAGCCGGCTGCTGTCGAAGGACTTCACGATCGAGTCGCACGCCTGCCTGGCCTGCGACGTGTGTGGCGACGACGTGGTGGCGTTCAACGACATCGCGCTGGTCCGGCGGCCCGGCTCGGGCTTCGTCACCGCCACCCTGGCCATCGACGGGCAGGAGTACGGCTACTACCGGGCCGACGCCGTGGTGGTGAGCACGCCGATCGGCTCCACCGCGTACAGCTATGCCGCCGGCGGTCCGCTGATCTCCCCGGCGGCGGACGCGGTGGTCGTCACCCCGTCGGCGCCGATGGCCGGCATCTCCCGCTCGGTGGTGCTCTCCGGGGACGAGAAGATCCGGCTGGAGCTGGAGCCGCACTCTTCGGCAGTCGTGGTGGAGATGGACGGGCTGGTGTTCCGGGACGCGGCGGACGAGGGCGCGGTGGACATCAGCTACCGGCGCAACGCGGGGCTGGTGGTGCGCTTCGACCCGCTGCGGTACCAGGAACGCAACCAGTTGAAGATGAGCCTGCTCGACCTGCCGTTCCTTCCCGAACAGCTCAAGGCACTACTCCCGAAGGAACTCCAGAACCCCAACGAAAACGAAATCCCCCCACGCTGCTAACCCCACCCCGCTCGCGTTGATCATGAAGTTATTGCCGCGACACGCCGTGCCACTGGGCAATAACTTCATGATCAACGCAGGCGGGAGCGGGAGGTGGGTCGGGGCCGGGTCGGGGTTGGGTCAGGCCTGGGACAGGGCCTGGTCTACCAGGGTTTTGGCTTCTTCCTGGATCTTCTTCAGGTGGTCGGGGCCCTGGAAGGACTCGGCGTAGATCTTGTAGACGTCTTCAGTGCCCGAGGGCCTCGCGGCGAACCAGCCGGACTCGGTGCTCACCTTGAGGCCGCCGATCGGGGCGTTGTTGCCCGGGGCGGTGGTCAGGGTCGCGGTGATCGGCTCACCGGCCAGCTCGGTGGCGTCGACCTGATCCGGGGAGAGCTTGGCGAGCACGGCCTTCTGCTCCCGGGTGGCCGGGGCGTCGATCCGGGCGTACGCGGGCGCACCGAACCGCTCGGCCAGCTCCGCCCAGTGCTCGCTCGGGCTGCGCCCGGTGGTGGCCAGGATCTCGGAGGCGAGCAGGCAGAGCAGGATCCCGTCCTTGTCGGTGGTCCAGGTGGAGCCGTCGCGGCGCAGGAACGACGCCCCGGCGCTCTCCTCACCGCCGAAGCCGACCGAACCGTCGAGCAGGCCGGGCACGAACCACTTGAAGCCGACCGGCACCTCCAGCAGCGGCCGGCCCAGGTCGGCGGCCACCCGGTCGATCATCGAGGAGGAGACCAGGGTCTTGCCCACCGCGGCGGCCGGACCCCAGTCGGCGCGGGTCCGGAACAGGTGCCCGATCGCCACCGCCAGGAAGTGGTTGGGATTCATCAGGCCGGCGTCGGGGGTGACGATGCCGTGCCGGTCGGCGTCGGCGTCGTTGCCCGTGGAGATCTGGTAGTCGGCGCGGGCGGCGATCAGGGACGCCATCGCGTTCGGCGAGGAGCAGTCCATCCGGATCTTGCCGTCCCCGTCGAGGGTCATGAACCGCCAGGTCGGATCGACCGTCGGGTTGACCACCGTCAGGTCCAGCCGGTGCCGCTCGGCGATCTCGCCCCAGTACGCCACGCTGGCCCCGCCCAGCGGGTCGGCGCCGATCCGGATGCCGGCGTCGCGGATCGCGTCGATGTCGATCGCCGCCGGCAGGTCGTCGACGTAGTTGGCGAGGAAGTCGTACTCCCCGGTGGTGTCGGCGGCCCGGGCCCGCGCGTAGGTGATCCGGCGGACCTCCTTGAGCCCGGCGGCGAGGATCGCGTTGGCGCGGTCCTGGATCCAGCGGGTGACGTCGGTGTCGGCCGGCCCGCCGTTGGTGGGGTTGTACTTGAAGCCGCCGTCGTCGGGCGGGTTGTGCGACGGGGTGATGACGATGCCGTCGGCGAGCCCGCTGGTGCGACCCCGGTTGTGGGTGAGGATCGCGTGCGACAGCGCCGGGGTGGGGGTGTACCCGTCGCGGCTGTCGAGAAGCACGGTGACCCCGTTGGCGGCGAGCACCTCGAGGGCGTCCACGGCGGCCGGCGCGGAGAGCGCGTGCGTGTCCCGGGCCAGGAACAGCGGGCCGTCGAGGCCCTGCTCCCGCCGGTAGTCGCAGAGCGCCTGGGTGACCGCGAGGATGTGGTCGGAGTTGAACGCGTTGCGCAGGCTGGAGCCCCGGTGGCCGGAGGTGCCGAAGGACACCTGCTGCGCCGGGTCCGCGGGGTCCGGATGCTCGGCGTAGTAGGCGGTCACCAGGCGCGGCACGTCGACCAGGTCGGCGGGCTCGGCGGGCTGGCCGGCACGGGGATGGGTCACGGGGGTCTACCTCCTTGATAGTGCGACTGTCACGGCTCGACCCGCTGGCCCTTGCCGATCACCACGATGCCGTTGTCGGAAACGGTGTAGCGCTGCCGGTCCTTCTCCAGGTCGACGCCGATCTCGGCGCCCTCGGGGACGAACACGTTCTTGTCCAGGATGGCCCGGCGCACCACCGCGTGCCGGCCGATCTCGACACCCTCCATCAGCACCGAGCCCTCGACGTGCGCCCAGGAGTGCACCCGCACCTTCGGCGACACGATCGAGTTCTCCACCAGCGAGCCGGAGATCACCACACCCGGCGAGACCATCGAGCCGACCGCGCGGCCGACCCGCTCACCCCACTGGTGGACGAACTTCGCCGGCGGCCACGGCGGCTGCTCCGTGTAGATCGGCCACTCGAAGTTGTAGAGGTTGAACACGGGGTGCACGTTGATCAGATCCATGTGGGCGTCGTAGAACGAGTCGAGCGTCCCCACGTCGCGCCAGTAGCCACGGTCCCGGTCGGTGCTGCCCGGCACCTCGTTGTCGCGGAAGTCGTAGACGTTCGCCTCGCCCCGCTCGACGAGCATCGGGATGATGCTGCCGCCCATGTCGTGCTTGCTGGACTTGTCGGCCGCGTCCCGCTCGACCGCCTCGCACAGGGCGCGGGTGGTGAAGACGTAGTTGCCCATCGAGGCGTAGATCTCGTCGGGCGCGTCCGGCAGGCCAACCGCGTCGGTGGGCTTCTCGCGGAACGCACGGATCTTCCGGCCGTCCTCGCCTACCTCGATGACACCGAACTGGTCGGCCATCGAGAGGGGCTGCCGGATGCCGGCGACGGTCACCGCCGCGCCGGAGGCGATGTGGTCCTCCACCATCTGCCGCGGGTCCATCCGGTAGATGTGGTCGGCGCCGAAGACGATCACGTAGTCGGGCTGCTCGTCGTTGATGAGGTTGAAGCTCTGGTAGATGGCGTCGGCCGAGCCGGCGAACCACCACGGGCCACGACGCTGCTGCGCGGGCACCGGGGTGACGTAGTTGCCGAGCAGCGTGGACATCCGCCAGGTCTTGGTGATGTGTCGGTCGAGGGAGTGGGACTTGTACTGGGTCAGCACGACGATCTTGAGATAGCCGGCGTTGGCCAGGTTGGAGAGGACGAAGTCGACCATGCGGTACATCCCGCCGAACGGGACGGCCGGCTTGGCCCGGTCCGTGGTGAGTGGCATCAGGCGCTTGCCCTCCCCACCCGCCAGGACGATCGCGAGCACCTTGGCAGCCATGCCCCGACGCTATCCACCCGCGTCGGACTTCACCACTCGTACGGGGAGTCTTCTGCACTAGGGTGCGGGGTCATGACGGAACCCACCCCGCTGCGCGTCGATCTGCTCACCCGCGAGTACCCACCGGAGGTCTACGGCGGCGCGGGCGTGCACGTCGAGTACCTGGCCCGGGAGTTGCGCCACCTCACCGACGTACGCGTGCACTGCTTTGGCCTGCCGCGCACCGAGCCGGGCGTCACGGCGTACACCGATCCGCCCGGCCTGACCGGCGCGAACGCCGCGCTGCGGACGATGGGTGTGGATCTGGAGATGGCCGCCGGCGCCGCCGGCACCGACGTGGTGCACAGCCACACGTGGTACGCGAACATGGCCGGGCACACCGCGAAGCTGCTGCACGGGGTGCCGCACGTGCTGACCGCGCACAGCCTGGAACCGCTGCGGCCGTGGAAGGCCGAGCAGCTCGGCGGCGGTTACACGCTCTCCTCCTGGATCGAGCGCACCGCGATGGAGGCCGCCGACGCGGTGATCGCGGTCAGTGCGGGAATGCGCAACGACGTGCTCGCCGCCTACCCGCAGGTCGACCCGGACCGGGTCCGGGTGGTCTACAACGGCATCGACACCGTGCAGTACGCGCCGGACTCCGGCACCGACGTGCTGGAGCGGCTCGGCATCGACCCCACGCTGCCCAGCGTGGTGTACGTGGGCAGGATCACCCGGCAGAAGGGCCTGCCGTATCTGTTGCGGGCGGCCCGGGAACTGCCGGCCGACACCCAGCTCGTGCTGCTCGCCGGCGCACCCGACACGGCCGAGATCGCCGCCGAGGTCCAGGAGCTGGTCGCCGAGCTGCGGGCCAACCGCTCCGGCGTGGTCTGGGTGGCCGAGATGCTGCCCAAGCCCGAGGTGATCCAGGTGCTCACCCACGCGACAGTCTTCGTCTGCCCCTCGGTGTACGAGCCCATGGGCATCGTCAACCTGGAGGCGATGGCCTGCGAGACGGCGGTGGTGGCGACCGCCACCGGCGGCATCCCCGAGGTGGTGGCCGACGGCGAGACGGGCCTGCTGGTGCCGATCGAGCAGGCCACCGACGGGTCGGGGACGCCGCTGAAGCCGGAGACGTTCGTCGCGGACCTGGCGGCGGCGATCAACACGCTGCTCGCCGACCCGGCGCGTACCGAGCGGTTCGGCCTGGCCGGTCGGCGGCGCGCGGTGGAGCACTTCTCCTGGGACGCGATAGCCCGGCAGACCCTCGACGTGTACCGCTCGGTGCTGGGGGCCTGACAGCGCCCAGCCCGTCGACGATGCCCGGCCGATCTAGATCGCCGTTCCGGGTGGGGATTTGAGCAACGACGTCGCCTCAGCAGGGTGACCACCGTGGCCGTTGCGGAGCGCGCTCGCCGCTATGCGGATGAGGTCGATGTTGACCCCGGCGGCGCCGCTCGGGTCGTCCACCTTCAGCTTCACGTCGAGGCTCACCACCGTCTCGCCCCAGCCCTGCGCCTCGATGTTGAGGTGCGCCACCTTCTGTGATCCCAGGTGCGGCAGATAGCCGAGCGGGGCCACCTCGACCCGGTCGGCGTCCGGCAGGGCGTTGAGCTTGGACTGCTTCTTGGTGCTGGGGTTCTCGACCAGGTTGCGGAAGTCCTCGGTGCCGCCCAGGTTGACCTGGTAGGAGCTGACGAGCGTGAGGCCCCGTTCCCGGAGCAACCGCAGCAGCGCGTTGTGCACCACCGAGGTGCCGAACTGGCTGGCCAGGTCGTCTCCGAGCAGCGGCAGGCCGGCCGCCTCGAACCCGCTCATCACGTCCGGATCGCGGGAGATCGGGTCGGCGGTGGTGTTGATGAAGGCGACACCTGCGGTACGCGCCGCCTCGGCGTACGCCCGGGCGGTCTCCGGTCGGCCACTCGGCGCCGAGTAGAGCAGCACCTCCGCCCCGGCCAGTGCCGCCGCCACCCGGTCCACCCCGGCCGAGTCGACGAGTCCCTCGGTGACGGCGACACCCGCCTCGGGCAGGTCGCAGTCGAGTCGGGGGAAGTTGTTGGGCGGCAGGAAGATCGCCTCGGTCAGGTCCCGGCCGATCTTCTCCCGGGAGGTGGCGAAGGCCGCGACGAACTCGATGTCGCCCACCGCGAGCCCGTCGACGATCGGCCTGCGGACACCCACCAGACTGCCGCTGTCGCGGTGGAGAGCGATTCCCTGCACCAGCGCGGAGGTGTTGTTGCCGACGCCCACGACCGCGACCTTCACCTTTTCGATCATGGCCGGAGGCTACGGCACCTGCGCGCACACCGTGGTGCGGTGATCCGCTCCGGCCAGCCCGGCGACGGGCCTCGATCGTTGTCAGTTGAGCAATTCGACGCGCCGAGGGTGCTGCTGCTGAGGTGCCAACGATCCGGGCGGGGCGCGGGGTAGGTCCCGCGACACGCCCTGGAACACCTGGGCATCCGATGTCATCGCGGGAAGGGCACCTGGCGGGCTTGGCCGCGCGCGAGCCGATCTCGCACAGTAGGTTGGCGGGGTGACAGGACGGTTCCCGATCGAAGACGTCTCCCCCGTCGTCTCGTGCGGGCGGTACCCGGCCAAGGCAGTCGTCGACGAGCCGGTCCCGGTGTCGGCGCGCGCCTACCGGGAGGGGCACGACGCGCTGGGCTGCAACGTGGTGTGGAGCGGCCCGGACGGCGAGCAACGGCCGTTCACCCGGATGCGCCCCGGCGAGCCCGGCCAGGACCGCTGGCACGCCACGATCCGCCCGGACGCCGTCGGCTCCTGGACCTTCTCCGTCGAGGCGTTCGGAGACCCGTACCTGACCTGGCAGAACGCGGTGACCAAGAAGATCGCCGCCGGGCAGGGGCCGGAGGACCTGGCCAACGACCTGGCCGAGGGCGCACGTGTGCTGGCCGCCGCCCGCGAGCTGGTGCCGGCCGCCGACCGGGCCCGCCTCGCCGACGCGCTCACCGCCCTCGTGGACACCGGCCTTCCGTTGCCGCAGCGCGTCGACCCGGCGCTGGCCCTGGCCGACCTGCTCTGGGAGCACCCGGTGCGGGAGCTGGTGACCGCCGGTGAGGCGTACACCCTCTGGGTGGACCGCAAGCGGGCCCTCTTCTCGGCCTGGTACGAGTTCTTCCCGCGCTCCGAAGGAGCGGCGGGTGGGCGCTCCGGCACCTTCGCCACCGCGACCGAGCGGCTGCCGGGTGTGGCCGCGATGGGCTTCGACGTGCTCTACCTGCCGCCGATCCACCCGATCGGCCGGGTCAACCGCAAGGGCCGCAACAACGCGCTCACCGCCGGACCGACCGACGTCGGCTCGCCGTGGGCCATCGGCGCCGCCGAGGGCGGCCACGACACGATCCACCCCGACCTGGGTACGCCGGCGGACTTCCGCGCCTTCATCGAGGCGGCCGCGGCGCAGGGCCTGGAGGTGGCGATGGACCTGGCGTTGCAGTGCGCGCCGGACCACCCGTGGGTCACCGAGCACCCGGAGTGGTTCACCACGCGGGCCGACGGCAGCATCGCGTACGCGGAGAACCCGCCGAAGAAGTACCAGGACATCTACCCGGTCAACTTCGACAACGATTCCGAGGGCATCCGCGCCGAGGTGCTGCGGGTGGTGCTGCACTGGGTGGGCGAGGGCATCCGGATCTTCCGGGTGGACAACCCGCACACCAAGCCGTTCGACTTCTGGCACTGGCTGATCGCCGAGGTCAAGGCTGTCGACCCGGACGTGCTGTTCCTCGCCGAGGCGTTCACCCGGCCGGCCATCATGCACGGGCTCGGCAAGATCGGCTTCACGCAGTCGTACACCTATTTCACCTGGCGCACGACGGCCGCGCAGATGCGGGAATACTGCGAGGAGCTTGTCGCGTCGGCCGACCACATGCGGCCGAACTTCTGGCCGAACACGCCGGACATCCTGCACTCCTCGTTGCAGCACGGCGGCCCGCCGATGTTCAAGATCCGGGCGGTGCTGGCCGCGCTGCTCTCCCCCTCCTGGGGCCTGTACGCGGGCTACGAACTGTTCGAGCACGTGGCCCGCCCGGGCGCCGAGGAGTACCTGGACAACGAGAAGTACGAGCTGCGCCCCCGCGACTGGGCCGCCGCCGAGGCGCAGGGCCGCTCGCTGGCGCCGTTCCTGGCCACCCTCAACCGCGTACGCCGGGACAACCCGGCGCTGCACCAGCTCCGCAACCTGCGCTTCCACGAGATCGACAACCCGGCGCTGCTGTGCTGGTCGAAGCACGACCCGGAGACCGGCAACACGGTCATCGTGATCTGCTCGTTCGACTCGCGCGAGGTGCAGTGGGGCAACACGACGCTCGACATGCCGGAGCTGGGGTTCGACTGGCACGAGCGGTTCACCGTGTACGACGAGCTGACCGGCACCAGCTACGACTGGGGTCAGCGCAACGCGGTGCGGCTCGACCCGTACCTGCAACCGGCGCACGTGCTGACCGTCCGCCGGCCGGTCGCGCCCTCCGTGCCGACATCCGCCGTCGTCGAACCGGCGGACCTCACCGTCACCGACGTCCCGGACGACCTGTCCGGCGGCACCGCCCCGACGACCCCGGCCCCGACCGCGGGCGCTGACACGACGGGCGCTGGCTCGACGGCCGACGCCTCGACCGGCGCGGGCCTGACGACCGGCGCTGGGACGGCGGCGCGTTCGTCCGCTCCCCGCCCGTCCGGCCCCCGCCCGGCCCCTCCCCGCTCGGCCGGGGGTCGCTCGGCGAAGCCCCGCCCGCCCGCCTCCGCACCGACCGACGCCGCCCCGAAGGACGACCGATGGACCAGCTGATCACCGGCGTGACGCACGACCCGCACGCGCTGCTCGGCGCGCACCCCGCCGACGGGTGGACGACGATCCGCACGATGCGCCGGGGCGCGGGCGACGTGCTGCTGCTCGTCGGCGACGAACGGCACCCCATGAAGCGGGTGCACGACGTGGGCGTCTTCGAGACCCACGTCGAGGGCACCGTGCTCGACTACCGGGTGGAGGTCGACGGCACCGTCCACGACGACCCGTACCGCTACCCGCCCACCCTCGGCGAGCTGGACCTGCACCTGATCGGCGAGGGCCGGCACGAGCGGCTGTGGGACGCGCTCGGCGCGCGGGTCTTCGACGAGGGCGTGGCGTTCAGCGTGTGGGCGCCCAGCGCACGCGGAGTGCGGGTCGTCGGCGACTTCACCGGCTGGGGTCCGGACGACGGCTGGCCGATGCGGTCGCTCGGCTCCAGCGGCGTCTGGGAGCTGTTCGTCCCCAACGCCCGGGTCGGCGCCCGCTACAAGTACCGGGTGCTCGGCGCCGACGGGCAGTGGCGGGACAAGGCAGATCCCCTGGCGGCGTACGCCGAGGTGCCGCCCGCCACCGCGTCGGTGGTGCACCACTCGACCTACCGCTGGAACGACGCGGACTGGCTGGCCCGGCGGGCCGAGCGCCAGCCGCACCAGGAACCGATGAGCGTGTACGAGGTGCACCTCGGCTCCTGGCGGCCCGGCCTCGGCTACCGCGAGCTGGCCGAGCAGCTCACCGCGTACGTCACCGAGCTGGGCTTCACGCACGTGGAGTTCCTGCCGGTGATGGAGCACCCGTTCGGCGGTTCCTGGGGCTACCAGGTGACCGGCTACTACGCGCCGACGTCCCGCTTCGGTGACCCGGACGAGTTCCGCCACCTCGTCGACTCCCTGCACGCCGCCGGCATCGGCGTGATCCTCGACTGGGTGCCCGCGCACTTCCCCAAGGACGAGTGGGCCCTGGCCCGCTTCGACGGCACCCCGCTCTACGAGCACCCCGATCCGCGGCGCGGCGAGCACCCCGACTGGGGCACGTACGTCTTCGACTTCGGCCGCCGCGAGGTGCGCAACTTCCTGGTCGCCAACGCGCTCTACTGGTGCGACCAGTTCCACGTCGACGGGCTGCGGGTCGACGCGGTCGCGTCGATGCTCTACCTGGACTACTCCCGCGACGAGGGCCAGTGGGCCCCCAACCAGTACGGCGGTCGGGAGAACCTGGAGGCCATCGCGCTCATGCAGGAGGTGAACGCGACGGTCTACAAGCACCACGCCGGGGTCGTGATGATCGCCGAGGAGTCGACCGCCTGGCCGGGCGTCACCCGGCCCACCGCCGACGGCGGGCTCGGCTTCGGCTTCAAGTGGAACATGGGCTGGATGCACGACACCCTGCTCTACACCTCGAAGGACCCGATCTACCGCCAGCACCACCACCACCAGCTCACGTTCTCCCTGGCGTACGCCTGGAGCGAGAACTACGTGCTGCCGATCAGCCACGACGAGGTGGTGCACGGCAAGGGCTCACTGGCCGGCAAGATGCCCGGCGACACCTGGCAGCGGCTGGCCAACGTCCGGGCGCTGCTCGCGTACATGTGGGCGCACCCGGGCAAGCAGCTCCTCTTCATGGGCTCCGAGCTGGCCGACGACCGGGAGTGGAGCGAGGAACGCGGCCTCGACTGGTACCTGCTGCACGACCCGGCCCGCGCCGGCGTGCAGCGACTCGTCGGTGACCTCAACCGCGTCTACCGGGCCACCCCGGCGCTGTGGGCCCAGGACACCGAGCCGGCCGGGTTCCGCTGGATCGCCGGCGACGACGTCGCCAACAACACCGTGTCGTTCATCCGGATCGCCCCGGACGGCTCGACGCTCGTGTGCGTGGCGAACTTCTCCGCCCAGCCCCTGCACGACTACCGGATCGGGTTGCCGGCCGGCGGAACGTGGACCGAGGTGCTCAACACCGACGCGCACCACTACGGCGGGTCGGGGGTGGGGAACCTGGGTGCGGTGCATGCCGAGGACGTCCCGTGGCACGGGATGGTGGCGTCCGCGGCACTCCAGGTGCCCCCGCTGGGCGTCATCTGGCTGCGCCAGAGCTAGTGCCTCGTCATGCAGACTTGAAAGGTTTGATCCAGTAATCCGGGTAGCGGATCGTTGAGTTGCGCGCCGCCTGCGCTACGCGTTTGTTGCGCTGGCCGGCAGCCTTCGCAATCCAAATCGATGTGAGGTGGTCCACCGCTATCGGCCCGATGGACCACCCCCACACCTATACGTCAACCTACATAGTCAAAAGCGCACCCCGACTCATTAGATATCTGACTCGGCGTCAGCATCTTCTCCGAGTTCGCGCTCTCGTCATAGACATATTTAACTGAACGAGGATCAGCGTCGGCGGGGTATTCCGGCACACCCGAGAGCCGGAACGCGTCCCCGACGACGCGTCGTCGATCCCCCTTGATGACCGTGATTTCAACAGCCGTTATATCTGGCAAGGGCGCACCATTTTCCACCGCAACAAGGACCTGAGCGAATAAGTCGTCTTGACCAATTACGAACTCACCCTTCGCGGCAGCATCGCTTCGCGGATCCGCCACCTTCCAGTACGGCACGCGTGCGGGTCCGCTGGCCTGGGAGTCCGTGCGCTCGGCTGCCGCCTTATTGTCGTACACCTCGACAGCAGAAATTCGTTCACCTTCACATACCGGGGCAAAAATGTGGACCTCGTCGCCCAATTTTGCCACCCCCACGGCATAGACGGCATCGCCTGGGAACTGGCAGCCCGCAGCGACGACAAGCAGGCAAGCGGACAGGAAAACGCCCACAACCCGCCGCAGGGATCTCGCCCTCAGAAACATGAGTAGCTCCCTCCGCCGTTGCTTGCAATCTCGGCTTGAGCCTCGAAGATGTTGCAGACCAACCCCGTATCATTCTTTTGCTTTTCCGCAGCCAAATAGAGGGGGCCGAACAAAAATCCCATCTTGTTCCACTGCTCATCGCGATGGTACTTCTCATGCGTCATCAGCGGACCGTTGACGGCCTCTGGGGCTTGATCGGTCACAAACACCGTGCCGTAGGTCGTCCCTCCGCGAGCCTTGAGAGGAATCCTGACCGGGCCTTTGCCTGCGATTGAAACCCCCCTGCTCTGCTGGCAAACTCTCATTCCATAGGCATCGCCACAGCGGCCACCCGTACGGACGACAGCCTCCTCCATGGCCGCTCCGACAAGCATGGATTCGACACGCTTTTCCCTCGCCCATTCATCGGCGATGGCACCGGGAATGGTCTGAGTCACGAAAGAATTGGTAGTCTGCCACGCCTGGGTGGCGGGTTGTACCACGTAGCGGTTCCACATCGCGTTGACCGCACTGCCGTTCCGTCCACCCATGCACATGTTCCAGTAGCAGCGACGACCATTGTCCTTGATCGGTCGGGCCGGCGGCACGTACTTGCCGCGCTTCATTTTCGTGCTGGTCAGCTTATTCGCCTTGCCATATTTGATGTTATCGGTCGACCCGCAGCCGCCCGAGCAGCCCTTCTTGACGTCGTACCCGTAGCAGTCGAAGTACTTGCAGTCGTCCGGGATCAATCCGGTGGGGTCGCTGGACGTCACCGGCGTGTTGTTGGCGTAAGAGTAGCCGTTCCACTGTTGCGGCTGATCAGCGTCTTGCAACGGATCCACGGATAGGAAGCGGCCGAGAACGGCGTCATAGGCGCGGGCGCCAATGATGCTGATTCCGACCGGGCTCATCGGCTTGTCGAGGAAGCCGTGGTTGTCGGGCGCGGCGACGACCGTACCCCGAGCCCCACCGTACGGGGTGTACTGCCGCCAGGTCGGATTCTGTGCGGTGCTGTCCAGGTAGAGCGACGGGGTGCCCTGGTGGTCGGCGATGGCGAAGGTGTACGCCGTGCCACTGCCGGTGCGAATGCAGGTGCCCCCACCGGGGAGGGCGTAGTAGCGGCTGCCGGTGATGACGGTGGTGGTCGTGTTGAGGGTGTGTTGTTGCCCGGGTAGGTAAAGGGTGTTCTTGCCCGGCTCCTTCTGCAGCAGCAGGTTGCCGTCGGCGTCGTAGATGAAACTGTTGTTGCCGCTCGTGCCACCGGTGACGTCGGCGAGCTTGCCGGCGTCGTCCCAGGTGAGAGTCTGGCTTCCCTGGGCGGCGTTGCGGCCGGTGGTGTTGCCGGCGTTGTCGTAGGTGTACGACGTGGTGCCGGTTGCCCCGCCGGTCGTGGTGGTCGAGGTCAGGGTGTGGGGCTTGTTCTGACCGTTGCCGTTGTAGGCGTAGGTGGTCTTGGTGTCGGTACCGCCGGTCAGGTTGTGTTCGGTCTGCTGGGTGCGGTTACCGATCAGGTCGATCTGCCAGCTGGTCCAGTAGGCGCTACCCGCGCCGATGCTGTTGCCGACCATTGACTTGTTGGCATCGGTGGGCGTGGCGGCGCAGGCGTCGGTGCCGGTCCAGGCTTCGGTGAGGCGGGCCAGACCGTCGTAGCCGTAGCACTGCGTCTCCGCCGGGGTGGTGGCACCCAACCGCTTGCTGATCTTGCGGGTGATGTTGCCGGCCAGGTCGTACTCGTACTCCTGCTCGTCGACGTTTGTCGGCGTCGTGGTGGAGCGGGTGACGAGTTGGTTCTTCAGCCGGCTGGTGTGGGTGTCGTAGGTGTTGGTGACGTAGGCGTGGCTGGTGGACGAGCCGATCTTCTGCTGGTCTACCCGGCCGTAGGCGTCGTAGCTGACGCTCTGGCTGTATCCGGCGAGACCACCGAGGGTGGTGGGCAGGTCCAGGACCCCGGTGTAGCCGTGGATCACCGTCTCCGAGGGCAGACCGCCCTTGGCCGGGTAGGTGTCGGTCAGCGGCAGACCCAGCACCGAGGAGTAGGTGTGCCCGAACACGTACGACCCGGCGAGAGCGCCTTCGCTGTCCGGGATGGTGACCGTCGTGCCGAGGGAACTGCCGAAGACGTTGAACGACTTCTGCTGGGTGACATATGCCTGTCCGCCGCGGTAGGCGGTGGTGGTGGTCAGCTTGCCGAGCGCGTTGGTGACCCCCGCGACGCCGTTGCTGTTGTCGTACACCCATGCCGCCCGCTGGTTCGCCGACGACTGGTTCGCCACCGTGGACGCGTACTCGCCGGTCTTTCGGTCGAGGGCGTCGTAGGTGAACGACAGGGTCTTGCCACGGCCGTCGGTGGACTGCTCGACGTTGCCGTTGGCGTCGTAGCTCATGCTGCTGGCGCCGGCGTCCGGGTCGGACTTCGCCACCACCTGGCCGAGCAGGTTGTACGTCGAGGTCCACACGTTGTTGCTGGCGTCGGTGAGCGTCGACTGGTTGCCGTGCTCGTCGTAGCCGTACTTGCTGACCGTCGCGGTGCCACCGGTCACGGTGAACGTGCCGGTGAAGGTGTCCGCCGGTGTGGTCACCGTCGGACGGACGCTGTACTCCTGCAACTCCTTCTTCCGACCGAGCGGGTCGGTGAGCGCGGCGGAAACGACACCGCCGGTGGGCGGAACGACGGTGGTGCGGTCGCCGCCATGAACGGTGGTCGTCGTTGAGACGGTCACACCGTTCTTGGCCGCCGTCACGATGACCGCCCGGCCCAGACCGTCGTAGGTGGTGAACGTCTGGTTCGGTACCTGCTTACTCAAGTCGGCCGCCGACACGGGTGTGCTGACCGCCGGCAACGAGCCGTCGTCCCACCAGCCGTTGTACGACGCACGGGTCCATCCGCGCGTGTCGTAGAACGTGTCGGCGATCATTCGGCCGCCCGTCGGGGTGACCGACTGGGTCTGGCGAGTGCGTAGCAACGCGTCGTAGATGGTGACCGACTTCTGATAGCCGCTGGAGTTGTTCAGGGTTTCCGTGGTGGTGGCGGACACCCCGGTCTTCGAGACGGTGTAGCCGAACTTGTAGTTGGCTCCGACGCTCGTGGCACGGGAATTCAGCCATACCGACGTCGCGCGGCCGAGCGCGTCGTACTGCTGGGTGGTGACGATGCCGTTGGCGTCGGTGCTGACCAGCGGGATGCCGCGCTTCGTGTCGAGCGTGACCGACCCACCGTGCCCCGCGGCGTTCGTGCTGGAGGTGGCGGTGACCAGCTTGGCGGCGTTCATGGTGTAGCCGCTGCTTGTCTTGTTGCCCTTGGCGTCGTAGGAGTCGGTGACCCGGCCGTAGCTGTCGTAGGTCGACCGCTCGGTGGTCTGCCAGACGTACGCCCCGGAGGTGTAATCCTTGGCGGTCTGGGCGAGGGTGACGTCGCCCTTCGACGGTGCCGCCGCCTGCGGGAACGTCGTGGAGAAATCCAGGACGTCGTAGAAGCTTCGCTCGGCCTTCACCACCTGCGAGGGCCGGTTGACGCTGCTCGGGGCGGTCAGGGTGTTGACGCTGCCCGGCACCGACGCGGGGCTGCCCTGGGCGAACCCGCCACACGCCACGGCCACAGTCTCGGTCTGGCTGACCAGGCCGGCGAGGTTCTTGCTGGTGTTCGCCGGGGCGTAGGTGTAGGTGGTGCACTGGTTGTACGCCGTGTCGACCGGGACGGTGTAGGTGTAGGTGTTCTTCAGCTCGCCGAACGTGGCGCTGGTGGTGTTCGCGTCGTAGCTGTTGTCGCTGGCGGTGGTACGCCAGGTCACCGAGCCGCCGCTGGTGACGGCTTGGCGGGTGTACGTCTTAATCGGTGCGACCCACTGCGCCGTCAACGCCGACAGTCCCGTGCGCGAGCGCGTGGCGGTGGCCCCGGACACCCAGTAGGAGGTGATGGTGGAGGAGTCGACACGACCGTTCTCGCCGAGGTACTTGGTGCTCTCCAACTCCTTGCCGGCGAGTTCGTCGACGTCCTCATGCTTGCCGCCGACCGAGTCGGTCAGGTTCAGCACGGTGGTGTTGTTGTTCTTGGACATGCCGCGGTAGTAGACGGTCTCGGCCTGGGTGCGGCGGTCGTTGACGCCGTCGCCGGTGAACGTCTGCACCTTGCCGTAGCCGCGGAACTGGCCGTAGCTGCGGTACTTGGCCTTGACGACCTCGTTCTCGTCGTAGTGCCAGGCCGCGCCGCCCAGGTACTTGTAGCTGGTCGACAGGGCCGCCGCGCCGCCGGTCGGGTCGGTGGACGTGACGCGGGTGACGGCGTACTTGTTGAACCAGTCCTTGAACGGGTCCACGTAGCCGTCCGGGGTCCAGTAGACCGGGTAGCACGACTTCGTGTTCGTCGCCGGGTCGGTGGTGACCGGGGCGGTACACGGCACCGGCAGCTCGTAGGACGGCGAGATCACCGAACCGGTCTCGGTGGTGATCGTGGCGATGCGCTGCCGGTAGAACGACGGCAGCCCACCGGTGACGTCGACCCGGTTGGGCAACTTGATGCCGGTGAACGACACCGACGGCAACGTGATCGCCGCCGTGGAGCCGCCGGCGCTGGTGTCGTGACCGGTACGCGCGATCGAGGTCAGCCACAACGTCGGCGACGTGCCGTCACCGGTCGCCGGCATGCTGTGCGACAGGGCGTAGGAGTCGACCTTCTCGTACTGGCTGGTGGCAGTGTTGTACTGCTGGGCCTCGATCGAGGTCAGGCGCACCGTGGAGAAGAACGACGGGCTCCAGTCGTCACAGTCGGTTCCCGAGGCGCAGATCAGGTCGAACGGCACGTCCGGCCAGTTCGCCTTGTTCGTCGAGTTCAACGGCTGACACGTCCCCGACAGGCAGCGGTCGCCGGTGTTGAAGACCACCCGGTTCGCCACCGTGCCGTACGCGCCGCCGTCGGTGAAGCCGTAGTCGATGCGTGCCAGGTTGCTGTCCCGGATGTAGGACACGTCCGAGGCGCCCTTGTTGCGGCCGTAGAAGTTCGTAGCCTGGTTGTAGTAGTACGCCATCGCGTTACCGTGGGTGTCGGTGACGTAGTCCAGGTTCCACCGGTACGCCATGGTGCACACCGACGACGAGAATCCCGCCGAGTTGTAACACGGGTCGCCCGAGTGCGGCGAGTACACCGGCGAGTGGTCCACCGACTTCGTCTCCGCCTTGCCCGAGGCCCAGCCCGGCAGCCGGTTGCGGCCGAACTCGTAGCTCGTGCCGTCGCGCAGCGTCACCCGCCAGTAGTCGGTGTTGTACGTCCCCGAACCGTTGTTGGAATTCTCGACGTGGGTGACGACCTCACCGTTGTCCGACTCCGGCTTCCACACATTCTTGGACGCGTCCCACACCAGGGCCGTCGACGAACCATTCAACGACAGCGTCAGCATCGGGCCGTCGTAACAGCGGTCCGGCGTCTTAACCGGCGACGCGCTGCCACCCGGATCGTCCATGCACGACGCAAACGTCTGCTCCACGAACGAGCGCGGCGTCGACCAGCCGTCACCCACCCACGACGCCTGCGCGTTCGTCGACGCCGTCTGCCCGTCCACGCTGCCCGAGTCGTACGACAACGCCACCGTCGGCACCAGATCTGACGCCGCCGGCGGCACGGTCACCGGATATGAGTACGTGAACGAACCCGTGCTACCCCCGCCGGTCCAGGAACCCGACGGCTTCAGGTCCGTGGCCGCGTACGTGCCGCCCTTGCCGCCCTCCTCGCCGGCCGCGGCAACCGCCGCCAACACGGTCATGCCGCCGACCGCCTGCGCCCGCGCGTCCGTCGCCATCGGCACCTCCGCCGACACCGACTTCTCCGCGGCGTCGTTCGTCGACGCCAACGGCGTCGCCACCCGACACTCGCTGCGGGTCGGCGTCGTCAGGACACACGATGGCAGGCGTACCAGCCGCAGTCGCGAACCGTAGTTGCCGCCGAACGCCTCGGCGAACCCCGCGTAGTCCACACCCACCCGCACGGCGCCTGAGGACACGTCCGGAGCCACCGAAAGCAGCACGCCGTCCACGCCGGCAGCTTCGGCCGCCTTGCGGTCGGCGACCTTCACCGCCAGGCTGCGCGGACCAGCCTTCTCCCTGACCGGCTGAACCCACACCGGCGCATCCGCCACGCGCGCCTTCGCCGCAGCCGCGCCCCGCGCCCCAGCAAGCGGTGCGGCCGGCAGGTCGACCTTCGCCGACACGGCCTTCGGCCACGCCGTACGCGTCGGCCGGTACGTCGACTTCGCGTCATCAGGCGGCGTGACGAACTTCGTCGGCAACGGCTTCACACCCTTGACCGACTGGCCCGGCGATGTCGCCGGCGCCTTCGCCACCTCCGGACCCTTGGGCTTCGCTACCGCGGGCGAACCCGACAACAGGCTGGCCGCGACCGCCGCGGCCGCGACAGTCGCAACCAGACGTCTGGGACGTTTGAGCAGGCGGGATCCCCCGTGGACGGCCATGCTGACCTCACCTCTGCGCGATGGAATGAGAGGCCACACAGAGTGATCGATCATGCACCCCCGTGGCGCGAACAATGTTTCATGTCCAACCACCCCGTTAGGTCACGAAACGATAACGATGATCAGCTTCCGATGCCATCAAACCCATCTCAGTGAGTGCCAAAAGGACAGCACCGAGTGACCAGAGACGTTTCCCGTAGGCCGCCGCGACTGCTTCACTGTGGCCGCTCGATCGGATGCGTCCGCGCGTTCACGTCACTCACGGGGAGTACGTCACATGATCAGAGGACGACTGCGCCTGCGCGCTGTCGCATCGGGTGCGGTGGCCGCCGTCGCTATCGCCACGGCCACGGTCCCGCTCGCCACACCGGCCGCCGCTGCCGCCCCCGCCCCGCCGAAACCCGCTGCCGTCCCGGCCGGGCCGCTCGGGGTCGACGCGGCCCTGGCCCACGCCAAGCGGACCGGCAAGCAGGTCGAGGCGACCGCCGCCGGCACCTCGATGGAGAAACTGACCGCCCTTCCGAACGGCCAACTCCTGCTCAGCCAAAGCGCCGTGCCGACCCGCAAACGCGTGGGCACCGACTGGAAGCAGCTCGATCCCACCCTCTACCGACGGGCCGACGGTGCCGTCACCGCGATCACCACCACACACGACATCACGCTGTCCGGCGGTGGCAGCGGCCCGATGGCCCACCTGGTCAGCGGCGACCGTTCACTGATCCTGACTGCCCCCGTCGCCCTGCCCGCGCCCACGCTCGCCGGGCCGACCGCGACGTACGCCAACGTCCTGCCCGGTGTGGACCTGACCGTGACGGTCAACGCACAGGGCGGGTTCTCCCACGTCTTCGTGGTCAAGGATGCCAAAGCCGCGGCGAACCCGAAGCTGGCCAACCTCGAACTCGCCACCACCGCCAAGGGCTTCACCCTCGACGCCGACGCAGCCGGAAACATCAGCGGTCGGGACCGCACCGGCGACGCCGTCATCACCGCGCCCGCACCGATCATGTGGGACTCGTCGGCGGGCGCCGCCAGTGGACCGACCGCGCGCAGCGGCGCCGCTTCCACGACCGCAGCACCCGGCCGGGCCGCTCGCACCGCCGCCATCGGCGTTTCCATTGCCCCCGGCAAGCTCGGTCTGAGGCCCGACCGCACGCTCCTCACCGATGCCGCGACCGTCTACCCGGTCTACATCGATCCGAGCTTCAACTGGAGCGTCACCGGACCGAGGATGTCCGGCTGGGCCAGCATCTCCTACCAGCACCAGTCCTCGAACTACTGGAACAACACCCCCGACCCCATCGGCCGGATGCAGGTCGGCAACTCCGGTGAGCAGCGCTCGAACACGCTGATCAACTTCCCGGTGCCCTACGGCACCCTCGCGGGCGCGGAGATCAACGACGCCACCTTCAAGATCACCAACACCCGGTCCTGGAGCTGCACCAACAAGACAGTCAACATCTACGCCCCTGCGGCGACGTTGTCGAAGTCGAACGCCACCTGGGACTACTGGGAAGACCAGAGCAAGAGCCCTCTCGCCGCGTCGAAGAGCTTCGCCTACGGCTACAGCGGCTGCAACGCCGCAGGCGTGTCCTTCGACATCACCGGCCAGATCAAAACCGACGTCACCAACAAGAGGGCCACCCGCACCCTGTGGATGGTCGCCGCCAACGAGGCCAGCGACGCCCAGAGCTGGAAAGAGTTCCTGGAAACCAGCCCCACGCTCGAAATCCGCTACAACCACAAGCCCAACACCCCCACCGGAATGACCACCTCGCCGAAGACCGCCTGCGCGGGTGGCAGCATCGTCGGCGACGCCTCCGTCTCCCTCTATGCGCCGGTCTCCGACCGCAACGGCGGCACCCTCGGCGTCTCCTTCAAGCTTTGGAAGACCACCGACACCACCCAGGCCGCGCTCGCCTCCTCCAACCCGAGCCTGCTGACGTACCCCTCCGGCTCCACCGGGGTTCTCGTCGTACCGATGACCACCCTCCGGAACGCAGCCGCCGGCAGCATCACCAGCTTCTCCTGGAAGGTCCAGGCGACCGACTTCCGGACGCCCAGCGACTGGTCGGCGACCTGCACCTTCAAATTCGACCCCACTCGTCCGGGTCAGCCGTCAGTGAGTGACGCGCCCGCGGGGGCCACCGTCGGCCAGCCGGCCACCTTCACCATCACCAAGTCCGAAGGCAGTGGCGGCACCACGCCGAGCGGGTACGTCTCCCAGCTCAACGGCGGTCCGCCGGTCGACATCCCCGCCGACGCCACGGGTGCCGCCACCTTCACGGTGTCACCGACGCGGTTCACCAACACGCTGACCGTCACCAGCGTCTCCGCTGGTGGCAACTTCGGCGACAGCACCAGCAAGGTCTTCAACGCCGCTCCCGCCGCAACCGCGGTGGACGGCGACATGACCGGCGACGATGTCGCGGACCTGCTCACCGTCGGCAAGGCCAACAATCTGCCCTCCGGGCTCTGGCTCGCCGCCGGCAGGAACGGGACCGGCGTAGACCCGATCACGACGAACCTCGGAGCGCGGGGTAACGGCGTCACCGGCAACGAGGACCCGTCCGACTTCAACGACGGCCAGGCGATCTCCGGCCACTTCTTCGGCTCCGGGTTCCAGGACGTCCTCGTCTACTACACCGCTGGCGCCAACGCCGGCAACGGAACCGTCCTGCGCGGCAGCGGCGACGGCTCGGTCATCCAGCCCTACAACAACCAGGCCAGCGTCTCCGGTGACATGCTGGTCGACGGCAACGGCAACGCCCCGCTCCAGTTGGCCAACGCCGGCGATACCCGCGGCACCGGATCCACCATCCCGGACCTGATCGGCACCAGCGGCGACGCCACGAACGGGTACTTCCTCAACTACTACCCGATGGCCTCCGCGCCCGGCCTCTACTACTACGGGGGCAGCACCACGACCCTCACCCCGAGCGGCGGCGTGGACTGGAACAACTGGACCATCACCACCGCCCAACTCAGCAGCGGCACCGCGATGTTCCTCTGGAACAGCACCACCGGCGCCCTGCACCTCTGGACCAACCTGGCCTACAACCAGGACACCACCCAGCTCACCTACACGCCCTACACGCTCTCCACCAACTGGAACCGCGGCGCCGCACTGAACCTGCAGGCCGCCGACATCAACATCGACGGCACCCCCGACCTGTGGACCATCGGTACCGGCGGGGTCGCCACGACCTGGTTGGTCACCGGGGTGTCCGCGGGTGCTGGCACCATCACCGGGCAGCCGGCCCAGAGCCTCATCACGTCCAATCACGCCTGGCCGCTCGCCGACGCCGAGAGCGGCCCCGTGACGGGGGCCGACGTGGCGAAGGACGCTGTCGGCACCCTGCACGCCACTGGTGCCGGTAACAGCATGTGGACCTCCGGCGATCTCTTCGACCGGGCTGCCCTGTTCGACGGTACGACGAACAGCGCGCTCGCCACGGCCGCGCCGGCGGTGACCAGCAACGCTGACTTCACCGTCTCCGTGTGGGTCAAACCGACCGCCGCCGGCGGCACCGTCTTCTCCCAGGACGCGACGAACACGGCCGGCATCAGGGTCTGGATCGACGCTTCGGACAGCAGTTGGCGGGTTGCGATGGCACAGAGCGACGTGGCGAACCCGGTCTGGGATGTCGCCACCGCCGGCGCGAACAGTGCCCGACTGGGCGTCTGGACCAGGGTGACGGTCAGCTACGAGAAGGCCAACGGTCGTCTCGGCCTCTACCTCGGCGCCTTGAACAAGGGGGTGGTGACTCACTCCGGCAACTGGAACGCCGCCGGCCCGTTCCGGATGGGCGCGCACCGTACGTCGGCCGCCGGGCTCGGCGGTTGGTTCAAGGGTCAGCTCAGTGAGTTGCTCACCTGGAACACGGTGGTAAGCCCGGTTCAGCCGGTTCCCGCCGGCCCGCGCCGGGACTTCAGCGGAGACGGTTACCCGGACGTCATGGCGCGGTACACGCCCAACAACGACATCTTTCTCTACCAGGGCAACGGCGCTGGGACCTTCCAGTCCGGCTCGACAACCATCGGCGCGGCCTGGTCCGCATTTGACACCATCTTCTCGCCGGGCGACTTCAACGGCGACGGCATCACCGACGTGATCGCCCGGCACGCGACCAACAAGGACCTCTACCTCTACCGGGGCAGCGGCACCGGCAGGTTCCTCTCCGGTTCCACCATTATCGGCGACAACTGGGCCGCCTTCGACCAGATCCTCTCGCCAGGCGACTTCGACGGCGACGGAAAGACCGACGTGATCGCGCGCGATGCCACCAGCAAGGACCTCTACCTCTACCGGGGCAACGGCAACGGGGGCTTCATCTCCGGTTCCACCCTCATCGGCGACAACTGGGCCGCCTTCGACACGATCTTCTCGGCGGGCGACTTCGACGGCGACGGCAAGACTGACCTAATGGCCCGACACGCGACCAACAAGGACATCTACCTCTACCGCGGCAACGGCACCGGCAGGTTCCACCCCGGCTCCACCGTCATCGGCGACAATTGGGCCGCCCTCGACCGGATCTTTTCCGTCGGCGACTTCAATATGGACGGCAACACCGACGTCATCGCCCGCCACGCGACGACCAAGAATCTCCACCTCTACCAGGGCAACGGGGTAGGACGGTTCAAGTCCGGCTACACCGTCATCGGTGCCAACTGGTCGGCCTTCAACATGGTCTTCTGATCACGGCTGGTCCGGTCCGGGTGATGAGCCCGGGCCGGACCGGCCGGGTTTTGTTTCCACCTCGGCCATGCCCGAATCCGCGTGCCCCTGTCACTTGCGGCGAGTGCCTCGGCAAGCCCGGTAGCACGAGCGATGTTGCATGGTCAACTACCTGGAATGGTCATGGATCTGTCACGAAGATCCTCGATCTGTGCCTTCAAAACATCTCAGTGATTCGCAAATGGACTCGTCGTGTCCCTGGGGAGCCATCCCTCAGGCCGGCGTGACTGCTACACCAAGGCCGCCGATCGAACACGTCTGCCGCGTTCGCGGCACATCACTCAAGAGGAGTTCTTGCTTATGATCACCAGACGACTGCGCCTGCGCGCTGTCGCATCGGGTGCGTTGGCTGCCGTCGCCATCGCCTCGGCCACAGTGCCGCTCGCACGGCCGGCCGCCGCTGCCGCTCCCGTACAAACGAAACCCGCCGCCGTCCCGGCCGGACCGCTCGGGGTCGACGCCGCCCTGGCCCACGCCAAGCGGACCGGCAAGCAGGTCGAAGCGACCGCCGCCGGCACCTCCACGGAGACGCTGTCCGCTCTTCCGAACGGCCAGCTCCTGCTCAGCCAAAGCGCCATGCCGAGCCGCAAGCGCGTCGGCGACGCGTGGAAGGCCTTGGACCCGACACTGGTCCGGCGGGCCGACGGTGCCGTCACGGCGACCACCACGACGCATGACATCACGCTGTCCGGCGGTGGCAGCGGCCCGATGGCCCACCTGGTCAGCGGCGACCGTTCACTGACCCTGACCGCCCCCGTCGCGCTGCCCGCGCCCACGCTCACCGGGCCGACCGCGACGTATCCTGACGTCCTGCCCGGCGTGGACCTGACCGTCACCGTCAACGCCCAGGGCGGCTTCTCCCACGTCTTCGTGGTCAAGGACGCGACGGCGGCGAAGAACCCGAAGCTGGCCACGCTCGAACTGGCCACCACCGCCAAGGGCTTCACCCTCGACGCCGACGCCGCCGGAAACATCAGCGGTCGGGACCGTACCGGCGACGCCGTCATCACCGCACCCGCACCCGTCATGTGGGACTCCTCCGCGGGCGCCGCCAGTGGACCGACCGCGCGCAGCGGCGCCGCATCCACCACCGCAGCACCCGGCCGGGCCGCTCGCACCGCCGCCATCGGCGTCTCCATCGCCCCCGGCAAGCTCGGTCTCAGGCCCGACCGCAAGCTCCTCACCGATACCGCGACCGTCTACCCGGTCTACATCGATCCGAGCTTCAACTGGAGCGTCACCGGCCCGAGGATGTCTGGCTGGTCCAGCATCTCCTACCAGCACCCATCCAGCTACTACTGGAACGACACGCCCGACCCGGCTGGCCGGATGCAGGTCGGCAACTCCGGCGAGCAGCGCTCGCAGACTCTGATCAACTTCCCGGTGCCGTACGGCACCCTCGCGGGTGCGACGATCGACGACGCGACGTTCAAGATCACTAACACCCTGTCGTGGAACTGTGACGACAAGACGGTAAACGTTTACGCCCCCTCGGCGACGTTGTCCAAGTCGAACGCCAAATGGGACTACTGGAAAGACCAGAGCAAGAGCCCCCTCGCCGCGTCGAAGAGCTTCGCCTACGGCTACAGCGGCTGCGCCGCCCAAGGCGTGTCCTTCGACATCACCGGCCAGATCAAGACCGACGTTGCCAACAAGAGAGCCACCCGCACCCTCTGGATGGTCGCCGCCAACGAGGCCAGCGACACCCGGAGCTGGAAAGAATTCCTGGAAACCAGCCCCACGCTGGAGATCCGTTACAACCACAAGCCCAACAAGCCGACCGGCATGACCACCTCACCGCGCACCGCCTGCGGCGGTGGGTCGATGATCGGCGACAACCCGGTCTACCTCTACGCCCCGGTCTCCGACCCCGACGGTGGCACCCTCGGAGTGAGCTTCAAGCTCTGGAAGACCTCCGACGCCGCGCAGACCGCGCTGGCGTCCTCCAACCCGAACCTGCTCACGTACTCGTCGGGCAGCACGGGCGTGCTGATCGTGCCTGTCGCCACGCTGCGCGCCGCCGCGGGCGGCGCCATCACCACCTTCTCCTGGAAGGTCCAGGCGACCGACTTCGGGGCGTCCAGCGACTGGTCCGCGACCTGCAGCTTCACCTTCGACCCCACCCGGACCGGCGCGCCGGACATCAGCCGGCCGCAGGGACAGTCGAAGATCGGCGAAGAGGTCAGCTTCGCCATCACACCGCCGAGTACCGGCACCCAGCCGGCCAGCTACAGCTACCAGCTCAATGGCCTGCCCCCGGTCACCGTCTCCGCCACGGCCGGTGCAGCCACCGTCATCACGACGCCGACCCGGTTCACCAACACGCTGGCGGTGACCAGCCTCTCGGCGGGTGGCAACTTCGGCGAGACCGCCACCGTGGCCTTCAACGCCAATCCCGCCGACACGGCGGCTGACGCGGACCTCACCGGTGACGGTGTCGCCGACCTGCTGACCGTCGGCGCGCGCAACGGGCTGCCCTCCGGCCTCTGGCTCGGCACGGGCATGAACAGCGGCGCGGTGCGCACCACGGTGAACGACCTCGGAGCGCGGGGTAACGGGGTCACCGGCGACGAGAACCCGTCCGACTTCAACGACGGCCAGGCGATCTCCGGCCACTTCTTCGGCACCGGGTTCCAGGACGTCCTCGTCTACTACACCGCTGGCGCCAACGCCGGCAACGGAACCGTCCTGCGGGGCAGCGGCGACGGCTCGGTCATCGAGCCCTACGACAACCAGGTGAGCGTCTCGGGTGAGCTGCTGGTCGACGGCAACGGCAACGCCCCGCTGCAGTTGGCCAACGCCGGCGATTCCCGAGGCACCGGAAGCACCATTCCCGACCTGATCGGCACCAGCGGCGACGCCACGAACGGGTACTTCCTCAACTACTACCCCGTGGCCTCCGCGCCCGGCGGCTACTCCTACGGCGGCAGCACCACGACCCTGACCCCGGCCGGCGGCGTGGACTGGAACAACTGGACCATCACCACCGCCCAGCTCAGCAGCGGCACCGCCATGTTCCTCTGGAACAGCAGCACCGGCGCCCTGCACCTCTGGACCAACCTGGCCTACAACCAGGACACCACCCAGCTCACCTACACGCCGTACACGCTCTCGACCAACTGGAACCGCAACGCCGCACTGAACCTGCAGGCCGCCGACGCCAACTCCGACGGGACCCCCGACCTGTGGACCGTCGGTGGCAACGGCCTGACCACCGCGTACCTGGTTACTGGCCTCGGCACCACGCCCACCATCGCTACCCAGCAGGCGCAGGGCCTGGTCACCGCGAAGCACACCTGGCCGCTCAACGGCGGCGCGGCCGGAGAGACCGCGGCGACCGCTGTCGACATCTCCGGCGGCAGCACCCTCACCGGCACCGGCAACGCGAAATGGCACGAGGGTGACCTCTTCAACCCGGACCTGCGGCTCAACAGCGATGCCACCGGCACGGGCGTGGACGCCAGCGGCACCGGCAGCCTGGTCAGCGCCGCCAGCCCTGTTCTGATCGACACCAAGAAGTCGTTCAGTGTCGCCGCCTGGGTGAAGCCCACCACCGCCGGCAAGATCATCCTCTCCGAGGAGGGGGCACGATCCGCCCGCTTCATCCTCTGGCAGGAGCAGAGCGACAACACGTGGCGCTTCGGAATGGCCCGCTCCGACAGCGACGCCTGGTCGTACGACCAGGCCATCAGCGCGCCCAACGCGCAGCTCGGCGTGTGGACGCACCTGGTGGCGACGTACAACGCCACAACGAGCACGATGGCTCTCTATGTCAACAACAACCTTGCCGGCACGGCACAGCACGCTGCCGAGGTGTCCTGGCCGGACACCGGGCGCTTCGTCATCGGCCACTACCGCTACAAGGGTTCCCCGAGTTCGTACTACTCCGGCCAGATCAGCAACGTGCAGCACTGGGACCGCGCCCTCAACCCCGCCGAGGCCAGCGCGCCGGGCAACTACGCCCAGCAGGTCATCGCGCCCAACATCCGCGACGTCACCGGTGACGGCCGGACCGACATGCTCATCATGCAGAGCAACGGCGACGTGCTGCTGCGCCGCGGGACGAACCTGGACGGCACGCTGACGTTCGACGCCGGCATCGTGGTGTGCGGCAAATGCGGCGGCTACGACTCGTTCAACATCGCCGACGCCAACAACGACGGCAAGGTCGACCTGTTCATGCGCCAGAAGAGCACCGGCGACATGTACGTCTACCCGAACACCGTCGCCACCGGAGACCCGATCTGGACCACCCGCCAGCTGGTCTGCGGCGGCTGTTTCAACTTCGGCGTATCCGATCTCGGCGACGTCAACCGGGACGGCAAGACCGACCTCTTCATCCGGGAGAACAGCACCGGCGACATGTACGCGTACCTCGGCAACGGACCCACTGGCGGCGCCATCACCTGGAGTAACCGGGTGCTGCTCTGTAGCTCCTGCGGCGGGTACGACAACGTGAGCGTCGAGGACGCGACCAACGACGGCAAGGTCGACCTGATCATGCGCAACAGCGGCACCGGCGACATGTGGGTCTACCCCAACACGGCCCCCAGCGGAACCCCAACCTGGGGCCCCCGCATCCTGGTCTGCGGCATCTGCCGTGACTTCGACATGAGCAGCCTCGGCGACGTCACCAACGACGGGAAGGTCGACCTGGTGGTCCGGCGCCGGAGCAACGGCACCATGACCCTCTACCCAGGCAACGGCGCCATCGGCACCGTCACCTGGGGCTCACCCTCGTTGATGTAGTACGCGACGAGAACCCCCGGGTGCCGCAAAAGTCGCGGTGCCCGGGGGTTTCGTGTATGTGGTGTGCGGTCAGACCAGGCCGGCGTCGCGGAGCAACTGCCACAGGCCGGCGCCGTCGGGCGCGGACAGCCACTTCTGCCCCACCGGCCCCGACGAGGGGCGGCCGGCCGGGGCGGGCAGGCTACCGGCAAGCACCGACTGCGTCGGGGACAGCCTGCGGATCGCCACCCCGGCGACGTTCTCCGGGTGGGCAGCGGCGAACTCGCGGTAGATCTCCTGGTCGTGCTGGCCGTCGTCGCCGACCAGCAGCCAGCGCACGTCGGGGAACTCCTTGGCCAGCCGGGCCAGGGTGGAGCGCTTGTGCTCCATGCCGCTGCGGAACCAGCGGTCGGCGGTCGGACCCCAGTCGGTGAGCAGCAGCGGCCCGGCCGGGTAGAGGTGCCGGGACAGGAACCGGGTAAGCGTCGGCGCCACGTTCCACGCGCCCGTGGACAGGTAGAAGACCGGGGCGCCGGGATGCGCGGTGACCAGCCGCTCGTAGAGCACCGCCATGCCGGGCACGGCGGCGCGGGCGTGCTCGTCGAGGACGAACGTGTTCCACGCGGCGAGCAGCGGCCGGGGCAGCGCCGTCACCATCACCGTGTCGTCGATGTCGGAGAGGATGCCGAACTTCACGTCCGGGTCGATGATGCGTACCGGCGCGTCGACCGGCTCGGCGTCGGGCACGCTGAGCCGGACGGTGCCCCACCCGGGCGGCAGGTCGGCCTCGACGAGCGTGTCGACGAAGCCGCTGCGGTCGGCGCGGGCCTCATGCCGCACCCCGCCGGCCTCGATCTGCACGCTGACGTGCTTGGCGGGCAGCGTGGCGAAGCTGCGCCAACCACGGACCTTGTCCAGCCGGCCCCGCTGGCGGGTGTCCGGACGTCCCAGCAGCACCCGGCACATCACCCGCACCCAACCCGGACGGCCGTAACCGGTGTACGCGACGATGTTCATCCGCCAGCCGGTGCGCCGCAGCCGGCGCTCCACGAGCTGGTGCACGGCGTCCTCGATCCGCGCGGCCCGGTGCAGGTTCGGCACGGCCAGTTGGCCGGCGGGAGTGGGTGGCACGCGCCAACCCTGCCACACGTCGACGGACACGGCCACGCGAGCCGGTCCGGACTGCGCCGAACCACCCCGACCAGCCCGTGGTCCGTGAAACACTCCGGTCGGGACGACGACGGGGGCGTGGTCGTGTCGCATCCAGAGCAGCACCGCGGGCGGTGGCGTCCGCGACTCGACCGGCCGGCGCTCGTCGCGCTGCTGTTCGGTCTGGTCGGTGTCGGGTACCGGCTGGTCCTCACGCTGTACACCGTGCCGGTGTCGAACAGCGACGAGGCGACCTTCGGCCTGGCCGCCCTGCACATCGCGCAGGGCCGGGAACGCCCCATCTTCCTCTACGGCCAGCACTACATGGGCATGCTGGAGTCGTACCTGGCCGCGCCGCTGCTCGCCGTGGCCGGGCCGAGCTGGCCGGTGCTGCGGCTGCCGATGCTCGCCCTGTACGCGATCTTCCTCTACCTCGTGTACCGGCTCACCCGCCGGCTCTACACGCCGTGGTTCGCCGTCCTCGTCGTCGGCCTGCTGGCGCTGGGACCGGAGCGGGTGGTGCGCGACCAGCTCACAGTGGTCGGCGGCCGGCCGGAGGTGAAGCCGGCGGTGCTGCTGATGCTGCTGATCACGGTGGGGCTGGCCGCCGGGACGGTGCGCCACCGTCGACTCGCCGTCGCGCTGTTCGGGCTGCTGGCCGGGCTGGCCGCCTGGTCGGACTGGCTGATCCTGCCGTACCTGGCGGTCGCCGCGGTGGCCCTGCTCTGGGCGGTGCGGCGGGAGCTGCTCGGCTGGTCCGGGCTGCTGCTGGTGGCGGGCTTCGTGGTCGGGATCGCGCCGATGCTCGTCGACAACCTGCGCGCCGGGCCGGGTGAGGACTCGCTGACGGTGTTCCGGGAGGTCAGCACGAAAGCCGGCCCGATGCCGCAGTGGTCCGACCGGATCTCCGGCGGCCTGCTGGAGGGGGTGCCGTTGGCGCACGGGCTGTGCCCGGTCGACGGTTGCGGCAGGTGGCAGCAGTGGTTCGGGCTGCTCTATCCGGTGCTGCTGGTGGCCGCCGCCGCGCTCGCGGTGCTCGCGTACCGCCGGGCCGCCCGCACGACGAGCGGCACGCAGGGCGCCGTCGCAGCGAGCGGCACGCAGGGCGCGGGGCCCGGCACGCGGGTCGGGGGCACGCCACGTGGCGCGCGGGTCGGGGCCGTGGTGCAGCTCGCGCTTGTCGTCGGCGCGGCGTTGACCCTGCTGTCGTACGTGCGCAGCCCGCTCGCCGCGACGAGCCCCCTGGACAACGCCCGCTACCTGTCGGTGCTGCAACTGTCGCTGCCGGCGGTGCTCTGGCCGCTCTGGGTGGCAGCGGTCGCCTGCTGGCGGGGCACCGTCGGCGCGCTGGGTCGGCTGGCCGGCGCGCTCGCCACCGCCGTGCTGGCGGCGCTGGCCGCGACGGCGCTGGTGGTCACCGTGCTCTTCGCGACCACAGGCGTCGCCGCGTCGCGGACCGAGGAGCGTCAGGCCCGGGAACTGGCCGCCGCGCTGCGCGCCGACGGGCCGCACGAGGTGTACGGGGACTACTGGACCTGCAACCGGCTGATCTTCAACACCGATGAGACGGTGATCTGCGGTGTGCTCGACGGGGACCTGTCCCCCGGGCAGAACCGCTACCGCCCGTACTGGCGGCAGGTCGGCCGGGCCGCCCGACCGGGTTACGTGGTCCAGGTCGACTCGCCGATGGACCGGCGGCTGCGCCGGCTGCTCGCCGACCGGCCCGACGCCGCACCGGTACGCGAGGTGGGTGGCTATCGCGTGTACCACCCCGACACCCCGGTGCGGCCCTGGCGGTAACGGCGGGTCGTACGCTGGCCGGGCCGCCGTCGCACGTGTTCGAGGAGACCCGATGCTCATCCTGCTGCCGCCCTCGGAGGGCAAGGCCGACGCCGGCACCGGACGGCGGTGGGCCCCCGACAAGCTCTCGCTGCCGGAGCTGAACCCGGCCCGCGAGCGGGTGCTCGACGCGCTCGTGGCGCTCAGCGCGGGGCCGGACGAGCAGGCCGCGCTGGCCGCGCTCGGGCTCAGCGACGGCCAGCGCGGCGAGCTGCGCCGCAACGCCCGGCTGCGTACGGCGGCCACCGCGCCGGCCGAGCGGCTCTACACCGGGGTGCTCTACGAGGCGCTGGAGCTGGCCACGCTCCCGTCGGCGGCGCTGCGGGCGGCCCGCCGGTCGATCCTGATCAGTTCCGGGCTGTGGGGGGCGGTGCGTCTCGCCGACCGGATCCCGCCGTACCGCTGCCCGATCGGCGCCCGCCTGCCGGGCGTCGGGGCGCTGTCCGCGTACTGGCGAAAGGAGCTGGCGCCGGTCCTGGCCGGCGCGGCCGGTCGGGGCCCGGTGCTCGACCTGCGCTCGGGCGCGTACGCCGCCACCTGGACGCCGCGCGGCGCGCTGGCCGAGCGGACGGTGACCGTGCGGGTGCTGCACGAGCGGGAGGTCGACGGCGTGCCGGTCCGCTCGGTCGTGAGCCACTTCAACAAGGCGACCAAGGGGCGGCTGGTGCGTGACCTGCTGGTCGCCGGGGCCCGACCGCGTACCGCCGCGGAGCTGATCGGCACGCTGCGGGAGCTGAAGCACACAGTGGTGGCCGAGCCCGCCGCTCCCGGCCGGGTTCGGCAGGTGGACCTGGTGGTCACCGACCTGTAGCGGCGCGGGAGCCGCAAGTTTTCCTCAAGGCTGGGCGGGATGCGTTCCGCAACGGCCGCGCAGGGGCCACGGTAGGGGAACCCAGACTCCGACAAGGGAGCCTTCAGTTGGCCCGCGATCCCGCCCTGCTCGACCGGCCCCGTTCGCCGGCGACGCCACCCCCGCTGGACTGGCTGACCCTGGGCGACGCGTTCGAGGCCGCCTGTCTGCTGCGCTGCACGGCACCGCCGTCCGCTGCCCGCTCGGGCGCGGCGCCGCCGTCGCACGCGCCGAGCGTCGAGTTCAACCGGGAGGACGCCGCCCAGCGGATGCGGCAGTTGCTCGCCCGTCTCGACATCCCGGTCACCCAGGAGGTGGCCGTCGGCGGCCTGCGCCGCCGCTACGAGCTGCATCGGCTCTGGGTGCCGCCGGAGCACCGCGGCGCGTACGCCCGGATGGTGGACGCCGGTTGGTGGCAGGGGCGACGGGAGCTGCTGGGTGGTCCCGTGCCGGGCGCCTCGCCGGCCCGCCGCCGGTGGATGTCCCGGCTCGCGGCGGCGGCGTGGCGTTCGGCGCTGCTGGCCGGCGGGCGGCACGTACGGCGGCACATCCTCGGTGTACGGCTCACCGACCGGGAGTTGGCCGCCGTGCTGATCCGCAGTGCGGCAGTGCTCGACGTGCCGGCGGTGCTCCGCCCGGGCACCGGCTGTTTCCTGGTCAGCGTGGCCGACGGGCCGGACCGGGAGCGCATCCTGCGCAGCGCGTCGATGGAACCGGCCCGCGACGCGGTGCTGGAGCCGGCCCGCCGTCCGGCCTGCTGAGCGACGCCGGCGCCGCAGCCACCGGCGGCACTGACGGGTACGGGCTTGCGCGCGTCCGCCGGAGCGCGGCACAGTGCACCGCGTGAGTCGTACCTCGTCCCCTCGGGCCGGTCGACGCCGCGCGGGGGCGGCGGCGCTGGCGCTGGTCGCAGCCCTGGCCGTCGCCGGCTGCCGGGACGACCCGGGCACGCCGGTCGAGATCCGGATCGCCACCGGCAGCCCCACCGCCGTCTACTACGCGTTCGGGCAGTCCCTCGCGACAATCCTCAACCGGGAACTGCCCGGGGTCCGGGCCAGCGTGGTGATCACCGCAGCCTCGGCGGAGAACGTCCGCCTGGTCGGCTCCGGTGCTGCCGAGCTGGGCTTCACCCAGGCCGACGTGCTGCCCACCACCCCGGCGCAGAGCCCGTCGGTGGATGCGGTGGCCCGGGTGTACGACGACCAGCTGCACCTGGTCACCACCGACGGCGGGCCGGTCCGCACGATCGGCGACCTGCGCGGCCGACGGGTCTCCGTGGGTGCGCCCGGCTCCGGCACCGAGATCACCGCCACCCGGCTGCTGGAGGTGGCCCAGCTCGGTGGCGACACGGTACGCCGGGAGCGGCTCGGCCTGGACGACTCGGTCGCCGCCCTGCGCTCGGGGCGTATCGACGCGTTCTTCTTCTCGGGGGGTCTGCCGGTGCGGGGCATCGAGGAGCTGGCCGGGCGCAGCGCCACCCGGATCGTGGACCTCGGTGAGTGGACGGAGCCGCTGCGCGCCCGCTACGGCCAGGTCTACGTCTCCCGGGACATCCCCCGCTCGGTGTACGGCATGAACCCGGTGACCACCGTCGCCGACCCGAACTACCTGATCGTGCGGGCCGACCTGCCGGAGCCGCTGGTGCGCGAGGTGACCCGGCTGCTGATGGAGCGGCGGGCCGAGCTGGGCGCGGCGCATCCGGCGGCGGGACGGATGAGCCCCCGCTCGGCGATCGCCACCGCGCCGCTGCCGCTGCACCCCGGCGCCGCCGCCTGGTACCGGGCCGCCAAGCCCTGACCGTCGCCGGAGGCCGCCCCGCACCCGGCTCGGGCCGCTAGCGCGCCGGGGCGGGCCGCAGGTCGGCGGCCGTGTCCTCGTCCGCCGGCTCCCCCGCCGGCTCGGGCTCCGGCGCCGGGAACCACAGGCCGGCGACCAGCCCGCGCGGGTGCGCCGGCCGCATGGTGAGCCGCCCGTCGGAGGCGTCCACCAGCACTGCGGCGATGGTCAGGCCGAGCCCGGCGCCGTCGACGTTCTGTGCGTCCGGCGCTCGCCAGAACCGCTCGGTGGCCTGGCCGAGCTGACTCTCGGTCATCCCCGGGCCGGTGTCGCGCACCTCCAGCGCCACCCCGTCGGCACGGCGGGCCACTGTCACCGTCACCGCCCCGCCGGCCCCGCTGAACTTCACCGCGTTGTCGATCAGCGCGTCCAGCGCCTGGTCGACGGCTGTCGGCACGGTCCGCGCGTACGCCGGGGCGTCGCTCGTGGCCAGCCGCAGCGCGACCGACCGGTGCCGGGCCAGGGGCGCCCACGCGGCCACCCGGGACGCGGCGACGGCGGCGGCGTCCACGGTGACGCGCTCGTTCTCCTCCCGTTCGGCGCGGGCCAGGGTGAGCAGCGCGTCGAGCACCAGCGCCAACCGGTCGGTCTCCTCCAACGCCAACTGGTGCTCGAAGCGCCCGTCCGCGTCGGTGAGGCTGGGACCCAGCTCCTCCACCCGCAGCCGCAGCGCGGTGAGCGGGTTGCGCAGCTGGTGACTGGCGTGTGCGACGAACGCGCGCTGTCGGTCCATCACGTCCGAGACCACGTCGGCCATGTGGTTGAAGCTGGCGGCGAGTCGGCGCAGCTCCGGCGGGCCGAGCCGGTGCTGCACGCGCGCGCCCCGGTCGCCCTCGGCGATTTCGTGGGTGACCGCGTCCAGCTCGGTCACCGGGCGCAGCACCCACCCGGCCAGCCCGAACGCCGTGAGCACGCAGGCCAGCACGACGAGCAGGCCGGCCATGGTGAGCAGCAGCCACCAGGTGCTCACGGCCCGGCGGATCTCGCCGGCCGGGGTCACGATCACCACCGCGCCGAGGACCTCACCGCCGTCGTTGATGGGCACCGCCACCACCACCGGCCCCGCCGACCACGGCCAGACCGACTCGGGCGCGCTGGCCTGCTGGCCGGACAGGGCGACGTCCAGCACCGTGGCGGTCCCCGTGGACTGCCAGCTCGCCGAGTCGACGACGATGCCCCGGTCCCGGTCGACGACCGCCGCGCCGATTCCGTACAGCTCGTCGTAGCTGCGCAGCTCCGCCCCGATCGGGCCGGGCTCGCCGCCGCGCAACGTCGGCCCGGCCAGCGAGGCGAACCGGGTGGCGTCGGCGAGCCGGTCGGCGCGCACCCGCTCGGTCTCCCGGCTGGCCAGGGTGACGGCGAGCGGGCTCTCCAACGCGATGAGGACGAGCACCATCAGCAGCAGATAACTGATCACCAGTCGACGGCGCACGGCGGCCCCTCACGCATCGCGCAGCCGGTAGCCGACCCCGCGGACGGTCTCCACCAGGCGCGCGTCGCCCAGCTTGCCGCGCAACGACCCGACGTGCACCTCGACCGTGTGCCGGTCGGCCCAGGTGGTGCCCCAGGCGTCGAGCAGGATGCGGTCGCGGGGCACCGCCACTCCCGGCTGGCGGGCCAGCGACAGCAGCACGTCGAACTCCTTGCGGGTCAGCGTGACCGCGCGCCCCGCGACCGTCACCGTGCGGGCCGCCACGTCGATGCGTACCGCCCCCGCCTCGATCAGGTGCCGCTCGGGTGCCGTGTGCGCGGCCCGGCGCAGCACCGCCTCGATCCGGGCCTGCAACTCCACCATCGAGAACGGTTTGACCACGTAGTCGTCCGCGCCGAGGCGCAGCCCGAGCACCCGGTCGCGTTCCTCACCCCGCGCGGTCACCGCGATGATGCCGAGCTGGCTGCTGCGCCGGCGCAGCTCCCGACACACGTCGGTGCCGTCCCCGTCGGGCAGGGTGAGGTCGAGCAGCACCAGGTCGCAGGGGGCGGCGGAGAGCGCCGCGGCGACGGTCGCCGCGTGCTCGACCTCGTAACCGCGGCGGGTCAGGGCGGAGGAGAGCGCGGCGGCCACCCGGCGGTCGTCCTCCACCAGCAGGATCCGCACCGTGCCCCCATCCGTCGCAGCCGTCCTGCGAATGGTGGCAGAAGCAGGCCGCGAGCGGGAAGGCCGCCTCCCGGTCGGGTCGGCTACAGACCGAAGACGTCGTCGGCGACCGCGTCGCGGACGCCGTCGGCGAAGCCCCGGAATCCGGGGTCGTCGTGCCGGGCCGGCACGCTTGTGACGTTGACCCCGCTGGCCTGGGTGACGGCGTCGACCAGGGGCGGGAAGTCGATCTCGGCGTCGTCGAAGGCGTCGTCGTCCGCCTCGGCCAGGTTGATCACATGCTGTACGTCGTCGGACGGGGTGTCCGGGTCCCCGGCCCACTCACCGCCGGCCCGGTAGCACTCGTCGTACAACCCGCGCTGGGTGTCGGTCCAGTCGTCGTCGTAGCTCGCCATCGTCCATCCCTTCACGGGCCGCTCCACCTGAGCATGCCGGGCCGCGACCGAGGACGGCGGCGGTACGGCCGAAACGCCCACCGGGCCGACGTAGGCTGCGGAGATGATCTACAAGCTGCTGCCCACGACCGAGTGGGACGACGCCCGGGCCGCCGGCACCTTCACCGGCTCGGCGGTGGACCGGCAGGACGGTTTCATCCACCTCTCCGCCGGCGACCAGGTGGTGGAGACCGCCCGGAGGCACTTCACCGGCGTCACCGGCCTCACCCTGCTCAGCGTCGAGGAGGAGCGACTGGGCGACGCGCTGCGCTGGGAGCCGTCCCGCGGCGGGCAACTCTTCCCCCACCTGTACGGGTCGCTGCCCGTTGCGGCGGTGGTGACGGCGCAGGCGTTGCCGGTGGACACCCCGGCCGCCGAGGCGGTGGCGGCGCTGCTCGGCTGAGCGGTCGATATGCTACGCCGAGTCCCGCGCCCCGACGACACGTTCCGTGCCCGGGGCAGCGTGGCAGCCCCGATCCGCGCGCCCGGTGCCCGGTCTCCGGCCCGAGGCGGCGCGGGTCACCGACGGCGCCCGGCGCCCTGCGACCCATGCGAGTTGAAGGATGACTGACAGCACCTCACCGGCCCCCTCGGTCTTCGTCCACCCCACCGCCGACGTCGAGGACGGCGCCCAGGTCGGCGACGGCACGAAGGTCTGGCACCTGGCCCACATCCGATCGTCGGCCCAGGTGGGTGCGGGCTGCGTGATCGGGCGCAACGTGTACGTCGACGCCACCGTGACGGTCGGCGACCGCGTGAAGATCCAGAACAACGTCTCCGTCTACCAGGGTGTCACGCTGGAGGACGAGGTCTTCGTCGGCCCGTGTGCGGTCTTCACCAACGACTTCCGGCCGCGGGCGCAGAATCCGGACTGGACGATCACGCCGACCCTGGTCCGGCGGGGCGCCTCCATCGGCGCGAACGCGACCCTGGTCTGCGGCATCGAGGTCGGCGAGTACGCGATGATCGCCGCTGGCTCGGTCGTCACCCGGGACGTGGCACCGTACCAGCTGGTGGCCGGCAACCCGGCCCGACCGAAGGGCTGGGTCGACGAGAAGGGCGAGGTCGTCTCCCGGGACGTGACGAACCCGCCGCGTCGGGGTTGACCGGCACCGGTTGCCGGTGAGCGGAGCGCCGCTCACCGGCGACCGGGCGCAGTTCAGGCGCAGAGACGCTCGATCTCCGCGCGGAAACGATCCATCGGGTTCGGCTCGTCCGGGCCGAGCAGGTACTCCTTCAGCTCACGCCGAGCCTCGGTCATCGGGTCGTCGCCAGCTCGGGCGAGGTCGAGGATCTTCCCCAGCTCACCGCAGTCGGCGGAGAGCAGGTACGCCGCCCGGGACGTGGGGTACGAGCTACGGAACTCGTCCTCCGGCAGGCCCGCCGGGTTGGCCACCACGTACGGCCGTTGGCTCTGCACGAAGTCGGAGACCACACTGGACACGTCGCTGATCAGCAGGTCGGTGACGGTGAAGCAGTCGAACAGGGCTGGCACCCGGCCGGTGACGACCAGGTGGGCGTCGCCGTCCAGCGAGTTCACGTCCACCTCGCCGCCGGCGGCCCGGATCAGGTCGATGATCCGGTCGTTGGCCGCCCGGGCCTTGTTCCAGCGGGTGCCGGTCAGCGGGTGCGGCTTGTAGATCAGGCGCACGTTCGCGGCGAGCACGCCCGACACGATCCGCTCCCCCATCGCCACCAGCGACGTGTGGTACGGATCGTCGTCCAGCCACCCCTCCCAGGTGGGGGCGTACAGCACGGTGAACCGACGGTCGGTCGCGCCGGAGCCGAAGGTCGGCACCCCGGCCAACTGCGGCCGGCCCACCTCGACGATGTTCTGGTCGAGCACGCCCACACCGGCCTGCGCGTACCGCTCCCGTCCGGCTCGACCGGCCACCCACACCTCGTCGTACACCTTGCTGTAGGGATTGACGCTGGCCTGCTTGTCGCTGTCGCCGTGCCCGACGAACACGTGCCGGACCCCGGGCTCACGGATCATGTGGATGTTGGCGCCCACGTTCGCCGCGTAGAGCGCCACCCGGACGGGGCTGAAGTCGAGGTTCATGAAGTCGACCCCGGCGGGCACGCAGATCACCGGCAGCCGAGTGTCGGCCAGCGCCTCGAACGCGTCCTCGGCGCGCAGCAGCACGACCGCGCGGCGGCCCACCGCCTCCACCGGGGCGAGCCACATGTTGGCCTGGTAGACGTCCTTGGCGGGGCCGGCGAAGTAGAGCACCACCTCCGGACGCTCCCGGGCCAGCCAGTCGTGCACGGCAGGCAGCACCCCGGGGGCACGGCCGCGCCCACGCAACAGGGTGGACGCCAGCACGGCCGCGGCGACGAGCCCGATGGCCAGGGTGACCAGACCGGTCACCAGCACGGGCGTGATCCGGTCGACCAGCGCGGCCGCCACGGCCGCCGGCAGCAGCAGGAAGTTGAGCACCGGCATCCGCAGGCCCACGATGCGTTCGGCCCAGGCCGGCGGGATCGGCACCCGGCGTACCGCGCCGAAATCGATGTTGCGGGTGAACGCCGGCGTCGCGGCCCGGCCGTCGACGACCCGGTTCACCACGATGGTGCCGACGGCCACGGCCCAGAGCGCGGCCGGTAGCAGCATGATCCCGATCGTGGCGGCCACCCCGGGGCGGACGGTGCTGACGACCAGCAGGACCACCGAGAAGTCGCGGACGAGCCACCGCCCGACCGGCTCGATACCTGCCTTCTCCAGCAGCACGGCTGTGGCGGCGAACCGGTTGGCGAGGGCGAACTCACCCGCTGTCGCGACCAACGCGGCGACCACGAACGGAATCACCCAGCCCAGGGCGCCGGCCAGAACCATGATCCCGTAGCCCAGCAGGGTCACGCCGGCGATGGCGACACCCTGTTGGCTCCGTATTCTGCTGAACAACGACACACTCCCTGTCTGCTCGCCTGTGTTGGCGCGTTCGATACCGGCCGCCGCGACCCTAAACGGGGCAAGTGATACAAGTATCGCCGGGGCGTCTCGTTGGTGAACGGGCGGGAGAGGCGACTCACAGCGGTGCGCGCGGGGGTGGCGCACCGCACCGCTGAGCACGGACTTCAGCACGGCGAGTCAGGTGCGGACGCACAACGGGCCCCGGCCGCGGAACGGTCGGGGCCCGGAGCGGACGGGTGGGGATCAGCCGCCGATGACCACCCGGCGGACGCCGGCCCAGCGGGCCGGATCGGTGACCCGCCGACCGTCCACCAGAACGGTCACGCCCGGCAGGTCGGCCGGGGCGAGGCTGCGGTACTCCGCGTGGTCTGCCTGGATGACCGCGGCACCGAGCGGCTCACCGTCGTAGGCCGGCAGGCCGTGCGCCACCAACTCCTCGTTGGTGTACATCGGGTCCGAGACGTACGGCTTGGCGCCCCGCTGGCGCAGCGCCTCGACGGTCGGGAAGACGCCGGAGAAGGCGGTCTCCTTGACCCCACCCCGGTAGGCGGCCCCCAGCACCAGCACGCCCACGTCGGTCAGGTCCCCGTACGCGGCGGCGAGCAGGTCCACCGCGTACTCCGGCATGGCCGCGTTGGCCTCCCGGGCCGAGCGGACGACGGTGGCGGCCGGGTCGTTCCAGAGGTACATCCGCGGGTAGATCGGGATGCAGTGCCCACCGACAGCGATGCCCGGCGAGTGGATGTGGCTGTACGGCTGGGTGTTGCACGCCTCGATGACCTTGGTGACGTCGACGCCCACGGTGTCGGCGAAGCGGGCGAACTGGTTCGCCAGGCCGATGTTGACGTCCCGGTAGGTCGTCTCGGCCAGCTTGGCCAGCTCGGACGCCTCGGCCGAGCCCAGGTCCCACACCCCGTTCGGACGCTCCAGGTCGGGGCGCTCGTCGAAGTCGAGGACCGCCTCGTAGAAGCGCACGCCGTGCGCGGCGGACGCCTCGTCGACGCCACCGACCAGCTTCGGGTAGCGGCGCAGGTCGGCGAAGACCCGCCCGGTGAGCACCCGCTCCGGGCTGAAGACCAGGTGGAAGTCCGTGCCGACGGTGAGACCGGAGCCTTCCTGAAGCATCGACGCCCAACGGCTGCGGGTGGTGCCGACCGGCAGGGTGGTCTCGTAGCTCACCAGGGTGCCCGGCTTGAGGCCGCGGGCGATGGCCCGGGTGGCGTCGTCCATCCAACCGAAGTCCGGTACGCCATCGGCATCCACGAAGAGCGGCACCACCACGACGACTGCCTCGGAGTCGGCGACCGCGGCGGCGGTGTCGGTGGTGGCCGACAGCAGCCCGGCGGCCACCGCCTCCTTCAGCTTCACGTCCAGGTCGGCCTCGCCGGGGAACGGCACGGCACCATCGTTGACGAGCTGGACGACCCGCTCGGAAACGTCGGCACCGATCACCCGGTGCCCCTTCGAGGCGAACTGCACGGCGAGCGGAAGGCCGATCTTTCCGAGCGCGACGACGCAGATGTTCATGAAACTACTTTCCTCCAGAGGGCCAGATTCGGCGCAGACGGGCAAGGAACCGACCGGTGGTCACCGGCGTGATCGCGACGATCACCTGGCCCTTGTGGTTCGTGGTCGGCGTGACGAGGTGCAACCGGACGCCGCGGCGGGTGAGCAGGCGGGGCGCGGCGACCCGGCGGTCGGTCCGCAACGGCGCGGAGCCGACCCCCGCCGGGGTGCTCACCTCGGCGCGTACCGTCTCCCGTCCGCCGTTGAGCGGCACGGCCGCGAGCAGCCGGTCCACCGCGAAGGCCGTCCGTACGACGGTACCGGGCGCACCGGCGGTGACGGATGTCACGCCGGCCACCTCCCCGGCACTGATCCGCAGTGCCTCGGCGGGCAGGTCGGCCAGCTCCGCCCAGCGGCTCTGCGCGGTGACCACCAGGGATCGGGCGCCTGCGGCGTCCCGTCCCCAGGCCAGTCGGGTCGCGGTGAGCGTGGCCAGCACCTTCGCAGAGGCGTCGGTCATGTCGTACCACTCGTCCGGGTAGCCGAACGACGGGTCACGGAAGCCGACATAGTGGGCGTACCAGCGGCCATCCTCGGTGCTGATGTCGGGTGGCGTCTTCTCGGCCTGCTGCCGGATCAGCTCACGCAACCGGTCCAGCGTGGCGTCGCGGGCGACGACCAGCCGCAGCCGCAGGTCGGGGGCCAACCGGGCCAGGATGTCGTCGGTGAGGTACCCCTCGACCAACTTGCGGATCCGGTCGTGGACGCGCTCCTGGAGGTCGGCGCCGAGGTCGAGCAGTTCCGTCTGGAGGAGCTTCGCCACCTCCCAGCTGAAGTGACGCAGCAGCACCGCGTCGCGCCGCGGCCCGGGCTCGAGCAGGCCGGCGACGAAGCCGACCAGCTCCTCGGCGCAGCGCAGCCGCTCCTCGAAGCGGCTGGCGTAGGTGATGTTCTGCGCGTTGTGCCGCTTGACCGCGTAGTAGTACTCGTAGTCGCCGAGGACGGAGACCTTGTTCGCGCGGACGCAGGCCTCCAGTGTGAACGGCTGGTCGCTGCCCATCGGCATGTCGGTGCGAAAGCGCAGCCCGTGCCGTTCGATCAGATCCCGCCGGAACAGCTTGGTGTTCGACAGCGACCAGGGCAGTGCACTGTCGACGAGATCGATCTGCTCCCGGGTCTCGGCGTAGACGGCCTGGTGCACGTAGCGCTTGTTGGTGCCGACCATCCGCCCGAGCACCACGTCGGAGCCCCACCGGTCGGCGGCGTCCACCAGACGTTCCAGGGCCTCCGGGCCGAGGTGATCGTCGGAGCCGAGGAAGAAGACGTACCGCCCGCGGGCGTGGTCCAGGGCGCGGTTGCTCGGCACCGCCGGGCCGCCGGAGTTGGCCTGGCGCAGCACCCGGACCGTCTCCGGGTACCGCTTCGCGTAGCGGTCCAACTCGGCGCCGCTGCGGTCGGTGGAGCCGTCGTCGACCGCGACGACTTCGAGCCGGTCCAGCCCGATGGTCTGCCCGACCAGCGAATCCAGGCAGGTCGTCAGGTACGGCATGGTGTTGTAGACGGCGATCACCACCGTCACGTCGGGTTGGCTCACGCCCCGACCTCCACCACTGTCTGCTCGGCACCGGTGTCGCGGGCGGACGTCGGGCGCGCGGGCGCGGTGAGCAACAGCCGGGAGTAGACGTTGTCCAGCACCTCTGCCTGCGCCTCCCAGGTCCAGCCGGCCAGCAACCCGGGCCGGTCGTACGCGGCACGGTAGCTCGCCGGATCGGCGAGCACCGCGGTGACCGCCCGGACGAAGTCGGCCACGTTCTCGGCCTCGAACACCTCGCCCTGCCCGGTCTCGCGGACAGTCTCCGCCATCGTCCGCACATCGGAGACGACCAGCGGCAGCCGAGCGTGTGAATACTCGAAGAACTTGGTGATCAGGGCGATCTCGTGGTTCGGCCAGTGCTGGATCGGGATCACCCCGACCTGCGCGCCCGACAGGAACGGCACCACCTGGTGATGCGGCACGTACGGCAGCACGTGCACCCGCTGCGCCACCCCGAGTTCCTCGGCGCGGCGCAGGAGGCCCTTGACGTACGCCGACTGGGGCTTGTTGACCACGAAGGCGACGTGCGCCTCGGGCAGCCGCGGCAGTGCCTCGACCATCACCCCGAGCCCGCGCTTGGCCGCGGCCACCCCGCTGTAGACCAGCAGCGGCGTGCCCGGGCCGATCCCGCAGAGCGCCCGGATGTCCGGTACCGGCTCGGCCGAGCCCGCCGGCTGGGTCTCCAGCGTCGGCGCGTTGAGCACCACGGCGGGACGCTCCGCCAGCCCGTGCTCGCGCTGCAACAGGTCGGCCAGGCCGCCGGAGACGGTCATGGTGGCGTCCGCGTACGGCACGAACTCCCGCTCGTGGGCGACGTTCCCCGGCAGCCACCGGGCGTTGTCGCGCCACGGCTGCACGCCGGGCAGGTATTCGTGGGCGTCCCACAGCAGTGCGATCCGGCGCCCCTTGGCGGCGGCCCGGATCTTGGCGCGGGCCCCGACGCCGATCATCCGGAAGTCGTTGGCGTGGATGAGGTCCGGTGCCAGCTCGTCGACCACCGGACCGTAGGCCAGTTCGTAGTCCCACAGGCCCGGCTCCAGGCGGCGCCACGCGCCGCCGCCGCGCAGCCGCTGCCAGAAGAGCGTGTACGCCCGGTCCCAGGGGCTGGTCAGCTTACGGCCACGACGGGCCCGGGTCAGCTCCCGGTTGCGCAGCGACACCCAGCGACGGACCAGGCCGGAGAACTTCTCCTCGAACCGCAGCGTCGGCCAGGCCAGCGACGGGACGCGACCGCCGTCGCGGGCCGCCAGCGTCAGAGCCGCGCGGCGGACCTGCAGGTCGGCACGCCAGGCCTTCACGGCCTGGGCACGATGGGCGCCGATCCCGCTCGGCGGGTAGGCAAGCGGCGCACGCAGCAGTGCACGTCGGAATTCGTGTCGGCGCTTGGCCAGCGGCTCCGGCATCGGGATCAGCCGAACCTCGGCGGCACCGAGGCGCCAGCTCTGCGACTGCCCCCCGGCCGGCGCCCGGCCGAGCAGGACGACGTCCCAGCCGGCGTCGGCCGCGGACCGAGCCGCCTTCTGTACCCGCGAGTCGCCGATGACCCCGTTGTCCACCAGCATGACTACCCGTCCCCGGGTGGCCACCGCTGCGGTCGCGCCGTCAGATCCCATTCCTGCCCGTTTCCGTGTCAGCCAGCACCGCGCCCGCGGGACCCGAGCGAGTCTACGACACGTCAGGCGTGGTACCGGCCCGCGCGGCGCTCGGTGTCCGCGCCGAGCCGCGTCGGTTGCTAACCTGCACTCTGGATCGACCACCGGTGACCGCCGCGCCAGGCGAGGCCCTGCCCGGGTCCGGTCATCTCCAGTTCCCCGGACAACCCACCCGATCGACCCGGATCGGCGCAGACAGGACCAGACATGGACGTGGTGACGACCGGCGAGCGCCGGCCGCCGACGACGGACTCGAGCCCTGACGAGATCCCGTCGGCCCCCGACAGCCGGGCCCGCCGGCTGCTCGCCAGCGCCCGATACGCGCTGCCCGCGCTCGGTGCCTACGCCGCGGTACGCGTTCTCGGCGGGCTGACCCTCTACCTCTGGGCCTCCCCCAGCCGCAGCACCGAGGGCCTGCTCACCAGAGCCGACGGCAACTGGTACCTCGCGATCGCGCAGCACGGTTATGACGGCTATCAGCGGCTGCAGAGCAACATGGCCTTCTTTCCGCTCTATCCCGGCCTGACCGCCGCTCTGGAGCCGCTCACCCCGCTCGATTTCCGCAAGACCGCACTCGCGCTGGCCTGGATCGCGGCGCTCGCCGCCGCCTGGGGGCTGTTTGCCATCGGCAACCTGCTGCACGGTCGGCGGGTCGGGATCATGCTCGCGGTGCTCTGGGGACTGCTGCCGCACAGCATTGTGCAGACGATGTCGTACAGCGAGGGCCTGTTCACCGCGCTGGCCGCCTGGACCCTGTACGCCCTGCTGCGCGAGCGCTGGCTCACCGCGGGCGTGCTCTGCCTCTTCGCGGGGTTGACCCGGCCGACGGCATCGTCACTGATCGCGGTGGTCGGGCTCGCCGCGCTCATCGCCGCCTTCCGCCGGCGGGACGGCTGGCGTCCCTGGGTCGCCATGGTGCTCGCGCCCGCTGGCTGGGTTGGCTACCTGGCCTGGGTCGGTGTGCAGACCGGCCGGCCCGACGGCTGGTTCCACATCCAGGACGCCGGCTGGGGGACCACCTTCGACTTCGGGGTCGACACCCTGGAGAGGGGCCGGATGGTGCTCATGGGGGCATCGCCCCTGGAGTTGTACACCGTCACGCTGGTCGCGGTGCTGGCGATCACGCTCTTCGTGCTGAGCCTGCTCGACCGGCAGCCGTGGCAATTGCTGCTCTACAGCGGCCTGCTGCTGGTCACCACGCTCGGTGCCGCGGGCTACTACCATTCCAAGGCACGTTTCCTGTTGCCGGCATTCCCGCTGCTGATCCCGGTGGCGGTCGCGTTCGCGAAGGCCGCACGGGCACGAGCGATCGCCATACTGACTCTGCTGGCCCTCATGTCCGCTTACTTCGGCGGCTATCTGCTGATCGTCTGGCGCAGTTCGCCGTAGGCGGCGCGAGGGCGTCGGCGGCCTCACGCATGGGACGGCGTTATTGTGGTTTCCGCGCTCTGTCCGACGGTCGTCCGACCTCGTCGCCGGCCGGCCGGGCCACCTGACCATTTCCACCCTGGCCCCGACGCGGCCCTCTCCCACTCCCCAGGATCGGAATCGATGAACAACGGGCGAACTCTCTGGGACTCGTTGAAACTCCCCCGGCCGCGACGGTCCGGAACCCGACCGCACCTGGTCTACCTCGCGATCGGTTTCCCGCCGGCGGCCAAGAGCTGCGCCTACCGGATGCGGGAGACGGCGAACCAGTTCGCCGCCGCGGGTTGGGACGTGACCGCTGTCACCATCGCGGACGAGGCGTGGGAGCGGGAGCACGGCCTCGACCACACCCTCTCCCAGGGGGTGGACCCCAGCGTCCGGGTGGTGAAGCTGCCGCTGTTCCGGGACGACCTGGAGACCGACATCCGCTCGTTCACCGAGCAGCGTGCCCTGGCTCACAAGGACTACCTTGCCGAACTGCGCAAGCAGGACCTCAAGGTCTTCCCCGAGGCAGTCTTCGGCGGATGGCGTCCCACGCTGGAGAAGGCCCTGCTCCAGATCCACCGGGAGCGGCACGTCGACCTGCTGGTGACCACCTGCGCCCCGTACGTCAACCTGGCCGCGACCTGGAAGCTGTGGGAGACCCGCAGGGTTCCGTACGTGGTGGACTTCCGCGACGGTTGGTCCGTCGACGTGATCAACAACGGTGAGGCGTTCGCCCGGGAGTCGACCTCCGGGCAGTGGGAGCTCAAGCTGCTCACCGACGCCGTGGCCATCTGGAACGTGAACGAGCCGATCTCCCGCTGGTATCGGGAGCGCTACCCCGAGCTGGCGCACAAGATGCGGATCGTGCGCAACGGCTACGACGCGGCCAGCATCCCGGCCCAGGTGCGTCCCGCCCCGCCGGACCGGCCGCTGACCTTCGGCTACCTCGGCGCGCTGACCCTGCCCGTGCCGCTGCTGGACGCCGTCCTTCAGGGCTGGCGGACGGCGCGCGCGGAGGATCCCGCGCTGGCCGACGCCCGCTTCGAGGTGCGGGGCCACATCGGCTCCGCGTGGGCGCGCGGTGACAACGCGCACGCCGAACTGCTCAGGGCCGCCGCCGTCGACGGCGTGCTGGTCGGCGGCTCGGTGCCCAAGGCCGAGGTGGTCGACCTCTACTCACGCTGGGACGCGGTGGTGCTCATGGTGACCGGCGGCCGCTACATGACCTCCGGCAAGGTGTACGAATACATGGCGACCGGCCTACCGGTGGTCTCCGCCCACGAGGCCGACCACGACGCCTCCACTGTGCTGTCCACGTACCCGCTCTGGACCGGCGCGGTCGGGCTGGACCCGGCCGAGTTGGCGAGCGCCTTCCGGCGGGCCGCCGCAATGGCCCGTACCGCCGACGTGGCGGAGCGGGAGAAGGCCCGCGCCGAGGCGCGGCAGTACGCCCGCGAGGAGCAGCTCATCCCCGCCGTCCGTGAGGTCACCCAGCTGGTGCTGGGCGCCGGCGGACCGACCGTCCCGCAATCCTCCCCCGCCGGCGCACGCGTCCTGGCCCGAGAAGGTAGGTCATGATCGAGGTCCTGATGGTTATGGGCACCGTCCCCGGACGGGTGGCGGTCCTGACCGACGCGCTCGAGCAGTTCCGCGCCAAGGGCGTCACCGTGCGGGTGGCCACGACCTTTGACCCGGTGGAGAACATCCCGGCAGCCACCGAGCTGGCCGAGGTGCACCAGCTGCCCACCTCGGCGGAGCTGGGTCCGCGGTTCGCCCGGATGGCCAAACGGGCGAACCCGGCCCGGCGCCCGTGGCTGCGCGCCCAGCGCGACCCGTGGGTCCGCCGACACGCCAAGCGGGCCGACGTCCTGGTTGCCCTGGACCCGCGAGCCCTGCACACCGTCTGGCAGCTCGCCCAGCGGCACCGACGGACCGACGCCGTCTACGGCATCGCCCCGGCGCTGCGGGCCGTGGAAAAGCGGTCCGCCGACCCGGCACGTTACCGCCGTGCCCGGCTCAGCACCGCCGGCCCCGCCCCGGCCGTGCTGGCGAGCGCCACCCGCAGCCAGACAGTCGACCTGGCGATGCGGGTGTTCGAGATGAGCACCGGCAAGAGGGCCATGAAGCTCGGCCCGGTGCGCTGGTTCTGGCAGGGGGCCGTCACGGCGCCCGGTCTGCCGGAACGGCACCGGGGCAAGATCGCCGGGCGAGTCACCGGCACCATGCTCAAGTCCGGGCACGCCGCCAGCGCGAAGCGGCTGGCATTGGCGGCCAAGGGTCGAGTGAAGAGCCCGACGACCAGGAGGCAGTTCCTCGGCCCGATCGTCGACGCGGAGCTGAGCCAGGGCAAGGTGCCCGAAGACCTGATGACCGTGGTGCGGGGCGAGCTCAAGCTCGCGGACGGCTTCCTCAAGACGCGGAACCCGGGCAAGGCCGCGCCGCACGTGCTGCGCGCCTTCAACCTGATGTTCCACCGGATCGTGCAGTTCGACGGCACCAGCTCTCCACTGGCCGAGGACCCGGCGAAGTTCCTCGCCCCGCTGCACAACAGCGAGGCCGGCCGAGCGATGGCGACTCCGCGCGGCCGGCAGAGCCCGGCGGCTTTTCCGCCGGCCGGCCGGCCGCACCGGATGCTCTTCTTCACCGGGTTGAACGACAACTTTCTCGGGCCGATCCTCGACCGCTACGAGGCGATGCCCGGGGTTGAGGTCCGCCGGCTGAACCTGCGGGAGGAGTCGATCCTCCCGGTGCTCAGCGATGGGCGCACGAACGTGGTGCAGCACCTGCTCGCCGGCAGCTCCAAGCGGGCCGAGGAGGTCCAGGAAGCCTGGGGTCCCCACCTCGAGTGGGCGGACACGGTCTTTGTGGACTGGTGCAACCTCGGGGCCGCGACGCTGACGATGATCGACCCGGGCACGACCCGGGTGGTGGTCCGCCTGCACAGCTTCGAGGCGTTCAGCTGGTGGCCGCACCTGACCGACTGGTCCCGGGTGGACGACCTGGTCTTCGTCTCCGAGCACCTCCGCGACCTGGCGCTGGCCGCGGTGCCGCGGCTGGGCGCCCCGCAGGGGCCCCGGACCCACATGATCAACAACGCGATGGAGCTGCACCGGTACGTGACGCCCAAGGTCTCTGCCGACAGCCGGTTCACTCTCGGGCTGGTCGGTTTGAGTTCGCTGGCCAAGGACCCGCGCTGGGCCCTGGCGGTGCTACGGGAGCTGCGCCGACGGGACGAGCGGTACCGCCTCAAGCTGATCGGCGACGCCCTCAACCCGGAGCTCAGCCCGGCGATCAAGGCGTACGTCCGGGAACTCGACGCCGAACTGGCCGAGCTGGAGTCGTCCGGCGCCGTCGTGCGGACCGGCCGCACCGACGACGTCCCCGGCGCGCTCACCGACGTCGGGGTCATCCTCAGCACCTCGCTGCGGGAGAGCTTCCACTGCGCGCTCGTCGAGGGCGCGGCCAGCGGCGCTGTGCCGGTGGTACGCGACTGGCCGTTCTTCGCCGGCCGCCGGCACAGCGCCCGGACCCTCTTCCCCAGCGACTGGGTGGTCGGTACGCCGGAAGAGGCGGCCGAGCGGATCCTGGCCCTCACCGCGTCCGAGGAGGTCTGGCGCGAGGCGGGCCGGGCGGCCTCGGCGCACGTGCTGAGCACCTGGGACTGGTCGGTCACGCAGAAGGACTTCGACCGGCTGCTGCTGGAGCCGCCGGCCACGGCCGACTGACCGGCGGATCAGGAAGAATGATTCGGCCGTCAGCCCCGGCGGGGAGCCGCTTGAACGGCGCCAACCCGCGTCTCGGGTGGCACCCTCCGTTCGTCGTTACCGTCGCAGACCCTCGAGGAGTCAGGTAGTGAAGGTCGTCAGCATCGTCGGCGCCCGTCCGCAGTTGGTGAAGCTGGCACCGATCGCCGCGGCGTTCGCGGCGGAGGGCTGTGAGCACGTGATCGTGCACACCGGCCAGCACTACAACGCGGATCTGTCCGACGTGTTCTTCTCCGGCCTCGGCATCCCCGACCCGGACGTGCACCTGGGCATCGGCTCCGGCAGCCACGGCGTGCAGACGGGCCGGACGCTGGCCGCGCTCGACCCGGTGCTCGCCGCCGAGCGGCCGGACTGGGTCCTGGTCTACGGCGACACCAACTCGACCCTGGCCGGCACCCTGTCGGCGGTCAAGCAGCACCTACCGGTCGCCCACCTCGAGGCCGGACTGCGCTCGTTCAACCGCCGGATGCCCGAGGAACACAACCGGGTACTGACCGACCACGCCGCGGACCTGCTGCTCGCCCCCACCGAGGAGGCGATGCGGCACCTGGCGTCGGAGGGTCTGGCTCCCCGATCGGCCCTGGTCGGGGACGTGATGGTGGACGTCTGCCTGCGGGTCCGGGACGACGTGACGCGCGCGAGCCAGCCCCGGCCGCCGCTGCCCGACGGGATCGACCCGCAGCAGCCGTACCTGCTGGCCACCCTGCACCGCGCCGAGAACACCGACGACCCGCAGCGGCTCGCCGCACTGCTCGACGCGCTGGCCGACCTGCCGGTGCCGGTGGCGCTGCTCGCCCACCCGCGGCTGGTGGCACGCGCCGAGGAGCACGGCCTGAAGCTCTCCCGAGGCGCACTGCACGCCGGCCGGCCACTGCCGTACGGCGCCATGGTCGCCGCGGTGCTCGGCTCCGTCGGGGTGGTCACCGACTCGGGCGGTCTGCAGAAGGAGGCCTACCTGCTGGACCGCCCCTGCACGACGCTGCGCACCGAGACGGAGTGGGTGGAGACCCTCGAAGGCGGCTGGAACGCGCTGGTCCCCGACCCGCGCGAACTGGGTGCGCAGTGGGCGACCACCGCGACCCGCCCGGCCCCGCAAGCCCGGCGGGGAACCCCGTACGGCGACGGCCGGGCCGCCCACCGGGTCGCCGAGACGCTGCGGCGTCACCTGGCATGATGGCGCATCTCCTCCTCACGATCGGGTACCAGCGATGAGCAATCGAGTTGCACCCCTTCCCCGGTCCGGCGGCGGGCAGCGACCGCACGCCATCTACCTGGCGATCGGGTTCCCGCCCGCGGCGAAGAGCAGCGCATACCGACTGCGCGAGACGGCGAACCAGTTCGTCGCCATGGGTTGGGACATCACCGTCATCACCATCTGCCAGGAAGCCTGGGAACGCGAGTACGGCCTGGACCACACCCTTTCCGAGAAGGTCGATCCCCGGGTCAAGGTGATCGAGCTGCCGCTGATGCGGGAGGACCTGGAGACCGACATCCGCGCCTTCTCCGAAGAACGGTCGATCGACCCGGTGGGGTGGATCAGCCGGCTCCGCAAGCGCGAGCAGAAGATCTTCCCTGAGCGGGACTTCGGCGGCTGGCGCTACGAGTTGGAGAAGGCGGTGGTCCAGCAGCACCGCCAGCACCCCGCGGACCTGCTCATCTCCTCCTGCGCCCCGTACGTGAACCTCGCGGCGACCTGGAAGCTGTGGGAGGAGTACCGGGTTCCCTACGCGGTCGACTTCCGCGACGGCTGGTCGCTGGACGTGATCGGTGGCGGCGAGGCCTTCACCCGCGACTCGGTCTCCGGGCGTTGGGAGTCCAAGGTCCTCGAGCACGCCCTCGCGGTCTGGTGCGTGAACGACCCCATCGCCGGCTTCTACCGTGAGCGTTACCCGCACCTGGCCGACCGGGTGCACGTCGTGCGCAACGGCTACGACGAGGACAGCCTCCCCGATGTCAGCGGCCGGTCACCGGATCCGAACGCGGGGCTGACCTTCGGCTACCTCGGCTCGGTCAACTTCACCCCGGCCTTTTTGGAGTCGGTGCTCGACGGGTGGCGGATCGCCCGGCGCAACGATCCGGTCCTGGCCCGCTCCCGATTCGAGGTGCGCGGCCACATCGGCGCCGGCCCGATACGCGAGGCCAACCGGCACATGGACCTGCTCAAAGAGGCTGCCGTCGACAATGTCAGCTTCGGCGGCCCGGTACCGAAGTCGGACCTGGCAGCGACGTACGGCTCCTGGGACGCCCTGGTGCTGATGCTGGTCGGTGGGCGCTTCGTCACCTCCGGCAAGGTGTACGAGTTCATGGCCACCGGGCTGCCGGTGCTCTCCGCCCACGACGTCGACCACGACGCGACGAACATCCTGGCCGGACATCCACTCTGGACGGGCGCGGTGGGTCTGGACCCGCACCGGCTGGCGGACCTGTTCTCGGAGGCGGCGCGAATGGCCCTGAAGGCCACTGACGAGGATCGGGCCGCGGCACGCCAGCTCGCTCGCCGGTTCGCCCGGCCCGCCGTGCTCGCTCCGGCCGTGCGACACCTCACCGAACTCGTCCGGCCGACGCCGGCCGGCGTTCGCGTTCCCACCCCGGCCGCGACCGCTTCGACCGGAGATGTCCAACCGTGACCGCCGTGCTCATCGTGGCCACCGCCGCGCCGATGCAGCCGGCCGTCCTCGTCGAGGCGCTGGAGCGCTTCCGGAGCAAGGGTGCCACCGTCACGGTGGCCTGCTTCTTCGACGGCGAGGAGTTGGGGATCGACCCGACGCTGGCAGAGGTTCGCACGTTCGTCGTACCGGCCGAGAAGTGGGACGTCCGGTTCCGCAAGGCTCTCGGGCGGGCAGCGGCCAACCGGAAGATCTGGCTGCACGCTCGACGCAGCACCTGGCTGCGGCAGCAATACCGCCGAGCCGACCTGCTGGTCGCTCTCGACGCCCGCGCGGTGCACACGGTCTGGCAGATGGCGCAGCGCAACACCCGGGCCGGCGCGTACCACGGGCTCGTGCCCGCGCAGAAGGCCCTCGCCGCCAACCGCAGCGAGCCGGTCGGGAAGCGGCTGGAGCGCCGTGTCTCCGCCGCTGCCGGCATCGGTGCGCGCGGGGCCCGCAGCGCCGCGGAGCAGACCATCCGGACCGCCCTCAACAAGGCCACCGGTAGGCGGGTGATGAGCAACCCGGCAGGGGCCTGGCTCTGGACCCGGGCCGTGGCGGCGCCCCGCATCCCGGACCGGCTCCGCAGCAAGCTCGCCGTCCGCCTGCACGACAGCGCGGTCCGGGCCGGTCGCCCAGCCGCCGGCGGCCGGGCCGCGTCGGCAGCCGTACAGCGGATCAGCAGCCTCGCCACCCGCGCGGACGTGCTGACCAAGGCAGCGAAGGCGGAGCTGGCGCTCGGCCACCAGCCGAGCGGCCTGCACGACGCGATCCGGGCCCAGCTCGCGTTGGCGGACGACCTGCTGCCGCGCGACACCAAGCGGGCCGCGGCGGCCATCTCCATGGCCTGGAGCCTGTCGTCCAACCGGGTGCTGCACTTCGATCGACTCACCTCGCCGATGAGCACGGACCCGGGAGCCTTCATGGCACCCTTTCGGGCCAGCACCGCAGCGCGAAAGCTGTCCCAACCGCGCGGGCGACGCACCCCGGCCGCCCCGGCGCCGACCGACCGCCCGCTGCGACTGCTCGTGACGACGTTGATCAACGACAACTTCCTGTCGGAGATTCTGGAGCGCTACCGGGCCATGCCGAACGTGGAGGTCCGATTCCTGGACCTCCACGAGGATGAGGTGACCCGCCCGCTCGCGCTCAGCGGCAGCACCGTCATGGAACACCTGCTGGCCGGTGACTCGTCCTACGGCGCCAAGATCGAGGAGTGGCTCCGGCCGCACCTCGACTGGGCGGACACCGTCTTCGTCGACTGGTGCCAAGCCGCCGCGGTGCTCTTCACCCTGCACGACCCGGGCAGCACCCGGATCATCGTCCGGCTGCACAGCTTCGAGGCGTTCAACTTCTGGCCACACCTGGTGGACTTCTCCCGGGTCGACGACGTCGTCTTCGTCTCCGACCATCTGCGCGACCTCGCCACCGCCGTGCTGCCGCAGCTCACCGATGGGCCCCGCCTCCGGGTCATCGACAATGCGATGGACCTGCAGCGCTACCCACGGTCGAAGCCGGCCGACGCCCGGTTCAACCTCGGCATGGTCGGGTTCAGCTCGGTGGCCAAGGACCCGCGGTGGACGATCGAGGTGCTGCGGAAGCTGCGCGAGCGGGACGAGCGGTACCGGCTGACGCTGATCGGCAGCAACTTCAACGACCGGACCAGCAAGCCCGCCAAGGACTACGGCAAGCTGCTCACCCAGGACCTGGCGGAGTTGGAGCCGCTGGGGGCGGTGCGGCGCTACGGGCAGACCGACGACGTCCCGGCCGCACTGCAGGAGGTCGGCGTCATCGTGAGTTCCTCGGTGCGCGAGAGTTTCCACTGCGGCCTGGTGGAGGGCGCCGCGAGCGGGGCGGTGCCGGTGGTGCGTGACTGGCCGTTCTTCGCCGGCAAGCCACACGGCGCCCGAACCCTCTTTCCGGCCGACTGGGTGGCCGAGAGCCCGGCTGAGGCGGCGGAACGGATATTCGCCGCCACCGCCACCGAGGAGCAGTGGCGGGAGATCGGCCAGGCTGCGGCGGAACACGCGCTGAAGACCTGGGACTGGAGCGTCACCCAGTCCGGCTTCGACCGGCTGCTGCTCGACGACTGAGCCGCCGGCGAGGCGGAACAGCAGGTACCGAAAGGGGGGGGGGCTTGGCCGACTGGCCAAGCCCCCCTTTCGGTCAACTCACGGGCAGTGAGGAGCGCTGCGCCACGGTCGACGGGGCGGTCGTGCGCTGCGCCGGGGCCTTCGGGCGGTCCGGCAGCAGACGGGTGTAGACCTCGTCCATCACCCGCGCCTGCGCCTCCCAGGTCCACTGGTCGAGCACGCCCGGCCGGTCGTACGCCGCCCGGTACCGCTGCGGGTCGGCCAGCACCTCCCGCACGGCACGCAGGTAGTCGTCCAGATCCTCGGCCCGGAAGACCTCGCCCTGGCCGATGGCCCGCGTCGCTTCGGCCATGGCCTTGACGTCGCTGATAACCATCGGTATCCGGCCGTGCGCGTACTCGAAGAACTTGGTGATCAGCGCCAACTCGTGGTTGGGCTTGTGGTGGATCGGGATGACGCCGAGGTCGGCCGGGGCCACGAACGCGGAGACCTGCCAGTGCGGCACGTACGGCAGCAGATGCACCCGGTCGGCCACCCCCAACTCGGCGGCGAGTTCCTCCAGCTCGTACATGATCGGGTGCTTGCCGTTGAGGGGCACCGACACGAGCGCGACGTGCGCGTCGGGCATCCGGGTCAGGCCTCGGATCATGATGTCGACGCCGCGGGATGGGTTGATGCCACCGCAGTAGACCAACAATGGCGTACCCGCGTCGATCCCGCACAGCGCCCGGATGTCGGGAACCGGCGACGCCCGCTGCTCCGGGGTGAGCTCGGCGGGCGGAGCGTTCAGCACCACCGCCGGCTGCTCGGGCAGGTCGTGCGTCTCCCGAAGCAGATCGGCCAGGGTCGAGGAGACGGTCATGACGCTGTCGGCGTACGGGGCGTGCTCGCGGACGTAGGCAATCTGAGCCGGCAGCCAGCGGAGATTTGTGGGCCGACCGATGATGCCGGGCACGAACTCGTGCGCGTCCCAGACCAGCTTGACGTCCCGCCCGGCGGCGCGGGCGCGCATCGTCGCGCGCGCGCCCACGCCGAGCATCCGGAAGTCGTGCGCGTGGATCAGATCGGGCTGCAGCTTGTCCACAACCGGCCCGAAGGCCAGTTCGAAGTCCCACAGCTCCGGGTCCAGGCGGCGCCACGCCCGGTCACCGTGCAGGCGCTGCCAGAGCCGCAGCGCTGCCCGGTCCAGCAGGGCGTTCGGGTCCTGCTGGCGCTCCTGGAGGCGCTGCGACTCGCGGGTCCGAAGCTTGACCCACCGGAACTTCGCCTTGTTGAGGAAGTACGGCACGGCCAGGCGGGCCTTGCCGGCCAGCTCCACCCAGCGCGGCCCTCCCGCACGACGGGCGACCTTGATCTCGGCCAGCCGGAAGTTGAGGTCGTTGCGGCGTGCCTTGAGCACGTTCAGGTGCCGCTTCGCGACAAGTCCCGGCTTGTACGCCAGCGGGCGGCGCAGCAGCGCGCGGCGGTGGGTGATCGGATGTGGAATCCGCCGCGCCACCCGGATCAGCCGGACCTCGGCCTCGCCGATCCGCCAGGTCTCCTCGGTGTTGCTGCCCTTGAGGATGCCGACGAGGATCACCTCCCAGCCGGCCTCGGCGGCCGACCGGGCGGCCTTCTGCACGCGGGAGTCACCGTGGACCCCGTTGTCGACAAGCATCACCACCCGCCCGCGGGTCGGCCGGGCATCGGTATCCGGGACAGCTTGCATCGGGTGCCTTCTCCTTGTTCAAAGTCCTGCACGGGCGCGGATCAGCGGTCGCCGGTCGCCGCGGTGACGACCGGCGTCGATCACCGGAGGAATGCGTCGAAGACCTGCGCGGTGCGCCGGCCGTCGTGGTGTTCACGGACATAACGGAGACCCTCCGCAGCGAGGGCCGCCGCCCCGGCACGGTCGTCGAGCAGCGACTCGATCGTCTTGACGAGCGTGGTGGGCGTGGAGTTCGCGATCGGCGGCTGGACGCCGGCCGCGCGGTGCGCGCTCTCGCTGAGATACGCCACCACCACCTTGCCGGCGGCCATCCCCTCGCAGGAGAACGTGCAGTAGCTGCCCATCACGAGTTGGTCGACGATGATGTCGGCGTCGTGCACCTGCCGGCGCATCTCGCTGTAGGGCAGTCCCTCCACCAGCCGTAGCTCGATCCGTCCCTGGTCATGCAGCTCCTGCAAGCGGGGCAGCAGCCGGTCAGTGCCCTTGGTCCAGCGACTCGACGGCGCGTGCAGCACCACCGGGCGGGGCCGTTCGAGCACCGTGCGGTCACAGGCCCACGCGTCGACGTCCACCACCAGCGGCGCCCAGGTCGCGAACGGCACGTCGTCCAGCAGGTCGGGGGTGGTCACGAAGATCGGCAGGCCGCTCTCCTCGGCGGTGCGCCGGTTTCGCTCGGCCACCGTGGTGAGCCGCTCGCGCAGTTCGGAGTCCGCGTCCCGGAACGCGGACTCGGCATGCCGCTTAAGGTGCGCGCCCGGATGGCGGATCTCGCTGCCGTGCGCCAGCAACGCGACCTTGAGCCGGGCCCGGCGCAGCGCGGGCAGGTCTGCGGAGATGTCGTCGCCGTTGCCCCGGCCGAGCACCGGGCGGAACGCGTCCACGATCAGGTGCGTGTACCAGCCGAGCACCCGGCGTGCCTGCTCCGTCTGCACGTCGAGCCGGTGCTCGCCCGGGTAGTTCAGGTAGCGGTCGGCCGGATAGCGATAGGTGGCCGGCGGCTTGGCCATCACCAGTTCGATGCCGACGTCCGCCCGCGCGGCGGTGATCGCCACCGCCAGGGCGGAAAGTTGCCCGGCGTAGTTGGCAGTGCCCAGTCCCAACCGGACCGGACCGGCGCCGAGCGCCCGCCAGGGGCCCGGGGTGCCAGCCTCGATCGGCGCGACCGGCGGCTCGTCCGGTGCCGGCGGCTCGTCGCCGCGCTGCCGGGCCCGCTCCACCGCCTTCGTGAAGGAGGGCAGCGAGCCGGGCGCGAAGAAGTCGCCGGCCCGGTGCCGGGCCAGGTGCTCGCGGGCCGCCCGGCTGTCCGCGGCGACGACGCGCAGCCCGGCGGCGAGGTAGGTGTCGAGCAGCGCGAGACCGGCGTCCGGCTCGAACCCGAACACGGCCACGTCCGCCGACGCGAGGAACGCCGCGGTCATCGTGCTCGGGCGCGGCACCTCGTGGATCCGCCGCCGGGCCTTGCCGGCCTGGCGGATCAGGTCCTCGGTGGCCGCCCGCTCGGCCTCGCCGCGGACCAGCGCCAGGTGGAACTCGGGCAACCGGGCCATGGCGCGTACCACGCCGGCCAGCGCCCGGTCACCGGCGACCCCGCCCGCGTGCACCAGCAGCGGCGTACCAGCGGGAAGCTCACAGAGCTCGCGTACCGAAGGGGTCTGGAAGGGCCGCGTGCCTTCGGCGGCACGGCGGAGCGCGATACGCAATCGCCGGGGAACCCGCCGCCGCACCGCCGAGACCACCCGCCGAGCCGGCGCCGGGCTCATCGCAGTGCAGGCTCCGCGTCGCTGCCGCCGGGCACGACCGACACGACCTTGCCGTCGGCGGCCGACTCCAGCAGCGCCGCCGCGACCTGGACGGTACGCAGACCCTGCCGCAGGGTGACGATGTCGCTCTCCTTGCCCTCGACCGCGTCCCGGAACCGCTCGTGCTCGACGAGCAGCGGCTCCCGCTTCGGGATGGCGAAGCGGACCATGTCGCCCTCGGCCACGCCACGGAAGGCGCGCAGCGCCTCCCACTCGGTGTCGATGGCGGCGTTGGCGTAGAAGGTGAGGTCGGCGGTGAGCGTGTCGGCGACGAAGCAGCCCTTGTCACCGGTGATCACTGTGGACCGCTCCTTGAGCGGGCTCAGCCAGTTGACCAGGTGGTTGACCATCGTGCCGTCGGAGAGCTGGCCGACAACGGCGACCATGTCCTCGTGCAGCCGGCCACTACGGGAGACCGTTCGCGCCGAGACCGATGCGTACTCCTGAGCGGTCACCCACGCGGTCAGATCAATGTCGTGGGTGGCCAGGTCCATCACCACGCCGACGTCGGCGATCCGGTGCGGGAACGGGCCCTGGCGCCGGGTGACGACCTGGAAGACCTCGCCCAGCTCACCGGCCTCCAGCCGGGTACGCAGGCTCTGCAGCGCCGGGTTGTAGCGCTCGATGTGACCGACGCCGGCGACCAGACCTGCGGACTCGAACGCCTCGACCAGCCGGGTGGCCGTCTCGACCGACTGGGCCAGCGGCTTCTCGATCAGCGCGCACACCCCGTTGGCTGCCAGCTCCAGGCCGACCCGTTCGTGCAGCGCGGTCGGACAGGCGACCACCGCGTAGTCGACGCCCATCGCCAGCAGGTCACCGAGCTCGGGGACCACCGGGGCCCGGAGCGTACCGGTGACGTCGCCGGCCGGGTCGACGACACCGACCAGCTCGACACCGTCCAGGTTGGAGAGCACTCGGGCGTGGTTGCGACCCATCGCACCGAGACCGATCAGGCCGGCGCGCAGCTTGCTCCGCTCCTTCATCGGGCACCCCCGGCGAGGTTCGCGCCTTCGGCGATCCGGTCGAGCTCGACCTGGGTCAGCGACGGGTGCACCGGCAGTGAGATCACCTCGGCGGCGGCCCGCTCGGTCTCCGGCAGCTCCCACGGGCCGGGCTTGCCGTCCTCGTTGAGGTAGGGCTTGAGCCGGTGGATCGGCGTCGGGTAGTAGACGGCGTTGCCGATACCCAGCTCGGTCAGGCGCTGCTGGGTGGCGTCCCGGTCGCCCCGCGCGCGCACCGTGTACTGGTGGTAGACGTGCCGGGCGCCGTCGGCCACCGGCGGGGTGACCAGGCCGGTGATGGTGGAGTCGAGGAACTTCGCGTTCGCGCGACGCTGCTCGGTCCACTCGCCGAGCTGGGTCAGCTGCACGCGACCGATGGCCGCCGCCACGTCGGTCATCCGCATGTTGGCGCCCACGATCTCGTTGGCGTAGCGCTGCTCCATGCCCTGGTTGCGCAGCAGCCGCAGGGTGCGGGCGAGCCCGGCGTCCCCGGTGCTGATCATGCCGCCCTCCAGGGAGTGCATGTTCTTGGTGGGGTAGAAGCTGAAGCAGCCGGCGGTGCCGAAGGCGCCGACCGGGGTGCCGTGCAGGCTTGCCCCGTGCGCCTGGGCGGCATCCTCGACGACGGCGAGGCCGTGCTGCTCGGCGATCGCCATGATCCGGTCCATCGCGGCGGGGTGGCCGTAGAGGTGCACCGGCATGATCGCGACGGTGCGCGGGGTGATCGCCGCGGCGACCGCCTCCGGGTCGAGGCAGAAGCTGCCCGCCTCGATGTCGACGAAGACCGGCTCAGCACCCACCAGTCGGACGGCGTTGCCGCTGGCCGCGAAGGAGAACGAGGGCACGATGACCTCGTCGCCGGGGCCGAACCCGAGCGCCATCAGGGTCAGCTGGAGCGCCGAGGTGCCGGAGTTGACGGCGACGCAGTGCCGACCGTCGACGAGCTCGCCGAACTCCTCCTCGAACGCCGCCACCTCGGGCCCCTGCACCACCTTTCCGCTGCGCAGCACCCGCACAGCCGCCTCGATCTCAGCTTCACCGATGATCGGACGTGCCGGTGGGATGAAGTCTGGGTTCTGCCCAGCCATGGGGGGTCCTCCTGGGTCTAGACGGTGCAGGCGGGGGTTCGGTTGGCGATACTAGCCCGTCGAGGTATGCGGCGACTCGTACGGGCGCAAGCTTCACGTGCCGGCCTGTTCGGGTGCGGGCTCGGTCACTGGGCCGGCATTCCGGGGGCCCGACTCTCCACCAAACCAGCACATGTTATCCGCAACGCGGCCACGATCGCGTTAGCCATGTTCGTCAGCTCGGTGGTGTCCAGCGGCGAGCGGGAGATCGCGAGCCGCCAGTAGATCGGGCCGATGATCAGATCGATCGCCGCCGACGGGTCGGTGCCGGCCGGCAACTCTCCCCGGTCGACCGCCTGGCCGACGACCATGTCCCCGATCCGGACCTGGTAGTCGCGCAGCGCCCGCTGGAGGGTCTCCGCGATCTGCGGGTTGCGCGCCGCCTCGGCCAGCAGGTCCGGAATGATCTGCGAGGCCAGCGGGTGGCCAAGGGCCCCCGAGGCGACCATGAGCAGCAACTGGACGTCGCCCTGCAGGCTGCCGGTGTCGAGCAGCGGCAGCCTTTTCCCGGCGACCGCGGTCACCATGTCGAGCACCAGCTCCAGCTTCGAACGCCACCGCCGATAGATCGCCGTCTTGCTGACACCTGCCCGGCGGGCGACCGCCTCGACGGAGAACCGGCCGTAGCCGGTCTGCGCGAGTTCCTGCATGACGGCTCGGCGGATGGCCGTGGTGATGTCGTCGCGAAGAACGGCCGCACCGGCGGGAGCACGCCTCTTCTCGGTCGTCACGTGGGACAATGTAGCGCAACGACGCTACGGTTGCGTCCTGACGTGTTTTCCACTACCTTCCACGCAGCAGCGGAGCGGCCTCCCGATACCGGCCACGCTAGATTTCATCGCCGCGACACATCCTCATTGCTCCCCATCAGCACGAAAGATCGGAGCGCCTCACCATGGCCAACACCGCGGTGGCCGACCTCGAATCCGGGCTGACCCGCGCCCAACTCGCGCAGCGGTACGGGCTGAAGGTCGCCGGGGAACCTCCGTCCCTGGGCGCGTACGCCCGCCAACTGTGGTCGTATCGACACTTCATGTCCGCGTACTCGCGGGCGAAGGTCGCGTCGTCGTTCAGCAACACGCAACTTGGCCAGCTGTGGCAGGTGCTGACCCCGCTCACCAACGCGGCGGTCTACTACCTGATCTTCGGCGTGATCGTGGCGCAGGACCGGCACGTGCCGAACTTCATCGCCTACCTCTGCACCGGCATCTTCATCTTCACGTTCACCCAGAGCGCGGCGCTGCAGGGCACCAGCGCGATCACGGGCAACCTGGGGTTGATCCGCGCGCTGCACTTCCCGCGCGCCGCCCTGCCGATCACGGTCACCCTGGTGCAGTTCCAGCAGCTGCTCATGTCGATGTTGGTGCTGGCCGCGATCGTGCTGGCCACCGGCGAGCCGATCACCTTCCGCTGGCTGCTGATCGCGCCAACGCTGCTCCTCCAGGCGATCTTCAACATCGGGCTGACCATGATCATGGCCCGGATCGGCTCGAAGGTCACCGACCTGAAGCAGGTCATGCCCTTCGTGATGCGGGCCTGGCTCTACGGCTCCGGCGTGCTCTACAGCGTCACGCTCTTCGCGGAGCGGCTTCCCGGCTGGGCGGCGACCGCGCTGGAGTCCAACCCGATCCTGGTCTACATCGAGCTGGCCCGGTACTCACTGCTCGAATCGGCGTACCCCGCTCACATCGCGTCCTCGCCGACTCGGCTGTGGCTCCTCGCCGCGGCCTGGGCAGCCGCCGTCGGCTTCGGCGGGTTCGTTTACTTCTGGCGCGGAGAGAAGGAGTACGGCCGTGGCTGAGCAGACCCTGCCCGCGGTGGACGCCACCGTGGTGGACACGGGGCGCGTGCCCACCGTCGTGGTGGACGACGTGCACGTGATCTACAAGATCCACAAGGGCGCCACCGGCACCACCAGCCCGGTCTCCGCCCTCAAGCGCATCGTGTCCCGCACCAACGCGCCGAACATCCGCGAGGTGCACGCGGTCAAGGGCGTGAGCTTCACCGCGTACCAGGGTGAGGCCATCGGGCTGATCGGCAGCAACGGCTCGGGCAAATCGACCCTGCTGCGGGCCATCGCCGGGCTGCTCCCCCCGGCCCGGGGCGCGGTCTACACGCTCGGCCAGCCCTCGCTGCTGGGCGTGAACGCGGCCCTGCTCAACGACCTCTCCGGCGAGCGCAACGTGGTGCTCGGCTGCCTGGCCATGGGCATGCCGCCGGAGGAGGTGAAGCGGCTGGCCCCGGAGATCATCGAGTTCTCCGGGATCAACGAACGGGGCGACTTCGCCTCGTTGCCGATGCGCACCTACTCCTCCGGCATGGGCGCCCGGCTGCGCTTCGCCATCTCCTCGGCCAAGAAGCACGACGTGCTGCTCATCGACGAGGCGCTCGCTACCGGCGACCGCAAGTTCCGGGGCCGCAGCGAAGAGCGGGTCCGCGAACTGCGCGACAGCGCCGGCACCGTCTTTCTGGTGAGCCACTCGATCGGCTCGATCCGGGACACCTGCGAGCGGACCATCTGGCTGGAGGGTGGCGTCCTGAAGATGGACGGCCCGACCGACGAGGTCTGCAACGCGTACGAAGGGAAGTAGACAGGTCGACGACCGCATCGGTCGGGCGCACACTCGCCCGGTCGGTGCGGTCAGTCGTAGGCGCTAAGGTTTCCGGAGCGTCGCCCACAGCTCATATCTCGTCATCGACGCACAAAACACCCTTTCGGTGGAAGTGAGGACCGGCAGAATGACTCAGGATCACAGCCCCGCACCGGGTGCCACGCCGGCGAGCCCGGCACTCTGGCGCCCCTCGCGGACAGTGGCGGTGATCCTCGCCGGGGGTACGGGGACACGACTCGGGCTCGGCATCCCCAAGCAGCTGCTGAAGATCGCCGGTAAGCCGATCATCGAGCACACGCTGGGCATCTTCGAGGCCGCGCCGGAGATCGACGAGATCATCGTGCTGATGGCGACCGGGCACGTCCCCGACGCTCAGCAGATCGTCGACAAGGCCGGCTTCCGCAAGGTGACCAAGGTGATCGAGGGTGGCGACACCCGCAACGCCACCACCCGCATCGCCCTCGACGCGGTCGGCGACGGCGACGTCAACATCCTCTTCCACGACGCGGTGCGGCCCCTGGTCAGCGGCCGGATCGTCCGCGAGTGCGTGAACGCGCTCTGGAGCTACTCCGCGGTCGACGTGGCCATCCCGTCGGCGGACACGATCATCCAGGTCGACGAGAACGACTGCATCACCGACATCCCGGTCCGCTCCGCACTGCGCCGCGGCCAGACCCCGCAGGCGTTCCGCTCCCCCACCATCCGCGAGGCGTACCGGATCGCCGAGGGCGACCCGAACTTCGCCGCCACCGACGACTGCGGTGTGGTGCTGCGCTACCTGCCCGGCACGCCGATCAAGGTGATCGACGGTTCGGACGAGAACATCAAGGTCACCCACCCGGTCGACGTGCACCTGGCGGACAAGCTCTTCCAGCTCGCCGCGGCGCAGGCGCCCCGGCTGACCGACCACCGCAGCTACAGCGAGGAGCTGACCGGCCGCACCATCGTCGTGTTCGGCGGCAGCTACGGCATCGGCCACGAGCTGACCGAGCTGGCCCGTCGCTACGGCGCCCAGGTCTTCCCGTTCAGCCGTTCCACCACCGGCACCCACGTGGAGCGGGCCGGGGACGTCGAGGCCGCGCTGACGACCGCCTTCGAGGCCACCGGCCGGATCGACCACGTGGTGGTGACCGCCGGCATCCTGGAGAAGGGCGCCCTCGCCGACATGGACGAGGAGACGATGGACCGGCTGTTGCAGGTCAACTTCGTCGGCCCGGTGACCATCGCCCGCCAGGCCCTGCCGTACCTGCAGCAGACCAAGGGCCAGCTGCTGCTCTACACGTCCAGCTCCTACACCCGGGGACGGGCCCGATACGCGCTCTACTCGTCCACCAAGGCCGCCCTGGTCAACCTCACCCAGGCGCTCGCCGACGAATGGGCCGACCTTGGCGTACGCGTCAACTGCATCAACCCGGAGCGGACCGCCACCCCGATGCGGACGCGGGCCTTCGGCGAGGAGCCGGAGCACACCCTGCTCGCCGCGGAGGCCGTCGCCCAGTCGTCACTGGACGTGCTGATCTCGGCACTCACCGGGCAGGTCATCGACGTGCGCCGGGCGCCGGGCGAAGCGGCGCAGGCCGTGCCGGCCCAGAGGCCGCGGCTGGCCGACGAGACCAACGCCGCCTCGGCGACTGTCGGCTGACGGCCGAGCACTGCTGACCGGGACGATGGTGAACGGAGCGACATGCGTGGTGACCTGGTCCGAAAACTGATCGCACGGTGCCTGAGCATCGGGCTGGCCGTGCTGGCCTTCCTGGTCGTGGCGCTGACCGGGGCGACCGGTTGGGGGCTGGCGCTGGCGGTCGCCGCCCTCGTCGCCACCGCCGCCGAGCGACGGATCCGCAAGGGCGCGGACACCGCCGCCGAGACGACACTGATCGCCGCCGCCGTCCTGGTCGGCTACGCCCGACGGCTGGACGGTGGGTTCGACCCCGCGCTGGCCGCCGCCGCGCTGGTGCTGCTCGGGCTGGTGCTGCTGGTGGGCCCGCTGCGGCACGCCGGCAACCAGGAGATCCAGGCGGCCAACCTGCCGGTGCGGTCCTGGACGACGCTGATCGCCACGCACCTCGGCGACGCGCTGCTCGCGCTCCTCGCCGTGGTGGCGCTGGCCGCCGCGGCGACCATGCCGGCCCTGGTCGCTCTCGCGGCGGCCCTGCTGGTCGGCGCCGGCGCCGGCACGATCGCGCTGGGTCTGGCCCGGCGCCGGTTCCGGCCGCCGGCAGGCGGCGGGGCGGTGGGCCGGGCGTTGCGCCGGCACCAGCCGGAGTTCGTGCTCTACTTCTCCGCGCCTCCCGGCTCGGAGTACCAGGTCACCATGTGGCTGCCGTACCTGGAGCGGATCGGCCGGCCGTTCATGGTCGTGCTGAGGGAGCCGGAGTTCCTGGCCCCGATCGCCGCAGCCACCGATGCGCCAGTGGTCTACTGCCCCACCCTGCGGGCGATGGACGAGGCGCTGGCGCCGAGCCTGCGGGTGGCGTTCTACGTCAACCACGGTGCGAAGAACAGCCACTGCATCCGCTTCACCCAGCTCACCCACATTCAGCTCCACCACGGCGACAGCGACAAGGCGCCGAGCGCCAACCCGGTGTCGGGAATCTTCGACCGGATCTTCGTGGCCGGCCCGGCCGCAATCGACAGGTACGCCCGGGCCGGGGTGCAGATCCCGGCGGAGAAGTTCGTGATAGTGGGCCGCCCGCAGGTCGAGTCGATCAACGTACGCCCGGAGCCCCTGGCTGCCGAGGCACCCCGCACGGTGCTCTACACCCCGACCTGGACGGGACACCACGCGGACGCGGACTACTGCTCGCTGCCGGTTGCCGAACCGATGCTGCGCAAGCTGCTCGACCGGGGCGCGACGGTCATCCTGCGCGCTCACCCGTACACCACGCAGAACCCGGCATCGGCGCGGCAGCTGGGTCGGCTCACCGAGCTGCTCGCGGCGGACCGGGCGCGAACCGGCCGGCCGCACGTCTGGGGCGCCGCCGGCCGCGACCTGAGCCTGGTGGACTGCGTGAACCGCTCCGACGCGCTGATCTCCGATGTCTCCGGGGTGATCTCGGACTACCTCTACTCCGGCAAGCCCTTCGCGGTGACCGACATGAGCGGCGAGGGTGACCGGTTCACCGAGCGGTTCCCGCTGGCCGGCGCGGGCTACGTGCTGCACCGGGACATGACGAACCTGGACGAGGTGCTGGGCCAGCTGCTCGGCGCCGACCCGATGGCACCGGGGCGCTGGGCGACCCGGGGGCGCTACCTCGGTGACTTCCCGGCCGAGTCGTACGCCGACGCGTTCCTGGACGCCGCCCGGCGCGAGCTGGAGCCGGACTGGAGCCCGCCGTCTCCCGGACGGCCGGTCGAGCCGGGCCTGGTGCCGGTCTCCCCCACCACCTGAGCCGCCGGGCCGGCTCGCCTCCCACACGCTGCTCGGCACAGCGACGGCGGCACGCTCGCCGCGTGCGGGCACGGGCCGGACGGTGGCCTAGTATCGCGAGGCCTGGAGGTGAAGATGTGCCGCCTCCCGGAACATTGCCGGACGATCTCCGGGGTCGGACGCCACCGCCGCCGGACGAGAGGTGGAGCCACCGATGCATCAGCGGATCCTGCTGCGCGCCCGCAAGGGCCCGTTCCACGTCCTCAGCGCCGAGGAGACGTACGAGCGGGACTGGATCGGTAAGAACACCGGCAATCTGGTCTTCAGCCACGCCGCGCACAAGCTCCTGGCCACCTCCGCGGCTGAGATCACCCCGTCGCGCTTCCGGGCGGACCCACGCGACGCCGACGAGATCAACGAGAAGTACGACGTCTTCGTGATACCACTGGCCAACGCGTTCCGCCATGACTACGCAAAGCAGCTGACGTCGATGACTCGGCTGATCGAACGGCTGAAGATCCCGGTGGTGGTGCTCGGAGTCGGGGCGCAGACCGACGTGGACGGCGACCTGGAGCAGCTCCGCCCGATCGACGAGCCGGTCAGCGCATTCTGCCGGGCGGTGCTCGACCGCTCGCACAGCATCGGCGTACGCGGCGAGATCACCGAGAACTACCTCCGCAAGCTGGGTTTTTCGGCTGTCGAGCAGATCGGCTGCCCGTCGATGTTCCTGCACGGCGACAGCCTGCGCATCGAGAAGACGAAGGCGACCCTGGGCGTCGACGACCGGCTCGCGTTCGTCATCTCGCCGTACGTCAAGGCGCTGGCCCCCCTCGTCCTGCACCACCACCGGCGCTACCCGAACCTGCGCTACGTGGCACAGGACCTCTACACCCTCGGCACCCTGCTCTACGGCGACGCGCCGCAGCTGCGGGGAATGACCGCCGACATGCCGATCCACACCTCGCACCCGCTCTTCGTCGAGGACAAGGTGCGGATGTTCATGGACCCGTGGCCCTGGATGGAGTATCTCTCCGGGTTCGACTTCGCCTTCGGCACCCGGATCCACGGCACCATCACGGCGCTGATCTCGGGCATCCCCGGCTATCTGCTGGCGCACGACTCGCGCACCCTGGAGCTGGCCCGATACTTCGACATCCCGCACCGGTTGTTGCGCGATGTGCCGGCCGACGTCGACGCTGCCCAGCTCTATGCGGAAGCCGACTACACGGCCCTGAACGACGGCCACAAGGAGCGCTTCGAGCGGATCACCGCGTTCCTCGCCAAGCACGACCTCGGCCTCTCGTTCGCCGACGGAGACAGCGCCATCCGCTTCGACGAGCAGGTCCGTCAGACCGTCTACCCCCCTGCGGTCCGGCCGGTCTCCGCCTACTCTCCCGAGGAGTTGCTGACGCGCATCCAGTGGCTGCGGGACGAAACCCGGATGCTCCAGGAGAAGGTCAGGACCCTCCACGCGAAGTCGCTGCGCGAGCGGATCAAGCAGGCCGTCGCCGGCCGGGTCCGTCGGACGCTCGGAGCCAGGTGACCAGCCACCGCATCCAGCTCACCCACGTTGGTACGGGTCGAGCAGCGCCAGCACGGCCGCCGGGTCCTGCACGTGTGCGTTGTGGCCGAGACCGGGCAGCGTGGCGACAGGTACGCCGTACGCCTTGAGCTGCTCGTCGGTGACCATCGGGTCGTGTTCCCCGCGGGCCAGCACCACCGGCACGTCGGTCGCCGCCAGCAACGCGGCCAGGTCGGGCTCGCCGACGCCGAAGGCTGTCGGGTCCATGGCGAGGCGCCACCGGCCGTCGACCTGACGCAACCCGGCGTCCACCATCGGATGATCCGGCGGGACCAGGCCGCCCAACCCGGAGACGCGCAGGTAGCGGCGGGCCGCCTCGGTGCGGCTGGCGAACCAGCTCACCGGGTATGCGGCGAGCTCAGCGGCGCGGGCCAGCTCAGCGGGCGACCAGAGCGCCTTGATGCCGAGCCCGACCACCGCGTCCACAGGTGTCCCTGCGGCGCGGGCGGCCAGCGCCAGGCCGACCACCCCGCCCAGCGAGTGCCCGAGCACGACGAGCCGGTCGTCGGGGGCGAGGCCGGCGGCGACCCGGGCGGCGAAACCAGCAAAGGAGTACGACGGCAACGGGGCCGACCAGCCGTGGCCGGCGAGGTCCGGTGCGAGCCACCGCCCCGGCCAGTGCTGCTCCAGCAACGGCGCCCACGGCAGCCAGACGTCTCCGGTTGCCCCCATCCCGTGCAGCAGCAGCAGGACGGGCCGGCGACCGGTGCGGCCACCCGATTCATCCACCACGGCCGCAGTCTGCCACGGTTCGCGGCCGGGTACGAGAGTCGTCGATGGCGGCTGCCGGAATGCGGCCGCGGGCGCCGGCCCCTTGTGGGGGACGACGCCCGCGGCGGTCTACGTGCCTGGGTCAGGCGGAGTACCCGCGGGTGGCCATCCAGTTGGCAAGGTCGATCGTGGTGATCCAGTAGGACGGGTCGGCCGGGTTCGCCGAGTCGGCGATCCGCACGGTCCGGCCGTTGTCCTTGTACCCCACGACAGCGACGTAGTGACCGCCGCCGTAGGAGTGCCAGCCGCCGTCGGTGTCGGTGGCGTCGCCGACGACGTTGGCCACCACGCCCCGGCCGTCGGTGATGGCCTTGACCACATCGGCCTGGAGCCGGTCCATCTGGGCCGGGCTGGGCGTGCCGGCGAACATCCGGGTCCGGTACGGGGAGCCCTTCACCTCGGCGTTGAGCGCTCGGGTGGTGTCCTCGGCCGAGTTGGTGCCCATCTCGGTGGTGCCCAGCTCGGCACCGAGTTCCTCCTGGGTGCGGTCGATGCCGGTGGCGCTGAGCGCGTTGCGGGTCGCCGCGGGGCCGCAGTTGTAGTACGTGTTCTGCGCCTCGTAGTCGTAGTCGAGCACCTTGGTCGCGGGCGGCTTCGGCGGCTGCGGCTTGCGGGTCAGGTCCGGGTTGGCGCTGGCCTTGGCGGCGGGCGACGCGGCGCTGGTGGCTGGGGCGGCGGTCGTCGGCGCGGCGCTGGGGGACGCGTCGCGCGCGTCGCCGAGGGGAACGGCGGTGTCACTGCGCATCTCGGCGACAGTGGTCGCGGTGCGGTGGTTGGCCGGCGCGTCGTCGGCGCCGGTGAGCAGGGCGCCGGTGGTCGTGGCGATCACGAGGGCCGCGGCGGAGGTGGCGACGATCTGGTACCGGCGCTCGGTCGCCAGGCGACGGAGCTGACGCTGCATGGTGTGCTTCACGGGGTCCTCCACGGATCGGGGGAGAGCGGCACACCCACGGGCCGGACCGGTATCCGGGCAGGCGCCAGCGCGCGGACAGTGGTCCGCGGATGGTGAACCGCTCAGGGAAACGCCCGGCGGGACCGGGCGGGAAAGGCGATGACCCGGGGGTCAGCTCACCGTCACTGGACGGATGAGCGGGGGCACCGCTGCGCCGTGGAGGCGTGGGAACAACCGAGGGGTGGAAAGGTGCTGCACGGGTTTGGAACTCCTTCCGACACCGCCTACCGGGTTAGCTGACGGATTCGGGCGGGAAGATCGCCCTACCGCGGGCCGTGGCTCGCGGATTCACCCCAGACTTACTGATGGGTCCCCGGTTCGTTAATCACGATTGAGCGGGTCGGCGCGGCGTCGCCTGTTGCGATCGGTTACCGCACCGGACGGGACGACACTACTGGCCTGTTCGCAGCCTGCCAAGCCAGGTTCGCCTGCGTAAACCCGATTCGGTGCAGCAATTTCTGCGCGTATTGCCGATGATGTGACTCGATGGGACAACCGGTTACGGAGACGCCTACGGGCGACAACCGGACAGGCCGCCGATAACGCGCCACAATCACGGGAAATATCGAGCACAACGCGTCGGACGCCCGAATTCCGAACGACGTGACCGGGCTCACGTAACGGATCAGGCTCAACTCGCGCTAGCCGGGCGCCACCGTGCCACGGGGGCGGGACGGGACGCCCCGCTCGCCCCGGGTCGGGCGAGGGCCGGGCTGGGCCGCAGCCGCGCCGTTGCCGCGTACGCCTCCTCGGCAAGGGTGCGCGCCGACTCGGCGGCCAGTTCCGCGTCCCGCCAGGCGGCCCGCTCCGCCGTGGCGGCGGCCTGGTAGTCGGCCAGTCTCGCGTCCCGGATCGCCCGGCTGAGCAGCACCTCCTGCTCGGCCGGGTGCCGCCGGGAATCCCAGCCGCGCCGGTGGGCGAACACGTCACTGAGCTGCGCCATGGTCAGATCGCCCCGCCAGTACGCCGCCATCGCCGCACGGTGCAGGTAGCGCTCCCGGCAGGCGTACTCGGCGGGTGTCCGCGGGGTGCGCGGAGTGGGCAGCGCGCCAGAGCCGACGAAGCGGCGGGCGGCGGTGTCCGCCTCGTCGTACCTCAGCCAGGCCCGCTCCACGTGTTCCTGAGCGGTGAGCCAGGCATCGCGTCGCCGCCGTGCCGTCCTGGCGGCGCCGGTCGCGGCGACGGCCACCTCCTCGGCGTACCGGCGCAGGTCGTCGGCTTCGGCCGCGGCCATTTCGCGGGCGGTCGGCGCGGCCGGGACCGGGTCGTCCGCGGGGCGGTCCCCCAGGCGGGCGACCAGCACGGCGAGTACGCCCAGTGCCAGCAGGAACAGGGTCGACCAGATGGCGGCGGCCTGCGGCACCTCGGTCACGAACTGGTAGAAGACGGCAGTCTCCACGGTCGGCTCCTCGGGGAGAGCAAAGCGGGGGAGCCCCGGCGACGTGGCCACGGCGGGCCACGGATCGGCGGGGTCGGAGCAGGCGGATCGACAGGGCGCGACGACGGGACGCGTGTCCCGGTGACTCAGCGCCGGGGCGGACCCCGGGGAGCCCAGGGCCGCGAAGCGTCGACGAGAGGCAGCCGGTCGGACCCGGCCGCGGACACCGGCTGCACGCCGGTCGCGATGGTGCCCTGGTCGACGGGCGGTGCCGCTTGCGCGTCGAACGATCCGGCCGGGACGAACTCCTCGGCGGCACTCGCACCGACCGCCGAGGCCGGGTGCACGGCAGCCTCTGGCACGGCGCTCAGGGGTGGCACGGCGCTCACCGGTGGCACGGCGGCCGAGGCCGGGCTCGCGCCGACCGCCAGGGTCGCGACCGCGGCGAGGCTGGTCAGCACCCGCGTAGCCCAGCGCGCCACCCACCACAGCGGACAGGTGAGCGCGACCGGAAGCACGTCCCCAACGCTACTGCCGGGCCGGCCCTGACGCACCGACCACGGGCGTGTCGGCGCACGCCGCGCCGACCCTGCTGACCAGGGTGGACGGTGTCAGCGCGAGTCGACGTACGGTGATCGGCTGTCGGTCTGGTCGGTCCCGCCGGGCCCGGCCTGAGTCCCGACAGCATCGGGGCGGTGGGCGTCGTCCCCGGCAGCCGGGGTGACGGCCGTGCGTTGTCCGGGCACGCGCGGGCGGGCCGTACGACGCGGCGCGAGTCGGCGCATCATCGGCGTCTCGACGAAGCGGTGCAGCAACCCGGCGAGGACCAGGTTCGCGAGCAGGAAGCCCAGCACCGCGACGGGGCCACGCCAGCCCTGGAAGCCGGTCCCCCAGTCACCGCTGAAGCGCAGCACGCTCGTCATCACCAGCACATGCACCAGGTAGAAGGCGAACGAGACCTCGCCGAGCCAGACCAGCGGCCGAGACCGCCACGGGGAACGCTTACCCCGGACGTCCGCGTCCGCGGCGGCAGTGATCACCAGCAGGTACGCCACCGCGAGCAGCGTGGTCCACAGCTCGGCGCGAATCCACTCTGCCGCTGCCACCCAGGTGGCCAGGAAGATCACGCTGGCCGCGGTCAGCCCCGGGCCCCGCCAGAGGCCACGGCGCATCAGCTCGGCCGCCAACGCGCCCATCCAGAACTCCAGCGACCGTACGGGCGGGAAGACCTGGGTGAACCACCACCGGCTCACCTCCGGCACCAACTGCTGCGCCGGCCAGAGCGCGAGGATCAGCAACGCCAGCGCGACGATCAGCGCCCAGAGCAGCTTCGGCCGGGCACGGCGCAGCAGTGGCAGCACCAGCGGCAGACACAGGTAGAAGAAGAACTCGCAGGACAGCGACCAGCTCACGGTGTTGATGCTGTAGAACCAGCCCGGCCGGGGGTCCCAGGCCTGCAACAGCAGCAGGTTCTCCAGCGCTGCCGCCGGCAGGACCGCGTCGGCGAACCACCAGGCGACCAGCAGCGCCGCCCCCCACAGCACAAGGTGGTTCGGGTAGATCTTGGCAACCCGTCGCCGCCAGAAGGTCCGCCGGGACTCGCCCTCGCGGGCCGACCAGACCAGCACGAAACCGCTCAGGATGAAGAAGAACTGCACCCCGGACAGGCCCAGGGTGAACAGCGCGTCGACCACGGCCTTGTAGTCCGGCTCCGCGATGATCCGCATGGTCCCGACGTGGAAGCCGAAGACCAGCAACGCGGCGATCCAGCGCAGCCCGGTCAGCGAGGGCAGCCGGGCCGGCGCGGGGGTGGGCCGGGCAGCCGTCGCCGCGGCGGCACTCGTCATGCCGGGATCCCGAGGCTCGGCAGGGTCACCAGCACGTGCGTGTCCTCCTCGGTGCGACATCGGACGGCGACGCCCGCGACGGCCCGGCAGGGGCCCGTACCCGGGGTACCCTACCCGGGGCACTCCCGGTGAACCGGACGCGTTCTGCCCCTGCAACGCGCAGAGGATGGGCCCGGGCCGCCCTGGTGGCGGACGGGCCGCCCGGGCGACCGCGGCGCGGACCCTGCACGGGCTGCTCAGCTCGCCGCCGCGCCGCGCGTCGCTGGCCGCGCGGGCCTGGTCCACAGTCGACGGGCGGGGTGTCCGACGCCGTACGGCCGCCCGCGACCAACGGCTGGCGCCGCCGCCTGCGACACGCCGTCCAGCGACTCTCGCCTATGCTCTCCTCATGATCGACGCGGTTGTCTTTGACGTCGGCGGAACCATTCTTGACGAGTCCCGCGAGTTCGCGAGCTGGGCGGACTGGTTCGGCGTTCCACGGCACACGCTCTCGGCGGTCCTCGGTGCCGTAATCGCCCGCGGCCTGGACTGGCAGGAGACGTTCCGGGCCTTCCGGCCCGATTTCGACCTCGCGGTCGAGCTGGAACGCCGAGCCGCCGCCGGCAAACCGGAGTGGTTCGGCAAAGAGGACCTCTACGCCGATGCGCGTGGGTGCCTCGCCGCACTCAAGGAGCAGGGCTTGTTCGTGGGGCTGGCCGGCAACCAACCAGCCCACGCCGAAGCGCTCCTGCACGCCCTCGACCTTCCCGTGGACATGATCGGCACATCGACCGGTTGGGGCGTGGCGAAACCGTCACCGGCCTTCTTCGAACGCGTCATCCACGCCGCCGGCGGCGACCCGTCGTCGATCCTCTACGTCGGCGACCGGCCCGACAACGACGTACGCCCGGCTGCGGAGGCGGGCATGAAGACCTGCCTGATCCGACGCGGCCCCTGGGGGCACATCCTCGACCTGCCAGCCGTCGCCGAGCGGTGCCTGTTCCGCATCGACTCGCTGGACGCCCTTCCGGCTCTGGTGGCGAAGCACAACGCGAGCCACGCAACCCCCTCCTCCGGCGACCGCGGCCGCGCGGGCGGCAGCAGGTTGTAGCTAGCACGGGTGTACGAAAGTGCTGCTAGGGTGGCCGCATGACGCAGGCCGCCTACCAGCCGTCGATGCTCGATCTGACCGACGCGGAGCCGACCCTGGGGCCACTGCCCGGCCAGCTCCGGCGGCATCACCTGAGTCGGGGCGCCTGGGTCGACCATCTCCCCGGCTGGGTGCACGGTTCCGACGCGGTCCTCGACACCCTGCTCACCGAGGTGCCATGGCGGGCCGAGCGACGCACCATGTACGACAGCGAGGTCGACGTGCCCCGCCTGCTCTGCTGGTACGGCGGCGACCGGCAACTGCCGCACCCCGTGCTCACCACGGCACGAGCCGAGCTGACCCGGCACTACGCCCCCGAGTTGGGTGAGCCGTTCGTCACCGCCGGCATGTGCCTCTACCGCTCCGGCCGGGACAGCGTCGCCTGGCACGGTGACACCATCGGCCGTTCCGCGCACAGCGACACCATTGTCGCGATCGTCTCGTTCGGGTCACCCCGGCCGCTGCTGCTGCGCCCGCGCGGAGGTGGTGGCGACAGCCTGCGTTTCCCGGTGGGCCACGGCGACCTCATCGTCATGGGCGGCTCCTGCCAACGCACCTGGGAACACGCCATTCCCAAGACCACCCGCCCGGTAGGCCCGAGGGTAAGCGTCCAGTTCCGCCCGTTCAACGTCGCCTAACCCCCACCCCCACCCCACCCGGTTGAGCGCAGGTGGGTGGGGTGGGGGTGGGGTTAGTACTCCAACGTCACTTGATCTGCCGGCTGGCTTACTCGGCTAGCTCATGAAGAAGATCATGGCCGCGAGGCTTGCCCCCATGGCCAGGTGCTCCCAACGGAGCAGGTCCGTGATCGGTCGATTGCGCAGCCGGACGAGTGCGGCCGCCATCCAGCAGAGGTGAGCCGCCGTGGCGGCGCGTAGCAACACGAGCGCCGCGTCATGGCCGGTGACGATGCCGTGGTCCATCCGGGGCCCGGCGGCCATGTGGTGGATAGCCATCGACCCGCCGTGTTGATGCATCAGCACGGCGAGCGCCATGAGCACGGCCCCGGCCGTACGGTGCCACTCCACCTCCGGGCCGCGCTCGGTCGGACGGCTGGTGACGAGTGCCACCGCGAAGGCGAGGAGCAGCAGCGCGCCCGCGTACTGCACAACCGGTGCGGCGTCGAGGGTCACCGCGACCATGACAGCCACCATCGCACCCGCGAGCATCCGGGCCCTGCGGGACGCGCCCGCCCGCGGCACGACGCAGCAGCAGGCCGATACCGCGGCCGACCCCAGCATGATCATCTCGAGCGTCAGGACGTCACCGCCGGCGTAACGCCGGGGCGTGACCATTGGGCGGTGGGGCGGCCGTTGAGCCGCCACGGGTGACCACTGACCCGCGGCCAACCTTGGGGTGAGTTTTCCCAGTTCTCTTGCCGGCCGTACACCGTGAGGTCCAAGGCGTGGTAGCTGGTCGTCAACGCCTCCACGCCCCGCCCGGTGGTCCAGTAGGTTTCGTAGACCTGGTCGCCGTCGCGCAGGTAGCAGGCAATGAACCCGAATTCGCGACCGTCGGCCAGAGCCGGGTCGGAGTCTTTCGCCGAATACCAGGGGAACGGGTAGCCCATGAACTCCGCGAACGGGGCACTTTCGTCGTAGGGGCCCTGGCAGAACACGGCGTAGGTGACGTCCCGGGCATGCAGGTAGTCCAGCGTCTGCATGTGACAGGTCGAGAAGGTGCACCCCTCACACTGATCCCCGTGCGGTTTGCCGTCGTGCCACATGTGGAAGTAGGCGATGAGCATCCGGCGGCCCTCGAAAACCTCCACCAGCGGGGTGTCCCCGCCGGGGCCCTGGACCGTCACCGTCGGCATCAAGGTCATCGGCAGCTGACGACGAGCGGCTGCGATCGCGTCTCCTTCGCGGGTGTGGGCCTTCTCCCGGACCAGCAGTTCGTTGCGCTCGCGCAGCCAGGTCTCCCGGTCGACGACCGGGGGCGTGGCTGCGCTGGACGCGGGGGTTGCCGTCATGGCTGTCTCCTTCGTGGGTGGGGATTGGTCACAGGTACAGACGACCGAGTCGGCGATCGTCATCGGTGACCGATGACGGATGGGGTCCGCGGTCGTCAGTACGGTTGTGCGGACCAATCAGCCCCGGGGAGATCACATGTCCGACTCGCCTGACGAGCAGGCGGTCTGGCTGCAGCGCGCCTTCGACGAGCACCGGCGCGAGCTACACGTGCACTGCTACCGCCTTGCAGGGAACGTCACCGACGCGGACGACCTGGTGCAGGAGGCCTTCCTGCGTGCCTGGCGGGCTCGCGACCGCTTCGAAGGTCGGGCGTCGGCGCGCACCTGGTTCTACCGGATAGCCACGAACGTCTTCCTCGACAGCCGCAAGGCGGCCGGTCACCGGACGGTTCCGTATGGTGACCCGCTGGAGTGGTCCACCGAGCTCGGTCCCTATCCAGACGCCCTGTTGGCCGACGATCCGCAGACCGGTCTCGCCGCGCGGGAGACCGTCGAGCTGGCCCTGATCGCAGCGCTCATGTACCTGCCGCCGCGGCAGCGGGCGGCCTTCGTGCTGCGCGACGTCTACGGCTGGACGCCGCAGGAGATCGCCGGCGCGCTCGACACCGCCGTAGCGGCCGTCAACAGCCTCCTCCAGCGGGCCCGCCACACCCTCCGGCGGCGCGCTCCGTCGGACCCGCAGGACTGGCGCCGCCCGCAGCTCACCAGCGAGGACGAAGAGATCCTGCGCCGCTACGCCAACGCGAAGGACCCGGAGACGGTCCGGGCACTGCTCGCCGAGGACGTACGGATCACGATGCCGCCCGAGCCGCCGGTCGTCGGGATCGACGCGGCCGCGGAGTTCCTCGGCCGACCGCTCGACTGGCGCACCTTCCCCACCTCGGCCAACGGGCGCCCGGCACTGATCAACTATCTCCGCCGGCCCGGCAGCCCGCACTACGAGGCGCTGGTCGTCGACGTACTCCGGATCGAGAACGGGAAGATCGTAGAGAGCAACGCCTTCATCGGTGCCCGTCACGTCGCCGCCTTCAGCATGCCCGCCACGCTCGAGCCCTAGACGAGTAAGTCTCAAGCTAAGTGGCCGAGCCTGCGCTGGTAGTGGGATCGCCGGGCTCGGGCGTGGGATGTTCGTCGCCAGGTTGACCAGTGCAGGGTGTGCGCTGGGGGTAGCGGCAGGCCGAGGACGAAGGCGTTGAGGAGTCGGCGGATCTCGGCGACGGTCAACGCGATGATCTCCGGGTCGGGGTCGGTCTGCTGCACTCATGCCCGCGCCACGCCCAACGCCGAAGCCAAGTGACGTTGGAGTATCAGTCGCGTTCGATGAGGTGGCCCACCACCGTTGGGCCGAGCATTACCGCGAAGCCGCTGCCGTCACGGCGTGGGTCCGCTGCGGGCAGTTCCACTGGTTCGCCGGTGCCGGTCGCGCCGACCGGGCGCGGTCCGACCCAGGCGACCGCCACGTCGGTCTCGTCCTTGAGGAAGCGGTGCGCGCGGACGCCGCCGGTCGCCCGGCCCTTCGCGGGGTACGCCTTGAACGGCGTCACCTTGACCGTCGCCCCGGTGGACGTGACGACCATCGGCTCGCCGTGCCCCGCGTCGTCGGTGCGGACCGCGCCGAAGAACACCACCCGGGCCCCGGCCGGCAGATTGATGCCTGCCATCCCGCCACCCTTGAGGCCCTGCGGGCGCACCAGCCCGGCGGCGAAACGCAGCAACGACGCCTCCGAGGTGACGAAGGTCAGCGTCTCGGCGCCGTCGGTCAGCCAGGTCGCCCCGACCACCTCGTCACCGTCGCGCAGGCCGATCACGTCGAACTCGTCGGAGCGCACCGGCCATTCCGGCGCGCACACCTTCACCACGCCGTGGCGGGTGCCCAGCGCCAGCCCGGGTGACGTGTCCGCCGCACCGCCGAGCGGCGCCAGACCGACCACGGTCTCCCCCGCCTCGAGCGGCACCAGCTCGGCGGCGGACATGCCGCCCCGCAGCGACACGGTGCCGGCCTGCTCGGGCAGCACCGGCAGCGGCAGTACGTCGATCTTGAACGCGCGACCCGCGCTGGTGACCAGCAGCACCCGACCACGGGCGGTGGAGTGCACGATCGCGCGTACCGTGTCGTGCTTGACCCGGCCGTTGCGCCGGCGCCCCTCGGCGCTCTCCTCCGACTCGGCCGCGGTCCGGGCGACCAGCCCGGTCGCGGAGAGGATGACCTGGCACGGGTCGTCGGCGACCTCCAGCGGACCGGCCGGCGCGGACGCGGCCAGCACCTCCTTGAGGTCACCGTCGACGAGCGTCGTCCGCCGTTCGGTGCCGAACTGCTTGACCACGGCCGCCAGCTCGTCGGAGACCAGCTTCTTGAGCACCCGCTCGTCGTCGAGGATCGTGGACAGCTCGGTGATCTCGGCTCGCAGCCGCTCCTGCTCGGCCTCCAGCTCGATCCGGTCGAACTTGGTCAGGCGGCGCAGCGGAGTGTCCAGGATGTAGGTCGCCTGGATGTCGGAGAGGCCGAACTGACTCATCAGAGCGTCCTTGGCCGCCTGCGCGTCGTCGCTGCCCCGGATCAACCGGACCACCCGGTCGATGTCCAACAGAGCGATCAGCAGGCCGTCGACCAGGTGCAGCCGCTCCTGGCGCTTACGGCGGCGGTACGAGCTGCGCCGGGTGACCACGTCGTACCGGTGGGCCAGGAAGACCTCCAGCAGCGCCTTCAACCCGAGGGTACGAGGCTGGCCGTCGACCAGCACCAGGTTGTTGACACCGAAGGACTGCTCCAGCGGGGTCAACCGGTAGAGGTCGGCGAGCAGCGCCTGCGGGTTGACCCCCACCTTGCACTCGACGACCAACCGGGTGCCGCTCTCCCGGTCGGTGAGGTCCTTGACGTCCGCGATGCCGGTCAGCCGCTTGGTCTTGGTCACCTCGTTGGTGATCGCCGCGATGACCTTTTCCGCGCCGACGCCGTACGGCAGCTCGACGACGGTGATGGCCTGGCGACCCCGGCTGCCCTCGAGCGGGCCGATCTCCACCCGGCCGCGCATGCGCACCACGCCGCGCCCCGTCTCGTACGCCCGGCGCACCTCGTCGAGGCCGAGCAGCACGCCACCGGTGGGCAGGTCGGGGCCGGGAACGAACTCCATGAGCTTGTCCAGGGTGGCGTCCGGGTGGTTGATCAGCCAGCGGGCCGCCGAGACCACCTCGGCCAGGTTGTGCGGGATCATGTTGGTGGCCATCCCGACCGCGATCCCGGACGCGCCGTTGACCAACAGGTTGGGAAAGGCCGCCGGCAGCACTGTCGGCTGGGTCAGCGAGCCGTCGTAGTTGGGCTCGACGTCGACGGTGTCCTCGCCCAGCTCACCGACGAGCAGCATGGCCTCGCGCGACATCCGCGCTTCTGTATATCTTGAGGCAGCCGGACCGTCGTCTTGGGAGCCGAAGTTGCCGTGCCCGTCGATGAGCGGCACGTTGAGCGAGAAGTCCTGCGCGAGGCGGACCATCGCGTCGTAGATCGCCGTGTCACCGTGCGGGTGGTACTTACCCATGCAGTTGTGCACCACGTAGCCCTCAGCAACGAACGCGTGTTCGTCACTACCCACCTGGATGTCGTACGTGACGTCGGGCGGCACCACCTCGACCGAGGTGACCCGCAGAAAAGCACTACCGACCAGCGCATCCAGCCGAGCGGCGAGCGGCGAGCCGAGCCGGTGGAGTTTCTGGACCCAGCCGTCCCGGACCGCCCGCTCCAACTGGAACGACCGCTCGGCGAGCGGCATGCCGTTGCGGTCCTTGCCATACCGCACCTTCGGGCCGCCGCTTGCCGAGAGCGAGGCACGAAACGCCTGTCCGGCGTGATCGCGGAACCATCCGCCGCCCTGGTGCGCCGCAGTAAACTCCGCCATCACCGGGCCGTACGGCAACCGATCGTTACCCTGCTTGCCGCTGTACCGATAGTCGATGTTCGCAACCCGTTGCAGGCCATCGTGCTTGTAGCCGATTCGCACCCACGGCAGGAACATCCGGGCGAGAGCAGCGGCGTCACGTCCGGATACGGAGAGCCCGTGGAGCGGATGTCCATCAGAATGACGACCGCTGGTCCAGTAGTGCCCGTGTAGACCCAGGTCGGCGAGCATGGCGTATATCTGCCGCACCAGTATCTTGCTGGTGCTGACGAAAACCATCTCTCGGAACCGCTTGCGGACGTAGCCGTCGCCATCGAAGAAGCCAGCGAGGAACGGTACCCACGCCGATCGGTTGCCCAGGATGTCGCGCGGCACGTGCTTGTCACGGCTGAGCGGCTCAGTAACCTCCAACAGCCCCTGGTGACGGCTGAAAGTCAAAATGTGCTGGTCGCGATGACGGGGGTCGGCAGCCTCACGCTTTCCGCGGGAGACGTTCAATCCGCTGGCGATAGCCCAGCCATGAGCAACGTCAAGCGGTTCGATGTCACACATGTGGATGCGGACCCGGCCGTCCGCTGTGCGGTTCCGGTCGACCGGGAAACCCTCGGCTACCAGCAGCCCGCGCACGTAGTCGTAGACGTCGTCAGGATGCGGCGGCACCTCAGTACGGCGGCTCCCGTAGGCCAGCGTCAGCCGTCCCGCAAGGTCCCGAGACTCGGCCCACTGCACGGAGAGGTCATCGGCGACCACCTGGAAGCGTTGGCCCGGAGTGACGAGCATCGTGTGCCCATTGCTCCAGGTGACGCGAACGAGGTCGGAATTCGGATTCCGGAAGACGGTGGTAACGGGGACCGATGCGCCCTTGCCGTCCAGCACGAAGTCCCCGACCTCGATCTGCTCGATCGGTCGCAGGCCATCGGGCGTGGAGACCAAGGTGCCGGCGACGAAGCAGTCGCCGACGATGCGTGCGGACTTCACGTGCCCGCGGTCCGGGCGGTAGCCCTGCTCGTACATCGACCAGAGGATGCGCCGGTGCACGGGCTTGAGGCCGTCGCGCGCGTCCGGCAGGGCGCGGGAGTGGATGACCGAGAACGCGTACTCCAGGTAGGAGTCGGAGACCTCGGTGACCAGCGGGTTGTCGAAGACCCGCGCGCCGGCCTGGTCGAACGAGGAGAGGTCGACCTTGTTTTCCTTACGGCGTGCCATGACTCAGCTTTCCCCTCGGACGGCAGCGGTGCTCATGCCGTCGCTCCGCTCCGCTGCGCGACGCCCTGAGGCACCATCGCGCTGTTCCGATTATTCGCTCGCTGCCGCTCGCTCATGCGTCGATCGCATCGCGGTCGACGCGGTCGGCCGAGTCGATGAGCCAGTTTCGGCGCGGCTCGACCTTCTCCCCCATCAGCAGTTCGAGGATGCGCTCGGCGGCGTCCACGTCGTCCAGGGTGATCCGGCGGACGGCGCGGGTGGCGGGGTTCATCGTGGTGTCCCACAGCTCGTCGGCGTCCATCTCACCGAGGCCCTTGAAACGCGGGATGGGCGTGACGATCTGCTTGCCGGCCTTCTCCAGCTTGCGGACCGTCGCCTCCATCTCGGCCTGCGTGTAGGTGTAGACCGTCTGCGGACTGCGCCCCTTGGTGGTGATCTTGTGCAGGGGCGGCATGGCGGCGTAGAGCCGACCGGCCTCGATCAACGGCCGCATGTACCTGGCGAAGAGGGTGATCAGCAGCGTCCGGATGTGAGCGCCGTCCACGTCGGCGTCGGCCATGATCAGCACCCGGCCGTAGCGCAGCGCGGCGAGGTCGAACGTCCGCCCCGAGCCGGCGCCGAGCACCTGGACGATGGCGGCGCACTCGGCATTGTCCAGAACCTGCTGGAGGTTGGCCTTCTGCACGTTGAGGATCTTGCCCCGGATCGGCAGCAGCGCCTGATACTCCGACGAGCGGGCCATGCGGCTCGTGCCGAGGGCGCTGTCACCCTCCACGATGAACAACTCGCTGCGGTCGATCCCGGTGGCGCGGCAGTCGACAAGCTTCGGCGGCATGGACGCGCCCTCCAGGGCGGTCTTGCGCCGGGCGGCGTCCTTCTGCTGCTTCTGGGTCAGCCGCACCCGCGCCGCGTCGACGATCTTCTGCAGGACGACGCGCGCCTCGGCCTTGGTGCGCCGGTCCTCCAGCCAAGCCTTGATGTGCGCGTCGACCAGGGTCTGGATGACCTTGGTGATGCCGGTGGTGGACAGCTCGTCCTTGGTCTGCGAGGTGAACTGCGGCTCGGGGATCCGCACGTGCACCACTGCGGTCATCCCCTCCAGGACGTCGTCCAGGGTGGGCGGCTCCTCCTTGGCCTTGAGCAGGCCGCGGGTGTTGCGGACGGCGTCGGCGAGGGTGCGGACGAGCGCCCGCTCGAAACCCTTGCGGTGGGTGCCGCCGTGGGCGTTGCGGATGGTGTTGGTGAAGCACTCGACGGTGCGCTCGTAGCCGGTGCCCCACCGGAACGCCACCTCGACCTCGGCGCGACGCTGCACGTTGGACTGCATGACGCCGTTGGCGTCGGCGGCGTTCTCCCGGTACGTCCCCTCGCCGTTGACCAGGAGCATGCCGGACACCGGCCGGTCGCCGGCCGGTGCGAGGAACTCGACCATGTCGCTGAGCCCGTTGGGGTAGTGGAACCGCTCCTCGGCGGGAGCCTCCCCGGTCAGGTCACGCAGCAGGTAGGTCACGCCCGGGACCAGGAACGCGGTGTTGCGCAACTTCATCCGTACGGCGTCGACGTCGAGCGCCGCACCGGTCTCGAAGTAGCGGGCGTCGTGCCACCAGCGGATCGAGGTGCCGGTGCGCTGGCCACGCTTCATCGCGCCGATCACCTGCAGGCCGGGGCCGGCGGTGAAGGGCGCCTCCGGCCCGTCACCGTCGAAGATCCCCGGAACGCCGTGCCGGAACGACATCGCGTGGACCTTGCCGGCTCGGCGGACGGTCACGTCGAAGCGGCGGGACAGCGCGTTGACCGCCGAGGCGCCGACGCCGTGCAGGCCGCCGGAGGTCTTGTAGCCGGAGCCGCCGAACTTGCCGCCGGCGTGCAGGCGGGTCAGCACCAGCTCGACGCCGGAGATGCCGGACTTCGCGTGCACGTCGGTGGGGATGCCGCGACCGTCGTCGTCGACCTGCACCGAGCCGTCGGCGTGCAGGATCACCTCGACGGTGGTGGCGTGGCCGGCGACACCCTCGTCGGTGGAGTTGTCGAGGATCTCGTTGACGAGGTGACCCACGCCACGGCTGTCGGTGGAACCGATGTACATGCCGGGCCGCTTGCGGACGGCGTCCAGCCCCTCAAGGTGGGTGAGGTCATCGGCCCCGTACAGGGTGTCAGGCTCTGCGGTCAACTGGTCGTACTCCCCGGTCTCGGCGGTGTGGTGCCGCGTCCGAACTGTCAGTCGGCCGGCGCGCGCCGCAGCGAGCCTAACCGGCAGATGCGACACGACGACGGCACCCCGCAGTCGAGGCCCGCATCCTCGTTCCGGATGCGGGCCTCGACACGGTGTGGTGTTGTCCGGTTTCGACGCCTCAGCCGCGCCGTGACCGGTTGGTGATCGGCTGCCCTACAGCGCCGGCACCTGGATAACAAGCGAGCTGTAGCCGACGTTCCCGACGCTGTCGACCGCGGCGACGTACAGCGTGTTGGTGCCGTAGGCCGGCGTGGCCAGGGTCACCGAGACGGTCTTGCCCGTCCAGCCGAGGCTGGTGCCGGCCTCCGCCTCCTCGGTGGGCGGGCCGCTCCAGCCGTAGCGGAAGCTGACCACGTCCAGGTCCGGCGAGCGCAGCTTGTAGGTGTAGAGCTGCCCGGGCGGGGCCGGGTTGGTGACCGCGTCGACGCTCACCGTGGGCGGCTGGTTGTCGATGGTGAACTCGCACCACGCCGACCACGGGCTGAGCACGTAGCCGTCGTCGCTGCGGGTCCGGAAGGCGTACGACTTTCCATTGGCCGTGCCGGTCACCGCTGCCGTGGTGGACCGGCCGCCGGCCGTGACGGTCGAGCCCGTCGGCGGCGTCATCCGGGGCGTGGCGCTGTCGTAGACGCCCGAGGCGGGAATCTCCAGCAGCTCGTACGCCGTCTGGAGGACCTGGCCGGAGTCCGCGTCGGGGAAGACGGCGGAGAGGGCCGGCGGGGTGGCCAGGGTGACCCGGTCGCCCGTGACGCAGGCCGCGCCACCCGCCTGGAGGGCGGTGGGCTGGGTGGGCGCCGTGTCGTAGTCGACAAGCAGGCGTGCCGTGGTCGGGTCGAACTTCTTCCACCGGTCCACCGTGCTCTCGCCGGTCCCGGAGGAGTCGCTGCACGCGCAGAGGCCGTAGGTGACCGAGGTCTGGTGAGCGGCCGCCGCGCTGCTGAGGCCTGCCGCGACGCTGCCGGAGAACCGCACGGTCATCGCCGGCTGCGGCGAGTCGATGCAGCCCGTGGCGCGAACGTGTGAGTTCGCGGAGGCGCGCAACGTCGTCAGCGCGGGCGCCCAGGCGGTGCGGGGGGTGCCCGTGATCGCCCCGGACTGGTAGAGGTAGGTCGGGGTGTCGGAGCAGGACCAGGTGTGGGTCGCCACCACCTGCACGTACGCCGACCTGATGATCTTGCCGCTGAGCGCGCTGATCGGGAACTCGAAGTAGGAGCGGTAGGTGACCCCGGAGTCCGCGCTCAAGCCGACCAGGGCGTACCTGGTGTCGCTGTTGGTGGAGTTGTTGTTCGTGGCGTACGCCCAGCGGGAGGGGCTGGCGGACCAGGCCGGGTCGATGTAGACCGGGAAGGTCGCCTTCGCCGGGTCGAGCAGGCCTGCCGACGGGCGCAGCACGAGGTCACCGGCCTCGTCGACGGCGGTCGCCACCGGGGCCGTACGGGCGGCCACGCCGGGACCGGACGGCGAGCTGGCCGCCGCCGCACGGGCCGCGCCACCGGAGCCGGTCGAGTCCCACATCTGCGCCGTCGCGGCGCGGGCCACCTCGGCACCTCCGGCGAGGGCCCGCAGCGAGCCGTCGGCCTCCCGCCGGACCCGCGCGTCACCCCCGAGGTTGAAGCGGATCTCCCGCAGCGCCGGGTTCGCCGCGGCCTGCGGCGTCTTCACCACCAGGACGTGGGTGAAGCCGGTGTGGGTGGCCGTGAGCACCAGGTCCACACCGGGCAGCACCTCGGCGTAGGTCGCGGCGTCCCCGGAGACGGTCGGCGCGGGCAGCCCGCCCGGCCAGCCCAGCGTCATGGACTTCGCGCCGTTGGTCAGGGTGGCCGCGGGACCGTGCCCGCCGGATGAGAACACCAGGTCGGCCGGAGAGACCGCCGGCCGGAAGCCGGTGGCGTCACGCCGCAGCGACAGGTCGACGTCGGACCAGGATCCGTCGCTCTGGCGGACCCGCTGTGGAACGGCGGCGGTCTCGGCCACGAAGCCCCCGCCCGGCTTGGCGAAGACCTGGGTCAGCTCGGTGCGAGCGGAGAGGACCTCCACCCGCTGGCCCGTACGCGTGGCAGTGGTGGTCGCCTGGGCGGCCTCCCGGCCGGCCGGGGCGACGCCCGTCGTCACCGTCGCCGGCGCGGCCGACGAGGGTGCGGCGAGCAGGGTGACGCCGATGGACGCCGCGATCCCGGCGGCGAGCAGGCGACGCGTGGACGGTCGGTGATGAGTGGACGGTTTCTGAATGTGGACAGCATGCATGGAGCGGCCAGTGGCCACCGCAACCCCCGTGGATGTAAGACAGCCAGACGGGGGGAACTTTAGAGAGCGGTATCGGGCACTGTCCACGTCTGTCACATCCGGTGAGCACAAAAGGAACGAGGTGCCGTATACGCGAACGGCGCGGGCCCCGACCGGGACTGTCGGTGACAGCGCGACGAGCCAGCCGAGGTCAGCCCTCACCGCGAACGGCCCGGCACGGCGGTGATCACGGGACTAGGTGGACACCGGGTTGGGCCCGGCGCAGCCCCGCGCGTACCGGGCGTGTGTGTCTTTCATCGAACGGTTCCGTTACGGGCCATTGACGCCCGTTGCACATGGGTGATCTGATCGCGCTCTCAGAGAATCTTTCATCTTTCGATGGATGGGAGCCCCATGCCCAGATTCCGCCGTACCGCGCTCGCCGCGGCACTCACGATCGTCACGGCCGCACTGTCGACCGCTGTCGCGCTGCCCGCCCCCGCGACCGCCGCGCTGCCCACCGCCGCCGTGGCGCTCGGCGACAGCTTCATCAGCGGCGAGGGCGCGGGGGCGTACACCCCGGTGGTCGACGCCAACGGGGTCGCGCAGGGCTTCCCCGGCTGGACCGCGCCCAACAACAACGCGTACTTCTGCCACCGGTCGGCGAACGCCTCGCTCCACCAGGCGAACCTGCCGGGCATCCAGAACCGGTTCAACCTGGCCTGCTCCGGCGGCCAGCCACACGACATCGCCACCGCCTCCGGCGCGCGGGCCAACGGCCGGACCGTGGCCGCCCAGCTCGACCAGCTGCGCGCCGTCGCGCAGACCCAGGACATCGACCTCGTGCTGATCGGTCTGGGTTCCAACAACAGCTCGTTCACCTTCGGCAGCGTCGCCGAGACGTGCGCCAACCGGTTCATCGCCGACGCCTGGACCGGCTGGTGGGAGTTCTGGGCCTACCTGAACGGGCCGGTGGAGCAGAAGCCGTGCAGCGACGCCGACCTGGCCACCGCCGCGCAGCTCAGCGCCGCGACCGCGGAAACGACAGCAGCCGTACGCCAGATCCTTACCACCCTCGACCAGGTGGACGCGGACGGCCAGCACCGGGTGGTGTTCCAGGACTACACCAACCCGCTGCCGCTGGACCTGAACCCGGTGTACTACGAGGAGGACGGCCGGGACGACACCCGGGACAAGTTCCGTGACCTCGGCGCCGAGCGGTACGCGGCCGGCTGCCCGATCCACCGGGCCAGCCTCGCCCCCGGGCACCGCTTCTCGCAGGGCCTGGGCGGCATCGTGAAGTCCACCCGGGACACCCTGGCCGCCGAGTTCCCGGGCGACGACCTGGTCTACCTCAACGTGCAGCGGGCCTTCGACGGCGCGCGGCTGTGCGAGTCGGCGTCCAGCCCGACCGGCGCGCTGGCCACGCCCATCCGGCTCCAGGACGGCGCGACCGGCACGTTCGTGACCAGCCTCGCCGGCAAGGACAAGATCGCCATTCAGCGGATCGCCAACACCTGCGTCAGCTACTTCCAGACCTGCCAGGAGTCGTGGCACCCGAACGCCACCGGGCACCAGGTGCTCGGCCGGTGCCTCGCCGGCGCGGCCGTCACCGCCGCCCGCGCGGTGTCGTGTGTTCGCGCCGGAGACGGGACGATCTCCGTCTCCTGACCTGTCGCGCCACCGGAGGCCCCGCCACCCGGCGGGGCCTCCGTCGCGTCCGAACCGCCTCGGCTACCCGCCGGTAACGCCGGGCCGTACGCTGAGCCGGTGAACGGGGCCCCGGAGTACGTGCAGGAGTTCGTCGACGTCGACGGCGCTCGGCTCGGTGTGCAGGTCTATCCCGAGCCGGCCGGCCCGCCCGGCGCTCCCGTGGTGGTGATCTGGCCCGCGATGGGGGTCCGCGCCCGCTACTACCGGCCGTTCGCCGCCGCGCTGCGCTCCGCCGGCCTGGCCGTGATCGTCGCGGATCTGCGGGGCACCGGAGCGAGCACGCCCGCGCCAAGCCGCGCCGACCGGCACGGCTACACCGAGCTGGCCAGCGACATCGGCGCCGTCCTGGCCGCCCTCAAGCCGCGGCTCGACGGGCGTACCCGGGTGCTGCTCGGCCACTCCCTCGGCGGGCAGGCCGCCCTGCTGCACCTCGCCCGCCACGGCGGCGACGCGGTGGACGCTCTGGCCCTGGTCGCGGTGGGCATCCCGTACTGGCGCACCTATCCGGGTCGCCGAGGGCTCGGCGTTCTGCCGTACACGCAGGGCATCGCCGCCACCGCGGCGCTGCTCGGCGTCTGGCCCGGGTGGGGCTTCGGCGGTCGGCAGGCGCGCGGCGTGATCCGCGACTGGGCACACACCGCGCGAACCGGCCGTTTTCCCCGCCTCGACGGCACGGACACCGAAGCGGCGGTACGCGCGGTACGCACACCCGTGCTGGCGATCAGCGTGGACGACGACCAGTACACCCCGCACGAGACGATGGACCACCTCTGCGCGAAGCTCACGGCCGCACCGGTGACCCGCGAGCGGTACACGGTGGCGGACGCCGGGGCGCCGCTGGACCACTTCACCTGGGTCCGCGCCGGCACACCACTGGCCGGGCGGATCGCCCGTTTCGCCGCGGACCTGCCGCCCCGCTGAGCCGTACCGGCTGCTCGGGGCGGCCCGCCCCGCTCACTCCTGCGGGTCCAGCGGCACCAGCTCGTCGTCGCGTTCCACCTGGATCTGCGCGTGGTCCTTGCGCGGCGCGACCTCCGCGGTGTTCCGGTGCGGATCGTTGTCCGGGTGCATGAGCACCGCGTCGGTCTTGGGGGTCTTCTCGCGGACCTCATCCGGCTGCGACATCGCGTTCCCCTCCTTCGTCGGCGTCGGACGGATCTACCCGCCACCACGCGGACGACTCCTCCCGGAGGCGATCTCCGACCGCGACGCCCGTACGTCCCCGTCGTGTCGAGGCGACGGGGATCGGCCGACAGGCGACGGGGTTAGCCGCCCGGGCGGCGGGTAAGCCGCATCGCCCGACACGGCGGAAGGGGATCACATGTCCGAACGACACACCGCACTGCGCTCGATGCACGATCTGGGTCTGGCGGCCTGGTTCGGCGGCTCCCTCATGGGTGCCTTCGGCGTCAACGGCGCAGCGGCGAAAATCAACGACTCGACCCAGCGACTGCCGGTCGCCTCGGCTGGCTGGTCGAAGTGGACGCCGGTCAACGCGGCCGCGATCGGCGCGCACCTGGCCGGCGCGGTCGGCGAACTGGTCACGGAGAGCCCACGGGTGGCGGCCCAACGCGGGGTCGGCCGGGCCAGCGCCATCAAGACGGCGCTGACGATCGGCGCGCTCGCGGTCACCGGCTACAGCCGGTTGGTCGGCATGCGGTTGGAGAAGGCGGGCGGTCCGCCGGTGAGCGGCGCCACGGAGCCCAACCACCAGACGCCGGCCAGCGTCGCCTCCTCGCAGCGGCAGATGAAGCTGCTCCAGTGGGCGATTCCGGCGCTGACCGGATCACTTGTCGTCGTCACCGCGTACATGGGTGAGCAGCAGAAGCCCGGTCAGGTGCTGCGCGGGATCCTCAACCGCACCGGCGGGATCCGCAGTGCGCCGATGAGCATGGCCAAGATGGGCATGGGCATGGGCAAGCGACAGATGGCCATGTCCGGACGCTGAGCGTCGGGCCGGCCGGCTTCCCGCCGGACCGTCGACGGCGGGACGCCGGCCGGCCCTGCGCGCCCGCCACGCTCCACGGCGTGCCGAGCGGGCAGGACCGGCCCGGAGACGGGCATTCCGTCCGTCGGTAGCGGCGGACCGACGAGCGAGGTGGCCATGACGGCACACGAGGGACGCAGCAGTGGCGGTGGCGATCGGCCGGAACCGGAGGCGGTCAACCCGTGGGGCACCGGCGACGGCTTCGACGCCGACGCGCCGTGGGGCACCGACGACGACTCGCCGATGGACGAGGGCAGCGAGGAGACAGCGGTGCCCGAGGGACGGCGCGGTGAGCGGCGCGCGGGCGCCCCGGCTGGCCGCAGCGGTCCGGCCGGTCGGCACGGCTTCGGTTCGGTCGAACCCACCCGCACGACGATGGCCGGGCCGGGTGCGCCGCCGGATCCGGCGCCCAGCGGTCGGAGCTTCCCCGACGACGCGGACATCAACGAGCGGTCCGAGGACGCGCTGCGCAGCCGGGGCCGACGCTCCTGATCAACCGACGCTGCCCGCGTGCCCGCTCCGAACGGGGTGCACGCGGGCAGCAGTGGCGTCAGCCGGTCGACGTGGCCCGTGCCGCTACGGGGTGACCGTCGGCCGGTCCACGGGGCCCGGGCGGCACCCGCGGATCGGCCAGCATGGTCTCGGCGAGCAGCTGCGCCAGCCGGGTGGCGTCGCGCTGGGCCTGCCCGGCGCAGCAGTTGTTGAACAGCACGTGCAGGTCGTCGACGTCGCTGGCCAGCTCGGCCAGCCGCACGGCCCAGTCCCGCAGCTCCGACTCGTCGTACGCGTAGCGGAACTTGTCCTGCTTGTCACCGTCGCCCCACGCGTCGCTGTGGCCGTGGAAGCGGACGATCGCGGGCTCCGCCGTGCGCGTCAGGATCGGCGGCACCGACGACGGATGCCCCTGCGGCATGTCGACGCAGACCAGGGACAGGTCGTACGCGCGCAGCAGGTCCAGGGTCGCGGCGGCGGCGTCGCCGTCGAACCAGGAGGCGTGCCGCAGCTCCACCGCCACCCGCCACGGCCGGCACCGCTGCGCCAGCTCCACGATGCGACGCTCGGCGGCCGCCCCGCGCGCCAACCACGGCGGGAACTGCAGCAACACCACGCCCAGCTTGCCGGCCGCCGCGATCGGGTCCAGCGCCGCCCGGAAACGGGCCCACAGCTCGTCGTACGTCTGCTCGGGCAGATCGCGACGGCGGACCCGGCTCGGGCCGGCGGCCGGCCGCAGATCCCGGGGCAGTACGGCGACCGGCGTCGGGTGGCCGGTGAAGAGGCTGAACGCCTTGACGTTGAAGGTGAAGTCGTCGGGCGTCGCGTCGACCCAGCCCTGTGTCGTCTCCGGCACCGGAACGGCGTAGTAGGACGTGTCCACTTCGACCAGCGGGAACCGCCCCGCGTAGAAGGCCAGCCGGCTGGCCGGCGTGTTGGCCGAGCGCGGATACCAGCCGGAGCGCAGCAACGTCTGGTCCGCCCAGGACGACGTGCCCACCTTGATCACACCCATGTCGTTCAGTGGACAGTCCCGCGGCCCGATCGGCAACCGCTGGCGGCCGGCGCTCTCGTCGTGTCCGACCCCGAAGTGTCGGTACCCGCTCCTAGGCTGGCGCCCGACCGACCTCGACGGAAAGGGCACACCATGACCAGCACCGCGCAGCTCACCGGGGAACGGGCCGACCTGCTGCAGACGCTGCGCCGGCACCGGGGCTTCCTCCTGCACACCGTCGACGGTCTGACCGACGAGCAGGCCGCCGCGCGCAGCACCGTGAGCGAGCTCTGCCCGGGCGGGCTCATCAAGCACGTCGCCGGCACCGAGGAGCGGTGGATGCGGTTCGCCGTGGGTGGCGCGGAGGCCATGCAGCGCGAGGAGATCGACTGGGTCGGCCAGTTCCGGATGGCGCCGGGCGAGACCCTGGCCGGGCTGGTCGAGCGGTTCCAGGCGGTGGCCGCCCACACCGACGAGCTGATCGCCACCCTCGATCTGGACGCGGCCCACCCGCTGCCGCAGGCGCCCTGGTTCGAGCCGGGTGCGAGCTGGACGGTCCGGCGGGTGCTGCTGCACCTCATCGCCGAGACGTCGCAGCACGCGGGTCACGCCGACATCCTGCGTGAGGCGATCGACGGGTCGAAGACCATGGGCTGAGCCCCGCCCCGGCCCTCGGCGCCTCGCCTCGTGCCGTCACCACCGGTCCCCTGCTCCGGGCGCGGATGTGACATCGCCCGCGGGGTCGGCGCTGAGGGACAAGAGATGAACGCGGACCGGATGGACCAGGAAACCGCCGAGCGGCTGCTCGGCGGTTTCCCCGTCGACCCGTCGACCGGCACGCGTCCGGTGGTGCTGCTCCTGACGGCGGTGCGCGCCGCGCCGCGTCCCGACGAGCTGGCCGGCCTGAGCCTCGCCGTGCAGGCTTTCCGCAGCGCCCAGGCACACCACCGGCGCCCCGCCCCGGCCCACGTGTCCCCGTCGCCCGATCAGGACGCCGACGGTGCGACAGGCCGGAGCGACGGCCGCTGAGTCACGATCGCCGTCGGGTCCGCGGGCGGGCCCCCGGGTGGGTGGAACGGTCACCGGCGTACGCGTCGGTGTGCCCCCACCGGCCGGGAATGTCGAGCAGCTCGACACCTCCGAAGCCGGTGGGCAGGGCGGGATTCACCAGCAGGTCCTCGCCGGTGGGCCGCAGGCCCAACAGGGTGCCCAGCAACATCAGCAGCGCGCCGGAGGACCACGACTGGGGACGACCGGCCGAGGGCAACTGGACCGGATACTTCGTCAGGCTCCGCTCGTAACCGGCGATCAGCTCCGGCACCGCTCCGCCCAGCGTCTGCGCCATGTCGAAGATGCCGGCCGCGATGCGGGCCGCGTGCGTGTCGAAGCGGTAGTGCCGCAGACCGGCGGCGATCAGGGCGTTGTCCGACGGCCAGACCGCCCCCAGGTGCGAGCCCACCGGGTTGTACGGCCGCTGGCCGGTGGCGAACGTCCGCACCCCCCAGCCGTTGAACAGCCGTGGCCCGAGCAGGTGCTCGGCGATAGCCTCGGCGCGATCGTCCGCGACGATCCCGCTCCACAGCAGGTGCCCCATGTTGGACGCCAGCGCGTCGACCTGCTCGCCGTACGGGTCCAGCGCCAACGCGTAGTACTCCCGGTGCGGCAGCCAGAAGTCCCTGTTGAACCGCTCCTTGAGCGCCGTCGCCTCCCGATCGAGCCGGTCGGCGTACTCGTCGTCGCCCCAGAACTCGCGGGCCAGCCGGGCGCCGCGCCGCTTCGCGTCGTACGCGTAGCCCTGCACCTCGCAGGTGGCGCGGGGAAAGGCGGGCAACCGCCCGTGCGCGTCGGCGATCGCGTCCGGGGAGTCCTTCCAGGACTGGTTCACCACGCCGTGCCGCTCGTTACGGCTCTGGTAGCGCACGTAGCCGTCACCTGTCATGTCGCCGTACTCGTCGATCCAGTCCAACGCCCGCCGGGCCGGGTGGCGCAGCTCGCGCACCAGCTCCGCGTCGCCGGACCAGCGCTCGTACTCGTCGAGCAGGACCACGAACAGCGGGGTGGTGTCGGCCGCGCCGTAGTCCAGCGCGCTGCGCCGCTCGCCGAACGCGGCCAACTCGCCGTAGCGCAGCTGGACCAGGATCTTGCCCGGCTCCTCGTCGTGGTCGTCGTCGAGTTGGCCACCCTGCAACAGCGCCAGCATTCGCAGCGTCGCGCGGGCCAGCTCGGGGGTGAACGCCAGGCTCTGCAGGCAGGTGATGATGCTGTCCCGCCCGCACAGTCCCATCGCCCACGGCAGGCCGCCGACCGGCACCGGGTCGGTGTACGCGAGCGGCTCGTACCGCAGCGCCGCCAGGGCGGCCAGGGCGCCCTGGTACGTCTCCTCCAGGCCGGCCCGTTCGGCCACCAACTGTGGGGCCCGGGCCAGCCACGCGGTCAGGTCGTCACCCATTCCCCGCCGCAGGACCTGCTGGTGCGACTCCAGTTCGGCGCGCATGTCCCGGTCGCCCTCGCCCTGCATCGTCATGCTGGCGTGCAGGGTGGTCTCCCACGCCCCCTCGGGCGGGACGCTGATCCGGAAGGTGAATCCCCCCTCGTCGACCTCGGCGGGGGCGGTGCTGCGCACGGTGGTGACGCGGCCGAACCGCTCCCGCTCGTAGCGCAGCACGAGCGCCGCATGGTCGGTGTCGGCCGCGATCCGGACGGCGCGCGGTCGGGGCTGTGCGACGTCGGCGATCTCGGCGATGTCGGTGAAGTCGGCGCCGACCTCCATCCGCACGGTGAAGTCGGCGGGCTTCGGCGAGTGGTTGAGCACGGTGATCTGCTCGTGGAAGCAGTCGTGCACCGAGCGGTGCCGGATGATCGACACGTCGGCGTCCACGTAGTGGCTCGCCGCGCCGGGCACCAGGAAGAACCGGGTCTCGAAGTACGTCATGTCGTCGCGGGAGAGCGCGTTGAGGCGTTCCCCGTCGACCGTGAGCACCCAGCGGGACAGGAAACGGGTGTCGAACGAGAAGAGCCCGACCGGCGCCTGCGGATCGACCTCCATGTCGCCCTGGGCGTCGCTGATGGCGAACACGTTGCCGGCGATCACATGAACCTGCTCCTGCCTCATCGCGCCTGGTCCTGTCCCGCGAGGGCCGCCCGGCCCAGCGCACGGGGATGCCGCGCGTCGGCCGGGCCGGGGAAGATCCGCCGCAGCAGCATCAGCAGCGCCATGTCGCCGCGCACGGTCAGCTCGTTGCGCAGCAACGCCTCGGCGAGGTGCAGCTGACCGCTGGCCAGCTGGTCGAAGACCGCCCGGTCGGCGCGGACCAGCAGGTCGGCGTCGTCGGCCGACCGGGTCACCTGGACGTGCTGGTCGGCGACGGTCAGGTACCAGTGATCGGTGCAGCCCTCGCCGCGCATGTCGAGCCGCAGCGTCCCGGCGGTGGTCTCGGCCAGGTCGGGGCGCCGGCTGCCGTCCAGGTCCTGCAGGAACCGCGCCGCCGTCGTGTCCATCAGGTCACCTCCCGCATCCGGTCAGGATCACCCGGCGCGGGGTGAGCGGGAGTCACCCGAAGCGGGTGAACCGGGGACGCGGGTCAGTCGGCCTCGACGAGGCCGCGGACGTAGGCGGCCTGCCCGGCGTGTTGCAGGTCGTCGTCGGCGATGCTGACCAGCCGCACGCCGAGAGTGACCGGCGGGTCCCACGACTCGTCGACGACGCGGTCCAGGTCCGCCGGGCGCAGCCCGGCCAGGAACTTTCCGGTACGCGCCGCAACCGCCCCGTAGTAGTCGATCAGCGCCTGGGCGCTCTCCGGCCGCACCTTAGCCACCTGTGCGGGCGTGTGGCCGTAGCCGGTGTTGTGCGGGTCGGCGGCGAGCCCGAACCGCCCCGCCCAGTCCCCGCTCTCCCAGATCTGCTCGGCGTCGAGCAGGTCGGCGACGTGGTGGTCCTGGACGCGGGTCAGGTGCCAGACCAGCCACCCGACCGGGTTGGCGCCCTCGCCCGGCGCCCGGCGCAGCTGCTCCGGGGTGAGGCCGTCGACCGCCGCGCGGACGAGGTCGGGCAGCCGGTCGTACGTCTCGGTCAGCAGGTCACTCACGTCCACTGGGCACGCCTCCTGGTCGGTTTCCGATCACGGTACCGCCGGACACCGACAGCCGGACCTCGGCCGCTACGGTGATCACGTGGTCGCGGCGCTGGAGCTGTATCTGGACCCGGATGCCACCCGGCGGATCCGGGTGCTGTGGGACGCGTTGGAGGCCGAGGGCGTGCAGAGCATGCGCTCGCTGCTGGAGCAGCGTCACCGCCCGCACGTCTCGCTCGCTGTCGCGCCCCGCTTCGATCCCGACCAGGTCGCGGAGGCGCTGCGCGGCACCGTCGTGGCGGCTCCCCTACGACTCGACTTCCAACACGCGGGGCAGTTCGTCGGGCGGGTGCTCTGGCTCGGCCCGGCGCCCACGCCGGAACTGCTCGCGCACCACCGGTTGGTGCACGGCCGGCTCGCCGCCGCCGGCATCACCCTGGTCGAGCACTACCAGCCCGGGCGCTGGGTGCCGCACTGCACGCTGTCCATGCGGGTGCCGAACTCGCTGATGGCCGCCGCGGTGCGCCGCTGCCTGGAGGTGCTGCCGCTGGCGGCGACGGTGGTTGGCGCGGCCCTCACCGACCACGCCCGCGGCATCGCCCACCCGCTGTCCTAGCCGTCCTAGCCGTCCTGGCCGTCCTGACCGTCGACGCTCCGGCGCGCGGACACCGTCGCCGCCACCGCCGCCGCGAGCGCGATGGATGCTCCGGCCACCAGCAGCAGGCGCGGACCGAGTGGGGCGAGCGCACCGGCCAGCCCGGTCCCGAGCGAGCCGGCGGCCACCTTCAGGGCCGCCGTCGACACGAACACCTGCGTCCGCACGGCGTCCGGCGCGTACGCCGACCGGGCGGCCAGGGTGGCCGCGAAGAGCGGCGCGGTCGCCGCCCCGGCCAGGGCGAACGCGACGACCGCGAGTCCGAAGCTGGGCACTGCCGCGCAGAGCCCGATCCCCACCGCGCCGAGCGCCGCCCACCGGACGGTGAGTCGTTCCGGGTCACCGGTCAGCGGAAACGCGGTGACCAGGAGCGCGCCGGCAAGGTTTCCACCGCCGTACGCGGCGGCCAGCAGCGCGCCGGAGACCGCCTCCCGGTCGAGGTCCGCCGCGAGCGCGACGGCGAGCACCGACACCGCTCCGCCGGTGAGCGCGGCGAGCGAGGTGACCCCGGTGACCCGGCGCAGCGGTCCGGGACCGAGCAGCGCCCGCAGCGCGCCACGGGCGGCGGGCGTCGTCCGCGCCGGCCCCCGCCGGGCGGGTGCGCGTGCCGGCAGCGTCCCCACCAGGGCTGCCGCGAGCAGGGTGGCGGCACCCAACCCGACCAGGGCCGGCCGAGGCCCGGCCAGGGCGGCGAGGGCAGCCACGGCGGCCGGACCGGCGCTGCCACCGACCCCGTACGTCACCGTGTCCCACCCCTGACCGCGACGTTGCGCGCGCTCGTCCGGGTCGAGCAGTCCGGCGAGCCGGCTGCTCAGTCCGCCGGTCAGCAGCGGCCCGCAGGCCCCGGCAACGACCAGCAACGCGGCCGGCACACCCACCGGCACCCGGCCGAGCAGCAGCGCGGCCGTCGAGACCGCTACGGCGTACGTGACGAAGCCGGCCGCCAACCGGCCCCGGCCGTCCGGCGCCCGGTCCAGCCAGCGACCCATGAGCGGCCCGAGCAGGTGCGGCGCGGTCAGGCACGCGGCCAGCAGCCCGCCGAGCAGGGCCGGCCGGGCCACCCCGACCTGCGACACGGTGGCCAGCAGCACCACGCCCACTGTCGCGCCGGCGTCCGCGCCGCGGGCGAGCGTCGCGGCGACGAGGTAGCGGGGCAGGGCTCCACGTCCGGTGGTGACCTGCACGGCGGTGTCGAGAGATCCGCTCACCCGTACCTCGCTACCCACTCCGCCACTCGATGCACCATCGAGGCGAGATGTCCGGTTTGGCGGGCGACAGTCGGGAAACCGAAAACAGGGGGTGCGGATGTGGCCGGGCGTGGGATGGTTCGACGTGGATGCCGTACCCGTGGTGACCCGCGCGAGCGGGCCGCCCGGCCGGGGGCGCGGGCGCACACCGCGCCGCCCGCGGCGGCTTCGACGAGGAGAGGCAGGGCCCATGCAGGCTCAGCGCAGGCCACCGCGCACGGAGCGGAGCCAGACCAGCCACGACCGGACCGGCGGCGGGATGACCGGGGCGGCCACGCCCCTGACCATCTGGGCCGCCGCCGTGCTGCTCGGTCGCATCGGCGCCGGTGACGACGACAGCGAGGACGAGCGGCACATCCTGCGCGGCATCGAGTGAGCCCGGCGCCCCGCCGCTAGAGCCAGCCGCGCCGCTTGAAGACCAGGTAGAGGGTTCCGCAGACCAGCAGCATCAGCAGCAGCGCGAACAGGTAGCCGAAGCGCCAGTTCAGCTCCGGCATGTGGACGAAGTTCATGCCGTACACGGTGCCGATGAGCGTGGGCGCGAACAGGATCGCGGCCCACGAGGAGACCTTCTTCAGCTCCTCGTTCTGCGCGTAGCTGGCTGCGGTCAGGCTGCGCATCTCCTCGTTCTGCTGCTGTGAGACGAGGGTGGCGTTGACGGTGAGGATGTTCTGCAGCAGGTGCCGGAACCCGTCCACCCGCTCGACCACCTGGGTGAGGTGGTCGGTCACGTCACGCAGGTAGCGGAGCAGTTCCTCGTCCGTGCCGTAGCTGCCGGCGCCGGTGGCCAACGCGTCGAGCATGGTGAGCAGCGGCCGGGCGGCCCGCTGGAACTCGATGACCTCCCGACTGAGCCCGTAGATGCGCCGGCTGGCGTTCGGGTCACCCCCGAAGACCTGGGTCTCGATCTCGTCGATGTCATTCTCCAACCCGGCGACCACCGGCGCGTACCCGTCGACGACCTGGTCGAGGATCGCGTACAGGACCGCCTCGGGCCCCTGGGCCAGCATCGGCGCGTCGGCCTCCATCCGCCGCCGCACCGCGGCCAGGTCGGGCACCTCGCCGTGGCGGACCGTCACCACGAAACCGGGCCCGATGAACAGGTGCAGCTCGGAGAACTCGACCTCCTCCCGCAGGTCGTCGTAGCGGGCGGCACGCAGCACCACGAACAGCGTGTGCCCGTACCGCTCCAGCTTGGGTCGCTGGTGGGCGTTGATCGCGTCCTCCACCGCCAGGTCGTGCAGGCGGAACTCGCGCGCCAGCGAGGAGATCTGGTCGATGTCGGGCCGGTACAACCCGATCCAGGCCATCGCGTCGTCCTGCTCCTGGAGGCAGGAGTACGTCTCGGCGAGGCCGGCCGGCGAGGCGAACCGGTGTCCCCGGATGTAGACCGCACTGTCCACCATGCCACCGGCGGGCGGGGGCGGTGCCGGCGGTGGCGGCACGCTGACGCGGGTCTCGTGCTCGTCGAGCTGACGGCCGAAGCCACCACCCGGGCGGAAGCGACGGCCGCCGACCATGACCCGCTCCTTCCCCGGTGGCATCCGATCCGGCGGCCTCCCGGCCCGACCGGGCGGTTCGGTGCGGGGCGCCGGAGGCGCTGCATCCCCTCTGCCCCCGGGCCGAAACCCTCCGACTCGCCGGCCGCCCCCACCGGGGACGGGCGGGTTCGGCGTACCCGGGGACGGGCGCGTGCGACCGGGCGGATACTCGCGGTGACCATGGGCGGAGGACGGGGGAAGCGCCGGTGCAGGGCGACAGGCGCGGTGGGCGGCTGCGCGGCTGGCTGCTCGACGGCGGTACGGAGCGGGCCGCGCGGCATTCCGGCCCGGGCGGGCGCCCGCCCGAGGATCGGCACCACCCGTGGTGGAAGGTGATGTGCCTGACCGGTGTCGACTACTTCTCGACGCTGGGCTACCAGCCGGGCATCGCGGCGCTGGCGGCCGGGGCGCTGGCGCCGGTGGCGACGCTGGTGCTGGTGCTGGTGACGCTGCTGGGCGCGCTGCCGGTGTACCGGCGGGTGGCTGTCGAGAGCCCGCACGGTGAGGGTTCGATCGCGATGCTCGTACGCCTGCTGAGCTACTGGCCGGGCAAGCTGTTCGTGCTGGTGCTGCTCGGTTTCGCGGCCACCGACTTCATCATCACCATCACCCTCTCGGCGGCGGACGCGACAGCCCACATCGACGAGAACCCGTTCTGGCCGAGCGGGCTCAAGGGACACGAGGTGCTCCTCACGCTGCTGCTGGTGGCACTGCTGGGCGCGGTGTTCCTCAAGGGATTCGGCGAGGCCATCGGGATCGCCGTCGTCCTGGTGGCGGTCTACCTGGGGCTGAACGCGGTGGTGATCGCCGACGCGCTGTGGCGGGTGGTGACCCATCCGAGCGCGGTCGGAGACTGGACGAACGCGCTGAGCACCGGGCACGGCGATCCCCTGCTGGTGGTCGGGTTGTCCCTGCTGGTGTTCCCGAAGCTCGCGTTGGGCCTGTCCGGTTTCGAGACCGGGGTGGCCGTGATGCCGCACATCCGGGGGGATCGCGCGGACTCGGAGGACCGGCCGTTGGGCCGGATCCGGGGAGCGCGGCGGCTGCTCACCACCGCCGCCGCGACGATGAGCGTCTTCCTGATCACCAGCAGCGTGACCACCACCGTGCTGATCCCGCCGGAGGCGTTCCAGCCGGGCGGGCCGGCGAACGGCCGGGCGTTGGCCTACCTGGCGCACCAGCACCTCGGCGGCGTGTTCGGCACCGTCTACGACCTGTCGACGATCGGGATCCTGTGGTTCGCGGGCGCGTCGGCGATGGCCGGGTTGCTCAATCTCGTACCCCGTTATCTGCCGCGGTACGGCATGGCCCCGACCTGGGCGCGGGCGGTCCGGCCGCTGGTGCTGGTCTTCACCACCGTGGCGTTCGTGATCACGGTGGTCTTCTCCGCGAGCGTGGACGCGCAGGGCGGCGCGTACGCCACCGGGGTCCTGGTGTTGATCACCTCGGCGGCGACGGCGGTGACCCTCGCGGCGCGACGACGGCGCCAGCGGGGGCGGACGTACGCCTTCGGGACCATCGCGTTGATCTTCGTCTACACCACTGTGGCGAACGTCGTGGAACGCCCCGACGGCGTCAAGATCGCCGCCTGTTTCATCGGCGGGATGATCCTGGTGTCGGTGCTGTCCCGGCTCATGCGGGCCTACGAGCTGCGCGTCGACCACGTCGAGCTGGACCCGACCGCCGCCCGGATGATCGACGAGCGGGCCACCCGTCGGATCCGCCTCATCGCGCACGAGCCGGAGCGCCGCGACCCGGCCGAGTACCGCGCAAAGCTGGCACAGACCATGGCGGACAACGACTTCCCCGACGACAGCGACGTCATCTTCGTCGAGGTCCACGTCACCGACCCGTCGGACTTCGAGACCGAGCTGCCGGTGCGCGGCAGCGTGGCGCACGACAGCTACCCGGTGCTCAGCCTGACCGGCTCGTCGGTGCCCACCGCGCTCGCCGCCCTGCTGCTGGAGATCCGCGACCGGAGCCGGCGACGGCCACACATCTACTTCGAGTGGAGCGAGGGTGGCCCGGGTCGCAACCTCCTGCGCTACCTGGCGTTCGGGCAGGGCGCCATCGCCTCGGTCACCCGGGAGATCCTGCGTCGCCAGGAGCCCGACCCGCGCCGCCGGCCGCACGTGCACGCCGGTTGACCTGCCGGTCGAACCGTCGCGGACGGTGAGCGTGGTCATAACGGCTGGACGGTCCACCGGTCGGAGCTGCTAGCCTCGGCGCAGGTCATGAGTGCCAGCGCGAAGCCCCGGCTCGCTGGCCGGCAACCCTCCTCCGCGGTGGGGTGCCCCGGGTGAAGACCAGGCACCGGCAGGACGCCGGCGCAAGCGTGGCCTGGCACCCAGGTCAGCAACAGACCCGGGAGACCGTATGCGCATCATCCTCAGCCCCACGCCACCGGCCGGTCGGCTCATGCCGACCCTGACCCGGCGTCGCCACGTGGACCTGATGCGAATGCGCAGCGCAGCGTGTACCGCCACCTGACGCGCTGACCCCCCTCCCCTCCCCGGGCGCCCTCGCCCACCCCACTCGACCCTCGCGTCGATCATGAAGTTGTTGCCCGTCCGACCGGCGTGTCGGGGCAACAACTTCATGATCGACCGGGTCAATGCACCCTTTTGGAGACACCCGTGCGATCTTTTTCTGTCCTGAGCCGTGTGGTTGCCGTTGGGGCGGCCCTTCTGGTTGCCGGCGGGTTGGCCGCGTGCGGTGGCGACGACTCGTCGGGCGCCGCCGGCAACCCGTACGGGCTGGCGCAGGCCGGCGTGCTGCGGGCCGGCACGCTCACCGACGCCCCGCCGAACGTGTACCTCAAGGACGGTAAGTTCACCGGCTTCGACAACGACCTGCTGACCGCGGTGGCCGGCAAGCTCGGCCTGACTGTCGAGTTCGTCGGAACCGACTTCTCCGCGCTGCTCTCCCAGGTCAACAACCACAAGTTCGACGTCGGCAGCTCCTCGATCACGATCACCGAGGCGCGGAAGAAGACAGTCGACTTCGGCAACGGCTACGACTTCGGCTACTTCGGGCTGGACGTGCCGGCCGGCTCGCCGATCACCGGGTTCGACCAGCTCGCCGGCAAGCGGGTCGTGGTGGTCCAGGGCACCGTCCAGGACGACTACGCCACCGGCAAGCAGCTCGACCCGGTGCGGGTGCCGGACTACAACGGCGCGATCAACCAGCTCAAGGCGGGCACCGCCGACGCGTGGATCGCCCCGGCGGAGATCGGCGAGAAGTCGGCCGCCGACAGCAAGGGAAAGATCACCGTGGCGGCCAAGCAGCTCAGCCCGGCACCCACCGCGTACGCCGTGGCCAAGGGCAACGACAAGCTGCGCGAGGCGCTGAACAAGGGCCTCGACGAGGTGATCGCCGACGGCACCTGGAGCCGGTTGCAGGCCCAGTACTACCCGGGCCGCCCCATCCCGGCGGACTTCACCCCGGGCAGCGGCACCGTAGCGGCGCCGTCCGCATCCGCCGTGCCGTCGGCGTCGGCGTCGGCTGCGTCCTGAACCGGTGACGAGCGAGCAGGGCGGTAGGAGAGGCGACCGATGGATCCGTTGAGCACCCTGTGGGAGACCTTCTTCGACGCCGACGCGATGCGCGAGGCGCTGCCCGAGATGCTGACCGTCGGGCTGCCCAACACGCTGATCCTGGCGGTCTCCGCCGCCCTGCTCGGCACGGTGTTCGGCCTGCTGCTGGCCGTGGCCGGCATCTCGCGCAGTCGATGGCTGCGCTGGCCGGCGCGCGTCTACACCGACGTCTTCCGCGGGCTGCCGGCCGCGGCGACGATCCTGCTGATCGGCGTCGGGCTGGCACCGCTCGGCATGCGGGTCTGGGGACCGGACCCGTACCCGCTGGGCGTCCTCGCGCTGTCGCTGATCGCGGCGGCGTACATCGGGGAGATCTTCCGCTCCGGCATCCAGTCGGTGGAGGCGGCCCAGTTGGAGGGCGCGCGGGCGCTCGGCTTCTCCTGGGCCGACGCGATGCGGCTGGTGATCATCCCGCAGGGCATCCGGCGGGTGCTGCCCGCCTGGGTCAACCAGCTCATCGCGCTGATCAAGGACTCCAGCCTGGTCTACTTCCTCGGCCTGGTGGCCAGCCAGCGGGAGCTGTTCCGCATCGGGCAGGACTACGCGGCCACCACCGGCAACGAGTCCGCGTTGCTGCTCGCCGGGCTCTTCTACCTGGCGTTGACCGTCCCGCTGACGCACGTCGTCAACTGGATCGACAGACGGCTGCGCAACGGCCGGCCGGCCACCGCACCCGCCGACGACGAGGACGACGACCTGGCGCTGGCCGGGGCCCCGGAAGGAGACCGGCGATGACCACCACCGCGACCACCACCTCGGTGAGCCTCCAGGCGCGCGACGTCCACCTGGCCTTCGGGCCGAACCGCGTGCTGCGGGGCGTCGACCTGAGCGTGCAGCGGGGTGGGACGGCCTGCGTGATCGGGCCGTCCGGGTCGGGCAAGTCCACTCTGCTGCGTACCCTCAACCGGCTCATCGAGCCCGACCGGGGCGACGTGCTGCTGGACGGGCGCAGCGTGCTGCGCGACGACCCGGACGCGCTGCGCCAGCGGGTGGGCATGGTGTTCCAGCAGTTCAACCTCTTCCCGCACATGAGCGTGCTGCGCAACGTCACCCTTGCTCTGCGGCGGCTGCGCAAGCTCGGCGAGGACGAGGCGGTGGCGGTCGCCCGCGACCAGTTGGAGCTGGTGGGGCTCGCCGGCAAGGCCGATGCCCGGCCGGCGCAGCTCTCCGGTGGCCAGCAGCAGCGGGTGGCGATCGCCCGGGCGCTGGCGCTGCGGCCCGAGGTGATGCTCTTCGACGAGGCCACCTCGGCGCTCGACCCGGAACTGGTCAAGGGGGTGCTCGGGGTGATGACCGACCTGTCCGCCGCCGGAATGACCATGGTGGTGGTCACCCACGAGATGGGCTTCGCCCGGCACGTCGCCGACACCGTCGCCTTCATGGACCGGGGTGTGGTGCTGGAGGCCGGCCCGCCGGAGGGGATCTTCGAGGGGGCCGAGCATCCCCGGCTCCGCCGCTTCCTCGCCCAGGTGCTCTGAGACGGCCGCTCAGCCGGCCTGGATGCGCAGGTGCAGCGCGAACGCCTTCAGGTCGCCAAGCAGCTCCAGGATGGCGTTGCGGTACGCGACCGACGCCCACAGGTGCAGCTCCTCGTCGTCCAGCCCGCCGAACGCCAGCGAGAGCGCCTTGCGCCGACGCCGGTCGAGCACCTTGTGCGGGCGGGCGAGCAGGTCGCCCTCCCGGCGCAGCGCCTGAAGGTAGGCGGCCACCGCCTCCTGGTAGTGCCGCCCGGCGACCCGCTCCAGCAGGGTGAACTCGAAGACGTTCAACGCCGCCTCGGAATCCCAGTACGCGGCGTCGCGCACCGGCGCGCTCGCGAAGTGCCGGCCCATGGCGTGCCGGGCCTCGTAGAGCAGCAGCACGCCCCGGCCGGTGGTGCTCAGCGGTCGGCGGGGCGACGGCAGGCGCAGCGTGCGTACCGGCGCCGCGGCGGTCAGATCCACCGCGCCGGCGTACGTCGGCATGCGGTGCGTTCCCGACGTCGGCTCCGGCAGCAGGCAGGCCCGCTCCTGGTAGGGCAGCTGGCCACCGGTGGGCACGGCGCGCACCGTCGCGGCGTGCAGCTCGGCCAGGGGTCGGTCGTCCGGGGCCTGGCCCGGCGGCAGGGTGAGCACGAGACCGTTGACGCCGGGCACCGGCACGCCCAGCACGCAGGAGGTGCGCAGGAACGCCCAGGTCGCCGCCGCCTCGCGGATGCCGCTCGCCACCGCCTGCGCGTCGGCCCGCCAGTCCTGGGCGATCCGCAGCCGCTGCGCCAGGTCGGCGGTCGCGGCGTCGTCGTGCGGGTACAGCTCCCGGACGGCCCGGGGCAGCGACCCGAGGCGCAGCTCAAGCGGGTCGCCGGTGGGTCGGGGCACGGCGTGCCTCGGGCAGTCGGCGGCGGAGTGCGGGTCACCGTCGACCGCGTGGCAGTCCCCCAGCCAGCTCGCGCCGGGTGGGCCGGCCGGACGGGCGAACGCGAGGTGGGGCAGCCGGCCGGTGCGCAGCACCGTCTCGTACTGGGGGCCGGTGCGCGCGGCGCGCAGCACGTCGAGTGGCAGCATCGGCGCCAGCGCCACCACCGCATCGAGGACGACGCAGTGCGGGCAGGCGTCGCGGACCTGGTAGCGGCGGAGGTGGTCCACGCCGGGCTGCTCCCACTGGACCCCGATGACTGCGTCGTCCTGCGCCATCAGGTAGAGGAACTGGGTGGCGACGCGTTCGCGGGTGACCGCCACCAGCTCGTCGAGGAACTCCCGCTCGGTGACCGTCCGCAGGTCGGTTTCGCTCCCTCCGGTGGTCATGGGCACCCCCTCGCGGGCCTAACGCATCGACGGACGCCGAACCGGTTCTTACCGTACCCGCCGACGACGTGCCCGAACGTCCCGCACGCGCGGGGGCGGTGTCACCAATCCGTCAGGCCGCCGGCGCCGGCCGGTGTCACTCGCTGGGCCCCCGCCCCAGCAGCCGGATCTCCTCATTGTCCAGGGCGGCCTGGAGCTCCTGGAGCACCAGGTCGTCGATCTCCCGGTTGTCGCGCAGCCGGGTCAGCTCCCGCCGCTTGTGGGCGAGGACGCCGAGGCGCAGGCGCTGGTCCAGCCGGCGTTCCTCGGCGGTACGCCCACCGCTGTCGTTGAAGTCCTCCAGGTGCCGCTGGTACTCGGCCTGCAGCCGGCTCACCGTCTCCCCCTCGACGCCGATCTCGGCGGCGACCCGGGGCAGCGCCTCCAGGCCGGCCTGGGTGGCGCGCTGGCGGGCCTGCCGGGCCTCGTCGACGCGTTCGGGGTCGCCGGTCAGCCCCGCCCAGCGCACCACCAGCGGCAGGGTGGTGCCCTGCACGAGCATGATCAGGACGATGACCAGCGCGGTGACGAAGATGATCAGGTCGCGCTCGGCCACCGGTGTGCCGGCGGCCGTCATCGTCGGAACTGCCAGCGCGGCGGCGAGCGACACGGCGCCCCGGAAACCGGCCCAGCCGGCCACGGTCCCCACCCGCCAGTCGGACGCCGGCTGGTCGTGGTCCATCATCCGGCGGCGGCGCAGCTTCGCCGACTCGGCCGTCAGGTAGACGAACAGCAGCCGGGTGGCGACGACGACCGGGGTGACCACCAGCACGATCGCCAGTGCCCGGCCCGGCGAGGTGCTGGAGATGCCCCGCACCGCGCGGGGGATCTGCGTGCCGAGCAGCACGAACAGGCCACCGTTGATGAGGAACGTGGACAGGTCCCAGAACGCGTACGCCAGCACCCGGGACCGGGCGCGGATCACCCGTGGACCGGCGTACGCCAGCACCAGGCCGGCCACCACGACGGCCAGCACACCGCTGGCGTGCACCGAGTCGGCGAGGAGGAACGCCGCGAACGGCGTCAGCACACTCAGCGCCCCCTCGCGCAGCGGGTCGTCGAGCCGCTTGCGGATCAGCACCACGGCGGTGCCCACCAGCAGGCCGGCGACCACTCCACCGACGCCGGCCCCGACGAACTCCTCGCCGATGCCCAGCACCCCCGGCCTCTCGCTCTGGGTGAGCAGGCCGACGGCCACCGCGAAGATCACCAGGGCGCTGCCGTCGTTGATCAGGCTCTCCGCGTGCAGGGTGGTGAGCAGCTTGCGGGGCAGGCGCTTGGCCAGGCCGGTGACCGCGGCGGCGTCGGTCGGCGCGAGGACCGCGCCGAGCACCCAGGCGGCCGCGGGGTTCACGCCGAACGCCTGCGCGGTCAGGGACACCGTGACCATGGTGAGCACCACGAGCACCACGGCGAGCAGCCCGATCACCGGCAGGTTGGCCCGGATCTCGCGCAGGCTGATGGTGAGACTCTCCCGGTAGAGGATCGCGGGCAGGAAGATCAACAGCACCAGGTCCGGCTCCAGGGTCACCTCGGACAGCGGCGGCGCCAGCCCGAGCAGCACCCCGAACCCGATCAGCAACACCGGTGGCGCCACCCGGTACCGGCCGCCGAGGGTGGTGCCGACCAGGACGGTGACGCCCAGCACCACGATCAGGACGAGCACCTGCACGGCGTACCCCCTCGATCCCCGGCCGACGACGAACGCCGGTTGTTCCATCTGATCGCACCCCGGTTGCCGGTTCCACAGGAACGGGCAAGTCGCCGGGCGCGGGGCACGCGCCCGGCCGGGTCAGCTCGGGTCGGCGGTACGGAGGCGCGCGGTGAGCAGGCGGGCGGTACGACGGTGTCGGGCGGCTTCCTCGTCGCGGCCGAGCGCGGTGGCCAGGTCGGCGAGGTGCCCGGCCACCGGGCCGACGGTGAGCACCCCGCTGCCGGCGGCCAGTTCGCCGGCCGCCGGGCCGAGCGCGGCGGCGACGCGCTCCATGGTGGGCCGGTCGCCGACGGCGAGGGCGCCCCGGGCGGTGAGGCACAGCCGTACCTCCCGCAGCAGGTCGTGCGGCCCGTCCGGGAGGGCCCGCAGGGCCGCTCGGGCGGCGTCGCGGTCCCCCTCGGCCGCGAGCAGCAGCGGGCGGACCCACGGCTCGTGCGGTCCCCAGTCCAGGCCCGCCCAGTCCTCGTCGTCCGGCCCGGGGATCGGCCGCTGACTCACCGGCCCGAAGGCCGGTTGGTCCTGGCCCGTTCGGCCCGCGCCCGTGGACGCCAGCGGGTCGGCGCTGACGGCGTCGGCCAGGCGCAGACCGAGCAGGGCGAGTGGCAGCAGTCCGTGGGCGAAGCCCGGCATGGCGTCGGCGGGGAGCCGTTCGGCGGCCGCCCGGTACGCGGTCGCCGCCGCCTCCCGGTCGCCGCCCAACGCCCGGCGCAGCGCGGCGTACCAGCCGGTGAAGACGCCGACCAGCGGCAGCTCGTACCGCTGGGCGAGGCGGTCGGCGGCGCGGGCGTGCTGGTCCGCGCCGGTCCGGTCGGCTCGCGCGCAGCACGACTGGACTCCGATGAGGTGACCCAGCACCTCGAAGGTCACCAACTGGCGCGCGGCGGCCACGTCGATTAGTTCCGCGCCGATCCGGGCCCGCTCGGCGGCCAGCCCGACGCGGTGGAACGTGTGCATGAACCGCGCGTTCAGCGCGAAGGCGAGCAACCCGGGGTCGGCGACGGTCCGGGCGATCCGTTCGGCCTCGGCGGCGGACTGGCTGCCCCGCTCACCTGTGGTGCCGCGCAGCTCCAGCGCGAGCGTGCTCAGCAGCCGGCTGCGCTGCGCCGAGCCGGTCGGGCCGAGGCCGGTCAGGGCGTTCTCGGCGGCGCGGACGATCCGCGCCGAGAGCCTGTCGTCGTCGTTGCGGGTCCAGATGGCGGGCACGTCGAAACCGGCCAGCACCTCCGCCGTCAGCCGGGGGTCACCGACCGCCTCGGCGTCGGCGATCGCCTCGGCGCGGTGGCCGCGCGCCTCGGCCAACCGGCCGGTCACCGCCAGAGCCCGCCCCAGGCCCAGCACCGCGTTCAACCGTTCGCGCCGCTCGGTCCCCCCGGCCCGGTCGTACGCGTCGACGACCTGCGCCCACAGCCGGGCCGCCTCGTGCGGGTTGCCGGCGCGTTCGGCCTGCTCGGCGGCGATCCGGGCGTAGCCCGCGGCCCGGTGGGCGGCGGCGGGGCCGCCGGCGCGCAGCAGGTGGTGGGCGATCGTGGCGGGGTCGACGGGCTGGCGCCGCTGCAACGCCTCGGCCACGGCGGCGTGCCAGGCCGCGCGACGCGCCGCGGACAGGTCCGCGTAGAGGGTGTCGCGGACGAGGATGTGGGTGAACCGCAGTCGCCCGTCGGGCTCCCGCTCGGTCAGGAACCCGGCCTGCAACGCGCGGTCCACGGCGTCCAGCAGCTCCGCCGGGTCGCCGGTCAGCGCGCCGAGCAGCGCGGGGTCGACGTCCCGGCCGAGCACCGCCGCCTGCCGCAGCACGGTGCGGGTCGGCGGGGGCAGCTGTGCGAGGCGGTGCCGGATGACGTCACGCACCCCGGGCGGCACCGCCGCCAGCGCCGCGCCGCCCGCACCGGCGTACAGCTGGGCCAGCTCGCGGACGAAGAACGGGTTGCCGCCGCTGCGGTGATGGATCAGCCCGACGGTGGGCGGGTCCAGCTCCCGTGCGGCGAGGGTGCGGGCCAGCTCGCCGGTCGCCTCGGGAGACAGGCCGCCGAGATACACGCGCACCGGTTCGAGCGCGGCGGCCCGGGCCAGGGCTGCGGTCAGCTCCGGGCTGATCTCGGTGGCCCGGTAGGTGCCCAGGACCAGCACCGGCCCGGTGGCCGGCTGCGGCCCGGTGACCAGGGCGGTGAGCAGGTCCAGCGTGTCGCCGTCGGCGCGGTGCAGGTCGTCCAGGACCAGCAGGACGGGCCCTCGGCCGGCGGCGGCGGAGACCACCGACGCCACCGCGCGGTGCCGACGGAACCGGGCCACGGCGGGGTCATCCGCGCCACCGGTCCCGGCCGTCCCGCCGCCGTCGTCGTCCACCGGCTCACCCGACCCCGGCGGCTCACCAGTCCCGGACGGCTCGGTGAGCGTGTCGGTGATCTGGGTCCACGGCCAGGCGGCTGGAGCGCCCTCGTACTCGGGACTGCGGCCCCACGCCGTGGTCCAGCCCTGCGCGGCGAGCTGCCGGGTCAGCGCCTCGGCCACTGCGGTCTTGCCGGCGCCCGGCTCCCCACTGAGCAGGGCGAGCGTGGGCCGGCCGGACCGGGTGGCGACCTGGGCGGCGTGCCGCAGCCGCTCCAGCTCCACGTCCCGCCCGACGAACGGTCGGTGCGGCGCCGTTTTCGACCCACCGTCCCGAACGGGTCCGGCCCGGTTCGGGACTGCCACGGCGGGGGCTCGGGTCAGGTGTGGCGCCTGGGCCAGGATGTCGGCCTCCAGCCGGCGCAGCTCGGGCCCCGGGTCCAGACCCAGCTCAGCCACCAGGACGGCACGGGCCTCGCGCAGCGCGGCCAGCGCCTCGCCCTGGCGGCCGGCGCGGTACCGGGCCAGCGCGAGCAGCCGCCAGGCGTCCTCCCGCAGCGGATGGCTGGCGAGGTGGGCGGGCAGGTCGGCGGCGACCTCGTCCGGACGATCCAGCGCGAGCAGCGCCTCGGCCCGCCGCTCCACGGCGAGCATCCGCAGTTCGTTCAACCGGTTGGTCTCCGCGGCGGCCCAGAGCGCGCCCGCGGCGTCCGCGTACGCGGGGCCCCGCCACAGCCCGAGCGCCGCGTCCAGCGCGGTCAGTGCCGGCGCGGGCAGGTCCCCGGTCAGCAGCTGTCCCGCCTCGCCGACGGCCGCCTCGAAGCGGTAGGCGTCCGCCGATTCCGGGCTGGCGCGCAGCGCGTACCCCGGGGGTTCGGTGACCAGGAGGCGGGGTGGCTGCCGGGGTGGCCGGTCGGGCTCCAACGCCCGGCGCAGGTCGGCGACGAAGGTGCGGATCGCGCCCACCGCGCCGTCCGGTGGGACCTCCCACAGGTCGTCGACGAGGCGTTCCACCGGCACCATGCGACCGTGGGCGATCAGCAACCGGGCCAGCACCAGGCGCTGCCGGTGTCCCCGCAGCGGGACCGGGCCGCCCGCGCTGGTGGCGGTCACCGGGCCGAGCACGCCGAACGTCACCTCCACCGGTGGCGTCGGTTGCCTGGTCATGGCACCAATCTAGGCGGCCGTGCCGGCGCGCACTGATCCGGCGCTGACCGTCCGCTGATCACTGCCGGGCAGCCTCGATGACGTACGACGGCGACGGGCGTCCCGCCCGCCGGCCCCGCTCATCAGGAAGGTTTCCCGTGCAGCCGAGGATCAAGGGATTCGACTACCAGAGCGTCACCGTCGCCGACGGCGTGACGCTCACCGCCGCCGTGGGTGGTTCCGGGCCACCGATCGTGCTGTTGCACGGTTTCCCGCAGACCCACCTCATGTGGCGGCACGTGGCGGCCGACCTGGCCGCCGACCACACGGTCATCTGCCCCGACCTGCGTGGCTACGGCGACAGCGACAAGCCCGTGGACGACGACGGCACGGCGTACGCCAAGCGGACCATGGCCGCCGACGTCGTGGCGCTGGCCGGCGCGCTCGGTCATGGGCGCTTCGCCCTGGCCGGGCACGACCGGGGCGCCCTGGTCGCGTTCCGCGCCGGCCTGGACCACCCGGAGGCGATCAGCCAGCTCGCCCTGCTCGACGTGGTGCCCACCCTGGACACGTGGGACGTGCTGCACGGCGTCAGCGCCGCGGTCGCCTTCCACCTGTACCTCATGGCGCAGCCGCCGGGCCTGCCCGAGGAGCTGATCGGCGCCAGCCCGGACGCGTTCTTCGGTCACTTCCTCGACGTCTGGACCCGCGACCCGGACGCGCTGCCGGGCGAGGTGCGTGCGGCTTACCTGCGGGCGTCCCGCAACGCGGTCACCCCGATCGTCGCCGACTACCGGGCTTCGGCCGGCATCGATGTCGCTCACGACACGGCCGACCGGGCGGCCGGCAACCTGCTGCGGATGCCGGTGACGGTGCTCCAGCAGGACTGGGGCGCCGCGCTCGGCTACGACGCGGCGGGGGTGTGGCGGGCCTGGGCTCCGAACCTGGAGCACCAGACGGTCAACTGCGGCCACTTCATGGCGGAGGAGGCGCCGGCGGTGGTGGTCCGGGCGCTGCGCGATCTGCTCCTGCGGTGATCCGCCGGAGCGGACGACCACCTTACCGACGGTAAGATATCCGACACTCTCCGTCCCGACCGCGCGGGGTCGCCGGCATTCCGGCGGCCCCTCGCGCGGAGGCGGCCAACCAGCTCCGCACAACAGCTCTGACCTGCGGAAAGGCGACGTTACACCAGGTGGACGAGAACCGGTCACCGGTGCTACACAGGCAGATACCGGCAGCCAACGACGGCGAGTCGCCCATCGACCGTCCCCAAGACCGCAGCCCGCGAACCGGTTCGTACGCGCGACCTGACACGACGTCGGCCGGTGGCGGGACAACGGTCCCGGTCTCGACCAAGGAGTCGCCGTGGGACATCCCCGCTCCCGGGCCAAGAGCCAGCCGTTCGAGGTGGCCGCCCTGGTCACGACGCCCATCTGTGGATTCCTGCTGCTCGTGCTCGACATCCGATCACCGTCGGTCCAACTGTCCATGCCGGAGCCCATCCAGCTCGGCTGGGAGGTCGCACTGATCGTGGTCGGCGTGGGCGGCCTGCTGGGCATCCTGTGGCCCGGTCGACTCTCCACCGGCCTCGGCATCGAGTTCGCGGCCGTGCTGGTGCTCGGCACCATCACCGGCATGTACACGGTGGCACTGGTGGCGGTGACCGGTCCGCAGGGCCTCGTGGCGGCCTCGTTGGTCAGTGCCCTGCCGCTGGGCGCCTTCTGGCGGGCCGCCCTGATCGCCGTCGACCTGCGCTGCCTGGCCTACGGCCACCAGTGCGAGGCTCACCGACGGGTCGTCGGAGGTGTCACGTGATCTCTGCACCAACACCCGAAGCGCCGCACTGGGTTCAGGTGCTGCTCAGTCTGCTCGGCGTCCTCGGCGGTACGACAGGTCTGGCCGCCATCGCCACTGTCGTGTCGCAGCGGGGCAAGTTCAAGGCCGACGCCGCCGACACGCTCACGGAAGCCGCCCTGACACTCGTGCAACCCCTGCAGATGCGGATCACCGAGTTGGAGGGCGAGGCGATCAGCGCGCGATCGGAGCTGGGGCTGCTGCGCGAGCAGGTCAACCAGTTGCAGTTCGTCGTCCGGGTGCTGACCCGCACGCTCGACCGGTGGCGGACCGCCGTGCACGCCCCCGACGCCACCCTGCGCAAGATCCGTGCGGTGGTCGCGGAGTCCGAGCGACTGTCCGAGGACCGGTGAAGGGTTTCGCTGACGACTCATTCGCCGTCCGTGGGGCGCAGCCGGCCGATGAGCTCGCGTACCGCCGCCCGGAACTCGGGGTCGGACTCGCCCGGGTGATGCCCGCGCACCGGTGGCGGCCGGCGCTGCCCCGGTGACGGCAGCAGGCCCTGCGGGTCACGCAGCCGCCGATCGACGCGGCCGGCCGGATCGGCCGCTTCCGGCGGCGGATCGCCGGGCCGGTGCGCCGCGAAGATCCAACCGCCGACCGGGTCGGTGTCCCGCCAGAGGTTGAGCCACCGCCACCCGACCCGCTCCCCCACCTCGCGCAGCGTCTTGTCGTCGAGGTAGGCCGGGAAGAGCCGGGCGTAGAGGCGGCCCAGCGGCGAGCCGTAGGTGAGCAGAGCGACGCGCCGACGCGCGGCCGGGGGCAGCCGCAGCACCGCGAGGGCCAGCAACGCCGAGCCGTGGCTGTGCCCGCACAGCAGCACCCCGGCGTGCCGCTCGGTCAGCTGGACGATCCGGTCGGTCAGCTCCGGCACCGCCCGGTCGGCGTAGCTCGGGGGCGCGAACGGGTGGGCGGCCCGGGGCCAGAAGGTGCCCAGGTCCCACAGGATCCCGACGTACCGGCGGAACCACGCCGTCCGGTAGGCGAAGACACCACCCAGCAGCAACGCGAGGAGCACCGCGGCGAGGAGGTAGGTGCCTCCCGCGAGCCCCATCCCGACGATCCCGGCCGGCAGCCCGAGAGACTGCCGCGCCAGCTCGTCCGGTTCACGCCCGAACTGTCCGAGCAGACTGGTGGCCAGCCCGACCACCGCGAGAGCCGCGTACGTGGCCGCCAGCAGGCCCAGCCACTCGGTGAACCGCGCCCGGGCCACGGTCTTCGTGACCCGCCGCACCTGTCCGGCCGCCTCCGGCGGCGGCGCGGGAAAGTCGCGGGCGGTGATCGCCACCGCCGCGCGGCGACGGCGGTGCCGCGACAGGACTGTCAACGCCCCACACAGCAGCACCGCGGCGGCCACGTGCAGGAAGAAGGCAAGCAGCGTCCAGCGGTACGGCAGCGGCGGCCCCCCGTCGCCGCGGTAGCCACCGAGCAGGATCCCCGTCAGGTAGACGAGACCGGCGGAGAGCGCGCCGGCCAGACCGACCGCGATGGCCGCGATGAGCGCCGCGCCCAGCCCTCGCGGCAGCCTGGACCGACCGCGGTGCCACAGCACCACGCCGCTGAGCACCACCAGCAGGACCATCTGGCCGAGCAGGGCGCCACCGGCGATCGCGTCGTAGCCAGGGAGCCCGCCCGAGGACGGCCAGCCGCGCTCGTCGCTCCCGACGGCCACGAGGGTCGCCACGGTCAGACCCGCCGCCAGCACGCCCGTGGCGCGGGCGGTCACCGTGGCCGTCCGCGCTGTCGCGGCCCGGTCGATCAGCCCCGGGGCGGCGAGCAGGCCCACACAGACCACCAGGACGGCCGCGCTGAGCGTCACCAGCAGCGTCGTCACGGGCGTCGCGCCGCCACCGCGACGGGCCACGAGGAGCAGGACGTCGAGGACGGCGAGCGCGGCGGCGACGTGGATCGCCCGCAGCCGCACCACCAGCGGCTCCACCGCCCACAGTGGGTTGCCGGCCGGGCCGGGGCGACGGGTTCCCAGCAGTCGCAGGAACGCGACGGCAAAGATCGGCAGCAGCGCCAGCACGGCGAGCCGCTGCCCGACAGGTCGGTCGTCGAGCCCGGCCAGGGTGTCGAAGGGCGCGCGACACGCCACCGCACCGAGACACCGCCAGGCGAGCAGGTCGAGGGCGACCCCGGCGATGGACACCACGTACACCACTGTGAGGTTCAGCGCGAGGAGCCGGCACAGCACGGTGACCCCGGCGGCGCCGCTGCCGGTGGGCCGCATCCACACCGCCGCGTTGCTGAGCATGAACGGCAGCAGGAAGACCATGCCGAGCGTCCGGGCCACCGTGCCCGAGGGCAGGTCACCCCAGCGGTACGCCTCGAGCGTCACCCCGGTCGGGTCGGCGTCGTCGGACCCGTCGCGGCGGTGAAAGCCGCCGCAGGCGTCGCCCGCGACCTGGCGTACCCGCTCCGCGCCCAGGATGACCGAGGGTTTCGCCCCCGACACGCCGTGCACCCGCAACTCCACCACGTCGTCGCGTCGCGGTTGGTCGCCGTGCTGCGGCATCGCTGCGGCTACCCGTGCCGTGGCCGGCGGGCGGCGGCACCGTCGGCGACGAGGTTCGCGGCCACCTCCCAGAGCCGCTCGGCGTTGTCCGCGTCGACCGCGTACGCCGCCACGCCGCTGTAGTCGGCGGGCCGCTCGGTCCGGACCGGGGCCTCGGCACAGTCCTCGAAGTACCGACCGCCCACGCCGTCGAGCAGCGGGGACGCGGCGAGCAGCACCGAGGTGGCGGCACCCTGCTGCGGGGTCTTCTGCCGCTCCTTCGGCGTCCGCAGCCCGCCCGTGTGCTTCTGCAGCCCGGTGGCGATGGCGCCGGGGTTCAACGCGTTGGCGTGGATGTTCTCACCGGACCAGCGGCGGTCGGCCTCGACGGCGAGCAGGGCCTCGGCGCTCTTGGACTGCCCGTACGCCAGCAGGGGGTCGTACGGGCGGAACGCGAAGTGCAGGTCGTCGAAGACCACCGGCGAGAAGAGGTTGCCGCTGGAGCTGACCGACACGACCCGGGCGCCACCGGCGGCGGCGAGGGCGTCGTGCAGGCCGACGGTCAGCGCGTAGTGCCCCATGAAGTTGGTGGCGAACTGCATCTCCCAGCCCTCGGCGGTGCGCTCCAGCTCCGGCAGCGCCATGATCCCCGCGTTGTTGATCAGAATGTGCAGTGGCCCGTCCCAGCCGGCGACGAACCGGCCTACCGAATCCTGGTCGGCCACGTCCAGCTCGCGGACGGTGACCCGGTCCGCGCCGATGCTGGCCGCGATGTCCCGGGCGGCCTCCTCGCCGGCCGTGACCCGCCGGACCGCGAGCACCACCTCGGCGCCGGCGGCGGCCAGCGAACGGGCGGTCTCGATGCCGATCCCGGCGGCGCCGCCGGTGATGACGGCCCGCTTGCCGCTCAGGTCGACTCCGGCGAGCACCTCGTCGGCGGTCGAGGCGAAACCGAATGGCGTCGTGATTCGCTCGGTCATCCCTGTCCCCTCTTTTCGATCACGCTTACGTGACCCACTGTCACCCGGCCGGCGGGCGATATCCGGGTTACCGGTTTTCCTGGTAGTGGCAGGACCAGGTTGGGCGGCGGCGGGCGCTCCTACGATGAGCTGGTGAGCGCGGCCGGCCCGCTGGGCGAGTACCTGCGTGCCCGGCGTGAGCTGATCCGGCCGGGTGACGTCGGGTTGCCCGCACACGGCCGCCGGCGGGTGCCCGGCCTCCGGCGCGAGGAGGTGGCCCTGCTGGCCGGCATCAGCGCGGACTACTACCTGCGGTTGGAGCAGGGCCGGGACCGCAGTCCGTCGGCCCAGGTGCTCGAGGCGCTGGCCCGGGCACTGCTGCTGGACGCCGAGGCCACGGGGCACCTGCACCGCCTCGGCGGGCACGCGCCGACCGGCCGACCGGCACGACGCCCGGAGCGGGTGCCGGTGGGCATCCGCCAGTTGGTGGGTTCGTGGGCGCAAACGCCCGCCTTCGTGCACGGCCGGCACCTGGACGTGCTCTTCGCCAACCCGATGGCGACCGCCCTGGCGCCGATCTACCGGGTCGGGGTGAACCTGCTGCGCGCGGTGTTTCTGGGCCCGGACGTGCCGGCGCTCTATCCGGCGCCGGAGGCGGTCGCCGCCAGCGCGGTGGCCGGCCTGCGCGCACAGGTGGGGGCCGAGGTGGACGATCCGCGGCTCACCGAACTGGTCGCGGAGCTGACGACGGGCAGCGAGCTGTTCCGGCGGTTGTGGGCGCGTCACGATGTCACAGTCCGCGCCGGGGGCGGGCTCCGGGCGTTCCACCATCCGCGGGTGGGCGAGTTGGAGCTGCGCTACGAGAAGCTCACGATCAGCGGCACCACCCAGTCGCTTGTCGTCTACCACGCCGAGCCGGGCAGCGCGTCCGCCCGGGCCCTCGCCCGGCTCGGGGCCGCCGTCTCGGCGGAGGCGGCCAGATAGCACCGGCCGTCGCAGCTACCGGCTGGCCGCCCGCTCGGCGACCACCACCGAGATGCCGTCGAGGACGCGTTGCAGGCCGAACTCGAAGGCGTACTCCGGGCCGTACGCCCCGCCGTGCTGCTGGCCGGCAGCGGTGCCGACCCGGGACGCGGTGGGGTAGCTGTCGGCCGTCAGGAACGTCTCCAACCAGGGCGCGTGCGACTGCCACCACTGACCGTCGGTCATGCCGGTCTCCCGCTCCAGGTCGACCACCTCGGACGCGGCGCGCGCGGAACTCTTCACGTGGCCCAGGACGAGGGTGAGCACCGCGTCCATCTCGATGTCGGTGAGCCCGATGTCGGCGACCGCGCCGAGTTCGTGGTCGTACTTGGCCACCAGGTGCGGGCCGAGCACCGGGCGGGTCGTCTCGGCCCGCAGCATCCACGGGTGGCGCTGGTAGAGCGCCAGGTTGTCGTGGGCGATCCGCTCCAACCGGGCCCGCCAGTCGCCCTCGACCGCGGAACGCGGCATCTCGCCGTACGCGGTGTCGATCATGACGGCGACGAGTTCGGCCTTGCCCGGCACGTAGGTGTAGACGGACATGGTGCCGACACCCAACGCCTCACCGACCCGGCGCATGGTCAACGCGTCCAGGCCCTCGGCGTCGGCGATGTCGATCGCGGCCCGCACGATCCGGTCGACGCTGAGGCCCTGCCCGGCGCTGCGGCTGGTCGGTTCCCGGGTGCGCCAGAGGATGGCCAGGCTGCGGGCCGGGTCCGCGGTCGCCTTGCGCTCACTCGCCATGGTGCGGCCATCCTAACAACGCGGTCGTACGGCGTACGTCGACCGCGCGGCGGTGCCGGCGAGGCCCCTTCGCGACCGCGCCGGCACCGACCCGTCAGGGCTTCAGCACGACCTTCTCGCAGTCGTCCTGCTTGTTCTTGAACAGGTCGAAGCCGCGCGCCGCGTCCTGGAGCGGCAGGGTGTGGGTGATCACCCGGGTGGGGTCCAGCTCGCCGTTCTCGACGTGGCGCAGCAGCGGCTTCATGTAGCGCTGGACGTGGCACTGGCCGGTGCGCAGGGTCAGCGACCGGTTCATCCACGCGCCGGAGGGGAACTTGTCGAGCAAGCCCCCGTACACGCCGATGACCGACACGGTGCCACCGCTGCGGCAGGACAGGATCGCCTGGCGCAACGCGTGCGGCCGCTCGGTCTCCGACCGCACGGCCTGCTTCACCCGGTCGTACGCGTGCAGGTGCGCGCTGCCGTGGCTGGCCTCCATGCCGACGGCGTCGATGCACTTGTCCGGCCCGCGTCCGCCGGTCAGCTCCAACAGCCGGGAGCGGACGTCCACCTCCTCGAAGTTGATCGTGGTGTGCCCAGCCTGCTCGGCCATCCGCAGGCGGTACGGCTCCTTGTCGATCGCGATGACAGTTGCCGCGCCGAGCAGGCGGGCACTGTCCATCGCGAACTGCCCGACCGGGCCGGCGCCCCACACGGCGACGACGTCGCTGGGCTGGATGTCGCACATCTCGGCGCCCATGTAGCCGGTCGGCAGGATATCGGACAGGAACAGCACCTGCTCGTCGGTCAGGTCCGACTCGATCTTCAGCGGCCCCACGTCGGCGAACGGCACCCGCACGTACTCGGACTGGCCGCCGGCGAACCCGCCGGTCAGGTGGGAGTAGCCGAAGATGCCGGCGACCGGGTGGCCGAACATCTTCTCCGCGATCCCGGCGTTGGGGTTGCTGTTCTCGCAGCACGACCACAGCTCGGCGGCGCACGCCGCGCACGCGCCACAGGCGATCGGGAACGGCACCACGACCCGGTCGCCGACCCGCAGCCGACCCGGGTCGACGCCGGCGCCGACCTCCACCACCTCGCCCATGAACTCGTGGCCCAGCACGTCACCGTCCTGCATGGTCGGCACGTACCCGTCGACCAGGTGCAGGTCGGACCCGCAGATCGCGGTCGAGGTGACCTTCACGATCGCGTCGCGCCGGTTCAGGATGCTCGGGTCCGGCACGTCGCGGACCTCGACCTTGTTCCGGCCGGCCCAGGTGTTCGCCCTCATGCCGCCTCCCCCTTCGCCAGTTCGTCGCTCGACAGCGGCTGCGCCGGCCGCTGCGGGAACTCCCGCCGGGCGCGCTTGCCCCACGGTGCGCCGTCCGAGCGCATCACCTCGCCGGTCTCCATGACCTGCTTGAGTCGGCGCAGGTCGTCGTCGAGCTGCTGGTGCGGCTCCTCGCCGAAGTACCGTGCCACGGCCTGGCCGAGCTTGCCGCCCGGGATGTCGTACACGAGCAGCACGTGCACCTCGGTGCTCACGCCGTCGGGCGCCGGCACGAACCACACCTTGCCGGTGTTCGGCACGTCGGCCTCGCCGGTGGACCGCCAGCCGATGCGCTCGTCGGGCACCTCGTCGGTGATCTCCGCGTCCCACTCGACGCTACGGTCGAACGGCGCGCTCGCCGTCCAGTGACTCGTACGCTCCCCGGTGGCGCGCACCTCCTGCAGATGGGCCATGAACGTCGGCAGGTTCTCCAGACGACGCCAGAAGGCGTACACGTCGGACACCGGCCGGCGGATGGTCGTGGTAGCCAGCAGATCCATGGGTTCCCTCCCCTCTCAGGGCCACCACGTACCCCGACAGTCACGTCCTGCACATGACGCGGGAAGAAATCGCCCACGAGATGGGGCGTACGGAGATTCAGAGTCCTTCGCGGTCGTCGCTCAGCGCCGGCCCGGCGGCGGCCGGCACGAGGTGGCGCACCTCCGGGGCGCCGTCGGTCAGCTCCCGGGCCCGTGCCTCGGCCTCGCGGTCCTCACCCGTCAACCGGCCACCGTGCTGGCGCAGGTGCTCGTCCCAGGACGGCACCAGGTACACCTCGACGAACCGGTCCGTCGTCTCGGCCGGTCGGAACAGCCCCCAGCGCATCGCGCCGGTGCGCTGGCGGGCGCCGCGCACCACGTCCATGGCCGCGAGGAACGGGCCCGTGCGCTCCGGCCGGACCGTGTACTGCACCGTCACCAGCACCGGTCCCACGCCCGGGTCCGGCTCGTGCGCAAGATGCAGCTGCGGCCAGTAGGCCGACGGTTCGCGGTTCACCGAGCGCAGGTCCGGCAGCGGCCAGATCCGGCTCGTCACGGTCCCGACGAACATCAACGCCGCCGCCGCGAGGTAGGCGACGACCAGTCCGCCCATGTCGGCCACCAGACCCCACACGAGGGCGCCGACGGCCTGCCCGCCGGCGAAACACACCTGGTAGACGGCGAGCCCCCGGGCCCGTACCCAGCTCGGCAGGAAGAGCTGCATCTCGGCGTTGACGTTGGCCAGCACCGTCACCCAGGCCATCCCGGCCGGCAGCAGGGCGAGCAGCACCAGCGGCACCGCCCGTACGGTGCCGACCACCGCCAGCGCGACTGTGAACAGCGCGCCGGCGACCAGCAGGAGCTGGTTGGCCGACAGCCGGGTGCGGATCACGGCCAGCAGCACACCGCCGGCGATGGCGCCCACCCCGAGGGCGGCCAGCAGCAACCCGTACCCGCCGGAGCCCAGATCGAGCCGCCGGGCCGCCACCAGCGGCAGCAGCGCCCACAGCGCGCTGGCCGGGATCACGAAGACCAGCGCGCGGCGCAGCAGCCGGCGCACGATCGGCGAGTGGCGTACGTAGCGGCTGCCGGCCCGCAGCGCGGCGGTGAACCGCTCGGGCACCTCGACGGCGCGTGCGGTGCCCGGCCGCCAGCGCCACAGCGCGGCCGCGAAGATGGCGAACGCCACCGCGTTGAGCCCGAAGACCGGGGCGACGCCGGTCCGGGCGATCAGCACACCGGCCACCGCCGGCCCCACCGCCCGCGCCACGTTCACGCTGATCGACCCGAGCGCCGACGCCGACCGCAGCTGCTCCTGCGGCACCAGCTCCGGGATCACCGCCGACCAGGCCGGCAGGGTGAGCGCCTGCCCGACCCCGAACGCGAAGGTGAGGGTGAGCAGCAGGGCCGGCGGCATCCGGTCGGTCAGGGTGAGCAGGGTCAACGCCACCGCCACCGCCACCAGGAACAGCTGCACGGCGATCAGCAGGTGCCGGCGGTCGAAGCTGTCGGCCAGCACCCCGGCGGGCAGCGCCAGCAGCAGAACCGGCAGCAGGCTGGCGGTCTGCACCAGCGCCACCAGCGTGGAGGCGTTGGAGTGGTGGATCAGCAGCCACTGCGCGCCGACGGTCTGCATCCAGGTGCCGATGTTCGCGGCGAGCAGGGCCAGCCAGAGATTGCGGTAGACGGCGCCGCGCAGGGGCGCCCACGCGGAGGCCGGACGGTCCCCCGGTCCGGCTGCCGCCGTCACCACCGCCCGTCCGCGCGCAACACGCGCTCGCCGGAGACGTAGAGGTCGTCGGGTTGCAGCAGCAGGAGCCGGACGACCTCGGTGGCGACCTGCTCGGGCAGGGCGTACACCTCGTCGAGGAACTCCGCGCCGACGCGTTCCTGCAAGCGGGTCGGCATCGGCCCGGGGTGCAACTGCATCACCTTGACGCGGTTGCTGTGCTGGGCCTGGGCCAGTGACTCGACGAGGCTGCTGCCGTAGCTCTTGGTCGCCCGGTAGACCGGGATGCCGGGCCGGGGCGCCGCGAGCGCCATCGCGCCGATGTAGACCACGTTTCCGTAGTCCTGCCGGTGCAGGTGCTCCAGCGCCTCCCGCAGCAGGTACGTCGTACCCAGGACGTTGATCTCCACGGCCCGCCGGATGTGGTCCACGGACAGGTCCCCGAGGTCACCGCCCGCCCACATCGACGCGCACGCCGCCACCCCGTCGACGGTGCCGTAGCGCCCCACCACCTCGGCGAACGCGTCCCGGACCTGCTCGTGGGAGGAGACGTCGCAGACCGCGCCGTCGCACCCCAGCTCGTCGGTAGTCGCGGCGACCTCGGCCGGCACGTCGCCGAACACCACGACCCGGTGCTCGTCGACGAGCAGCCGGGCCACCGCGAGGCCCAGCCCGCTGGTACCGCCGACCACCACGAAGGTTCTGGCACCCAATGTCTCTCCAGCCGCCGCCACCGGTGTCACACAAATCGCGTGACGGCGCGTTCTTCCCGTTTCCGGACCCCGCACACCCGCTCGGCCGGTAGTGCTGGGCATACCCCGCAAAGGGGATCTGGACGGCTGGGGCGCCCGCTGACCGGCGATTAGCGTCTGCGGCATGACCTCGGAACACCCCCGCCACCTGGCCGCGACGCTGCGCCGACGCGACTGGTTGATCTCCGCCTGGCCCTGGCGCGCGCTGGCCTACCTGGTGAGCACCGTGCCGATCGCCGGCGTGCTCAGCGTCGGACTGCTCGTCATCGGCGCACCCCTTCTGGCCGCCGCCAACGCGCTGCGACTGCACGACAGGCCGCCGGAGATACCGCTGATGCTGTTCCTGGCCGTCGGCAGCCTCACCCTGGTGGCCCTCGCGCCGATCGTGAGCTTCCCGGTGGCCGCCGTCGAACGGTGGCGGCTCGGCCTCGTGGACGGCCGACCGCTGCCCGCGTCACCGTGGCCGGGCCTCGCCGCCCGCTACCGCACGGCGGCCGGCTGGCGGGAGGTCGCGTACCTCTTCTGGCTGGGCGGTTTCGTGCCTGTCGCGTACTGGGTGTTCCTGGTGCTGGTGCTACTCGACATCGGGATGGTCACCAGCCCCTGGCTGGCCGGGGACTCCGACCCGGTCGTGATCTGGCGGCCGATCGAGAGCACCGGCCAAGCCATCCCGTACGCGGTCGTGGGACTGCTGCTCCTCCCGGTGCTCTGTTACGGGGTCGGGCTGCTCGCCGCCGGTCAGGCCGCCGTGGCGCGGTGGGCGCTGGGCTCGCCGGTCGACGCGGCGGCGCTGCGTGAGGTCGCCCGCTCCCGCACCCGGCTGGTCGGCGCGTACGAGGCGGAACGGCGCCGCATCGAGCGGGACCTGCACGACGGCGCGCAGCCCCGGCTGACCAGCCTCACCCTGCAACTGGGTCTGGCCCGGCTGGACGTACCCGAGGACTCCCCCGCCGCCCGGCCGCTCGCCGTGGCGCACGACCAGGCGCGCGGGCTGATGGTGATGTTGCGGCAGTTGGTGCACGGCATCCGGCCGCAGAGCCTCACCGACCTCGGTCTCGCCGGGGCCGTACGCGAGCTGGCCGACGCGGCGCCCGTCGCGGTCACCGTGCACGCCGACGTCGACGGGGCGCTGCCGGAGATCGTCGAGACCACCGCGTACTTCGTGGTGTCGGAGGCGTTGAGCAACGTGGCCCGGCACGCCGGGGCGACCCGCGCCGAGGTGCGCCTGTCCCGGGCCGGCGGTGACCTGGTGGTCGAGGTGTCCGACGACGGGCGCGGCGGCGCCGACCCGGCCCGGGGCACCGGCCTGACCGGTCTCGCCGACCGGGTCGCCGCCGCCGACGGGCGGCTGCTGCTGGCCAGCCCGCCCGGCGGGCCTACGCTGGTCCGGGTGGAGCTGCCATGTCGCCGCTGACCCGGGTGGTGCTCGCCGAGGACGAGGTGCTGCTGCGCGAGGGCCTGGTCGCGCTGCTGACCCGCTTCGACTTCACGGTGTGCGCCGCCGTCGGGTCCGCGCCGGAGTTGCTGGAGGCGGCCCGCACCCACCAACCCGATCTGGTGCTCACCGACATCCGGATGCCACCCGGTCGGCGGGACGACGGGCTGCGCGCCGCCGTCGCGCTGCGCGCCGAGCGTCCCGGCCTGCCGGTGGTGGTCCTGAGCCAGTTCGTGCAGACGGGGTACGCGGCGGCGCTGCTGGACAGCGGCGACGGCCAGCGGGTCGGCTACCTGCTCAAGGACCGGGTGGCCGAGGTGACCGAGTTCGTCGACACGCTGCGCCGGGTCACCGGCGGCGGCACCGCCATCGACCCGGACGTGGTGCGGCAACTGCTGCACCGCCCCCGCGACCCGCTCGCCGCGCTCTCCGGCCGGGAGCGGGAGGTGCTGGCGCTGCTGGCCGAGGGCCGCTCCAACGCCTCGATCGCCGGCCGGCTGCACGTCACCGAGGCCGCCGTCGGAAAGCACGTCGGCAACATCCTGCTCAAGCTCGACCTGCCACCCAGCGACGACACCAACCGCCGGGTGCTCGCCGTGCTCACCTATCTGCGCGCCGACCCGGTGGGCTGAGGGACGCCGGGCCCGGACCAGGCCCGACCGCGCGCGGCGTAGATTCGAGCACCGGCACCGCCGCCGGTCCAGGGCGCGGGTCAGGAGATGGGAGTACGGCATGGCGGAAGCGCTGCGGGTCGGTCTGCTGGGGTACGGGTTGGCGGGTCGGGTGTTCCACGCGCCGCTGATCGCCGCGACACCCGGACTGCGGCTGGACGCCATCGTCACGCGCGATCCGCAACGGCGCGAGCAGGCGCACCAGCACTTCCCGGACGCCCGCCTGGTCGACGACGCCGACGAGCTGTGGCGTACACCCGAGGATCTGGACCTGGTCGTGGTCGCGACGCCAAACCGGCAGCACGTGCCGATGGCGCGGGCGGCCCTCGCGGCCGGCCTGCCGGTCGTCGTCGACAAGCCCCTGGCCCCCACCGCCGCCGACGCCCGGGCGCTGGTCGAGGAGGCCGACCGTCTCGGCGTTCCGCTGACGGTGTTCCAGAATCGGCGCTGGGACGGCGACTTCCTGACCGCCCGCGGGCTCGTCGAGCGGGGCGAGCTGGGGCGGGTGCTGCGCTTCGAGTCCCGGTTCGAGCGGTTCCGCCCGGCGATCAAGCCGGGCTGGCGGGAGCTCGCCGGCACCGAGGAGGCCGGCGGCGCCCTGTTCGATCTGGGCGCGCACCTCATCGACCAGGCCGTGCAGCTCTTCGGCGCGGTCGATCGGGTCTACGCCGAGGTCGACCGCCGCCGCGCGGGCGCCGAGGTCGACGACGACGCGTTCGTGGCGCTGACCCACGCCAACGGCGTGCACTCGCACCTGTGGATGGGGGCGATCACCGCCCAGCTCGGCCCGCGCCTGCGGGTGCTGGGCGACCGGGCCGGCTACACGACCTACGGGCTGGACGTGCAGGAAGCGGCGCTGCACGACGGCGGCCGACCCGACCAGCCCGGCTGGGGCGAGGTCCCGCCGGAGCGGTACGGCCTGCTCGGCGTCGACGGTGACCTGCGTCCGACGCCTACCGAGCCCGGGGCGTACCAGAGCTTCTACGCCCAGGTGGCGGCGGCGCTGCGCGACGGCACGCCGATGCCGGTGGACCCGCGCGACTCGGTCGCCACTGTCGAGCTGATCGAGCTGGCGCACCGGTCGGCCGCCGACGGCGTGGTGCTGCCGGTCCCGACCGCCTGAGAAAACCGGTGGAGTGGCGGCGCTCGCGCCGTTAGCGTCCTGCCTCAACCTGTCGTCGAGGCGAGGACGTCCCGTTGTACACCCTGTGAGACCTCCCGAGCGCTGATACGCGCGTCGCGCCTGTGCGCCGCGCTCCTTTTTGCTGCGGACTTCTCACTGAAACCGGTGTACCTCTGTGCTCTCACAATGGGCCGTCGTGCCCACCTGCCTGCCCATCATTCGCCGCCGCTGCCACGTGTGCGCGTCCCCGCACCTTCGGCCGAGCGGCAAATTCCGCGTCAACGCCAACAACAAGTTTATCGACATCTGGCTCCTCGCGCTCTGCGTCGGGTGCGGGGACACGGTGAAGCTCACGGTCCTGGAACGGACGACGGTCCGCACCATCCGACCTGAGCTGCTGGACCAACTGCACGACAACGACAGTCGCCTGATCGCCGAACTGCTTCAGGAGCCGGGCGTGCAGCGTCGCAACCGGTTCGTCCTGGACTGGGACGGCCGCTGGCGTCTCGACACCAACGGATCGGCGCACCTGGACCGCGAGATGGTCGACGTCGCGGTCCGCTTCGGCGCACGAATCCCGGTCCGGCCCGCGCGACTGATCGCCGAGGGCTTCGGTCTCTCCCGAGCCGAGGTCGACAGGCTGAGCGAGGAAGGGAAGATCGTTTCGACGGTTCGCCTGAGCGGCAAGCTCTCCGGCGACTTCACCTTCACGTTCAAGCGCTGAGCCCGTCCCGGAGCACGGGGCCTGTCCGGTTCTTGGTGCCGGACAGGCCCTACTCTGGTTCCTGCTCGGAGGGGGCGTCGTCCGGCACGCGGGCGTCGTCGTCGGTCAGCGCGTCGTCCGACGAGGCGGCGAGGTCGGCGAGCCGGCGCTCGGCCTCCCGGATCTCCTCGTCGAGCCTGGGGTTCTCCTCGTCGGGACCCTGCGACATGGGCGACCTCCATCGGGCGCGGACCGCCCCCGTGTACCCGGCCTGCCGCGGGGAACACGGAAAGCGCTCGGCGGACCCGGCCACCGGCCGCTCCACGCCGGCGATGGTGCGCGTGCGGGGCGGCGCTGATCAGGCTGGCAACTCTTCTGCGACCCACAGGCCGCGGCCCTGAAGACCCACCACGAGACCACGGGTCTGCAGAACGATGACCGCCCTCTGGACCGTGGTCACGCTGACGTCGTAGATAGCGGAGAGTTCGTTGTAGGTGGGCAACCGCTCACCCGGTGCGTACTCCCCGCTTCTGATGCGTGCGGCGAGGTCCTCGGCCACCTCGCGGTATCCGCTGGTTGGTATGGGCATGTGAAGGTTCCTTCGTTCGGCACCTTCCATCGGATCCGCGACAACTGTCCCCAGCTCGATTGGGCGTCGGCATTCGTGGCAGACGTCGCCTCGGTCATGTTCCAGAAGCAGTGACCCACGAGCCGGACCGCCATCGCCGACAGCTACCGGGGGACGCGCTGACGGTCGGGGGGTGAGTCGAACACCGGGCGGGCCGGGGAGCGCACCGGGCGGGAGCCCAGGAGCGTTGCCGGCCCGGCCCGGTGCCGGATCAGCGCTGCTTCAGCTCGCGCCAGGATGGGTGCGTACCGCGCCAGGCGTCGGCGAGGATGGCCGCCGAGGCCCGGCTGGGGCACTGCTGCACCCGCTCACGACCCGACGCCCCACCGATCTGGGCGCGGACCTCCCAACCCTGCCCGTCAGTACGGATATACACGTCCCGGCGCCCGCGCGGGGTCGTGTCACCGTTCCACCAGTGTTCCTCCACCTTCATTCGCCGACCGTATAGCAATTTTCGTGCTGGGGGTACGGCGCAGGTGAGCATATACCGCATTAATAGCCGCAACTCAGACACAGTTCCACCTGTGCGGGCGACGGGGAGGAACCGCATCGGCGATTCCTCCCCGTCCTGAGCGATGAATCAGGCCCCCGTCACATACCGCTGAGCACGCCAGCCAGGGTGCTGGCCAACTTGTCCTGCCCAGAGGGACTGGGATGCGGCGACCCACCCTCTGCGGTGATCTGGATGTCACCCGGAGTGAACGGCGGCGCGAACGCCACCCGCACGGCCGGGTCGAACGGGACCCCGAGCTGGATGGCCCAGTTGAGGTCGCTGATCACACCCCGCACGGTGCCCACCCAGAGCGGATCGATGAGCGGTTGCAGCGTCGACACCGGCGCCGAGGGCAGGTAGGACTGCAATCCGGTGGGCAGCAGCGACTTGAGCTTGGCCCAGCCGTACTGGCCGACGTCGATGTTCGCCGGGGTGATGTCGTAGTACAGCATCCACACCACCTTGTCCGCGCCGGCGCCCAGCAGGGAGTTGACGATGGTGGTGGCGTCTGCGGTGATGCCGGCGTACTGCGCGGGGCCGTTGTAACGCGGCACCCCGATGTTGATGTAGTAGTCCTCGCCGACCGGCAGGTCGAGCCAGAAGTTGCAACCACCGCCGTTGGTGACGATGCCCTGCTTGCCGCCGACGGCCGCCCACTCGAAGCGGAACACGCCGTACGGGTCCAGGGCCTCTGCCGCGAACTCCAGGCCCCGGCACATGCCCAGCCGGGTCAGGACGGTGGTCCAGTTGGTGTTGTTCACCCCACCGGTGGTGGCGTGGTACGCGTTGTGCCCGTCCGCCTTGGCCTTGGCGATGCGCGCGGTGGCGAGGCCGAGCGGGCTGGCCACGCGCCCCCATCCGTTGCCGCAGGCGTCGGGGCCGGCGCGACCGGCGATGATGTCGCCGGTGCCGTATCCGGTGCGCGCGTAGTTGTCGTAGTCGACGATGCTGCCGTCCATGTCGAAGTAGCGCCGGCCGTAGCTGTAGACGCCGTTGTTGCCGGGCATCCCCCGGTCGTCGAACGAGGTCATCGGGCAGCCAGGCCCCACGCCGAAGCCGAACTGGTGGTGCGACGAGCTGATCGAGTCCCCGGTGAGGGTCAGGACAGTGTCGTCCTCGACGGTCTGCACCTCCCGGCAGCGGATACGGTCCTTGTTGGCGTCCACCAGTGTGGGGTTGCCGTTGACCTGCGGGCAGCCGGTCGGCGGCGGGGGCGGCGGCGAGGTCGGCCCGCCGGTGGGCCAGGGCGGCCCGTCGGTCGGGTCGGGCGGGTTGCTGGGTGACGACGAGCCGCTGGGTGAGGCGCTGCCCGACGGCGACGAGCTACCCGACGGAGACGCGCTACCCGAGGGCGACGAACTGCCCGACGGAGACGCACTACCCGACGGCGAGGAACTACCCGACGGAGACCCGCTACCCGAGGGCGATGCGCTACCCGAGGGCGACGCGCTACCCGACGGGGATGAGCTGCCCGAGGGCGACGCGCTGCCCGACGGGGATGAGCTGCCCGAGGGCGACGCGCTGCCCGACGGGGATGAGCTGCCCGACGGGGACGCGCTCCCGGAGGGGGACGCGCTGCCCGAGGGGCAGGGCGAGCCGGTGGGCGACGCCGTTGAGGAGGGTGAACCGGTGGGCGACGCCGTCGAGGTGGGGGCGGTGGCGGTCGCGGCGGGAGCCCGCTGCGCGACAGGCTGGGCCGTCACCGGCGGCCGGGTCTGCCGGGTCGGTGTCGCCGACGTCGAGGCCGACGGCGAACCACTCGGGTCCGGGCAGTCGGCGGCGGCAGCCGCGTTCTGGGTACGGATCTGCGCGAGCCGCGCCTCGACCTCCACCGGAAGTTTCCCGCCCGCCTTGACGCACGGGTCGAGCAGCCAGGTCGTGCCCTCCAGCTCCCGGGTGCAGGGCGGCGCGTCGTACGACACCGCGGCGGGTGTGGCGCTCACCGGGGTGGGCGAGGCGCCGCCGGCTGCCGGAGCGACGACCGCGGTGACCATGGCGACCGCCACCGCCACCGTGGCGGCGAACAGAACATTGTGGACGTGGAACGACCTGGTGGGTCGCTGTCCTGGTGGTCCGCTTGGATCCAGTTGGCTCATGCCGTCCTCCAGGGACTGAGTGCACCGGTAGGTGTGTTACCGCACGGTAGAAAGGTGTGCGGTAACCCGGTAGATCAGTCGCCCTTACCTACTGTCGAGGCTGGATCGCTCGCGGTGACCCGCCGCCCGTACGTCCGGCCGCTCGTGGCCGAGCACGACTGCCAGCTCCCGGCGGTTGCGCACGCCCAGTTTGGTGAAGACGCGGGCCAGGTTGTTGTTGACGGTGTTGACCGACAACCCGAGTCGGTCGGCGATGCTGCGGCTGGACAGGTCGACCGCGAGCAACGCGACGTCCCGTTCGCGGCGGGTCAGCGTCGCCTGCTCCGCGCCCGGAGCGGTAGCGGCGAGCAGTGGTGTGCGGACGCCGTGGCAGGCACGGGCCAGCGTCGCCGCTCGCTGCGCCACCGCCAGCCGGGGTCGACCACTGCGGGCGTACGCCCGGGCGGCGGCGCCCAGCGCCTCGGCGGCGAGCAGGGTGTGGCCGCGGGCGACGAGGTCGTCCACGGCCGCCTCCAGGGTCGGTCCGTCGTCGCGGAGCAGACCGTCGGCAGCGGTGGCGAGGGTCGACGCGAGCCCGCCGAGCCGGTCCGCGAGGGCGGTCAGCCGGTCCCGCACCGGCTCCGGTGCGCCCAGCCGCGCGCACTCGTAGAGCGCCACCGCCTCGATCGTGGGCTGCTCGCTGCCCCGGGCCAGGTCGGCGGCATTCTGGGCGGTGCGGATGGCGGCGGTGAGATCCCCCTCGGCGACCTGCACCCAGGCGCGGTTCAGCTCCACCCACGGGTGGAAGATCCGGTTCGCGGTCCGCTCCCGCGCGTCCGCCGCGGCCAGCCAGCGGCGGGCGCCGGGCAGGTCGCCGGCCAGGGCCCGGACGCCGGCGAGCTCGGCCCAGTACGTCCGCACCAGGTGGTACTGGTCGTTCTCCTCGACCAAGGCGACGGCTTCGCGCAGGTCGGCTTCCGCGCCGTCGAGCTGCCCCTGCGACTTGGCGATGATCCCCCGGAACCCGGCCCACACGGCGACCATCCCCCGCGCGTCGCTGGCCACCGCCGCGCGGTAGCCCTCGTCGGCCAGCTCGACGGCACCGGCCAGCTCGCCGGCGGCGTACCGGGCGTAGCAGAGCCCCAGCCCGACCTGCGCCTCGTTCCAGGGCAGGTGCTCGGGCTCGGCGGCGAGCACCGCCCGGCCCTTGTGGGCCAGCTCCGCCGCGAGTCCGAGCCGGCCGAGCATCCCGGCCGCCGAGGCGGCGCCCATTGTCGCCCAACTGGCCGCCCGCACGCCGGTGTCGGCCCGGGCCAGCACGGCCTGGCCCACCGCCAGCGCCGCCTCGCAGCGGCCGTCGTAGAACAGCACCCACGACCGGGTGGCCTCGGCCAGGTCGTACCCGGGCGAGCCCGCCGGCACCATCCGCAGCGTCTCGTGCGCCTCGTCGATCCGGTCCAGACCCCAGTAGAGCAGCCCGGCCCGGGTGATCGCCCAGATGGCGAGGTGTTTGCTGCCCGGCGGCGGCGCCGGTGGCAGCATGTCGAACGCCTCCTGGCTGCGCGCCTGGTACTGCAGCACCCGGGCCAGCAGCCACTGCGCCTCCCAGCCCTGCCCGGCGTCGTACGCCGTGCGGGCCAGCCGCTCGGCCAGGTCGATGTCGAACCGGTCGATGGCCTGCCGCGCGGCGGCCAGCGCGATGCCCGGATGCCGGACGCTGCCCGAGCGCAGTTGCCACACGCCGGCGACCAGCGCGTCGTCGCGGCGGCGCAGCGGCATGCTCGCCAGCACGTCGGCGAGCTGCCCGAAGACGGTGCGCGACCGGCTGGCGGGCATGCTCGCGCGCAGCGCCTCGCCGTAGAGCGGATGGGCCATCCGCAGCGCGGTCCGCGCGCCGGAGCGCTCCGCGACCACCATGCCGCTGCGCTCGGCCGCCTCGATGGCAGCCGGATCGACGAACCGTTCCAGCAGGGCGAGCGAGAGCGGTTCACCACAGGCGACCACCTCCAGCACCTGACGGACGGCCGGTTCCAGGGCGCGCTGCCGGGCGCTGACCAGCTCGGCCAGCCGAGGGCTGCCCGACGCGGTGCCGCGCCACCGCCAGACGCCTCGCGACTCCCGCAGCCCGCCGGTGTCCAGCGCATCGGCGAGCAGCTCCCGCAGCAGCAGCGGGTTGCCGTCGGCGAGCTGGCGCAGCCGGCGGCGGCTGAGCGCGTCGAGCGGCCCCGGCGCCGCCTCGTCGAGCAGGTGGTCCACGGCGGTGGCGGGCAGGGGGCGTACCTCCAGCCGCCGGCCCGAGCCGGTCCACAGTGAGGTGAGAGCGTCGGAGAGTGGTTCACCCGCGCGGACCGTCGCCACCGCCACCGCCAAGCCGTGTACGGCAAGTTGGTGCAGCAGCCCGGCGGACGGTTCGTCGAGCAGGTGCGCGTCGTCGATGCCGATCATGACGGGGCGGCCGGCGCTGCGGCGGGCGAAGTCGCGCTCCACCGTGACGACCAGGCCCATCGGGTCGACGCGCGGACGCTTGGGCGCGGGAATGAGGTGCGAGACCGCCCCGAACGGGATGGAGCGGGCCGCGCCGGTCGCGGAGACCCAGTGACACTCCACGCCGTTCTCGGCGGCCCGCGCCAGCGCCTCGCGCAACAGCCGCGTCTTGCCCACCCCGGCGTCGCCGACCAGCACCAGGCCGGGCGCCCGCGCCGACACGACGTCCTCGATGGTCTTCAGCTCGTCGTCGCGGCCGACGAGTGTCCATTCGCCACGTCCCGACATGCCGACCGTCACCTCGCCCTCGGGGCAGCCCTGCCGTCCACCCTATGGGCAGTCCCGGCACTTCCGCTCGACAGCTGTCGATGGCCGGCGGGGGCCTTACCGGAGGCGGTCGCTCACCCCTGGGCGGTGAGCAGGTAGTCGTCGGCCTCCGGGCTCCACCGCAGGTCGACCGCGCCGCTGGTGGCGGCGGCCTTGCAGAACTGCAGGAAGCTGCGGTAGCCGAGCTTCTTCTCGCTGAAGTCGGGGCGGGCCCGGCGCAGCTGGTTCTTCAGACCGGAGAGCGCGACCGGATTCCCGGCGCTGCCGAGCTCGCCCACCACGCCCCGGAGCAGCCCGAAGGCGACCTCCCGGTCGCCGTGCTCGGGCAGGGACACCTCGGGGTCGCCCTTCGCGGGCCCCTCGGCCAGGTCGATCACGTTGTGCTCGGCGAGGTGGCGCAGCAGCTCACCGAAGGTACGGAAGCCGTAGTCGGACTCGCTGAACGTCGGGTCCTTGCGCAGCAGGGTGCGCTTGAGCCGGGAGGCGGTCACCTCGCCACTCGCGCTGCCCTGCAACCCGGCCACCGTCTGGGCCACCTGTACGGCGAGGGCGTCCACGTCCCGGCCGGGCTCCTCACCCGCTGGCCGCCCCTCGGCCTCCTGCTCGTGTTCCTGTTCGCGCTGCTGTTCCGGCTCGGGCGGACGCTGGTCGGGGCCGGGTTGCCGGGTCGGGCGACCGCGCCGGCTGCGGGTGGGCGGGATGTCCACACCCTCCAGCCGGTCGTAGTAGAGGAACTCGTCGCACGCCGGGGGCAGCAGCGCCGACGTGGACCCCTCGACCCCGACGCCGATGACCCGCTTGTTCAGTTCGCGGAGCTTGTGGACCAGGGGTGTGAAGTCGCTGTCGCCGCTGCAGATGACGAAGGTGGAGATGTAGTCGCGCTCGAACGCCAGCTCGATCGCGTCGACGGCCATCTTGATGTCGGCGGCGTTCTTGCGGGACGCGCCCATGCGCTGCGGGATCTCGATGAGCTCGACGTGGGACCGGGTGAGCATCCGGCGGTCCTCGTCGAAGTACGACCAGTCGGCGTACGCCCGGCGCACCACGACCCGCCCCCGCTCGGCCAGCGCGTCGGCGATCGGCCGGAAGTCGAAGTCCGCGCCGCCACGGTGGTCGCGGGCCCCCAACGCCAGGTTCTCGTAGTCGAGGAACAGTGCGATCCGGTCTTCTTGATCCACGCGGCTCAGCCTACGCCGGCCGGGGTGGTCAGGGCGCACGCGACGCGCGACACCTCAACTCGCCAACCGTCCATTTCTTGCGGCCTTATAGTCGGCTCTTTTCAATCTTCGATTGTTGTCTTGCAGTGCGATGTGCGGTGCTGCATCATGACGATCAATGTCGGGCGTCCGGGGGTACGCCGGGCGGACCTCCACCACCACCCCACCAGGAGGGTCACCGATGTTTCGCAGCATCCTGCCGGCACGGGGACGCCCGGGCCGCCCGGTCGCCACCGCCGTCGCGTTCGCGACCGGCCTCGCCGTGCTGGTCGCCGGGCCCACAGTGGCCGCCGCCGGCCCACCCGGCTCGTCCGGCGCACAGCCGGTCGTCACCCGGGCGGCGCTCGACCCGGCGCTGGTCGCCGGACGCGGGGCCGACGTCGACTTCGTCGAACAGGAGGCCGAGAACGCCCGGACCAACGGCGAGGTCATCGGCCCCGACCGGTCCGCCTACACGCTGCCCGCCGAGGCGTCCGGCCGCCGCGCCGTCCGGCTCACCCCCGGCGAGTACGTCGAGTTCGTCCTGCCCAGCGCGGCGAACGGGATCACCGTTCGGTACAGCATCCCGGACGCGCCCGCCGGCGGCGGGATCACCGCGCCGCTGCGGGTGGCCGTCAACGGCAGGAACGTCCACACCATGACGCTGACCTCGCAGTACTCGTGGCTCTACAACCAGTACCCGTTCACCAACGACCCGCAGGCCGGGCTGCTGCACCCGGACTGGTGGATCACCGAGTGCCAGTGCGTGCCGTCGGCCACCACGCCGTACCCGAGCATCAGCACGCCGTTCCGGCCCACCCACTTCTACGACGAACAGCGGCTGCTGCTCGGGCGCACCTACCGGGCCGGCGACACGGTCCGGCTCACCGCGCCGGCCGGCAGCGCCGCCGCGTGGACGGTCATCGACCTGCTCGACTCCGAACTGGTCGCACCGCCGCGCGTACGGCTGCTCGCCGCGAACGTGCTGGCGTTCGGCGCCGACCCCACCGGTCGCCGGGACTCCGCCGACGCCCTGGACAAGGCCGTCGCCTTCGCCCGGCGTACCCACCTGAAGGTCTACGTCCCGCCGGGGACGTACCAGGTCAACCGGCACATCATCGTCGACGACGTGACCATCGAGGGTGCGGGCAACTGGTACACGGTCTTCAAGGGCCGCGAGGTGGCCCTGTCCACGCCCGCGCCGGACGGCTCGGTGCACACCGGCGTCGGCTTCTACGGCCGCGACGCCGCCGACGGTGGCAGCCGGAACGTGCATCTCTCCGGCTTCGCCATCGAGGGCGACGTACGCGAGCGCATCGACACCGACCAGGTCAACGCGATCGGTGGTGCGATGAGTGACTCCACGATCGACGGGCTGCACCTGCGGCACACCAAGGCGGGTCTGTGGTTCGACGGGCCGATGCGCAACGTCCGCGTCACCAACACCATCGTCGTCGACCAGATCGCCGACGCGCTCAACTTCCACACCGGCGTGACCGACTCCCTCGTCGCGCACACCTTCGTGCGCAACACGGGTGACGACGGCCTGGCGATGTGGTCGGAGAAGACGGCAAACGCCCGCAACACGTTCGACCACAACACCGTGCAGTCACCGACGCTCGCCAACGGCATTGCCATCTACGGCGGCACCGACACCACCGTCTCCAACAACCTCGTCGCCGACCCGGTCCGCGAGGGCAGCGGGCTGCACGCCGGGGCGCGCTTCGGCGCGGAACCGTTCGCCGGCTACCTGCGGTTCACCGCCAACACCACAGCCCGCGCCGGGACGTACGAGCTGAACTGGAACATCGGGCTCGGCGCCATCTGGATGTTCGCGCTGGACCGCAGCATCGACGCGAACGTCGAGGTGACCGGCGACGCGTACCTGGACAGCACCTACAACGCGATCATGCTGGTCAGCGACTGGCCGGTGAAGGACCTCTACTCGATCACGAACGTGCGCTTCCGCGACGTCCGGGTCGACGGCACCGGCACGTCGGTGCTCAGCGCCCGCTCGGCCGGATCGGCCTCGTTCGCCAACGTGGACGCCCGCAACGTGGGAGCGGTGGGCGTGAACAACTGCGGGTCGTTCCACTTCACCCCCGCCGGGTCGGAATTCACCCTCACCGACCTGGGCGGCAACGACGGCGGCTGGCTCGCCCCGTGGCTGCTGCCCAACACCATCACCTGCGACGACCGGCCGCCGGTGGCACCACCGCCGCCTCCGGCCCAGTGGTGAACGCGGTGGGCGGCCCGATCGCTCGGGCCGCCCACCGCAGTCACCGCCTCCGGGCGTACGCCAGCGGCACGGTCGTCGGCTGCCCGTCCCAGGCGCCACTCAGGACGGCGCCCTGCGCCCCGACCGCCCCGGCGGCCGGCCGGCGGACCACGACCAGCTCCACCGCGTCGGTGACGATGACCGTGTCGACGTCGTCGACGACCTGCCGGACGGCGCCGATCGCCGGCACCGCCCCACCGTCGCCGCTGACGTCGATCGCCATCGTCGGCGGTCGCACCTCGCGCCGGCCGTCGACCTCGAAGTACTGCTCCGCCTGCCCGGCGCCGGCCAGGATGGCGTGGGTCAGCGCCGCCGCGTAGACCGGGTCGGCGCAGCCGTCGTACACCCACCGGCGGCCGAGCGCCGAGTGGTCGGTCGTGCCGACCAGCCACTCGTCGGCGTCGCGCAGGGGCTCGGCGCGGTAGGTGAGCGGGACCTGGTGGACCGGGGAGTCACCGGCGGCGACCAGTATGGTCTCGATGCCGACCTCGCCGGCCGGGTCGTCGAAGCGGTACGCCCCCCGACTCACGACGTCGACGCCGGCCGGCCCCTGCCACCACTGTCGGTCGGGCAGCCAGGTCGTCAGCAGTTCGAGCTTGGTGGGGCGCAGTGTCGCCCGGTGCAGCAGTGCCATGCTTCAGGAGCCTAGTCAGAGCCCCGCGCACGGGTTGCCGCCCACCGTGCAGCCCTCCGGCTCCCTGGCCTTCGGCCGACTGTCGCGGACGTCGAACCGGATCGTCCGCGAACCGCCGGCGGGCACGGCCAGGCCGCTGAAGGTGATGGCCTGCCCGTCCTGACGCCAGTCCGCTCCCTCGACGTCGTCGACGCTGCTGCCCTCGGCGAGGGTCAGCACCACCACCCACTGCTCCGCGGGCGCGGGGCCCGGGTTGTCGACCACCACCTCCCCCGTGTAGCCGAACAGCCGGCTCGAGTCGGTGTCGTAGCGGGCCGCCAGCGGCGGTGGGGGCGGTGGCACCGCCGCAGTCGGCGTACGCGACGGCGTCGCCGACGGGGTGCGGCTCGGACGGGCGGTGGTCGGCGTGACGCTGCGCGACGGTCGCGCCGACGGTGTCACAGTCGGCTGCGCGGTCGGCGCCGCCGCCGCCATGCTCGGCGGCGTCGTCGGCGTGGGCGTCGAGGTGGGAGTCGGCGCGGCGGAGTGCTCCGGCTCCCCCGGCAGCGTCAGCCACGCCGCCAGCCCTGCCGCCAGCACGACCGCGGCCAGTCCGGCGACCGCCGCACGACGGCGACGCCGGGACGGCGCCGGGCCGGACGCGCCGAGCACCGGCAGCTCGGTGGTCATCCCCGCGACGCCACGCCGCAGATCGACCTGCTGGAACGCGAGCCAGTCGAGGATGGCCGGCAGGCGCACGGTCAACGCCTGCCGGAGCTGCTGTTCGCGTGGCCCGTGCTGCTCGTCCGACCACGAACCGTGGGTCGGGACCTCCCGCACGGTCAACCGGCTGCCCTGCTTGGTGGCGGTGACGGCGCAGGTCAGCTCGGTGAGCCGACCGGCCTCGTCGCAGCGCAACACCAGCAGCTCCGGCACCCGCCGCTCGGTCACCTCGACCTCGACGTCGGTGTCGAAGCCGGGCAGGCCGGCCGTGTGCAGCAGCAGCCGGTCCGGCACCCCCTCCACCATGTCCGCCTCGGCGAACCAGCGGCCGAGCAGCTCTCGATCCGTCAGAGCGAGCCAGACCCGGTCGGGTGGGTGGGACAGGTCGACGTCCGCGCCGATCTCGATCACGGCGAGACTCTAACGGGTTGCGCGTCCGGGCCGTTCCGCCCGCCCGGATCGACGACAGGTCGCCTGGTCAGCCCCAGCGGGTCGCCCGTTGCGCCGCCACTGTCAGCGCGGCCCGGGCGGCGGCGCTGACCTCGACGACCAGCTCGGCCGCCGGTACGTCCCGGGCGAGCGGGTGCGCCTGCCCGGCCCACAGGTTCACCACCGAGGCGTCGCCGTCGCGCCGGGCGGCGGCGAGCAGCGGACGGGTCAGGTGCAGCACCTGCGGGTAGCCGGCCGGCGCGACGGCGTCGTGCGTACGCAGGAATTCGTTGACCACGCCGCGGGCCCGCTTGCCGGTGTAGGCCCGGGTCAACGCGGTCGGCGCGGCGCTGGCCACCGCCGCGCGGTGCAGGGGTGAGCTGCCCGCCTCCGGGCAGCGCAGGAACATGGTGCCGAGTTGGGCGGCCTGCGCCCCGGCGGCCAGCGCCGCCGCCAGAGCGGGGCCGTCGGCGATGCCACCGGCGGCCACCAACGGCCGGTCACACCGCGCCGCGGCCAGCCGGAGCAGCGGCAACAGCGCGTAGTCGTCGTCGTCCGGCATCCCGCCCCGGTGCCCACCGGCCTCGGTGCCCTGCACCACGACGGCGTCCACGCCCAGCTCGGCGGCGGCCGTGGCGGCGGCCGGGCCGGTGACAGTGGCCCACACCTCGGTGCCGCGCTCCCGCAGGGCGGCCACCACGGCACGGTCGGGCAGCCCGAACGCGAAGGACACCACCGGGACCGGGTCCGCGAGAAGCGCGGCCAGCTTCTGCGGGTACGCGTCGTCGCCGCCCACCGGCTCGCCCAACCGCACCCCGAAGCGGTCGGCCTGCGGGGCGAGCCGCCGCGCGTACTCCCCGACGGCGGCCTCGTCGACCGTGTCGTCGCCGGGCAGGAAGACGTTGACCCCGAACGGCCGGTCGGTACGCGCGCGCACCTCGGCGATGTCGGCTACCAGCCGCACGGTGTCGATCATGCCGGCGGCCAGGAAGCCCAGCCCGCCGACGGCGGATACGGCCGACACGAGGGCCGGGGTGGACGGGCCGCCGGCCATCGGCGCGGCGACGATCGGGTGGCGCAGCTCGGACAGCACGGACATCCACCCATCCTGCCGCAGCGCGCCGGCCCTGCGGCTCGCGACGCGACGCCCGCCCGCACACCGTGGCGCGCACGCCGCCGTCGGTCAGCGTCGGTCGGTGTGCCGCCGCCACAGCACCCCGGCCACGGCGAACAGTGCCAGCAGCGTCCCGGCGCCGGCGGCCAGCGGCCAGGCCCGACCGCCCCCGATGCCGGCCGCCTGTGCCGCCGGGCGGGCCGGCGGGGACGACGGCGGCGCCGCCGTGGTGGACTCCGCCGGGTGCGGGGCGGCGGCCGTCGCCGTCGGGGCCGGATACCGCAGGATCGTCGGGCGGCTGCCGGCCGGCTGGTCGGCGGACTCGGAGACGGTGAGCAGGGACCGGCCGTCGCGGCTGTAGGTGACCGACTCGCCCTGCGGCTCGTCGGGCAGCGGCATGACCCGTGGGGTGCCGCCGGTCAGCGCGGCGACCACGTCACCGCCGGTCACGTCGTACTCGAACGCGTCGGCGTAGGTCCGCAGCACCACCCGGCGGCCGTCCGGCGCGTTCGCCGCCCCGGTGACGACGCCCCGCCCGAGGAACGAGAACGGGTTGCTGGTGGTGCTGGACGGGAGGACCACCCGGCCGACCGAGGCCAGCGGTGTGGTGGCCCCCGGCTTCAGCGCGGTGGTCGGCGAGTACAGCACGACGGTGCCGCTGCCGCCCTTCGTGATGATCAACGGCCGGCCGGCCGCGTCGAGCAGCAGCGCCTCGGCGTCGTGCGGATTGTCCGGGTATTTCATCCGGTACAGCACCGGCTGGTCCGCCCCCGGCGCGAGCCGCCACAGCGCGATCGTCTCGCGGTTGCGGTCGTTGTCACCGGTGTCGGCCACCCAGATGGTGCCGTCCCGGCCGAGGGCCAGGTCCTCGGTGTCGCGGGGCCGGGAGGGGTAGCTGACCGTCCGCTCCACCGCGCAGCGCCGGTCCAGGAAGAAGATCCGGAGGCGGGCCTCGTCGTCGGCGCCGTCGTTGACCACGACGTACCCGTCGTCGGTGGCGACCATCCCGGAGATCTCGGTGAGCCGGTCGTCGCGGACCTGGCACACGCTCACCCCGGCCGACGCCGCGCCGGCGACCGCCGGACCCGGCGACTGCACCGCGGCCAGCGGCACCGCGCCGGCGACGAGAGCCGCCAGTGTCGCCGCCGCGCGGGCGTACCGCCCCCGGTCCACCCAGCCGCGTACCCGCATCGCCCGCCTCCTCGCCGCGGCCGTGGCCCGGCCGCCCCGCCCATCCTGGCCGATCGCGACCAGCGGCGGCGACGATCCGCGCGGACCCGACGACATCCGCGCGGCCGACCGGGCGCAAAGGAGCGGGCGCCGGTCCACCGGGGCACGAGGTGGACCGGCGCCGGACCGCTACCTCGTGGACCAGCGCTGCGCGCCGCCGCCGTTGCAGGTCCAGAGCTGGACGGCTGTCGCGTTGGCCGTGCCGGCCGATGCCACATCGACGCACTTGCCGACGCTGGTCAGCATGATCGCCCCGTCGGATCGGAAGGTGAACCGTTGGGCGGCGCCGCCGTTGCAGGTCCAGATCTGCACCCTGGTGCCGTCGGCGCTCGCGCCGCCCGGCACGTCCAGGCAGCGGTCACCGTAGACCCGCAGCTCCCCGGCGGCGGTGCGGGTCCAACGCTGGTTGGCGGCGCCGTGACAGTCCCAGATGATGACCGGGGCGCCGGCGGTGGTGCTGGCGCCGGAGACGTCCAGGCAACGCCCGGAGTTGGGGTTGACCAGGCCGACCGGGGTGCCGACCGGCGGAGCGCCCGGTGGGACGAGGCTGCCCGGCACCGAGCGCAGCGCGTCGTACCAGCGGGCGGCCATCTTGTCGTACCCGCCGGCGTTGGGGTGGACGCCGTCGGCGAGATCGGCCGTGCTCAACGCCTCGTGCATGTCGACCAGGTGCACCCGGCTGCCCTTCTGCGCCACGATCCCGGGGATGGCCGCGTTGTACGTCCGCACCCGGGCCTCCAGATTCGGGTCGGACTCCGGGACGATGGTGGCGACGAAGAGTTCGGCCTCGGGCGCGGTCGCCCTGATCTTGTCGATCAGCGCGGAGAGCCGGGCCGGCGCGTTGGCCAGGTCGTAGTTCTGGTTCATGTCGTTGGTGCCGATGTGCAACAGGACCGTCCGCGGGTCGGTGGCACGCAACCAGGTGACGATGTTGGCGTCGAGCTGGTCGATGCGCCAGCCCGAGTGGCCCTCGTGGTCGTGGTCACCGAGGCTGGCCGGCCCGTTGAACTGCGAGCCGACGAAGTCGACTGTGTAGCCGCCGCCGGCCAACCGCTGCCACAGGTTGACGCGGTACCCGCCGGGCACGTTGAAGCCGTCGGTGATCGAGTCGCCGAGCGGCAGCACGCGTACCCCGCCGTTCGACTCGGCCTGAGCGGGTGCGACCTGGGCCAGCGCCAGTACGGCACCCAGTGCGAGCCCGAAGGCCGCGGCGGCGGCCCGTCGTGCGTTCCCTCGCATGGTTGATCCCTCTCCTCGTGGGTCGTTCGGGACCGTCGTGGCACGCCGTCCGCCCCAACGGCGACCACATCCGAACCGATCCATCGATGATCGACTATCAGCCAGGTGCTCCGGACCCGGCCCGGCACGGCCACGAGCCGAACGCCGTGGTGGCTGCGCCGAACGGTTCGCGGGACCGGCGCCGCCACCGGACCTGTCGTACCCGTAGTCCATGATCGTGTCGTCGTAGCGGCACCGGCACCGGCCGGCGTGCGCACCATCCTGGATTCTTCTCGATGTGGGAGGCCGTGACGTGACGAACGCCGACGGAGCCGACTGGCGGCGGCGCAGCGTGGTGGCGGTGGTGCCGCCGGCCCGCCCCCGCAAGCTGGCCAAGGTGCCCTTCGTCGAGCTTGCCGACGGGCGGTTGCAGGGCGTGGTCTCCAGCGGATCGGACGTCGAGCGGGTCTACGTCTCGTCGGTCGCCGCCGGCACCCACGCCTACCAGTGCAGCACCAACAACAACCGGCCCTGCGGCGGCCTGCGCGGCATCCCGTGCAAGCACCTGCACGCGCTCGCCGACGAGGCCGTCCTGCAGTACGGCGTCGACCGGGTGGCCCGCTACCTGCGGGTCGACGTCGGCGACGGGGTGGCCGACGGCAGCGGGCTGCTGTCCCGGCTCGACGGCCAGCCCGAGCCGGCCTCGGCGGCGGTGGTGTTCAGCCGCTTCCTGCGCCACCTGGCCTACCTGGAGCTGCCCGTCAGCACTGTCGCGCTGCCCGAGCTGCACTGGTTCCCGGCCACCGGGGCGGGCCGCTGATGCGCGGGGCCCAGGTCGCGCGCCTGCACGCGGTCCCGGCCGGGTTGAGCGACGCGCTCGACGTGGTCGCCGGCTTCGACGACGCCCTCGCCGACGGCTTCGGTCGGATCGGCGAACGGGGCGCTGCGGCGCTCGCCGCGCTCGCCGACGCGCTGGCCGGCACCCCACTGGGTGACCCGGTGACCGCAGCGGTCGACGCGGTCACCGCCGGGTCGGTCGCCCCGGAGCACCTCGCCGCGCTCGCCGGGGCGCGCTCGGCGCTGCTCGGCGCGGCACACGACGCCCTGCTCGGGCAGCTCGACGAGGCGGTGGGCCGCACCCGGTCGCCGTGGACGACGCCGACCAGCAGGCCCGCCGAGACGCCGCCCGCGCTCGCCGGAGCGCGGGCGTGGTGGCACGAGGTGGCGGTCACCGGCTGGCGTGGCGTCGACCACGAGCTGCTCTCCGCAGCCGCCGGGGTCGTTGAGGCCAGCCTGGCCGTTCCGGAGCTGCGCCGGATCGCGGTGCTGCTCGACGGTCTCGCGGCGGAGCTGCGGGCCTGCGTGCCGGTCGCCACCATGGCGCAGGTGCCGGCCCGCCGCTGGGCCGACCTGTGGGCCCGGGGCGTCCTGCTCACCGAGGGCGCACCGTCGACCGGCGAGGCGACGGCGGTCTCCGGGCGGCTGTTGCCGCTCGGTGTGGACGTGCACAGTCACGACACCGCCGTGCAGGTCCAGCTGCACGGCGTCCTGGAGCCGGCGGACGGCGGGCCGGTGCTGCTGGTCCGCACGGCGGTCGCCGCCGCGAAGGTCGACACGATCGTCGGGCCGGCGATCTGGCGGCTGCTGTCGGCACACCCGCTGCTGCTCACCGCGCTGGCCGAGCGGCGGGCGCTGGTCGTGACCGACCTGCCGCTGCGCGGCGGCGACCTGGGCTGGGTCGACGACCGGGTCCAGCTCGACGAGCCCGCCGACCCGTTCGCCACCGCCCGCGTGCGGTTGCCCGCCGCGCGCACGACCGCTACCGACCCGCTCGACCGGCACCCGACGGGCATCGCCGAGCCGGTGCTCGTCGAGGGCCCCGCGAGCCGCGACGAGGACGGCACGCTCGGCATCGAGGTGGACGGCGAACGGGTGGCGCTCGCCGTCGACCGGCTTCCCGCCGCCGGCCCGCTGACCGCCGACCTGGTCGCCGCCGCGTCGGCCTGCCTGGGCCTCCTGCGCTGGGACGACGGCCGCTGGCTGCTCCAGCCGCTGGCGGTCCGGGCCACCGTGAAGCGGCGGACGGTGCAGGCACACAACGGCGACTGGGCCTGCGGCGTCACCGATCCGAAGGTCGCCAAGGAGGAGGCCCGGGCAGGCGATGCCGTGGCCGTGCTGCGCGAGCGCGCGGGACGGTTGCTGCGCCGATGACCGCGCCGATCCCCACCGGCGGTTACGCCGACGCCAACCGCCGTCAGGTCCTCTACTGGCGGCTGCTGTCCCGCCTCTTCGACCGCGACGAGCAGCCCGGCCTGGAGTCGGCGAGCGTGGCAGTTGTCGACGACCTCGGGCTGCCTGCCGCCCTGCTGGACCCGTCGGTCTCGGTGGACACCATCGTGCAGCGCTTCCCGGCGCTCGCGGCGGAGCTGCGCGGCCTGCTCACCTCCGCCGACGCCCCGCCGGACGCCGGCGAAGCGCGGCCTTCCGCCAGCGAAGCCCCGGCCGCCACCGAGGCGCACGCCGCCGCCGGTCCGGATACCGCCGGGCCGGAGGGCGCCGAGGCGCACGCCGCCGAGCCGGAGGGCGCCGGGCCGGAGGGCGCCGGGCCGGGTGGGTCGGAGGACGACAGCGCGACCTACCGGCCGGGTGCGGCCGAGGTGCGCCGGGCGGCGCTGGTGTCGAAGGTGCTGCTGAACGTGTTCGCCACTGGCTCCGGTCCGGTCAGCGCCACCCAACTGGCCCGCTGGCAGTCCGACGCCGGCTGGTTCGAGCAGGCCCTCGGGTGCGAGCCCGGGGAGCTGCGCCGCCAGGGCGGCGGGCTGGGCGGCACCCTGGCCGGGCTGGAGGGTGACCTGGTCCGGCGGATGCACCTGCGGGAGGTGCTCGCCGATCCCGCGCTGGCCAGCCAGCTGACCCCGAGCATGTCGCTGATCGAGCAGTTGCTGCGCGACAAGGCCAACCTGTCCGGGGTGGCGCTGGCCAACGCGAAGGCGCTGATCCGGCGCTTCGTCGACGAGGTCGCCGAGGTGCTCCGCACGCAGGTGCAACAGACAAGTGTCGGCGCACTGGACCGGTCGGTGCCGCCCAAGCGGGTGTTCCGCAACCTGGACCTCGACCGGACCATCTGGCAGAACCTGACCAACTGGAGCCCGGACGACGAGCGGCTCTACGTCGACCGGCTCTACTACCGGCACACCGCGCGGCGTACGACGCCGTCCCGGCTCATCGTCGTTGTCGACCAGTCCGGTTCGATGGTCGACGCGATGGTCAACTGCACGATCCTCGCCTCGATCTTCGCCGGGCTGCCGAAGGTCGACGTGCACCTCGTCGCGTACGACACCCGGGCACTGGACCTCACCCCGTGGGTGCACGACCCGTTCGAGGTGCTGCTGCGTACCCAGTTGGGCGGCGGCACCGACGGCACGGCGGCGCTGACGCTGGCCCGGCCCAAGATCGCCGAGCCGAAGAACACGGTGCTGGTGTGGATCTCCGACTTCTACGAGGTCAACCACCAGGCGGTGTTCGACGGGCTCCAGGCCGTACACCGTTCCGGCGTCAAGGTCATTCCGGTCGGCTCGGTCAGCAGCTCCGGGCAGCAGAGCGTCAACCCCTGGTTCCGGCAACGCTTGAAGGACCAGGGCACCCCGGTCATCTCCGGTCACATCCGCAAGCTCGTCGTCGAGCTGAAGAACTTCCTCACCTAGGAGAGCAACCCCTCATGTCCGAGATGCTGCGCGCCCCCGCCGAGGTCACGTACGCCGACGAGCTGGACTTCCTGGAGTCGGTCGACACCGGCCCGAAGCCGTTCTCGTGGCGCCTGAGCCCGCGCATGGTCCGGCTGTTCGTCCTCGGCTCGGAGCGGGCCGACGGCCTGTCCCGCGAGATCCCGCAGAAGTGGTTCGGCGACCGCAGTTTCGTCGAACGGGCCATCGTCACCCTCGCCTCGGACCGGGGCCTGCTGCTGATCGGCGATCCCGGCACCGGCAAGAGCTGGCTGGCCGAGCTGCTGGCCGCCGCGATCTGCCGCAACTCGACACTCGTCGTGCAGGGCACCGCGGGCACGACGGAGGACCACATCAAGTATTCGTGGAACGTCTCCATGGTGATCGCCAAGGGCCAGTCCCGCGAGTCGATGATCCCCTCGCCGATCATGACGGCGATGGAACGTGGCGTGGTCGGGCGTTTCGAGGAGTTGACCCGCTCCACCAGCGACGTGCAGGACGCCCTGATCTCGATCCTGTCCGAGAAGTACGTCGCCATCCCCGAACTGGACCAGGACAACATCGTCTTCGCCCAACCCGGCTTCTCGATCATCGCGACCGCCAACAGCCGGGACCGGGGCGTCAACGACCTCTCCTCGGCGCTCAAGCGGCGGTTCAACTTCGTGCGGATCCCGGTGGTGACCAACAAGCGCAGCGAGGCGGAGATCGTCCGGTTCCGCACCGAGGAGCTGCTACGCCGGCACCGCATCGAGTTGGACGTCCCGCCGACCCTCCTGGACATCCTGTTGCAGAGTTTCGCCGACCTGCGCGCCGGTGCGGCCGCCGCGACCAGCGACGACGAGAAGTTGGAGTCAGCGCTGTCCACCGCCGAGCAGATCGGTGTGCTGGAGGACGCCATCCTGCACAGCCAGTTCTTCGGCGACCGTACGCTGCGCGCGGCGACGCTCGCCGGGTCGCTGGTCGGGTCGCTGGCCCGGCGCAGTCCGGAGGACCTGGCGATCCTCAACAAGTACCTGCACGGTGTGGTGGAGCCCCGGGCCCGCAAGGACGACGACGGGTGGGCGGGCTTCCTCGACGGCGGTCGTCAGGCGATCGCGTCCCTGTCGTGACCGCGCCCACCGTCGCCGGCCCGTTCGGCGCGCTCCGCGAGCAGCTCAGCGACGCGGCGGCAGCGTTCGCGGGCTCCGCCGACGCGCTCGGCGCGATCCTCGCCGGCATGGTCGACGACGTCGACCGGGCACTCGGCGAGCGGCTGGAGATCTTCCCGGTCTGCCACCACTCACCGGCCTCCGCGCTGGCCATGGTGCGCCGGTTGCGGGCCAAGCAGCCCCGGGTGATCTATTTGGAGCTGTGCGAGGATCTCCAGCCGCTGCTCGGGGAGCTGCGCAACTGCCGTCTGCCCGTCGCGGTGCAGGCGTTCGCGTCGGAGCTGTCCGGCTTTCCCGCCGACTGGGGGCCGCTCAGTGTCGTCGCGCCCGTCACCGAGGCGTCGGCGGAGTACCAGGCCATCGCGTACGCGCTGGAGACCCCCGGCGTCGAGCTGGTGCTGGTGGACCGCTCCACCGACCACGTCTTCCAGTGGTCGCCGCGCGATCGACCGAGCGACGGGGGCGGCACGGCCGGGGCTACCGACGGGGGCGGCACGGCCGTTCCGACCGCCACCGGCGAGGAGTCCGGGCTGCACGGTGACGCCGTCGGGGTGGAGATCGGCGACCTGCGGCCGCGGTTCGCGGAGCTGGAGGCGTACCTGCTGCACCACGGCAAGGTGCGGCACTGGTCGGAGTGGTGGGACCAGTACGTGGAACGCCCGCTGGCCGACGCCGACCACGACACCTACCGGCAGGTGATGGTGCTGATCGGCAGCCTGTTCCGGCGGCTGCGCCCGGCCGGCGAGGATCGGCTGGACCGCGACGAGGATCGCGAGCGGTACATGTGGACGAGGATGCGCCAGCACCTCGCCACCTCCGGCGTCGATCCGGCCGACTGCCTCTACGTCTGCGGCGCGTTCCACGCCGCCAGCCGGGTCGAGCAGTTCGGGCTGGGCTCCGCCGCGCCCGACTTCGAGATCACCCCGCGCACCGACACCCGCTGGCGGTACGGGCTGATCCCGTCCAGCCATTCCGCGATCGAGGCCCAGTTCGGGCTGGCACCGGGCTCGGTGTCGATCGCCGCGGCGACCTGGACGAAGGCGGTGAGCCGGCACAAACTGTCCCCGTACCGGCTGGACGGCCAGCGCACCGGAACCAGCCGGGGGCGGCGGGGCCGGGCACCGACGGCGCCCGTCCCCACCGGGCCGGTCAGCGACCGGCTCACCGGCTTCCTCGCCGCGGCGCCCGACCTGGACGGCCTGGACGAGGCGGAGCTGCGCGGCTGGTGCGTGGACATCGTCCGACTGGCCCGGCGCAACGGATACCTGGCCAGCACCGCCGACGCGATCGCCGTCTTCGAGACCTCGGTCCTGCTGGCCGGCATGCGCAACCGGGCCCGGCCCACCCCGTATGACTTCGCCGACGCCGCGGTCACCTGCATCGAGAAGGACGTGGTGCCCGGCCGGCGCGACGTCCGGCGGCTCTGCGAGATCCTGCTGGGCGGCGACCGGATCGGTCAGGTCGGCTACGACGCCCTCCCGCCGCTGGCCCGCGACGTGCTCGATCGGCTCCAGCCCCTCGGCCTGGCCCTGGAGAAGCGGACGGTGCAGCGGGCGTTGCTGGATCTGGCCGCCCAGCCGGAGCTGGGCCGCTGCTCGGACCTGCTGTGGATCCTGCGGCACCTGCTGCCACCGGCCGCGGTCCGCCCGATCATGGGCGAGCGGCGGCTCGGGCACCGCTCGGTGCAGGAGAGCTGGGACCTGGCGCTCGGCCGCCACCAGCGGGCGCTGATCGAGCTGGGCTACGAGGGCGTGACGGTCGAGCAGGTCCTGGAGCAGCGACTGCGGCGTGCGGTACGCGGCCCCGACGCCACCGCCGCGGGTGCGCTGGCCGCGGTCGAGGACGCCATCCGGTTGCTCGACAGCCCTCGCCTGGTGGACGAGTTGGGGGCGCGCGCGGTGGACCTGCTCGCCGCCGAGCGCACCGTCGACGACGCCCCGGACGTGCTGCGCCGCATCCGGCGCCTGCTGGCCCACTACCGGGCCACCGCGCCGACCCTCCCGAGCTGGTGCGCGGCCTTCGTGACCACCGGGTACGCGCACTACTGCACCCTGCTGCCGACCGCCATCACCGCCGAGGAGACGGGCGTCCGGCAGGTCGGCGCGATGCTCGGCTTCCTGTTCTCGATGGAGGGCCTGGCGCTGTCGCTGGGCTGCGACCGCTCTCAGCTGGAGCTGGCGGTCGGGCAGTCGCACCCGACGGCGCCGGCGAAGGTCGCTCTGCTCTGGGCGGCCCGACACCAGCTCGGCCTGCTGCCGCTTGCCGAGTTGCGGGCCCGGTGTGCCGAGCTGCTGGCCAACCCGCTGGTGGTGCCGGCCTTCCCGCAGTATCTGGCGGGCTTCGTGCACGCGCTGGAGCCGGTGCCCACGCTGGCGCCGTTCGTCGTCGAGACGATGTCGACCGCCTTTGCCCGGCTGCCCGATCCGGTGCTGCTGCCGTGGCTGCCGACCCTGATCACGACGCTGCGGGACCAGGGGCCGGAGCTGGTCCCGTTGCTGATCCGCGAGGCGGGGCGGACCTTTCCGGAGGCGCTGCCGGAGCTGGATTCCTGGGTGCCCCCGTGGGTGGCGCCTCCGTCCCCCGCGCCTCCGTCCGCGGTGCCAGCAGCCGCCGTCTCCGTGCCGCGGCGGCGCGTGGGCGTGCTGCTCGCCGCCCACCCGGAGGCGGTCGACGCGGTCGCCGCCCTGCTCGGTCACGACGGCCGGTGGCAGCCGATGCCCGACCCGCCCGTCGACCGGTCCGGGGCGTCCGCCCTGCTGACCGGGCATCCCGAGACCGCTGCCGCGGTGTCCGTTCTCCTGGGGGTGTGACCGCCTCCCGGCGCATGCCACGGCTGAGGCGTGGATGGCGGGGCGAGGCGTGAGTGCCGCGACGGCGGGTAGGCAGCGGCCCGGCGGCCTGTCGACACCCGCCGGGTGGAGGCTCCGATGAGCACGTACCGGGATGAACAGGGCGGAACGATTCCTCCTCCGGAGGCGGACGCCCTTGAGCAACGACATGACGCGTTCGACGTCGGCCCGCCGGACCGGGTGTCGGGTGACGTCGACCCGGAGGCGGCCGAGGCCGACCTTGCCGAGCAGGGTGCCTTCCCGGCGGGCACGCTCGAGGAGGTGACGTCGCTGCCGGCCGACGCCAACGCGGCGGACGCCCTCGAACAGCGCCAGGAGATCCCGGCCCGCGACGAGGGTCGTCGCACCTGACCCTTCCCGTTCCCGTCCAGGTAGCCGCCCCCGCGCCAGCCGCCCGAGACGGCGTTGCGGGTGATGCCTGTGGGTCATCAAGATGACTCACAGGCATCACGCTCGCAGGAGTGCCCGGACGCAGGCGGCCGGCCCGCTCAGCCGGCGACGACCTGCCACAGCAGGAACGCGTTGAGCGCGACGACCAGGACGGCGACCAGGGCCGCGGCGGCCGTGGTGAGCGGGTGGTTGACCAGGTTGCCCATGAGGTCGCGGCGGCGGGTGAACGCGACCACCGGGATCAGCGCGAACGGGATGCCGAAGCTGAGGATGACCTGCGACAGCACCAGGGCGCGGGTGGGGTCGAGGCCGATGGCGAGCACGGCCAGCGCGGGTGCCAGGGTGACCAGCCGACGCAGCAGCAGCGGCACCCGGCGGCGCAGGAAGCCCTGCATGATCACCTCGCCGGCGTAGGTGCCGACGCTCGTGGAGGCGAGCCCGGAGACGAGCAGGGCGACCGCGAACCCGAACGCGGCGGCGGTGCCGATGCTCTGACCGAGGCCGGCGTGCACCCCCTGGAGGCTGTCGGCCCCCACCGGACCGCCGCCCCGGAAGCTGGCCGCGGCGATCAGCAGCATGGCGAGGTTGACCGCGCCGGCCGCCGTCAGGGCCAGCAGCACGTCGGTGCGCTGGCCACGAAAGAGGGTCCGACGCTCGACGTCGTCGGTCGCGGGGATGCGGTCGCGGGTCAGCGCGGAGTGCACGTAGATGACGTGCGGCATGACTGTGGCGCCGAGGATGCCGGCGGCCAGCAGCACGCTGTCGGTGCCCTGGAGTCGGGGCGCCAGGCCGGCCAGGGCGGAGCCCGGATCGGCGCCGGCGGCGAGCAGGTTGGCCGCGAAGGCCAGGACGATGACGCCGAGCAGCACGGCGATGGCGATCTCGAACGCGCGGAATCCGCGCGAGCGCAGGGCGAGCACGACGAAGGCGGCGGCGCCGATGATGAGCCCGCCGGGCAGCAGCGGGATGCCGAAGAGGAGGTACAGGGCGACCGCGCCGCCGATCACCTCGGCCAGGTCGGTGGCCATCGCGACGAGTTCGGCCTGCACCCACATCATCCGGTTCACCGGGCGGGGCAGGCGCTCGCGGCACAACTCGGGCAGGCTACGGCCGGTGGCCAGGCCCAGCTTGGCGGTGAGGGTCTGCACCAGCATGGCCATCAGGTTGGCCACGACCACTACCCAGACGAGCAGGTAGCCGTAGCGGGCGCCGGCAGCCGAGTTGGTGGCGAAGTTGCCCGGGTCGACGTACGCGACGGCGGCGACGAACGCCGGGCCGAGCAGGATCAGCCGCCCGCGTACGCGACCCCGGGCGCGGGCGACCTGCAACGGCGTCGCCCTCGTCGTCGTGAGTTCGTTGGTGACCACCGAGCACCTCCCCCTTGCGCACGGATCGCGTGCCTGTTCCCTTCCCGGCCGGTTGGCCCGTCGGTGCCAATCGCTGGCCCCGGGGCGACAGGTGGGTCAGCCGCTTGACAGGGGTCCCGCGTCCCACCAAGCTGTCTATTAGTCCTACTGTCGTAGGACAACAGGAAGGATCATCACGAGTGATCGAGTTCGTGCTGGACAGCCGGTCGAAGGTGAACACCTACATGCAGCTCGTGCAGCAGGTGAAGCAGGCGCTGCGCGTCGGTCTGCTCGCACCCGGGGACCAGCTGCCGAAGGTCCGGGACGTCGCCCAGTCACTGGCGATAAACCCGAACACGGTGCTGAAGGCGTACCGGGAGCTGGAGATCGAGGGCCTGGTCGGCGGCCGACCGGGGGTGGGCACGTTCGTCCAGCGCACCCTCGCCGGCGCGTCCCTGCCCAATCAGGCCGAGCTGCGCGACGACCTCGTGGCGTGGCTGCACCGGGCACAGGCAGCCGGTCTGACGGCCGAGGACGTCGTCGCCCTGGTGGAGACCACGCTGCGCGCCACCCTCACCGACGACACCCCACAGAAGGAACCCGCGTGAGCGGTACGAGAGGACAGAGGATGGAGATGGTCTTGGAGGCCGACCGGCTGGGCAAGCGGTACGGCAGGACGTGGGCGTTACGGGACTGTTCGCTGCACCTTCCCGCCGGCCGGATCGCCGCGCTGGTCGGGCCCAACGGCGCGGGCAAGAGCACGTTGCTGCACCTGGCCGTCGGGCTGCTCAAGCCCGACGAGGGCGCGGTGCGGGTGTTCGGCAGGTCGCCGTACGGCGACACGGACGGGCTGGCCGACATCGGGTTCGTCGCCCAGGAAACCCCGCTGTACCGGGACTTCACCGCCGCCGAGCTGGTCATCGCCGGCGGCAAGCTGAACAGGCGGTGGGACGCGGCGCTGGCCCGGACCCGGTTGGCGCAGCTCGGGATACCGCCCGACAAGCCGGTCGGCAAACTCTCCGGCGGCCAACGGGCCCAGGTGGCGCTCGCCCTGGCGCTGGCCAAGCAACCCCGGTTGCTGCTGCTCGACGAGCCGGTGGCCAGCCTCGATCCGCTGGCCCGGCGGGAGTTCCTCCAGTCGCTGATGGGCAGTGTCGCGGACTCGGGGACCACGGTTCTGCTCTCCTCGCACCTGCTGGCCGACCTGGAGCGGGTCTGCGACTACCTGATCGTGCTCAACGCCGCCCAGGTGCAGCTCACTGGCTCGGTCGACGACCTGGTGGCCGCGCACCGGCAGCTCGTCGGCCCGCGGCACGACGGCGGTCCGATCGGCGGCGTCGCGCACGTGGTCCGGGCCAGCCACACCGACCGGCAGTCCACGCTGCTGGTGCGTACCGACGGCCCGGTCACCGACCCCGGCTGGACGGTGCGCGACGTCAGCCTGGAGGACATCGTCCTGGCCTACCTGGCCGACGGCGTCGCGCAGACCAGTCACAGCGAGTGGGGGGTGGCGGCATGATCTGGCTGACCTGGCGGCAACACCGCAAGCTGGCGTTCTACACCCTCCTGGGGTTCCTGGTGCTCGCCGCCGTGCTGGTGCCGATCGGCCTGTCGATGCGGCACACCTTCGCCGACCTCGGGCTTGCGGGTTGCCTTCGTCCGTCCGAGCTCAGCGAGGCTGCCGCGCAGACCTGCGACGTGGGACTGCGCCGTTTCACCGACCGGTACGACAGTTTGAACCTGGTGGCGGTGCTGCTGATCACCCTGCCGGTGCTGGTCGGCCTGTTCTGGGGCGCACCGCTGGTGGCTCGCGAGGTGGAGCAGGGTACGCACCGGTTCGTCTGGACCCAGGGCGTCGGCCGCGCCCGCTGGGCGCTGGTGAAGTTCGGGCTGGTCGGCGGCGCCGTCGTGCTCCTCGCGGCCGGCTACGGACTGGGCGTGTCGTGGTGGGTCGACCCGCTCACCAAGGCCGCGCACGAGGGTCGACTCGGTGTGATCGTCTTCGACCTGCAGGGCATCGTGCCGATCGGCTACACCCTCTTCGCCGTGGCGCTCGGCATCTTCGCCGGCACCATCTTCAAGCGGATGCTGCCCGCCATGGGCATCACCCTGGCCGGGTTCATCGGCGTACGGGCGGCGGTGGAGATCCTGGCCCGACCGCACTACCAGCCCGCCCGCACCCAGACCTTCCCGATCGAGGGGCCCGGGATTCCGGAGGGAGACCGGGGCAACTGGGTGCTCGCCGTGGGAATCCGCAACGCGGACGGAACGATGGCGGCGGAGAACACCCGGATCCAGTGCCCGCCCGGTGGCAAGGGCCCGACCGGCCAGACCTGCGGCGCCGAGCTGGGCCTGGGACCGGGCGCGTACAACTGGGAGCTGTACCAGCCGGCGGACCGGTTCTGGTTGTTCCAGGGCATCGAGACGGGCATCTTCGTCGCCCTCGCCGTGCTCCTGCTCTACCTCGCCGTGCGTCGGGTCCGCCGGATCGCGTAGCCCGGACGGGTGACGGTCGAGTCGATCGTTGGCTGCTGAGCCGCACGACACGCGGATGGTCGTGCTGCTCAGCCGCCAAACGATCACGGATTACGCCGACTGGCCGGCGACACCGACGTTGAGCGGATCGGCCAACAGCTTGTCGAAGGCCAACTCGGCGGCGCCGATCAGGACGGCGTCGCGGCCGAGCGCCGCCGCGCGCAGCCGCAGGTGCTCGCGGGAGGCCGGCAGCGGCATGGCGTCCAGCCGCCGACGCACCGTGTCCGCGCCGGCGATGAAGATGTCGCGCAGCGAGCCACCGAAGACCACGGCGTCGGGATTGACCACGTTCACCAGGTTGGCGACGCCGAAGCCGAGCCAGTCGGCGACCTGTTCGACGGCCTGGCGGGCGGCCGGATCGCCGTCCGCCGCCGCGCGCAGCACCTCGGTCACGGCGGCGCGGTCGTCAGGGTCGCGCCCGGCGTGGCGCAGCAGCGCGGCTTCACCGATCTCGGTCTCCCAGCAGCCACGAGAGCCGCAGCCGCAGGGCAGCCCGTTCGGGTTGACGACCATGTGCCCGACCTTGCCGCTGTGACCCCGGTGGCCGATCATCAGGCGGCCACCGACGACGATGCCGGCGCTGATGCCCAGGTCTCCGTGCAGGTAGATGAGGTCGTCGATGCCGGGAGCCACGCCCCGGATGTGTTCGGCCAGGCCCGCGATGTCGGCGAGGTCGCCGGCCACGAACCCCGGGCCGGCGGTGAGTTCGGCCTCCAGCGCCACGCTGAGGCCCTCGTCGACGCCGACGATCCGGAGTCGGCCGTCCGCGTCGCGGGTGGTGTCGGTAACCGCTACCGCTCCCCCGACCAGCAGCGCGCCGGGGGCGACGCCCTGTTCCATGTCGCGAACGAGATCGGCCAGTGGGCCGACGGCGTCGACCGCCGACATGCCGCTGGGACGGGCGACCTCGCGCCGGTCGAGGATGCGGCCGCCGAGGCCGACCCGCGCGGCGCGCAGCCGGTCCGCGTCGATGCTGAGCGCGTGCGCGTAGACCCGCTCGGAGCGGGGGCTGACCACCAGGGAGGGGCGGCCGGCCCGTCGGGCGGTGGTCGGCACCTCCTCGGTGACGAGGCCGCTGGCGGTCAGGTCGGCGGCGAGCGCGCCGATGGTGCTGCGGTTGAGGCCGAGGCGGCTGGTCAGCTCGGCCCGCGACGTCGGCCCGTGCAGGTGCACGTAGCGCAGCACGGCGCCGAGGTTCTGCCGCCGGATCTCCTCCTGGCTCGCACCGGGGAGCGGGGGCAGCAGCGGGGAATCAGGGTTACGGCCGGCGCCGGCTGGCCTGGACCGCACGGGTGTCTCCACGGTCAGACCTCCTTAAGGATCGGTGCCGGGTGGCGAGGAGGCACGGACGACGATGGGTCCCGGAAGAGGAGATCCCGGGACCCATCGGCGTTGCTGCCTACCGTGTGGTGATTACTTGGTGAGCGGCGCGAGCTTCGGGTCGTTCGCGTACGCCTCGGCCGCGTTCGCCTTGGTGACGGCGACCGGCGGGAGCAGGAACGTGTCCACGACCTTGCTGCCGTTGTTGTAGGACTTGGTGTCGTTCACCTGCGGGGTGTTACCGGCCTGGAGAGCCTTGACCATGTTGATGGTCTCCTTCACCAGGTTGCGGGTGTCCTTGTTGATCGTCATGTACTGCTCGCCAGCGACGATCGACTTGACCGACTCGACCTCGGAGTCCTGGCCGGTGACGACCGGGATCGGCTTGCCGGCACCCTTGACCGAGGTCAGGATGGCGCGGGCCAGCGTGTCGTTCGGGGACAGGACGCCGTCCAGCGTCTTGCCGCCGTAGGTGGAGGTCAGCAGCTGGTCCATGCGGGCCTGCGCACCCTCGGCCTTCCAGCCCTGGATGGCGGTCTGCTTGACGTCCTTCTGACCCGAGGCGACGACGACGGTGCCCTTGTCGATCTCCGGCTTGAGCACGCTCATCGCGCCGTCGAAGAAGACACCGGCGTTGTTGTCGTCCGGCGAGCCGGAGAACAGCTCGATGTTGTACGGGCCGTTCGGCTTCTTGGCCTTCATGCCGTCCAGCAGGGCCTGGCCCTGGAGCTGGCCGACCTTGAAGTTGTCGAACGCGACGTAGTAGTCGAGGTCCGGCGTGTTCTTGATCAGACGGTCGTAGGCGATGACCTTCACGCCGGCCTGGTGGGCCGCGGCGACCTGGGTCGACAGCTGCGCGGCGTCGGTCGCGCCGATGACGATGACCTTCGCGCCCTTGGTCACCATGGCGGTGATCTGGGCCTGCTGGTCGGCAACGGTGGTCGACGCGCCGGCGTACTGCACGTCACCCTGGAAACCGGCCTCCTTCAGGCCGTTGGTGAACAGGTCACCGGCGAGAACCCAGTTCTCGGAGGTCTTGGCCGGCAGGGCGACACCGATCAGGGAGTTCGCCGCGAAGCCCTTGGCCTCGCCACCGGAGCTACCGGAGTCGCCGTCGCGGCCGGAGCCGCAGCCAGCGAGGGCCAGCATGGCGGCGGCGCTGACCGCGACCACCGACGTGCCGAAGAATTTACGCATGGTGAGGACTTGCCTTTCTGGAAGGTGGAACCGGGTGGAGAGAGTCGGTGGCCGTCAGCCGGACACCGCTGCCGTGGCGGGCTTGCGCTCCGCGTCCGGCGGTGAGGCGGGTGGGGCGGAGTCGTCGCGGCGGAACGGCCGCATCAGGCTCCCGATGATGGAGAAGCGCCCCTGGCTCTTGTTGTAGACATCGATGGCGACGGCCAGCAGCAGGACCAGGCCCTTGATGATCTGGACGCGGTCGGTGCCGACGCCCATCAACTGCAGGCCGTTGTTGAGCACGGCCATGACGAGACCACCGACGATCGAGCCGCTGATGGTGCCGATGCCGCCGGCGACCGCCGCGCCACCGATGAACACCGCGGCGATGGCGTCCAACTCCCAGCCGTTGCCGTCCTGCGGTCCGGAGGCCGCCGACCGGGCCACGAAGATCATGCCGGCCAGCGCGGCCAGGACGGACATGTTCATCATGACGAAGAAGTTGACCCGCTTGAGCTTCACGCCGGACAGCTCGGCCGCCCGGGAGTTGCCGCCCACCGCGTAGATGTGCCGGCCACCGGCCGTGTTGCGGGTGTAGAAGGAGTACGCGATGACCAGGACCAGCAGGATGATGCCCGAGATCGGGAAGCTGGTGCCGACGCGACCGCTGGCGAAGCGCAGCGACGCGAAGGCGATGACCCCGACCATGATGGCCATCCGCAGGATCGAGATCCACATCGGCGCCGGGTCGGCGTCCATCTCCCGACGGGTCTTGCGGGCCTGGAGTTCCCGCCACACCACAGCCACCGCCGCGGCCAGACCCAGTAGCAGCGTCGCGTTGTTGTAGCCGGTGTTCGGGCCGAACTCCGGCAGGAAGCCGGCGCCGATCTCCCGGAAGCCCTCGGGCACCGGAATGCTCTGCGCGTTACCGATGAACTGGTTGCCGCCGCGGAACAGCAGCATGCCGGCCAGGGTGACGATGAACGCCGGCACCCCGATGTACGCCACCCAGAAGCCCTGCCAGGCGCCGATCGCCGCGCCGATCACGAGACCGAACAGGATGGCGGCAGGCCAGGGCAGGTTCCACTCGGCCATCGACTTGGCGACCAGGATGCCCGCGAAGGCGGCGACGGAGCCGACCGAGAGGTCGATGTGCCCGGCCACGATCACCATGAGCATGCCGATGGCCAGGATCAGAATGTACGAGTTCTGCTGGAACAGCGCGATCAGGTTGTCCGACCGCAGGGTGAGGCCGTCGGTCAGGATCTGGAACAGGACGACGATCGCCACCAGGGTGAAGATCATCCCGAACTGGCGCGCGTTGGAGGTGGTACCTCCGAACAAATTCTTCTGAAGGTCCTTCAATCGGCTCATCGTGTGGCCATCTTCTTCGTCGAGGTCATCTGCTTCATGAGGTTTTCCGGGGTGGCGTCCGCCCGGGCGATCTCACCCGTGATGGCGCCTTCGAACACGGTGTAGATGCGGTCGCAGAGCCCGATCAGCTCAGGCAGCTCCGAGGAGATGACGACGACGCCCTTCCCCTGGTCGGCGAGCCGCTGGATGATGCCGTAGATCTCGTACTTGGCGCCCACGTCGATACCGCGCGTCGGCTCGTCGAGGATCAGCAGGTCCGGGTCGGTGAACATCCACTTCGCCAGGACGACCTTCTGCTGGTTGCCGCCGGAGAGCTTGGAGACGCTCTCGTCGACAGTCGGGGCCTTGGTCCGCAACTCCTTGCGGTACGCCTCGGCCGCCTGGTATTCCTCGACCTCGTTCAGGACGCCGCGGTGCGAGATCTTGGACAGCTTGGCGGCGACGGTCGACGCCTTGATGTCGTCGAGCAGGTTGAGGCCGATCGCCTTGCGGTCCTCGCTGACGTACGCGAGCCCGTTGTCGATCGCGTCCGCGACCGACTTCAGGACGATCTCCTTGCCGTCCTTGATGATCGTGCCCGACTCGTACACCCCGTAGGAGCGGCCGAAGACACTCATCGCGAGTTCCGTGCGGCCCGCGCCCATGAGGCCGGCGAAGCCGACGATCTCGCCGCGGCGCACCACGAAGCTCTCGTTCTTGCAGACCTGGCGCTCGGCGGAGATCGGGTGCCGGACGTTCCAGTTGCGGACCTCGAAGAAGACCTCGCCGATCTTCGGGGTGTGGTCCGGGAACCGGCTGCCCAGCTCGCGGCCGACCATGCCCCGCACGATCCGGTCCTCGTCGACCCCGTCCGCCTTGACGTCGAGGGTCTCCACGGTCCGGCCGTCGCGCAGGATGGTGATCTGGTCGGCGATCGCCTCGATCTCGTTCAGCTTGTGCGAGATCATGATCGAGGTGATGCCGCGCGAACGGAACCCGCGCAGCAGGTCCAGCAGGTGCTTGGAGTCCGCCTCGTTCAGCGCCGCCGTCGGCTCGTCCAGGATGAGCAGCTTCACGTCCTTGGCGAACGCCTTGGCGATCTCCACGAGCTGCTGCTTGCCGACACCGATGTCCTTGATCAGGGTGTCCGGGTCCTCCTGGAGGCCGACCCGGGCCATCAGGTCCAGCGCCATCCGGTTCGCGGCCTTCCAGTCGATCGCGCCGTGCTTGCGCGGCTCGTTGCCGAGGAAGATGTTCTCGGCGATCGACATGCCCGGGATGAGCGCGAGCTCCTGGTGGATGATCACGATTCCGGCGTTCTCACTGGCCCGGATGTCGGAGAACCTGCTCTCCGACCCCTGGTAGATGATCTGGCCGTCGTAGCTTCCGTACGGGTAGACCCCGCTGAGGACCTTCATCAGCGTGGACTTGCCCGCACCGTTCTCGCCGCAGATGGCATGGATCTCGCCGGCGCGAACCACCAGGTTGACGTCGGAGAGGGCCTTGACTCCGGGGAACTCCTTGGTGATGGAGCGCATCTCAAGGAGGGTGGGCACGTCGTTCATCGCTCGTACCACCTCGCCAACGTCATCGTTGCCTCCGGAAGGTTGAACCTTCACTTGGTTTTGTTGTTGACGGCAACGTATTGCGGCGAACAGGCCATCCGCAAGGCGAGGGCCTGTTGAAAATGTAACAATCCGGCAATATCGACGTTGCAGAGTATTCGCCCGTCACAGCCGCCCCCGCAGCCTCTCCCGGCACGATGACCTGTCGGTGGCAACGTTGTCAAATGCGGAGCCACTCCATGATCAATTTTGATCGCTGCCATCAGGCCCGCCACCAGGCACGATCCACGGCGGCGGGACGAGGGACAGCCTACCCACGAGTACGAAACTATCGGCGGATCTTGATCAGGCCGCACCGCCGGCACGGTGCCGAGGACGCGACGACCGGTCTCGGTCGACTGTGTGACCCACGCCTCCCCGGACCCGACGGATCGACGGAGGCGATCTCGTCGATCGCACCACCAGGAGAGGGGTCAACGCCTGGACGTCCCTTACGTGCCGGATCGGGCCCGAACGGACGGACGCGCCGGCCGGTCAACTCGGGCGCAGCACCGCCTTGATCACCCCGTTCTCCCGCCGGTCGAAGCTGCGGTACAGCTCCGGCGCGTCGGCGAGGGCGCCGTGATGGGTCACGATCACGCTGGGCCGGGCGCGACCGGCGACGACCAGGTCGCGCAGCAGAACCGTGTAGCGGCGGTCGTGCGTACGGCCGAACCGGACCTCGACGCCCTTGCTGAACAACGTCCCCCAGGGTGCGACCAGATCCTCGTGGGCGCTCGCGCCGGGGCGGGGATGCAGGTCCTTGTCCGGGTAGACGCCGGCGACCGCGATCGAGCCGGCGGGGTTGACCAGCCGGGCCGCGTCCGCGATCACCTGGTCCGGGCGCTCCTGGTCGGGGTGCACGCGGTCGCGCGCCTGGAACCCGACCGCGTCGATGACCCGGTCGATCCCGCCCAGCTTCTCCTCGCCGAGCGGCAGACCGGCCCGCGCGCGGTCGGCGCGGATCTGCTCGACCGGGTCGCCGCGGCGGAAGTCGACCGGAACGGCCCCGATCTCACCGGCCTTGTCGAGTCGGGCGTCGACACCGTCGACGCAGTACACGACCCGCGCACCCCGCAACAGCGCCGAGTACGCGCCGAGCAGGCCGATGGTGCCGGCGCCGAACACGGCAACTGTGTCGCCGGCCTGGACCCCGGCGAGGGTGGCCGCGGCGTGCCAACCGGTGACGAACGCGTCGGCGAGCAGCACGAAGTCGTCCTCGTACGCGTCACCCGGCTCCCCCGGCACCGGCACGCAGTTCGCGTCGGCCCACGGCACGCGCAGCAGGTCGGCCTGGGCGCCCCGGTACGGGCCCATCCCGGCGTAGCCGTACGCGGCGCCCGGCCCCTCGGCCCGGGCCCGCAGGCAGGCCGCCGACAGCCCGCGGGCGCACATCACGCAGGTGCCGCAGAACAGGTGGGTGGGGATCACCACGCGGGTGCCCGGACGCACGGTCTGCACCGCCGAGCCGACCTCCTGCACCACACCCAGCGGTTCGTGGCCGAGCACCAGCCCGGGGTCGGCGCCCGTGCGCCCGTCGTACATGTGCAGGTCGGTGCCGCACAGCGCGCTGGAGGTGATCCGCACGAGCGCGTCGGTCTCCGCCTCCAGCGTCGCGTCGGGCACCTCCCGCACCTCGACGGTCCGGACGTCCGCGTAGACGACGGCTCTCATCCCGACTCCCCTTCCGCTGCTGGAATGTCGGTCTTCCCCCGGCCGGGTCGTTCATGCCGAAGCGACGTCGGGCGGCCGGTGGGCCGGTCAGCCCATCGACCGGACCCGGTCGGCCTCGATGGTGAGGATGATCCGGACCTGGTCGCGACCGCCGAACCACGGGTACGACCCGCCGAGGTAGCGCTGCGCCAGCCGCTCGATGTGCTCGGCCGCGCCCTCGGTGCTCACGTCGACCACCCGACCCCGGACCTCGTGGTAGCGGCCCGGCTTGTCCGGGTCGGAGATCGCCACGGCGACCCGGGGGTCCCGACGGACGTTGCGCGTCTTCTGGTGCGTCTCCACCGTGTTGATCAAAAGGTGGGTGCCGTCGGTGTCCACCCACGTCTGGGTGAGCTGCGGCGAGCCGTCCGGCATCAGTGTCGTCAGGTAGCAGGTGCTCGGAGCGCGCAGCAGCGCGAGCAGGTCGTCGGGCAGGTTCACGGGTGTCCCTTTGTCCGGTGGCGCCCAACCCGGCGTTGGTCGCTTCGCAACAGTCGCACGTCGTGATCGACGGCCGGGGCGGGACCCCGCACCGACGTAGCATCGGCGAGGCACGATGTCAGGCGCACACGTCACCGAGCGGATCGGGCATCCTCGACATGACGACCGAGCAGACCGCCGCACCACCGCGTACCGGCGTCGCCATCGTGGCCGACGGCCTGGGCCAGAGTGTCCGAGATGGACGCCGGATCCTGGACGACATCTCCCTGGCCGTCGCGCCGGGCGAGCTGGTCGCGATCATCGGGGCCAGCGGCGCCGGCAAGACCACCCTGCTGGAGACGCTGGCCGGGGTCCGCCGACCGGCTGCGGGCACCGTGGCGTACGACGGCAGCAGCGCCGCGCCGGGCGCGGTCGGCTTCGTTCCGCAGGACGACATCATCCATCGCGAGCTACCGCTGGCCCGCACCCTGCACTACGCGGCCCGGCTACGCCTGCCCTCCGGGACCGGCCCGGCCGAGGCGGCTCGCCGGGTCGCGGCGGTGCTCGCCGACCTGCGGCTCACCGAGCGGGCCGACGTGCCGGTGGGCCGCCTCAGCGGCGGTGAGCGCAAGCGCGCCAGCATCGCCGTCGAGCTGCTGACCCGACCCGGCGTGTTCCTTCTCGACGAACCCACCTCCGGGCTGGATCCGGCGATCGCCGTGGAACTGCTCCGGGTACTGCGTACCCTCGCCGACGCCGGGACCACTGTCGTGCTCACCACCCACCAGATCACCGACGTGGACCGGTGCGACCGCGTCGTCGTGCTGACCCGCCAGGGCCGCCTGGCCTACGCCGGCACGCCCGCCGCCGCCCGGGAGTTCTTCGGCCTGCGGTCCCTGGCCGAGGTGCACCTGCGGCTCGACGAGGAGTCCGATCCGGCCGGGTGGCCGGATCGCTTCGCCGCGTACCGCGACACCGGCCGGGCCGCGGACACGGACACGGCCGGCCCGCCCATCGTCGGGGCCGAGCCGAGGGCGATGGACGGCGCGGGCGGTACGGACCACCCGGGCCGGACGGCCCGGCGGGTCGGTCGGCTCCGCCAGTTCGCGCTCCTCGCCGCCCGCAACGCGGAGATCGTCGTCCGCAACCGGTTGACGCTGGCGATCCTGCTCGGCTCACCCCTCATGGTGCTCGGCATGTTCGCGCTGCTGTTCCGCCCCGGCGCCTTCGACCCGACGAACCCCCGCCCGACCGTCACCGTGATGATCCTGTTCTGGATCGCATTCGGCGGTTTCTTCTTCGGGTTGACCTACGGGCTGCTCCAGATCTGCACGGAGCTGCCGATCCTGCGTCGGGAGCGGCTCGCCGGCGTCCGGCTGCTCCCGTACCTGCTGGCGAAGGTGGCGGTGCTGCTGCCGCTGCTCGCCCTGGTGGATCTGGCCCTGCTCGGGGTGCTGCGCGCCATGGACCGGCTGCCTCCGGTCGACGGCGGCGCCTTCGCCGCCCTGTACGCGACCCTGCTGCTCTCCTCGGCGGCCGCGCTCGCGCTCGGTCTGCTCTGCTCGGCGGCCGTCTCCGACCCGGCCCAGGCGACGCTCCTGCTGCCGATGCTGTGCTTCCCGCAGGTGCTGTTCGTCGGTGCGATCCTGCCGGTGCCGGCCATGGCGGCCGGGGGCCGGTGGCTCAGCTACGCGATGTCGAACCGGTGGGCGTTCGAGGGGCTGGGGCACACCGCCGGGGTCGAGCGGCTGTGGCGCGACGGTGGCTCACCGCTCGGCCCGCCGCTGCTGCAGACGTACGGCGACAGTTTCTCTCGACCGATCTGGGTCGACTGGCTGGTGCTCGGCGGGTTCGTGCTGCTCTTCCTCGCCGCCGCGTGGGCGGTCCTGGTGCGCCGGGAGGCCCGCCGTGCGTCCTGAACACGCCCCCTACCCCGAACCGGCGGCGCTGCCCGGGTACGCCGAGACCGCCCGGATCGACGAGCTGCGCGCCACCGAGTACCAGCACCTCGACCGGCACGGGCAGGTCTACCTCGACTACGCCGGCGCCGGGGTGACCGCGCAGGCTCAGGTGCGGGCGCACCACGACCGGCTGCTGGCGAGCCTCTACGGCAACCCGCACTCGGAGAGCCCCACCAGCGCGGCGGCCGGGTCCCTGGTGGAGTCGACCCGGCAGGCGGTGCTCGACTTCTTCCACGCCGACCCGGCCGAGTACGCGGTGGTGTTCACGCCTAACGCCAGCGGCGCCTGTCGACTGGTCGGCGAGGCGTACGACTTCGGTCCGACCGCGCCGTTCGCGCTGACCTGGGACAACCACAACTCGGTAAACGGCATCCGGGAGTACGCCCGGGCGGCCGACGCGCCGGTGCGGTACGTGCCGCTGAGCGGGCCGGAGCTGCGGATCGCAGAGGCTGACCTGGTGACGGTGCTCGACGCCGGACGGCGGGGCCGGTCCGGCCGCCGTGGACTGTTCGCGTACCCGGCGCAGAGCAACTTCTCCGGTGTGCAGCACCCGTTGAGCTGGGTGGAGCTGGCCCACCGGCACGGCTACGACGTTCTGCTGGACGCCGCCGCGTTCGCCGCGACGAATCGGCTGGATCTGCGTGCCGTCCGACCCGACTTCGTCTGCCTGAGCTGGTACAAGCTCTTCGGCTACCCGACCGGCGTCGGCGCGTTGCTGGCCCGCCGCGACGCGTTGGCCCGGCTGCGCCGGCCGTGGTTCGCCGGCGGCACCATCCGTGCGGTGAGCGTGCAGGGCGACTGGCACCGCTCGATGGACGACGAGTCGGCGTTCGAGGACGGCACGCTCAACTTCCTGAGCATCCCGGATGTCGAGTTCGGGCTGCGGTGGCTCGACTCGATAGGCGTGGACCTCGTGCACACCCGGGTCGGCCTGCTCACCGAGTGGCTGCTGGGTCGCCTGTCCGCGCTACGGCACCGCACCGGCGAACCGTTGGTGCGGGTGTATGGGCCGACGACGGGCGTGGGCCGGGGCGGCACCGTGACGTTCAACGTCCTACGCCCGGACGGATCTCCGGTGGACGAGCGGCTGGTAGCGCGGGAGTCCGCCGCGGCCGGCTTCTCGCTGCGGACCGGCTGCTTCTGCAACCCGGGGGCGGGCGAGGGCGCGTTCGAGATCAGCGGGCCCGCGTTGCGGCGCGGGCTGCTCGCGCGGGTCGACACGATCGACGAGTACCTTGGCGCGCTGCGGTTGCCGACCGGCGGCGCGGTCCGGGTCTCGTTCGGCCTGGCCTCCAACGCCTCCGACGCGCAACGCCTCCTCGCCTTCGTCGAGGCGTCCTACCTCGACCGGGACGTCAGCGCGGAGCCACCGCTGCCTCCCCGCCTGCGCTGCTGACGCGCCCCGGGGTCAGACGGCCTGCGACACCGACGCCGGACGGTGCTTGATCTCCTCCATGAACGCGAAGCGGGCGGTCAGCTCGGCAAGCGTCAGCCCGGCCCGCCAGGCCGAGGCCACCTGGGCGACCTGGAGAAGGTCCATGCAGTCACCGCGCGCGAGCACCTCACCCGCGGACCGGACGTCGATCATGAAGTATCGGGCCTGCGAACCCAGCCCGATGCAGACCACGCCCTGATCGGAGTGCAGCTCCGCGCAGGTGAATTGGGCCCGCCCCTGCTCGGGGGCGGTCACCCGCCCGATGTCGAGCTGGTGGCGGGCAGCGGTCTCGATGAGCGCGGGGGCGAGGCCACCCCGCTCGACCAGGTCCGGGTAGAGGCGCACACCCAGCGCCGTCGACGCGTCGCTCATGACTGACTCCCACTTCCTTGTGACAGAGACCAGCAGCACGCAGGTTACGGGGAGGTTTCCTGCGGACCTCGTCATCCTGTCCCGCGTGGACGCTCCACGGCAATAGGAAGGTTCGATTCGACAGCTATCGAGGGGTGCGATCCGCCGGGTAACGGACCCGCCGTCACATTGGAAACACTCTTGACAGTAACCCGTTAAATCGACATGCTTCGTCATAGAGAGCGCTCTCTGTCTCTCCGGCGCCGCCCCCTCCGCCACCTGAACCGAGGAGCCTCCCGTGTTCACAGCCCGTCCCGCACCCCGCCTGCGGCCCCTCGCCCTCGCGGCGGTCGCCCTCGTCACCACCCTCGCCTCCCTCACCCTCCCGGGGCAGTCCGACCGGGCCGAGGCCGCCATCGGCCCGATCACCTGGCAGGACGAGTTCAACGCCCCCGCCGGCACACCTGTCGACCAGAGCAGATGGCGCTTCGACATCGGCGGTGGCGGCTGGGGCAACAACGAGCGGCAGTACTACACCAACAGCACCAGCAACGCGGTGCACGACGGCCAGGGCAACCTCGTCATCACCGCCCGCCGGGAGAACCCGGCCAACTACCAGTGCCACTACGGTCGCTGCGAGTACACCTCGGCCCGACTGCTGAGCGCGGCGACCTTCACCCAGACGTACGGCCGCTTCGAGGCCCGCATCAAGATTCCGCGCGGCCAGGGCATCTGGCCGGCGTTCTGGATGCTCGGCACCGGCGGCGGATGGCCCGACGCCGGCGAGATCGACGTCATGGAGAACATCGGCCGGGAGCCGAACACCGTCTACGGCACGGTGCACGGGCCCGGCTACTCCGGCAGCGGCGGCATCACCGGCAGCCGGACGATCGGCAGCCCGCTCGCCGACGGCTTCCACGACTACCGGGTGGACTGGGAGCCGAACGCGATCACCTGGTACCTGGACGGGGTGCAGTACCACCGGGTCGATCCCGCCCGGCTCGGCGGGAACCGGTGGGTGTTCGACCACCCGTTCTTCATGATCCTCAACGTGGCGGTCGGCGGTAACTGGCCCGGCTACCCGGACGGCTCCACGCAGTTCCCGCAGCAGATGCTTGTCGACTACGTCCGGGTGTCGAGCTACACCTCCGGCGGCGGCGACCCGGCGCCCGGCACCACCCGGATCAGGGGGGCGCAGAGCGGGCGCTGCATCGACATCCCGAGCGCCAACCCGGTCGACGGCGCCAAGCTGCAGATCTGGGACTGCAACACGACCGCGGCGCAGGCGTGGACGTTCGCCTCCGACGGCACCGTTCGCGCGATGGGCAAGTGCATGGACCCGGCCTGGGCCGGCACCGCCAACGGCACCGAGGTCAACCTGGTCAGCTGCAACGGCAATCCGGCCCAGCGCTTCACGCTCAACGGCGCGGGCGACCTGGTCAACCTCAGCGCCAACAAGTGCGTGGACGTGCGGGAGGCCAACCCCAACAACGGCGGCAAGCTGCACCTGTGGGACTGCCTCGGCGCGGCCAACCAGAAGTGGTCCCGTTTCTGACGAGGCCGGCACGAGCGGTGGGTCGTCCGGGAACCGCTCCGGACGGCCCACCGCCGCGCGCGACAGCACCGTCCACCGGCCCGGCCTAGTTCGGTCGATGGACCGGGCAGGCGCATCCCGACCGCTATGTTCGTTTTAATCCGAATATAGCCGTTACGGGAGTGAGCCCATGTCGCACCACCTTGACACCCCCCTCGCCGCCCAGGGCGGCCAGCTCTACATCGACGACCTGTACGTCTTCAACGGCGACCGCGCCACGGTGTTCGTCATGGACGTCAACAGCTCGGTGACCAAGGCCGACATCAAGCGCGGCTTCCACGCCGAGGCCCGCTACGAGTTCAAGATTCACTTCAACGGCTCGGACCTGGAGGAGCTGACCTACCGATTCGCCTTCGGCGAGCCGGACGGCAACGCCACGCAGACCCTGGAGCTGTACGAACTCACCGGCGCGGACGCCCGCGACGACGCCGCCATGGGAACCCCCATCGCCCAGGGCAGGACCGGCGAGGTGACGACCGGGCAGCGCGTCCGGATCTGGGCGGGCCGGATCACCGACCCGTTCTACATCGACCTCGACGAGCTCGCCACGGTCAACGGCGCGGTCAAGAACGGCGCACGGGTGGATCGCTCGGCGTGGCGGGCGGACCAGGCCAAGAACAGCTTCGCCGGCACCACCGTCGAGTCGATAGTCCTGGAGGTCTCGCACGACGAGCCGCTGCTGCGCGAGGGCACCGAGATCGGCGTCTGGTGCCGGACCCTGCTGGCCACCGACGCGGGCGGGTGGCGGCAGATCAACCGTGCGGGCCACCCCATGATGTGGCCCGTCTTCTGGCCCCACGACACCGACTTCTCCGACCCGGCGAACTTCCGGCACCCCAGCCAGGACCTGTCCGAGGACGGGGAGGAGATCGCCAAGGCCGTCGCCGGGGTCGTCGCGGCGAACGGCACCGCGCCGGACCCGCAGGCGTACGGCTGGAGCGTCGCCCGGGTGCTCTACCCCGATGTGCTGTCGTACACGGTCGGCACGGCAGCGAACTACGGCTTCGCGGTCCACAACGGCCGCACCATGGCCGACAACGCGCCCGAGGTGATGTTCTCCCTGGTCCTCAACACCGGCACCACCTCGGGCCTCACGCCCGAGGTCACGAAGGCCGCCCGCGCCGACACGTTCCCGTACGTGGTGCCGGCCTGACCGCGACAAAAGGCCAGGTCACAGGCGTGGCCCGGGTGATGTTGAGGCTTTTGCCGGTTTTCGGGGTTTTTGCGTAGATACGCTCTGAACCGCATCCCATGGGCGATTCAGGACGAAGGAGACTTGATGCGCAGGAAACTTCTGGCGGGCGTGGCCGGCATTGCCGCCGCCTTCGCTCTCGCAGCGCCGGCCGCCGCCGACACGACCGGCGAAACGGTCGTCACCCTCACCGTCGACGCCGCCGGCGGCCTCTCGATCACGGTGCCCGCGACGGCGAACATCGGGCACGGCGTGGAAGGCTCGAGCGTCTCCGGTCAGCTCGGGCCGGTCACGGTGCTGGACCAGCGGGGGTCGCTCACCCCCAACTGGACCGCCACCGTCATCTCCACCGACTTCGTCACCGGTGGCGGCACCTCGGGAGAGACGATCCCGAACATCAACGTCCAGTACTGGTCGGGCCCCGCAACGGCCACGGCCGGCGGCGGCACCTTCACGCCCGGTCAGCCAACCTCGGCCCAGCAGGTGATCATCAACGTCCCGCGGACGGCGATGACCCACACCGGCGGCACGGGCAACAACTTCGCCACCTGGAACCCGACGCTGGTGGTGAACGTACCGGTCGGCACCGTCCAGGGTGTCTACACCGGGACGGTGACACATTCGGTGTTCTGAGCCGCTCGGCCGGCTGGCGCTGCTGGCCTCGGTCGCCCTCGTGGCGCTCGGGGTTCCGGCGGCGCCAGCCGCTGCCGTGCGGGAGCACCGACAGGATCCCGCCGACGACGCCGCGATCAGCATTCGCATGCTGGACATTCCCGCGAGTCGGGCGCAGGACCCCCGCGCACAGGTCTACATCGTGGACCACCTGAAGCCGGGGACGACCATCGAACGCCGGGTCGAGGTGCAGAACACCTCGGACGAGACGCAGAAGATCGAGTTCTACTCCGGCGGGGCGTCGATCGAGAACAACGCCTTCACCGTGCCCGACGGCCGCACGGGCAACGAGCTCAGTGGCTGGGTCCGACTGGAAACCGCCAGGATGGAGCTGGACCCGGGCGAACGCCGGCCGGTCGGGGTCGAGATCGCCGTGCCGAGGAAGGCGTCCGAGGGCGAACGGTACGCCGCGATCTGGGCGCAGGTCACCAGCGCGAAGGAACGCACCGGCAATGTCACCCAGATCCACCGGGTGGGCATCCGGGTCTACCTCGACATCGGCCCGGGCGGTGAGCCGCCGACGGACTTCCGCATCGGCGCGCTCGCCGCGGAGCCCGGTATCGGGAAGTTTCCGGTGGTCACCGCGCAGGTCACCAACACCGGTCGCCGCGCCCTGGACATGACCGGGACCCTGACGCTGAGCAAGGCGGCGGTCCGGGCCGGGCCGTTCAAGGTGACCAACGGCGTGACGATCCTGCCCGGCGAGACCGGCCAGGTCCGGATCGACGTGAATCAGGACCTCCCCGCGGGGACCTGGGACGTGCGGGCACAGCTCGCCAGCGGCACTGTGGAACGCACCGCGACCGGGACGATCGTCCTGCCCGTCGCGGCGCCGATGGCCGTCTCGACGTCCGCGGGGCCCGGCCTGCTGCCGTACGCGGGCGGCGGGATCGCACTGCTGGTGCTGATCACCGTCGGTGGTTGGTATCTCGTGCGCCGGCAACGGACCCGCCTGGCCTGAGGTCCCCACCCTCCGGCGACTGCCCGGCCCTTCCCTCTGGAGGAAGCGGCCGGGCAGCGTCGTTGCGCCGGTCGCTGGCCCCTGGTGGCGGCGGCGCCCGGTGCTAGATGACCGAGTGCGTCACGACCGCCGTGTAGTCGCCGACCACCAGCCCGGGCGGGAGCGCAACCAGCAGCGTCGGGTTCCAGGTGGCGGAGTTCGGGTCGCCGCTTCGGCCGGACCACCCGGCGGCCGTACGCGGGGTGTCCAGCACCGCGCCGGGCTGCGGGAGGAAGGTTCCGTCGCCGGTGGTGGCGAGGGCCGCACCGGAGGCGTACGTGACGCTGCTGTTCGGGATGGTCTCGCCACCCGAGCCGGACCCCGTGGTGAAGTTCGTGGTCGAGACGACGCTTACCCACCGTCCGGAGAAGGGACCGCGGTCGTCGGTCACGGTCACCGGGCCGAGCTGGCCCGAGACGCCTGTCGCGTCCGAGGTGACGGTGCCGAGCGGGGAGATCGCCGGGACGCTGATGGAGAGCCCGCCGAGCGGGTTGATGACCAGGTCGACAGGTCGGGTGGCGGACTGGTTGTCCGAGTCGGTCACCCGCACCGTGAACGGGAACGTCCCGGACGCGGTGGGCGTGCCGGAGAGCAGACCGCTGAACGGGTCGAGGGTCAGCCCGGCGGGCAGGCTCCCGGCGCTCACCGACCAGACGAAGGGGCTCGTTCCGCCGGCCACGGTGAGCTGGTACTGGTACGGCACGTACGCCTTTCCGGGTGGCGGCGGCGCGAAGGTCAGCGTCGGCGGCGGGTTGACCGTCACCGCCGCGGACGCTGCCGACTGCCCGCCGGTGCCCGCCGCGTTGATCGCGGCCACCCGGAAGGTGTACGTCGCGCCGCCGGTCAGTCCGGTGACGGTCTGGGTCGTGGCGGTCCCGGTGAAGGTCTGCGGCGTCTGCGCCACACCGTTGAGGTACGGCGTGACCGTGTAACCGGTGATCGGCGAACCGCCGTTGGCCGGGGTCGTCCAGCTCAGCGTGGCTGCGGTGGTCCCCGCGGTGACCGAGGTGATCGTCGGTGCGCCCGGCAGGGTGTACGGGACGACCGCCGCCGAGGCCGGACTGGCCGCGCCGGTGCCGTACGCGTTCACCGCCGCCACGCGAAAGGCGTACGAGGAGCCGGCGGTCAGCCCGGTCAGGGTGCGGCTGGTGGTGGCGGCGTCGAAGGTGAGGGTCGGCTGGGTGACGCCGTCCCGGATCGGGGTGATCAGGTAGGTCGTGATCGGGCTTCCGTTGCTCGCCGGCGCGGTCCAGCTGACGGTGGCGCTGGTGATGCCCGCGACCGCCGTGGGCGTGGCGGGCGTGCCGGGTGCGGACGCGTAGACGTAGCTGGCCGATCCCGCCGAGCCGCGGGTGACGACGCTGACGGTGACCGTGGCGGCGCTGGAGCGGGCGGGCATGGAGGAGATGCCGAGTGTGCCGTCGGAGTTCACTGTGAAGCAGCCGGCGGCCGGGCCGGACGTGCACGGCAGCAGCAGCACCGCCGTACCGGCCTGCTGTTCGGCGGCCGTGCCGATGGTGATCGCGGTCGCTGCGGTGAGGCCGCTGCCGCCGACGATGACCGCGATGCCCCCGGCGATCGAGCTCTGCGCCGGGGTGACGGTCACGCCGCTCGGTGCCGTGGCCGGCGCCACGGGCGTGGTGGCGGAGGAGTAGCCCGGGTTGGCGTCGATCGAGGACGAGGTCGCCACCGTGGCGGTCTGGATCAGCGCCGGCGTCACCCCGGTTCCGGTCACGGTCGCGACAACTGTGATCGGCGGCAGCGAGGTCCCGCCGGGGAACGGGCCGTTGCTGTTGGTGCAGCTGATCGTCTGCCCGGATGGTGCGCCGCAGACCCAGCCGGAGCCGAACGCCCCGCGCGGCACGACACCTGTGGGCACGGTCTGGGTGACCGAGATCGGCGCCGTCTCGGTGGCCCCGGCGTCGACCCCAGCGGTGATCGAGTAGGTGACGGGATCGCCGGGCTGCGGGCTCGGGCCGACCGCGCTGGTCTGCGACACGTTCAGGTCCGGCACCGGGTTGAAGGTGACCGCGCGGGCGTTGTCGAGCTCGTGGAAGTCGGTGACCGAGCCGGTCGAACCCACCCAGCCGAAGGCGAGTTGCCGGGGGAAGCCGCTGGCGTTGAGCCAGGTCGGCGACGGGTACAGGCTCGGCGACACGACCGGGAGGCTCCCGGCCAGCGTCCGCGCCGATCCTCCGACCGGCGTGAACCGCACCCGGTACTCACCGGCCGGCACGGTGATCCCGGTGTCGGTCGTGTACGGGGACGAGGTCGTGTTGGCGACCACCTCGACCGGCACCACCGAGGCGGCGCGGGTGGTGGCACGCAGTGTCAGCGGGGGCGACGAGGTGGTGGTGGCGGTGCTGTTGATGGCGCAGTAGCCGACACCGTTACGGCCCGGTCCGCGGATCACGACCTGGCCGGGCACCCGATTGTTGGTGGTGGAGATGTACGGCGGATTCGTGCAGCCGGAGCCCTGGTAGAGGCTGTTGCTGAAGTTGCCGAAGACGTCCAGCCCGACGCCCAGGTAGCCGTTGGACAGACCCACCGAGGCGCCGTTGAACGCCGCCGAGTAGCCGAGGGATCCGCCCGGCTGGCCGATGACCGCCGGGGACAGCGGGTTGGCCGGATCGACGGCGGCCAGCGCGAACGCCATGCCGTCCGCTCCCGGGCTGGAGCCGCCGTACTGGTAGGTGTTGAACGAGACGTGCAGGCCCTGCGAGGTGGGCACGCTCACCGCGCCGAACACCCCGCCCTGGCGGGTGGCCGTGGCCGGGGTGAGGCGCAGCTTGCCCGCGCCCTGCGGGTCGGTGGACGTGGTGCAGCTCAGCAGGGGGCCGTTTGTCGAGTTGCCGGCCGCGCTCAGGCAGGCGGTGTTGGTCGCGGTGGGGGTGGGGACGCCCGGCACCGTCACGGGGCCGATGCCGTTCGCGGTGTTGTTGTGGAACGGTTGGTCGAACAGGACCGACCCGACCGCCCACGCGGAAGGCGGTGCGAGCGCGAGGGTTCCCGCGGTGACGGCGACCACCAGAGCCGCAGCGCTCACGGGACGACGCCGCCGACCCCGAAACGTCATGTCCACTCCCAGCTTTCACTTCAGCCCCGAAGTGGACTATATCCCTCCAAATCCCCCACCCTCGGTGGACGGCGATAAAGCTGGAGTGGACGCGCGCACAGACGGACCGACCTCCTCGGTCATGCCGAAGAGGTCGGTCCGCAGGCGGTGCGGCGGTCAGCCCGGGATCTCCCGCGGGTCGCGGCTGCGCGGGTACGTGTTCTTCTCACCGATCGTGCCGTCCTGCTTCTTGATCACATGCTCGACGCCCCGGTCGGCTGCCATGTCGCGCCCCTGCGCCTGCGCGTCGGCCTTGGAGTCGTGCGTGCTGCTGGCCCGGTCGTTACCCTCCGGACGGTTCTTCCACTGCCCGTCTTCCTGGTACGTGTCGACGTCACCCTTGGCCATCGCCAACTCCTCCCCTGCGTCTGAACTGTCACCAGGATCAGTGCCCCGAGCCGTGCCCGGTAAACCGCGCTCCTCAGGAGACGGTCGGGCAGTTGTCGCTCACCCGCCGGAGTATCTGTTCGCGTTCGTCCGTGGTGATGCCCGACGGCGTGCCGCCGAAGTGGGTCTCGACCTTGTCCCAGCCGCGTCGCTGCTCGTAGTGCAGGTGCGGAGCGCCGGAGTCCCCCGTACTGCCGAGCCGTCCGATCTGCTCACCCTGGGCGACCTTCTGCCCGACCTTGACCAGTGGCGGTTCGAGCATGTGCAGGTACTGCGTCTCCCACTTGCCGCCGTGATCGATCTTCACCCAGTAGCCACCACCGCGACCGCGCGGGCCTTGCGGATTCTCCGGCGTACGCCCACCCAGCGAACCGTTGATGCCCGCCACGGTGACCGTGCCGCCGTAGGACGCGAGCACCGGACGCCCCCACGCCTCGCCCTCGGTGGGGAACAGGTCGACGTCGAAGTCGTCGTGCCCGGGGTAGGTGCTGAGCTGCCACGTCTCGCCGCAGGCGACCGGCATCTGAAAGAGCGGGCGGGGACCGGCCGGGCGCAGCAGCGGCACGACCACCACGGCGACGCCGGCCACGGCAGCCACGACGACGAGCGCGAGAAGCACGGGGATCACCCGTCGGCGGGTGCGGCGGTGGCTGCGGGCTGGAGTGGGGCGGCCGGTCGTCACCGGCCCGAGCATGGCAGACGCCGGCAACGCTCCGGCCATGGGTGGCCCCGCTTCGCGTTGCAGTCGAATCGTAAAAGCGTTATCGTCTTTGCAATGCACTTGCATTGGAACCATTGCGGGAGGCGACCATGACCGACACCAGGACGCCGACCAGCGCGAGAGTGGGACCGCTGGTGCGCCGGGCGGCCGTGGCCGAGGCCGCGATGTGGCGCAGCCTCTACCTGTGGGCACGGCGCCGTCCACTGCCGTTGGGGCCCGGCGACGAGCCGTTCGGCTACCTCGTCGTGGTCAAGCCGATCCTCGGCATCTTCATCGCCCTGTCGGTGGTCGAGATCCCGATCTTCGACCTGATCGTCACCCACGTGGTGCCGTGGCGGCCGGCCCGCTGGATCGTGCTCGGCCTGGGCGTCTGGGGCGTGCTCTGGATGCTCGGCCTCTGGGCCGGCATGACCATCCATCCCCACGTCGTGGGTGACACCGGTCTGCGGGTGCGGGTCAACTCGGGCATCGACATCTGGATCCCCTGGACGGACGTCGAGGCGCTGCGCAAGCGCCACCGCTCACTGCCGTCCAGCAGGTCCGTCCAGATCGAGCAGGAGGGTGACCGCCGCGTCCTGCACCTCTCGGTCGGCAGCCAGACGAGCATCGACGTCCTGCTACGCCGGCCGACGACGTTCGACCTGCCCACGGGCCGGTCGGCGCCGATGGACGAGCTACGGCTGTACGCCGACGACCCCGACGGACTGCTGCGCAGCGCCCGGGGCACACCCGCGGGCGACACCGCCCGCCACTAGCGTCGTCGGGGTGTGCCAACGACCCACTGTGAAACGATCGAGGTCATGCCCAGGAAGGTCGATCACCAGCAGCGACGCACCCTCATCGCGGACGCGTTGATGCGGGTCGCCGCCGATCAGGGCCTGGAGGCGGTCAGCCTGCGCCACGTGGCCACCGAGGCGGGCGTCTCCGCCGGGATGGTGCAGCACTACTTCCGCACCAAGGACGAGATGATGACGTTCGCGTTGAGCGTGGTCCGCGAGCGCAGTCAGGTCCGGGTCACCGAGGCGGTGGCGGGCCTGGGCGAGAACCCGTCCCCCCGGCTGCTGCTGCGCACGATGATCGCCGCGCTCCTGCCGCTCGACGAGCACACCCGCGACGACGGTCGGGTGGCGCTCGCGTTCCTCGCGTACACGGCGGTGCGACCGTTGGCCGCGGCCAGCCTCCGCGCGGACACCGCGCAGCTCGCCGCGTTCATCGCCAGCGTCCTGCCCAGCAACGACGCGGCCGCGGCGGCCGGCCTGCTGGCGCTGATGGAGGGGCTGGGCGTGTACCTGCTCGGTGGCCAGTACACCGCCGAGCAGGCCCTGGACGCTCTGGACGCCCACCTGGACCTGCTCTTCGGCGCACCGACCACCTCCTGAGCGACGACGCCGCTACCTCAACAACGCGGCACGTTCGGGATGTACCCGTCGTAGCCGGTGAGCAGGTACGCGTCGGACACGTAGCGGTTGGTGCCGATCCGGTCCCAGACGGAGGTGGTGCCGTACGGGCCGGTGACCGTGCTGCCGACGGCCTGGCAGTAGACGGACACGGTGGCGCCGTCGGCGACCGAGCCGACGACCGGATAGCTGGCGCCCGGGCCGGAGCGCACGTTCAGGGTGCTCGCGCTGGTGGTCACCGTGCCCGAGCCGATGCCGGTGATCCCGTTCACCAACTGCAGGTAGTAGCTGTCCCGACTCTCGGCCAGGGGCCTGGCCGCCCTGCGCGGGGCCACTGTCGGCACTGTGCTCCAGGGCGCCGAACGCAACCTGCTGCCCTACCTGTCGCTGTCCCGCAACATCTGGTTGGCGCAGCGACCCGTGGCACGCCTCAGCAGACGCCGACTCGACCCGCCGGAGGCGATCCTGGAGCTGGTCGGTCTCGCCGGCGCCGGCGCGCGGCGGGTGAGCGACCTGACCCCGGGGCAGCGCCAGCGGGCCGCTCTGGCGCAGGGGCTCGCCGCCGGGCCCGGCCTGCTCCTGGTCGACGAGCCGACGAGTCAGCTCGACGTGGCCGGTCGCGACGACGTGCTCGCGGCGCTGGCCACGGTCAACGCCGAGCGGGGCACCACAGTGGTGGTGGTGACCCATGACGGCGAGGTGGGTGCCCGGCTGGGCCGAGCGGTCACCATCCGCGACGGCCGGGTCGGCGCCGAGGGGCGTGACGGCCGTGACTTCGCAGTGGTGGCAGGTGACGGCACGATCCAGTTGCCGCCCGAGACCTGGGCGGCCTTCCCGGCCGGGACGTTGTTCGAGGTCGACCAGACCGATCAGTCGATCACTCTGCGCGCGGTGGCCGCCCCGTCGTCCCCCGGCGGAGACGACGGGGCGGCCAGCGCCGGCGGCAAGCCCGACCAGGCCCTCTGAACGGACCGGGTCCGGCTCAGTTCACCCGGGCGGCGGCCCGCGCCTTGCGCTGGCGCAGTTCGTCGGCGGTCATCAGCCAGGTCGAGTTCGTCGCCCCGAGACCGAGGAGCACCTGGTCGAAGCCGTTGCCGTCGTTGTCGTCGGTGTAACAGAGACTCACCTCGCCCCACGGGGATGCCGCGACGGCCAGGTGTTCCTGCCGGCCCGTCGTGGTCTGGCTCAGCGCCTGCGCCGGCAGCCGACTCGCGGATGTGCCGTCGGGGTTGAGGCCGCGCGCCCAGACGTCCGGGTTGGCGCCGGACACCGTCCAGCCCACCACGACGTTGTCCTCGTCGTCGATGCCGACGCCCGGCGCGACGGCCCCGGTCCCGGTGGACACCTGGACCTCGCCGTGGCGGGCGGTGCCGGCAGCGGTGAACGAGCGCGCCCACACGCCCCGGGTGCCGGTGTGGTCCGACTCCCAGCCGACGGTGAAGTCACCGGCGAACGTCGCCGCTACCGACGCCCGCTGCTGCTGCCCGCCGCTCTGCGCGTTTGCCGTGCGCCGGGACAGCACCACAGCGCCGTTCGACCGGGCCAGCCGGGTCAACCCGATGTTGTACGAGCCGTTGGCGTCGGCGTCCTCGTCCCAGACCACAAGCGCCTCGCCGGAGGCGGACACCGCCACGTCGGGGCGGTGGTGTGTGCCGGTCGTCTGCGAGGCCGTCACCTCGTACGCCCTGGTGGTGGCGGCGGTGAAACCGGCGGCCTTGACGGTGGCTCCAGCGGTGCCCTGCACGTCCTCCCAGACGACCGTGAAGCCGACGCCTCCGGTGGTGGGGGCGCCATCGGGGTCGAGGGCCACCTTCGGCCAGATCTGCTGCCCGGCGTCGCTGGCGTTGGCCTGCCCCGACCCGAGGATCGCGCCGGCCGGTGACACCACCCGGTACTGGATGTTGTAGACGCCGTTGCCGTCGCCGTCGGCGGCCCAGACGACCACGGCGTTGCCCCGGTCGTCGATGCCGACGTCCGGGCTGATGTGCCGCCAGGCGGCCCCGCTGGTGCCGCCGGCGGAGAGCTTCAGCTCGTAGCCGGGTGTGCCGTCGCGGAACAGGCGCACGTAGATCTCGCTGTGGGTGTCGTCCTCGGGGGCGGTGCTGTCCCGGTCGTCCTCCCAGGCGACAGCGACCTGACCGTTGCGGTTCATGGCGATGGCGGGCAGGTCCTGGTCGCCGCTTGCCACGCTGTTGGCGGTGGTCCAGGTGATCGCCTCTGCGGTCATCGCGGTCGGGGCGGGCGCCACGACGGTCGGGGCCAGCAGGGACGCGGCGAGCAGGGTCGTGAGTGCGGTCATGGGGTGCTCCTTCTACCCGGCCTGCAGGCCGGGCTGGCCGTCGAGGATGACGAACGAGCGCACCGTCGACGCCGGCGCGTCGTGCTCGGTCACCGTGTTGACCGCCCGGAAGTCCGCGCGGACCTGACTGCGTCCGATCGTGGTACGGACGTAGCCGCGCCGGTCGGAGTAGAACTTCAGGTGCGGGTTGGTCGCCGCGTTCGGGATGGTCGTGCTGCCGGTGCCGTTGCCGGTCGAGGTGATCGACGTGCAGACCAGTTCGGTGCCGATCGTGGCCGACGACGGGTTGGCGTAGTCGGCCTTCAGCTCGTTGGCCCAGGACCTGTGCACGTCCCCCGTGAGCACGAGCGGGTTGCGCACCCCACGCTGCTGCCAACCGGTCTGGATGCGGCTGCGGGAGGCCCGGTAACCGTCCCAGGCGTCCATGCTCGCGGCCCCGCTCGCCTCGAACTGGCGGGCGAAGAACACCTGCTGGCCGAGGATGTCCCAGGTGCCGTAGTGCTGGGCCAGCCCGTCGAGCAGCCACGCTTCCTGGGTCGCGCCGGTCAGCGACCGGGAGGTCAGGTCGGCGTCCGCACAGACCTTCCAGCCGTCACCGCAGGCCTGGTCGTCGCGGAACTGCCGGGTGTCGAGCATGTGGAAGGTGGCGAGCTGCCCCCAGCGGACCCGTCGGTAGAGCGGGATGCTGTTGCCGCTCGGCGCGGAGGCCGGCCGCAGCGGCATGTTCTCGTAGTAGGCCCGGTACGCGGCGGTGCGCCGGGCGGTCCACTGGGCCTCGGTCAGCGTCGGGCTGCTGTCGGCGCGGACCATGTTCGCGTAGTTGTTCTCCACCTCGTGGTCGTCCGGCACGACGAGCCAGGGCGCGGCAGCGTGCGCCGCCTGCAGGTCCGGGTCGGACTTGTAGAGGGCGTACCGGCGGCGGTAGTCAGCCAGCGACACGATCTCCGCGCCGACGTGCTGGCGTACCGCTGCGGTGTTGACGCCGCCCTCGTAGATGTAGTCGCCGAGGTGCAGGATCAGACCCGGGTTCTCCTCGGCCATCCGCCGGTAGGCGGTGTAGTAGCCGGCCTCGTAGTGGGCGCAGGACGCGAACGCCAGGACCAGGTCGCGGCCGAAGGTGCCCGGGGCCGGTGCCGTCCGCGTACGTCCCACCGGGGAGATCTGCCCCTGGGCCCGGAACCGGTAGTAGTAGTCGGAGTCGGCGGCGAGGCTGCCCGCGACGACGTGCACCGAGTGGGCGTCGGCGTAGCGGGCGACCACCGAGCCGGACGCGACAAGTGACGAGAAGCGGTCCGTCGTGGACACCTGCCACTCGACAGTCACGTCGGCGTTGGCCATGCCGCCCTGCCCGTCGGCGTTGAGCGGCGAGGATGCCAGCCGGGTCCACAGGACCACGCTGTCGGGGGCCGGATCACCTGACGCCACACCGAGTTTGAAGGGGTACGGCACCGCGGCGCGGGCACCCTGCCCGGGTGTCACCGCGACGCCGGCGACTGCGAGTCCACTGAGGACGAAGATGCGACGGCTCAGCCCTGTCATGGTCAATACCCTCGGGGCCGTCGATGAATGGCGAAGGCTGCGGCGTGGAAGCCGACGTGACGGGACGTTTACCGCGGCATGGCGGTCAGGTGTCCTGGCCGCCCGAGGTTCGCGGCCGGACCGTCAGGTCAGCGGCGACGGCGACTCGGCGCCGGGGATGAGCAGCCTCGGCGTACCGGAACCGTCGGCCGGGACGCTGAACACGTCGGGACGACCGTCGCTCTGGCGCAGTGTGTAGGCCACCGTGGCGTCGTCGAGCCAGGCCGCCTGATCGTCGACGCTTGTGGTCTCCGCCGTCGCGGTGACCCGTCCGGACGCCAGGTCGAGGACGGACAGCCGCCAGCCCTTCGTCGGGTCGGCGTCGATCGCCTCCTTGAAGGCGATCCGGGTGCCGTCGGGCGACAGCGACGGACACTCCACGTTCGTCCGCATCGTCTCGACGGTCCGGGCGGCCACGTCGCCGCGCACGAGATACCGCTTACCGCCGGTGGCCATCGTCGCGTAGAAGTGATTGTCGTCGGCGGTGAAGGTGACACCCCAGTAGTTGACGTCGGGGCTGCGGTAGCCGCGGCCGTCCCGCGTGATCGCGAACTCCTCCAGCGACGTCACGGTGGCGCCGGTGACGGTGTCGAGGATGCCGGTGCGGGTGGAGAAGCCACTCGCCGTGTAGGAGTCGCCCCCGACGAACGTCGTCCAGGAGACCATCCGGCCGGAGGCCGAGACCCGGGCCCGGTTGGGCAGGCCGGGCACGCTGAGCGTCCGCTTCTGGCGCAGCGCCGCGTCGAGCACCACGACCTGGTACGACCACGCGGTCTCCGGCCGCAGGCAGACGCCGGTGCCGGCGGCCGCGTACACCCGCAGGCATTCCAGACCCGAGACGGTACGCGGCCCGGCGGGATCGGCGGTCGCGACGCTGGAGACGTACCGGTCGGTGATGGCCAAGAGGCGCGGGCCCGGCGCGAGGGTGACCGCCTGGTCCCCGGCGGCGGCCGGCGGTGGGGTCCGGGCCGGCTCGGCGGCGATGGCGGCGTAGCCGGCCGCCACGCTGGCCAACAGGACCGCGCTGGCGGCCACCACCCCGAGCTTGGCCCGGGTCGACATCGCGCTCATGGGGACACCTTCCGAGGAGCGGGGCGGAACGGGGAGGCCAGCAGAAGGACGGTGCCGACCAGGACGCCGACGACTGCCACCGCCGCCACCCGAACCGCCGTCTGCGGCCCCCACGCCTGCCAGGCCAGCCCGAACAGGACCGACGAGACGAGGTACGCCAGCGCCTGCCCGGTCTGGACCAGGGCGATCCCGGTGGTCCGCAGCCGTGGTGGAAGCACCGGCCCGGCGAGCGCGATGAGCACGCCGTCGGTGGCCGCGTAGAACGCGCCGTACAGCGCGAGTGTCAGCGCGAGCGCCGGCCAGCCGTGCGCCGGCCCGGACAGCAGCAGGTAGGTCGCGCCGAGGGCCACGTAGCCGCCCACCACCACCGGCAGCCGCCCGATCCGGTCGGCGAGCACACCGAGCGGCGCGGCGAGCACCAGGTAGGCCAGGCTGGTGCCCACGGCCAGCAGCGGGAACCACCGCAGACCAAGGTCCTCCCGGCGCTGGAGCACCAGGTAGACGAAGCCGTCGCCGATGGTGGCCAGGCCGAGCATCGTCGCGGCCAGCAGCAGCCGACGGGTGGGCCGGCTGCGCAGCAGGCCGAACGCCTCGCGGACCGAGACCCGGGGTTCGTCCGGCCCGTCGGCCGCCGTGCCGGTCGGTCGCTCCCGGACGAACAGCACGAGTACGACGACGGCCAGGGCGGCGACGCAGAAGCTGGTGACGAAGACCGCGTCGTACGACTGCCCGACGACCAGCAGGACGGCGAACGCGGCGAGCGGCCCGAGGAACGCCCCGACGCTGTCCATCGCCCGGTGCACCCCGAACGCACGGCCCAGGGCCTCGGGCGGGGTGGAGAGCGTGATGAGCGCGTCGCGGGGCGCGCTGCGCACACCCTTGCCGAGCCGGTCGACGGTGATGACGGCGCCGATCGCCGGCACCGACCGGCCGGCGAGCAGCAGGCCGAGCTTGGCGACGGCGGAGAGCGCGTAGCCGACGCCGGCGACCAGTTTGCGCCGTCGGAACCGGTCGGCGACAAAGCCGCCGACGACCCGCAGCAGCGCGGTGGCGCCCGTGTGGACCCCGTCGAGCACGCCGAAGGCCACCGGGCTGAGTTGCAGGCCCAGCACCAGGTAGAGCGGGAGGACGGCGGCCACCATCTCGGCCGAGATGTCGGTGATCAGGCTGACCGTGCCGAGCGCGACCACGTTGCCGCTGACCAGCGCGAGCCGGCGGCGTCGTGGCCCGGCGTCGGGCGGGTCGCTGACCGGCCGGGAGACGGACGACAGGTACACGCGCATCTCCTCTGATCGTGGGCGACGGTCAGCCATCGTGACGATCCGATCGGGGGCGTCACAAGGGACCGCGAGGGGCGGACAGGCATGCGGCGGGTGAACATCGGACAAACATCGAGGTGTTTCGCTGCCTGAGCGTACTGTTCACCTGGCGGCAGTCCGCCGGTTCATCGACCTTCCTACATTCCTTGCGCTTTCCACCCGCAACGAAGGGGTCCTGGATGGACATTCGAATCGCCCGCCCACCGGTCACGATCGGGACGGTCGCGGTGCTCGTCGCCGCCACCGCCGCCGTCGTCCTGACCGGCTCGGGCACGGCCTCCGCGGCGAGCGTGACGTTCACGCCGGTCGCCGACACCTACGTCCAGAGCGACACGGCGTCCACCAACTACGGCACGTCCACGCAGGTCGTGGTCGACAACTCACCCGCTCGGCGGATGTTCCTGCGCTTCACGGTGAGCGGTGTCAGCGGCACGGTGACCAGCGCCAAGCTGCGGCTGCGCACGATCAGCGGCAACAGCGGTAGCGACGCCGGCGGCACGTTCCGGACGATGTCCAACACCACCTGGTCGGAGACCGGCACGACCTGGAGCAACCAGCCGACGATCGACGGCGCCACCCTCTCCTCGCTCGGCGCGGTCGCCGGCAACACCTGGTACGAGGTCGACGTCACCTCCGCGGTCACCGGCAACGGCACCTTCAGCTTCGGCGCGACCTCGACCAGCGGCGACGGCGCCTACTACGACACGCGCGAGAGTGGAGGCGACGCCCCGCAGCTGGTGGTCACGACCGGCACCACGACACCTCCGTCGGGCGATCCGGTCCTCGTCGGGGCCGGTGACATCGCCACCTCCGGCTCCGGTGACACCGCCACGGCGGCGCTGCTCGACGGCATCTCCGGCACCGTCTTCACGACCGGCGACAACGTCTACGACAGTGGCACCGCGTCCCAGTTCGCCAGCTACTACGAGCCCACCTGGGGCCGGCACAAGGCGCGCACCCGCCCGTCACCGGGCAACCACGACTACAACACGTCCGGCGCGACCGGCTACTACAACTACTTCGGCACGTCCGCCGGCCCGAGCGGCCGCGGGTACTACTCCTTCGACCTCGGCAACTGGCACATCGTGTCGCTGAACTCGAACATCAGCATGTCGGCCGGGTCGACGCAAGAGCAGTGGCTGCGCGCCGACCTGGCGGCCAGCAGCAAGCCGTGCACGTTGGCGTACTGGCACCACCCGCTGTTCACGTCCAGCTCCAACCACGCGCCGTCGACCTCGACGCGCCCGCTGTACCAGGCGCTCTACGACTACAACGCCGACGTCGTGGTCTGGGGGCACAACCACGTGTACGAGCGGTTCGGCCCGATGAACCCGTCCGGTGGCTACGACGCCAGCCGAGGGATGCGCAGCTTCGTGGCCGGGATGGGCGGCGCCGACCACTACGGCTTCGGCACCATCCAGCCCAACAGCGAGGCCCGCAACAGCTCGGCGTTCGGGGTCCTGAAGTTCACCCTGCACTCCGGCAGCTACGACTGGCAGTTCGTGCCGGTCGCCGGTCAGACCTACAACGACAGCGGCACGGGCACCTGCCACTGACCGAGTGATCCCGCCGCACCGGCAGCGGTGCGGCGGGATCACCCCGCGCAGCGACGCGTGACAGTGCGGCACTCGCAACACCCGCACCTCCCCCACGCGATGCCCGCAGCACTGCGCGGCACTCTGCGGCACTGCGCGGCACTGCCACAAGCGGCAACTCGGCACGGCGGGCCGGCGGGCCGGCGGCACGGCAGCACGGTCGCCCGGCGGCACGGCGGCGCTGGACGGTCCGGCAGCACGGCAGCGCGGCACCACGGCGGCCCGGCAGCACGGCAGCAACTCGGCGCCGCGGCCTGCGGCGCTGATCGGCACAACGGCACGGCGACCTGCCGCGCTGTCGAGACGGTGGCACGGCGGGCGGCGGGCGGCGGGCGGCGGGCGGCGGGCGGCGGCCCAGGGTTCCGTGCGGTTCCCTGTAGAGCTGCCCCAGATATGGGCCACTACCCGCCGGGCGGGACAGTCGTCATGCCGGTCGAGTCAGCGGATCATGCGCAATCGCCAGCAAGACAGACCCCTCCCCTCGCTCCCGCTCGCCAGCGGCACGCCAGGCCGCATGCGAAGGACCACACACGCATCAAGACACCTCGCCAATGCAGATCTTGGACAGTTTCCGTTAAGAGAGAACGGAAACTGTCCAAGATCTGCGGCACCGACAACCCGACGACGCCGTCCGTCCCCGGGCGGCGGGCCGTCCGGGGAGCACGCAAGGACGGCGGCCCGTCCAGGGACCGGCAAGGACGGCGCGTCCGGGGATTCCCCAAAGGCGGCGTGACCGCGCGGCCATCGTCACCCGGCACGGCCGTTGTCACGAGCAAGGCCGTCGTCACAAGACAGCCATCATCAGGACAGCCGTTGCCGACCGGCACGGCCGTTGCCACCAGGACGGACGGCGTCAACACGACAGCCCTTGCCAAACGGCACGGACATCGGCACCTGCACAGCCGTTGCCAACCGGCACGGACATCGACACCAGCACGCACGTTGCCGCCGGCGTCACCGGCGCGGCAGTGAACACTGTCGCGCGCCGCGGGGGTGCCGCCCCATATCTGGGGCAGCTCTACAGGGCTTGCGGAGGGTGGGGCCGGCTCCGGATGGGGGCACGGACAACGGCGCGAGCCTTCCCCGACGACGCGGCGCGGGTCTCTGTGGGCGCCGCCGCGCGGAGTCGACGTGGCCGGTGATCGAACGCCCCACACCCCAAACGCCCCACACCTCAAACGCACCGCACCGTCGAACGTCCTTCACCGCAAACGCCCCGCACCGCCGACCGCCGGCACCGCCGGCACCGCCGGCACCCCACACCGCCGAACGCCTGCACCGCCGAACGCCCTCGCTCCGAACGCCCCCGCCCCGAACGACGTGTGCCCCTGCCCGTGGGACGGGCAGGGGCACACGTACGCGGTGTCGCGTCAGCGGGCCGTGCCGGCGCGACGCTTGTTGTAGACGTCGAACGCGACGGCGACGAGCAGGACGAGCCCCTTCACCACCGACTGCGTCGACTGGTCGATGCCCATCAGCTGCATGCCGTTGCTCATCACCGCCATGATCAGACCACCGACCATGGCCCCGACCACGGTGCCCACGCCACCGGTGACGGCCGCGCCACCGATGAACGCCGCAGCGATCGCGTCCAGCTCGAACATGTTGCCGGCCGCGGGCTGCGCACCGTTGGACCGCGACGAGTAGATGACGCCCGCCACCGCCGCGAGGAAGCCCATGTTGACGAACATCCAGAAGTTGACGGTGCGGACCTTCACACCCGACAGCGCCGCGGCCGAGAGGTTGCCGCCGATCGCGTAGACCTGGCGGCCGAAGACCGTACGCCGGGTGAGCAGGCCGTAGACCAGCACCAGCACGGCCAGGATGATCAGTACGATCGGCAGTCCTCGGGCGTGCGCCAACTGCCAGGCGAAGTACATCAGGACCGCGCCCACCAGGACGACCCGTGCGACGAACAGCGGGAACGACTCGACCGGCTGCTGGTAGCGGATGCGCGCCAGGCGGGTGCGGAAGCCGCTCACCGCGTACCCGGCAACGGCGAGGGCGCCGATGAGCAGCGTGAACGCGTCGAAGCCCTGACCGCCGAGCAGCCCGTTGAGGAAGCCCGCCGCGACCTTCTGGTATTCGGCCGGGAAGGGCGACAGCGAGATGTTGTCGAGCACCTGCAGCGTGAGACCCCGGAAGAGCAGCATGCCGGCCAGGGTCACGATGAAGGCCGGGATGCCGGCGTACGCCACCCAGAACCCGTGCCAGGCGCCGACCGCGATACCGACGGCCAGTGCCGCCGCGATGCCCACCCACCAGGGGTGACCCTGCTGGATCACCAGGACGGCGGAGACCGCGCCGGTCAGCGCGACCACCGAGCCCACCGACAGGTCGATGTGCCCGCCGATGATGAGGATGACCATCCCGATCGCGAGCACCAGGATGTACGAGTACTGCAGGACGATGTTGGTGATGTTGCCGGGACTCAGCAGCACCCCGTCGGTCAGGAGCGCGAAGAGCGCGACGATGACGACCAGGGCGACGTAGATCCCGCTCTGCCGAAGGTTGTTCAACACCAGCGCCCGCAGGTCGCTCGTCCCACTGTGCAGGGCGGCGGCGGGTGTGCTGTCCGGGGGCGTCGGGCGCTCCGTCGAAGGGGTTTTGATGCTGGTCATCCGACGAGCTCCTTGTCCTTGGTCATCAGCTCCATGAGGCTTTCCTGGGTCGCCTCGCCGACCGGCTTCTCGCCGGTGATCCGGCCAGCGGCGAGGGTGTAGATGCGGTCGCACATGCCGAGCAGCTCCGGCAGCTCGGACGAGATCACGATCACCGCCTTACCCGCGGCCACCAACCGGTTGATGATCGTGTAGATCTCGTACTTGGCGCCGACGTCGATGCCGCGGGTGGGCTCGTCCAGGATCAGCACATCCGGGTCGGTGAACAGCCACTTCGACAGCACGACCTTCTGCTGGTTGCCTCCGGAGAGCTTGCCGACCACCGCCATGACGCTTGGCGTTCGGATGTTCATCTCCTTGCGGCTGGCCTCGGCAACCTTGATCTCCTCGTTGCCGTTCACCCAGCCCAGGTTGGCCAGCTTGTCCAGGGCCGCGGCCGAGACGTTGCGCCGGACGTCGTCGATGAGGTTGAGGCCGTAGCGCTTGCGGTCCTCGGTGACGTACGCGATGCCGTTGTCGATGGCCTCCGCGACGGTACGGGCGTTGACCTCCCGCCCGCGGACGAAGAGCTTGCCGTGGATGTCGCGGCCGTAGGAGCGGCCGAAGACGCTCATCGCCAGCTCCGTCCGGCCGGCGCCCATCAGCCCCGCGATGCCGACGACCTCACCGGCGCGCACCGACAGGCTGACGCCCTCGACGACCATCCGCTCCTGGGTCGGGTGCCGCACCGACCAGTCCTCGATCCGCAGCACCTCCTCCCCGGGCGATGAGACGCGATCGGGGTAGAAGCTCTCGATGTCGCGCCCGACCATGCCCCGGATGATGCGCTGCTGACTCACGTCGTCAGCGCGCATGTCCAGGGTCTCCACCGTGCGGCCGTCGCGAATGACCGTGGTCGAGTCGGCGATCGCGGTGATCTCGTTGAGCTTGTGCGAGATCATGATGCAGGTGATGCCCTGCTCCTTGAGCTGCCGCAACAGGCCGAGCAGGTGCGCCGAGTCGACGTCGTTGAGGGCGGCCGTCGGCTCGTCCAGGATGAGCAGGCGCACCTTCTTCGACAGCGCCTTGGCGATCTCCACCAGCTGCTGCTTGCCGACGCCGAGCTGGATGACCGGGGTGACCGGGTTCTCGTGCAGCCCGACCGACGCCAGCAGCTCGGCCGCCTCGGCGTTGGCCTTGTTCCAGTCGATGAGCCCGCCACGACCACGCCGCTCGTTGCCGAGGAAGAGATTCTCGGCGATCGACAGGTAGGGCACCAGGGCGAGTTCCTGGTGGATGATGACGATGCCGTTGGCCTCGCTGTCCCGGATGCCCCGGAACTGCATCGGCTTGCCGTCGAACAGGATCTCCCCGTCGTACGAGCCGGAGGGGTGGACGCCGGACAGCACCTTCATCAGGGTGGACTTGCCGGCGCCGTTCTCACCGCAGATGGCGTGGATCTCCCCCCGGCGCACCGCGAGGCTGACGTCCTCCAGCGCGGTCACCCCGGGGAACGTCTTCGTGATTCCACGCATCTCGAGGATGGTGTCGTCCATGGTCACTGTCCTCTGTCGGGTCTGGACGCGGTCCATCACGGCGTGGGGGGGGGGGGGGGGGGCCCCCCCCCCCCCGGGGGGGGAGAAAGAAGGTCGCCCCCCACGCCGCACCCCCCGCCCACCCCAGAACC